>CAVXGJ010000014.1:0-202006 GCA_963761285.1 uncultured Actinomycetota bacterium | reverse complement strand
GGACCGAGCATCTCCCCCAGTGGGACTCGCTCGCCAGGCAGAGCCCGTGCTGCCGGTGTAGGCGACCGCGAGCCTGAACACGGCCCACAGGACACCGGTCACTGCGGTGGCGATGAGCGCGATACCGAGGTCGGGCTGGAACAGTCTGATGTTGGCCAGCGGTGTGCCGAACAGGTTCGGCACCAGGTGCAGGATGACCCACGCTGCGGCAAGCGTGGTGAGCAGCGGGAACCACAGGCTGAACAGGCCGAAGACGCCCGACTTGGCGCGGATGTCGACACGGTGCCGCCACGCCCAGATCATGCTGAGCGCGTAGACGAACGGGAGGAGCACCAGGGAGACGAACAGGGCCTTCTGGGAGAGGCGCGACCCTTCGCCGTCGTAGTCGAGGCCCAACGCCGCGGCGGTGATGCCGTTGCGGAGCTGGGTCGTCTCACCGAACCCGACTCCGCTGCCCGCGTTGACGAGCACGACGACGGCCTTCTTCTCGGAGGGCATCATCGTGGCGAGCGTTTCGTAGCCTGGGCTCGTTCCGGAGTGCCAGACGGTTCCGTTGCCTGAGTCCACGAACCAGCCCAGGCCGTAGAAGGGCGATGCTGCGCTGGCCGGCCGCATCATCAGGGACTTGCCTTCTGCGCTCAGCACGTCGTCGTGGCCGTTCATCATCGTCTGCAGGTAGCGGGCCAGGTCGTTGGCGCTCGCGACGATCCCCCCTTGCGGGGCCGTGCCACGCTGCGTCCTGTTCTCGGGAAGCGGCTTCTTGGTGCCGAACCATGGTCTGTGGCCGGTCGCCATGGAGGGATGGACCTCACCGTCGGCGACGAAGCTGTTCCTCATGCCGATCGGTTCGAGGATGTGCTCTGCGACGTAGGCCTGGTAGTCCTGCCCGCTCACGACCTCGACCACGCGGCCCGAGGATCTGGTAGTTCGTGTTCGAGTACTCCCACTCCTCGTCGGGTGCGTGGGCTGGAGCGACCTCTGCAAGCTGGTCGACGCGGCGCGCCAGCTCGTCCGTCCCGCCGGCGCTGTCGGTGTGGGACGCGTTTCCTTGCCGTGTGGAGTAGCCGCTGGTGTGGCTGAGGAGCTGACGGACGGTGATGTCGCCGGCGGCCCGGCTCGAGAAGACGTCGAGATACTGGGACACCTCGGCGTCCAGCTGGATCTCGCCTGCCTCGACCAGCTGCATGACGGAGAGTGCGGTGAAGCTCTTGGAGATCGAGCCCGTGAGGAACGGGGTGTCCGGCGTGACGGCCTTCTCGCCGCCGAGCCTGAGGACACCTCGCGCACCGGCCGACGTGATCTCCCCGTCGACCACCACGGCATAGGCCAGACCGGGTGCGCCTGAAGCAGGCATCTCCCTGTCGATGACGTCGTCGATCGAGCCGCCCGGCGCGCTCATGGGCAGGACAACGCTCAGACCGAGGGCGATCAGTGTGACAAGTGTCCGCACCCGGCCATCCTCTCCAGGCTCATGCGCCCGCCGCACCCGCGCCGAGGTGCAGGCTCGGCCGGCATCGTCGGAGCGCGACCATCACCACGAGTGTCTTCACCACGATCATCGGGTCTCAGGCCAGCTCTCCGACTGAGTCGGTCGTCGGCTCGACGGGTGCGCTCGGGGCCGCTCGCCGGCCGGTGGCCACCAGCAGCAGCCAGACCGCGAAGCTCATCTCGCCGATCACCGACGGCACCGCGACGAGGGCGAGGAAGAGGTCGGCGGAGGCCTCGTAGTCGGCCAGCACGAGGTGGGCGACGGTGTCGAGGACGTACGCGGCTCCGGCGGCCAGGAGCAGCCAGGCGATCCACCGTGGGCCGCGGGCCTTGAGCATCAGCACGCCCAGCACCACGAGGTGGGCGCCGAAGGCGGCCAGGCCGGCGACCCAGGTGAAGTCGAAGGTCTGCAGCGCCAGCAGGACGGCGTCGTCGTTGGCCTCGCCGAGGGCGCCGGGGGTGCCGGTCAGCCAGAGTGCGGCGTAGAGGAAGCCGAGCGCGGCGCCGAGCACGACGGTGTAGGTCAGCCGGAACCAGGCCGAGAGCAGCGACAGGTCGCGATGGACCGGACGGAAGAGCACCCACAGGGCCCAGGCGACGACGACGTCGATCACGAAGATGCCGAGGAAGGCCACGGCGCCGAGGCGGAACGAGGTCTCGGACTCCCGCAGCGCGGCCGCGGTGCCGGCGGCGTCGCCCGGCTGGAGCACCGGGCTGAGCGCGAGGAAGTTGGCGAAGATCGCGAGGACGAAGATGGCGAGGTAGCCGCCCGCCGCCCAGCCGGCGGCGGTGCGGGAAGCGGTACTGGTCGTGCTGGCAGTGGTGGTGGCAGTCATCGGGTTGACTCCTCCTGTCGGGTGTCGGGTGTCGGGTCCGGTCAGAGGGTGACGGCGACCTTGCCGCGGGCGTGTCCGCTCGCGACGTGGTCGATCGCCTTGGCCGCCTCGTGCAGCGCGTAGGTGCGTTCGAGCGCCGGTCGCACGCGGCCCTGGTCGACCAGCTGGGCCAGGGTGTCGAGGTCGTCGGCGTTCTCCTTGCTCAGCAGGGCGGTGAGCCGCTGGCTCACGAACGGTGAGAGCGCGAGTGCGGCGAGCTGGCGGTGGGTGCCGCCCAGCCAGCGGTCGCCTCCCTCGCCGCCGACGATGACGAGGGTGCCGGTGTCGGTCAGGAGCCGGCGCAGCTGACGGATCGGACGGAGGCCGGCGATGTCGAGGACGACGTCGTAGCGGGTGCCGTCGTCGAGGTCCTCGCGGGTGTAGTCGATGACGCGGGTGGCGCCGAGGGCACGGACCAGGTCGGCCTTGCCGCCGCTGGCCACGCCGGTGACCTCGGCGCCGTACGCCGTCGCGATCTGGACGGCGTAGGACCCGACGCCGCCGGAGGCGCCGATGACCAGCACCCGGTCGCCGGCGCCGGACCCGGCCGGCGTCGCGGACCGCCTGGAGGGCGGTGAGCCCGGAGACCGGCAGCGTGGCGGCCTCCTCGAAGGAGAGGCTGGCCGGCTTGCGGGCCACCCGGCTCTCCGGCACCACGGCCAGCTCGGCGAAGGACCCGTCGGCGGTGCCGATCACCTCGTCCCCGACGGCCACGGCGGTGACCTGCGACCCGACCTCGGCGACGACGCCGGCCACGTCGCGGCCCGGAACGGGGTGCTTGGGGCGGCGGAGCCCGAAGGCGAGGCGGACGGCGTAGGGGTGCCCGGCCATCAGGTGCCAGGTGCCGCGGTCCACGCCGGCTGCGCGGACGCGCACGACCACGTCGTGCGGACCGGGGGTCGGGTTCGGCACCTCGGTCAGGGTCAGCTGCTCGCTGCCGCCGTATCGGTGTTGGTGGATGGCTCGCATGACGCTCCTTTGTGTACGCTGTAGGTTATTGAGACCACCGTAAAAGTACGGTGTATGTTTTGTCAACGGCCGGCGAGCGTCCGGTCGCGAAGGAGACGCGAATGGCAGGCAGACCACGCTCGGGCGCGGAGCGGCTCACCCGCGCGGGAATCGTCGCGGCGGCCGTCGAGCTGGCCGACGACGCGCAGGACCTCGCGGCGCTGTCCATGCGCTCGGTGGCGCAGCGGCTCGGCGTGACGCCGATGTCGCTGTACAACCACGTCGCCAACAAGGAGGAGCTGCTCGACGGCATGGTCGACGCCGTGTTCGCCGAGTTCTACGCCCCCGTGCCCGGAGCCGAGTGGCGCAGCGAGCTGCGGCGACGCGCAGTGACCGCCCGCGAGGCCCTCAAGCGGCACCCGTGGGCCGTCGGACTGATGGACTCCCGACGCAACGCCGGCTACGAGACGCTGCTCCACCACGACGCCGTGATCGGCTGCCTGCGCGAGGCAGGCTTCTCACTGACCCTGACCGGGCACGCCTTCGCCGTCCTCGACGCCCACCTGTACGGCTTCCTGGTCCAGGAGGTGAGCATGCCGTTCGAGCCCGGCCAGGACCTCGCCGAGCTCGGCAACCAGATCGTGGCTGCACTGCCGGAGGGCCAGCTGCCGTACTTCCGCGAGTTCACCCTCGAGCACGCGCTCCAGCCCGGCTACGACTTCGGCGACGAGTTCGAGGTCGGGCTCGACCTCATCCTCGACGGCCTCGCCCAGCAACTGGCTGTAGCGGACCGCGGACTTGCGTCCTGATCGGCGGTGCCGTTCAGGAATGGTGGGTGGTGACGAGGCGGCGCGATGGCCCGGTTCTTGTGCTGGGTCAACGGCTGACGTCCATCGCCGACGCGACCGCTTTCGTAGGCCCAGATCACGACTTCGACTCGGTTGCGTGCCGCGAGCTTGGTCATGAGTGCGCTGATGTGGGTCTTGACGGTGCTGAGCGAGAGGTGGAGCTCCTCGGTGATCTCTGTGTTGGTGCGGCCGGCGACGATCAGATCGAGGACGGCCTCTTCCCGAGGGGTCAACGCGTCGACCGGTTGGGCTGCTGCTCCAGCGTGGGACGAGGCGAAGGTTGCGAGCAGTCGCGCAGTCACCGCCGGGGCGATGAGCGCATCGCCCTGGGCAGCGGACCGGACAGCGCGGGCCAGCAGGTCCGGGTCGGCGTCCTTGAGCAGGAAGCCGCGGGCCCCGGCCCGGAGTGCGTCGTAGACGTACTCGTCCTGGTCGAAGGTGGTGATGACGATGACGGGGACCGGGTCCTCGACCTCCGGCCCAGCGACCCGGCGCGTGGCCTCGATGCCGTCGAGGTTGGGCATCCGGATATCGAAGAGGCAGACGTCCGGACGTAGTGAGCGAACCTGTTGCACGGCTTCCAGCCCGTCGCGTGCTTGGCCGACCACGTCGATCGAAGGGTCGGCGTCGAGGATGGTGGCGAGTCCGATCCGGACCATGTCCTGGTCGTCTGCGATCAGCACCCTTACCGGCGCTGTCCTGTTCATGTTCTGGTCCCTTCGGGCTCCGCGGTGGCCGGGATCGTGGCCTCGACGGTCCAGCCACCCTCGGGATCCGGCCCGGCTCGGACCTCGCCGCCCAAGAGCGAGAAGCGCTCACGCATACCGGCCAGGCCGTAGGAGGGGCTGGCCCGTCGCCCGCGGCCCGGACTGGTCGGCCGCCCGTCGTCGTGGACCCGCAGCCGCACCGTCGACCCGTCCCGGCAGAGGTTGACAGCCACCACGGTGGGATCCACCGCGTGCCGGCGGGCGTTGGTCACGGCCTCTTGTGCCGCTCGAAAGATTGCCGAGCCCAACGGCGCCGGCAGCCGCTCGAGGTCGCCGGAGGTCTCGATGACGACCCGCGGGCCGGGCCCGTCGTCACGCCCCAGCAACGGGATGTCGGCGACGCCGTACGTCGGCGCACGACCGTGGACGACCTCCTCCTCGTGACGTAGCACCGCCACCAGCGCGCGCATGTCGTCCAGTGTCCGCGCGGCCGCATCCTCCACTCCGTCGATCGCCTCGGCGGCGGCGCCGGGGTCGGTCCGGGCCCGGACCTTGGCCGCCCTGGCGTGAAGCAGGATGCCGGACACGTGGTGGGCGACGGTGTCGTGGAGATCGCGGGCCAGCTGCTCGCGCTCACGAACCCGGATCTCCTCGCGCGCCCGCACCTGGGACAGCGCCCACAAGCGCATCACCGCACCGAGGGCCACCGGCAGCATCAGCGCTCCCACCCCGAGGAGCATCGAGGCGCCGCTGGAGCCGTAGAGCGGCTCTCGAGCCAGGTGCACCACCAGCAGGAAGCAGCTGCCCGCCACCACACCGCGTCCGCTGGCCCAACGACCCAACGAGTAGGCCAGCAGCAGCACGACGGCGGTGACGTCCAGGACGCTGTGCGGCTCCCCCGCAAGCGCTGGAACGACCCCGGCCACCGTTTGCGCTCCGTAGGCGAGGACCAGCATCGCAAGGGGGCGGTGCGCCCGCCACAGCAGCGTGGCGACGCAGACAAGCGCCCACGCCGCATGCCAGAGCGGCCACACCATGTCGGAACGGAGCGCGGCCTCGAGCACCGTCAGCGGGACCAGACCGGCGACCAGAGCCCGATCCCACCAGGCTGTCCCCGCGGGCGCTGCAGCTCGCGGCTCGTCCCAGAGCGCACGCAGCGGACCTCCGACCATCACCCCAGACTAAGACGAACGGACCGCCGACCGGCTAGAACTTTCGGCCGGACCGGGTCGGCCTGCGGGACGAGACGACTGCAGCCCTTGCTCCGATGTGGCGGGCGGGTTCCGCGCCGAAAGTGGAGGCATGACACCACACACCGCCACCACCACACCGTCCGCATCCACCACGGCCACCTCATCCCCGGTCCCCAACCCCGCGTCGCCCGCCCTGGTCCGCGCCGGCGGCGTCGCCGCCCAGGTCGTCGCCGGCACCTACGTCGTCGGCTTCCTCGCCATGGCCGCCTACTTCGTCCCCCGGGGTCTCACATCGCCCGTGGACGACCCGTCGGGATCCCTCGAGTTTCTTGCTGGATCACCACGCCGAGCTGTCCGGCTGGTACCTGGTCCTCTACCTCCTCGGCGGAGCCGCCATGGCACTGGTCTCCCTCGGAGTCGGCGAGCGACTCGCCGCGGTCCCAGCGCTCGCCAGAGTCTCCACCGCGCTCGGACTGATCTGGTCCGGCATGCTCGTCGCCAGCGGGAGCATCGCCTTGGTCGGTCAACACGCCGCCGTCGAGCTGCACGCGCAGAACCCGGACCTGGCCCTGAACACCTGGGTCTCGACCAGCGTCGTCCAAGACGCCCTGGGCGGCGGCATCGAGGTCGCCGGCGCACTCTGGGCCGCTGTGGTCGGAATCGCAGCTCTCCGCAGCAGGGCGCTCTCGGCCGGGCTCGGCGGGCTCGCGCTCGGTCTCGCCACCGTCGGCATGGTCACCGTCATCCCGGTCGCCTCCGAAGTCGCGACGTCCATCTTCGGGCTCGGGCTCATCCTCTGGTTCACCTGGCTCGGGCTCGCGCTGCGGCGCAGCTGACGCCACTCCCAGCAACGCCCGTTTCGACCGAGCGGCCCGACGCACTCCCGCGGCGGGCCGCTCGCCGGTCGCTGCTGCCCCACATCCCGACCATCAATCACGAACAGGACTGCTGATGACCATCACCAACTTCCACACCAGGTCGATGCCCCACGTCGCCTGCACGCCGTCGCGCTCCTGGGAGCGCTGCGGCATCTGTGGGCCGCAGCGGGGCAGGCCGCGCTCCTATTGGCGATGGCCCGGCTACTGCTCCGCCGCGGCGGCCTCGTCCGCGTGCCGGGACTCGGCCAACGCGGTCTGCGCAGGGCCGCTTGGACGATCGCCGGCTTCATGGCACTCAACACAGTCGCCAACGCGACCTCCCCGCACCCCTTGGAGCGCTGGATGGGCGCAGCGACCTTGCTCGTCGCCCTCACCAGCACTACCCTCGGCGACCTTCTCCCCTCGGACCGACCAGCACTCCCCGACCTCGTACGTCGATGGACACGAGTCTCATGAGTTCACCCGTCCAGGTTCCGGTCACCCAGTGTTCGGCGGGCTGAAGACGTCGAGGGCGATGCACCGGTCGTACGGCCCGGGGGCCGACCTGAGCATCGATCAGCGCGGGTCGGACGGTATGCCCTGAGAACTGGCCATCCGCAAAGTTCCTTCACGTCACAGCGCAAGCGCCCGTTCAGGCCGAGACACCGGCGCAGTTGTCCAAGGTCTTCTGTGCGGGTGGACACCTTGAAAGCGGCCGCTTTCGAGATGTATCTAGACACGTCCCCTCCAACTCCGGACGCCCAGAACTGGAGGTAGCCTGTTACAAGCCCGGTACAAATGGCCGGCCACTCTCCACGTTTGCGCAGGTCAGCGCCCCTGTCATCACTACTACGACATCTGATCAACCCGGTTGGCTGACCAGCGACAATGAACCCGCGGACCGTTTGACCTGCGGAAACGTCGTTCGACGCTTTCCATCAGTTTCCATCCCTCGGCGCCCTCCCGTGCGCCGAGGGTGCGCCTGCACTCGACGCGGCGTCGGCGGGCCTCCGGCCCTGTTCGACGGCCGCGTCGAGTGCTTTGCGCGCCCTCTCCCCCGAGGTTGCATCACGTGGGTATAGACCCTGAGCGTGAAGCCCGGATCGGAGTGCCCGAGATACTTCGATACCGCTTTGATGCTGACCCCATGCTTCAACCACATCGACGCGCAGGCGTGCTGGGGAGCCGACGCGCGATTCGACCGGAGTTGAGACCACCGTCGTCAGTGAGATCACCGTCGTCGGCTGATGAGTAGTCCCGATGGACGAACCCCCACCGGGCCGCCAAGCTTCGTTCGTGGTGGCCTACGGCGACGGTCGAGTTCCGTTGGCCCTTCAACGCCAGGTTTGTCACTCTCGACCTACTCATTGTACGTCTGATCTATCAGTCGTACACTACGTACATGTCTGTAGAAGCATCCTTCGCTGTGTCTGAAGCGCGTCAACAGCTGGCCGCCATCATCGATCGGGCGCGCTCTGAGCACGTGCCGGTCTACCTGGAACGACGGGGGCAACGAGTTGCGGCTGTGATCGATGCTGACGACCTGGATGAGGTGCTGCGTCTGGCCGAAGACATGAGCGACATTCTGGCCGCCGAGGAGGCGCGTGCTGAGATGCGCACTACTGGTCAGACTCCGATCCCATGGGATCAGGTGAAAGCCGACCTCGGTCTGACATGACGTACCGCATCGCGCTGTCCCCGGCCGCGGCACGGGAGCTCCGCAAGCTTGATCCGCAGGTCAGACGCAGGATTCAGGGCGCGCTCGAACTCTTGAGTGTCGATCCTCGTCCTCCTGCAGCAACACGTCTTGTGGGCGGTGCCGGCGAGTGGCGAGTGCGTACCGGTGACTACCGGATCGTCTATGAAGTCATCGACGATCAGCTACTTGTCCTCGTTCTCCGTGTTGGCCACCGTCGCGAGGTCTACAGATCCCGATAATCGAACGGCACGCGGAGGGTCTCTGCGCACTATCGACTCGGCTGCGATGAGGGCGTGGCTCAGCGGATCTGCGTACCAGGCCCTGGGCTCATCGTGGGTGGGCGGCATCAGCCGTCGCCGGTAGCCGAAAATTCTCTTCGAGCCGGTCTCATCATTGCAGGGCCACGATGAGTGCACTTCTTATCGGGTACGCACGACGCTCTACCGATCGACAGGACCTCACTGTCCAACGCGACGGCCTCGTCGGTCTCGGGGTCGCGACCGAACGGATCGTCGATCACGGTCTCACCGGCACTAACCGCGAACGTCCGAGTTTGCGCGAGGCGTTGGCCGCGTGCCGCGCCGGCGACACGCTCGTGGTCACCGAACTCGACCGTCTCGCCCGGTCGTTGCCCGATGCCCGCATGATCGCCGATGAGTTGACCGCACGTGAGGTCAGGTTGAACCTGGGCGGGTGTGTCTACGAGACCACGCCCTGGTGATCGAGATCGCCGCCAGCACCACCGGTTGAGGCTGGGCGACAGGACCGGCGCCCCGCAGGAGTGACCCACGCGGGGCACCGCGTCCGCCCACGCAGATGACGCACCGGGCACACCCAAAGCCGTTCGGCTAGCGGGATCGTCCTCGACGGTGGATGGTCGCTAGCACTGGCCTCCGCTCGCCCCATGGTGCCATCATGGCACCATGAAGCGAATGAATCTGCGCGATGTGCCCGACGACGTCTATGACGCCTTGGTCGCGGCGGCCGAAGACAGTCGGCAGTCGCTGAGCTCGTTCGTTGTCGATCGGCTCGTGGAGGTGGCGCGCTCAGTGCGCGTCGCTGAGTACATCTCGACCTACCCGACGCCTAGCGGAACAGGAGTATCGGCCGACGACGCTGTAGCCGCGGTCCGTGAAGTCGCGTGAGGCGTCGTGAGCTTGGCGGTCATCGATGCCTCGGTACTCGCCGTCTTCTACGCCGCTGACGACCCGCGTCATGCCCTCGTGATCGAGCGCTTGGAAGTGGGAGACGCGCTGTTCGCCCCAGCGCACCTCGATGCGGAGATCGTGTCCGCGCTGCGAGGCATGGCACGAAGCAACCCGGGCCTGGATCGAATCGTTCCCGGCGCGCTCGCACACTTGGCGGGCTTTCCGATTCGACGGATGCCCTTGGCTCCGCTGCTGGAGCGCATGTGGGAGCTTCGCCACAACATCACGGCCTACGACGCGGCATATGTCGCCTTGGCCGAGCGGCTGGACGCCGTGCTGATCACCTGTGATGCCAGGCTCGTCGCGGCCACCGGAGCTACCTGCACCTTCGACCCGATCACCTGAACCCCGAGGAAGCGAGGTGCCCGCATGGGGTTCGTCTTGCGGAACGCAACTCGCTTCTGGGCCCGGAGACGCGCCCTCGGTCCGAAGCCACCTCGCCCTAGCCCGTCAGCAGGCCGACCAGGGTCACGCCCCAGGCGTGCGCGCGCTCAGGTTCGCCGGGCTCCAGCGGACCCTTCATGCCCGCCACGCGGAAGTGCTCGGCGGGCACCAGGCGCGTCCCTCCGAGTTTCGCCAGGCCCTTCTCGATGCTCTTCGAAGCATGGTCCATCGCCACGACCGCCTTGGGATGCGAGCCGCGGGTGTCATAGGCGACCGTCCGCAGCCCGGGGACGAGGGAGGCGCTCCCGAGCCACTCGCGCACCCCAACCCCCTGGCTGACCAGCGGGATGTCCGCCTTGGCCCCCGCGCTCTCACGAGTGTTGGGTCTCGGCATGCTCCAAGCGTGGTTCGGCGACCCCACGACGAGGAGGTCGATGTCCGAGCCGATCGCAGTCGGGGCGGCACCCACTTCGATAGCCTCGGCTGCAACCCCCGCCTCGATCAGCCCAGCCGCGATGGCCCGAGCCACCTGCTGATTGTCGCCGAACATTGACTCATAGATCACGACGGCCCGCATACGGCAATTCTATGCCCGCAACGTCGCGAGGGATCGGCATGCGGAGCAGCCGGATAGGGATCGGCAGGCGGAGCGTGCCGCAGCGGGATGCCCGGGTTCTCGCGGTGGTCGCAGCACCTGATCGATGCCGTGAGGGTTGGTGACTTGGGCTCGCGCTCACGAGCGCCTCAGCTCTGTCCATCTCCTCGAAGGTCACCTCGCATCGAGGCGCGGTGTCATGCCCCACCGGAGATACAGGAGGTGTCCGTGATGACCACCCGTACCGTCGACGTACATCTGGAGGAACTGGGTGGGGACTCCTGGTTCGCGGCATCGCTCAACGCCCTGGGGGGCGCCGCTGGCGTCCTTCCGCCGCGTCTGACTGTCAAGCAGAAGAGTGACGGCGGCGCTCAGCTCAGTCCCACAACCTGAAGCGCGTACAGCGATGACCGAGGTCAGTCGGGTCTGCGACGACGTCGTCCGCAAGAGATCCCCTATCGGCGACGGCGACGATCTCGACCGCGGCGGAGTCGCTGCGCCAGTGCAGTCACCACAAGACCGGGACGCTCGCTCCACAGCAAGCTCTGGGGTCACGGTAGGTGTTCCCGGCCCGACCTGCCCGCTTCCCGAGCTGGTGAACCCTATGTGACCGCGGCGGGATTCCCCGGGCTTGCGAGCTCCAACAGGCGAATCCCGACCAGGACGGCGAACACCGAGAACGGCACCAACGACGCGATCGCGAACACCATGCCGACCGTTCCGAAGTTGGTCGGGATTGTCATGAGCGCGGCGCTCGCCAGGCCCCACACCGCCGTGGCTCGGCTGAAGATCGAAGATCGCAGCATGAGAACGGCCAGGACCGCCAAGGTCACGAAAGTGAAGTAGTAGTAGATGTCATAGCCCGTGCCCGCCCACGTCGCCATCATGCCTTCTCCGGTCGCGAGCAAGGCGGTGCGGGTCTCGGCGTCCGCGTCGGCGTAGGCATGGGCGAGGGAGAGCATCTCGACGGGGCGCGAGCTGCTCATGAAGGCGGATATCCCGACGACGCAGAACGCCACCGCGATCACAACGGCCGACCGGCTGACCCTCCACAGCACGACGGCCAGCGCGAGATAGACCAGGTAGATCACGGCATTCGAGACGACGTACAACACGTCCAGCGAGACCAGCCCCAGCACCGGGTTGTCCAGCAGCAGCTCGAAGAACCCCTCCGCCGTCTCAGGCGGTGGCCAGAAGACGTAGATGGGGATCTGCACAACGATCATCACGACACTCGCGAAGGCGCACCACGCCCCGGTAACGAGGAGCCCGCGCCACTGCCGTGCGTCACTCCGCACGGTCGCCTCGTCAACGTCGGCCATGATGTGTCTCCCGTCCACTGATGGACGATCAGCCTCAGCCGGAACTCGGTCACGCAGTCGCCCGTGCTCGACGCTAGCGCTAGGTGGGGCCGCCCGCTCCGGTCAGTACCTTTGGCCCTTCGCCTGCCAGGTCGGGCCGATCGCCGGAGGAGCAGTCGTGCCCGCCAGCACCCCCACCGCCAGGGGCAATTCGGTGTCGATTGGGGATCCCGCTATGGCACGCTTCGCGTACCGATCCTCATCGGCACTGTGACTGTTCGCTCCGGCCGGTCAGAACGCTGAGACGGAGCCTGCTGAGCGCTCGTGCCGGCTCAGGGCGCGCAGCACCGCCCCTTGGCCCCGACGGCGGGCGGCCAGCGCCGCGAGCAGAGCAAGCACGGGCTCGAGCACCTCTGGGCCAAACGCCGGGGCCGCTACGCCGACGCTGCAGGCCAAGTCGTCGGTGTGCACCACCATCTCCATCAGCCGCACCACCAGGAAATCGTCGGTCGGTAGTGCGCAGTCTTGCCACGGCACGTACGTCGTCGGGCCGGCCGCGTCCATCGCCGCCGCCAGGTGCTCGCGTGACTGGGCGAGCGCCTCCACCATTTCGGCGTGTCCAGCCGTGCCCATCTGGTTGAAGTCGTCGCGGATGGAGGTGTTCTCGACGGCATCGACCGGCGCGTGCAACCAGTCAACGCGGTCGTAGTGCCCGAGAAGGGTCAGCACTTGGGCGTCGGGCGGGCCCGGCGTCATCAGGAACTCGATCGCACACTCAGCCTGGCTGACCAGGTGACGCGCCAGGCCCCCGACGGTCATGCCGGGTAGCGCCGACTCCTGCCCCCAGGCATCAGCCACCTCCGTGGACCCGACGAGGTCCGTGAACTGATCAACGGCGGCAGTCACCGCAGAGTAGTCGAGGGTTCCAGCGAACGTCAGCGGCATGCCGTCCACTCTGCCACCCATTCCGGACCGTAAACCGTCCCGAACCTGATGACAGACCGGACGATCTGCCAACCGGCTGCCATCCTCGCGGCTGGTGGTTCAGTAGTTGACCGCCTGCCTCAATGAAGGATCCCTTTATAGTCGCCGTGCCCGTCTAGGAAAGGCTGAGTCGTGTCCGATCGACCTGAGATTGTCTGCATCTGTGGTTCTGCGAAGTTCATGGTCGACCTACGGGCGGCGAACCGCGACTTGACCTTTGCTGGAGTCATCGTCGTGGCCCCCAGCGAAGCGGACGAGGCGCCCACTCCCGAGCAGAAGATCGTCTTGGACGCCCTTCACCTACGCAAGATCGACCTGGCCGACCGGGTCTTGATCGTCAACCCTGGCGGGTACGTCGGCAAGTCGACGCGCAGGGAAATTGACTACGCCAAAGCCGCTGGCAAGCCGGTCACTTTCACCGACCCCCTGTCACAGTAGAGGGCGCACTTCTCGCTGCTCTGAGCTATGGACCCCTAGGACGCCTTCTGACCGTTCGCACTGGCGCAGTCGGGCTGATTGCTCCCAGGGCTGCTGGGGCGCGAGGTGTCTTCGTAGTTCCATGGAGTCGTGGAGGATCCGACGGCAGCACGCGGTCCGCGAACGCAGGCAGCATGTTGTTTTCGAACCAACAGCGAAGGACTGCTCCCTGGCTCGCGTCAGTGTGTTCCTTCGCGACCACACCGCGCTCGATCTCGGCGACGGTGAGCGCCGAGACGAATTGGTCGCCAAGCGCCACGGAGGTCGCCCACGCCTCCACAGCAACGTTTCGACCGCGGACGCGGAGCGCGGACACCACGTTGGTGTCCAGCAGGTACCTCACAGCTGCGCGGAACGAGCCGTCAGTCCCAGCCGTCCGGGCTCGAACTCAATGTCGGCGCCCTCCCTAGGACTCGGGGTGGACGACCACCATGGGACAACCGGCGAAGTGCAGCAGCTTGTGGGTCACCGACCCCACGGCCAAGCCGTGGAAGCCGCCGCGGCCGCGCGATCCCATCACCAGGAGGTCGGCCTTGTGCGTGGCGTCGGCCAGCACCGGTACGGGATCGCGCTGATGGACGTGCACCTCGACCGTGACGTCGGAGTACTTCGCGCGCAGCGGCGCAAGCTGGTCCTCGACCTGCTGGCGCCGCCGGGCGACGTCCTCGTTGTCCTCCGGCAGGGGCCGCAGCAGGTGCCGTGGCCAACCCTGGGGAAGACCGAGTGCATGGACCACTCGCAGCCTTGCCTTCCGCAGGGAGGCCGTCTCGAAGGCGTACTCGAGGGCCCGGGTGGAGTCAGGCGAGCCGTCGAAGCCGACGACGACACGATGGTGTCCGGATGAGGCGTGCCCGACCACCACCACCGGACACGGCACATGCCCGACCAGCTGGAGCGTCGTGGAGCCCATCAGCATGTTGCCGACATCCTCGCCCTTGGCACCTACCACCACGCTGTGGGCGTTCTCTGCCTCGGCGCGCAGCACCTGCGTGGGCGTACCGATCGGCAGGTCAGTGGTGACCTCCAGGTCCGGGTAGACCTCGTCGACCAGCGAGGCTGCGTCCTCGACCGCCATCCGACCATGCCGCTCGGCTTCCACGAACCGCCCAGGCGGGAAGACCGGGAAGTCACCCTCCCAGCGCGGCAGGGTGTGGATCAGCCGGACAGGACAGCCGCGCAGTGCTGCGTCGTGCGCAGCCCACATGACCGCTCGCAGGCTGCGACCTGAACCATCCACCCCGACGACGATCGGCTTCGTCCCGTGCCCTTGGCTACCCCTTTCGCTACCACTCATGTTCCCGTCTCCTTTTCCTCCGAACCAGTACAGACGACTGCAGCCAGGACAGGTAGGGCCGTAGGGCCCCGCGAGGTGAGGCACAAGGCCATCGGGAGGCGCCGATTCACGTGAGCATCAGGCTCGGGCTGCGTGCAAAGAAGGCACGCTGACGGTGTGCGGCCCGAAGCGCGCGCGGTCTCGTTCCTCGTCCATGCTGTGTCTACAGGGCGTCCCCAGGGAGGGCACAGGAACGACCCCCACCCTTGCCGGATGACGAAGAACGCTGGACGCGCCCTCACCCGACGATCCCTGATCGCTGCTGGACCGACCGTCGCCGCGGTCGGACATGGCGTCCCGGCCGGCGCCTCGGTCGCCACGAACGTGGTCTTACACGGCTCGGCGCAGCCCGATGCACCCCTCGCGCTGGGCAACATCCAGGGCAACATCCTCGGCGGCTTCAACAAGGACCACCAACGTCTGCTGTTCTTCCGTCTGGGCCGACCCGCCGCGGCGCGCCAGTGGTTGGCCGAGCTGGTCGACGAGGTGGCGACCAGCGAGGAGGTGATGAGCTTCAACCGGCTCTTCAAGAGGACCCGCGCCCGTCGTGGCGACGAGGCCGACGCCCCCACGTCACGGTGGGTCAACATCGCCTTCACCCACTCCGGCCTCGCAGCTCTGGAGGTCAAGGACCGCGAGCTGGCCCGCTTCCCAGCCGACTTCCGACAGGGCATGGCCGCGCGAGCCGACCGCATCGGCGACGTCGACCAGAACGCGCCCGTCTCGTGGGTCGGGCCCTTCGACTCGACCGACCTCCACGGTGTGCTGGTGATCGCTGCCGACAGCGCGAGCGCGGCGGCGGCGATCGCCGACCGACAGCGCCGCCGGATGACTGCGGCGGGCATCCGGGTGACCTTCGACCAACCAGGCCTGACCCGCGCCGACCAGCCCGGCCATGAGCACTTCGGTTTCCGCGACGGCATCTCCCAGCCGGGGATCCGTGGCTTCACCGACCCCCAGAACCCCGACGACGCCGATCAGGGCCAGCCGGGGCAGGACCTTCTGTGGCCCGGCGAGTTCGTGCTCGGCTACCCCACCCAGATCGCTGCGGAGCACCCCGACCATCCCGGCGGGGTGAACCCGGACCCGGGTCCGGTGGCTCGCAACGGACCGGCCTGGACGGCCGACGGCTCCTACCTGGTGTTCCGCCGGCTCACCCAGGACGTCCTCGGCTTCCGCGCCTTCGTGCAGGAGACCGCCCGCGCCCAGGGGGTGAGCACCGACCAGCTCGGGGCGAAGATCGTCGGCCGCTACCCCAGTGGGGCTCCGCTGGAGCACACCGAGGACCAACCGGCCGGGCTGGACACCACGGCAGGTGACCCGTCGGTGGCCGACCCGTCGCTTCTCGACGATGCTCGGATCAACAACTTCGAGTTCGGCGGCGACGCCGACGGTGAGGTGGTCCCGAGGGCAGCCCACATCCGCAAGACCTATCCCCGCGACGATGTCACCCCTACGGGAGGAGAGTCGGACTCCCAGACCCACCGGCTGCTGCGTCGTGGCATCCCGTTCGGGCTGTCGTACGACGAGGACGCACCGCCGAGCTCGGCGAGCGGCGCCCACCCGGCGTACCCGCAGGACCGGGGCCTGCTGTTCCTGGCCTATCAGACCTCGATCGAGCGGCAGTTCGAGTTCGTGCAACGCGACTGGGTCAACGATCCGGACGCTCCGGGCGCAGGAGCCGGCCACGACCTGGTGATCGGGCAGGCGGACGCGACCAGGACGTTCTCGCTCCCCGGCGGCAAGCCGGACCACATCACGTTGATGGAGCGTTTCGTCACCACGACTGGTGGCGCCTACTTCTTCCAGCCGTCGATCACGGCGCTGCGTCGGCTTGCCCGCCACACGCCCAGCACGCGGCGCCGGCAGCGCCGGGGTGGCACCCCACGAGCGTCGGACTAGAAGTCGTTGTCGAGATCGGTCTCTGCTCGGTTGGTGGATGTGCCCAGGTTGCCCACGAGGTCCGTGATGCCGGCGCCGGCCGTGACTCCCGCACGAGGGAGCCACACCATGTTCGCCGCAGCCGCGGCGGTGGTGACGTTGGCGGGCTTGTCCGGGGTCCCGAAGGTGAGCGTCAGGACGCCGCCTGCCCTGGAGAGGGTCGACCTGGTCCCCGTGGCTCCCCAGATCACGGCTGCGCTGACGTAGTCGGAGCGCTTCAGCTGCACCGACCCGAGCGGCAGGCGGGTGGTGTTGGCGGAGTTGTAGAAGGTCAGCAGGTCGTTGGTGTTGTTGGCCTGGCGGATGGTGATGTTCTGGGTGCCGGTGCCGTCCCATCCGGCGATCAGCGAGCCGGGCGCGATCGACTCGGAGAAGGTCAGGACCAGCTGGTCCCCGGTTTCGATGCGACGTGGCGTCGCTCCGTTGTCGACCGCGCCCACAGCCGCCGCAGACGGACCGGTGCGGTCGATGGCGAACGACCTGGTGGTTGGCGTAGAGGTGTTGCCGACGGAGTCGGTGGCCCGCGCCTGGACGTCGTAGGCGCCATCGGCCGGGAAGCCGGCCGCGGCGAAGGGTGATGACCACGTGCTGGTTCCGGACGCAGCAGTCCACACCGCAACAGCGGAGGTGAAGCCCGAGCCGCTCCAGTACAGCCCGGTGCTGGTACGGCGCAAGGCCACCTCGACCAGGGTCACCGTTCCCCCCGCGTCCGTCGCGGTCCCGCAGACGTCGTCGGAGGTACCGCTGCACCCGGTCGCCCAGGTCGCGTTGTTGTGAGCTGCGTCGGCTACCGGGAAGGTGGTGCCGACCATCGGTGCCACCGTGTCGATGCTCCAGCTGCGGCTCACGGAAGCGCCCGTGTTGCCGGCGCCGTCGAGCGCACGGACGTCGAAGGTGTGCGGCCCGTCGGTCAAGGAAGGGTAGGTCTTGGGGCTCGCGCAGGTCGCCCAGCCGCCCGCATCGACACGGCACTCGAAGGTGGCGCCCGTCTCGCCGCTGAACGCGAAGGCGTCACCGCCGGTGGTGGCCCCGGTCGGGCCGGAGCCGATCGTGGGCGCCGGCGGCGGGGTCCGGTCGATGGTGAGGACCACCGTGTCGGTCGCGGTGAGCCCGACGGCATCGGTGGCTCGGGCGCTCACCAGGTAGGCGCCTTCCGCGGGGTACGACGTCGCCGGCATGGGGTAGGACCACGTGCTGCTGCCGGTCGCCTGGAAGAACACCTCGGTCGAGCTGGCGAAGGCCGTGCCGTTCCAGAAGAGTGACGTGCTCGCGCGTTGCAGGCTCACGTCGACCCGCGCGATGCTCCCCTGGGGGTCGGCCGCGGTGCCGCAGACATCGCCGATCGTCGGTGAGCCGCACCCGGCGGCGTACGTCGTGTCGTTGTAGGACCGGGTCGCCGAGGGGAAGGTGACGCTGATGCTGGGGATGCCGACATCGACGGTCCAGGTGTGGGACACCGCTGCGCTGAGGTTGCCCGCACCATCGACGGAGCGGACGCTGAACGTGTGGGAGCCCTCGGCCAGCCCGGTGTAGCCGGTCGGTGCTGCACAGGCGACCCAGGCCCCCGCGTCGAGCTTGCACTCGGTGCCGGCCCCGGATTCGGCCACGGTGAAGTCGAGCTGTACGTCGCCGCCGCTGGGGTTGGGCGGCGCCGTGACGAGCACGGGCATCGGCGGCGGGGTTGCGTCGATCGTCAGGCTGACCGATCCCGTGGCGGCATTGCCGACCACGTCCGTGGCCCGCCACCGCACGACGTAGGCGCCATCACTGGGAAAGGCGTCCGCAGCGAAGGCGTAGGACCAGGAAGCAGTCCCCGCGGCGGACAGCCACGTCTCCCCTGCGGCCGCGAAGCCGGAACCGTTCCAGTAGGTGTTCGTGGCGACCCGCAGGACGCTCACGTCGACGGAGGCCAACCCGCTGCCCGAGTCTGCCGCAGTCCCGCACAGGTCACCGACGGTCGGTGTCGCGCAACCAGCCGTCCAGCCCGGGCTGTTGTAGGTGGTCGTGCCGGGGAAGACGACCGCTGCCGTGGGGGCGATGGCATCGACCGTCCAGCTGGTGGCGGCGACGGCGCTGACGTTGCCGGCAGCATCGACCGCGCGGATCTTGACATCGTGAGCTCCGTGGGAGAGGCCTGAGTAGGTGCTCGGGCTCGTGCAGGCCGTCCACGCGCCGGTGTCCAGCTGACACTGGAGGGTCGCCGAGGACTCGCTGCTCGTGAAGGCGACGGTCGCGCTCGGACCGCTGACGGCCGGCGGGACGCTGGTCAGGGTGGGGACGGGAGGCGGCGTCCGGTCGATCGTGAACGTGCGCGAGTCATAGCCGTACTCGCTGCCCAACAGGACCCAGTCCTTCGCCCGTGCGCGCAGCGTGTAGTCGCCCTCCGACAGGGCGCTTGCGGTCAGCCCGTAGGACCAGTCCGTGGTCCCGGACGCCGTGTAGAAGACCTCGAGAAGGGACAGTGCGGGGAAGGAGCTGCCGTTCCAGTATCGGCCGGTGCTGTGCTGGCGCAGGCTCACCGAGACGGCGACCACGCTGTTGTCGTCGTCCGCGACACCGCAGACATCACCCGTCGAGGACGTCGCGCACCCGGCGTTGAACCCGGCGTCGTTGTACTGTCCCGCCGCGCTGGGGAAGGCGATGCTGATGGTCGGGAGGGTCACGTCGACGGACCACGTGTACGAGGTCGACGCGCTCGTGTTGCCGACCGTGTCGACCGCTCGCGCGGAGAACGTGTGGCTGCCGCCGCTCAGGGCGCTGTAGTCGACGGGGCTCGTGCAGGCGCTGAAGGCCTCGGCGTCGAGTCGGCACTCCACCGTGGCGCTGGTCTCGGCCTCGGTGAAGGTGAAGGTGACCGAGTCGCCGCTGGTGGCGGTCGGCTTTCCTGTGATCACCGGCACCGGTGGCGGCGTACCGTCGACGACGATGCTGGCCGTCCCGGCATCGGTGCTGGGCGAGGCCACCGCGTAGAGGGTGTGGATGCCGTCACTGGCACCTCCCGGTACGACGATCGACACGGCGCCACTCCCACTGCCGGTCGTCGGCGCGGGCGTCGCGGCGCCGGCATAGGTGCCGGTGAGCTCGGTGCCGGTGGGGCTGTCCAGACGGAAGCGGACCGTCTCGTCGGTGAGGAACCCGGCCGCGGTGCCCGAGACCGACGTGCCCGGCTTCACGGTGGTGGCGGTGAGGCTCAGGGTGGGAGGAAGGACTGTCACCGGGCTGCTCTTCACGCTCTCGGGCCCCCGCCAGGTGGCACCGAACAACGGAGTCACGCTGTAGACCCACTGCCCGGTCGGCATCCGGCTCTCGACACAGGAGGTGCTGGTGATGGTGCCGGTGCAGGCCGACTGGATCGTCTGGAGCACCGACGTTCCTTGCGCGTAACGCTTGATCTCGTAACCGGTGACGGCCAGCCCGTTCGTGAGCGTGCTCGCGGCCCAGGTCACGGTGACCGAGCGGCCGGACGCCGTCGCCGTAGGCGTCGAGCCCTGGTTGATGCTCGAGGCCGCCGCGGCACCGTGGCCGCCCGACACGGAGAGGGTCGTCCAGAATCCCGAGGCCGTCGCCATCACGAGGCTCAGGCACACCACCACCAGCAGCACCGCCGACCGGCGCATCACAGGGTCGCCTTCAGGTAGACGGTGAAGCTCGCGCCCTGGCAGGCAGAGTCGGCCGCGGTGGTCATCGCCAGCGCGTTGGGCAGACTGAGGGTCGACGACCCGCCGCCGGGGATGCTCCACCCGGGGCCACCATTGGACTGGGTCGCATAGGACAGGCTGCCGACCCCGCAGCCCGGGTGGCCGCCGTCGACGGCGAAGCCCCCGGCGCCCTGGCTGACGTCGAGAGCGAGTCCTGCGACGCGGACCAGGCCCGGGTTGGGGTTCGTGACGAGCACCGAGACCCCGGCGCTCCCGCCGGGGTAGATCTGGCTGGACGCCGTCGCGGGACTCAGCGTCACCGGCTGCACCGTCCCGGTGGCGCCGGAGCCGGAGCCGGAGCCGGAGCCGCTCCAGAAAGCCGAGGCACTCCCGACCGCGCCAACGACGAAAAGGGCAGCGAGGATCAGCACAACTCCGCGTCGTGTCGATCTCATCGCTGCCCTCTTCTTGCCGGCCCCCATGACCGGCGGCCTACGTCATTCGTTGCCGACTCGGTCGACGACCGATCAGCTGATCGAGTAGGCCAAGTTGACCGTGGCGCCCTTGCACGCGTCCTGGTTGGTGCCGGCCTTGTTGTTGAACGCCAGCGTCGCGCCGGTCCAGGCACCCTTCGCCGCGCCCGCGGGCACCTCGGCGCCCACCGTCATGATGGCGTTGGCGAGGGTGTAGTCGCCTGCGTCGCACCCGACAGCCGGCAGACCCGCTTGGGTCACCGAGGAGATGCTGGCCGTCACCGTGGCCACGTAGACCGGGCCGTCGTTGGGGTTGGTGAAGTTGCCGGTCAGCGTCTGCGCTGCGAGGCCGGGAGCCATGGCCGACACCGTGCTGGTCTGCACCGCGGTCAGCGGCACGACGGTCCCGGTCGTCGCCGAGCCGGTGCCCGAACCGCCGGCGGTCCAGTAGGCGAAAGCGGCGACGGACGTCCCCGCCACCACTGCTGCCGAGATGAGCGCGATCTTCTTGGACTTCTTGAGGCGACGGGCCATGATCTTTTCCTTTGATGGGGGGGCTTGGCCTCCGGTCGAGGCTGCCGACCCCCACGCCGGCCTCCGGGGGAGGAACGGCGCCGGCGCGGGGTCGATGCCTGCTGTCTCGGCTCGTTGCGTCCCTGAGTTGAGGGCAACGACGCCCGCGGCCACAGGTCTGACCGATCGGCGCCGGCGGGCTCCCGAATGACTACTCCCCCGTGGCCGGCATGACTAGGCCGCCGGCACCGATCGGCTGATCACGACCGGTGTTCCTCGCGGTGTCGACACCGGGCGCCGCCTACTGGATCGTCTCGAACCGCACCGGCAGCGCGCTGAGGATCGGCATCCGGCTGAAGAGATCGACTGAGGTGTCGGTGCTGACCAGCTGCGACACCGTCGCGAAGTCACTTCCCTGCTCGCCTCCGACCCGGCTCCCGAAGCCGTGGGAGACCGACACCACCCCCGGCCGCACCGTCTCGTCCGCAGCGAGCTCCACGTCGATGGCGCCGTGGGCGGAGACCAGGCGCAGCACGTCACCGCCGGCGACCCCAAGGGCATCGAGGTCGCTCGGGTGCAGGTGGGCAGGGTTGCTGCTCGCCGTGCGTGACACCTCGTGGCACATGCTGTTGTAGACGAGTCCGTTGCGGCGCGAGGTCAGTAGGTGCGTGAACTCGGCTCCGGGCAGTCCGGCCGAGGCGTCGTAGCCGAGCAGTACCTCGATCTCGCCGTCGACCCCTTCGGCGAACAGCTGGAACCGATCGTCCATCCCCTCGAACTTGGGCAGGATCTCCAGGTCCGAGAACTCCTCGAAGACCTTGCCGCCCTCGTGGCGCATGATCTCTGCGATCGGTACCTTCGTGGACCCTTCGGGGAAGAGCAGCTCCAGGAAACCAGCGGGCGTGGGGAGGTCGGCGAGATCGAGCTCGCCCCCGGGCAGCTCGATGGTCGAGCCCAGACGCTGGGCCAGCTCGGCCAGGTAGAGCCACTCCTCACGGGCATGTCCGGGTGGCTGGACGACGGCGTCAGCGAACTGCACGAACGGCTTGTTGTAGAGGTAGTCGTTGTACGCCGTGATCTCGGCGCGCTCCGGGCCGTAGCTGGCGGGGAGGAAGTAGTCGGCGAGAGCGACGGTGTCGGTCCGGCGGACGTCGATGGTGACGAGCAGGTCCAGCGACTCGAGCGCGCGTTCGCTCTTCGCCTGATCTGGCCAGGAGGTCATCGGGTTGCCACCGATCACGACCAGGGCGCGGATCTGCCCGTCACCCGGCGTCAGGATCTCGTCGGCCAGCGTGCTGGTGGGCATCTCCTGGTAGACCTGCCGCGCGTTGTGCAGTCGCGAACGCTGGGTGTTGGCGTCGGGGTTGAGCTTGTCCGGCAGGAAGTCGCGGGGCACGACGGCCGCCACCGACGGCAGGTCGGGCAGCAGGACGGGCAGGGTCTCGTTGACCTCGCCGGCCCGGTTGAAGCGCCCGCAGAGCACGTTGAGGCAGGCGATGAGGTGCTCGACGAGGTTGCCGTGCGGCCCCATGTCGGGTCCGGTGCCGCTGCTGACCGTCCCGCGGGTCCCGGTCGCGAACATCGTGGCGGCAGCCTCGATGTCGGCCGCCGCCAGGCCCGTACGGTGCGCGACGTACTCGAGGGTGAAGGGCGTCAAGGCCGCGCGCAGCTCGGCGATCCCGGCCGCGAACTCGTCGCAGAAGGCCACGTCGTGCTGATCGCGGTCGAGGATCAGGTTGATCATCCCGGCCAGGAGCGTGGCGTCCTCCCCTGGACGGATCTGCAGGTGCAGGTCAGCGAGGTTGGCTGTCTGGGTGCGCCGCGGGTCGACCACGATCAACCGGAGTCCGCGATCCTTCGCCTCGCGGATGGCGCGCGGGCGCCAACCCGGGGCGGCGCCCGGCACGTTGAGACCCGACACGACGACGTTGTTACCCATCATCATCGCGACGTCTGCCGACTCGAAGTCGTGCGTCCCCGCGGCCCACACCCCGATCCGGCCGGCGGCGACGACCTTGCCGGGCTGGTCGATCGTCAGCGACGAGTAGAACTGGTGAGAGCCGAGACCCTTGAGCCAGGCATGCGCGGCCGGCATGGCGGTGGTCTTGAACGTCGCGCCGTTGCCCATGTAGACGGCGATGGACCCGGGACCGTGCTCCGCGCGGATCGCGTCGAGACGCGCAGCGATCTCGTCCAGGGCGACATCCGGCTCCGCCGGCACCAGCTCGCCGTCCGTGCGCCGCATGGCCGACGACAGCCGGTCCTCGGCGGTCAGCATCTGGGGGAACTGGCGACCCTTGGTGCAGCTGAACCCCCGGCTCATCGGGTGGTCGACGTCGGGCACCATCTCGATGATCCGGTTGTCCTCCACGCGAGCGTCGAACCCGCAGAACGCCGTACAGATGGTGCAGAACGTCTTGGCTGTGTGGCTCAACGCAGGCTCCTTCGTGCTGGGGCGCCTCCCCAGCACGTCGGACGCTACGACGGATCAGGCCCGACGGCTAGGGATTCGTCTTATTCGTCGCCCGCGACATCGCGCCCATCGGCGGTGTGCGGGTTCGCGTCGATCGCGGCGACGGCCGGCGACGGCTCGAGCCCCACCCCTTCTCGGCGACGATCGAGGTGCACCCCTGCGATCATGCAGCGCACCGATCCACCGGCCAGCTCGATGGTGGGGATCTCGACGTCGACGATCGTGCAGGACTCCTCGATGAGCGCCACCTGGTCGGCGCGCAGGCTGCGGCGGGCGCGCGACGACATCGCCATGATGTAGTTCCTCCGGCCCTCCGGGGTACGTCCGCACAGCTCGACGGCGTTGCCGGCGAACTCCCGGACCTGCTCCTCGGTCAGCTCCACCACCGCGCGGCCGTTGACCGTGAGCCGCTCGCGCACGGCTGCGCGTCGGGTCTCGTCGGGGATCATCTCCAGTGCGATCAGGGCCACGTCGGTGCCGATGCAGGCGATCACGTTGGTGTGGTAGACCGGCACCCCGGACGAGTCGACGGCCTCGAATGCCATCGGCTCATAGCCGAAGTCGGTGCAGAAGCGCTCCAGCACGTGGGTGTCGGCCCGGTGGCTCACGGCCGTGTAGGCGACCCGGGACATGTGGTCGAGGACCATCGCACCGGTGCCTTCGAGGAAGATCCCGTCGGGCTCGAGGCCGGAGTAGTCGACGATCGTCTGCACCCGGTAGGACGACTTGAGCATCTCCAACACGTCGGAGCGTCGTTCGTGGCGCCGGTTGGAGGCGTACATCGGGTAGACCGCGACGGTGCCACCGGCGTGCGTGGAGAGCCAGTTGTTGGGGAACACGCTGTCCGGGCGGGTGTGGTCACCGTCCGCGAAGACATGGACGCGGACCCCGGCCGCGCGCAGCGCCTCGGCCACCGCATCCATCTCGGCGAGCGCCCGGGCCGAGGTGGTGTCTTCGGACTGCCCAGCAGGTGCCGAGGCCTGGAACGCATTGTCGGCAGCGGTGGCCTGGTTGGGGACGAATCGTTCGGCACGGATCAAGATGACTGCGGAAGGGGCCTGGGCGCTCACGTTCGGAATCTAGACGACATGCCGGGCGGCCGCACGATCCCCACCCTGTTCAGTCGGTCACCTTCGAGCGCTGCCCACCTGCGCGGCCCAGCTGGGCGGCCAGGTCGAGGCAGGAGGTCGCGCGCAGGTCGGGCTCCCTGAAGTACGCCGGGTAGGGCGCCCCGCCGCGCTCGAGCCATGCCGTGGCCAGTCCCGCCCGAGCGGCGCCGTCGATGTCCCAGGGGTGGACCGCGACCAGCATGGCGTCCTGCGCTGCGACGCCGCACTGGTCCAGGGCATAGGCGTAGGACTCGGGGGCAGGCTTCCAGCGCCCGGCATCCTCGACGCTCAGCAGCCGTTCGAACCGAGCCCCCAGGCCCGCGCGCTCGAGCAGCGACTGCGCCACCGAGGCCGCGCCGTTGCTCAGCGTCGTCAGTCGGAGCCCCTGCTCGGCCAGCGCCCGGATCCCGCCGGGGACGTCGGGGTGCACCGCCAGGCCGGCGAAGCCCTCGAGCACGTGCTCGACCGCGGCCTCGACGCTGCGATCCAGCGCCTGATCGCGCAGGGTGAGCATCAGTGACTCCCGCGCCAGGTCGAGGAAGGGCGCGCTCGTGCCGGCTGCGGTCAGGGCGAAGCCGTCGCGCAACAGACCCGCGAACCACGTCGCGCGCAGGGGCGCGGGGGCGCCGACGTCCTCGAAGCGCTGCGACAACGGCGTCAGGTCCGACAACGTCTCGTTGACGTCGAAGATCAGCATCGTGGGGCGCGTGAGTGACGACGGTGAAGCCTCGTCGGTGAGATCGCTCGGCATGTGCCTGACGTTAGCCCGGACGCCGGTAGGACGAATCACCCGCCGGTTCGACGGTCCGCCCGAGGTTTGCGAGACTGAGCCACAGAGCCCAGGCGGGCTCCCGGACGAGCGGTGCCGTACCCGGTGTGCGACAAGACGGCGCCTGAGGAGATGTCATGTCCTGGTTGGTCCTGGTCCTGTCCGGAGTGCTCGAGGCGGTGTGGGCCACCGCCCTCGGTCGCTCGGAGGGCTTCACCCGGCTGACGCCCTCGATCGTCTTCGCGGTCTCGGTGACGCTCAGCATGGCGGGGCTCGCCTACGCGATGCGTGAGCTCCCCGTCGGCACGTCGTACGCCGTGTGGGTCGGGATCGGCGCCAGCCTCACCGTCGCCTACGCCATGCTCACCGGAGCCGAGTCGGCCTCGCTGGTCAAGGTGCTCCTGCTGCTGATGATCGTCACGGGCGTCGCGGGCCTCAAGCTCCTGCACTGACGCCGGTCCGGTGCCTGGCCTACCGTGGACCCATCACCATGACCGACACCCTTGCTCCCGAGCCATCCGAGCCGCGCCAACGGAAGCTGCTGCTCTGCATCGATGCCCCCTCGCTGCTGCACCGCAACCACCACGCACGCGCGGGCACGGGCCTGCACGACCTCGGGGGACGTCCTGCCTGGGCACTCCACGGGATGCTGCGCCAGGTCGTCGAGGCAGTCGAGTCCTTCTCCCCCGATGCCCTCGTGCTCGGTCTCGACGACAAGACCGCCTCGGTGCGCGCCGAGCGCTACCCCGACTACAAGGCCGGGCGAGCCGAGAAGGACCCCGAGCTCACCGATCAGCTCAGCAGGGCCGGGGCCCTGCTCGATGCCCTGGGCCTGCTGACGGTCACGCCGGCCGGTCTGGAGGCCGATGACGTGAGCGCGTCGGCGGCAGCGTGGGCCGAGCGGGAGGGGTGGCGTTGCGTGATCATCACCTCCGACCGCGACGCGTTCGCCCACATCAGCGCCTCCACCGAGGTGCTGCGCCTCATCAACGGCGGCATGCATGCCTCTCCCCTGCTCAATCCTGCGCGCCTCGAGGCGCTCTACGGTGTTGCAGCCGAGCACTACCTGGCCTACGCCGCCCTCCGCGGCGATGCCAGCGACAACCTCCCCGGCGTCGAGGGGATCGGCGAGAAGGGGGCCTCGACCCTGCTGGCCCAGGTTGCCTCGATGCGTGAGGTCTGGGCCGACCTGGAGCACTGCGCCGGCGCGACCCTCGCCGCGGCTCTCGACGACTACTGCAACGAGACCGGGCAACGCCGGATCAGCACCGGACTGCTCAACCGGTTGCGGGCACCCGGTGCCCGGGAGCGGTTCGAGTTCAACCTGACGATGATGGGTGGTCGCGCCGACCTCGACCTCGGCCTGCGCCCGGACCTACCGGGCACGCCCGGGCTGCTTCCGCTCGAGCCGGAGCGGGTCCGCCGGGTCGTGGCTCACCTCGGCGTCGAGGCCACCGTCGACCTCGCGCTGCGCGTGCTCACCCGTCCTGCGAGCCCGTAGCCGGGTCGAGGCGCAGATCGACCATCAGCTCGTCCGCCAGGCGTTCGAGCTCGGCGCGCACTGCGGCGAGATCAGCCGCCGCCGGCACCGACAGCCTGGCCTCGACCTCGAAGAGGATGCCCCCGGCCATCGGCGCGTCCCGCACGTCGGTTGCCAGCTCGTCGATCCCGACACCGTGGGCCGCGAGCGCCGCGGAGATCTCAGCCACGATGCCCGGCCGGTCCTGCCCCAGCAGATGAAGCCGTACGTCGGTCCCGCCGGCGCCCGCCGTACCACCCGAGCCACCCGAGCCGCCCGCGGACCCGACCTCGTCGGCCCGTTCGACGTGCACCTGCAGCCCCTCGGCGGCGAGACCCGCAAGAGCACCCTCGAGCGACGCCACCTCGGCCTCGGGTGCCTCGACCAACGCGATCCCGGCGAACTTTCCGGACAGCCGCGCCATCTGACTACGCTGCCAGCTGCCACCGCCGGCCTCGACGAGACGGGAAACCGCCGAGACCAGGCCTGGACGATCGTCACCGATGAGGGTCAGCACAAGGGAAACCATCCACCGACCTTAAGGCAGCCGGCCGAGTCTGCACCGTCCTCTAGGCTTCTCCGACGCCCCCGTCCACCTACAGAGCAGGATCTCCCGTGACCCAGCATGTCGTCGACCACCGGCGCGACGCAGCGCGGGTGATGGAGATCGATCGCTACGCGGTCATCGGCGCCATGGAGCACCCTCAGCTCGACGCCCTCGTCCGCCTCGCTGCGCTCGTCTGCGGGGCGCCCACGGCGTTCATCTCGATCATCACCGCCACCGAGCTGCATCCGCTCGCCCAGGTCGGCTTCGATGCGTTCGACATCCCCCGCGAGATCTCGATGTGCGACGCGGTGCTGGAGTCCGACGAGCCGCTCGTCAGCGCCGACCTCAGCCTCGAGCCGCGGTTCCGCGACAACCCCTTCGTGCAGCAGGGACGCACGATCTTCTACGCCAGCTACCAGCTGACGACCCCCGCGGGCGTGCCATTCGGCTCGCTGTGCGTCTTCGACGACCGTCCGCACGAGCTCGACGGCTCCCAGCGCCGCGCCCTGAAGGACATCGCCGACCGCATCGTCGACATGCTCGAGCTCGGGCTCCGCAACCGCGAGCTCGCGGCCACGGTCGAGGAGCTCGAGCGCTCCAACGAACAGCTCGCAGCGTTCGCCGGTCAGGTGAGCCACGACCTGCGCAACCCGCTGGGGGCGGTGGCCGGCGCTCTCGAGCTCCTCACCGATCTCGCCGAGGCGACTCCACCCGATGTCGCGACGATGCACCGGTTCCTGACCAAGGCCCACCGCAGCACGGCCCGGATGGCCACGCTCCTCGAGGAGGTGCTGCAGTTCGCCACCCTCAACGGCCGGCTCGACGAACAACCCGTCGACGTCAGCAGGCTCGTCAACGACGTCCGGGTCGACCTCGAGATCGATCTCGAAGGCGCCGCGGTAGAGGTCGGTCGTCTCGACGACGTGGTCGCCGACCCGGTGCAGCTCCGGATCGTCGTGCAGAACTTGCTCTCCAACGCCGCGAAGTACACCCCGGCTGGTCAGACGCCCCGGATCGAGGTGTCCGCCGTCGTCACCGATCACACGTGGCGTCTCGAGGTCGTCGACCATGGGCGCGGCATCGGTGAGGCTGATCGGGCCAGGGTCTTCGAGCCGTTCGTGCGCGTCTCGGACAGCGCCCTGCCCTCGAACTACGTCGACGGCACCGGGATGGGCCTGGCCACCTGTCGTCGGATCATCTCGGCCCACGGCGGTGAGATCGGGCTCGACCCCACCGCCGGTGGCGGCACGACCGCATGGGTCGAGCTGCCCGTCGACGACCTCTGAGTCGTCAGAGGATGTAGAGCATCTCCTGGTAGGTCGGCAGGACCCACAGGTCGTCGGCGACGAGGTCCTCGAGTCCGTCGGCTGCCTCCCGCACGGAGTTCATCGCCGGGAGGACGACGTCGCGCATGTAGGTCGCTGCCTCGATCGACTCCTCGGCGTGCTCGTGAGCGATGGCGTCGGCGAGCGTCGCCAATCCGGCGCGGAGCGCGGCCAGCGGGACGCTGACGGCCTGGAGCGTCGAGAGGTCGGCTTCCACGCCGGCGGCCTTCAGCGCCGCGACGTTGGAGGCCAGCTCGGTCTGGTAGCGCACCGCTGCCGGCAGGATCGTGGTCATGCCCATCTCGAGGGTCAGGTTGGCCTCGACCGCCACGGTGAGGATGTACTGCTCGCAGCCGATCTCGTAGCGGCTGTGCGCCTCCCCGGCGGTGAAGACCCCGTAGGTCGAGAAGAGCTCGATCGCCTCGGGCGTGATCAGCTCGGGGAGGGCATCCACGGTGGTGCGCAGGTTCTTCAGGCCACGCTGCTCGGCCTCGACGGGCCACTCGTCGGAGTAGCCGTTGCCGTTGAAGATGACCGCACCGTGCTCGGAGACGATGTCGGCCAGCAGGGACTGCACGGCCTCGTTGAAGTCCGTGCCGGCCGCGACAGCGGCTTCCAACGTGGTGGCGCAGTGGTCGAGGGCCTCGGCCATGATCGTGTTGATCATGACCATCGGACCGGCGACGGTCTGCTGGGAGCCGGGCGCGCGGAACTCGAACCGGTTGCCGGTGAAGGCGAACGGCGAGGTCCGGTTGCGGTCGCCCGGGTCCTTGTTGAGGTCGGGCAGGGTGTCGACGCCGATGGTGAGCGTGCCCTTGTCCTTCGACCGGGTGGCCCCGCCCTTGGCGATCTGGTCGAACACGTCGGCGAGCTGCTCACCGAGGAAGATCGAGATGATCGCCGGCGGCGCCTCGTTGGCGCCGAGGCGGTGGTCGTTGGACGCCGACGCGACCGAGGCGCGCAGCAGTCCGCCGTACTTGTGGACCGCGCGGATGACGGCGGCGCAGAACACGAGGAACTGGGCGTTGTCGTGCGGGTTGTCGCCGGGCACGAGCAGGCTGCCGAGCTCGGAGTTGCCCAGCGAGAAGTTCACGTGCTTGCCCGAGCCGTTGACGCCGGCGAAGGGCTTCTCGTGGAAGAGGCACTCCATCCCGTGCTTCTTCGCCACGGCCTTGAAGGTCGTCATCAGCAGCTGCTGGTGGTCGGACGCCTCGTTGGCGCGCTCGAACATCGGCGCCACCTCGAACTGGCCGGGGGCCACCTCGTTGTGCCGGGTCTTGGCCGGGATCCCGAGCTTGAAGAGCTCACGCTCGGTGTCCATCATGAAGCCGAGGACGCGCTCGGGGATGGCGCCGAAGTAGTGGTCGTCGAACTCCTGGCCCTTCGGCGGCTTGGCACCGAACAGGGTGCGCCCGGCGTTGAGCAGGTCGGGGCGAGCGAGGAAGAAGTGGCTGTCGACCAGGAAGTACTCCTGCTCGGGGCCGCAGTAGGCCACCACGTTGTCGGGTTCGTGGTGACCGAAGAGCTCGAGGACGCGCTTGGCGTGCACCGACATCGCCTGCTGCGAGCGCAGGACCGGGGTCTTGTGGTCGAGGGCCTCACCGGTCATCGAGATGAAGATCGTCGGGATGCACAGCGTGTTGCCGTTGGGGTTCTCCAGCACGTAGGCCGGGCTCATGACGTCCCAGCCGGTGTAGCCGCGCGCCTCGAAGGTGTTGCGCAGGCCACCGTTGGGGAAGCTCGATGCGTCGGGCTCGCCCTGGATGAGGGTCTTGCCCGAGAACGAGGCGAAGGCGGTGCCGTCGCCGACGGGGTCGAGGAAGCTGTCGTGCTTCTCGGCGGTCAGCCCGGTCAGCGGGTAGAAGACGTGCGCGTAGTGGGTCGCGCCCTTCTCCAGCGCCCAGTCCTTCATGGCCGACGCCACGGCGTCGGCCACGTCGGGATCCAGGGGCGTCGAGCGCTCGATGGTCGAGAGGATCGAGTTGTAGACGCTCTTCGGCAGCCGCTTCTGCATGGCGGTCAGGCTGAAGACGTTCGACCCGAAGATCTCACCCGGCTCCTCGCCGGGGTCGAAGCTGATCGGTGGCGGTGTGAAGGCCTCCACCGCTGCAATGGCCTGCTGACGGACGGGATTGGCGGTCATGACTGGATCTCCTCGACGTACGCCGACCTGGGGAGCCGGCTTCGCCACGAACGTAAATGACGCGGATGACGGGAATGTTTCGTGCTCGTGACACCGGACGGCATGCTCTGCTCCCGTGCGACGACCTGCGCGCCGCTGTGGGCTTGGCCACGACCTCTCTGGCACACTCACGAACGTGTCAGCTGAGGCTCCGCGCGAACGCCGCGCTCTGGTCGTCGAGGACGACGAAGATGTGCGTGCCCTCATCGAGTTCACGCTCAGCACGCAGGGATTCGACGTCCAGACCGCCGACAGCGGTCTGGCTGCCCTCGAGGCCATCCGCAGCTACGATCCCGATCTGATCACCCTCGATGTCGGTCTCCCGGGCATCGACGGCATCGAGACCTGCCGACGCCTGCGTGAGTTCGCCGATGCCTACGTGATCATGATCACTGCCAGGGACGATGAGATCGACCGGCTCCTCGGTCTGGAGACGGGGGCCGACGACTACCTCTCCAAGCCTTTCAGCGTGCGCGAGCTCAAGGCACGCGTCAACGCTCTGTTCCGACGCCCTCGCCGCGGCTACAACGGCAGCGCCGCACCACAGGCGGCGGTGGTCGCGGCGCACGAGATGCTCGAGCACGGTCCGCTGCGCGTCGACGTCGACGGCCGCCGGGCGTTCAAGGGTCCCCACGAGCTCGCGCTCACCCGCACCGAGTTCGACCTGCTCACCGAGCTGATGCGCACGCCTACCCGGGTCTGGACCCGCGAGGCGCTGCTGCGCTCGGTCTGGGGCACGGAGTGGGCCAGCGACACCCACCTCGTGGAGGTCCACATCGGCAACCTGCGTCGCAAGCTCGACGACGGGGCGAAGGGGCCGCGCTTCGTCAAGACCGTGCGCGGCGTGGGCTACCGGATGGAGTCGGTCGACTCCTGAGTCGACGCGCCGGACGACTCGGCGAGGTACTCGGCGATCGCTGCCCTGGCCCGCACGGCCGCCGGGGGCAGCAGCAGGGCCTGGGCCCGGGCCGCCGGCAGGTCGTGATTCTTCAGATCGGCGATGATGGCGGTGCTGAGGTCACCCAGCTCGGTCGCGCCGATCATGATCGAGGAGACGCGCAGGCTGAGTGCGGCATCGAGCGCCACCGCGGTGTCCGAGGCGAGCGCTGAATCGACCAGCCGCTCGACGCGAGGCGTCAACATCTGCTGGTAGGTCTCGGCCAGGCTGGTGACGAAGGCTTTACTTTCGGTGTCGACTTCGAGCCGGCGTACAGCCGATGGATCGAAGACAGTCATCGAACTCAAACCCCACGTTTCTCGTCGCCGGATCTTCAGCATGACCCACGAATCTCTAGGTCATGCATCCAGAACCGCAAGGAACCCTCAAGTCTGAGAGTTGTCCGAAGGCTGCGAGATCACCAGAAGACGCGATCCACGACCGCGTGCGCCTGCCTGGTGGTGCGCAGGTAGTCGTTGACCATCTCGTCGGTGGAGCCGGTGGCGTAGCCGAGGATGTTGGCGACCGCAGCGCGCTCCCGCCCGTCGCGGGGCAGCTGGTCCGAGGGCTTGCCACGCGCCAGCGTCACAGCGTTGCGCAGCCTGCTCACCCAGCGCCAGGTCTCGCACAGGACGGTCGCATCGGCGCTGTCGAGAAGCCCCGCCTCGACCGCAGCAGTCGCCGCCTGGAGCGTCCGCGGCGTCCGCAACCCCTCCACCTCGGCGGCGTAGCGCATCTGGAGGAGCTGGATGGTCCACTCGATGTCGGCCAGGCCGCCCGGGCCGAGCTTGAGGTGGAACAGCGGGTCGACGCCCTTGGGGATCCGCTCGCGATCCACCCGTGCCTTGATGCGCCGGACCTCGATGATGTCGTCCTCGGACAGTCCGCCGTCGGGGTAGCGAAGCGGGTCGATGAGCTCGGTGAAGCGCGCCCGTACGTCGGGATCGCCGACGACCGCGTCGGCGCGCAGCAGCGCCTGGGCCTCCCACACCTTCGACCAGCGCGCGTAGTAGGCGGCGTAGGAGTCGAGGGTGCGCACCAGGGCGCCCTGCTTGCCCTCGGGACGAAGGTCGGCATCGACCACCAGCGCCGGGTCGGCGCCCGGTTGGGCGAGCAGGTTGCGCATCTCGTTGGCCACTGCGGTTGCATAGGTGCTCGCCACGTGGGCATCGGCGCCGTCGTCGGGCACGTGGACGAAGAGCACGTCGGCGTCGCTGCCGTAGGAGAGCTCGAAGCCGCCGTAGCGCCCCATCGCGACGATCGCGATCCGGGTCGGCGCCTCGGCGAGGTCCTTCTGGGCCCGGACCCGGCGGCCGGCGACCTCGAGGGTCGCCTCCAGGGTCGCGTCGGTGATCCGGGCGAGGGCTGCTCCGACATCGGCCACGTCGGTCTTGCCGAGGACGTCCCCGGCCCCGACACGCAGGAGCTCGCGGCGGCGTACGGCCCGCACCGCACGCATGGCCTTGTCGAGATCGTCCTGGCGACCCGCGGTCGAGCGCATCTCCTCCAGGATCTCCTGGCCACCCCAGGGCACGAGGTCCTCGGCCAGCATCTTCACCCCGGACGGCTCGACCTCCAGGAGGCCGGTGACGTAGCGCGAGGTGGAGAGGATGTAGGCCAGCCGTTCGGCGACAGAACCCTCGTCGCGCAAGGTCTTGAGGTACCACGGGCTGGTGCCGAGCCGTTCGCTGATCCGGCGGAACCCGAACAGTCCGGCGTCAGGGTCGGCGCCCTCGGCGAACCAGCTGAGCAGGGCGGGCAGCAGGGCGCGCTGGATGGCGGCGGTCCGGCTCACGCCGCCGGTGAGGGCCTCCAGGTTGCGCAGGGCGGCCTTGGGGTCGGAGTAGCCGAGCGCGGCCAGCCGCGTGCCGGCCGCCTCCGACGACAGCCGCACCTCATCGGTCTGCACCCGCGCCACGGCGTTGAGCAACGGACGGTAGAAGAGCTTCTCGTGGAGACGACGTACCTCGCGCCGGTGGTGCTGCCAGACCTTCACCAGGGTGGCGGCGGGGTCGGGACGGAAACCGAGGCTTCGTCCGAGTCTGCGCAAGGAGGCCTCGTCCTCGGGGACGACGTGGATGCGGTGCAGCCGGTAGAGCTGGAGCCGGTGCTCGAGGCTGCGCAGGAAGCTGTAGGCCTCGTGCAGCGACTCGCCGTCCTCGCGACCGACGTAACCGAGCCGGGAGAGCTGGGCCAACGCGCTCAGCGTCGTGGGCTGTCGGATCCGGGTGTCGGCGAAGCCGTGCACCATCTGCAGGAGCTGGACGGCGAACTCGACGTCGCGCAGCCCCCCGGGTCCGAGCTTGATCTGCCGGTCGACCTCCTTGGCCGGGAGGTGCTCGATGACGCGACGGCGCATGGCCTGGGTCTCGGGGACGAACCCGTCGCGCTGGACCGCGGTCCAGATCATCGGCGAGACCATCTCGACGAACTCGTTCCCGAGCGCCAGGTCGCCGGCTACGGCGCGGGCCTTGAGCAGCGCCTGGAACTCCCACGGCTTGGCCCAGCGTTCGTAGTACCCCTGGTGGCTGAGCAGGGTCCGGGTCAGGGTGCCCGCCTTGCCCTCGGGGCGCAGCGCCGCGTCAACCGGCCAGATCGTGCCCTCGCCGGTGTGGTCGGAGCAGATCTGGATCAGATGGCTCGCCAGGCGGGTCGCCGTCCGAAGGACGGCAGGATCTTCGTGGTTCTCCGGATCGCTCGGGGCGTGCAGGAAGATCACGTCGACGTCCGAGACGTAGTTGAGCTCGTGGCCTCCACACTTGCCCATCGCCACGACCGCCAACCGGACGAGGTGCGCCGACTCCCCCAGCCTGGCTCGGGCGATGGCGAGGCCGGCTTCGAGGGTGCCGGCGGCAAGGTCCGAGAGCTCGGCGGCCGCGTCGTCGACCCCGAGGTCGTGGGCCAGGTCGCGCGCAGCGAGGCGGAGCAGGACCCGGCGGTACTCGACACGGAGCGCGTCGAGCGCTTCGGCGTCGGGCACGGTGGAGACCGGCTGCTCGTGGTCGGGCTCAGCGCCGACGGCTCGCAGCAGCCCGGACCGCACGGCGTACGCCGCCGGACGGGTCGAGCCCATCGTCGGGTCGCACAGCTCGCGCCAGTGGTCGGGGTGCCGGATCAGGTGGTGGGCGAGAGCTTCGCTGGCGCCGAGGACGCACAGCAGCCGCATCGCGGTGCCCTCGTCGCCGGTCAGGGCGACCAGCAGCTCGTTCCGGTCGTCGACCGCGTCGAGCAGCCGCAGGAGGCGGAAGAGCGCCTCGTCGGGGTCCGCCGTGCGACCGAGGTAGGCGACCAGCTCGGTGGCGGACTCCCCCAGTGTCGAGAGCGACACCATCGCCCGCTCGGCATCGGCGAAGCCGTGTCGGGCGAGGATGCCGGCGGAGATCACGACGCGGGCGCCTCACGGCCGACGCCGACCGGTGCCGCCTGCGCAGCCTGCGTAGCCAGCGCAGCGAAGGCCGTCGCCAGCGGGCGCCAGGTGCGCTCCAGCTCCGCGGCGGCAGCGCCGACCTCGGTGACGACCCGTTCGGCCTCGGCCGGCACCACGTCGGGGGCAGCGTCGTCAGCCCAGCAGCGGACCACCTGCTCGTCGGCCTCGGGGTGCGCCTGGATGCCCCAGGCGCGGGGCGCGAACCGGACCAGCTGTGGCTCGTCGGCCCGCGTCCGGGCGAGCACAACGGCGTCCGCAGGCAGCTCCACCACGATGTCCTGGTTCCACTGCAGGCAGCGGGACGCCTCGGCCGAAGCGACGAGGTCACCGACCAGCGCATCACCGGCGGCCGCCTCGGTCCAGCCCATGGAGAGCAGGCCCAGCTGCCGGCCACGCGGGTTTCGCGCAACGACACCGCCACGGGCGCGGGCGAGCAGCTGGTGGCCGAGGCAGACCCCGAGCGTCGGGACGCCGTCCAGGACCGCCCGGCGCAGCAGCGCCACGGTGTCGGCCAACCACGGGTTGCCGTCCTCGTCGAAGGAGTCCATCGTGCCGCCGAGCACCATCAACGCGTCGTGGCCGGACAGGTCGTGCGGAAGCGCTTCGCCCCGGTCGGGTCGGCGTACGTCGGGCATGAGGCCGGCCTCGGCCATCCACGTCCCGAGCAGGGCGGGCGGACAGGTGTCCTGGTGCTGGACGACGAGAACGCTGAGGGTCATGGCGGCCTCAGAGCACCGGCAGCATCTGGTCGCGCTCGAAGGCCGAGACCTGACCGCGGTACTCGTCCCACTCGGCGCGCTTGTTGCGCAGGAAGAAGCCGAAGACGCTCTCCCCCAGGGTCTCGGCGAGCAGCTCGGAGTTCTCGGCGATCTCGATCGCCTCGTGGAGGCTCTTGGGCAGCGGATCGATCCCGAGGCTCTTGCGCTCGCGCTCCGAGAGAGCCCACACGTCGTCCTCCGCCTCGCGCGGCAGCTCGTAGCCCTCCTCGATGCCCTTCATCCCCGCCGCCAGGACCGTGGCGAAGGCCAGGTAGGGGTTGCAGGCGGCGTCGATGGTGCGCACCTCGACGCGCGTCGAGGCCCCCTTCAGGGGCTTGTACATCGGCACGCGGATCATCGCGGAGCGGTTGTTGTGGCCCCAGCAGATGTAGGACGGCGCCTCGCCGCCGAACATCATCCGCTTGTAGCTGTTGACCCACTGGTTGGTCACGACGCTGAGCTCGGCCGCGTGGTGGAGCACGCCGGCGATGAAACGGCGACCTGTCTGGGAGAGCTGGTACTCGGCGCCGGCCTCGTAGAAGGCGTTCTGGTCGCCCTCGAACAGCGAGACGTGGGTGTGCATGCCGGAGCCGGGATGGGTGGTGAAGGGCTTGGGCATGAAGCTGGCCCAGATGCCCTGGTTGAGCGCGACCTCTCGGATGACGGTGCGGAAGGTCATGATGTTGTCGGCGGTCGAGAGCGCGTCGGCGTAGCGCAGGTCGATCTCCTGCTGGCCGGGGCCGGCCTCGTGGTGACTGAACTCCACCGAGATGCCCATCGCCTCGAGCATCGAGATGGCCTCGCGGCGGAAGTCGGCGCCCATCGACTGCGCCGTGTGGTCGAAGTACCCGCTGCGGTCGACGGGGATCGGCTCGTCGCCGGCACTCGGGGTGTTCTTGAACAGGTAGAACTCGATCTCGGGATGGGTGTAGAAGGTGAAGCCCTTTTCGGCCGCCTTGCTCAGGGTGCGCTTGAGCACGTTGCGAGGATCGGCGAACGACGGTGAGCCGTCGGGCATCACGATGTCGCAGAACATCCGCGCTGTCGCCGGACCCTCCTGACGCCACGGCAGGATCTGGAACGTCGACGGGTCCGGCATCGCGAGCATGTCCGACTCGTAGATCCGAGCGAACCCCTCGATCGCCGAGCCGTCGAAGCCGATGCCCTCCTCGAAGGCCCCCTCGAGCTCGGCCGGCGCCACCGCCACCGACTTCAGGTACCCGAGCACGTCGGTGAACCAGAGTCGAACGAAGCGGACGTCGCGCTCCTCAAGAGCGCGGAGTACGAAGTCTTCCTGCTTGCCCATGCGCTCACCCTAGGGGGATCGGGACGACGGGACCGGTCAGGGTCTGCCCCGGCTGCGCGTTTCGGCTGATCGGCTCCCCAGTCGATCGCGGTTGTCTATATCGATCACCATCGATAGAGTCGCAGCCGGAGGTCCTCCTGAGACCTGGAAGGAGGACGTCATGGCGCACCCGGGTCTCGTGGACTCCGACCTGCGGCGCGCCGTCGCCGTCCTCAGCACCGTCCAGATCGTGTCGTGGGGAGTGCTCTACTACGCCTTCGCGGCGCTGCAGGGTGCCATCACCGCAGACACCGGCTGGTCCAGCGTGGCCATCACCGGCGCCTTCTCGCTCTCCCAGCTCGTGGCCGGTCTCGTCGGTCTGTGGGTGGGGCGCCACATCGACGCGTTCGGCCCGCGCCGGGTGATGACGGCAGGCTCCCTGGTCGCGGTGCCGGGGGTCCTCACGGTCGCGCTGGCGCCCGACCTCCCGCTCTTCTACCTCGGCTGGGTGCTGACCGGGATCGCGATGGCCGGAACCCTGTACCCGCCGGCGTTCGCGGCCCTGACTCACTGGGGTGGACGCCGTCGGGTGCGTGCGTTGACCACCCTGACCCTCGTCGCGGGGCTGGCCAGCACCGTCTTCGCGCCGCTTGCCGCGGTTCTCGAGGACCTTCTGGGGTGGCGCGGCGCCTACTTGGTGCTCCTGACCGGTCTGGTGGCGGTCACGGTTCCGTTGCACTGGCGTGGCCTCGACTTCCCCTGGAAGAGCTCTGCGAGCCCCGTCGAAAGCCACAAGGACGCGGCCGACCACTCGCTCGGGGAGGTCGCCGGGGTGATCCGCAGCAGACCGTTCATCCTGCTCACCATCGCCAACGCGCTCACTGCTCTGGCCGCCTTCGCCGTGGTCATCAACCTCGTCCCGATGCTGGTGGAGCAAGGGATGAGCCGCAACCTGGCGGCCGTCGCCCTGGGCCTGGGCGGGATCGGTCAAGTGCTCGGCCGGCTCGGGTATGCCCGCTTCGCCGCCGCGACGACCGTCACCTCGCGCGGAGTCATCGTCGTGGCTGCAGTCGCCGTCGGGACCGCAGCCCTGGCTCTGGCGCCGTACTCCGCCGGCCTGCTGATCCTGATCGGAATCCTGCTGGGGCTGGCCCGGGGCATCTACACCTTGGTCCAGGCCACAGCCGTCACCGACCGGTGGGGTCCGACGGCGTACGGGACCCTCAACGCCATCCTGACTGCCCCCGCCCTGGCTGCATCGGCGCTCGCGCCCTTCGCAGGTGCTGCTCTGGCGCTGCTCACCGGCTCCTACGCGAATGCCTTCCTGCTCCTCGCAGGACTCGCGGCTCTGGCCGCGGCGCTCATGCTCGGGGCGAGCCCCCACGCACAGCGTCGACAAGATCGGTCCAGGACGCCCTGAGCGAGAGGGCGGCGCAGCCGGCGCCGTCCGGAGGTCGTCGGTGGCCCGGCTGGTTGCCGATGACGCGACCCCGGCCTACCGTTGGCCACGGCGGATCAGCCGATCGCCCGGACCCACGACGTGCGGTGTGCCCTACCGTCGCCCAGACCACTCGGAGACCTCGTGCCCGTCGCACCCACCGCACCCAGCCGTGGTTCGGCTGTCACTTTGACGGCCCTCCTCGCCCTCGCAGGACTCTTCCTCGGGCTGCTCGTGGCCGCGCCGACGACCGCGTCCGCCCGGTCGGCCGACACTGCTCCCCCGGTCCTGGTCGACTTCGGGTTCACGCCCGGGACCGTCCGCACCGAGGCGACTGCGAAGGACGTCGTCATCACCGCAAAGCTCACCGACGAGACGGGGTCACGGGCGCCAACGGTTGAGATAGTCGCCGACCAGGACCCCGACGAGGTCCTGGGCTTCGGATCGATGTCACTGACCTCAGGCACGATCCAGAACGGCACTTGGAAGCGGACGATCACGATCCCGACCACGGCGACTCCCGGGCCCTGGACGGTGCGCCTCTACGCCCTCGTCGACACCCTGGAGAACAGCGACCACACGACCCGCGACCATCCGACCAAGCTGAACGTCGCGGGCACGGCGCCGGTCCTGACCGGCTTCGACTTCACGCCCAAGACCATCAACGTCGAGAGCTCGGCTCGCGACGTCGTGGTCACCGCCGACCTCACCGACGACACCGGCGCCCGAGCCCCGACCATCGTGATCACCTCCGACAGCACCGACCAGAGCCTCGGCTTCGGCTCCATGGCGCTGGTCGCCGGCAACGAGCGGGCGGGCACCTGGCGGCGCACCGTGTCGGTCCCCACCACAGCCGATCCCGGCTCCTGGACGGTGACGATCTACGCCCTCGTCGACGTCCTCGAGAACTCCGACAACACCATCCGGCACCACGCCACCGAGCTCACTGTCGCCACGACGTCGGGGCCCACCGAGGCGTGCTCCGAGGCGAAGGACGACGCCGAGCGGGCTGCCACGCTGGTGAAGAAGTTCTCCAGCAAGCTGACCCGCGCGAAGAAGCAGCTGAAGGCGGCCAAGAAGCAGCTGCGCCAGGCCAAGGCCACGGGCAACAAGACAAAGATCAAGCGCGCCAAGACCAAGGTCAAGAAGGCCACGTCGAAGGTCCGCAGCCTTGCCAAGAAGAAGCGCGCCGCCAAGGCGACGCTGGCCGAGGCCCGCGATCGGGTCGCCGCCCACTGCTGAGCACACGAATCAGTCGCGCGGCACGTTCTCCAGTTCTGCCAACCACGCCGCTGCGCTCGCGTCGGACGGCATCCGCCAGTCACCGCGCGGCGACATGGTGCCGCCGGCGCTGACCTTCGGACCGTTCGGCAGCGCCGAGCGCTTGAACTGGTTGGCGAAGAACCTGGTCACGAAGACCTCGAGCCAGTGCCGCACCGTGGGCAGGTCGTAGGCCACCCGACGTACGTCTGCGATGCCCGTCGGCCACTGCCCCGCCTGGGCGTCGTGCCAGGCATGCCAGGCCAGGAAAGCGATCTTGCTCGGCCGGTGGCCGCGGCGCAGCACGTGGTAGAGCGCGAAGTCGGCCAGTGCGTAGGGCCCCACGGTGTCCTCGGTGGCCTGCGGCTTCTCGCCGTCCTCGGTCGGGATCAGCTCCGGTGTGATCTCGGCCGAGAGGATCTCGGTGAGCACCTCGTCGGTGTCGGCCTCGAACTGGTGGGAGGAGATCGCCCATCGGATGAGGTGCTGGATCAGGGTCTTGGGCACGCCCCCGTTGACGTTGTAGTGCGACATCTGGTCGCCGACGCCATACGTGCACCAGCCGAGCGCGAGCTCGGAGAGATCGCCGGTGCCGAGCACGATGCCGCCGCGATGGTTGGCCTGCCGGAAGAGGTAGTCGGTGCGCAGCCCGGCCTGGACGTTCTCGAACGTGATGTCGTACGTCGCCTTCCCCCGCTTGCCGCCCTGGCTCTCGGAGTAGGGGTGGTCGAGGTCGTCGAGCATCTGGCGTGCGGCGGCGGTGATGTCGAGGGTCTCGAAGGTCACGCCGAGGCTGGTCGAGAGCCGGGTCGCGTAACCCTTCGTCTCCTCGCCGGTGGCGAAGCCCGGCATGGTGAAGGCGTGGATGTCGGTGCGGGGTCGACCCAGCCGGTCCATCGCCTTGGCCGCGACGATCAGAGCGTGGGTGGAGTCGAGACCGCCACTCACCCCGATGATGATCTTCGGGTGCCAGGTGCCGCCGCTGGACTCGGTCATCGCGCGCAGCCGCTGCACCAGGCCGGCGACCTGGATGCTGTAGGCCTCGTAGCAGTCCTGTGCCAGGCGGGCCTCGTCATCGGGCACGAACGGGAAGCGGTGCACCTGACGCCGCAACCCGATGTCACCGGTCGGTGGGTCGAGCACGAAATCGATCGTCCGGAAGCCTCCTTCAACGGTGGTTGAGGTGCGAGCGAAGCGAGCATCGTTTCCCCGGCGGTTGTCGTCGAAGGTCCCCTGCCGCATCCGCTCCTGCCGGATCCGGTCGAGGTCGACGTCCGCGATCGTCCGCACCGCACCGTCGGCGAAGCGCTCGCCCTCGGCGTGCAGCTCGCCGCACTCGTAGATCATCGTCTGGCCGTCCCAGCTGAGGTCGGTCGTCGACTCGCCCTGGCCCGCGGCCGCGTAGACGTAGGCCGCCTGGCACCGCGCGCTCGCGCTGCGCACCAGCAGACGGCGGTCCTCGGCGCGCGCGATCGTGATGGGGCTGCCGGAGAGGTTCACCAGCACGGAGGCACCGGCCAGCGCAGCCTCGGCGCTGGGCGGGATCGGCACCCACAGGTCCTCGCAGACCTCGACGTGCAGCTTCAGGTCGGGCAGGTCGGCGGCGGTGAAGATCAGGTCGGGCCCGAACGGCACCTCGTGGTCGCCGATCGTGATGAACGATCCGGCCATGTCGTCGCCCGGTGCGAACCAGCGACGCTCGTAGAACTCGCGGTAGGTCGGCAGGTAGGACTTCGGGGACACTCCGAGGATCTCACCGGCGTGGATGACCACCGCGCAGTTGTAGAGCCGGTTGCCGTGCAGCAGCGGAGCGCCGACGACGATCACCGGCCGCAGGTCGTGGCTCGCCTCGACGATCGTGGCGAGGCCGGCGACGACCGCTTCGAGCAGGGTGTCCTGGAGGAACAGGTCGTCGATGGCGTACCCGCTCAGGCCCAGCTCGGGAAAGACCGCCACCGCGACGCCGTCGTCATGGCAGGCGCGGGCCTGCTCGATGGTGCGGGCGGCGTTGCTCGCGGGGTCGGCGATCGCGACCGGCAGGGTGCAGGCCGCGACCCGGGCGAACCCATGGGCGTAGGCGGAGTAGAAGTCCACGGCTGCAGTCTCGCAGTCAGAGGGCGTCGATCGCGAACACGACAGCCGTGGCGGTGACATAGGAGCCGGCCCGGCGCAGCTCGCCGGTCTCGACGTCCCACGTGATGAGGTAGGTGACGTCGAAGTCCTTCCGTGGCCGCACCTCGGCCAGCACCGTGTCGCCGTCCAGCCAGCCGACCGCGGTGAGCCCGCCGTTGTCGGAGTAGTAAGTCGCTCGCGAGGGCGTCGGCAGGTAGGCGCGAGTCGTGAGACCGTCCCGGTCGAGAGCCAGCAGCCCGTCGTTGTCGACCGGCCCTCTTTCGCCGCCGGAGTAGCCTCCATACCCACGCGTGACAGCGATCGAGGAGTCGTCAGCAACCGGGCGCTGCAAACTCCTCAGGTCGCTGGAGTCCATCGACCTCACGATCTCGCCGTCGCGCCACTCCTCGACCACCTGGGTGAGCGGTTGCGCGAAGCGTTCGGCGAGCACGTCGTCGCCGGCCGGCACCACCTCGTCCAGCGCGTCGAACGGCAGCCGGGTCGCGGCTCCTTCGGCGTCGAGCAGCCAGTAGCGGCGGAACTGCCCGAGCAGGATCCGTCCGTCGTCGTAGGCGGCGAGCGTCGTGGAGTAGTCGGACTCGGTCCGGAAGCCGGACGGGTAGGGCACCTCGCGCCACTGCTGCGAGTCAGTGCCCCGAGTCCAGAGCGCGGTGCGCCCCGTGGTGACCAGTTCGGCTCCGTCGGGGGTAAGCGCGATCGCCCGTCTGACGTAGCGCTGGCCCGGCTCCGGGTACGACGACGAACGCCAACCACCGTCGGCACCCCACAGCCACGACAAGTCCTCCTGGTCGGCCGCGGCCAAGGCGGTGCCGCTCGTGACACCGGCCGGCCCTGCGGGGTCGAGGAGGTCGAGCGGTGGGACCGAGGGGTCCAGCGGCAGCTCTGCCACGTCGTCCGGGTCCCAGAGGGGCTGGACGCGGGTGGGATCAACGGGCGGCGCAGCATCCGGCCCGGCCGAGATGTCGGTAGGCGATGGGGACGGGGACGTCGTGAGCGAGGGGTTGGTGGGCGGGGCGACGTTCGGGCCCCTACCGAGTTGGCTCGCCACGACCACTGCGACCACCAGGGTGGAGGAGAGCACCGCGGCGACGGCCCCCCGGCGGCGAGCACGGCGGCGTCGTGCCGAGTCGAGAGCACGGGTCGCCAGCGCCGGAGCCCCGATATCGGCGCTCGCCCGGTCCAGCACGCCGTGCAGCTCACCGGACAGGTCGTTCAGGTCGTCTTTCATCGCGTCCTCCCGATCAGGTCGAGCAACTCCGGGGCGCCGTCGCGCAGCCGCGCCAGGGCAGCAGCGTTCTGGCTCTTGACGGTGCCGATGGTCACGCCGAGCACGTCGGCGGCCTCCCGCTCCGTGAGGTCGTCGAAGTGCCGCAGCACGAGGACCGCACGTTGCCGCGCAGTCAGCCTTGCCAGCGCGCTGCGGACCACCATCGCCGTGTCGGGATCGATGCTCGGCGACGCAGCGTCGTACGGCTCCGCGACGCTCACCTCGCGTCGACGACGCCACCACGAGATGTTGTCGCGCACGATGATCGTGCGGGCGTACGCCGTGGGGTTGCCGGTGCGCAACCGCGACCAGCGTAGGGCGACCCGGGTCAGCGCCTCCTGCACCAGATCCTCGGCGCGATGGAGATCACCGGTGAGCAGGTAGGCGGAGCGCAGCAGCTGTCGCTCGCACCCCGCCGCCCAAGCGGTGAACTCCGGCTCGTCCATGCATCGCCCCCTCTCACCCAGACCAACGCTGCGGGCAGGGTCGAAGGTTGGCACGACTTTCCCGTGTCGACGATTGTTCTTCTCTGCACCACTGGTGCCGACGGCCGCACAGCGCAAGGATCAGGCCATGAGCATCACTCCCTGCCTGTGGTTCGACCACGAGCTCGAGGAGGCCGCCACGTTCTACACCGCGATCTTCCCGAACTCCTCGATCGGCGACCTTGCCCGCCAACCCGACGGCACGGTGATGGCCGGCGAGTTCACCCTCGACGGCACGACCTTCCGCGGCATCAACGGCGGACCGATGCACGCGGGGTTCCGCGAGGCGATCTCCTTCAGCATCAGCTGCGGCGACCAGGCCGAGGTCGACCACTACTGGGACGCGCTCGTCGACGGCGGCGAGGAGTCGCGGTGCGGCTGGCTCAAGGACCGCTTCGGGCTGTCCTGGCAAGTCGTCCCCACCCGGCTCGGCGAGCTGTTGTCCGACCCTGATCCGGCCCGCGCCGGCGCTGCGCTTCAGGCGATGCTCAGCATGCAGCGCATCGTGATCGCCGACCTCGAGAAGGCCGCCGACGCCGCCAAACCGGTTTCCTGATCATCGCGAACCAACTACTCACAACGAGGAGCAACCATGACCACCCGACTCAATCCCTACCTCACCTTCGACGGAAACGCTCGCGCCGCGATGGAGTTCTACGCCTCGGTCCTCGGCGGCGATCTCAACATCATGGCGTTCGCTGACATGGGCGGCATGGGCATGCCCGAGGACAAGCAGCATCTGGTGATGCACTCCGACCTGTCGGTCAACGACGGCGTGATGCTGATGGGTTCGGACGCGTTCGACACCACTGCGATCACCAACGGCACCGTCAGCCTGAGTGGCGACGACGGCGACACCCTGCGAGCGTGGTTCGCCGGGCTCGCCGAAGGGGGCACCATCACCGTCCCGCTCGAGGTGGCTCCCTGGGGAGACCCCTACGGCCAGCTCACCGACAAGTTCGGCATCGTCTGGATGGTCAACATCGGAGGCGACGCGCCGGCTGCGTGAGGCTCCGTTAGGCCTCGGATGCTCGCTTGACGCTGGCGGCGAAGGTCTCGAAGGACTCCGTCATGTCCGGGATCGCCTTGGTGATCAACGGAGCCATCGGCCCGGTGAACTCCTCCACCATGGTGAAGCGTGACCCCGCCACCTCAGCGGCGACGGTGTAGGTCCGCGTGCCGGTGAAGAGTCCCAGCGGCATCCCACCGGACCACACCATCGTCGTCGGCGCCTCCAGGTGGGTGACCTTGAGCTTGAAGGTGCGTTGGGGGTCCACCGTCGAGATCAACTTCAGTGCGCCAGCCGGGCTCGATGGTGCCGTCGAGTGAGACGACCGCATCGTTCCACCGCGAGTACTCCGAGGCGTCGGTGATCAGCGCCCACACCTGGGTCGGGGCGTTATAGTCGGGTCGCTTCGTAGCGAGTAGGCATCAGAGGTCCTTCCTGTTGTTGCGCGCATTGTGTTCGACCTCGGCGCCGGACCACCGGTGGGACGTAGTTGCCGAACCGGCCGCGCAGACCCTTCTTCAGTCCGTACCACCCGCCCACCGGGTTGTCCGGGTGGGTCCCCACGCCTCGACCGGCCCTCTGCAGCCGACTTCTGTTCCCGGCGTTCCGAGGGGGACGCCGAGTCGTCCCGCTCGAGCAGCATCGCATGCAGGTCGTCGAGCAGCAGCAGGTGTGTCGCGAAGTCGCACCCAGTGGTGATCGGCAACCCGTCCGGGCCGCGGCGGAGCGCCGTAGGGCCCGATGGCGCTCGTGTCGCGGTAGGAGGCCTCGAACTGCGGACTTGCCGGGTGCGTCGTCGGCGGCCCACGGATCGTCGGGGGTGCTCGGCACCTTCGCCGTTGCTGTACTCATGCGAACCAGTCAACCAGTGAAATCTGACATCTCTTGTCGTATTTCCGGATCAATTGCGAGAGGCTGGACTCGTGCGAGCGGGTCCACTGGTCAGCGTGATGCTCATCCTTCATCGTCGAGGCCGGCGTCACCGCAGCCGAGCTGGCCCGGGAGCTGGAGGTCAGCGAATGCACCATCCTCCGCGACCTCGACGGGCTCTCCGGAGCAGGAGTGCCGGTGTACGCCGTCAGGGACGAGGCGGGCGGCTTCCCGTTGCTCGGGCCCGCCACGGCCAGTCCTGCCGGGCCGCTGGAACTGCGACCGGCGAGCCGCGAGCCGTACGTCGGCCCCGTCAGTGGGAGTCGCTGGTCGAGCTTTACCGCGCTGCTGGTCACGCGGCGAGCGGAAGCGCAGCGCTGGCGGTGCCGCGAGCCGCTTGGTCGAGTCGTTCCAGTCGAGCACGGCCGACGCGGAGCACGTCCACGGACGGAGTCACCGACGGCCGGGTAGTCCGGAGTCCATTCCTTCGACAGCGACGGCGCCCGACTTCCTGTCGTTGGCACCACACATCGAGGTGGCTCGAGCCGGAGCGGCAGGTACGGGCGCACTCGTGCGCGGCATCGGACCCGTCGCAGCATCGGCGCTCGGACTCCCCGGTGAGCGCTTGAGCCGAGGCCGAGGGGCGTAGACGTGAGCGGCGACACACCTCGCGAAGGCGCTGACCCGGCTAGCGTGGCTCCTGGTCCGTGGACTCCACCAGGGAGCCGGGAGACCACCCACCGATCGGAGACTCGACGATGAGCACCCCCGAGGAGACCGCGCCCTACGGCAGCGGCCCTTCCCAGCCCGCCGCCCCCGCTCCGATCAAGCGCATCCGCACCCAGCACCTGCGCGAGATGAAGGAGCGCGGCGAGCGCTTCTCGATGCTCACCGCCTACGAGCAGTACGCCGCCGCCACGTTCGACGAGGCCGGCATCGAGGTCCTTCTCGTCGGCGACAGCGCCAGCAACAACGTCTACGGCAACGAGACGTCGCTCCCGGTGACCGTCGACGAGCTGATCCCGCTCACCCGTGCGGTCAGCCGCTCGGTCAGCCGCGCCCTGGTCGTCGGCGACCTGCCCTTCGGGAGCTACCAGGCCTCGGCCGAGCAGGCCTACCTCACCGCCGCCCGCTTCATGAAGGAGGGCGGCGCCCACTGCGTCAAGCTCGAGGGAGGCGTCGAGATGGTGCCGCAGATCCAGAAGCTCACCCAGGGCGGCATCCCGGTGATGGCCCACATCGGCTTCACGCCGCAGTCCGAGCACGCCCTGGGCGGCTACCGGGTGCAGGGCCGCGGCGAGACCGGCGACCGTGTCCTCGAGGACGCGCTCGCGATCCAGGAAGCCGGCGCCTTCGCGGTCGTGATGGAGATGGTGCCCGGCGACACCGCGGCACGCGTCACCGCCGAGCTGGCGATCCCGACGATCGGGATCGGCGCCGGGCCTGACTGCGACGGTCAGGTGCTCGTCTGGCAGGACGCTTTCGGCCTGCGTCAGGGCAAGATGGCCCGCTTCGTCAAGCAGTACGCCGACGTGCACGACGTGCTGCTGCAGGCTGCGCGCGCCTTCGACGCCGACGTCAAGGGCGGCACCTTCCCCGGCCCCGAGCACACCTTCTAGGCGCCCGGGGCGAGGATCTCGGTCAGGAGACCGACACGATCGTGGCGCTGAGGGTCACCCCGCGCCGCGGCGAGTAGCTGACCGTCGTACCAGCCGAGGCACCGAGGATCGCCTGACCGAGCGGGCTGGTGGGCGTGACCGCCTCGATCCCCACTGCGACGTGCTCGACGGAACCGACGACGAAGGTCTCCGGACCGTCGCCGAGGTCGAGCACGACCTCGTCGCCCAAGGAGACGATGCCGGCGATGTGCTCCACCCTGCTGGCGGTGTCGATCTCGAGCTCGAGAGCGGCGATGCGCTCGTCGAGCGAGCCCAACCGGATGCTGGCCTCGACGTTGGTCGCGCGATCGACGACATCGCCGACCGCCTCCTGGCGGGTCTCGGCGAGCGCGGCGTCGCGCTCGGCGCGCAGGTCCCGGAGGCGGGTCTCGAGCAGCTCGGCGTGAGCGGGGGCGGTGGCAGTCATGGCCGGGGGTCCTTAGGGAGTCGGGTCGAACACGGCGGAGAGACAGGGATATCGCCTCTGCGGTGCTCGTGGAACCACCCCGATGGCGCGGATATGCCCCTTCTTGGCAACTTCTCAGCCAACTGCCTCCATCGGACTAGCGTGGTGCCATGACGCGCCGCCCTCACTTCGCCCTGATCGTCGCCGCGGCGCTCATGCTCGGTACCCTCCCCGCGGTGACTCCGACCTCCGCTGCCCAGTCGATCGGCACGCGGCCCTCGACCGAGGCGCCCACGGTCGCCCGGGCCGGAGGGCCGTCGCTGCGGGTGTCGACCAAGGTCACCGGTCTGACCCACGCCTGGGACGTCAAGCAGATCGACCGCGGCCTCCTGCTGATCACCGAGCGCGACCCTGCCCGACTGACGATCGCGCGCCGTAACGGCACCACGTACGCCGTCCGCTTCCCCTCCGCCAAGGTCTGGACCTCCGGCGAGACCGGACTGATGGGGCTCGAGGTCGACCCCCGCTTCAGCAAGAGCGGCCGGTTCTACACCTGCTCGGGCTGGCACACGACAGGCGGCGGACATGACATCCGGATCAACGCCTGGCGGATGAACGACGCCCGCACGAAAGCGCGACTGATCAAGCCGCTCCTGGCCGGGCTCCCGACCACGAGCGGTCGGCACGGCGGCTGCCGTCTGCTGCTCGCGAGCGACGGGTCCCTCGTCGTCGGCACCGGCGACGCCGCCGTCGGCACCAACCCACGCAACCTGCGCTCCCTCGGCGGCAAGACGCTCCGTCTCGACCCGAAGAGCGGCAAGCCGTGGCCGAGCAACCCCTTCATCGAGGCCGGCAACCGCAACCAGCGCTACCTCCTCACCTACGGCCATCGCAACGTGCAGGGACTGGCCGAGCGCAAGGACGGCAGTCTGTGGTCGGTCGAGCACGGCCCCGACGTCGACGACGAGGTCAACCGGCTCGTCGCCGGCGGCGACTACGGGTGGCACCCGGTGCCGGGCTACGACGAGTCGGTTCCGATGACCGACCAGAGCCTGCCCGGCAAGCAGGTCGGCGCCCGCTTCTCGTCGGGCCGCTCGACCCTGGCAACGTCCGGATCGACCTTCGTGCGCGGCAAGACGTGGGGTCGCTACCGCGGCGCCCTGGCCGTGGCAGCGCTGCGGACCGAGCGTGTCGTGTTCGTGAAGTTCGACAAGGCCGGCCGCAACCCGCGTGTGTTCACGCCCGCGGCCCTACGGCGCTTCGGGCGCCTGCGTACCGTCACCCAGCTGCGCAACGACAACCTGCTGGTCGTGACCGACGGGGTCGACGGCCAGGGTCGGATCCTACGAGTCACCCCCGCTCGCCACGGCTGAGTCGACGCGCGTCAGAACTGACTCTTCAAACGTCACACGTACGCCTCACAGAATGTCTTTCTGCGTTACACGCGGGACCTAGAAATCACCTCGTCCCGTAAGAACGAGCAGAGAGCATCCCCATGCCACGAACTTCCCCACGGCGCTTCGTCGCGACGTCCGTCGCCGCGACACTGAGCGTCAGTGCGTGCCTGAGCACCTTCTCGACCCCAGCAGCGCAGGCGATCACCACCGTGCCGACCGATCTCGGTGCGTCGATCAACATCAACGATGCCCGACGTCCCGGACTCGACACCGGGTCCATCCGCAGCATCAGCAACTCCCGGATGGAGGGCTTCGGCAACATCTTCGTCCACCTGGAGGGCGACTCGGCGCCACGGATGAACGACCAGATGGTGCGCGGCTTCGGCCTGACCGCAGGTCGGGCCGGAGCCTTCGTCTCGACCCGGTCGGTCCGGTTGGGTGACGTGCTGATGTCGCGCAAGGTCGACGTCGACAGTGAGAGCGGCACCACGAGCTTCTTCGACACCTTCACCAACAGCAGCACCGAGACCACGACGTTGCAGGTCTCCTTCGGTGGCTCCCTCGGTTACGGGACCGCCGAGAACACCGCGGGCACCGTGGTCGACAGCTCCACCGGCGACGCCTTGGTCGAGACCTCCGACACCTGGATCGCCGCGACCACGAGCGGAAACTACCGGCCGGCGGGCGTGGTGGTCGGCGATGGAGTCGACTCGCTCGGCAACCAGCAGGCGAACCCCTTCACCGTGTCCTACTCCCCCAGCGGCAGCCAGGCCAACGACATCGGCTTCATCCACGACCTGGTCGTCGAGCCGGGTGAGACCGTCTCCCTGATGCGCTTCGTCCTCACCGGCGAGCGGGACGACACCACCCAGATCGTGACCGACACCGCCGCGCTCGCAGCGGCTCCCGACTTCTCGGCTCTCAGCACCGACGAGATCTGCACCCTGGAGAACTGGGACCTCACCGACTACCTCGCGGCGTGCGCGGGCGCGGACCCGCTCGACCTCCCCGCGGCTCCGATCGAGGTCCCCGGCTCCACCGACGTCGCCTACGACGTGGTCGGCAAGACCATCGCCGAGCTCCAGGCCGACCTGGTTGCCGGCCTGGTGACCTCCGTGCAGGTCACCCAGGCCTACCTCGACCGCATCGCGGCCTACGACGCCGGTGCGTACGGCTTCCACGCCTTCATCACCGTGGCCGACACCGCCCTGGCCCAGGCCCGTGCGGCCGATGAGGCCCGCGCCGCCGGCGCCACCGGTGACCTGCTCGGCATCCCGATGGGCATCAAGGACATCTACGACACCGTCGACATGCCCACCACCGGCGGCACCCGCGCGCTGGAGACCTGGGAGACCGGCGCCGATGCCTGGCAGGTCGCCAAGCTGCGCGAGGCAGGCGCGGTGATCATCGGCAAGACGAACCTGTCGGAGTTCGCCAACTCCGGCTCGTTCAGCGAGAGCGGCTACATGCAGTCGTGGAACGGGCTGTACCCGTCGAAGACCTCCTTCGGCTCCAGCGGCGGCTCGGCCACCGCGGTGGCCGCCGACCTCGCCGCGGCCACCATGGGCACCCAGACCGGCGTCTCGCTCTACGCCCCCTCGACCGGCGCCGGGCTGACGACGTTCCGCGGAACCGACGGGCTGACCAGCACCGACGGAGTCATGCCGCTGACCTGGGCGACTGACTACGCCGGCCCGATGGCCAAGAGCATCACCGACGTCGCCTCGATCCTGGACGCGACCGCCAGCAGGACCACGGGCAACAACCCGGACGATCTCCTCACCACCCGGGTCGACAACGACCTGCGCCCCGTCGAGTGGAAGAGCGCGCTCGACGATGGCTCGCTGGCCGGCAAGGTGATCGGCTACCGACCCGAGTCCTTCCAGTCGACGCAGGTCGCCGACGACGACGCCGGTCCGACCGTGCTCGCGCAGGTCACCGCCGCGTTCGAGTCGGCCGGAGCGACGCTGGTGCCCATCACCGGCAGCCCGACGAACCCGCCCTCGAGCGACTACCCGACCAGTGGCTCCGCCGGAGCCGAGGGGTGGGAGCGCTACCAGCAGGTCGAGCGACCGGCGACGTTCCCGTACACCACCGAGGAACTGTTCGAGAACCCGCTCAACCTTCCCTACAACGTGTCGAGCAACTACACGGCCCTGCCGATGGACGACCTCAGCGCGGAGAACCTCCTGGCCCGCCGCGACCAGTACAAGCTCAACGCTGCCGAGTGGATGGACACCGCCGCCGAGACGCCGGTCGACGCGGTCATCTACCCGGGGTTCCTGTCCTCGATGGGCAACAACGACTCCTCGACGGCCGTCTCCAGCGCCGACCGCAGCTCGGGGGTCATCACGCAGAGCGTCGGCCTGCCGACGGTGATCCTGCCGGTGGGCCTCAACACCGAGGGCCAGACCAACAACATCCAGATCGTCGGCCGTGCCTGGTCCGACACCGACGTCCTCGGCATGGGTTACGCGCTGGAGCAGATCGTTGATGCCCGCGTGCAGTCCGAGTACGCCCCCGCGTTGGAGTGGACCGGTCCCGCGGAGTCGGCGATGTTCGTGGACCTCGAGGAGACGAGCACGACCTTCCGCGAGCGGGTGAGCGCGACGGTCACCGTCGCCTCCGACCCGGGCGCCTCCGGCGAGGTCAGCGTCGAGGTCGCCGGCACCACCGTGCGCGGCACCCTCGTCGACGGCACCGCCACGGTGCTGCTGCCCAAGAAGACGCCGGTCGGCACCCACCTGGTCACCGCGACGTACGCCGGCTCCGACGCCGTCGCCGGCAGCGAGGCCACCGCCTCCCTGGCGGTCACGCGCACGGTGCCCGAGCTCGCGGCGCGTCTGGCGTCGTCCACGATCGACCGGGGCAAGCGCGCCATCCTTCGCGTCACCCTGGACAGCGGGCTCCCGGGACGTGTCCCGGTCGTGGTGTACGACGGCTCGTCGGTCGTCAAGACCATCCAGGTGGGCCACCAGAAGAACAAGCGGGTGAAGGTGCCGCGACTCGCTCCGGGTCGTCACGTGCTGCGCGTGCGCGTCCTCGCGGGTAGCGACAACGAGGCAGCAGCGAGCGACAAGCTCGTCGTGAAGGTGCGCCGCTAGTCACCGCCCCACCGGAGCGGCGGCGTCGAGGACCTGGGGTCTTCGGTGTCGCCGCTCAGGCGCTCCAGCCGAAGAACGCTGCCCCGGCGAGAAGCGTGACGAACCACAGCGCGATCGCCACCGCCCCCAGGACAAGGATCCGTCGCGGGTGCGGCGTCCACCAGGAGCAGGCCTTGACGAACATCAGCAGCCAGACGATCAGCAGCAGCGCGACCGCCCACCAGGGTGCGACGAGCGCGCTGGCGCCGTAGAGGAAGAAGGCAGCGGCCATCAGGATCATGCCGCCGAACGGCCAGAAGCTGATCGTCTGAGGCGGCTTGGCCACGCGACGACGAGTGAGCAGGGGGATCAGTCCTCGAGCTCTTCGTCGTTCCACCGCGGGTCGTGGTCCCACGCATCGGTGCGCTCGGCGGCCTTCTCGAGCGCTCGTGAAGCGTCGGCCTCGGTGTCGTAGGGACCGAGACGATCCTTGTTGGGGCACCCGTCGCGGGTCTCCACGCGGTCGTGCTTGATGCAGTACCAGTACTCCGGCGCGTCCGACATACCCCCGAAACTACACTCACTGCCGTGACTTCCACTCCTGCCGACACGACGACGCCGATCACGCCCGGCACCATCTCGCCGCGCCGCCCCGTGCCCGCGACGATCCCCCGCCCGGAGTACGTCGACCGCCCGTCCCCCACGCCGTTCGACGGCTCGGAGGTCAAGGACGAGGAGACGATCGCGAAGATGCGGGTGGCTTGCCGCCTCGCCGCGCAGGCCCGTGAGCTGGTCGGCTCCCACGTCGTCCCCGGTGTGACGACCGACGAGCTCGACCGCATCGGTCACGAGTTCCTGTGCGACCACGGCGCCTACCCCTCGACGCTGGGCTACCGCGGTTTCCCCAAGTCGCTCTGCTCCAGCGTCAACGAGGTCATCTGCCACGGCATCCCCGACGACCGGGTCGTCCTGGACGGCGACATCGTCAACATCGACATCACCGCCTTCCTCGATGGCGTCCACGGCGACACCAATGCGACGTTCCTCGCCGGCGACGTCGACGAGGAGTCGCGGCTGCTGGTCGAGCGCACCCACGAGGCCCTCCAGCGCGGCATCAACGCCGTGAAGCCGGGCCGTCGCATCAACGTGATCGGTCGCGTCATCGAGGCCTACGCCAGGCGCCACGGCTACGGCGTGGTCCAGGAGTTCACCGGCCACGGCATCGGTACGTCGTTCCACTCCGGGCTGATCGTTCCTCACTACGACGACCCGCACCACGACGACCTCATCGAGGTCGGGATGACCTTCACCATCGAGCCGATGCTCAACCTCGGTGGCCGCGAGTGGGACATGTGGGAGGACGACTGGACGGTCGTGACCCAGGATCGCCGCCGATCGGCCCAGTTCGAGCACACGCTGCTGGTCACGCGTGACGGCGCAGAGGTCTTGACGACACCCTGAAACACGGCCGTGACCCAACGCCACCGAGTTCACTACTAGGGTCGGGCCATGGCGATGTTCCAAGGCTACGGTGCCGATGGCCCGGCGTACGACGAGATGTTCGACGGCGACACGCCGCGAGCGCCCTACCAGCGGCTGCGCAAGTCGCTGGAGACGATGACGACTCTCGAGCTCGTCAGTCGGGTGGAGGCGCTGCAGGCCAGCTACCTCGACCAGGGCGTGACCTTCGACATCGGCGGCGAGGAACGGGCTTTCCCGCTCGACATCCTGCCGCGCGTCATCGAGCAGGACACCTGGTCCGTCATGGAGGCGGGCGTCCAGCAGCGAGTCAAGACCCTCGAGCTGTTCCTCGCCGACGTCTACGACGCCGGACGGGTCTTCGACGACGGGGTGATCCCCCGCGGCGTCATCACGACCTCGTCCCACTTCCACCGGCAGGCAGCCAACGTGCGCCCGCCCAACGGCGTCCGGGTGCACGTCTCGGGCATCGACCTGATCCGCGACAACGCCGGTGAGTTCCGGGTGCTCGAGGACAACGTGCGGGTCCCGTCGGGGGTCTCCTACGTGATGACCAACCGCCGCGCCATCAGCGCCGCGCTGCCCGAGACGATCGCCGAGCACCGCATCCGTCCGGTGGCGGCCTACCCGCAGCGGCTCCTCGCCGCCCTGCGCGCCGCCGCGCCGGCCGGTGTCACCGACCCCAACGTCGTGGTGCTGACGCCCGGTGTCTACAACGGCGCGTACTTCGAGCACGCCCTGCTGGCGCGCACGATGGGCATCGAGCTCGTCGAGGGTCGAGACCTGGAGTGCCGCCGCGGGCGCGTGATGATGCGCACCACCCAGGGCCTCAAGCCGGTGCACGTGATCTACCGCCGCGTCGACGACGAGTTCCTCGACCCGGTGCACTTCCGCGCCGACTCGATGCTCGGCTGTCCCGGCATGATCGACGCCGCCCGCGCCGGCAACGTCACGCTCGCCAACGCGGTGGGCAACGGCGTGGCCGACGACAAGCTCGTCTACACCTACATGCCCGACATCATCCGTTACTACCTCAACGAGGAGCCGATCCTCAAGAACGTCGACACCTGGCGGGTGGGCGACGCCGAGGCGCGCGAGGAGGTGCTCGACCGCCTCGACGAGCTGGTCCTCAAGCCGGTCGACGGCTCGGGTGGCAAGGGCATCGTCATCGGTCCCCGCGCGACCCGCGCCGAGCTCGATGAGCTGCGGGCCAAGGTGCTCGAGGACCCGCGCTCCTGGATCGCCCAACCTGTCGTCCAGCTCTCCACCGTCCCGACGTTCGTCGACGGCGAGCTCGGACCGCGACACGTCGACCTGCGCCCCTTCGCGGTCAACGACGGCAACCGCGTGTGGGTGCTGCCCGGCGGCCTGACCCGGGTCGCCCTGGCCAAGGGCGAGCTGATCGTGAACTCCTCGCGCGGCGGCGGCTCCAAGGACACCTGGGTGCTGGCCGGTCCCGCCACAGCCGCCGTGCCGGCGGTCGAGCCCGATGATGAGACCGACGACGAGTCGGAGCACGAGTCGGAGGATCTGCGATCGTCGGAGTCCGAGGTCGAGGCGGTCGAGGCCCCGGCTGCGCCGACCCCGGCGCCGTCGCCGCCCCCGTCATCGCCCGCTCCGGCAGGCCCGGCCATCACCGCGCTGCAGGAGCAGGCCGAGCAACAGCAGCAGGCGCGAGCCAGAGGAGACCGTTCATGCTGAGCCGGATCGCTGAGTCGATGTTCTGGATCGGCCGCTACGTCGAGCGCGCCGAGGACACCGCGCGCATCCTCGACGTCCAGACCCAGGTGCTCCAGGAGGATCCGACGCTCGACGAGCAGGAGGTCTGCCACGGATTGCTCTCGATCATGGGGGTCGAGGACGCGCCGGAAAGCGTCGACCTCGCCTACGTGCTCAACAGTCTTGCCTACGACCCGGCGTCGCCGGTGTCCATCGCCGCCGCGATCGGAGCAGCGCGCGAGAGCGCGCGCCGGGCCCGCGAGACGCTCTCGGTGCCCTTGTGGGAGGTCATCAACACGGCCAACCGCGACATCGTCTCGGGGCAGTTCGGCGCCCGCCGGGCGCCCGGGATCTTCCAGTGGGTGCGCGAGCGCGCGGCGCTGATCAACGGCACCGCCGACGCCACGATGACCCGCGACGAGGGTTGGCAGTTCCTGATGCTCGGCCGCTGCGTCGAGCGCGCCGACATGACCTCCCGCCTGGTCGCCACCGCCTCGATCACCGCCGGCACGACCTCGGTGCAGTGGACCAGCACCCTGCGGGCCTGTGGCGCCTACGAGGCCTTCCTGCGCACCTACCGCGGACAGGAGACCGAGCGGGCTGCGGCGGAGTTCCTGCTGCTCGACCGGCTGTTCCCCCGCTCGGTGGTCTTCTCCCTCAACCGCGCCGAGCTGTGCCTGGACAACCTGGAGTCGTCAGGTCAGCGGGCCGGCTTCCAGAACGACGCGCAACGGTTGCTGGGTCGCACCCGCGCCGAGCTCGAGTACCGCTCGCTGTCCGACGTACTCCTTGACCTGCCCAGCGAGATGGAGCGCCTCCAGCGCACCTGTGCGCTGGCCACCGAGGCCGTCACCCGTCGGTTCTTCGCCGGCTCCGAAGCCTTGGCCTGGCACGGCATGGGAGGGAACTGAATCGTATGAGCATGCAGCTGCGCGTCGACCACACGACGACCTACGACTACGACGGCAAGGCCGTCGCGTCCTACAACCAGGCCCGGCTGACCCCGGTCACGACGGTCGACCAGATCGTGGTCCACAGCCGCGTCGAGGTCAGCCCCAAGCCGTGGACCTTCGAGTACCGCGACTACTTCGGAACCCACGTCACCGCGTTCGAGGTCGTCGACCCCCACGCGGCGATGACGGTCAGCGCGACCTCCACGGTGCAGACCAACCGCGCGCTCGCGCCGCCGCCGTCGCTGACGTGGGAGGCGTTGGCCGAGCGCGAGGTCGCCGACCGGTGGACCGAGTTCCTCAGCACGCCCGCCATCGTCGCGCCGCCGGCCGACTTCGAGCAGCGCGCCAAGCAGATCGCCGCCGACCACGAGCTGCCCGGCGAGGCCGCTCGCGACCTGTGCGCCCTGGTGCACGACGAGGTCGAGTTCGTGCCGGGCACCACCCAGGTCGGTGGACTGGCCGCCACGGCGTGGCAGCAACGCGCCGGAGTGTGCCAGGACATGGTGCACCTGGTCATCGGCGGACTGCGCTCGATCGGGATCCCGGCGCGCTACGTGTCGGGCTACTTCCACCCGGACGCCGATCCGGTGATCGGCGAGACCGTCCACACCTCCGCCCACGCCTGGGTGGAGTGGTGGGACGACGGCTGGCACGGCTTCGACCCCAGCAACAACCAGGAGCCCGGCGACCGCTACGTCAGCGTGGCCTTCGGCCGCGACTACCTCGACGTGAAGCCCATCAGCGGGATCTACTCCGGCGTGGGCACCTCGCGACTCGAGGCCGACGTCGCCATCGTCCGCCTCGCCTGAGCAGCGATGGGGGGTTCGCACTCACATCGGCTCGACGGCCCCACCGAGACCGTCGCGGTCCACAGCCGACCCCGCAGGATCCTGACGGGACTGCTCGCGCTCTGCGCGGTGCTCACCGTCGTGGGAGTCGTCCTGCTGTGGCCCGACTCCCAGAAGGTCCAGACGCTCTCCGAGTCGGTCGCCTTCGCGGCCCCGGGCGTGACGTTCCCCCGAGCCGAGGTGGTCGACACCGAGGAGCCCTGCGCCCGACTCGAGGACGACGAGGGTTGCGGCCGCATCACCGTCCGGGTCAGCGAAGGTGAGGGTGCCGGCAAGGAAGTGACGATGGGTGTGCCTTCTGACGTGCTCGAAGCCGGGCTCGCGCGGGGCGACGTCGTCAAGCTGATCCGCACACCCGCTCAACAAGATCAGGAGCCGGCGTTCAACTACTTCGGCACCGTCCGCACGGCCCCGGTGGGCTGGCTCCTGGCTGTCTTCGTCGTGGTCGTCGTCGCGGTGGCTCGCTGGCGCGGCGTCCTGGCCCTGGTGGGACTCGGCTTCGCCGCGGCCGTGATCACCACCTTCATGCTGCCCGCGCTGGTCTCGGGACAGAACGGCCCCCTCGTCGGCGTCGTCGGCTCCTCGGCCATCATGTTCGTGGTGCTCTACACCACCCACGGATGGTCGCTGCGCACGAGCGCCGCCCTCGCGGGGACGCTCGCCGGCATCGTCCTGACCGCCGCCATCGCGTTGTACGCCGTCGGCGGCGCCACGTTGACCGGGGTCGCTGATGAGGGCGACCAGATCCTCAGCGCCTTGGCCGGCGACCTGTCGTTCCAGGGACTCCTGACCTGCGCGATCATCATCGCCGGCCTGGGCGTCCTCAACGACGTCACCATCACCCAGGCGTCCGCGGTGTGGGAGATCCGCGCGGCCGCGCCTGCCCTCTCGCGGCGCGAGGTCTTCCTCAGCGGGATGCGGATCGGCCGCGACCACATCGCTTCGACGATCTACACGATCGTCTTCGCCTACGCCGGGACCGCACTGACCATCCTCCTCCTGCTGTCGCTCTACGAGCTGCCGTTCTTCGACCTGCTCGCCACCGAGGAGATCGGCCAGGAGGTGGTGCGCACGCTCGCGACCAGCATCGGTCTGGTCCTCGCCGTGCCGTTGACCACGCTGATCGCCGTCGCCACGCTGCCCGCGGGCGTGGAGCCCGCACCTGTCAGGTGAGGCGCTATCCTGCTCGGGCGGATGGGCTGGCCGGGCGACCGCGTGAACGACGGGCAACCGTCGCTCCCGAGGAAGGTCCGGGCTCCACAGAGCAGGGCGGTGGGTAACACCCACCCGGGGTGACCCGCGGGACAGTGCCACAGAGAACAGACCGCCACTCCGGTCTCACGACAGGAGCGGTAAGGGTGAAACGGTGGAGTAAGAGACCACCAGCACGCCGGGTGACCGGCGTGGCTAGGCAAACCCCGCCCGGAGCAAGATCAGACAGTGCACGCCGGTTTCGACTGAGAGGGCTGCTCGCCCGAGTGCACGGGTAGATCGCTGGAGGCGGCCGGTAACGGTCGTCGTAGATGGATGGTCGCCCTCGCTCCTCGCGGAGCGAGACAGAACCCGGCCTACAGGCCAGCCCGTCCGCACCCGGGTGCGCGACCGTGCGCGGTGCCCTGGCCACCGTTCAGCAACGGCAGAACGTGGCCACAGCACCGCCAGGCGACCCGTACCCGGGGCTGCGGTGCCCAAAGCACCGTCCAGCGCTGCCAGAACGTGGCCACGGCACCGCCTCTCCCGACCGCAGCGGCTCAGGCGTCGTTCGCGCTCTCCGCGCGGCACCGACCACACGAGCCGAGTGCCTCCCTCGGGGCCGGGGCCGAGGCTGAAGGACCCACCCCGCAGCAGGGCTCGCTGCCGCATGTTGCTGATGCCGCTCTCCACGAGGTCACCGCCCACCCCACGACCGTTGTCGGTCACGGACAAGACGATGCCGCTCTGCACCGACAAGACCACGGCGAGGGCGGTCGCGTCGGCATGCCTGCTGGCGTTGGAGACCGCCTCACCCAGCACCGCGAGCAAGTCCGCAGCGACATCGGGCGGCACCATCGTGCGCACCGGACCCTCGAAGGAGATCGTCGGGCGAAACCCGAGGGTGGAGCGTGCCCGGTCGAGCATCCGGGTGACCTCCGACTGGATGTCTGCCGAGGCGCTGACCGTGCCGAGCGCGAAGATCGTGCGGCGGATGTCCTTGATGGTGTCGTCGAGGTCGTCGACGGCCACGCCCATTCGTCCGGCTGCCTCCTCGTCCTCGGTGCGGCGCGACGTGCTCTCCAGGCTGAGGCCGATCGCGAAGAGCCGCTGGATGACCAGGTCGTGGAGGTCGCGACCGATCCGGTCGCGATCCTCCAGCACCGCCAGGCGCTGATTGGCCTCACGTGCCTGAGAGACCTCGAGGGCGAAACCGGCCTGCTTGGCGAAGCTCTCGGGTAGCGCCAGGGCCACATCGCGGAAGGCATCTTCCATTCCGGGGGTCCAGGCGAGGACCAGCACCAGGTCTCGACCCGTGGCGCCGGACCCCAGGGGCACCGCCATCGCAAAGCCCTCGACCGCACCCGTCGGTGGTTCCGCACCGGTGATCATCAGCGGCCCGGTGCCGTGCCCGAGCGCGCGTTCCAGCCACTCCGGGAAGGCGTCGACCGAACCGGCGACCACGGTGCCGGCGACCTCTCCGTGAGCATCCCCCGAGACGATCCACGCCTGATCGGCGACGGCGACCTCCCGGGCGCGGTCCACGACCGTCGTGAGCGCGTCGCCATAGTCGGTCGAGGCGGTGATCAGGGCGGTGATCTCCGCCGTGGCTGCGAGCCACTGCTCGCGGCGCTGGCTCTCCTCATAGAGGCGCGCGTTCTCGATCACCACGCCCGCCGCTGCCGCGAGTGCGACCACGATCTCTTCGTCCTGCGTCGTGAAGTCGATCCCGCCGCTCTTCTCGGTCAGGTAGAGGTTGCCGAACACCTTGCCACGCGTGCGCACCGGCACCCCGAGAAACGAGCTCATGGGCGGGTGATGAGCTGGGAAGCCGTACGACTTCGGGTGCTGCGCGATGTCGTGCAACCGCAGTGGTCGGGGTTGGTCGATGATCAGCCCGAGCAGACCGTGCCCGGTCGGGAGGTCGCCGATGACAGCAGCCTCTTCACTCGACATCCCATGGTGGATGAAGGTGCGCAACCGGTCCCCGCGCCCGCTACCGAGCACCCCGAGGGCGGCGTAGCGCGCGTCCACCAGTGTGCCGGCAATCGCGACGATCCGAGCCAGGACGCCGTCGAGGGTCAGGTCGGCGGCCATGGTGACGACCGCGTCGAGCAGCAGTCGCAGCCGCTCCTTCTCGTCCAACACACCCTCGACCCGCGCCAGGACGGCGCGCAGCAGGTCGTCGAGCTCGGCTTCCGCCAGCGGCCCGCGTGGCCCGGGTAGGGGCGGCACAATCTGCGACATTGCTTCTCCTCTCGGCGCCGGCTCGAACCTAGCGCAGGCCGCGAGTCCCACCGGGACAGGACTTGTGGCACGTGTGCCTACCCATGGCCTCCCCGCACACTGGGATCCAGGACACCCACGGAAGGTGCGACATGGACCATGACACCACGGCCACCCCAGCCACCGCAGCGGCTGCCGAACGGCGCCTGCACGAGCTCTCCGGCCCCGAGTGCTGGGAGCTGATCGCCACCGACGTCGTCGGTCGGCTGGCGTGGACCGGCACCGACGGTCTGACCGTCGTCCCGGTGAACTACACGACCAACGGACAGACCATCTCGGTGCGTACGACGGCCTACTCAGCGATCGCCCGCGAGTGTGACGACAGCCCGGTCGCCTTCGAGGTCGACCGACACGACCCGGTCTCCCGCACCGGCTGGAGCGTGCTGATCCGCGGCAATGCCCACATCGACTTCGGCGACGAACCCGCGCCGGACGAGTCGGGGGTCGACGTGTGGCCGTCGGGGATCCGGTCGCTGCACCTGCGGATCGAACCCACCCAGGTCAGCGGGCGTCGCCTCCGCGGCGACAGGTGACCCCTCGAGCGGTTCTCGGATCGCTCAGGGGGCGGGCGGGTGCTTGGCAGCGAAGAGGGCTGCCTGCGTGCGACTGCTCAACCCCAGCTTGGCCAACAGGGCCGAGACATAGTTCTTGACCGTCTTCTCCGCCAAGCTCATCTCCTCAGCGATCTGACGGTTCGTGAGTCCCTGACCGATGAGCCCCAGGATGCGCTGTTCCTGCGCCGTGAGCTGCTCGAGCTCACGGTCGACGGGCGGGCCGTTGCGCACCCGATCGAGCACCTGGGCGGTGACCAGCGGATCGAGCATCGACTGCCCGGCAGCGACCCGCCGTACGGTGTCGATGAGGTCGTTGCCGCGGACCTGCTTCAGGACGTAGCCGGCGGCGCCGGCCATGATCGCAGCGAACACCGCGTCGTCGTCGTCGTACGACGTCAGGATCAGCGCCTTGGTCGAAGGCTCACGCGAGCGGATCTCCCGGCACACGTCGATGCCAGAGCCGTCGGGAAGCCTGCCGTCGAGGATGGCGACGTCGGGGCGCAGCGCCGGGATCCTGCGTGCGGCTTCCTGCGCCAACCCGGACTCACCGACCACGACGATGTCGCCCTCGTTCTCGAGGAGCTCCCGGAGGCCCCGACGAACGACCTCGTGGTCGTCCAGAAGGAAGACCCGGATCGGGGCCGCTGCCTCACCCTCCCCGGACGCGGACGGATCGGGCGAGGACGGATCGGACGACGAGACGTTGGCGGACACGCTGACGAATCTAGGGCACGACCGGGCAGAAAGTCCTCCACCTACGGGTCCGCGGGCCGTGGCCCGAGGCGCCGACCCTCAGCACAGTGGATACATGACCCAATTCCGTGAACTCCAAGACATCCCTCGCGACTGCGTGGTCGTCGGTGTCGACGGCTCCGACGGCAGCAACGAAGCCCTCGACTGGGCGGCAGACGCCGCGGAGCGGCAGAACCGCACGCTGGTCATCGTCCACACCGAGGCGCCGCTGGTGCCGTGGACCACCAGCGGCTACGCGGCCGAGACGCTCTACGCCACCGAGCCCCGCGAGGCCGTGCTCGCGGCCGGCAAAGAGCTCACCACGACGGCACGAGACCGCGCCCTTGCCCGGCACGCCGACCTCGACACGGTCCAGGTCCATGACGTGATCGATGCCCGGATCGGCCTGGCCGTGGCCTCTCGACATGCCCACGTGCTGGTCGTCGGCTCGCGTGGCCGCGGCCCGTTGAAGACGATGCTGCTCGGATCGGTGAGCGTCGCGGTCACTCGTGACGCGAGCTGTCCCGTCGTGGTCATCCGACCCGGGTCCGGTGCCCGGGAGAGCGTGCTCGCGCTCGTCGACGGCTCACCGTCGTCCACCCAGGTGCTCGAGTACGCCGCCGGGCACGCCTCCGAGGTGGGGCTACCACTGCGCATCAGCCACCTGCTGTGGACGGACTTCGATATCGACAACAAGCTCCTCGACGAGGGCGCGCGGCTGCTCTCGGAGGTCTCCGCAGGGCTGGGCGAGAAGTACCCCGACATCGAGGTGACCCTCAACGTCGACAACATCGTCAATCCCGAGCGACTGATCGACTCGACCGGCGACGTGGCCCTGGTGGTCGTGGGACACCACCCGGCCAAGATGCTGCACCGGATCCTCTACCAGTCGCTCTCCACGATGGTTCTCGAGCGCGCCAAGGTGCCCGTGGCAGTGGTTCCGACCTCGGCCGACTGAGAGGTCCCTCGAGCCGGAGCACGCCGGACCCGCGACCGGTGCACCACCAGGCCCACTAGCCTGGACCCATGGATCGTCGATGGCTCGCCTCCCCCGCCGCGCAGGTCGCCGCGCTGGTCGTCGGATTGACGCTGGTGGCCTCAGGGTGCGCTCCCGAGGTCCTCACCGACATCAACAGTGAGGACGCGCCCACCGCTACCCCCGGCACGACGCCCTCCACCTCGCTCAGCCCGACGACGTCCGCCCCACCTGCCGTGGATCCGGTGACGGTGCGGGTCACCGACACGGTCGCCACCGACATCGCCATCCCCTGGGGCCTCGCGGCGCTGCCCGATGGCACCGCGCTGGTCACCAGCCGCGATGAGCACCACCTCTTCCGGCTGGCACCCGGCGCCGGCAAGGTGGTCGACCTCGGCGAGATCCCAGGCGTCGAGAGCGACGGGGACGACGGAGGCCTGCTCGGGGTCGCGGTCTCGCGGTACTACCGCACCACCAAGCGGATCTACCTCTACTACTCCACGCGCACCGACAACCGCATCGCCTACGTCACCCTGCAGCCGGGCTCCCCGGCGACGCTCTCGGAGCCGAGGGTCGTCTTCAGCGGCATCCCCCACGGCACCAGCAACAACGGCGGCAGGATCGTGTTCGGCCCCGACGGCATGCTGTATGTCGGCACCGGCGACGCCGGTGTCCCGGCCCTTGCCCAGGACCTGGACTCGCTCGGCGGCAAGATCCTGCGGATGACCCCGACGGGCAGGCCCGCTCCAGGCAACCCCTACCCGGGGTCGGTGGTCTTCAGCTCCGGTCACCGTGATGTCCAGGGACTCGCCTTCACTGCCGAGGGGCGCCTTCACGCCTCCGAGCCCGCGGACTCCACCGCCGGGGAGCTCAACTGGATCCGCCCCGGCCGCAACTACGGCTGGCCCGACCTCCAAGACGCACCGGGCACGACCCGGCCCGTCGCCACCGTCGACCTGGCCGGCTCATCATTCAGCGGGATCGCGTCCGTGGGGGCCTCGGTCTTCGCCGCCGACCTCGGCGGGCAGCGCCTGTGGCAGCTTCCGCTCGCCGGCGCCGGGCTGGCCGGCGAACCCAGTGAGTTCCTGAGCGGCGACTACGGACGGCTGCGCAGCGTGATCGCGCTGGACGCCACCCACCTGCTGCTCTCGACCAGCAACACCGATGGCGGCCTTGCACCGCTCCCCGGTGACGACCGACTGCTGCTCGTGGAGCTCGACAAGGGGTGAGTCGCCCCTGCGGGTGGTTCCCGCTCGGGTTGACGGGTCGCATAGTTGAATCTTTGCCACCCGACCTCCGACGGAGTCCCCCTGATGTCAGTTCCCCCACTCGTGCTGGGCGACCGCTATCGGGTGGGGGACGTGATCGGTCAAGGCGCCACCGCAGACGTCCACTGCGCCTACGACACCGTGCTCGACCGCAGCGTGGCGATCAAGGTGCTGCGCGACCACACGGCCCACGATGCTCGACGCTTCGCCGACGAGGCTCGCCTGCTGGCAGCGCTCGACCACCCCCACATCGTGCGCCTCCTCGATGCCGGTGTGGCCGACGAGCGCCCCTGGATCGCCCTGGAGCTGGTCGAGGGCTCGACCTTGCGCGATCTGATGAGCGCCGGTCCACTCGACGCGGACACCGCGGCCCGGGTCGGCCGAGGGGTCGCCTCGGCCCTCGCGCATGCCCACGACTCCGGGGTGGTGCACCGCGATGTCAAACCCGGCAACATCCTGATCGGAGCCGACGGGACGGCCAAGCTCACCGACTTCGGCATCGCTCGGCTCGACGACGAGGCCTCCGGGCTGACGATGACCGGCTTCACGCTCGGCACGGCGGCCTACCTCGCCCCCGAGCAGGTGCGCGGCGAGCAGGTGACCGGCGCCGGAGACGTCTACGCGTTGGGGCTGGTCCTGCTGGAAGGGCTCACCGGGCAGCGCGCCTACAACGGCCCTCCGACCGAGGCGGCCCTGGCGCGACTGACCCGGGCACCATTGGTCCCCACCTCCTTGCCTCCGGGCTGGCCGAGCCTGTTGTCGATGATGACCGCGGCGGTGGCGGACGAGCGGCCGTCGGCCGACGACGTCGCGAAGCGGCTGGAGTCGTCCCGACCGTTCCCCGACACCAGTGCGGGTCCGACGGAGACGACGCAGACGCCGGCGGTCGAGCCGATCGGTCGTCGGGCCTGGGCTCAAGCCGGTCACCGGCGCGGACGGCGCCGCGTTCGCGGGCTCGTTGCGCTGGCCGCGGCCTTGGCCGTCATTGCCTCGTTCGGTCTGGCTCGCGGCCTCGGGGAGTCGTCCCCGGCTGTCGCGGAGAGCGCAAAGCCCGCGGGGAGCGGGGCCTCCGCATCGCCGAGGAAGAACACGGCGACCGAGAAGCCGACACCACGTCCGGCGGCGGTCACGTCGCCGAGCGTGCGCGCCGTCGCGCCGACCACCACCGCGACGGTTGTAGGCAAGGTGCGCAAGGGCACCACCACCAAGTCGAGCGGTGTCAAGGGCACGAAGAAGTCCAAGAAGGGCAGCGGCAAGAAGTCCGGCAAGAAGAAGTCCGGCAAGAAGAAGGGCACGTCCAAGCCCGACAAGACCAAGGCGAAGAAGTCCAAGCCCAAGAAGTAGGCCACCGCGCCCGTGTCACGATGGAGCGGTGATGCAGTGGGCGAGGTGCACGAACGGCCACTCCCACTGGGGCCCGCGAGGTGCCGCCGGACTGTTGCTCGCCCGCGACGGGTGCGCACTGATGCAGCTGCGCGCGGCCTGGGTGCACCGGGGCGGCACGTGGGCGCTGCCCGGAGGCGCCCGGGAGCGGGGAGAGTCACCCGTGGAGGCGGCGCTGCGCGAGGCGGACGAGGAGATGGGCCTTGCCGCGACGCACGTCGACGTACGTGGGTCGCGTAGCGCCGACTGCGGCGGCTGGATCTACGAGACCGTCCTCGGCACAGCTGTCGGCGAGCCGATGCTCACCGACCGCTCTGAGAGCGCGGGACACCGTTGGGTCCCCGAGTCGGAAGTAGCCGAACTCGCCCTGCTGCCCGCCTTCCGCACGGCCTGGGAGCACCCGGACCGTGTCCTGCGGGACTTCGTGCTGGGGACCATGGCCCCACCGCCTAGGCTGGCCACATGATCGGTTTCCTCGTGGCAGGCCTCGTCATCGGCGCCCTCGCCCGCCTCTTCAAGTCCGGCAAGCAGGACCTCAGCCTCGTCGCGACCCTGGGTCTCGGCCTGGTGGGCTCTCTCGTCGGTGGCACGATCGCCTGGATGATCGGCAGCGGCTCGATCTGGGAGCTCAACGTGCTCGGCTTCGTGCTGGCCGTGGTCGCGGCGATGCTCCTCATCGGGACCGCCGAGACCGTCACGTCACGAGACTGAACCGGACCTTCCGCTCCCCCACGTCGACCGAGTCGAGCCGCACCCGCACATCGCGGCCGAGCGGCAGCTCGCCGTCGGTGCTGACCGGCGCCTCCACCCCGAGCGAGCGCACCATCGCGGTGCCCCGGTCAGGTGACTTGGTGTCGACGGCGACGACCACGGCGTCGAACTCCTCGCCCGTCCTGCCTGTGAGTAGGCCGGCTTCGACGAGGTCGACGACCGCGCGCTCGTAGGAGCGCGCTCGCTGGCTCGAGCGCTGCATCGTCGCTGGCAGCTCGGGGAGGGCGGCGAGCACCCACTGCGGCACCGGCTCCTCGGCGCACAGGGCTACGCAGACCTCGCCGGCATACCTGTCGGCCAAGCGTCGGAGCGGGGCCGTGACGTGGGCGTACTCCGACGCGAGCGCGGAGTGCTGTGGGTCGGCCGGCACCTCGCCGTCGAAGGCGACGTACCCGCTGCCGCGCAACAAGCGCGCGCTGGCCAGGATCACCGCTGCGTGGTCGGCCCGGTGCGAGTCGAGGCCACGGATGAAGTCGGGGTAGAGCATCTCGGCCGGCCACTCGACGCCGAGGGCCCGCGCGGTCCGGTGCAGCCGCTGCACGTCGCGGGGGTCAGGCTCCGGCAGGGTGCGCAGCAGTCCGACCCGCGCGTAGACCATCAACGTCGCAGCGCCGAACCCGGTCAGCAGCGAGATCTGGGCGTTCCACTCCTCGATCGGCAACAGGCTGCGGTACTCCAGCTTCCAGTGGCCCTCTTCGACGTCGATCTCCTGATCCGGCAGCGGCAACGACACCCCGCCCCGGGCGGCGTCGCGGCTGATCCGCTTCTCGCCGATCTCCTTGACCAGCAGCAGGGTCGACGAGGCCGTGCCGTCATCGATCATCTGCTGAGCCTGCTCGTAGGAGAGCTTCGCCCGCGAGCGCACCAGCGCTCGCTCCACGTGTACGTCGGTCCCCTCGCCGCCGGCGTCGACCCGGATCGTCCAGAGCAGCGCCGGACGCACCTTGTCAGGCAGCAGCGAGCCGGCGTCCTCGGAGATCACCGGCGGGTGCAGCGGCACCTTGGAGTCGGCGCCGTAGAGCGTCTCCCCGCGTAGGTTGGCCTCCACGTCGACCGGGTCGCCGGCGGTGATGAACGCGGCGAGGTCAGCGATCGCGTAGTGCACGACGTACCCGTCGCTCTCCCCGTCACGCACGACGTGCACGGCCTGGTCGAGGTCCTGCGCCGTCTCGGGGTCGATCGTCACGAACTCCAGGTCCGTGCGGTCGAGCTCGGGGAGCCGCGGTGACGCCGCAGCCCTGGCCGCAGCCTCCTGCACGTCGGGCGGGAAGTCGGGCGTGACCTCCAGCTCGGCCTGGATGCGGGCGATGCCCTCACGAATGGTGGTGACGACGGCGGTGTCGTGGGTCCGGAGCCGGACGACGCGATTGCTCGGCATGGGCCTAACCTATGCCTTCGTGCTCATCCTGCTACCGCCCAGCGAGGGCAAGTCGGCGCCACATCGAGGCAAGCCTCTCGACGTGGCTGCGCTGTCGCTGCCCCAGATCACCCCTGCCCGCGAGCAGGTGCTCGACGCCCTGACCAGGCTGTGCGCGGAGGATCCCGTGGCTGCTGCAGGACTGTTGGGGGTACCCAAGTCTCAACCCGAGCTCGTCGACCTCAACGCGCGTCTGCGCACGGCACCCACAGCCAGGGCCGACACCGTCTACTCCGGAGTGCTCTACGACGCGCTCGACCTGGCCTCCGCGTCGTCGTCGGCGAAGCGTCGTGCCTCGGCGAGGCTCGCGGTCACCTCGAGTCTCTTCGGTGTGGTGCGTCCCGGCGACCGGATCCCGGCCTACCGGCTCTCCGGCGATGCTTCCCTCCCCGGCCTCGGATCGGTCGCGAGCCACTGGCGTGGCGCCCTCGACCCGGTCATGGGCTCGTTGGTGGGCGGCGGGTTGCTCGTCGACCTGCGCTCCGGGATGTACGCCGCCTTCTGGCGTCCGGCCCCCGAGCTCGCCCGGCGGGTGGCCACCGTGCGCGTGCTGCACGAGGTCGATGGCAAGCGTCAGGTGGTGAGTCACTTCAACAAGGCCACGAAGGGGCGCATCGTCCGCGCCCTGCTCGAGGACGGCCGCGACCCGCGCACCCCCGCCGCCCTGGCCAAGGTCCTGGGCGACCTCGGTTGGCATGTCGAGGTCGGCGACCCGACCCCCAAGGGCACCCAGCTCGACGTCGTCGTCACCGCTGTCTGACCTCACGCGTCAGGCCGAAGCCGCCAGCTCGTCGAACGGCATCGGCACCAAGGTGTCGTCGGTGGCCAGGTGTACGACGTCAGTCTCCACTCCCGCCTGCCGACACCCCGCGACGAGCGCCGAGATCAGCTCCCGGTCGGCGCTCGACGCTCCCCCGCGCCCCGGACGACACCGCAGGAACGCCCACCGCGACCCGTCGGGGACGTCCCGTCTCAGATGGGCCAGGATCCCACCCAACCGCGCGATCTCCTCAGCTGTCGGCTCCATCTCCTCGTCGCGGATCTCGATCAGCACCCGGGTCGGCCGGTTGTCGCCATCGATGGCCAGCACCCACAGAGCGCCGGTGGAGAAGCCCAGAGGCTCCATGAGGTCCCGCCACAGCTGCTCCAGGTCGGCCTGGGTGCGCACCGGGGTGTCGAAGTCGAAGTGCCCGTCGTCGAAGTCGTCATAAGTCATGCCCAGCACCCTCCCCCGGAACTGCCGATCCCGCATCCCGCTATCCACAGGCCCTGGTTGCGAGCCGATCTTCCGGAGGCTGAGCAGCGAGCGCCAGCGAGCGTCGACGAAGCCCCGCACCGGAGGCTGAGCAGCGAGCGCCAGCGAGCGTCGACGAAGCCCGGCGACGCACCCACCCACGTCGGGAACGGTCCGCGTTCGGCTCACAGGGGCTTCGTCGACGGGCTCGCCCAGGGGCTCGCCCTGCTCAGCCTCCGGTACGCCGCGCCGGAGGCTGAGCGAGCGAGCGCCAGTCAGCCCCACGGAGGCTGAGCAGCGAGCGCCAGCGAGCGTCGACGAAGCCCCCGCCGGCCAACCGCCCACGTCATCCACAAGCGATGGGAACACACTGTCGATTGTCGGTGGTCACCACTAGAATCAGAGACATGAAGCAAGCCCCCACCGACCCCGAGCTCGCGGCAGTCCGCGACGCCCAGGGAGCGCGCGATGCCGCAGAGGTGGCCCTGCTCCAAACCGTCATCACCTGGACCTGCGCCCACCGCGTCGACAACTCATTCGTCGACGAACTCACCTTCGGCGTCGACGGGATCCTCCTCGGCGGTGTGGGCTGCCCGCTCGTCTCGGAGTTCGACGTCTACGACCTCGCAGTCGGCCTCGGGATGTCCACCGACGCCGGGTGCACCTACGTCGGCAAGGTCCTCGAGCTGCGCTACCGCCTCCCCAAGACCTGGGAGAGGGTGCTGGCGTTGGAGGTGCCGGTGTGGAAAGCGTTCAAGGTGTGCGAATCAACGATGAATCTCAGCTACGAAGCCGCCCGGCTACATCGACCAGATGCTCGCCCCCGTCCTGCACTCCTGCACCTTCGCCCAGATCGAGCGCACCGTCGCCCAAGCTGTCGACCTCTACGACCCCGACGAAGCCGAACGCCGCGCCGCCAAGGCCGCTGATGACCGGTCCTTCGACATCCACCTCGGCACCCACGGCCCCACCACCGACGGCACCATCGCCATCTCCGGGTCCGTCTCCCTCGAAGACGCCCTCGACCTCGAGCAGGCCGTCAAAGACGGTGCCAAGAGCCTCGGCGACCTCGGCTGCGACGAATCCCTCGACGTCCGCCGCTCCATGGCCGTCGGAGAGATGGCCCGCAACCAACTCGCCCTCAACCTCGAAACCGAAGACGCAGACGCAGACGGCGCAGAGCACGACATCGGGTGGCAGCCCGGTGGTGGACGTGGGGTCAACCTCTACGCCCACCTCGACCCCGACACCCTCCACGCCACGGTCGACAACGTCGGCGCGCCTGACGTGTTGATCGATCAGATCAAGGCCTGGTGCCAGACCGTGGGGAACACGGTCATCATCCGGCCCGTGATCGACCTCAACACCCAAATCTCCACCAACGCCTACACGCCCACCGAGAAGCTCGTCGAACAAGTCCGACTCCGTGACCAGGTCTGCGTCTTCCCCCACTGCCCCCGACGCGCCAGGTGGTGCGACCTCGACCACCGGACCCCCTACGACAAGACCAACCCCGCCGCCGGCGGCCCGACCGCGACCCAGAATCTTGCGTTGCTGTGCCGCAAGCACCACCGGGCCAAGACCTTCTCCCCCTGGACCTATCAGTCCCCCGAACCCGGGGTCTACGACTGGACCAGCCCGTCCGGACTCCGCTACCGCGTCACCCGCGGACGCCGCCACGGACGCCTCCCCATCACCACCCCCCTCGAAGAACCCTGAACACCCAGCCCCGACACCCCGCCGAGACCAGCGGGGTCATCGGCACGTCCACACACACCGGAGGCTGAGCAGCGAGCCCCAGCGAGCGTCGACACCCACCGGAGGCTGAGCAGCGAGCGCCAGCGAGCGTCGACGAAGCCCCGCAAGGTACCCACCCACGTCGGGGACGGTCCGCGTACGGCTCACAGGGGCTTCGTCGACGGGCTCGCCCAGGGGCTCGCCCTGCTCAGCCTCCGGTACGCCGCACCGGAGGCTGAGCAGCGAGCGCCAGCGAGCGTCGACGAAGCCCGGCGACGTACCCACCCACGTCGGGCACGGTCCGCGTACGGCTGACAGGGGCTTCGTCGACGGGCTCGCCCAGGGGCTCGCCCTGCTCAGCCTCCGATACGCCGCGCCGGAGGCTGAGCAGCGAGCGCCAGCGAGCGTCGACGAAGCCCCGCAAGGTACCCACCCGCCGCCGGGGACGGTCGGCGTCGGCTGACAGGGGCTTCGTCGACGGGCTCGCCCAGGGGCTCAGCCTCTGCTCACGCCGTGCCGGAGGCTGAGCAGCGAGCCAGCGAGCGTCGACGAAGCCCCGCGACGTACCCACCCGCGTCGGGAACGGTCGCGCGTACGGCCGACAGGGGCTTCGTCGACGGGCTCGCCCAGGGGCTCGCCCTGCTCAGCCTCCGAAGAGCGCCAGGGTCCTGCGACGTCCGCGCGCGACGAGACGCAGAGTCTGGCTAGGGTTCACCATGCTCTCTCGAGTCGCCGCTCTCAGCGGCCAGGTCCGCAGCAGCCTCTTCTTCATCCCCATGGTCTGCGTGATCGCAGGCATCGTGATCGGCGAGGCGATGCTGCTGGTGGATGCTGCCGTCACCGACATCGATCCCCGCCTGACCGCCACGGTCGACAGCGCTCGGACCGTGCTGACCACGGTGGCCAGCGCAACGCTGGCGTTCGCCGGCATCGCCTTCTCCGTCAGCCTCCTGCTGATCTCGCTCGCTTCCAGCCAGTACTCGCCGCGCGTGGTGCACGGCATGTTTCGCGATCCGTTCAACAAGCGGGTGATGGGCCTGGTCATCGGCACCTTCACCTACTGCCTCGTCGTGCTGCGAGCCGTGCGTACCTCGTTGGACGAGTCCGGCGACGCCGTGGTGCCGAGCGTCTCCATCTTGCTCGCCGTCGTGCTGGGGATCGCCTCGATCCTCTCGATCGTGGCCTTCATCAATCATGGGGCGCACTCCATGGACGTCTCCAAGATCCTGCACCGCGTCACCCGCGAGGCCCTTGCCCAAGCCGAGGACGCCTGGCCCGAGCGCAAGGCCACGTCAGACCACGACCAGTCCGAGCAGCGCACGATGCGTGGTTCGGGCGAGCTGCCACCGCTCCCGCCCGGGGCTGTGCCCGTGCGGTTCGACGAGCACGGGTGGGTGCAGAACATCGACTACGACAGGCTCCTGAAGGTCCTGCCCGACGGTTCGACTGCCCGGCTCGACACCTTCGCCGGCCGGTACGCCATCCAGCACGCTCCGATCTGCCACGTGTGGCCGCCTCCCACCGACATCGCCGACCTGGAAGCCGCGGTGCGTGCGTCGGTCATCGTGGGTGAGACCCGCACGCTGCAGCAGGATGTCGCCTACGGCGTGCGCCAGCTCTCCGACGTCGCGCTCAAAGCACTGTCCCCCGGCATCAACGACCCCACGACCGCGCATGACGCGATCTCGCACCTCGGCACCGTTCTGTCGGATCTTCTGCGTCGGGTGCCCCCGGCCTTCCAGCTGAGCGGCGAGAACGGCGAGACGTTGCTCGTCCCGCACGCCACCACCCACGCCCAGCTCGTCGGGCTCGCCTTCGACGAGGTGCGGATCGCCTCGGAAGGTCAGCCGACCGTGCTGATCTACCTGCTCGAGGTCCTGCACCAGATCCGAGCATCGCTCGCAGGCCGGAGCCAACCCGACGCCCACGACGCTCTCCGCCGCCAAGCAGAGCTCATCGGCTCGATGAACGAGGACGCCGACCAGCAGGAGCCGGATCGTGAGCGGGTCCGCGACGTCTTCCGGGAGCGATTCTCCTCCTGACACCCGGCCGGCGCCCCTCTGATCAGCGCCGCGCCGACCTCACCAGGCGCTGGAGGCGAACGCATCCCGCGCGGGCGGCAACGCGTTGAACAGCCGCAACGACGCGCGTCCATCGGCGAAGTAGGTGATCACCGTGATCGAGGCCGGTGACAGCTCCATCCGGAACACCGCTTCGAGCGGCGCCTGCAGGGCGTCGGCGACCAACGTCTTGATCGGCGTCACGTGCGAGGTCAGCACGACCGTGCGGCCGGCGTGCTCGGCGACCAACCGGTCGCGCGCCGCGAGCACCCGCGCCTGCACGACCTCGAAAGACTCTCCGCCCACGGGTGCCGTGTCCAGGGAGCCGAGCCAGGCCGTCAGCTCATCGTGGTGCCGGTCGGAGACCTCGGCGAAGGTGAGGCCGTCCCAGTGCCCGAACTCCATCTCGGCAAAGCCCGGCTCGTCCACCACCGGCAGCCCTCCGAGGAGCTCGCTGAGCAGCTCGCCCGATTCCCGCGTACGTCGGACCGGTGACGACACGATCGCATCCACCCGCTCCGCGAGCGGCGCCAACCACTCGCCGGCCAACCTGATCTGGTCACGACCCTCGTCGCTCAGCGGTGGGTTGTCTCCGCCGAGCCCGCCCGAGAAGCGCTTGGCCGAGGTGTGCTTGGTGACGCCGTGCCGCACGATGATCACGGTCGTGGCTTCGCCGTGGCCGCCCCAGCCGCGCGCGGGCGGCGGTGCCGGCCGGTCCTCCGGGCTCTCGATCGGCGACTCGATCTCCTCGATCACCGACTCGCCGGTCAGCCGCTCAGGCACGCTCACGCCGTCACGGGTGCCGTCGAGCGCCTCGTTGGCGAGACGGTCGGCGTGGGCGTTGTCGGCCCTCGGCACCCACGTGTACGTCGTGCCGTCCGGCGCCGCGGCAGCGGCCTCACGGGCGAGCACCTGCATGTCGGGGTGCTTGATCTTCCAGCGACCCGACATCTGCTCCACCACGAGCTTGGAGTCCAACCGCGCCTCGACGACCGCTCCTGGCGCGTGCTCGACCGCGAGCCGCAACCCGGCGATCAGCCCGCGGTACTCCGCAACGTTGTTGCTCGCCCGGCCGATCGCCGTGCCGTCCTCGGCGAGCACCGTCCCGGTCTCAGCGTCCTTGAGCACGGCACCGTAGGCCGCCGGCCCGGGGTTGCCCCGCGAGCCGCCGTCGGCCTCGACGATCACCTTGCGCGGAGCGGTCACAGCCCCGACTCGCTGGTGCGGACGAGAATCCGCGAACACTCCTCACACCTGATGACGAGGTCGGCCGGAGCCCTCTGGATCACGCCGATCTCGGCGTTGTCGATGCCGAGCTGGCATCCGTTGCAACGGCGCTGGCGGATCTCGGCAGCGCCGATGCCACCCTTGGCGGCACGCAACTTCTCGTAGAGCGCGACCAGGTCCTCGGGAAGCCCTTCGATCGCGGGGCCGCGAGCAGCCTCGATCTCGGCGAGCTCGGCGTCGATCACGGCGGTCTTCTCGTCCCGCACCACCGCCAGCTCGGCCAGCCGCTCGTCGGTAGCGGCCAGGCGCTGCACGAACTCGCTCAGCGAGGCCTGCGCCTCCTCGAGCTGCTCCATCACCTCGAGCTCCTCGTCCTCGAGCACCGAGATCCGGCGCTCGAGCGACTCCAGCTCGTGCTGCATCCGCTCGAGGTCCTTGGGGCTGGAGATCAGTCCCTGGTCGATGCGGTCGCGGTCGCGGGTACGGCGCGTGCGCACCAGCTCGACGTCGTTGTCGGCCTTGCGCTGGGCCACCTCGAGGTCGTCGACGACGATCTGGGCGTCCCGGCGCTGGTCGTCGACCTCGCGCCGTCCGGCTTCGAGCGCCTCGGCCTCCTTGACCTCGGGCATCGCGGCACGGCGGTGCCGGGCCTGGTCGGCCCGGGCGTCGAGGGCCTGCACCTCGAGCAGCTGGATCTGGGCAGACGCGTCAGCCTTCACGGGTTCCTCTTGGTCATGGGCGCAGGAGTCATACCCGCATTGTCCACGGGTCGGTGTTGAGGGTGCTGACGCGGGTCTCCACCGCGCCGCCCAGGGCCTCGACCAACCGGGCCTCGACCACGGGCAGCCACGTCCACTCCGCTGCCCAGTGGGCGACGTCGACCAGCGCGGGGCCCGCCTTCTCCACGAACTCAGAGGCCACATGGTGGCGCAGGTCGCTGGTCACGTAGACGTCGGCGTCGGTGGCCAGGACGTCGTCCAGCAGGAAGTCGCCGGCTCCGCCGCAGACCGCGACCCGACGGACGCTGCGCTCGGGATCGCCCGCCACCCGTACGCCGTGCTCCGTCTCCGGCAGCGCTGCGGCAATGACCGCCGGCGAACTCCCCCAGACCCTGGCGGGCGATGGTGCCGATCCGGCCGGTGCCGGTCAGGGCGACCTCGCCGTCGGCGAGCTCCACGACGTCGTAGGCCGGCTCCTCGTAGGGGTGCGCGGTCAGCAGCGCGCCCACGACCTCGGCGCGACGCGAACGCGGCAGGATCACCTCGATGCGGACCTCGGGGACCACCTCGATCTCCCCCACCGTGCCGATCATCGGCGTCGCGCCCTCCAGCGGGCGGAAGCGACCTTCGCCGGGCGTCGAGAACGACGCGAAGTCGTAGTCCCCGATGGTGCCGGCGCCGGCCTCGGCGAGCGCAGCCCGGACGATCGCCGCCGCGTCGGTGGGCACGAAGGTCGTGAGCTTGTCGACGGGCACACCTGGGTCGACCAGGATCGGCTTCACGTCCTCGAGCCCCAGCGCGAGCGCCAGAGCCTCCGACACCCCACCTCGGGCCCGGTCTGCGTTGGTGTGGGCCGTCAGCAGCGCGCATCCGGCCTTGGCCAGGATCGCCAGCGTGCGACCCTTCGGGGTCGTGGCTGCCACGCCGTGCACGGGCTTGAGGAACAACGGGTGGTGCACGACCAGCAGGTCGGCCCCCCACTCGGCGGCCTCGGCCGCCACGGAGGCAGTCACGTCGACGGCGAACATCACCTTGGCCACGTTCTGCTCAGGATCACCCGCGACGAGCCCGACCGCGTCCCAGGCCTCGGCCGTGTGGGGTGGGTACCAGGTGTGGAGCAGGGAGACGACGTCGGAGAGCGGGATAGGGGTCGGCACGTCGGACAGGCTAGCCGCCGGCGCCGACCACCAGCTCAGTTGACCTGCCGACCGCGCCCCTCCCAGTAGGGCTCACGCAGCTTGAACTTCTGCAGCTTGCCAGTCGCCGTGCGCGCCAGCTCGGCGCGCACCTCGATCGAGGTCGGCGCCTTGTAGCCGGCTGCCTTGTCCTTGCACCAGGCGATCAGCTCCGCCTCGATCGACGGGGTGTCCTCATGACCCTCGGCCAGCACGACGAGGGCCTTGATCGTCTCGCCCCACTTCTCGCTGGGCACGCCGATGACGGCGACCTCGGCGACCGCCGGGTGGGAGAAGAGCACGTCCTCGACCTCGATCGAGGAGACGTTCTCGCCGCCGGTGATGATCACGTCCTTCTTGCGGTCGGAGATCGTCAAGTAACCGTCGTCCCCGACCACTCCCCCGTCCCCGGTGTGGAACCAGCCTCCGCGCAACGCCGTCGCCGACTCCTCGGGCTGCTCCCAGTAGCCCTCGAGCACCACGTTGGAACGAGCCAGCACCTCACCCTCCTCCGAGGTCGAGAGCCGTACGCCGAGCGCCGGTGCGCCGGCGCGGGTGAGCAGACCTGCCCGCTCCTCGGCAGCCACGTCGTCCCACTCCTGGCGCGTGCGGTTGAACGTCAGCAGCGGCGAGGTCTCGGTGAGGCCGTAGATCTGGATGAACTCCCAGCCCAGCTCTTCCTCGACCCGCATCACGGTCTTCGTCGGCGGCGGCGCACCGGCCATGATGATGCGCACCTTGTCGCGTCCAGGGATCTCGCCCTCCCACGTCTGGGCCGCCTCCAGCACCGCGGCAGCCACGGCCGGGGCTGCGCACATCACCGTGACGCCGTGGTCGCGCACCCGCCGCAGGATCTCGGCTCCGTCGATCTTGCGCAGCACCACCTGCTTCACGCCGAGCCCGGTCATCGCGAACGGCATCCCCCAGCCGTTGGCGTGAAACATCGGCAACGTGTGGAGGTAGACGTCGCGGTCGGTGACCGCAGCGTGCATGGCGAACGTGACCGCGTTGACCCAGATGTTGCGGTGCGTGATCTGGACCCCCTTCGGCCGGGCCGTCGTGCCGGAGGTGTAGTTGATGCACGCCGTGGCGTTCTCGTCGGGCTCCCACGCAGCGGGCTCCGCACCATCGGCAGCCGGAGCGGCGAACAGGTCGTCGTCGGCGCCGATCACGAAGCGGTGCTCGGCGGTCACGCCCGCCAGCTCGGCGTCGAGCTCCGGGTCGACGAGCAGCACCCGGGCCCCGGAGTGCTCGACGATGTAGGAGACCTCGTCGGGACGCAGCCGGAAGTTGACCGGCACCAGGACGCGGCCGGAGCCGGCCACGCCGAAGAACGCCGTCGCGAGGCGCGCACTGTTGTGGCTCACGATCGCGACGCGCTCGCCGACCGCGATGCCGAGCTCGTCGAGGCGTGCCGCCTGGCGGCGCGCGAGCGCGGCGACCTCGGCGTACGTCAGGTCCCCCAGGGAGGGCGCCGGCTGGTCGGGCTCGTCCACCACTCCGACTCGCGCGCCGTAGACCTGCTCGGCGCGATCGATGAAGTCCCGGACGGTGAGAGGCACGATCATGGAGCGAGCATAGGACGCCTGCCGTGACCCACGACACAACAGGACCCCGTCCGCACACGGCGGACGGGGTCCTGCTGGTCAGCAGAGCGGTGGAGTCCTCAGGCAGGCCACTCGGCCATCGTGACCTGGCCGCCGACGACGTCGACCTCCATGACCACGACGTCGGTGCCCTTCATGAGGAGCCGGTAGCGGCCCTCGCGCACCTCCGGGTAGACCAGCGAGGGGACCTCGTCGGTCGAGCCCGGCACCGGTCGTCGTACGACGGCCACGTGCGGTCGGTGGCCGTGGCCATGCCCATGTCCATGTCCATGTCCGTGCTCAGGACCGGAGTCATGAGCGTCGTCGTGATCAAGGCCGGCGGCGACATCCTCACCCTCGGCGAGGATGTCCACCTCCTGCCCGACCAGTCTCGACGGGCATGGTCACCACGACTGCCCCGATGTCTCCCCCGATGTCCAGCATCACGGCACCCTGGCCGGCATGCGGGTTCTCCGGGGAGTCGGGAAGTCGGTCCTGGCTCACTTCTCCGGGTCCTCCGACGACGTGGTACCGGGAACCGTCTGGAACCCGCCGCCCGGGTGCCCGAGGAACGGGAACTCGGTGAGAAGGGGCTCGTTGGTGTTCGTCGTGCCGTCCTTGAGCAGGCTGGCAGCGCCATCCGGCTCGTAGGAGGGGTCGACGAGAGGGATCGTCACACCGGCGACGGCGCGCAGCTCGATGCCGGTGACGTCGTCCTCGATCCGACGGCCGTTGGGGAAGCCACCGAGGTCGCCGCCCACGACACCGTAGATGCTGTAGGAGTCGCTGTCCTTCGGGGTCGGCGGGATCGCGGTGTTCAGGCGCAGCATGTCCGCCTGCACCGGACCGGTGTAGTTGCGGAAACCGGGCACGATGCCACCGGGGATACCGGTGAGCAGGATCGCCGCCAGGTCGGCACGCGGCTTGGTGTAGGCCGCGAGGTTCGGGAACACACCCGGGTAGAGGAACGGCAGCAGCGACTGCAGCTCGGGCTGGGTGACCGAGTCGGCGTAGTCGGAGTCCTCGTTGATGGGCGAGGCGTTCCACTTGTCCTTCTTGCCCATCGGGATGAGCACCTCGTTGACCAGCGGGTTGCCGAGGCGCGAGACCTGCTGGGCCGGACCGGCGCCCCGGTAGGTGCCGGTGTTCTGGTCGAAGATGCGCGCCTTGCGACGGCTGGCCGTGGCCCAGACCCCGATCGTGTTCTTGCGGTCCTTCGGGCTCTTGGACGGGTTGCCGCCCTTGACCAGGTCGGAGACCGGCACCTGGATGGCGATCGTGTGGCAGTTGTAGGACTGCACGGAGTTGATGCCGTCCATCGCTGCCATCGGCAGCAGGTGGAGGTTCTGGAACGGCCGCAGCGTGCCGAGGTCGAAGATGCTGCCCAGGTCGACGAAGAAGGCGTCCGAGCGCTGACCACAGAAGAACTTGCGTCCGCCCACGGTCGTGATCGCGGAGTTCGCCAGCGCGGCGTAGTTGGGCGTGCTGCGCGGGCCGACGTTGACCGGCGGGACCTTGAAACGGCCGTTGATCTGCTCAGCCGTCTGGTTCTTCTTGCCGGCGTTGCCGATGCGGGCGACGTTGTAGGTCTGCGGGCGCAGGAACGACGGGCTGTCGATCGACTCGATCACGCCGTTGTTGTACAGGAACGAGTTGCCCTTGACCTCGGTCTTGAAGTTGAACCGGTAGGTGACGTTCGGCTCGCACTTGTTGGTGTTGGAGACGTGGATCTCGTAGAGCACGTCATCGGCGAACTCGTAGAAGTTCGGGCCACCGTTGGGCTGCTGCAGGGGGATGAAGTTCGCAATGATCACCACCTGGTCTTCCTCGGTGGGGTGCATGAACGCGTAGACGTCCGTGCTGTCGGCTACCGGGTCCTTGGCAATTTCCGGCGCTTCTCTGTGGGACGACATCTTTACTTACCTCCGGCAGCGTTGAGGATGCGAGCGACGAGGTCGCGGTCGTTGACGACCACCTCGCGCTCGCCCACCAGCAGGCGGATGGTTCCGCTGCGGTGGTCGTCGATCAGGGCGACGACGGACTCCTTCGCGCCCTTCGTGCTCAGCGATGCGGGCTTGGCCTGGGCCGAACCCGCGCTCAGGGCCACAGCAGTGGTGGCGGCAGCGCCAGCACCTGCCGCCGCCATGAAGTTTCTTCTACTGGTCTCGCTCATGCGTTTGCCTCCCAGAAGTGACTCACAGCGCGGCTCGTGTGAGCCGCGCCATAGTCAATTCGGCACCGCTCACGGGCTGGATTGCTTCAACATCGCACTTCTTTTGCAGGCTGCTGCAGCGGCGACCGAAAGGGGCTCGCGCCAGTCACCCCCACGGAATCCGGCACGAGCCCCGGGGTAGTTCGGAGTCCCGGCGGCATCGGATGGTCGGCACCAGAGAATCGGCTGAAAAACTGCACCGCCCACTCGCAGGTGCGTCCATGACGGTGCGGTGGGCGAGGCGTTTGGTGGGCGCGGAGGGGATCGAACCCCCGACCACCTCGTTGTAAGCGAGGGGCTCTACCGCTGAGCTACACGCCCGGGCTCGAAAGCGGCGCCAGCCTAGCGTCCGACGGAGCAGAGCAGAAAAAAGCCGAACCGCTGGAGTCTCGGGTCACCAGCGGTTCGACAAGATGAACGATACCTACCCGGGGACCGGCACCCAAGGCGTTCACACTTTTCTGATGCCGCGGTCTAGGCCACCGCGGCCTGGAGCTGGGCCAGGTGCTCGTCGAGGTCGCGGCCGTCGAGCAGCGCGTTGTGCACCGCCCACCGCACGTTTCCGTCGCGACCGATGACGTAGGAGGAGCGTCGAGGACAGCCGCGCTCCTCGTCGAAGACGTCGTAGGCGCGGGTCACGGAGCCGTGCGGCCAGAAGTCGCTGAGCAGTGGGAAGTTCAACCCGTCGGCGTCAGCGAACGCGCGCAGGGCGTACAGCGGGTCGCACGAGATGCCCAGCACCTCGGTGTCGAAGGTCATGAACTCGTCGAGCCGGTCCCGCACGGCCGCCATCTCCCCGGTGCAGACACCCGAGAAGGCGAACGGGTAGAACAGCAGCGCCACGGCCTTCGTCCCGCGGTACGACGACAACGTGACGTCCTGGCCGAACTGGTCACGCAAGGTGAAGTCGGGGGCAGGCTCGCCCAGACGGAGGCCGGTCACGCGTCCAGCTCTCGCTTGAGGACCTTGCCCGTGGCGTTGCGCGGCAGCTCGTCGAGGAAGACGATCTCGCGCGGCACCTTGTAGCGGGCCAGGTTCTGCTTCACCCACGCCTTGAGCTCGTCCTGGGTGACCGCGTCGTCGTTGCGCACCACGAATGCGCGCAGCCGCTTGCCGAAGTCGGCGTCCTCGACCCCCATCGCGGCGACCTCGACGACCGCCTCGTGCCGGGCGAGGCAGTCCTCGACCTCCTTGGGGAAGACGTTCTCGCCGCCGGACACGATCATCTCGTCGTCGCGGCCCTCGATGTAGAGCAGCCCGTCGTCGTCGAAACGTCCGACGTCGCCCGACGACATGAGGCCGTTCAGGACCTCCTTGTGGCCGCCACCGGTGTAGCCCTCGAAGAGCAGCGAGTTGCCCACGAAGATCCGGCCGGACTCGCCGGCCGGCACTTCCACGCCGTCGCCGTCAAGGATCTTGACCACCGTGGCGTACGGCGGACGACCCGCGGTCGAGGGCGAGACCCGGAGCTCGGCGGGCCCGGCGATCGCGGCGTAGGCGACCTCCGTCGAGCCGTACATGGAGAAGAGGTTGTCGCCGAACTGATCCATCCAGTGCGTGGCCAGGTCGCCGGGCAGGGCCGACCCCGAGCTCGCGACCACGTCGACGTGGCCCAGGTCGTAGCGCTCCTGGACCTCCTGGGGAAGGGCGAGGATGCGTTGGAGCATCACGGGGATCACCACCACCGACTCGCACTTCTCGGAGACGACGACCTCCAGGCAGCCCTCGGGATCGAAGCGGCGACGGAGCACCATCGTGGAGCCCAGGAGCATCGAGAGCGCGAAGTGGGCGAAGCCCCAGGTGTGGAAGAGGGGTGCCGCGATGTGCGTGCGCCAGCCGTACTTCAGCGGGATGCTGCCCAGCAGCGAGACGGCGGCGTCGATGCCGGCCTCGCTGCGCGGTGCACCCTTCGGGGTGCCGGTCGTTCCCGAGGTGAGGATGACGGTGCGGCCGTGCTTGCTCGGCGGCTTCAGGTCGGTCGAGTCATGCGCCTCGATGAGCCGCTCCAGCGTCAGCACGTCGCCGCGAGCCGCGCGGGCATCAGCATTGTCGTCGGTCCAGGCGAGGAGCTGCAGATCGACCGCGGAGTCGCCCACCAGGTCGGCGAACTCCTCGTCGTAGATGAGCACGGCAGGCTTGTCGCGCCCGAGGACCTCCGTGAGCTGCGGTCCGGCAAAGGCGGTGTTGAGGTAGAGAGCGTCCGCGCCGAGCTTGGCCGCCGCGATGCTGGCATCGACGAAGCCGCGGTGGTTGCGGCACATGATGGCCACCGCATCGCCCTCGCCGACGCCGCGCTCGCGCAGCGCGTGGGCCAGACTGTTGGAGCGGGCATGCATCTCCGCGAAGCTCAGGCTGCCGAGCTCGTCGATCAGCCCGATGCCGTCGGGATTGCGCACGGCGAGCGAGGTGAACCCACCGGCCGGCCCGGTCCCCCACCGCGCCACGCACAATCCGAGTCGCGCCAGGGTGATCGGTGAATAGGGGCGGATGATTCCTGCGCCGACCAGGACCTTCAACGAGGTCGTGGCGTTCGACGCGCCTGCCTTCAACGTGGTGAGCACGGAGCGCAGCCTACGTCCCCTGCCCGGGCCTCACGCGAGGGTCTTCGGCGCCACCAGCCGGGTCGCCGACCAGTCCTTGCTCACGCTCGCCGTCGTCGTCTGCGACAACCCGGCGATCGGGGCGGCCTCGGAGATGTCGGCGGCGTCGACGGAGTTGGGCCGACCGATCTTCGGGGTCAGGAGCCAGATCTCCCCACCACCGACCAAGTCGGTGAGCGAGTCGACGAGGCCGTCGACGAGGTCGCCGTCGTTGTTGCGCCACCAGAGGAGCACGACGTCGACGACGTTGCCGTAGTCGGCATCCACCATGTCGGAGTCGATGCAGTCCTCGATGGCTACCCGGAGCTCGTCATCGGTGTCGTTGTCCCAACCCAGCTCCTGGATGACCATTCCGGCTTTGAAGCCCAGTCGATCAGCAGCGCTGGTCTGTGTGGACCCGCCACCCGCGGTCGAACTCAACGTGATCCTCCAGTCGTGGGTCGTCGACCGCTGACCGGCCGACGAAGATGGGGGTAGTCCATCGGAGTTCGGCAGTCGACGCAACACCCGGCGTGTCATCAGACCCTGATTCACGCTACCCGCGGGTAGATTTCTACTGGCCCCTGAGCGTGCAACGATGACCGGGTGACCGAAGAAAACACCCCTGCTTCAGGCACCCGCTCGGGCGCGCGCCCCGTCATCCACGAGGGGCTGCCGACCCAGCTTCCCGACATCGACCCGGACGAGACGGGCGACTGGATCGACTCCTTCGACTCCCTCGTCGACGAGAGGGGTCGCGAGCGCGCTCGCTACGTGATGCTGCGACTCCTCGAGCGCGCGCGTGAGATGAACGTCGGTGTCCCTGCCCTGCGCAGCACCGACTACATCAACACGATCCCGCCCGAGCGCGAGCCATGGTTCCCCGGCGACTACGAGGCCGAGCAGCGGATTCGCGCCTTCATCCGGTGGAACGCCGCGGTGATGGTCTCCAGCGCCAACCGCAAGGGCCTCGAGGTCGGCGGCCACATCGCCACCTACCAGTCCTCGGCCAGCCTCTACGAGGTCGGCTTCAACCACTTCTTCCGCGGCAAGGAAGCCCCCGGCGGCGGCGACCAGATCTACATCCAAGGACACGGCTCCCCGGGCATCTATGCCCGCGCCTACCTCGAGGGTCGGCTGAGCGAGCAGCAGCTCTACCGGTTCCGCCAGGAGGTCCAGCACGGCGTCGGCAAGGGTCTGCCGTCCTACCCTCACCCGCGGCTGATGCCGGAGTTCTGGGAGTTCCCCACCGTCTCGATGGGGCTCACCGCGATCAACTCGATCTACCAAGCCCGCTTCAACCGTTACCTGCACAACCGCAGCATCAAGAACACCGCAGACCAGCACGTGTGGGCGTTCATGGGTGACGGCGAGATGGCCGAGCCCGAGTCGCTGGGTGCCATTCGCGTGGCAGCTCGCGAGGAGCTCGACAACCTGACCTGGGTCATCAACTGCAACCTCCAGCAGCTCGACGGGCCGGTCACCGGCAACGGCAAGATCATCCAGGAGCTCGAGGCCAACTTCCGCGGTGCCGGCTGGAACGTCATCAAGGTCGTGTGGGGCGAGGGCTGGGACGCCCTGCTCGCACGCGATGTCGACGGCGTCCTGGTCAACCAGATGAACAAGACCGCCGACGGGCAGTTCCAGACCTACTCCACCGAGGACGGCGCCTACGTGCGCGAGAACTTCTTCGGCGGCGACCCACGCCTGCGCGCCATGGTCGAGCACATGAGCGACACCCAGATCCAGAAGCTCCCCCGCGGCGGGCACGACTACCGCAAGGTCTATGCCGCATTCGATGCCGCGACCAAGCACGTCGGCCAGCCGACGGTGATCCTCGCCAAGACGGTCAAGGGTTGGACGATCGATTCGCTGGAGGGCAAGAACGCCACCCACCAGATGAAGAAGCTGACCAAGGACGACCTCAAGAAGTTCCGGGACCGCCTGCACCTGCCGATCTCCGACCGCGACCTCGAGACGGCGTACGAGGAGACGGGCACGGCCCCGTTCTTCCACCCCGGCGAGAAGTCCCCCGAGATCGAGTACATGATGGAGCGCCGCCGCCAGCTGGGCGGGTCGCTCCCCAAGCGGGTGCTTCGCGCCAAGCCGCTGACCCTGCCGGCCGACTCGATCTACTCCGAGCTCAAGAAGGGCGCGGGCAAGAAGTCGATGGCCACCACGATGGCCGTGGTCCGTCTGCTGCGCGACTGGATGCGCGACCCCGAGATCGGGCAGCGGATCGTGCCGATCGCGCCCGACGAGTACCGCACCTTCGGCATGGACTCGATGTTCCCGAGCGCCAAGGTCTACAACCCGGGCGGACAGAAGTACGAGTCGGTCGACCGCAAGTTGTTGCTCTCCTACAAGGAGGCGACCGACGGCCAGATGCTCCACGAGGGCATCTCCGAGGCCGGAGCCATGGCCTCGGCCACCGCGGCCGGGTCGGCGTACTCAACGCACGGCGAGCACATGATCCCGTTCTACATCTTCTACTCGATGTTCGGCTTCCAGCGCACCGGTGACTCGATCTGGGCCATGGCCGACCAGCTGGCCCGCGGCTTCCTCATCGGCGCAACCGCCGGACGCACCACGCTGACCGGCGAGGGGCTCCAGCACGCCGACGGACACTCGCCGCTGCTGGCCTCGACCAACCCGGCGATCGTCCACTACGACCCGGCGTTCGCCTATGAGGTCGCCCACGTGATGCAGTCCGGCCTCGAGCGGATGTACGGCGAGCAGGCCGAAGACGTCATCTTCTACCTGACCGTCTACAACGAGCCCGTCGCCCAGCCGGCAGAACCCGAGGATGTCGACGTCGAGGGCATCCTGCGCGGCGTGCACAAGGTCTCCACGGGCGAAGGCGATGGACCCAGCGTCCAGCTGCTGGCTTCCGGGGTCGCCTACCCGTGGATCAAGGACGCCGCCCGCATGCTCACCGAGGAGTGGGGCGTCCGTGCCGACACCTGGTCGGTGACGTCGTGGAACGAGCTGGCCCGCGATGCGGTCGCCTCGGAGGACTGGAACCTGCTCCACCCCGACAAGCCCCAGCGCAGCGCCTACGTCGCCGACAAGCTGGCCGGCAGCGACGGTCCGTTCGTCGCGGTCTCCGACTACATGGCCGCAGTACCCCTCCAGATCGCCCGCTGGGTGCCTGGCGACTACTGCGTCCTCGGCGCCGACGGGTTCGGCTTCGCCGACACCCGCCCCGCTGCACGGCGCTACTTCCGCATCGACGCCCAGTCGGTCGTGGTGCGTGCCCTGCGCGCCCTCGCCGATGCCGGCGAGATCGAGCCGTCGGTGGTCACCAAGGCCTACGAGCAGTACCGCATCGACGACCCGACTGCCGTCGCCGGAGTGGCCCAGGAGGGTGGCGACGCCTGATGTCGTAGCCGGCACCGGTCCGACGTAGGAGGACGGTGGCCGGCTCGACATCGTCGGTCGTCGAGCAAGCCGTGCGGGTGAGCTTGCGAACCCGCAACCGGCGTGTCGAGACGCAGTGAGCCGAGCAGCAGCCGCGCGTCTCGACCGGCGTGTCGAGACGCAGTGAGCCGAGAAGCAGCCGGCCCCGATGGCGCTCTGCGCTGCTTCGTTCCTCAGCAGCGCGCTTGCTCGACCTTCGCTCGCCCACGGCGACGCTCGTTCCTCGCGGTCGCCTGCTCGCTCAGGCGGTCGTCGCCGTCTCGGCGCGCGGCACGATCCCCATCGGCCCCATCGGACCGACCCGCCCGCCCTTGAGCAGCGCGCGCCACTTGGCGCGGGTGTAGACGGCCGGCTCGGTGCTCTGCACCCAGTTGTTGAGGATCTTCACGAACCGCTCCGGGTGATCCTTGTGCGGGAAGTGCCCGGCATTCGGGATGATGTCGACGCGGGCCTTCGGCGCGAGGGCGGCCGCGTTGCTGGCGTGCCGGACCGGGATCACCTTGTCGTTGCGTCCCCAGACCACCGCCATCGGCATCGCCTCGGTGAGGTAGGCACGGTCGGCCATGGTGACGATCTGTCCACGCCAGTCGACGACCGCTCGTACGACGTGGCGGATCGCGGCGCGCGCCTGGGGGTCCTTGAACGACTCGTAGATGTCGGCGACCTCGTCGAGGTCGTGGGTCGCCTTCAGCCCGGTGGCGGAGAGCGCCCGGAGCCCCGTGACCCCGAGGTGGCGTAGGCCGGGCAGCGTCAGCAGGCCCATGGCCTGGTGGAAGCCCGGTGTGGTGATCGCCCGGATCGCCGGCGTCACCTCGGGCCCGAGTCCTCCGGAGGAGACCAGCATCATCCGCTCGGTGCGCTCGGGGAACTGGTAGGCGAACTGCATCGCCACGCCCCCGCCGAAGCTGTGTCCGACCACGGTGACCTTGTCGATCCCCAGCACCGTGAGCAGGTCGCGGACGCCGTTGGCGTAGCCACCGACGCTGTAGTCGGCGCGCGGCTTCGCAGAGAGCCCGTGGCCGAGGAGGTCGGGAGCGATGACAGTGAAGCGCTTGGCCAGTGAGTCGATGACCGGCGACCAGGTGGTGTGGTCACAACCCAGTCCGTGCAGCAGCAGGAGCGCGGGGCCCGACCCCGTCTTGACGAAGGCGCGCCGGTGTCCGTGCAGCGTGACGTACTGGACCTCGTGCTGATCGTCTGACATGCCAGGCCTCTCCGGGGGGTAGATCACGATTCAATCAGACCGGCTGTCCCCTAGGACAGGTATCCGGCCGAAACTCGTCCGCCCAGGCTCCCAGACAACCCGGTCGGGCCAGTACGGGGCGACCGATCGGGGGTGGCGCAGTAGCCTCACCTGCGTGGCTGCTCAACCCCCCTCCGACCCCGAGACGGGTCATCGCGCCCGCGCTGCAGCGGCCCTGGTGCGCTCGACCGGCAAGCTGAGCACCGCAGCCATGTCCCACATGGAGCAGGACCTGGCGTGGTTCCGCGACCTCAGCGCCGACGAACGCTCCTGGGTCGGTCAGATCGTGCAGTCCGGCATCCGGGGTTTCGTCGACTGGTACGGCCGTGACCAGCACGAGGAGAGCCAGGACTCGGAGTCCTTCGAGGTCGCCGGGTCGGTCTTCGGAGCCGCCCCACGAGCGCTCGCCGGCACCATCAGCCTCCAGCACACCGTCGACCTGGTCCGGCTCTCCATCGAGGTCGTCGAACGCGGCGTGGACACGATCGTCGACCCTGCTGACCTGCAGGACGTCCGCGCCGCTGTGCTGCGCTACGCCCGTGAGATCGCGTTCGCCACCGCCGAGGTCTACGCCCGTGCTGCCGAGGTGCGCGGCGCCTGGGACGCCCGGCTCGAAGCGCTGGTCGTCGACTCGGTGCTGCGCGCCGAGACCGACGAGACGATGCTCTCGCGCGCCAGCGCCCTCGGCTGGGGCGCACGCGGCGACGTTGCCGTCGTACTCGGGAACCTTCCGGAACGACGGACCGACAGCGACCTGTTCGACGCCGTACGACGCCAGGCCCGGGCTGCAGGCATGGATGCGCTGTGTGGCACCCAGGGCGAACGACTGGTCGTGCTCCTGGGGGCCGCCACCGACGCGCGGGTCGCCGGGCGGGTCATCGCCGACCTCTTCGGAGCGGGAGCCGTCGTGGTCGGTCCGATCGCCGAGGGCCTCGGCTCGGCCCACCTCTCGGCCCGCGCCGCGCTCGCCGCGCACCGCGCCGCCGGCGGCTGGCCAGGCGCTCCCCGACCCGCCCTGAGCTGGGAGCTGCTGGCCGAGCGCGCCCTGTCGGGAGACGGTCACGCGCGCCGTTACCTCATCGACGAGGTGTACCTGCCCCTCGTCGCCGCCCGCGGCACCCTGGCCGACTCGCTGTCGGCCTACTTCGACGCCGGCTCCTCCATCGAGGGAGCTGCGCGCGGTCTGTTCGTGCACCCCAACACGGTGCGCTACCGCCTGCGTCAGGTCGCCGACCTCACCGGGCTCACCCCCAACCAACCCCGTGATGCCCTGACCTTGCAGATCGCACTGATCCTGGGTCGGCAGTCCGGCCGACTGCCTGACGACGCGAAATTGTAGGAACCCTACAAAGTTCCGGGTCCAACTTTCGTGCTCGCCTGACGGGAACCCAGCGGCATCTGCAGGCACAGTTGTTCTCGTGCTCGTCATCGTCGCTCCCGGCCAGGGAGCCCAGACTCCCGGCTTCCTCACGCCTTGGTTGGAGGACGACACCTTCGCGAGCCGGCTGCGCTGGCTCTCGACGGTCGCCGGCCTCGACCTGGCCCACCACGGCACCGTCTCGGACGCCGAAACCATCCGGGACACCCGGATCGCCCAACCGCTGCTCCTGGCCACGTGCCTGGTCGCGACGCTCGAGGTCTTCCCGCACCCGACCGATGGCTTCAGCCAGGTCGGCGCGGTCGCCGGCCACAGCGTCGGTGAGCTGGCCGCAGCGGTCGGGTCCCGAGCGATCACGGCAGAGCAGGCGATGGTGCTCGTCCGCGAACGCGGCAACGCCATGGCCGACGCCGCGGCTCTCACCCCGACCGGAATGACGGCGGTCCTCGGCGGCGAGCGCGACGACGTCCTGGCCACCCTCACCCGCCACGGGCTCGTGGCCGCCAACGACAACGGTCCCGGTCAGGTCGTCGCGGCAGGCACCCTCGAGCAGCTCGCCGCGCTGGCCGCGGATCCTCCGGCCAAGGCCCGACTGATCTCGCTGCCGGTGGCCGGAGCGTTCCACACCGAGCACATGGCGCCGGCCGTGGGCCACGTGGCCGAGCTCGCGAAGTCGGTCTCGACCCACGACCCCCGCATCCCTTTCATCTCCAACCGCGACGGCCAGGTCATCCACGACGGCCGCGAGGTCCTGCGCCGCATCGTCGGTCAGATCGCCCACCCCGTGCGCTGGGACCTGTGCCTCGACACCATGTCCGACCTCGGCGTGACCGGCATCCTCGAGATGCCGCCGGCCGGCACCCTCACCGGCATCGCCAAGCGTGCGCTCAAGGGCGTCGAGACCTTCGCCCTCAAGACTCCCGACCAGCTCGACGATGCGCGTGCCTTCGCAGCCAAGCACGGTGAGGGCTCCCTCATCGACGTGACGCCGACGTGGCGGATGGTCGTCTCGCCCATCAAGGGCACCTTCCACATCGACGCCGACGCCGCCTCCGCCTCCGAGCTGCTCGCCGGCAACGAGATCGGCGGGGTCAGCAGTCTGCGCGACCGCGTCGCCGTACGCGCCGCTCACGGCGGCCAGGTCATGGAGTGGTTGGTGGAGGACGGCGATCCCGTCGCCCCCGGCCAACCGTTGCTCCGCCTCCACCCGACGGGTGTCGAGTGAACGCCCGGCCGCAGCTCGCCGGCGGCAACCCCGGCAGCCCGGCGACGATCCTCGGCATCGGCGCCTACCGCCCGTCGCTGGTCGTGAGCAACCATGAGCTCGTCGAGGCCATCGACTCCTCCGACGAGTGGATCCAGCAGCGCTCCGGCATCAAGCAGCGCCGCTTCGCCACGCCCGAGGAATCCATCCAGCTGATGAGCGTGGGTGCCTGCAAGGAGGCGCTGGAGCGAGCCGGCATCGAGGCCCACCAGGTCGACGCCGTCATCGTCGCGACCGTCAGCCACCTCATGCAGACTCCGGCGATCGCTCCGGCGATCGCCACCGAGCTCGGCTGCGACAAGCCCGTCGCCTTCGACATCTCGGCCGCCTGCGCCGGCTTCTGCCACGGCGTGACCCTGGCCGGCGACATGATCCGGGCCGGGAGCGCCACCTACGCCCTCGTGGTCGGCGTGGAGCGCCTCAGCGACATCCTCGACCTCGACGACCGCGGCACCGCCTTCATCTTCGCCGACGGCGCCGGTGCGGTCCTGATCGGTCCGAGCGAGACCTCCGGCATCGGTCCGGTCGTCTGGGGCTCCGACGGTGAGCACTTCGACTACATCCGGCAGCGCGAGGACTGGCGCGACGTGATCGCCTCCGAGGAGCCGGTCATGCCTCACCTGACGATGCAGGGCAGCGCGGTCTTCCGCTGGGCATCGTTCGCCATGGCGAAGATCGGCCTCGAAGCCCTCGACCGGGCCGGCGTCAGCGTCGATGACCTCAACTGCTTCATCCCCCACCAGGCCAACATGCGCATCACCGACGCGATGGCGCGCTCGATGAAGCTCCCTGCGAGCGTCAAGATCGCCCGCGACGTGGCCGAGCAGGGCAACACCTCCGCAGCCTCGGTGCCGCTGGCGCTCCACCGGATGGTCGCCGACGGCGACGCCCAGTCCGGGGACCTCGCACTGCTCATCGCGTTCGGCGCCGGGCTGGCCTATGCCGCCCAGGTCGTCGTCCTCCCCTGATTCACCTGTAACCCCTTCAGCACCACCCCTTCAGCACCACCCAACGAGAGGAACCATCCCCATGGCCACCACCGAAGAAATCCGCGCCGACCTCGCCGACATCGTCAACGAGGTCGCCGGCATCGAGCAGGACGACGTCCAGCTCGACAAGTCCTTCGTCGATGACCTGGACGTCGACTCGCTGTCCATGGTCGAGGTCGTCGTGGCTGCCGAGGAGAAGTTCGGCGTCACCATCCCCGACGACGAGGTCAAGAACCTCAAGACCGTCGGCGACGCCGTGGCCTTCATCGAGCGCGCCGGCTCTTGAGCGGCAGCGACGTGACCCGTATCCGGGTCGTCGTCACCGGTCTCGGGACCACCAGCCCGGTCGGCGGCGACGCACCCAGCACCTGGGAGGCGCTGGTCGCCGGGCGCTCCGGCGTCCGGCACCTGACCGAGCCCTGGGCCGAGCAGCTCGCCGTCAAGATCGCCGCCCCGGCGCTCGTCGACCCCACCGACGTCCTGGAGCGGGTCAAGGCTCGTCGCCTCGACCGGAGCTCACAGCTGGCGATGGTGGCTGCCATGGAGGCCTGGGCCGACTCCGGCCTCGACGCCGCCCAAGCTGCCGGAGATCTCGATGGTGACCGGGTCGGCGTGGCCATGGCCTCAGGCATCGGCGGCGTCAACACGCTGCTGAGCAACTACGACACGCTGTTGGAGAAGGGGCCCCGTCGGGTCTCCCCGCTCGCGGTCCCGATGCTCATGCCCAACGGGCCTGCCGCCAACATCAGCCTGTACGTCGGTGCCCGCGCCGCGGTCAACACCCCGGTCTCCGCCTGTGCCTCCGGAAACGAGGCCATCTCGTTGGCCGTCGACCAGATCCGTCTGGGCCGCGCCGACGTCGTCGTCGCCGGCGGCACCGAAGCCGCCATCCACCCGCTGCCCATGGCCGCGTTCTCCAACATGATGGCGCTGTCCAAGAACGACGGCGACCCCACGACGGTCAGCCGGCCGTGGGACACCGGCCGGGACGGCTTCGTGCTCGGTGAGGGCGCCGGTGTGCTGATCCTCGAGTCCGAGGCTCACGCCAAGGCTCGTGGGGCGCACATCTACGCCGAGGTCATGGGCGCGGGCATCACCGCCGACTCCCACGACATCGCGCAGCCCGACCCCGAGGGCCGCGGCGGTTCGCGGGCGATCAAGCGTGCCCTGCTCGAGTCCGACATCGACGCGAGCGCGATCGTGCACGTCAACGCCCACGCCACCTCGACCCCGAAGGGCGACATCGCCGAGGGCCTGATGCTCCACGCCACCCTGGGCTCTCACGTCGACCAGGTCGTGGTGACCAGCACCAAGTCGATGACCGGCCACCTGCTCGGCGGCGCCGGCGCCCTCGAAGCGGTCGCCACGGTGCTGGCCCTGCACCACCGCATCGCCCCGCCGACGATCAACCTCGACAACCTCGATCCAGAGGTGCACCTCGACATCGCCACGGAGCCGCGCGAGCTGCCGTCCGGCGACATCGCGGCTCTCAACAACTCCTTCGGATTCGGTGGCGCCAACGTCGCTGTCGTCTTCGCCAGCGCCTGATAGAGGACGTCATGACGACCCGCACCGTCGCCCCGAAGCTGTCGCGCGCCGAAGACCCCCGCAACCCGGTCACCCGGCTTGCGGCGCTCTTCGACGACGGCACGCTCGAGCTGATCACCCCCGACGACGACTCCGGCATGGTGGCGGCCGTCGGGGCTGTTCGCGGCACCCGCGTCGTCGCCTTCTGCTCCGACGCCACGGTGATGGGCGGCGCCATGGGCGACCTGGGGTGCAAGGTCGTCGTCGACGCCTACCACCGCGCCCTGACCGACCGGGTTCCTATCGTCGGTTTGTGGCACTCCGGTGGCGCCCGGCTGGCCGAGGGTGTGCTGTCCCTGCACGCCGTCGGTCGGATCTTCCAGATCATGACCCAGGCCTCCGGGGCGATCCCGCAGATCTCGGTCGTGCTGGGGCCTGCTGCCGGAGGAGCCGCCTACGGGCCGGCGCTGACCGACGTCGTCATCCTCGGTCCCGAGGGTCGCATCTTCGTGACCGGCCCCGACGTGGTGCGCTCGGTGACCGGCGAGAGCGTCGACATGCTCCGCCTCGGTGGGCCCGAGCCCCACGGGCGTCGCTCCGGGGTCGTCCACGTGCTCACCGAGAGCGAGCACGAAGCGCTCGAGCGGGCCCGCACCGTCGCCTCCCTGCTCGGCTCCCAGGGCAGCCTCGTCGTCGGCGACGTCGAGGACCGCGACCTCGCTGCGGTGCTCCCTGAGTCGAAGAAGCGCGCCTACGACGTGCACCCGCTCGTCGAGGAGCTGCTCGACCACGGCACGTCCCAGGAGCTGCACGCTCGCTGGGCGCCCAACATCGTCACCGCCCTCGGACGCTTCGGTGGACGCACCGTCGGGGTCGTCGCCAACAACCCCCTGCGCCTCGGTGGCTGCCTCGACTCGTCGTCGGCCGAGAAGGCCGCCCGCTTCGTCCGGATGTGCGACGCCTTCGGCGTCCCGCTGATCGTGCTGGTCGACGTGCCCGGCTACCTGCCGGGCGTCGGCCAGGAGTGGGACGGCGTCGTACGCCGTGGTGCCAAGCTGCTCCATGCCTTCGGCGAGTGCGTCGTCCCGCGCGTCACCCTGGTGACCCGCAAGACCTACGGCGGCGCCTACATCGCGATGAACGCCCGCTCGCTAGGCGCGACCCGGGTCTTCGCCTGGCCGGGAGCCGAGGTCGCGGTCATGGGCGCCGTCGCCGCTATCCGGGTGCTGCACCGCCGCCGGCTCGCCGAGGTCTCCCCTGACATCCGCCCGCAGGTCGAGGCCGAGCTGGCCCCCGAGCACGAGCGCATCGCCGGTGGCGTGGAGCGGGCCGTGGAGATCGGGGTGGTCGACGAGATCGTGGAGCCCGACCGCACGCGCTCGGCGATCGCCGCCGCTATCGATGCAGCGGTCCAGCAGGACGGCGTACGCAGAGGGCAGCACGGCAACATCCCGCTGTGACCCGGCTGGAGCTCGCGCGACCGTAACGATCGGGCGTCCGCTGCGTTGTCATGAGTGAGTGCACTCAACGTCCTGGGAGGACCCATGCTTCGCTCGACGATCGCCCGCGCCGCGACCACAGCACTCTTGGCAAGCCTGCTCGTGGTGGCTTCGCCGTCCACCTCTGAGGCCGCGCCCAACTACAAGCCGTGGGGCACGGTGAAGTCCAAGAACCACGTCCTCAAGAGTGGCTGCCACCGTTACACCTACCGCTACCGGGTCAACGCGCCCAGCGACGACTGGTCGGCAGAGATCCGCTTCATCAATCCTGACGGGATCGGCCTGGCTGCGAGCAAGATCGACTCCGACCCCCAGGGCGCCAAGGGGAAGCGGCGGATCACCGTCTGCCGACCCTCGACCTCGGTCGGTCGGCACAAGATCAAGATGAAGATCACCTATACCGACGGCGGCGACATCACCAGCGGACGCGTCAAGCCGACGTACTTCCGGTTCCTGGCTCGCTGACGTGGACCGGGCGGGTCCTCGCGACCAGCAGCCGATGCGAGTGTGACCATAACCACACGGCGCCGGCGGCGTTGAGAAGTCATACGCCGCTACGTCCTGGGAGGAACCATGCTTCGCTCGATGATCGCCCGTACCGCGACCACAGGCTTACTGACGGGCCTGCTGGTCGTGGCCTCGCCAACGGCTTCCGAGGCTGCGCCTGACCACAAGCCTTGGGGCAGCGTGACGATGAAGAACTACGTGCTGAAGGCGGGCTGTCATCGCTACGCCTACCGCTACGAGATCACCGTCCCCCATGACGAGGGGTGGACCGCGGAGATCTTCTTCATCAGCCCTGACGGGACCGGGCTGGCCTCCAACACGATCGACTCCAACTCCCAGAAGGACCAGGGAAAGCGCCGCATCACCGTGTGCCGGCCCTCCACGTCGTACGGCAAGCACAAGATCCGGATGAAGGTCTCCTACTCCGACGGCGACGATGTCACCGTCGGCCGCGTCAAGCCGACGTCCTTCCGGTTCCTGTCGCACCGCTGAGCAGGAGGGTGGCGGCGCGCCTGGCGCCGCGAGCGGCTCACACCACCTGGTGCAACCACCGCACCGGCGCGCCGTCGCCGGCGTAACGGAACGTCTCGAGCTCGTCGTCCCAGGGCTTGCCCAGCAGCTTGTCGATCTCGTTGACCAAGGTCGTCTCCCCGAGCGCAGCCTTGACGACCGCAGCCTTGAGCCGGTCCTCCGGGATCATGATGTCGCCGTGCAGTCCGATGACGGCGTGGAAGACGCCGAGGTCCGGGGTGAAGGAGAACCGGGCGCCCTCGGTCACTGCCGTGGGCTCCTCGGTGATCTCGAAGCGCAGGTGGCTCCAGCCACGCAGCGCCGAGGCGATCGACGCCGCCGAGCCCACTGACCCGACCACGACAGCTCGGCACGGTAGTTGCCCGACTGCGCCGGTTGCGGCGTCCAGACCGGACTCACGGGCGCGCCGAGCACTCCGCCCACCGCCCACTCGATGTGGGGGCACAGGGCAGAGGGCGCCGAGTGCACGTACAGGACTCCCCTGGCCGTGCTCACATTGCTGGTGCGGGTCGTCACATCGATCTCCTTCATCTCCGGCGCGAGCTACGCCTTCCCCAGCGGGCTCGACATGGAACTGAGATGACAGCGATCAAGTGACAGGTGTGTAGTTAGACCATCATTGTGACGCATGAGGGCGCACCGCGCCAGCCCCGGCGGCGACCTCGATCATCGTGGCCACCACCTCTTCGGCGATGCCGAGGCCTCCGAGGTGGCTCTCGCCGTCGATCACGCGCAGCTCGGCGTTCGGTAGCCGCTCGACCATGTGCTGACCGTGGGCGAACGGCACGATGTGATCGGCGTCGCCGTGCCACCACACCACCGGAACGGTGACCTCGGAGGGAGCGAACCCCCAGTCCCGGGTGAAGAGCAGCAGGTCATTGAGCGGGGCGGACGTCTGGAAACGCGACCCGTTCAGCAGATCGTCGAGGAACATCGCCTTGAACTCCGGGCGCCCGAGCAGCGTCTTGTCGCCGGCCGGCTGCACTGCTGCATACAGGTCGAGTCCAGGACCGGCCAGCGGCTTCACCAGACGGATCGCGCCGGTCAGACCGATCCCGAGCGGCACTCGCCCGGCAGCGATCAGTGGAGCAAGAGCGACCGCCAACCTGATGATCCCGCCTTCGGCAGCGTCGGGCCCGCAGGTCGGCGCCACTCCCCCGAGCACGCCGACGGCGCGCACCCGATCAGGCAAGCCGGCCCCGGCGGCCAGGGCGTAGGGCCCACCGCCCGAGAGCCCGACCATCCGGACGTCATCGATGGCAAGCGTGTCCAGCAGCAGCGAGAGGTCTTCGGTCCAGTCGAGGAGGTCGGGGTACAGGTGAGGTGTGGACGAGCCGATGCCCGGTCGGTCGATCCCGACGATCCTCAACCCGTGCTCCTCGGCGTAGGCGCGCGCCTCCAGCGGGATCTGGCGTCGGGCACCGGGTGTGCCGTGCATCCACACCAGGGCCTCTCCGCGGGGAGCGCCGAACTCGGCAAAGCTGAGCCGCCGACCGTCACGGACTGCCACGGATCCCTCCAGCGCTGGGCGCTCCACGTTCTTCATGGTGCGGAGTCTCCCACGTGCTGAACCCAGGATCCGCACGTCTCGCGGCCATGGACCCCGTCGGGCCCTAGGCTTCACCCATGGCAGGCACCGACTCCGACCTCACGCTGCGCAAGACGCGCGTCCGGGGCCGCCTCGGTGCAGCGATCCTGCTCGTCGGCACGATCTCTCTGGTGGCGTGGCACGCCAATCACCCCGAACCGTTGCCCACCTCAGCCCAGAGCATCAGCGTCAGCACCCCCGTCGACGAAGCCATCTACATCGGGGTCGCCAACGGCATCGAGGACCGGGTCCTCCATCTCTCAGGCGTGAAGGTGCAGACCACCAGCAACACCGACGTCAGCGTGACCCCGCTGCTGTGCCGCGGCGGCCGGATCGAAGCGACGACCGATCCCGCGGCTTTCTGCAGCGAGTTGCTCAACCCCGAAGGACAAGAGCTCCGAGCCGGCGACTCGGTGGTCCTCCAAGTGCTCAGCGACGAGCCGGCCGTGGCCGTCATCGAACCCGTCCGGCTGGGCTTTCGAGAGCAGTTCCAGTGGGGCACGTTCCCCACCGGTGCGAGCGCCGTCGTCCGCGTGCTCGCTCGTTAGCGAGCGCGCTTCTCGAGCTCTTCTGCCCGCGCGGCCGCATCGGTCAGCTCGAGGCTGTCGATGGCGTGCGTGCGGTGGAACCAGGCCAACGCGTCATCGTGGCGGCCGGCAGCCACCAGCGCGTCGGCATAGGCGTAGCGCAGCCGTACGACCCACGGCTGGCGGGACTTGTTGTTCAACGGAGCGAGCTCGAGGGTGCGCAGCGCCGCATCGACCTGGCCCATGTCTCGACGTGCGCCGGCCTCGACCAAGGTCATCTCCGCCTTGGCCTCCGGGGCGAAGTTCACCACCGAGGGGCTCTTGGACAGCTTCAGCGCATCCTCCGGGCGCCCCAGGGCACGGTGGCAGTCCGCCATGATCGGCAGGTAGGCAGTGGCACCGTTCATCCGCTTCGCTGCCCGCAGCTCTGCCAACGCCTCGGCGTAGTGGCCCGCGGCGTAGGCGGCCTCACCGACGGCTTCGCGCACCACGGCCAACCTCGGCGCACGCGCACGAGCAGCAAGCGTGTGCTGATAGGCGGTCTCGGGGTCCTCCTCCAACAGCGCGCCCGCGGCCACGAGGTGACGCGCGACGCGGGCGGCGAGCTTCTCGGGGAGACCCTTGAACTGAGCGCTGATCGCGCGGTCGAGCTCTCCACCGGTGATGTCCTCCGGGAGCTCGGGTCCGTCGTACACCGACTGCTCGACCGTGCGTGGCACATCACGCTTGTCCTCGGGGCGCTTCCAGTCACTGCGTCGGCCGGCGTTGTCACCCTTGCCGCCGCTGCGACCGCCACCGGACGGCCGACCTCGCTCGGGTGCACCGCTCCCGGACGAACGACCCCGCTCGGCTCCACGCCCCTGGGGACGTCCACCAGTCGAGGCTCCTCGCGCTCCGCGCCGTTCGTCCGCCACGATCTTCACCCTTTGCTGTTGAACTACATGTGACCTGACCCCACCAGAGTAGGGGCTGAAATGAAGTAGAGGCCACCCGGAGGTGGCCTCTACCAAATATTGTCCGGCGGCGTCCTACTCTCCCACAACCTCGCGATTGCAGTACCATCGGCGCTGGCAGGCTTAACTTCCGGGTTCGGGATGGGACCGGGTGTTTCCCTGTCGCTATGGCCGCCGTAACTCTACGAACCCGCGGGGCTTCGCCCCCCAGGATCCCCCATCGTGGTCGCGGTTGTGCGCGGAACCTTCGATGGGGAGTAAACTTGTGTGTTGATTCGTGGACGCGGGCACTGTGTTGTTACGTGGTGCGGGTTTGTGGTGTTGGTTGAGGGTTTGTATGGCAAGCCCTCGGCCTATTAGTACCAGTCGGCTAGGCATTACTGCTGTACACCTCTGGCCTATCAACCCAATAGTCTGTTGGGGGCCTTAACCCACTAGGGGTGGGAAACCTCATCTTGAAACGTGCTTCCCGCTTAGATGCATTCAGCGGTTATCACTTCCGAACGTAGCCAACCAGCCGTGCTCCTGGCGGAACAACTGGCACACCAGAGGTTCGTCCATCCCGGTCCTCTCGTACTAGGGACAGCCTTTCTCAAGTTTCCTACGCGCGCGGCGGATAGGGACCGAACTGTCTCACGACGTTCTAAACCCAGCTCGCGTGCCGCTTTAATGGGCGAACAGCCCAACCCTTGGGACCTACTCCAGCCCCAGGATGCGACGAGCCGACATCGAGGTGCCAAACCATCCCGTCGATATGGACTCTTGGGGAAGATCAGCCTGTTATCCCCGGGGTACCTTTTATCCGTTGAGCGACGCCGCTTCCACTTGCTGGCGCCGGATCACTAGTTCCGACTTTCGTCCCTGCTCGACATGTCTGTCTCACAGTCAAGCTCCCTTGTGCACTTACACTCGCCACCTGATTGCCAACCAGGCTGAGGGAACCTTTGAGCGCCTCCGTTACTTTTTAGGAGGCAACCGCCCCAGTTAAACTACCCATCAGGCACTGTCCCTGATCCAGATCATGGACCTAGGTTAGACATCTAGTACGACCAGAGTGGTATTTCAACGTTGACTCCACAACCACTGGCGTGGCCGCTTCACAGTCTCCCACCTATCCTACACAAGCCGAACCAAACACCAATACCAAACTATAGTAAAGGTCCCGGGGTCTTTCCGTCCTGCCGCGCGTAACGAGCATCTTTACTCGTAGTGCAATTTCGCCGAGTCCATGGTTGAGACAGCGCCCAAGTCGTTACTCCATTCGTGCAGGTCGGAACTTACCCGACAAGGAATTTCGCTACCTTAGGATGGTTATAGTTACCACCGCCGTTTACTGGGGCTTAAATTCTCCGCTTCAACCCGTAAGGGTCTAACAGGTCCTCTTAACCTTCCAGCACCGGGCAGGAGTCAGTCCGTATACATCGTCTTACAACTTCGCACGGACCTGTGTTTTTAGTAAACAGTCGCTTGGGCCTGGTCTCTGCGGCCCTCCCCGCTTTCCACCGCGAAGGTGGTGACGGTTCGGGCCCCCCTTCTCCCGAAGTTACGGGGGCATTTTGCCGAGTTCCTTAACCATGGTTCACTCGATCGCCTTAGTATTCTCTACCTGATCACCTGAGTCGGTTTGGGGTACGGGCGGCGCATAGCTCGCTAGAGGTTTTTCTCGACAGCATAGGATCACCCACTTCGGCCTAGGGCCTCCGCATCACATCTCAGGCACGTCATCAAAGACAGTGTTCCGGATTTGCCTAGAACACACCCTACCTGCTTGCCCACGCTCTACCATCGGCGTGGTTGGGCTACCTTCCTGCGTCACCCCATCGCTTGACTACTACCGGTTCGGGTCCCACGCTCCACCACAACGCCTCACCCCGAAGGGATCAGTCACAGTGGTTTCAGATGGTTAGCATCACCGGGTTCATCATGGGCGCTATTTTACCGGTACGGGAATATCAACCCGTTGTCCATCGACTACGCCTGTCGGCCTCGCCTTAGGTCCCGACTTACCCAGGGCAGATTAGCTTGACCCTGGAACCCTTGATCATTCGGCGCACGGGTTTCTCGCCCGTGATTCGCTACTCATGCCTGCATTCTCACTCGTGTCGCATCCACCCCTGGATCACTCCGGAGCTTCACCCGCGACACGACGCTCCCCTACCCACCCACACACCCGTTAGGGCCTCCCACTCAAGGGAAATGTGAATGCCATAGCTTCGGCGGATGACTTGAGCCCCGCTACATTGTCGGCGCGGAATCACTTGACCAGTGAGCTATTACGCACTCTTTCAAGGGTGGCTGCTTCCAAGCCAACCTCCTGGTTGTCACTGCGACTCCACATCCTTTTCCACTTAGTCACCGCTTAGGGGCCTTAGCTGATGGTCTGGGCTGTTTCCCTCTCGACAATGGAGCTTATCCCCCACTGTCTCACTGCTGCGCTCTCACTTACCGGCATTCGGAGTTTGGCTAACGTCAGTAACCTGGTCGGGCCCATCGGCTATCCAGTGCTCTACCTCCGGCAAGAAACACACAACGCTGCACCTAAATGCATTTCGGGGAGAACCAGCTATCACGAAGTTTGATTGGCCTTTCACCCCTATCCACAGGTCATCCCCTCAGTTTTCAACCTAAGTGGGTTCGGTCCTCCACGCGGTCTTACCCGCGCTTCAACCTGCCCATGGATAGATCACTTCGCTTCGGGTCTAGATCGTGCTACTAAGTAGCCCTATTAGGACTCGCTTTCGCTACGGCTTCCCCACACGGGTTAACCTCGCAACACAACGCTAACTCGCAGGCTCATTCTTCAAAAGGCACGCCATCACCCCAACACCTCAAAGAGGCAGCCGGGCTCTGACGGATTGTAGGCACATGGTTTCAGGTACTATTTCACTCCCCGCCAGGGGTACTTTTCACCTTTCCCTCACGGTACTTGTCCGCTATCGGTCACCAAGAAGTATTTAGGCTTAACGGGTGGTCCCGCCAGATTCACACGGAATTTCAGGGGTTCCGTGTTACTTGGGAAATCACACGACAGGCACGCACTTACACTTACGGGGCTATCACCCTCTACGGCGCCGCTTTCCAACGGACTTGGGTTTCACACGTACTTTCTTACTGTCTCGTCCACCGGCAGATGAACATGCATGCTCCCACAACCCCCCAAATGCAACCCCTGCCGGGTATCACACATCTGAGGTTTGGCCTCATCCGATTTCGCTCGCCACTACTCTCGGAATCACTTTTGTTTTCTCTTCCTATGGGTACTGAGATGTTTCACTTCCCCACGTTCCCTCTACACACCCTATTTTATTCAGGCGCGAGTGACTGGACATGACTCCAGCCGGGTTTCCCCATTCGGACACCCCCGGATCACAGCTCGGTTGCCAACTCCCCAGGGCTTATCGCAGGCTCCAACGTCCTTCATCGGCTCTTGATGCCAAGGCATCCACCATGTGCCCTTCATAGCTTGCCAATACAAACACTCAACAAACACAACAAAGACACACACTACATATATACACAAAACCACACAGAACAATCTCTGCGGGTTTGATGCTCGCGTCCACTATCAACTTAACAACACCCAAGAAGACCGCCCCGCCACCCACACATCCGTGCAAGGCGCAGACAAACGACTCCAAGAAACAAACCAGGCACCCACAAACACCACCAACACTCGGCAGCACCTATGAAGCCTGATGTCTCAGGGCCCAACAGTGTGTCAACCCCACCCCACCACCACCCACACCACGTTCCACACCCACCCGTAACCCAAAGGGCCAACAAGATGAGTAGTACTAGCAGTGCACGCGGCACCAGGACAAAGCATCATCGACGATTCCACTAGTGAACACCACCAGATGCCGCCTGAACATCAACCCCGGAAGACCCGAGGCAACCCCAGACGCGCGGGGTATGTGCTCCTTAGAAAGGAGGTGATCCAGCCGCACCTTCCGGTACGGCTACCTTGTTACGACTTCGTCCCAATCGCCAGCCCCACCTTCGACAGCTCCCCCCACACAAGGTGGTTAGGCCACTGGCTTCGGGTGTTGCCGACTTTCGTGACGTGACGGGCGGTGTGTACAAGGCCCGGGAACGTATTCACCGCAGCGTTGCTGATCTGCGATTACTAGCGACTCCGACTTCATGGGGTCGAGTTGCAGACCCCAATCCGAACTGAGACCGGCTTTTTGGGATTCGCTCCCCCTCACGGGATCGCAGCCCTTTGTACCGGCCATTGTAGCATGCGTGAAGCCCTGGACATAAGGGGCATGATGACTTGACGTCATCCCCACCTTCCTCCGAGTTGACCCCGGCAGTCTCCTATGAGTCCCCACCATTACGTGCTGGCAACATAGAACGAGGGTTGCGCTCGTTGCGGGACTTAACCCAACATCTCACGACACGAGCTGACGACAGCCATGCACCACCTGTATACCGACAAAAGGGGCCCCATCTCTGAGGCTTTCCGGTATATGTCAAACCCAGGTAAGGTTCTTCGCGTTGCATCGAATTAATCCGCATGCTCCGCCGCTTGTGCGGGCCCCCGTCAATTCCTTTGAGTTTTAGCCTTGCGGCCGTACTCCCCAGGCGGGGCGCTTAATGCGTTAGCTGCGGCACGGAGCCCATGGAATAGGCCCCACACCTAGCGCCCAACGTTTACGGTGTGGACTACCAGGGTATCTAATCCTGTTCGCTCCCCACACTTTCGCTCCTCAGCGTCAGGTAATGCCCAGAGAACCGCCTTCGCCACCGGTGTTCCTCCTGATATCTGCGCATTTCACCGCTACACCAGGAATTCCGTTCTCCCCTGCATACCTCTAGTCTGCCCGTATCGAAAGCAAGCACTCGGTTAAGCCCAGTGTTTTCACTCCCGACGCGACAAACCGCCTACGAGCCCTTTACGCCCAATAATTCCGGACAACGCTCGCACCCTACGTATTACCGCGGCTGCTGGCACGTAGTTGGCCGGTGCTTCTTCTCCACCTACCGTCACCCAACTAAACGCTGAGCTTCGTCAATGATGAAAGAGGTTTACAACCCGAAGGCAGTCATCCCTCACGCGGCGTTGCTGGATCAGGCTTCCGCCCATTGTCCAATATTCCCCACTGCTGCCTCCCGTAGGAGTCTGGGCCGTGTCTCAGTCCCAGTGTGGCCGATCACCCTCTCAGGCCGGCTACCCGTCGAAGCCTTGGTAGGCCATTACCCCACCAACAAGCTGATAGGCCGCGAGCACATCCCCCACCCAAAAAAGTTTCCACACAGATCCCATGCAGGACTATGTCGTATCCGGTATTAGACACCCTTTCGAGTGCTTATCCCAGAGTGAAGGGCAGATTACTCACGTGTTACTCACCCGTTCGCCGCTCGTGTACACCGAAGTGCCTTACCGCTCGACTTGCATGTGTTAAGCACGCCGCCAGCGTTCGTCCTGAGCCAGGATCAAACTCTCCGTAGAAAATCCAATACTGACAAACAAACCCCGACAATTAAGCCAGAATCATATTGCCGAAAAAACAAACCCAAACAAAAAACTGAAAGGGCATAACAAACTAATTCGTCGACTATGACACACTGTTGAGTTCTCAAACATCAGACGCACCCGGCCTCGCCCGTCAGGGTCTGTCCGGAGCTGATGGACCCCCGCACCCCGGTCCCATTTGGTCCTGCGCTGTTGCGCAGACGCTTGATGCGACTGGATCTGTGGAGGCTGTCTGCCTCGGGACCGACAGCCTGACCTCACGGTCTGGCTTGCGGCCGCTCCCTGGCGACATGGGAAACAGTAGGGCGATCCGGGGAGATGCACAAATCCATTCGCAGTGACGCGGGCCACATCTGCGTTTGTGCAGGTCAGAGAGCGTTTCGGTCAGCCGGACGTGGTCAGGGCGCGGGCGTCGGCGAGGTCCGGGCAGCCCGCGAGACGCAGCGCGTCGAGCACCTCGAGCTGGAGAAGTCTCAGGCTCTGCACCACTCGGTCGGCGCCACCTGCAGCAAGAGCCAGCAATGGCAGTCGCCCGCAGAAGGCTGCGTTCGCACCCAGGGCCAGGGCGGTGAGCACGTCCAGACCGGACCGGATGCCGCCATCGACGTACACCTCGGCGGCGGAGCCGACCGCTGCGCTGACGGCAGGCAGCGCGACTCGAGGAGACACCGCCCGGTCCAGCTGGCGTCCCCCGTGGTTGGACACCCACACGGCTGCGGCGCCGGCATCGACGCAGCGTTGCGCATCGTCGGCGCGCAGGACGCCCTTCACCACCACCGGCAGGCCGGTCAGGTCGCTGAGCCAGCCGATGTCTTCAGGGCCTAGGTCCTGCGCGTGCTCGGCCCCGGGGGTGGACCCGCGCACGGTGTCAGGATGGTTGACGCCGTACACGCCGGTGAGATCGCCGAACGCGGCCTCGTCGAGGTCGTACTTCGTGCCGGGCACCGGGGTGTCGGCCGTGAGCACGATGGCGCGCGCACCCGCTGCCGCCGCTGCCTCGAAGGTCGGTGCGATCAGCCCCCGGTCCGCGGTCGCGTACGCCTGCAGCCACCACGTGACTCCCGTTGCCGCGATCTCGTGGAAGGGCGTGCCGGCGTTGCTGGACACCACGAGGAGCGAGTCGGTCGCCGCCGCACCCTGCGCCATCGCGATCTCGCCCTCGGGGTGCGCCAGTCGCTGCATCGACGTCGGGGCGATCCCGACGGGGCTCCCCGTCGCGCATCCGAGCAAGGTCGTGGCGGTGTGCGGGCGGCGTACGTCGGCGAGCACGTGAGGCCACAGACGCACCTCGGACCACGTCGTGAGCGACTCTGTCAGCGAGACCTCATCGCGCGCACCCGCACTGAAGTAGCGCCACACGTGGGCGGGAAGGGCAGCGCGCGCATCGGCCCAGACCTGCTCCTGCCACCGCTCCCCCGTCACGTCGCTACCTCAGCGGATCTCGATACCGGCGAACTTCTTCTTGCCGCGACGCAGCACCAACCAGGAGCCTCCGATGAGGTCGCTCTCCTCGATCACCGCCTCCGCGTCCTCGACGCGGACGTTGTTGACGTAGGCGCCACCCTCGCTCACCGTGCGGCGGGCTTCGCCCTTGCTGGAGACCAACCCGGAGGCCACGAGGAGGTCGGTGACCGTGGGGAGGGACTCGCCGCGCTCGAGGGACGTCGACCCCGCCTCCTGCAGTGCGGCTGCGAGCGTGCGCGGACTCAGTCCGGCAAGGTCGCCACCACCGAAGAGCGCTGCTGCGGCCACCTTGGCCTGCTCGGTCTCCTCGGCGCCGTGCACGAAAGTCGTGACGGCGTCGGCCAGCGTCTTCTGGGCCTCGCGCAGGAACGGCTTCTCGGCATGGCGCTGCTCGAGCGCCTCGATCGCGGCGCGGTCGAGGAAGGTGAAGACGCGCAGCATCTCACCGACCTTCTCGTCCTCGACGTTCAGCCAGAACTGGTGAAAGGCATAGGGCGACATCATGGTCGGGTCGAGCCAGAGCGCTCCTTCCTCGGTCTTGCCGTACTTCGTGCCGTCGGCCTTCGTCAGCAGGGGGGTCGCGAAGGCATGCGCGCTCCCGCCGTCGGCACGTCGGATGAGCTCGGCTCCACCGGTGAGGTTGCCCCACTGGTCGGATCCGCCGAACTGCAACGTCACCCCGTGGAGTCGGTGGAGCGTCAGGAAGTCCATCGACTGCAGCAGCACGTAGCTGAACTCGGTGTAGCTGATGCCCGACTCGAGCCGGCGCTTGACCGTGTCGCGCGCCAGCATCCGGTTGACCGGGAAGTGCTTGCCGATGTCGCGCAGGAAGTCGATCACCGAGAGCTTCTCGGTCCAGTCGTAGTTGTTGACCATCGTCGCGGCGTTGTCACCCTCGAACGAGAGGAACGGCTCGATCTGACCGCGTACCCGGTCGGTCCACTCCTGGACGACGTCGAGGGAGTTCAAGGTGCGCTCACCCGAGTCCCTGGGGTCACCGATCATCCCCGTGGCCCCGCCCACCAGCAGGTACGGCGTGTGGCCGGCGTCCTGGAGTCGGCGCGCGGTGGCCACCTGGACGAGGTGGCCCATGTGCAGGCTCGGTGCCGTGGGATCGAACCCCACGTAGAAGCGCACGCTGCCACCCTGCAACGACTCGCGCAGAGCGTCGAGGTCGGTGGAGTGAGCCACCAGCCCCCGCCACTGGAGGTCTTCGAGCAGGTTCGGGTCGACAGGCACTGCGGTCCTCGTTTCCATCAGGTAGGGCTCAGAGCGTCGCACAGGACGATGCCACCGTGACGCATCGGTGCTCATCAGGATGAGGGCCACCTCGCGCGCGTAGTGGACAGTAGGTTGGTGCTGATGGGAGGACCAACGATGATTGCAGGGAGATACACCCGCGACCGGGAGATCGGCCGTGGCGGCATGGGCGCCGTGTGGCTCGGCCGCGACGAGGTGCTGGGTCGACCTGTCGCCATCAAGCTCATCGGTGGGCTGCCGGGTGAGGCCGGTGAAGCCGGCCCGGACCTGGCCCGTGCGGAGCGCGAGGCCAAGATCGCGGCGAGCATCCACCACCCTCACATCGTCGGGGTCTTCGACCTCGTCGTCGAGGACGGCGCGCGGTGGATGATCATGGAGTACGTCGAGGGCACCACCCTCAGCGGACTCGTGCGTGACCACGGTGCACTCAGCCCGGAGGCAGCGACGCCGCTCATCGCCCAGGCCGCCTCCGCCCTGGCCGCCGCTCACGCCAACGGGATCGTGCACCGCGACGTGAAGCCCAGCAACATCCTCGTGCGCGAGGACGGCCAGGTGAAGCTGACCGACTTCGGCATCGCTCGCGGCCGCACCGACGCCGCGCTCACCCAGACAGGCCTGGTCACCGGCTCCCCCGCCTACATCGCCCCCGAGGTCGCCTCCGGCCAGCAGGCGACGCCGGCCAGCGACGTGTGGTCGCTCGGCGCCACGTTGTTCCATGCCCTCGCGGGCCACCCGCCGTACGACGCCGGCGAGAACGTCCTCGGCGCGCTCTACCGCATCGTCAACGAGCCACCGCCGCGGTTCGACGGCGCCGGACCTCTGGCACCCCTGCTGGAGGCGACCATGGTGCACGCCCCCGAGCAACGCTGGACGATGGCCGACATCGAGCGGTTCCTCAGCACCGGTGCCACCCCCCGCGCCTCTCCGCCGTCTGCGCCCCCGGGCGCGACACGCTCGGACCCTCAGCCGACCGCGCCCGACCTACCGGCTGTCCTCCCAGCGGCAACCCCCGCTCCGACCCCCGCCCCGACACCCGCCCCCACCCCCGTCACCGCGCGACCGCAGCCCGCATCACGCCGCCGCGCCTGGCTCCCCGCAGCGATCTCGCTGCTCGTCGCGGTGCTGGTCGTGGCGATTGTCGTCCTCGCGCTGCAGGCCGATCCTCAGGACAACCTCGCTCAGCCCGGCGGAGACACCGCCACGACAACAAGCCCGGCAACCCCCGACGAGTCGGACTCACCCACCTCTGCGGCCCCGGAGGCCCCGACCCGGGCGGAACTCCGGTCCTTCGTCGACTCCTACCTGAGCCTGGCCAGCCGAGACCCGGAGGCGGGTTTCCGCCTCCTGACACCGGCCTTCCAGGAGCTGAGCGATCAGTACGAGGAGTTCTGGGGAAGCGTCAGCAACCCCCGTCTGCTCTCCTTCTCAGCCGATCCCGCCGCGTTGACGGTGTCCTACTCCTATCGCTACCAGTTTCAGGGTGCCGGCCAACGCACCGACCAGGTCGCCCTGCAGCTGGTCGCCACCGACGACGGCTTCCTCATCGACGGGGAAGCCTGATGGATCTTCCGTCGCTCTACCGCAACATCGTCGAGACGTCCTCGGACGGCATCTGGGTGACCGACCTCGAAGGCCGCACCCTGTTCGCCAACGAGGCGTTCGCGCAGATGTACGGCGTTCCGCTCGACGAGATCGGCTCGCTCAAGGTCTTCGACGCCCTCGACGCCGACGGCAAGGAGCAGTACGCCGAGCACCTCCGCCAGTCGCGAGCGAGGGGTGGCCAACCACGACGAGGTGGAGGTCTACTTCCACGACGTCCACGGCAACGCGACCTGGATCCTGGTGCGCGAGAGCCTGCTCTACGAGGACGGTGAGGTCAACGCCATCCTCAGCCGGATCTCCTCCTACGACGACAAGCGCCAGGTCCTCGACGAGCTGCGCGCCAACCGCGAGGCGTTGCAGGAAGCGCAAAAGCTCGCTCGCCTCGGCAGCTGGACCTACGACATCGCTGCCGGTCGGGTCGAGGTGCTCGGCGGCATCCGACTCACCAGCGACCAGAAGAGCGCCGTCACCTTCGACGAGGTCATGCACCTGGTCCACCCCGACGACGTCACGGAGACCATGAGGATTGCGCAGGAGGCGAAGTCGCGCGGCGGGGAGTTCTCGATGGACGTCCGGATCGCTCGTCGCGTCGGATGGATGCACCTGCGCGTGCGCGGCGTGGTCCACCTGTCCGAGTCGGGGGTTGCCGTCAGGGTGACCGGCACGCACCAGGACGTCACCCAGACCGTGGAGGCCGAGAGGGCCCTGCGCGACGAAGTCGTCCAGAGCGCCCTCATGCGGCAGGTGGCTGCGGAGGCCAACGGCGCCCACACCCTGCGGGAGGTGCTGGAGGTCGTGCGCCCGCTCCTCGCGCAGCACGACGACTGGATCCGGTCGACGGCTTTCCGGACGGACGAGTCGGGATCGCTCGAGCAGATCGACGAGGACGTCCGGCCCGAGGAGAGGGCGCTGGCCAGTCTCGCCGCCCAGAGCCCACATCCTGTGTGGAGCGATGACCAGTGCACCGTCGCCTTCCGCGTCGGGACGCTGGAACGCACCTTCGGTGTCGGCACGATCACCGCCTCCGAGCCGCCGGAGCGCGCCCAGATGATCGACGTGATGGTCGAGGCCGTGGCCGTGCAGCTGGCTCGGGTCGGCGAGCGGGAGGAGAACGCCCGCGCGCTCGCTGCCGCCCGCGATGCAGCCATGGCAGCGTCACGACAGAAGTCTGAGTTCCTGGCCACGATGAGCCACGAGATCCGCACGCCGCTCAACGGGATCATCGGTCTCACCGATCTCCTCCAACGCACCTTGACCGATCCGGATCAACGCCGCCTCGCTTCCGGGATGCAGGCGGCCGGTCACACGCTGCTCACGGTCCTCAACGACGTGCTCGACTTCAGCAAGCTCGAGGGACGACCGATCGAGCTCGAGCACGTCGACGTCGACGTGCGCGCCCTGGTCGACCAGGTCACCCGGGTGATCGCGGGGGCCGCTCGCACGGGCGAGGTCGAGCTCGTGGTGTGGTGCGAGGCGCCGGTGCCCGCGCTGGTGCTCGGCGACCCGACGAGGCTCTCCCAGGTGCTGATGAACCTGGTCTCCAACGCCGTCAAGTTCTCGTCCGGGGGCGAGGTGCTGATCCGGGTGTCGATCCCCGAGTCCGACGAGCACCGCGTGTGCCTGCGTTTCGTGGTCACCGACACCGGGATCGGCATCGAGCCGGCTCAGCTGGACCACCTGTTCGAGCCCTTCACCCAGGCCGACGCCTCGACGACCCGGCGCTTCGGGGGCACCGGTCTCGGCCTCTCGATCGCTCGCGAGCTCGTCACGGCGATGGGCGGCGAGATCTCCTACGAACCCAATCCTGAGGGCGGGAGCATCTTCTCGTTCGCGGTGTGGTGCGACCGACACCTCGACCCCGACACAGACCCCGACGACTACACGCGCTCCTGGCTGACCGGACGACACGTCCTGGTGGCAGACGGTTCGCCGCTGCGCGCGCCGGCGCTGCTCGAGCAGCTGCGCTGGTGGGGTGTCGAGGTGGAGTCCGCCGACGACGTCAGCTCCGCCCGAGCCCTGCTCGCGCGCTCCCTCATGGCGGATCGTCCCTACGAAGCGGTGCTGATCGATGCCCGACTCGAAGGTGGTGGCGGGATGACCCTCGTCGCCGACATCGCCGGCGAACCGTCATACGACCGGATCACGATGGTCGTCATCGGCTCCGACCTCGAGGTCGACCTGCGTCGACTCCGCGAAGCCGGCGTGTCGGTGTTCCTCGATCGGCCGGTGTCGGCCGAGACTCTGCGCGGCACGATGCTCGAACAGCTCGTCGGCGTCCCCGCCCAATCGATGGGACGACCAGAGCTCCAGTCCAGTGCGACCAACTTGCCACGGGTGCTCGTCGTGGAGGACAACGTGGTCAATCAGCTGGTGGCGACGGGGTTGCTGGCCTCGTTGGGCTACCACGTCGACGTCGCCAACAATGGCGCGGAGGCCTTGGAATCTCTGGCCCGGGAAAGCTTCGACGCCGTCCTGATGGACGTGCAGATGCCCGTCCTCGACGGGTACGCCGCAACCCGGACCCTGCGCGAGCGCGAAGCTCCAGGCACCCACGTGCCCGTCATCGCCATGACCGCTGCCGCGATCGAGGGCGAGCGAGAACGCTGCCTGGCCGCCGGCATGGATGAGTTCCTGACCAAGCCGGTCGATCGCGCGGCCCTGGCCGCCGCCCTCCACCGATGGATCGCGATAGGAGAAGGGTCTGTGTTCGACGACGCCCCGCAGCTGACGCCCACTGCCCCGATCGAGGGCCTGGACACCGCACGCCTCGACATGCTCAGGGACCTCGACCCCGGCGACACGAGCTACATCGACCGGGCGATCGGCAACTTCCAGGCCAACTCGGTCGCAGCCGAGGGGGCGATCGAGGATCTCGTCGCCGCTGGAGACGTCGCCGGGCTCAAGGCTGCCGCGCACAAGATCGCCGGCAGCGCGCTGAACCTCGGCGCCACGCGAGCCGGAGAGTCCGCTCGCGCGCTCGAGCTGCTCGCCGACAGCGGCACTGCGCTCGGTGCGGTCGACCTGCTGCCCGAGCTCCACCATGCGATGGCTGAGGGTCGACGGTTGTTGCTCGACTACCAGGCGACCTACTCCGACTGAGGCCCCTGCGGTGGCCGCGCCGGCAGACCCGCTACTTGGCGGCCAGCAGCCGGCGCACCACGGAAGGAAGATGCCGGGCGTCGACCTTGGAGATGCACTCGGCGACCCCGAGGTCCTTGGCGGCTGCCTCGAGGTTGCGGTCGAGGAAGGCCGAGAAGATGACGATCACCTGATCGGGGTTGTGGGCCAACATGGATTCGGCCACCTCGAGCCCGGTGAGTCCCGGCATCCGGCTGTCCAGCACGACGACGGCCGGGACAGGCGGTGGCGACATGGCGAAGTACTGCTCCAGAGCCTGCTTGCCATCGGGTGCCTCGACAACCGTCAGGCCATCGATCTCCAGGAGCATGCGAGCGAGATCCCGCATGTCGGGCTCGTCGTCCACGACCAGGATCAGGGGCGTCTGAGCCTCGACGATGGCGGGTTGGGGGGTGGACATAGGGGTGAGGCCCTCGCTTGCGTTGCTTGTCGGAGTCTTCTGATCTCTCACTCTAGTCCTCGCTCGGCTGAACCCTCGGCAGCTCCACCACGAAGGTCGTCGAAGCACCGGGTGTGCTCTCGGCCCAGATGCGTCCCCCGTGGGCCTCGACGATGCGGCGCGAGATGTAGAGGCCGAGGCCGGTGCCCGTGACGGTGCCCTCGCGGGTGCGCACGAACTTGTCGAAGATCCGCTCGAGCTGATCGGCCTCGATCCCGACCCCGCGGTCGGTGACGGTGATCCTGACGTGCTGGTCTGCCTCCGCCACGTTGATCTCGACGGGCGCATCGATGGCGGCGAACTTCAGGGAGTTCTCGAGCAGGTTCGACAGGACCTGCTGGATCCGATCGGGATCGGCGTCGATCACCACTGGATGGCTCGGCAGCGTGACGGTGACCTCTGCACCGCCGGTGTCGAAGGAGTCGACGGACGTCCGGACCTCGTCGACGACGTCGATGTGATGCTTGACGTAGCCGAACTCCCCTGCCTCGATGCTCTCGGTGTCGAGGACGTCGCGCGCGGTCGCCTGGAGTCGTCGCGCATTGGCGTAGGCGCGGCGCACGGCGTCATGACGGTCGGCATCACGCATCGTCTCCCAGTGGTCGAGGGTCGTCTGCAGGAAGCCGAGCACCCCGGAGACCGGGGTCCGCAGCTCGTGCGAGACAACAGAGATGAACTCCTCCTGCGCGCGATGGAGGGCGAGCAGCCGGGCCTCTTCCTCTCTCGCCCGCCGGAGCCGCTTGGCGAGCACGACCGTCATGGTGAGCCCGATCGCGAGGAGCAGGAGGACCAGGATCAGTCCCGCCGTCTGCAGCGGCCCGGCGAGCGGAGCGACGAACTCGTCCTCGTCCTGGGTGAAGACGACCCGCCACCCCACGGTTGGCACATCCGCGCTGATGATGAGCTCGCCGTCGATGACCCGGAGGCCCTGCGTCGCGTCCTCGACGCCGCTGTCCAGCGCTCTGTCCCCCAGCCCGGTGGACAGCGTGGTCGCCAGCACAGCGCCGTTGGTGTCCAGGAAGCGCCAGGCCGCCGTGCTGGCGGTGCCGTCGACGAGTGCCCGGATCTCGAGGTTGAACGACGAGTCGAGGGTGAGTGCCTGCTCGAAGACGAAGGCCCCGCGCACGCTCGTCGGGTCGGTCCCACGGATCGCCACGACGAAGGCGTATGACGCCAGCTCAGTGGTCACTCCCGACTGCTGGACCGGGAGCACGACCGCCGGGACGCTCGCCAACGTCTTCTTGATCTCATCCCAGTTGGTCGGCGCGTAGGTCGAACCCAGCATCTCTGGCCGCAGCAGTACGCCGGCGGTGATCACGTCACGGTCGTCGATGAGGAAGGAACCCGACACCGCGTCGGGGTCGATCGCGTAGGCGTTCAGCACCCGCTGGTCCGCCGCGCTGTTCTTCTCGAGCTCCCAGGGCTGCGCGCCCAGACCGGCGACAGCGACGAAGGTCGAGGACAGGCGAGCGTCGAAGCTGCTCGCCGTCGAGCGCACCTGCGCTTCCTTGGCATCCTTGAGCGCCTGGGACCCGTTGCCCGTGGCGATGCTCAGCAGCGACACGACGATCGCCGCCACAGCAGCGACTGCGACGAACGCGAGTGCTGGGACGATCCGGTCTCGTAGCTTCACGACGATTCTCCTGATTCAGGAGCACCGGTGGTGTGCTCACGGGTGGGTGGTGCAGTGGGGTCGGAGCCGTGCTCGAACGGAAAGGCCACGACGAAGCGTGCGCCCCCGCTCTCGCTCTCCTCCAACCGGACAGCTCCCCCCATGGTGGCTGCGAACTCGGTGACGATGGCCAGGCCGAGGCCGGTGCCCCGGGTGCGGGTGACCTCGTCACCCTCACCGCGGTAGAAGCGGCTGAAGACCCGCTCCCGGTCTGCCTCGGCGATGCCGGGACCGTCGTCCTCGACGACGATCTCGGCGCACGCTTCGCGCACTCTCACCAGCACCCGGATCGGGGTGCCGCTCGGGGTGTACTTGGTGGCGTTGCCGACGAGGTTGGTGACGACACGCTCCAGGGCTTGCCGAGACCCCCACACGATCAAGTCGCTCGCCAGGTCCCAGGTGACGTCGTGGTGCTGGATCAGGTCGGGCTGGTCGCGCAGGACCTGTCCGACGATGTCGCCCAGGTCGAGCGCCGACTGCTCCTCGGCCAGAGCATTGCCCCGCTCGAGGCGGGAGAAGTCGAGCAGGTCCTCCACCATCTGGCTCAGGCGCTGTGCGTTGCGGTCGACCCTGACCACCAGGTCGTATGCCTTCTCGGTCGACAGGTGCGCCCAGTTGTCGTTGAGGAAGTTCGAGTAGCCGGCGATCGCCACCACCGGGGTGCGGAGCTCGTGTGAGGCCGTGGCGAGGAACACCGACTTCAGGTCGTCGACGGCTCGCATCCGCTCCACCAAGGTGCTCTGCTGAGCGAAGGCCTCGGCGTTGGTCAGTGCCGAGGCCAACAGGTCGGCGACAGCGGCAAGGGTGCTGACGTCGTAGCGGTCGAGGTCACGGCCGGCCACCACCCCGAGTCGAGCGGCGGTGCGTCCCCCTCGAGACAGGCGCATCCACACTGATCCCCCGGCCGCCACGTCGTGGAGGCCATGAGAAGTCGGGCCCGGCTCCGGGACTGACCCCGAGCTGAAGAGCGGCCGATCGCCGAGTGGCGTGGCGGTCGTCACGGTGAGGCCACGCAGATCGAGGATCGAGGTGAGGTCGGTGGCCATCGCCGGCAGCAGCTCACCGAGGTCGCGCGTCTGCTGGGCCAGGACGGCGAGACGCGCGACGGTCGCATTGGTCCGCTGGAGTCCGGTGAGCTCCGCCTGACGCACGCGAGAGGCTCGCTGGCGCACGGCGATCGCGGCCGCGACGCCGCTACCACCAAGGAGGACCATCAAGGCCAGCAACCACGCGATTGCGGGCGGGTTGGCCGAGGGGCCCGTCGCGGTCACCGACCAGCCCGGCGCGAGGCCAGCCTCAAGCGGGGCTGAACCGCTGACACCGGGTCCAGGTATCTCCGTCGCGCTGACAGCGACGCGCTCCAGCGGCCCGTCGACAACGAGCTGGAACCCGGAGGGCGCGAGCTCGTTCAGCGTGGCACCCAGCTCGAGTGGCGCCACCAGGTAGCCGGCCGCCGCCTCGCGCCGTCCCTGGACCGTCGTCGGCGCCGGCGCGATGTCGTAGCGAGCCACCACCACCAACCCGGCAGAAGCATCGTCCAGCACCGGCTGTCCGGAGTCGCGCGCCAGGACCCGATCCGACGCCGACACTGCCGAGGGGTCATCGACCGCCTCGACCGCGCCGCTGCTCGACGCCGCGGCTGCGGCAACCTGGCTGAGCCGGTCCTCGATCGCGCTCGACACCGTCGTGGCGCTCTCGACCGCGAGGAGGTCCACCTCGTGGCGTGCCTCGAGGTCGACGACATGACGACTGATCAGCAGGACCCCCGCTGCGAACAGCAGGGTGAGGACGGCCAGCCCCAGCGGCAGGGCCGCGGTACGCAGGCGCCTCACCGACCGACCACCGCCGATCGCAGCACTCGCAGGTTGCCCTTCGCCAGGAAGGGCACCCCGATGGCTGCCGCCCGGACTCTGAGCTCGGTCTTCTGGTAGTTGCTGTAGATCACCACGCGCAGGTCCTCGTGGCGCGCCACGAGCCGCTCGGCAAGGCTCAGCCCGTCCTCGCCGGGTGGCATCCGGTAGTCGAGCACCACCACGTCCGGATCGAGCGAATCGACCATGGCCGCTGCCCCCGCGGCGTCGGTGGCACCGTGGACCTCGTGACCCTCCAGCCGGAGATCGGTCAGGAGCAGGTCCAGAGCGTCGGCGTCGTTGTCCGCCACGACTATCCGAAGCATGGCACCTCCCGCCGTTGGTCCGGACCCGGCTGGGTCCCGCTCCTGATCCAACACCGTCCGGGGTGTTGCCGCAGGGGAAAACAAGGACCCGCCTCGAGCAGTGACCTCCGCGGGTTCGAGTACTCGAGGCGGTCAAGACCTTGTTTATCGAACATCTGTTCGATAAAGTATTGGCATGTCAACCTCACTTCTCGAAGCTCAGGACGTCCGTCGCTTCCGCGACGCTGCCCTCGGCGCGTCGCGGCCGGTGGGCGACGAGGTTGCAACCGACGCCGCACGGATCGACCTGATCGCCGAGGCGGAAAGCTCAAGTCGGCCCTGTCTGCGCTCCAGGCCGAGCTGTCGGTCGACCTCGATGCCTCGGTCCGCTCCCGTGACGCGCGACAGGGCGTCTCTCCTGAGCGGCGAGGACGCGGGGTCGCCGCGCAGATCGCGCTGGCGCGTCAGGAGTCACCCCACCGCGGTGGTGTGCTGCTCGGCCTCGCCAAGGACCTCGCCACCGACCTGGGTTGCACCCTGCAAGCGCTCCGCGAGGGCCGGCTCAACGAATACCGCGCGCTGGTCGTCGCGAAGGAGACCGGGTGCCTCGCCCGCGAGGACCGGGCGATCATCGACGCCGAGGTCTGCGGCACCGACCTGGTGGACACCCTGGGCACGGGACAGCTCGCCGGCGAGCTGCGCAAGCGGGTCCAGGCCGCCGACCCGGCGGCCGTCGTCCGACGCAACGCCAAGGCCCACAACGAGCGCCGCGTCACGATCCGACCAACCCCGGACACCATGGTCTACCTCAACGGACTGCTGCCCGTGGCCCAAGGCGTCGCGGCCTTCGCATCCCTCACTGCAGCAGCTGAGGCGTTGATCGCCCAGGGAGACGGACGCACCAAGGGCCAGATCATGGCCGACCTCCTCGTCGAACGAATCACCGGCCAGAGCATCGCCGAGGACGTCGGGGTCTGCGTCGACGTGATCATCTCTGATGAGTCCCTCCTCGGGGCGGGCCATGAGCCCGCCGTCCTACCGGACCTCCCCGGGTGCACGATCCCTGCCCAGATCGCCCGCGAGCTCATCGCCCATGCACTGCGTGCGGAGACGATCAGCTGGGTCCGGAGTCTCTACGCCGACCCGACAGGCCGGCTCGTCGCGATGACCTCCAGGCAGCGGTTCGCCACGACCGGGCTGGCCGACTTCCTGGACCTGCGAGACCAAGGGATCTGTCGCACTCCCTGGTGCGACTCTCCAGCGCGCCAGATCGACCACGTCGTCCCGGCCGCCTCGGAAGGCGAAACCAGCGAAGGAAACCTCCAAAGCCTCTGCCAGGCTTGCAATCTCGCCAAGCAAGCAGCCGGCTGGACCCAGGGGGTGGTGGAAGAAGGGCACGGTCCGCACACCGTGGAGACCACCACCCCGACCGGCCATCGACATCTGTCGCGAGCACCGCTACCACCGACCCCGGCGCGGAGTCGACGAGGCAGGCCGCCCCGCTTGGCGCACGAGCGCTACTCCCCTGCGTTCGACGTCGTATTTGCTCTGACTGCCTAGGACGCATCGCACGAGCGGGCGCTCGTCAGACGGGGATCGCACTCCGCGCGGTGGGCAGGTCGACCCGGAACGTGCTGCCTGCGCCTGGAGTCGAGGTCACCGTGACCTCGCCCCCATGACCGTGTGCGGTGGCTTGAACGATGGCCAAGCCAAGCCCTGAGCCGTTAATGGAAAGCTGGTGCGCGCTCGACGCTCGGAAGAAGCGGTCGAACAGCAACGGTTGCTCACCCACGGGGATGCCGATGCCGTTGTCGCTGATCTCGACGATCGTGCGGCCGTCGAGGTGCCGAAGCACGCAGTGGATCCAGCCGCCGTCCTCGGTGTACTTCACGGCGTTGAACATCAGGTTGGAGACCATGCGCTCGAGCTGGACGACATCGCCCCAGACGATCTCGGGGGTCACCGGAAGGTCCAGCGTCACCCGTAGGTCCCGGCCGACCATGACCTCCGCGAGGCTTTCCGAAACCATGGTGACCAGGGCACCGCAGTCAACGTGCGTGCGCCGGCCGGCATAGGCCCCAGGCTCGTGACTGGCGAGGGTCAGGAGATCATCCGCCAGCGCCTCCAACCGGCGACAGTTGCGGCCGATCACCTCAACGCTGCGGCGTTGGGCAGTACTGAGGCTTCCGTCATCGCCCAAGAGCTCGGCATAGCCGGAGATACTGGTCATCGGAGTTCGCAGCTCGTGAATGACCGATGCCATGAACTCGGCCTTGGCCGTGTCGAGTTCCTTGAAGTTCTCCAGACTCCTACGCTCCGTCGCCGCGGCCATCTGCAGCTCCAGACGCGACCGAGCGTTGAGCACGTAGGCCGATGCGACGTCGGCGAGAGTCTGGGCCGTGGCCAGTTCATCGGCGCTCAGCGGACCCGTGGACCCTCGATACAGATCGAGTGCGCCGATCCCGCGCGCGCCGTCCCTCAGCGGAAACGCGAACACCGCTGCGAGCCCCGAGGCGTCGGAATGCTGGGTGAACCCGGAAAAACGTTCATCGCGTCTCAGGTCAGGCATCAGGATGGCCGCGTCGCCATCGAAGGCCGCCACACACGGCCCCTCGCCGAGCTTGGTCTGCAGCCGCTCGAACAACAACGCTGACTCGTCGGAGGCAGCGATCTCGCGCGGTCCGTTCACTGCGGAGATCAGGGTCACCCCGGCGGAATCGATGGGGAGCAGTTCGACGATCCGGCTCACGAGGTGGTCGAGAATCGCTTGGATCGGGAAATCTGTCACCACCGTCCGGGCGAACTCGCTGAGCACGTCCGACAGTCTGTGGTCGCCGACCATCATGGAACCCCTCTGCCGGCGTCATCACTGGTCCGCACGGTGCAGTGAGAGGCCGACAGTCCGAACCCCCACCAGTGCCGAGATGGCCGTACAGCCACCCTAGTCGTCGGTGATCACGCGCTGTGCATTTCGGAGTGGGGCGGGTGGGGCTCGAACCCACGACCCAAGGATTATGAGTCCTCTGCTCTAACCGACTGAGCTACCGCCCCCAGCGAGCAGGAGCCTAGCGTCCAGGCGGTCGTCACTGCGATCGCCCTCGTTCAATCGTCGAAGACGGCCTGCAGGATGCCCAGGCACATCTCGTCGGCCGAGCCCTCTCCCCAGACGACGTACTTTTCCTCGGTCCCCTCGAAGGCCGGGAGCTGGTCTCGCAGGGCCTGCTCGTGGTGGCACGTCACGGTGACGCTGTCCCCCGCCTTCAGCCGCAGCGGCTTGATGGGCCGCGCGGCCTGGTCGTCGAAGTCCCAGAGCGGTATGTCGAGCAGCTCGGTCTCACGCGGAGTACCGACGTTCGCCTCGATCCTGAGCCACCGACCGAGGAGGTGCATGTGGCCGGCGGCACCAAGGACGGTCATGTCGCGCTGGATCGTGCGCGTGCACGACATCGTCTCGGTGGGTGCCACCTGGCTGCCACAGAGCAGGTGCAACAGGTTGGCTGTCTGCCCGGCGCTGTCCCCGAAGCGCGACTTCACATCGGCGACCGAGGCATCGTGGGTGCACAGGGCGCCGTCGGCGTGCTCGGGGCGGCAGGGCAGCTCCACCGGCGCGGGAAGCAGCACGGTGTGCACCTCGTCGAGGTCCGAGCCGGCCTGGGGGCGCCACCGGATCTGGGTGGCCGAGAGGTCCGAGAGCCCGGCTTGGTCGGCCTCGTCCTGGAACAACAGGCTGTAGTGCACCTGCATGACGATCCTGGTGCCCTGCTCGAGCGAGACGCCGTAGCCGTCGCGCATCACCGTCTCGCTGCCGCCGGGCGCCCACGCGCCGAGCCACGAGGCGTCGTCGAGGTTGTTGAACTCCCCCTCCAAGCCCATCGCGCCGAAGCAGGTCCAACCCGGCTCGGGCGAACGCGCGTCCTCGGCCTCCGCCGTGGCCACCATCGACTCCTCGACCCGGAAGAGGATGACGTGGTGCACCAGGTCGGGGTTGCCCGGACTGATGTTGGTCCCGGTGAGCCAGGCGTCCTCGGTCAGGCCCGGATCGAGCAGGAAGCACCGGTAGTCGTCGGTGCCACGTCCCGTCGGCGGTGAGGGGCTGTAGGCAGCCGACATCGCCAACGTCGTACGTCGTTCACCCGCGCGCAGGCGCTGCTTCTTCACCTTCGGCGCGCTCGACTCGCTCGACTCGTGCAGCTCGTGCGCCGCGGCCGGGGTCGTGGGCGACGCGGTCACCACCGGTCGGGCGAGCGTCTCGTCCTCCCGCGTGTCGGCCCCGCCGCAGCCGGCGGCCAGCATCACCAGCACGACCGCGATCGTCACTGGTCGCGCTCGTCGCGTCCTACGACGCGCGCGCTTCATCACACCATCCACCGAGCACTCCCTCTCCCGGGTCGAACGCTACCCCGGGTATCCGGACGACGCCGCGTTACGGCGCAGGCACCAGCTCATCGCTCGTCGCCTCGACGGTGTCCGGATCGACGTCGTCGGTGGCGGTCGGGCAGGTCGGCGGTGTAGGCGCAGGCGTCGACGGGGTTCTCCACCGCTTCCGGCTTCTCGGCCTTGCGCTTGGCCTTCTTCTTCGGCGGGTAGAGCGCCTTCTGCACTGTCTCCTGCACGTAGGCGTAGTCGGGGTCGCCCGAGAAGAACTTCTCCGAGGCGCGGAAGACGACCGAGCGGATCTTGGCGCTCTTGACCTTCAGCAGCAGCTGGACCAGCGGGGAGCCCAGGGAGCGCGGCACGTCGGTGGCAAGGATGTCCTTGCTCGCCGCCGCCAGGTCGGTGTACTTCGTCAGCAGCGTCAGCGGGTCGGCCGCCTCGATCAGCGCATCGACGGCGCAGCGCTGGCGGTCCATCCGCGCGTAGTCGTCGGAGCCGTAGCGACCGCGGGCGAACCACAGGGCGTTGAACCCGTCCAGGTGCTGATCCGGTCCGGGCTGGAGGTAGCCGGTCGGCGGGATCCCTCGATCGGTGTCGCCGTTGATCGCGACCGGCTCGTTGATGTTGACCGTGATCCCGCCGATGGCGTCGACGACGGTCTTGAAGCCTTCGAGGTTGACCAGCAGGTAGTAGTCGACCGGCACGCCCAGGCTGCCCGAGACGGCGAGCTTGATCGCATCGGCGCCCTCGTTGTCGCTCTCCCCCAGCACACCGGGGTGCAGCAGCGGCACCTGCCCGTAGACGGCGTTGAGCATGTCGAAGCCGGGATCGCCCTGATTGGTCTGGAAGCCCTCCGGGTAGAGGTCGTGGAGCACGCTGTCCTCGGGGAACTCGGCGTACATCATGTTGCGCGGCAGGCTGAACATCACGGTCTTGCCCGAGGCGGTGTCGATGCTGACGAGGATCACCGTGTCCGTGCGGACGCCGGTGCGTCCCGCACCGCCATCGCCACCGAGCAGCAGGACGTTGACCCGCTCCTGACCCGCCCAGGGGTCGTCGACGCTGACGTCCTCCGGGATCGTTGCGCTGCGCGGGTTGTCGGGGAGCACCGTCTCGACGAGGTCTGCCTGCACCAGTGCGTACTGGGCCGCCTTGACCACCGGAGCGGCGCCGACGAGCAGCACGAGCACGACGGTCAGGTAGCCGACCGCGGTGTGCCACGGGGGGCGGCTGCGCGGGCGCACCAGCCGGTAGGAAGTGACGACCACGAAAGCCCAGGTGAGCAGCGCCCCGGCAAGGAGGACCGCCATCACCTTCAGCGCCGTGGTGTCGAACGCCAGATCGGTGAGGCGCTGCCTCAGGTCACGACCGAAGTACCAGATGACGGCGCCGATGACCCCCAGCCAGAGGCCGACGACCACAGCCCCGAGCCAGCGCCGCCCGGTGTAGAGGTAGCCGGTCCCGGGGATTGCCGCCCCGAGGACGGTCATCCCCATCGTGCCGGGCAGTCCGTGCGTACGTCGGTGCCCTCGCCACGCCCGGGCCCCGCCGCTGCTTCCCGTGGACGACCGGAGGTTGGGGAACCGCGAGGACCGCGCAGCCCGTCGGTGTCCGACCGCCCGCGCTTCTACGCCGGCAGACCCCGGGGGCAGAGCGTCGGGCATGTAGTTCCTTGTCGTAGGCACAACACAGGGATCCGGCGACGACGGACCTGACCCGAGAATAGCAACGGCCCGGCCCCCGAGAGGTGATCTCGGGGCCGGGCCGTCGAATGCGCTCCCCCGGCTGGACTCGAACCAGCGACATCCTGATTAACAGTCAAGCGCTCTGCCAACTGAGCTACAGGGGATCGTGCGTGGATACGTTAGCAAGGGTCGAACGTGGCCCGAAATCGAGCCCTATTCCAGGCCGAGTTCATCGCGGGCGCGCGCCAGGGCCTGGGCCGCGACCAGGCGCACACGCGGGTCGTCGGGGTCGATCTGCTCGTCGTACTCGTAGACCCACGCGATGCCCGAGTCGGCCCCCGGGGCGCGCCTGGCGATGACGCGAACGCCCCGTCGACCCTCGATCGGCGCATGGCGTTGCAGCAGCACGCTCGCGGTCACCCGCTCCCGGACGAGCTCGAGCAGCCGGCCGGGCTCATCGATGCCGATCCGGTGCTCGGGGCGCTTCTCTCCCCAGGTCCCGACCTCACTGACGACCAGCACCGAGGTCTCGTTGTCCCAGTCGGCCGCCTCGATGCTCTCCCAGGCGATGCGGGCGCCGGTGGCGAGGTAGAGGGCGTCGCGAGTGCCGCCGACGGCTGTGCCGTCGGTGGTCGTGGCCCAGGCGAGCAGCCGCTCCCCAGCCGCCACCTCGAGCTCGGGGCGCTTCTCGCGGCGTCTCACGTCGTCCCCGTGAACCGGTCGCGCAGGGTGCGGCGGTGCTGCTCGAGCGCCGCCAGCTCGCCGAACATCCGGTTGTAGTCAGCGGCCTGGTCGACCGGGTTGGTGCGCTGCAGCTTGGACTTGATGTCGGCGATGCGGCGCTGGGCGGTGAGCTCGAGCAGCTTGAAGACGTAGCTCCCGACGTAGGCGGCATCGGGGGCCTTCATCAACGGCTCCACGGCGAGTGCGGTGATCGCCGAGGACACGGCGGGATCATCGGCCGCGTCGCGCAGACGAGCGGCCCAGCCGTCGTCGTCGGCCCCAGCGACTGTGCCTCCGGCCGCCGCGACGAGCTCCCAGACCCCACGGAAGACGGGGTGGGTGAAGTCGTTGGAGCCGATGTCGGCGGTGGTGCGTCCGATCGCCATCGGCGCCTGGATGACCAGCTTGAGCGTCTCGCGCTCGATGGAGAAGCGCGGGTCGCGCAGGTCGGGATAGGCGCTGCGGGGCTTCGGCTCGCTCGCCGGGGACTGCGAGGCGGCGGCTTTGCTGGACCCCGAGGAACCCCCGCCACCGCGCCCGGCAGCACGGCGTACCTCGGCCTGCACGTCGACCGGGTCCATGCCGGTCAGGGCAGCGATGTCGCGGGCATAGGAGGAGTTGGCGACCGAGGAGTCTCGGCTGCTGGTGACGAGCTTGGCGGCCTCACGGACCGCAGCCACGCGGCCGTCGGCGCGGTCGAGGTCGAACTGGGCGACGACGTTGCCGAGGACGAAGCGGTAGAGCGGGACCCGGCGCGCCACGAGGTCGCGAACGGCGGCGTCGCCCTTCTTGATGCGTACCTCGCAGGGATCGAGGCCGTCCGGCTCGATCGCGACGTAGGTCTGCGCCACGAACCGCTCGTCGCCCTGGAACGTCTTGAGCGCGGCGTTCTGCCCGGCGGCGTCGCCGTCGAAGGTGAAGATCACCTCACCGCGGAACTCCTCGTGGTCGTGCAGGAACCGCCTCAGGACCCGCGTGTGGTCCTCGCCGAAGGCGGTGCCGCAGGACGCAACCGCGGTGGTGACGCCGGCAAGGTGACAGGCCATGACGTCGGTGTAGCCCTCGACCACCACGGCCTGCGACGACTTCGCGATGTCCTTGCGGGCCAGGTCGATGCCGTAGAGCACCTGACTCTTCTTGTAGAGCGTCGTCTCCGGGGTGTTGAGGTACTTGGCCTCGATCTTGTCGTCCTCGAGGATGCGCCGTGCCCCGAAGCCGATCGTCGCGCCGCTGGGGTCACGGATCGGCCAGAGCAGTCGACCGCGGAAGGCGTCGTAGGCCGAGCGGCCGACCTTCACGACCCCGGCGCCGACCGCTTCGTCGACGCTGAACCCGCGCCCCCTCAGATGGCGCAGCAGCGCCTCGCCGTCGCGGGGCGCCCATCCCATGCCGAACATCTCCGCAGCCGCGCGGTCGAAGCCACGCTCGTTGAGGAAGACCCGCCCCGGACCGGCATCGGGACCGGCGAGCTGTTCGGCGTAGAACTCCTGCGCGGCGCGGTTGGCCTCGATGAGACGCATCCGCGGCGGGCCCTTGGGCCGGTCGTCGCGGTCGTCGCCCTCCTCGCGCCGCAGCGTGATGCCGACCTTGTCGGCGAGCCGCTCGATCGCCTCGGTGAAGGACAGCCCGTCGATCTTCATCAGGAAGGAGATGACGTCGCCGCCTTCCTGGCAGCCGAAGCAGTGGTAAAAGTTTCTGCTCGGGTTGACGTTGAAGCTCGGAGACTTCTCGTCGTGGAAGGGACACAGCCCCTTCATCGAGCCGCCGCCGGCGTTGCGCAGGGTGACGTAGTCACCGACGACCTCGTCGATCCGCGACTTCTCGCGCACTTCTGCGATGTCTTCCTCGCGGATCCGGCCTGCCACGAGACCGATCCTACGGGGCGCCGCCGACGCCCGGAAGGGCACCGGACCAGCCTGTGGAAAGCCGTGCGTGCCGGGCGACCGCGCTCGGGTCGGTCAGCGACGCCACCTGGTCGATCACCACCCGCAAGCGGGCCGCGTCGTCACCAGCGGCATGCCAGTCATCAGCGAACGGCCGGTCGAGCAGCTGGGGACCCTGGGCGGCCATCGCCGTCACCAGCTCGCTGAGCAGCTCGCGCTGGCGGTCCATGATGCTGATCCGATCCGTCGTCTGCATGACGTAGTGCGCAGCGACTGCCTTGAGCACCGTCACCTCCACCCAGGTCTCGCGCGGTACGACGAGGTCCGCGGCGTAGCGCGCCAGTGGCCCGTCGGCGGCGGCGAAGGTGGCGGTCTGGACGGCGCCGCAGAAGCGCCCGATCACGTCGCTGGTGAGGTTCTTCAGCGCTGCCAAGCCACGCCGCGACGCGTCGTACGGCGAGGTCGGCCAGCTGCCGACGGTCTGCAACCGCGCCAGGGCGGCGTCCAGCTCGTCGTCGGAGGCGCCGGGGAGGTACCACCCGCGCAGCGTCTCCCAGACCCCCTCGGTGTCGAGCCGGGTCAGGTCGAGATGTCCCGCGACGGTGCCGTCCTCGACGTCGTGCACCGAGTAGGCGACGTCGTCGGCCAGGTCCATGACCTGAGCCTCGAGGCAGCGCCGCGGCCCCGGGGCGTCCTGGCGCAGCCAGTCGAAGGCAGGCCGGTCGTCGTCGTACACGCCGAACTTGAGCGGATCGGGCCCGGCGCCCCGCGACCAGGGGTACTTCGTGCAGGCATCGAGGGTGGCGCGAGTCAGGTTGAGCCCGACCGACTCCCCGGCCTCGTCGAAGGTCTTGGCCTCCAGGCGGGTCAGCACGCGCAGCGTCTGGGCGTTGCCCTCGAACCCGCCGCAGGCCTCGCTCATCTCGGCCAGCACCCGCTCGCCGTTGTGGCCGAACGGCGGGTGACCGAGGTCGTGGGCAAGGGCCGCGGTCTCGGCGATGTCGGGCTGGCTGCCGAGCGCCCGCGACAGGTCGCGCGCGACCTGGGCGACCTCCAGGCTGTGGGTCAGCCGGTTGCGCACGAAGTCGTCGGAGGCCGGCCCGACGACCTGGGTCTTGGCCGCGAGCCGGCGCGAGGAGGCCGCGTGGACCACGCGGGCCCGATCCCGCTCGAACGCCGTGCGCACGGGTGCCTCGACCCGCTTCGGCGGCTCGGCGACGATCCGCTCGCGCGAGCGGGCGTCGTAGAGGTCGCTGTCGTCCATCGGAGGGAGCCTAGGGCACCCCGGGGCCGGCGCCGCCGGCCCCGCCCGAGGGGTGTCAGTACGTCGTGACGTGCACGTGGTCGTAGTGGTTGGCGGTGGCCGAGCCGCGGCTCGCCATCCCGCGCCAGCCCTCGCCGGCACGGTCGACCGACCAGATGCGCTGGGCGTAGATCGCATAGCTGACCCCGAGCGTGGAGGCGTTCGCGCGCACGAAGTCGGCGACGCGGTAGCCCTCTGCCCCGGAGACCATGATGTCGACCGCGATCCCCTGGGCGTGCTCCCCGTCGCTGCGGAAGGTGCCGTAGGTGCTGATGCCCGGGAACGCGGCGCACACGGCAGCGTGGACCTTGACGATGTTGGGGCTGACCCCTGACGGCACGCTGGTGCCGTTGGAGCAGGTGGCACTGGCGGCCGGCTGAGCCTCGGCAACCTCGACGACGGGCTTGTCGGCGCTGAGGTAGCCCGACGTGACCCAGCGGGTCGTCTTCTTCCCGATGACGACCTCCTCGCGCCCACGCAAGGAGCGTCCCGTGACCAGGATCTTCTCTCCGGAGTCGATCTCGCCCTTGTTGCGAGCCTTCTTGCCGGGCTCGGTCCACAGGTTGAGCGCCTCGGTGGTGAACAGGCGGGTGTCGGCCTTGCGGATCGCCTTGCGGGTCGCCTTGGGGCGCAGCATCTTCTCGGCCTTGCTCAGCTCACGCTTCGGCTCGTCGCCACCGCGGGCAGCGCTACGCGACAGGATCTGTCGGTCGAGGTCGCCGGCCAGGTCGAGGGCTGCCGGGGTGGAGGCACCCGCAGCCGGGCTCGACACTGCTTCAGGCAGCGACGTCGCGGCGAGCAGGGCCGCGGACGGCACTGCCTCGTCGGTGTTGATCACTCCGAGCGAGACCGCGGAGGCGGTCGCCAGGACGGCGAGCGGCCCGGCGATGAAACCGGCTCGAGGGGTACGTGCATACAGGCGGGCATTGGTGTCCCGCTTGTGGCTATGATTCGCCACAGCGCTGAATCCTTTGCTGTTGCTGACAGGTCGGGTGGTGCTGACGTGCAGGAGCCGATCGCGGTAGCGATCGGCACGTCCCCGAGTGAAACACAGCGATTCGACCATCGGGGCATTCTCAGGCGTTCTTCAGGGTGTTCCCCATCACCCTCCGTGACGGGCACCACAGGGCCCATCAACCACCCGTGGTCTCCAAGGCGTCCTCGCGCAGGACCGCGCCGGTCCCGTCGGTGTCGTCGAGCCAGCCTTCCGGGAGCACCACCTTCGAGCGCGGAGCACCCTGCCGACCACGCGGCGTACCGAGCTCGCGCACGGGGAACGCCTCGTCGGGGTCCAGCTCGGCGAGCAGCGAGTCCAGGGCAGACAAGGAGTCGACGAGCCCCAGCGAACGACGTAGCTCGCCCCCCGCAGCGAAGCCCTTGAGGTACCAGGTGACGTGCTTGCGAAACTCCTTGCAGCCACGCTCCTCGCCCATGTGCTCGCTGAGCAGCTCGGCGTGACGGCGCATCATCGCGGCCACCTCGCCGAGGCCGGGCAGCGTCGCGACCTGCTCACCGGCGAACGCAGCGGCCAGGTCGCGGAAGAGCCACGGCCGGCCGAGGCAACCTCGCCCGACGACGACGCCGGCAGCTCCGGTCTGCTCGACCATGCGCAGCGCGTCGGAGGCCTCCCAGATGTCGCCGTTGCCGAGCACCGGGATCGACACGTGCTCGACGAGGTTGCCGATGGCCTCCCAGTCGGCCTCGCCGGAGTAGGCCTGGGCGACGGTGCGGCCGTGGAGCGCGATCGCTGCGACCCCCGATCCCTCGGCGATGCGGCCGGCGTCGAGGTAGGTCAGGTGGTCGTCGTCGAGGCCCTTGCGGGTCTTGATCGTGACCGGCACGTCGTACGGCGTGGTGGCGGCGACGGCGTGCTCGAGGATCTGTCCGAGCAGGTTCCGCTTCCACGGGAGCGCCCCTCCCCCGCCCTTTCGGGTCACCTTCGGCACCGGGCACCCGAAGTTCAGATCGATGTGGGCGACCCCGAACTCCGCGCACAGGATCTCGGCGGCCTTGCCGACGTAGACCGGGTCGGTGCCGTAGAGCTGGACCGAACGGATCGTCTCGAGCTCGTCGAACACCAGCATCTTCAGCGTCGTCGCATCACGCTCGACGAGCCCGCGCGAAGTGATCATCTCGCACACGTAGAGGCCCGCGCCCTGCTCGGCGCACAGGCGACGGTAGGCGGCGTTGGTGATACCGGCCATGGGTGCAAGCACCACGGGGGTGTCGACGTGCACCGAGCCGAGGGTCAGCCCGCCGGTCACGAGTTGCTCGGCGTCGCGGTCGGCTTCTCGGCGTTCTTCTTCGTGGCCTTCTGCTGCTTCTTCTTGGTGCTCTCACCGACCTGAGTCACCTTCCCGCGCCACTGGAGCGGCACGACCCCCTCCGGAGGACGGAACATGATCGACTGAAGCTCTGTGCCCTCTGGTGCCAGGAAGATCAGGCAGCTGGTCGTCTTGTCGCCCGGGGCGAACACCGCCGGCAAGGTCGCGCCGGGGCACTTGGCGAAGTCGCGATCGACCCCCGTGGGGGCGAGCAGCACACCCCGCGCGTCGAGGAAGTAGAGCGGTAGCTGGCGAGCGCCGAGGTCGGTGTCACCGACGTTGGTGACGCGGGCCCGCACGAAGTAGGGCGTCGAGCGCTGTTCGTCGCCCTGGAGGTCGAACCCGGCCAGCGAGGCCTGCACCGTGGTCTCGTCGATGCGGGTCAGCGTCACGTCGACCACTCCGACGAGGTCCTGGCGCGGCTCCCAGGCGGCGATCGCCGACTCCTTGAGCTTCAGCATCGTGCCCGGCTTCGTCAGCTCCACTCCGTCGGGGACGGACAGGTAGCCCACCGCAGCGGCCGGCGTCGGCTCGCTCGATGCACCCGGCGTCGCCGTCCCGGACGCGGAGGCCTCCGGAGCGTCGGGCTCACCGCCCCCGCCACCGCAGGCTGCGGTGAGCAGGGCGAGCGCCGTGAGGGCTCCGGTCAGGGGAGGCAGTCGGGTGCGCACGTCAGCACCCCAGCAACCGCTCGGCGAAGTACGTCGAGATGCCGTCGAGGCTGATGCGTTCCTGCTGCATCGTGTCGCGCTCGCGCACCGTGACCGCGTTGTCGTCGATCGACTCGAAGTCGACGGTGACGCAGTACGGCGTACCGATCTCGTCCTGACGACGGTAACGCTTGCCGATGGCGCCGGCATCGTCGAACTCGATGTTCCAGTTGGCGCGGAGCTCGGCGGCCAACCCCTTGGCCTTCGGCGAAAGATCAGCGTTGCGGCTCAGCGGGAGGACGGCGACCTTGACCGGCGCGAGCCGCTTGTCGAGCTTGAGCACCGTGCGCTTGTCGACCCCGCCCTTGGTGTTGGGGGCCTCGTCCTCCATGTAGGCGTCGACGAGGAAGGTCATCAAGCTGCGCGACAGACCGGCGGCCGGCTCGATGACGTAGGGCGTGTAGCGCTCGTTGTTGGCCTGGTCGAAGTAGCTCAGGTCCTTGCCGGAGTGCTTGGCGTGCGTCGACAGGTCGAAGTCGGTGCGGTTGGCGACGCCCTCGAGCTCGCCCCACTCGGAGCCGGCGAAGCCGAAGCGGTACTCGATGTCGACGGTGCGCTTGGAGTAGTGGCTGAGCTTCTCGGTGGCGTGCTCGTAGTGACGCAGGTTGTCGGGGTTGATGCCGAGGTCGACGTACCACTTGGTGCGCTCGTCGATCCAGTACTGGTGCCACTCCTCGTCCTCGCCGGGCTTGACGAAGAACTCCATCTCCATCTGCTCGAACTCGCGGGTGCGGAAGATGAAGTTGCCGGGGGTGATCTCGTTACGGAAGCTCTTGCCGATCTGGGCGATGCCGAACGGCGGCTTCATCCGCGAGGACGTCACGACGTTGGCGAAGTTGAGGAAGATGCCCTGCGCGGTCTCGGGGCGCAGGTAGTGCAAGCCGGACTCGTCCTCGATCACGCCGAGGTAGGTCTTGAGCAGGCCGGAGAACTGGCGGGGCTCGGTCCAGGCACCGCGGGTGCCGCAGTTGGGGCAGGCCAGCGTGGCGAGGTCGATGGTGTCGGGGTCGATCTCGTCAGCGCCCTTGGCCTGCTTCTCGGCGGCCGCTTCCTGGAGGTGGTCGGCGCGGAAGCGCTTGTGGCACGACTGGCACTCGGTCAGCGGGTCGGAGAACGTCTCGACGTGGCCGCTGGCCTCCCAGGTCTTCGTCGGCAGGATGACGCTGGAGTCGAGGCCCACCAGGTCGTCGCGCATCTGCACCATGGACTTCCACCACTGGCGCTTGATGTTGTCCTTCAGCTCCACCCCGAGCGGGCCGTAGTCCCAAGCGGACCGGGTGCCTCCGTAGATCTCGCCGCACGGGAAGACGAAACCCCGGCGCTTGGCCAGGTTGACGACGTGATCGACGGTGGACGGAGGCGGCTTGGCCACGGTGGTGCTCCTGAGCTGATCTGGTGGTCACCGGTGTCCGGCTGGCTGCCGGCACCCTGAGTGACCTGAGGTGATGAGGAAGGATCAGCCTAACGACCGCGTCGCCCGGATATTGAGGTCGGTGCCCGCCTCGGCGCTCTCGTAGGCGCTCGGCTCGTCGATGGCCCGGCCGAGCGTCGGCACCGCGTAGAGCTTGACGTCGTACGCCGACAACGCGCGGCGGTAGGCCCCCACGTGCTCCCAGGTGGTGGTGAGCACCCACAGGGTCGGGTCGTCGACGTTGCGACCCATCGTGCCGGTGAGGAACCCGGGCCGTTCGGCGAGGGCGTCGTGCGCTCGCTGGAGGTCGACCCGGAAGGCCTCACCCTCGGCTTCCGGCACGCGGAACCTGTTCACGACGATCATTCGCGCACCCTAGCCCTCGCCGAGTCGGCGACTATAGGCGCCGACTCGACCTTCCGGTGGGTGCCGAGTCGGCGACTATAGGCGCCGACTCGGCATTCACTACGATGCGCGGCATGACTGTTCCCGGAGAGGTCCCGTACGAGCAGGTTGCCTACCCCGACGCCCCCTGGGCGATGCGCGGCTCGATGTGGCTGAGCATCTTCCGCCTCAAGCACGATGTCGACGAGCTGCGGCCGGCCGGCATCTACGGCGCGGCGTTCGTCAGCTACACCGAGGGCAGCCCGCTGACCTACTCCGAGCTGCTCGTGGCCCGGTCGATGCGCAAGGACGAGGGTCACGGCCGCAAGGTCACCATCACCGACATCTGGGTCGACTCCCCCGCCTCGGTCGCCGGCGGACGCGAGCTCTGGGCGATCCCCAAGGGGTTGTGCGACTTCGAGCTCGACGCCGCTCACCGGGGTCCGCTGTCGACCACCGAGTGGAGCGCCACCGAGGGTCGTACGCCGATCGCCAGCGCGTCGTTCACCGACGTGTCCCGCCTCGTGCCGCGCGTGCCGTTCAGGGGTGCGACGTACCAGCCGGAGCTGCCGGAGGGCGGCGGCGAGAAGGGTGCGGTCCTGAAGGGCAGCGCCAAGGTGTTCCCCGGCCGGGCTCGCTGGGACTTCGCCGCCGGCGGTCCGCTGGCGTTCCTGCGCGACGCGACCCAGCTGGCGACGTTGCGCCAGAGCGACTTCCGGCTCTCGTTCGGGTAGGAGCACTAGCTCTGCGTTTACTGACACCTGGTGGCAGTGAACGCAGAGTTAGTGGGAGGTCAGTCAGCGAGGCTGTCGGGGTCCTGCTTCTCGGAGGCCTTGCGCGAGGCCTCGCGGATCTCGAAGACCTCGGTGGCGAAGGTGCCGATCACGGTGGCGACCTCGCGCACCGCGGAGGTGATGATCGTGGCTACCTCACCGACCGTGGTGGCCGCAGCCTCCGCGGTCGACTGGATCGCGTCCTTGCCGATCTCGGCCTTGGACAGCTCGTCGGGACCCTTTGCCGGGCTGGAGGAGTTCATGGGTCCTATTCTGCCGTGCGCTTGGGCGGGAGGGCCATCCGGCAGATCTTCCCGGCCACGCTGAGGAGCTGCTTGTGCAGCGGGCCGGAGTTGTAGGCGATGCCGTAGCGCTCGCAGATCTCGCGGACCTCGACGGCGATCTCCGGATAGCGGCGCGCCGGCAGGTCGGGGAAGAGGTGGTGCTCGATCTGGTGCGACAGGTTGCCCGACATGAGGTGCAGCAGCTTGCCGCCGGAGATGTTGGCCGAGCCCAGGAGCTGGCGGTAGTACCAGTGCCCGCGCGACTCGTTCTCGCACTCCTCCTCGGAGAAGGTCGCCACTCCGGCCGGGAAGTGGCCGCAGAAGATGATGTTGAAGGCCCAGATGTTACGGATCAGGTTGGCGCTCGCGTTGCCCGCGAGGGTCAACGGGAAGAGCGGGCCGGTCAGGGCAGGGAACAGCACGTAGTCCTTGAGCGCCTGCTTGCGGATCTTCTTCATCAGGCCCGGGTAGATCGCCTTGTTCTCGTCCATGGAGCGCTTGCCCGAGACGATGTTCTCGACCTCGAGGTCGTGCATCGCGACGCCCCACTCGAAGAAGACCATCAGCAGGACGGCGTACACCGGGTTGCCCAGGTAGTAGGGGTGCCACTTCTGGTCCTCGTCCATGCGGAGGATCCCGTAGCCGATGTCACGGTCCTTGCCCAGGATGTTGGTGAAGGTGTGGTGGATGTAGTTGTGGCTGTACTTCCACTGCTCGCCGGGGCAGACGTTGTCCCAGTCGAACATCCGCGAGCTGAGGCCGGGCTCGCCCATCCAGTCGTACTGGCCGTGCATGACGTTGTGGCCGATCTCCATGTTGTCGAGGATCTTCGACACGCTCAGCGCAGCCACGGCGAGCGGCCAGGCCGGGGGCACGTAGAAGAGCGCGCGCCCGGCGACCTCGAAGCCGCGCTGGACCTTGACGACCTTGTGGATGTAGTCGCGGTCGACCTGACCGAGGTCGGCGATCACGCGCTGGCGGATGGCGTCCATCTCGGCGCCGAAGGCATCGAGCTGCTCGGCGGTCAGCTTCTTGACCGCGGTGACGTCGATGTCGGCCGGTGCGACCGGCGGCGGGAGGGTCTCGTTCTCGTAGGCGATGCTCATGGCTTCGTCCTTTCTCAGCAGGGTCTGGAGGTATGGGGGTCTGGGGTCTGGCGGTCTGTGGGTCAGAGATCGACGGCGACGTCGCCGACGGGGGCGGTCACGCAGAGCTGGATGTCCTCGTCGGGCAGCGAGGACTCGGCGCCCGTGAGCACGTTGCGCACGGTGCCCTCGGTCTTGCGGGAGGTGCAGGAGAAGCAGATGCCCATCCGGCAGCCCGACTCGGGCTTCAGTCCGAGGGCCTCGGCCTGCTCGAGCAGCGTGGCGCCGGAGTTGGGCGCTTCCTGGCCGGAGCGGGCGAAGGTGACGTCACCCTCTGCGCTTCCGGCTTCGACCCGCGGGGCCTTGAAGAACTCGGTACGCAGCCGCGCCGAGCCGTCGTACGCCGTGTCGATCAGAGCCATCAAGCCCGCCGGGCCACAGGCCCAGGTGTCGGTGTCGCGAAAGTCGGGCACGAGCCGACGGAGCTCGAACTCGGAGAACACGTGGTCGCCGTGGCGCAGGTGGACGGTCACGTCGTTGTCCGCGTCAGCGATCGCCGCGAGCTCGTCAGCGAAGATCTGGTCTTCGGGCGAACGCGCATAGTGGAGGAAGGTGACCTTGCGGCCGGCCTTCGCGTCGTAGCCGTCGCGCAGGAGGGTGCGCACCATCGACATGGCCGGGGTGATCCCGGACCCGCCGGTGATGAACAGCAGGTGGTTGTTGGTGGGGGTGGCCGGGCTCTCGTCGAGGGTGAACTCCCCCTCGGCCTGGCTCAGGTGCAGCATCGTGCCGACACCACGGCCGGCGACGACCTCGCCCACGAGGTGCTTGGAGACCTGTCCCTCGTCGTGGGCCCGGATGGTGAGGGTGAACTGCTCGCCGGGCGCCGAGGCGGCCGAGGAGATCGAGAAGATGCGGGTCATCCGCTTGGCCGAGTCGGGCAGGTCGACACCGACCTGGACGTACTGACCGGCCCGATGACCGCGCCAGGTGCTGGTCGGCTGGAGCGTCAGCGTCGCGACCGGCGCGGCGTCGGACGAGGGATTCTCGTGGTGCACCGCGACGACGCGGGCCCGTACCTCCTCGGCAGCCCACATGGGGTTGACGAGCTCGAGGTAACGGTCGACGCCGTGCGGGCTGGTCAGGGCGGCGAGGACGCGGCTGCGGAGCAGCCCACGCGTCAGGTTCGCCAGGGGGGCGGTGGTGCTCATGCCTACCTCCGAAGTTTGAGTGAACATGCGTTCACCGAAACTCTCTCCCGTGACGCGCGACAGGTCAAGGGCGCCACGCGTGACCCCGTTCACGCGAGCACGTGAGGGTGGACACATGTACTGGTCCTAAGATGCGTCTCGTGGCTGAGATCTCAGGCGGTACCCGGATCGAGAAGAAGGAGCGCACCCGACGCGCCCTCCTCGACGCCGCCCTCGCGCTCTGCGAGGACAGCAGCCTGGTGGCGCTGTCGTTGCGCGCGGTCGCCAAGGAGGTCGGGATCGTGCCGACCGCGTTCTACCGCCACTTCGACTCCTTGGAGGACCTCGGCCTCGCTCTTGTCGACGAGTCCTTCGTCTCGCTGCGTGCGATGTTGCGAGCCATCCGCCGCGACGACGAGACCGTGCCGACCTTCGACGAGATCGTCGATCGCTCGGTCACCAACCTCGAGGCTCACGTGCTCCGGCAACGCGACCACTTCCGCTTCATCGCCCGCGAGCGCGCTGCCGGACCGCCGACGGTCAAGGCCCGCATCAGCCACGAGATCGAGCTGTGCGAGCGCGAGCTCGCCACCGACATCGCCCGGCTCCCCGGCACCGACCAGTGGTCATCGGAGGACCTCAGGGTGCTGTCGGGCCTCATCGTCAACGCGATGGTCACGACCGTCGAGGCGATCGTCGCGGCCGAGGGACGACCCGAGGCCGAGGCCCAGGTCACCGCGGTCGCGCGCAAGCAGCTGCAGATGGTGCTCGTCGGAGCCCTGAACTGGAAGTCGACGACCTAGCGCGGAGGTGACCCCGAGTCAGCTCGGGCCAGGCCTCACGGTGAGGTCGGGGATCGTCGCGTCGCGCGGCAGGTCCAGCACGTGCAGGATCGCGGCGGCCACGGTCGCCGGATCGATCCAGTCGGCGGCGTCGTAGGCCTTGCCCTCCTGCTCGTGCACCTTCGCCTGCATGGCGGTGGCGGTGCGGCCGGGGTAGACGGTGCTCACCCGGACGCCGTGCTCGGCTTCTTCACCGCGCAACGAGTCGGCGAGCGCCTTGAGCCCGTGCTTCGAGGCGGCGTACGCCGACCAGTCGGGGTGGGCGTTGAGGCCCGCGCCGGAGTTGACGAAGACCACGGTGCCGCGGGAGACCCGCAGGGCCGGCAGCGCCACACGGGTCAGCGCAGCGGGCGCCACGAGGTTGACTGTCAGCTGCTCCTGCCAGGACGCGACTCCCAGGTCGGCGACCCGACCGAGGTCGACGACGCCCGCGGCATGCACGACCGAGTCGAGCGACTCGGGCAGGTCGAGGGCCTCGACGCAGCCCGGATCCGCCAGATCGGCGACGACCGTCCGCACATCGTCGTACGTCGCGGCGAGGTCGGCCGCCCGGTCAGCGGAGCGGGCGAGGAGCACCAGGTCGTCGCCGCGCTCGTGCAGCATCCGGGCCAGCTCGGCGCCGATGCCGGAGCCGGCACCGGTGATCAGGTGGGTGGCCATCTCGATGTCCCCTCGACTAGCGGGTGAAGACGATCTTGCCGAAGACGTCTCCGGCAGCCATCGCCTCGAAGCCGTCGCGGGCATCGGTCATCGGGATCGCACGGTCGATCAGTGGGCGGGCGCCGGTGGCGTCGAGCATGGTGACGAGCGAGGCGAGCTCGTCGCGGGTGCCCATCGTGGACCCGATGACGCTCAGCTGGAGGAAGAAGATCCGGGTCAGCTCGGCGTCGTCCAGCTTCGGCCCTGACGTGGTGCCGGAGATGACGATCTTGCCGCCGGGGCGCAGCGCCCGGATGGAGTGCGACCAGGTGGCACGGCCGACCGTCTCCATGACCGCGTCGACCTTGAAGGGAAGCCGCGCGCCGGACTCGAACACCTCGTGGGCCCCGATCTCGAGGGCGCGTGAGCGCTTGATCTCGTCGCGGCTCGTGGCGACGACCCGGAGCCCGGCAGCTCGAGCCAGGATGATCAGCGCGGTGGCCACGCCACCGCCGGCGCCCTGCACGAGCACGGTGTCGCCGGCCTTGAGCTCGCCGCGGGTGAAGAGCATCCGGTAGGCCGTCAGCCAGGCGGTCGGCAGGCAGGCCGCCTCCTCGAAGGACATCGACGCCGGCTTCGGGACGACGTTGCGTCGCGGGACGATCAGCTGCTCGGCGATGGCGCCCTGGTGCCGCTCGGAGAGCAGCGACCGCTTCGGGTCGAGCGTGTCGTCGCCGGTCCAGTCAGGGGCGTTGATCACCGCGTGGACCACCACCTCGTTGCCGTCCTCGTCGAGGCCGGCCGCGTCACAGCCGAGGATCATCGGCAGCTGCTCCTGCTTGAGACCCACACCGCGCAGCGACCACACGTCGTGGTGGTTGAGCGAGGCGGCCTTCACCGTGATCGTGGTCCAGCCGTCGGGAGCGACGGGGTCCGGACGCTCCCCCAGCACCAGGCCGGCGAGCGGGTTGTCGGAGTCGAAGGAGGTGGCGTAGGCGGCGAACATGGGATTGAGGCTACCGACGTCACCGGCGCGTTACCTGTCGGGTCTAACGTCATCGCATGGACCATCCCAATGTCGTCGTGCTGTTCGGCGCGACCGGTGACCTCGCCCGCCGCAAGCTCCTCCCCGGGCTGCTGCGACTCTTCGAGGCCCGCCTCATCCCCGACGTCCGGGTCATCGGAACCTCGCTGGAGGAGATGACGCCCGACGAGTTCGATGTCTTCGCCCGAGCGGCGTGCGAGGAGTTCCACGGAGCCATCGACGATGCGCGGTGGGACCACTTCTCGAAGCGGCTCACCTACCTCGCGACCTCCGAGGGGCCCGAAGCCCTGTCCCAGCAGGTCGCGCGGTGCGAGGCCGAGCTCGGCGAGCCCGCCGACGTACGCCGGCTCCACTACCTCAGCGTGCCCCCGAAGGCCGCGCTCGACGTCATCCACCAGCTCGAGAAGGCAGACCTCATCGAGCGGTCGCGCGTGATCATGGAGAAGCCGTTCGGCACCAACCTCGCCTCGGCGAAGTCGCTGAACGCCGAGGTGCACTCGGTCTTCGCCGAGGACCAGGTCTTCCGGATCGACCACTTCCTCGGCAAGGAGGCGGCCCAGAACATCCTTGCCTTCCGGTTCGCCAACGGTCTCTTCGAACCCATCTGGAACCGCAACTTCATCGACCACGTGCAGATCGACGTGCCTGAAACACTCGGGCTCGAGGGTCGTACGGCGTTCTACGAGAGCACCGGCGCCTACCGCGACATGGTGGTGACCCACCTGATGCAGGTGCTCGCCTTCATGGCGATGGAGCCGCCGACCTCGCTGGAGCCCGGACCCATCAGCGACGAGAAGCTCAAGGTGTTCCGCTCGATGCGCCCCATCGAGCCGCACGACGTCGTCCGCGGGCAGTACGCCGGCTACCGCGGCAAGGAGGTCGTCGCCGACGACTCCGACACCGAGACGTTCATCGCGCTCAAGGTCGAGATCGACAACTGGCGCTGGGCCGGCGTGCCGTTCTTCCTGCGCACCGGCAAGAAGCTGGCCGAAGGCGCCCGGATCATCTCGATCGCCTTCAAGGAGCCACCGCTGTCGATGTTCCCCGCCGGCTCCAACGTCGGCACCCAGGGCCCCGATCACCTGACCTTCGACCTGGCCGACCAGTCGAAGATGTCGCTGTCGTTCTACGGCAAGCGTCCCGGGCCGGGGATGAAGCTGGAGAAGCTGTCGATGCAGTTCGCCACGATGGACACCCACGGCTCGAGCTCGGTGCTGGAGGCCTACGAACGGCTCATCCACGACGCGATGCGCGGCGACCACACGCTGTTCACCACTGCAGCAGGCATCGAGGCGCTCTGGGAGAAGTCCGAGGCGTTGCTGACCAACCCGACGCCGGTACGCAGCTACTCCCCCGGCTCGTGGGGCCCCAACGCGATCCACCAGCTGATCGCGCCGCACGCCTGGCGGCTCCCGTTCGAGCGCACCTGGCGCGACACCTCATCGATCCTGAAGGTCGAGAAGGAGTAGCGCAGGTCAGCGGGTCGCGACGCCGTCGGCGCGCGCTGCTGCGGAGACAGCGGCCGCGACCGCCGGCCCGACCCGCGGGTCGAACGGCGAGGGGATGATGAGGTCCTCGGTGAGGTCGTCACCGACGAGGTCGGACAGAGCGGTGGCCGCAGCCAGCTTCATGCCCTCGGTGATCGCGGTGGCGCCGACGTCGAAGGCACCTCGGAAGATGCCGGGGAACGCGAGCACGTTGTTGATCTGGTTGGGGAAGTCGGAGCGTCCGGTGGCCACGACGCGGGCGTACTTGCGCGCCACCTCGGGGTGGACCTCGGGCGTCGGGTTGGCCATCGCGAAGATGATCGCCTCGGGCGCCATCCGCGCCACGTCCTCCTCGGGCACGGTGCCCCCGGAGACCCCGAGGTAGGCGTCAGCCCCGTCGAGGACGTCGGCCAGCGTGCCGGTGCGGCCCGTGAGGTCGGCGGTGATCTCGGCCAGAGCCTTCTTGACCGGCGTCAGGTCGCTGCGACCCGAGTGGATGACGCCCTTGCGGTCGATCACCGCGAGGTCGGTGATGCCGGCCTCGAGCAGGATCTTCGCCACCGCTACGCCGGCCGCGCCGGCTCCGGAGATCACGACGCGGGTCTTCCCCGGGTCGCGGCCGGTCAGCTTGAGGGCGTTGGTCAGTGCAGCCAGGGCCACGACCGCCGTGCCGTGCTGGTCGTCGTGGAAGACCGGGATGTCGAGGAGCTCCTTGAGCCGGTCCTCGATCTCGAAGCAGCGCGGAGCGGAGATGTCCTCGAGGTTGATGCCGCCGAAGCTGGGCGCCAACCGCACGACGGTCTCGATGATCTCCTCGGTGTCGGTGGTCGCCAGGCAGATCGGGACGGCGTCGACGCCGCCGAACTGCTTGAACAGCACGGCCTTGCCCTCCATCACCGGCATCGCGGCGGCCGGGCCGATGTCGCCCAGGCCGAGCACCGCGGTGCCGTCGCTGACGACGGCCACGACATTGGGCACCCAGGTGTAGTGCTGGGTCATGCTCGGGTCGGCCGCGATCGCCTCACACACCAGCGCCACCCCAGGGGTGTAGGCCAGGGAGAGCTCGGCGGGGCCGGAGACGTCGACGGTGGAGACCGTCTCGAGCTTGCCGCCGACGTGCAGGTCGAAGACCGGGTCGCCGGCGTGCGGGTGAGAAGTCCTGTTGTTCGCCACGATCATCGATCCTTCCACAGGCGAATCACCCCGGAAGGTTTGTCTCACATGACCTGTGGCCGGGGCCACACCCGCGCCACCGCGGTGCCCCAGACGGCCGCGTCGGGCACGGCGCCGCGGTGGCGGGAGTCGGTGCCTGCGGCCGCGTTGTCGCTGAGCAGCCACCAACCCGCCGTACGCCGTTCGGCGGCTCGCTTGACCGCGACCGTGCCGTCGGCGAACCGGGCCACCACGACGTCACCCGGTTTCGGGCGACGTCGGTAGGAGACCAGCAACCGATCGCCGGGACGCAGCGTCGGCAGCATGGAGTCGCCGCGCACGACGGCCCAGCCGAACCAGGCGTCCGGAGGGCCGTCGGGAGGGCCGTCTGGAGGGGTGGTCTGGTCGCCCGGCATGCGCGGTAGTGTCGCAACCATCGCCGGCGACCACCAACCACCGCGGCACTTTCGCGGTGGGCGGAGCCGGTGGATCCCCATCCCACGACGAGAGGACTCGCATGTTCGCGCGACTGTTCGCCCCCACGCTCGAGGTCCAGGCCCACTGCGACCTTCCCTGCGGTGTCTATGACCCGGCCCAGGCCCGCATCGAGGCCGAGTCGATCAAGGGCATCATCGCCAAGGTCGCCGACAACGACGACCCCGACTTCCGCGTGCGCGCCCTGATCATCAAGGAGCAGCGCGCCGAGATGGTCAAGCACCACCTCTGGGTGCTGTGGACCGACTACTTCAAGCCCCCGCACTTCGAGAAGTACCCGCAGCTGCACGTCCTCGTCAACGAGGCCACCAAGCTCGCCGGCGCCTCGGGTGCCAAGGGCGCGCTCGACGCCGACGTGGCCGACCAGCTGTTGGCGAAGATCGACGAGATCGCCGAGATCTTCTGGGAGACCAAGAAGGCCTGAGCTGCCGCAGGTCGCTGACCTGCACGTTCACCCTTTCGGCGCCGCCCCGGCCCGCGAGGAGTCCGCAAGGGCTCCGAGCGGTCCGAGCGCGGCGTCGAGGCTTTTTGCGCCGATGCTCGAGCGCTTCGCGGCCGCTCAGGACCGGGGGCGGTGGTGCGTCGGCAGCGCGTGCGAGGGCTAGGATCGCCGCGATCTGATCTGCTCGAGAGAAGGACCTGACATGACCGAGCCGGCCCCCGTCTCCAGCAGCCCCGACGGGCTCGACGCAGCTCGCCCTGTTGGCCGCGCCGACGTGGAGCTGCGGCTGCCCGCCGACAGCGCCTACGCCGCCGTGGTGCGGACGACGACCGCCGGTCTTGCCGCCCGCCTCGACTTCACCATCGACGACATCGAGGACCTGCGCATCGCGGTCGGCGAGGCCAACGCGATGCTGCTCGAGCACGCCGAGACCGGCAGCGACCTGGTGTGCACGTTCCACCTCGCCCCCGGCCGGATGGTCGTCGCCGTGACGGTCTCGACCTCCGCCCCCGCGGAGCCCGATCTCGACAGCTTCGCCTGGCAGGTCTTGTCGACCCTGGCCTCCTCGGCGGCGATCGAGGCCACCGAGGATCACCTCACGGTGTCGATGACGATGGCGTCGTCGGCCCCGCTCTCGTCGCACGACGACCGCTGACATGGACCCGCTGCTCCCCCCGGGGGACCCGGTGCCTCCGGACCCGGTCCGCGACGCCCGTTCGGCGCGGATCGACCAGACCCGTCGCCGCAGTGCCGAGCTGTTCGCCGAGCTGCGCGAGACCGACGTCGCCACCACTGCGTACGCCGGCTGCCGCGACTCGCTCGTCGAGCTCCACCTGCCGCTGGTCGAGCACTGTGCCCGACGTTTCCGCAATCGCGGGGAGCCCTTCGAGGACCTCGTGCAGGTCGGCACCATCGGCCTGATCAAGTCCGTCGACCGCTTCGACACCGATCGGGGCGTGGAGTTCTCGACCTACGCGACGCCGACCATCATCGGCGAGATCAAGCGCTACTTCCGCGACAAGGGGTGGGCGATCCGGGTGCCTCGGCGGCTCCAGGAGCTGCGGATGCACATCGGGGCCGCGACCGCCGAGCTCAGCCAGAGCCTCGGCCGCTCCCCCACTCCCCGCGAGCTGGCGGAGGCGATCGGGTGCACCGTGGAGGAGATCGTCGAAGGCATCGAGTCGAGCAATGCCTACTCCACGCTCTCCCTCGACGCCACCGACGACTCCGACGACGGCTCGTCGAGCATGCTCAACGCGATCGGGATCGACGACGCGGGGCTGGAGCACGTCGAGATCAGGGAGTCCATCAAGCCGCTCCTCGAGCAGCTGGAGCCGCGGGAGAAGAAGATCCTGTTGCTGCGGTTCTTCAAGAACCTGACCCAGTCGCAGATCGCCGAGGAGATCGGCGTCTCCCAGATGCACGTGTCGCGACTGCTCACCCGCACCCTGGAGCAGCTGCGCGCTTCCCTGGAGGAGCAGAGCTAGCAGCTCAGGCGTGCCCGGGGGTGTCGGCGTCAGGCTCGTCGGCTGGCGGCATCAGCGCCTCGATGCTGGCTGGGCTGAGCATCCCGGCCAGCGCCACGGCTGCGGCGAGCGCCAGCGCGACGGCCAGCAGCGGTATGTCGCGCACGTTCCAGGCGATGCCCAGCTGGATCAGCTGGCTGATCAGCACCGGACCGCGGGCCCACCCCAGGCGACGGGTCAGCGCGAACGCACACCCGAGCAGGGCCACCCCGTACACCGCGAAGAAGGTGGCGACGGAGACCGCCACGGCCGCCCGGGCCTCCACAAGGTTAAGGATCTCGACCACAGCGAGGGCAATCAGCACAACTCCCTGGACCGCGACGATGGAGGCGGCTACCGTCAGGGGCGGCGGATTCACAGCCTGGTGGTCAGCTCGGGGGACGGCCATGACGTCACCCTAGAGCCACCCCCCTACTCGCATTCTGATGAGGCAGGCATGCGTCCTCCGAGGAGGTTTGTGACCCACAAGACCCTCGATACCCTTGATAGTCGCTCGTATTGTTGCGAGAGTGAGCACGCGCTAGTGAAAACCTTCACACACGGGCATACACGCGCGCCCGCAGGCCTGAGCATCCCTGCCTGCACAAACCACAGACAAGGATCCACCAGCCATGGATTGGCGACACCTCTCCGCATGCCTCGATGAGGACCCGGAGCTGTTCTTCCCGATCGGCAACACCGGCCCGGCCATCCTCCAGATCGAGGAGGCCAAGCAGGTGTGCCGGCGCTGCGACGTGCGCGAGCAGTGCCTGGCCTGGGCCCTCGAGGCGGGCCAGGACCACGGCGTGTGGGGCGGACTCGGCGAGGACGAGCGTCGCGCCCTCAAGCGTCGCAACTCCCGCTCGCGCGTCCGCACGATCGCCTGACGATCACCTGATGGACCCGCGTCGGTCCGTCGACTCCCCACGCGCTCAGGGCGTCGGGATGTCGATGGACACCCGGGTCCCACCCTCCGCTCGCCCGCTCAGCGTCAGCTGACCGCCGAGCTCGGACTCGATCAAGGTGCGCACGATCGACAGCCCGAGGTTGATCGAGGAGTCCAGCGAGAACCCTTCCGGCAGCCCGCGGCCGTCGTCCTCCACGGCGATGTGCATCCGTCCGACAGCGCGATCGACGCTCACCACGATCTCCCCGACGGTCTCGCTCACGAGGTCGCGCTCCGGGCCGCTCGGACCGTAGCCGTGCTCGACGGCGTTCTGGAGCAGCTCGGTCAGGACCATCGCCAGGGTGTTGGCCGCCTGGGAGGCCAAGATCCCGAAGGACCCGCTCCGCCGGGTGCGGACGCGACCCGTCATGGCGCTGACCTCGGTGACCATGCCGCCGAGCCGATCGGCGATCTCGTCGAAGTCGACGGTCTCCTCGACCGCTTGGCTCAGCGTCTCGTGCACGATGGCGATGGAGCCGACACGGCGTACGGCCTCCTCGAGCGCAGCCTTGGCCTGCTCGTTGTCGACGCGACGGGCCTGCAGCCTCAGGAGCGCCGCGACCGTCTGCAGGTTGTTCTTCACCCGGTGGTGGATCTCTCGGATGGTGGCGTCCTTGGTGACCAGCTCGCGGTCGCGCCGACGCAGGTCGCTCACGTCGCGCACCAGGATCAGCCCGCCGATGTGAGACGACTGGGTCCGCAGCGGGACGGCGCGCACGATCAGTGCGACGTCGTCCGTGCCGATCTCGACATCGCGGTGCGCGCGCCCACCCAGGACGGCGCTGAGCGTCTCCTCGTCGGGCCGGTGGCGCGGCGGGACCAGGTCACGCACCAGGTCGGGCAGCAGCATCCCCGCCAGATCGCCGGAGAGCCCCAGGCGCCGGAAGACCGACTGGGCGTTGGGGCTGGCGTAGACGACGCGCCCCGAGGGGTCCACCCGGACGAAGCCGTCGCCGACGCGCGGCGAGTCTGCGTGGTCGCTGCGCTGCCCGGCGGCCGGGAAGTCACCGGTGGCGATCATCTGGGTCAGGTCGGCTGCGGTCTGGAGGTAGGACAGCTCCAGCCGGCTGGGCGTCCGGACGCCGAGCAGGTTGGTGTGGCGCCCGATGACCCCGATCACCCGGCCCTCGCGCACCACGGGGATCGCCTCGATCCGGACCGGCACCTCGTCGCGCCACTCCGGGTCGCCGTCGCGAGCCACCTTGCCTCCGGCGAACGCGGCGTCGAGCAGCGGGCGGCGCCCGTGCTCGACGAAGGTGCCGACCACGTCGTCGACGTAGGCGGTCGGACCGGTGGTCGGTCGCATCTGGCCGACCGCCCAGAATCCGGTCGCGTGTCGATCCTCGAGCCAGAGGACGAGGTCGGCGAAGGACAGGTCGGCGATGATCTGCCAGTCGGCCTGCAGCAGCTGTAGCCAGGCGACATCGGCGCCGCCCAGGTCAGTGTGCCTGCGCACCAGCTCGGAGAACGTAGGCACGTCACCAGCCTAGAGGTCAAGCGCGAGCCTTTGGCACTATGTCTCTCGTGACTCGGGTGAACTGGCGTGCTGTTCAAGATGACGACTTCCGGGTGCCTGCAAGCGCCCCGCTCGCCGACCTCACCGGCGAGCTCACCGCGATGCTCGGTGCACCGGACCCGGATGTGCGCGACGGCCTGGCCCTGCCGACCCTGGCCACCTGGGTGGAGCGCGGTGTCTACGACGACCTCCTGCCGGGCCTGGGTGACGGGATGGCGGCCGGGCTCCGTGTCGGGCTGGGCGAGCCCGACGGCGACGGCGTCTTCCGCCGCAGCTTCTCGGCGCTGGTGCTGGCCGAGTGCATCGCCCGCGACACCACCCGACCCCTCGTCCTCGGGGGGAAGATCCTGCAGTGGGGCGATGCCCTGGCCACCTGGTTCCTGGGCGAGCGCGATCTGCGCGGTCTCGTGCCGGACAAGGGGTGGGCGCACGCAATCGCCCACGGCGCCGATGCACTCGGTGTGCTGGCCAACTCCCCTCACCTGGGCGCTGCCGAGCTCACCGTGTTGCTCGACGTGATCGCCGATCGCCTGCTCCTGCCGGTGGAGACGCTCCTGACCCACGGTGAGGACGACCGCCTGGCCGCGGCAACCGTCGCGATCCTGCGCCGCAACAGCGTGCCGATGACGGTGCTGGAGCCGTGGATCAACCGGATCGCCGCAGCGGCGATCGCCCCGGACTCCCCCGACACGGCAGCGGCAACCAGCGGGGACCCCTACCTGAGCACCGGCACCTCCCACGCCTACCTGCGCGCGCTCTACCTCGCTCTGGCTCTCGGCTCCCGGCCGCCGTCCGTGCGAGCCGACCTGATGCTCGTGCTCGTCGGCACCCTGCGCCGGGCCAACGTCGTCCTCCGCGAGGGGTAGTTGCGGTGATCTAGGGTCAGGGCATGACCGACATCACGCCCCGTCCCGACGCCCCCGCCGACGAGGCGGGCAGCACCCCCACCGGCGAGCTGAGCGGCCACGCCGGCGAGCTCGCCGTCGCGGTGGCCAGGGCCCACGGGGTCGAGACGATGTTCACCCTGTCCGGCGCCCACGTCTTCCCGATGTACGACGGTGCGGTCAAGGCGGACCCGCCGATGCGGCTCCTCGACGTCCGTCACGAGCAGACGGCCGCGTTCGCGGCCGAGGCGACCGGCAAGCTCACCCGGGTGCCCGGGCTCGCCGTCCTCACCGCTGGCCCCGGGGTGACCAACGGTGTCAGCGCGATCGCCCAGGCCCAGTTCGCCGGCTCTCCGATGGTGGTCGTCGGTGGGCGCGCCCCGCAGAACCGCTGGGGCAGCGGCAGTCTCCAGGAGCTCGACCAGCCGCCGATCGTGGCGTCGGTCTCCAAGCTCGCCCGCACCTTGCCCACCGCCGGCGACATCCTGGGCGGCATGGACGAGGCGTTCCGCGCCGCGGGCTCCTCGCACCGCGGCCCGGTCTTCGTCGACGTACCGATGGACGAGTTCTTCAACTCCTCCTCGGGTCCGGCGCCCGTAGGCGGCACCACCGCCGGCGCCGACCCGGATCCTGACGCGATCGCCGACATCGCCCGGCTGCTGGCGGCTGCCTCCCGACCGGTCCTGATCCTCGGCACCGACGTCTGGGCCGACCGCGCCGAAGTGGCGGCGCTGCGCTTCGTCGAGGACCTCGGTGTCCCGACGATCACCAATGGCATGGGCCGTGGCCTCGTCCCCGGTGGTCACCGCCTGCTCGTGACGAAGGCGCGCGGCCATGCGCTCAACAACGCCGACCTGGTCGTCGTCATCGGCACTCCCCTCGACTTCCGGCTCGGCTACGGCATCTTCGGCGGCAAGGAGGAGGGCACCTCCCCCGCCCAGGTTGTCCACATCGCCGACTCCCCGGGCCAGTTGTCCGGCCACGCCACCCTGGCCGCCTCGGTAGCGGGCGACCTCACCTCCGTCTTCGACGCCCTCCAGAACCAGCTCCAGCAGGGTGCCAAGCCGTCCTGGGACGCCTGGGTCTCCGACCTGCAGGCCACGGTGGCCCAGACCGCCGAGCGCGACCGGTTGCTGCTGAGCGCCGAGGCCGACCCGATCCACCCGGCCCGCATCTACGGCGAGCTGGTGCCGCGTCTGGCTGACGACGCCGTCGTGATCGGCGACGGCGGCGACTTCGTCAGCTTCGCCGGCAAGTTCGTCGAGCCGCAGCGCCCCGGCGGGTGGCTCGACCCCGGCCCCTACGGCTGCCTCGGCGCCGGACTCGGCGCTGCCATCGCTGCCCGGATCGCTCGCCCCTCGGCGCAGGTCGTGCTGCTCCTCGGCGACGGCGCGGCCGGCTTCTCGCTGATGGACGTCGACACCCTGGTGCGTCACAACCTGCCCGTCGTCATGGTGATGGGCAACAACTCGGCCTGGGGCCTGGAGAAGGGTCCGATGCAGATGCTCTACGGCTACGACGTGGCCGCCGATCTCGCTCCGGAGACCCGCTACGACGACGTGGTCAAGGCTCTCGGCGGTGGCGGCGAGACGGTCACCGACCCGCGCCAGATCGGTCCGGCCCTCGACCGCGCCTTCGCCGCCGGCACGCCCTACCTCGTCAACGTGATCACCGATGTCGAAGCGGCCTACCCGCGCGCGACGTTCGGCATCTGAGCGCGGGCTCGTGCTGCTGCGCCGCGCCCGACCCGAGGAGTACGACGCCATCGGCGCGCTCACCGTGGCCGCCTACGAACCGTTCCTGCTCGGCCCCGACGACTTCTATCGCGCCCGCCTGGCCGACACCGCGACCCGCGACCGCGAGGCCGAGGTCTGGGTCGCCGTCGAGGAGGACGCGACCGCACGGGTCCTCGGCGCCGTCACCGTGTGCCCGCCGGACTCGCCGTGGCGTGAGATCGCGCGCGACGGAGAGGGTGAGTTCAGGATGCTCGCCGTCGACCCCCAGGCCCAGGGCCGAGGCGTCGGTCGCGCACTGGCCGTGATGGTGGTCGAGCGCTTCCGCGTGGAGGGCGACCGCCGGGTCGTGCTCTCGAGCCTGGACCGGATGCGCACCGCCCACGGCCTCTACGAACGGCTGGGCTTCGTGCGCGACGCCGACCGCGACTGGCAGCCTCAGCAAGACGTCTCCCTCATCGTCTACACCTTGGAGCTCTAGATGCCCGATCCCGCCGCCGGCAACCTGGCCGCTGCCCTCACCTTCATCGTCGGTGACGACGACACCGCCGTCGCCGTGGGGTCGGGAACGCTCCCGGTGCTCGGTACGCCGCGCCTGCTGGCGTGGTGCGAGGCCGCCACCTGCGCCGCCCTGGAGCCAGCGCTCTCCCCCGGGTCGACCAGCGTCGGGACCCGGATCGCCCTGGAGCACTCCGGCGCCAGCCCGGTCGGCCAGCGGCTCGAGGTGAGCGCCTCGACGACGTACGTCGACGGCCGGCTCCACCGGTTCACCGTCGCGGCTCGTCACGTCGGCGAGGACGGAGCGCTGGGCAAGGTCGTCGGCACCGGCGAGGTCACCCGGGTCGTGGTCGAGACCGAGAAGTTCCTGGCCCGGCTCGGCTCGTGACGTCGACCCGATTTCGCCGACGACTGACGACCTGAGAGACTTGGTCGTACATCGTCAGCGAGACAGGGAGTCACCATGGGCAAGACCGGCCGCAAGCGTCGCTCGCGTCGCAAGAAGGCAGCAAACCACGGCAAGCGCCCCAACTGCTGACCTTCACGCACACATGAGAAGAACCCCCGGCCGATGGCCGGGGGTTCTTCTGCGTTCGGGCGGTGGTGCCGGTGCGATGCGGTCGGGCTGCGATCAGCCCTCGGTGATCCGGATCTGGACCTCGCGGATCCGCACCCGCACGCGCTCGCGCAGCTCGTTGGGAGCGACCTCGGAGCAGGATCGCGCGACGACCTGCTTGACGGTGCGCTGGAGGTCGTACTTCACCAGGCACGGGTTGCAGGAGTCGAGGTGGATCCGAACGGCGTCACAATCGGCGTCGTCGAGCTCGTTGTCGAGGAAGTAGACGATGCGCTCGAGGTAGTCGGCGCAGTCCTCGGCGGAAGGATCGCTGCCATGAGCGAGGGCGCTGTGGTCGTGGCCGGCGTCGGCGTGGTCGTCGCTCACTTCTTGGCCTCCTTGGCATCGAGGGTGGCTGCGGGAAGCAAGTCGTTGGCTCGCACGTGGTCGGAGAGCATGTCGCGCAGCTGGCGTCGACCACGGTGCAGGCGTGACATCACGGTGCCGATCGGCGTGTCCATGATCTCGGCGATCTCCTTGTAGGCAAACCCCTCCACGTCGGCGAGGTAGACCGCCAGGCGGAACTCCTCGGGCAGACGCTGCAGCGCATCCTTGACCTGCGAGTCGGGCAGGTGCTCGAGGGCTTCCATCTCGGCAGACCTCAGCCCCGTCGAGGTGTGCGACTCCGCACGAGCGAGCTGCCAGTCCTCGACGTCCTCGGACATCGACTGCTGCGGCTGACGCTGCTTCTTGCGGTAGGTGTTGATGAAGGTGTTGGTCAAGATGCGGTAGAGCCACGCCTTGAGGTTGGTGCCGGGCTTGAACTGGTGGAAGGCGGAGTAGGCCTTGGCGAACGTCTCCTGCACGAGGTCCTCGGCGTCGGCGGGGTTGCGGGTCATCCGCATCGCCGCCGAGTAGAGCTGGTCGAGGAAGGGCAGGGCGTCGCGCTCGAAGCGCAGCGAACGCTCGGCAACGGTCTCGGTCTCGACGTCGACGGGTTCGGGCTCCGGCGCCGCCTCGATCGTGGGGTCGGTCAGCGATTCAGTCATCGCGGTCCAGCCTACGGTGCCCCCGCTGACGTCGGCCTCGCCCGGTCGTTCCAGTAATGCCATCACGGGGAGAGAACATCTCAGCGTCGAGCGGCATTCCCCACCACCTCGCGCACTATCCACTCGAGGGTGGACTCCACCAGGATGTCGAGGGCCTGCTCCTGGGTCACCGGACCGCGAGCCGGCACGGCGAAGCCGTGGTCGCCACCGGGGATGACGACGAGCTCGAGGTCACTGGGGAACTCCTCGGGGCGCCCCATCGAGTCGCGCTCACCCTGCACCACGAGGGTGGAGACCCTGGCGCCACGCAGCTCGGGCAGCCTGCTCTTCTCGGGCTTGCCCGGCGGGTGCAGCGGGAAGGCCAGGGCGAGGCAGCCCACGGCACCGAGGCCCTTCGCCGTACGGGCAGCCGAGCGAGCACCGGCGGAGCGGCCGCCCACGATGAGCGGGGTGCGCACCCGAAGCCGGTCGGCCCCCGAGATCAGCGCTGCGTCGAGAGTGGGAGGCGCGGTGGCGATCTTCCGTCCGGCGACACGCCACGGCTGCTCGAAGCGGACGACGGTCACGTTGTTGCGGGGCAGGTGCTCGGCCAGCGCCTCGAGGTCACGCGACTCGATCCCGTTGCCGGCTCCGTGGCTGAGGAGCAGCGTCGCGATCGGCCCTCGGGCACGGTGACTGACCAGCCGCCCCTCGCCGTACGCCGTGGCGACCTTGAGCTCGGACTTCATGATGTCTCCCGGGTGACGTCGAACGGTTCGTGGGGCAGCGGCTCGATCAGGTCGGGGCCGTTGTTGCGCACGTTGCCCACCATCGTCGAGACCGGGTAGGCCTCCAGGTTGCCGGGCGCAGCCGGCACGAGCAGGCCCAGGAGCTCCTCGCGCGGCGTCCGCGGGTCGAGCCAGGCACCGCGCCGCTCCGGCTCGACCATCAGCGGCATCCGGTCGTGGATCCGGCCGAGGTCGTCCTCGGCGTCGGTGGTGATCACGGTGCACGTCCAGCGGAAGCGGTCGGGATCGTCGTCGGCCCGCTCGGGGTCGCGCCAGATCTCGTAGAGCCCCGCCATGGCCAGGGTGGAGCCATCGCGCGGGCGGATGAAGAAGGGCTGCTTCTTGGGCTTTCCGGCCTTCGTGAGCTGCTCGGTGGGGTACCACTCGAAATAGCCGTCGGCGGGCAGCAGGCAGCGGCGAGCGGCGAAGGCCTTGCGATAGGCCGGCTTCTCGGCGACCGTCTCCATCCGCGCGTTGATCATCCGGCTGCCGATGCTCGGGTCCTTCGCCCAGGACGGCACCAGGCCCCAGGTCAGCACCCGTAGCTGCCGCTCGGGAGCCTCGCTCTTCTCCCGCGAGGCTGCGCCGGCGGACGGCGGCCGCTCCACGACGGCGTACACCTCCTTGGTCGGCGCGACGTTGTAGTCGGCTGCCAACGGGGTGCTGACGCGTGACTCGACGATCTCGAACTCCTCGACGAGGTCCTCGGGTTGCCGGCTGGACGCATACCTGCCACACATGCGCGCCAGCCTAGTGCTCCGGCCGCGCAGGTGGCGGCACTCGCGTGCAGGGGTGAAGAGCCGATGTCACCGGGTCGTGTAGGAAAGACGCATGTCTGTTAGCCGATTGATCGCCCGTCCCCTACTCGCCGCCGGCTTCGTCTACGGCGCCCAGAGCGCACTGCGCAATGCCCAGGCGTTCGCCCCGAAGGCCTCGCCCGTCGCCGACGCCGTCGTGCCCGCCGTACGCAAGGCCGGCATCCCGCTGACCGACGACCCCGCCACGCTGGTGAAGCTCAACGCCGCCGCGCAGATCGCCGGCGGCCTGGCCCTGGCCACCGGCAAGGCGCCGCGTCTCGGTGCGCTCGTCCTCGCCGGGACCATGGTGCCCAGCACGATCTCCGGCCACCCCTTCTGGAGCGAGAGCGACCCGGCCGTGAAGAAGACGATGCAGATGCACTTCTTCAAGAACCTCTCCATGCTCGGGGGCGCGATCATCGCCGCCGGTGACACCGACGGAAAGCCCGGTGTCGCCTGGCGTGCCCGCCGTGCCGCCAAGGATGCGCGCCGCGAGACCAAGCGCGCCACCCAGCTGGCCACGAGCAAGATCGGCTGACGCCCGCTCGCGTCACACCCGCGCAGGGAGCCGATAGCCTGCGCGGGTGACTGCACCACCTGAATCCACTGGCATCACTGGCCCGGACGACTCCGTGATCGCCGACCCCTGGCCGGCGCCCCGCGCGCTGACCCCGGTCGACCTCACGGTGTCGCTGCCCGGCAGCAAGTCACTGACCAACCGGGCGCTCATCCTGGCCGCGCTCGCCGACGGCCCCTCGGTCATCGGCCAGGCGCTGCGCTCGCGCGACACGCTCCTGATGGCGAGCGGGCTCACCGCCCTCGGTGCCCGGGTCGACACCTCGTCCGACGACTGGCTGGTGAGCCCGGCAGGCTTCTCCACTGACGCCCACGTCGACTGTGGGCTGGCCGGCACCGTGATGCGGTTCGTGCCGCCGATCGCCGGACTCTCGACCGGCTCGGTCTCCTTCGACGGGGACGCGCACATGCGCAAGCGCCCCGTCGGTGAGGTGCTCGGTGCGCTGGCAGCGCTCGGTGTGGCGGTCGACGACGCCGGCACCGGCTCGCTGCCCTTCACCATCCGCGGCACCGGCGCCGTGCGCGGCGGCACCGTTGTCATCGATGCGTCGGCCTCCTCGCAGTTCATCTCCGCCCTGCTGCTCGCCGGGGCTCGCTACGACCAGGGTGTCGACGTCCTGCACGACGGCAAGCCGGTGCCTTCGCTGCCGCACATCGACATGACGGTCACCATGTTGCGCGAGCACGGGGTCGAGGTCGATGACAGCGAGGCCAACCGGTGGCGAGTCCTCCCTGGTGCGATCAAGGCCGTCGACCGGGTCATCGAGCCCGATCTCTCCAACGCCGCACCGTTCCTTGCCCTCGGCGCGGTGAGTGGCGGCGCGGTGACCGTCCGACACTGGCCCCGCACGACCGATCAACCCGGTGACGAGCTGCGCGAGATCCTTGGCCTGATGGGCTGCACCGTCGAGCAGGTGGCCGACGGCCTGCGCGTCACCGGGCCCGAGCGGCTGAGCGGGGTCGACCTGGACCTGCACGACGTCGGTGAGCTGACCCCGGCGATCGCGGCGCTCTGCGCGTTGGCCGACTCCCCCTCGCACCTGCGAGGCATCGCCCACATCCGCGGCCACGAGACCGACCGGCTCACGGCCCTGGCCACCGAGCTCAGCGCGCTGGGCGCCGAGGTCGTCGAGCATCCCGACGGGCTCTCGATCACCCCTGCCCCGCTGCACGGCGGGGTCTGGCACACCTATGCGGATCACCGGATGGCCCATGCCGGCGTCATCATCGGTGCGGCCGTCGACGGGGTGCTGGTCGAGAACGTCGCGACCACCGCGAAGACCTTCCCGGACTTCGCCGGGTTCTGGTCGGGGCTGCTGCCGTGACGAACCGCTACTCCACGCACGACATCGAGCACTACGACCGGCCCCGGCGTCGCACCCGGCCGCGCACCAAGGACCGCCCGACCTACGACGACGCCGTCGAGGGCCGCGTCGTCACCGTCGACCGGGGCCGCTTCACGCTCATCCTCGACGGTCACATCGTCCTCGCGGTCAAGGCTCGTCCGTTGGGGCGCAAGGGCGTCGTGGTCGGCGATCGGGTCCGGGTCGTCGGCGACACCTCCGGCGACGAGGGCGCTCTGGCCAGGATCGTGGAGGTCACCCCGCGCACGACGACCCTGCGGCGTACCGCCGACGACGACGACCCCGTCGAGCGGGTCATCGTCTCCAACGCCGAGCAGCTGGTGGTCGTGACCGCGCTCGCCGACCCCGAGCCGCAGCCCCGGCTGCTCGACCGAGCGCTGGTGGCGGCCTACGACGCGGGCATGTCGCCGCTGCTGTGCTTGACCAAGTCCGACCTCGCGGACCCCGAAGCCTTCCTGTCCACCTACCGCTCTCTCGGCGTGCCCTGGGTCGTCACCCAGCGCGGTGGCGACCTCGCCGAGGTCCGCGCCGCCCTGCAGGGTCGTACGTCGGTCCTGGTCGGGTCGAGCGGGGTCGGGAAGTCCACCCTGGTCAACGCCTTGGTGCCGGATGCGTTCCGGGAGGTCGGCGTCGTCAACGCCGTCACCGGTCGCGGGCGCCACACCTCCACCTCGGCCTACATGCTCGCGCTGCCTGACGAGTCGGGCTGGATCATCGACACCCCGGGGATCAGGTCGTTCGGGCTCGCTCACGTGAAGCCCGAAGACCTCATCGGGGCCTTCCAGGACCTCGATGAGATGACCGAGGACTGCCCGCGCGGGTGCACCCACGGCGAGGACGAGCCGGAGTGCGGCCTCGATGTGGCCGCGGCGGCCGGGCAGGTCGAGCTGGAGCGGGTCACGTCGTTCCGTCGGCTGCTCGCGGCACGCACGGCCAGCGACTACTGACGTCCTGACCTCAACCCTGGATGCCGAACCAGCCGATCTTGGCGCCGGCGTCGCCGGTGAGCACGGTCCACACCAGGGTCAGCACCGCCAGGACCGCCATCACCGAGGAAAGCACGATCCTCGTGGCGCCGGTGCGCGTGTGCAACCACGCCGCGGCGAAGGTCGCCACGGCGAACAGGGTGGTGAAGATCCGCAGGAGCTCGGCGCGCTCCTCGTGCTCCTCGAACAACGCGTTGAGCGGGCTGCCGGCCGAGTAGCTGCCCGGGTTGGCCTCCTCGACCTCCTGGCCGGAGAGGAAGGCCGTCCAGATCGAGCCCAGGGCCACCGCGGCCAGGACGACCACGGGCCAGCGCAACCACTCGCGCCAGCGTGGGACGAAGCCGTAGAGGATCGCGGCGACGGCCGCGAGCGGACCGAACACCACCGCGGCGTGGACGACGAGCGCATGAAGCGGAAGGCCGTTGATCTCCATGGTCAGCGATTCAACCAGGTCCGTGACCCCTAGTGTGGGCTCCGTGGCACCCTCCCAGATCGACTACACCGACGACCTCCGCCTCGCCCACGTGCTGGCCGACGACGCGGACTCGCTGACGACGGCGCGGTTCAAGTCCCTCGACCTGCACGTGATGAGCAAGCCCGACCTCACACCGGTCACCGATGCCGACCAGTCCGTCGAGGAGGGCATCCGCCGCACGCTGTCGCGGGTGCGCTCGCGCGACGCGGTCACCGGCGAGGAGCAGGGCTCCAGCGGCAACTCGGCGCGGCGCTGGATCGTCGACCCGATCGACGGCACCAAGAACTTCGTGCGCGGAGTCCCCGTCTGGGCGACGCTGATCTCGCTGGCCGTCGACGACGAGGTGGTGCTCGGCGTGGTCTCGGCCCCGCAGCTCCAGCGTCGCTGGTGGGCCTCGGCCGGCAACGGCGCCTGGACCGGACGCTCGCTGCTGAAGGCGACCCGCATGCAGGTGTCCGACGTACGCCGCCTCGACGACGCGTCGCTGTCGTACTCCTCGCTCAGCGGCTGGGAGGACCGGCATCGTCTCGACGACTTCCTGTCCCTGATGCGCCGGTGCTGGCGCACCCGAGCCTACGGCGACTTCTGGTCCTACATGCTCCTCGCAGAGGGGGCCGTCGACCTGGCCGCAGAGCCGGAGCTCGAGGTCTACGACATGGCCGCGCTCGACATCATCGTGCGCGAGGCGGGCGGTCGGTTCAGCTCGCTGGAGGGCACCGACGGTCCGTGGGGTGGCAACGCCCTGGCCTCCAACGGCCACCTGCACGAAGCAGCACTCTCCTTCCTCGGATCGATGTCGGGCAACGGGGACAGCAACGACCCGGACTGGCCGACCTCGGGTCCGGGGAGTGTCAGCGACCTGCGCTCCCACCGCCGCGACGAGTGAGCATCCGCGGACCCGGCGATTCCCTGGCAAGTGGTCCCCGGGACGAGTAGCGTCAGGAGCATGCGCATCGGTGAGATTCTCAAGGCCAAGGTCAACCCGGAAATCATCACGATCACCCCGGAGGCCGGGGTCCGTGAGCTGATCGCGACCCTCGCCGAGCACAACATCGGCGCTCTCATCGTCTCCTCCGACGGCGTCGCCGTCGACGGCATCGTCAGCGAGCGCGACGTCGTGCGCCACCTCCACCACGACGGCACCGTGATCAACAACAACGTCTCGTCGATCATGACCTCGGCCGTCGAGACCTGCGGCCCCGAGGACGACCTCGACGCGGTGATGACCACGATGACCGAGCGACGCTTCCGCCACGTGCCGGTCTGCGAAGACGGACGGGTGATCGGCATCGTCTCGATCGGTGACGTGGTCAAGCACAAGATCGGCCAGCTGACGTTCGAGCGCGACCAGCTCGACGGCTACATCAACCAGAGCTGAACGACCCGTCGGTTCATCTCGGGACCCGCCGTGTCACCGGAGCCGGAGCAACCGGCGCCAGCCCTGCTCTCCGCCGGCTCCGCCGCAGGTCGCTGGACGCTGCTGGCCACGATCCTCGGCTCGGCGCTCGCCGGGATCGATGCGACCGTCGTCAACGTCGCGCTGCCCGACATCGGGGCCGATCTCGGCGCCGACTTCACGATGCTGCAGTGGACGATCTCGGCCTACGCGCTGACCCTGGCCTCGCTGATCCTGCTCGGCGGCACCCTGGGCGATCGCTTCGGGCGGCGGCGGGTCTTCCTCGTCGGCGTGGTCTGGTTCGCGGTGACCTCGGCCTTGTGCGGGCTGGCCATCGACGTGGAGATGCTGATCGCGGCCCGCGCCCTGCAGGGCGTCGGCGCCGCCTTGCTCACGCCCGGGAGTCTCTCGATCCTGCAGTCCTCCTTCCGCAGCAGTGATCGGGCGCGGGCGATCGGCGCGTGGTCCGGCCTCGGCGGGGTAGCGACCGCGATCGGGCCGCTCCTCGGCGGCTGGATCGTCGACATCGCCTCGTGGCGCTGGGTGTTCCTCATCAACGTGCCACTGGCGGTCGTGGTCGTGATGGTGACGCTGCGCCATGTCCCGGAGAGCCGGAACCCCGCCTCGGCCGGCACTCCCCCCGACTGGACCGGCGGGGCCCTGGGCGCCGTCGCGCTGGCCGGAGTCACCTACGCCCTCATCGAGAACGACGCCGGCGCTCGGGTCGTGGTGCCGGCGCTGCTGGTCGGACTCGTCGGTGCGCTCCTCTTCGCGTTGCGCGAACGCCACACGGCCTACCCCCTCCTACCGCTGTCGGTCTTCGGCTCCGCCCAGTTCAGCGCGGTCAACGCGGTGACGTTCCTCGTCTACGGCGGCTTCGGTGCCCTGTTCTTCCTCCTCGTGGTGCACCTCCAGGTCGTCGCCGACTTCGGGCCCGTCGCTGCCGGCTCGGCGCTGCTGCCCGTGACGGTGGTGATGCTGCTGCTCTCCTCGAGGTCCGGTGCCCTCGCCGCTCGCATCGGCCCGCGGTTGCAGATGAGCGTCGGACCGCTCGTGTGCGCTCTCGGCATCCTGCTGCTCTCACGCATCGGTGCCGAGGCGTCGTACGCCGCCGACGTGCTGCCGGGCATGGTGGTCTTCGGGCTCGGGCTCGCCATCATGGTGGCGCCGCTGACGGCCGCTGCCCTGGCTGCGGCGCCGGTCGAGCACGCCGGCCTGGCCTCGGGCGTCAACAACGCGGTGGCCCGCACCGGTGGCCTCCTCGCAGTGGCCGCCATCCCGGCGCTGGCCGGCATCGGGGCCGGCGCGAACGCAGGCGGCTCCTTCGCCGACGGCTACCGCACCGCCCTCTGGATCTCGGCAGCGATCCTGGTTGCGGCGGCAGCCCTGGCCGCTGCCACGGTGCGCAACGACCTGCTGGAGGAGACGCCGGACGACCCCGGCGAGACCGGCGCTCCGAGCCGCCGGCGACCGGCCCGCTCCACCAGGTGCACCACTGCGCGGTCGGCGGGCCGCCCCTGGTGTGTGCCTGCGAGCAGGAAACCCTCCCTGGTTAGGGTGGTCGGCATGAACAAACCTGAGATCGACTTCCCTGACTTCGAGCCCCCCGCCGACCTGGTGATCACCGACATCACCGAGGGTGACGGCGCCGAGGCAACTTCCGGCGCGACCGTGAAGGTCCACTACGTCGGTGTCGCCCACTCCACCGGCGAGGAGTTCGACGCCTCCTACAACCGCGGCGACCCGCTGCAGTTCCGCCTCGGCATCGGCCAGGTCATCGCCGGGTGGGACACCGGCGTACAGGGCATGAAGGTCGGCGGCCGCCGCCAGCTCGTCATCCCGCCCCACCTCGGCTACGGCGACCGTGGTGCCGGTGGCGCCATCAAGCCCGGCGAGACCCTGATCTTCGTGGTGGATCTGCTCGGCGTCAGCTGACCGGACGTGACGGGAGTTTCACCGCTGAAGTGGTGAAACTCCCGCTTCTGTCACGAAGTTCCGTACCAGAAGGCGCAGTTTCACCGCTGAAGCGGAGAAACTCCGCGAGCGGTCCCGCGACGAAGCGGACCTCACCGCTTGGGTACCGAAACTCCCGCTTCTGTCATGAAGTTCCGTACCAGAAGCGGGAGTTTCACCGCTGAGGCGGAGAAACTCCCATGCCCGTCACCAAGGAAAGTCGTCCGGCGTGGAGCCATCGGCCACCCGCGCCGACTGCGCGGCCACCGAGACGACCTCGCCGTTGACCAGCTGGCGACCGCGGCGGGTCTCGGGCTGGCCGTTGACCCGCACCATCCCGGCCGCGAGCAGGGCCTTGGCGTCGGAGCCCGACTCGACGAGGTTCGCGAGCTTGAGGAACTGACCGAGCTTGATCGAGGAGTCGCTGATCGCGACGTTGACGGGATCGGCTGACATGGGGCGAAGTCAATCATCTCGCCCACCGATTCAGCTCATCAGGACCGCCACCGTGTGGATCAGCACACCCACGAGGCCACCCACCAACGTGCCGTTGATGCGGATGAACTGCAGGTCGCGACCCACGTGGAGCTCGATCCGCTCGGCGGCCTCCCGCCCGTCCCATCGTTCGATGGTGTGGGTGATGACCGCGGTCACCTCGGTGCCGTAGCGGCTGACACCGAACACCACGGCGTCGGCCACGGTGTTGTCGAGGCGGGCCCGCAGGTCGGGGTCGGTGGTCAGCCGCTCGGCGAAGGCGCAGACCTCGGTGAGGAGCCGGCGACGTACGGCGCCCTCCGGGTCGTCGAGCGAGGTGGTCAGCACCCGACGCAGCGACGTCCACAGCGAGATGCCCGACGTCAGTACCGCCGGGTGGTCCAGCAGCCGCTCCTTGAGCCGCTCCGCCCGCTGCTGTACGTCGGGATCGGCCAGGAGGTCGTCGGCGAGCTGACGCAGCAGGGAGTCGAGCGCGATCCGCGCCCGGTGCCGGGGCTGACGCGCGATGTCCTCGACCCACCGCACGATCTCGAGGTGGATCCGACTGGTGACCCGGTCGTTGAGGCGGTCAGGCGTCCACCAGGGAGCCCGCTCACCGAGCACCTCGCGCACGGTGCCGGGGTTCTCGCGCAGCCACTGCCCGAGCTCCTCCAGCGCGAGGTCGACCAGTCCGTGGTGCAGGTTGTCCTGCAGCGCCTCGGAGAGCAGCCCACCGAGCAGCGGGGAGATCGGCTCCTCGCGGAAGCGAGGCACCAGCGCGTCGTGGACGAGCGCCTCGATGTGTTCGTCGCGGACCTTGCCGAGCCCGACCACCGCGACCTCGGCCACCTCGACCACGACCCGGCGCGCGTTGGCCTCCACCCCGAGCCACTCCCCGACCCGGGCGGAGATCTGCGCCGAGCCGATCCGCTCCCGCACGATGTCCTCGGAGAGGAAGTTCTCCCCGACGAAGTCCTCGAGCCCCTTGCCGAGCTCGTCCTTGCGGCGCGGGATCAGCGCCGTGTGCGGGATCGGCAGCCCCAGCGGGTGCCGGAACAGCGCCGTCACCGCGAACCAGTCGGCGATCGCGCCGACCATCGAGGCCTCGGCGCCGGCGTTGACGTAGCCCAGGAAGCCGTCCCGGTCGAGGGTGAGGAGGTAGACCACCGCCGCCACCACGAGCAGCGACAGTGCGAGGGCGCGCATCCGGCGCAGTCCTCGGCGCCGTACGTCGTCGGGCGAGGTCGTCGACCCCGCGGACGTGAGGGGTGGTGGGAGGCGACACGGGTGACGACACGGCTTGGCTCACGCGCCCCATCCTTGCGTGTCGCGCGAGGCTCGTGGGAGACTCACCCCCATGTCTTCCAGCGCCACCGTGATCACCTTCGGGACCTACGACGTCTTCCACGTCGGTCACCTGCGGGTCATCGAGCGCGCTGCCGCCCTCGGGGACCGCCTGGTCGTCGGGGTCTCCGCCGACGCGCTCAACGTCAGCAAGAAGGGCCGAGAGCCGGTCTTCAGCCAGGACGAGCGCCTGGCGATCGTCGGAGCCCTGAAGGCGGTCGACGAGGTGTTCCTCGAGGAGAGCCTGGATCTGAAGCGTCGACTACATTCTCGAGCACCAGGCGCGTATCCTCGTCATGGGCGATGACTGGGCCGGCAAGTTCGACGAGTTCGAGGACATCTGCGAGGTCGTCTACCTCCCCCGCACGCCCGCCATCTCGACCACCGCCATCGTGGAGAAGATCTCCACCGGCTACTGATCTTCCCCCGACCCCGGGCTGACTCCATGGCCCGCGCCACCTCGCCCGTGCACGTCTCCCCGCTCCCCGTCCATCGACGCTGCGGCTCGCTTGCCGCGGCCGGCGTGAGCCTCGTGCTGGCCCTGGGCCTGCTGGCTGCCGACGGCATCCGCCGACGACCCGGCAGCGCCACCCGCCCCCGCGACCCCGTCGCTCGTCGTCGGCCGACCGTCGAGCGACGACGAGACCGCCCCGGAGGCGACCCTCGAGCGGGCCACCTCCGCACTCCTGGGCTCGGACGACAGCGCTCCGACCCGCCTGCGCTCGAGACCGAGCCGAGCCCGCCGGAGCGGGTCGAGGCGACGCTCGCCCTGCGCGACCTGTTCCTCTCCCGCAGCTCGCTCGGAGCAGCCGACGAGCGCAAGGCCGACAGCTGCTGGCCCGCCCCAGCGACGGCTTCAGCGACCCCTACGGCGACGGCTATGTCACTGCCGAGACGAAGAAGTGCTCGCGCAACGTCTGCGTCCACTGGGTCCGCGCCGGGGCCGATGCGCCGCCCAGTGACGCCTGGGCCAAGAAGACCCTCACGGTGATGGAGCAGGTGTGGAAGCACCACGTGGGCACCCTCGACTACCGCGCCCGGCGAAGGACGGCTCGCGCGGTGGCAACGCGAAGTTCGACGTCTACCTCAAGGAGCTCGGCTCCCGCGGCCTCTACGGCTACTGCGCCCCGGAGCGACGGGTGAAGCGGCCAGCCCAAGCAGGCGTCCGGGTTCTGCGTGCTCGACGACGACTTCGCCGAGAGCCAGTTCGGCCGGCCCCGCTGGAGACGCTGCGCGTGACCGCGGCCCACGAGTTCTTCCACGCGATCCAGTTCGCCTACGACTTCACCGAGGACCCGTGGCTCCTGGAGTCGGCGGCCACCTGGATCGAGGAGCGGTTCGCCGACGACGTCAACGACAACCGCGCCTACCTGAAGTACGGCCAGGCTGCGCGGTCGACCACGTCCCTCGACCTCTTCGACGGCGGCGGGCTCGCCCACTACGGCAACTGGGTCTTCTGGGAGTTCCTCTCGGAGAGTACGGCAACAACATCGTGCGCAACGTGACGAGCGCACCGGCACCGGCGGCGGCCTGCCCGACGAGTACTCCACGCAGGCCTCTGCGAAGGTCCTGAAGAGCAAGGGCGGATTCCCGAGCGTGTACGCCGCGTTCGCGGCCGCCAACACCCAGCCCCGGCGCAGCTACGACGAGGGCGCCGCCTTCCCCGGCGTGGCCCCCGTCGCGGTCAACCGCCTGACCGCCGGCAGCCCCCACGCCGACTTCACCACCCGCCTGAACCACCTCACGGCCAAGACCGTGCCTCTTCCAGCCCGGCTCGCTGAAGTCGAGGAAGTGGCGCCTCAAGCGTCTCCATCGACGCGCCGAAGCGGGCCTCCTCGCCCGCGGTCTCCCTGCTGATCCTGCGCAGCAACGGCCAGGTGCAGCGTCGCTCGGTCCCTCTCGACAAGAGCGGTGCCGGGAGCAAGAAGGTCATCTTCTCCAGCCGCAAGGTGCGCTCGGTGGGCGTCACCCTGGCCAGCGCCTCCACCCGCTACCGCTGCGACAGCGGCAGCGGCTTCGCCTGCGAGGGCCGGCCCCTCGACCAGCGCCGGGGCTTCGCGGTGTCCGCCACGGCCACGCGCCGCTGAGCCGACGCCCTGCAGCACCCCGGCAGCAGACCGGCGGCAGTGCCGCAAGTTCGCTCCCGTGGCACTGCGGGGCTACTGTCGGAGAATGTCTGCTCTAGAGATCGACGACCTGAACAACGACGCCGATCACGAGCAGGAGGAAGGCCCCAGCTGGCAGGAGGCCTCCGAGATCGGCCAGGAGGCCGCGATCGCGGCCTGGGCCGAGGCGGCCCGTCCGATCCTCGAGGCCACCGCCGCCAGCTACCAGAGCGTCGTGACGCAGAAGGAGCTGTGCGCCCGCGTGCAGGAGGACAGCGGCGTGCGCACCAAGCAGCAGATCCGGCACTGGGTCGGCGACGTGCTCGGCGCCGTCGCGACCGAGTGCTCCAACCGCTCCGAGCCGCTCCTCTCCGCGCTGTGCGTCAACGCCGTCGGCAGCGTCGGCGACGGCTACGCCGCCGTGGTGGAGTCGCTCACCGGCACCGCTCCCGCAGACGGCGACGACCACGCCGCGGCCCAGCGCCTCGCTGCCTACCGCCAGTTCGACGCGACCGGGCTCCCCGAGGACGGCGGCTTCGCGGCCCTGACCCCGCGCCTGGCCGGCACCCGCGACCGCGCCCGCAAGGCCCGCCTGGCCGAGCGCGTCGTGCCCGCAGTGCCCCGACTGCTTCATGGAGCTCCCCGCCACGGGTGAGTGCGACAACTGCGCCTGAGCTCTAGCCTGAGCCGACGATGAACCAGCAGACACCCGAGACCGGCGCGCCCGTGGGGCCCGGCACCGTGCTCGCCGGACGCTATGTCCTGGGCTCGGTGCTGGGTCGCGGCGGCGCGGCCGACGTCTTCCGCGCCGAGGACCAGCTCCTGTCCCGCGACGTGGCGGTCAAGGTGCTGCGCGACGGCACGGACACGCCGTCCGACCGGGCCCGCTTCGTCGCCGAGGCCCGCACCCTGGCCAACCTGGGCCACCACGGCCTCGTCACGGTCCTGGACGCCGGCATCAGCGACGCCCAGCTCGAGCAGCCCTTCCTGGTGATGGAGCTGGTCGACGGGCCGACGCTGTCGGCGACGATCGCGGCGGGGCCGAGCGAGCTCGCCGAGGTCGCGAGGATCGCGGTCCAGCTGGCCGACGCCATCGCCTACGCCCACGAGCGCGACGTCGTCCATCGCGACGTCAAGCCGGGCAACGTGCTCCTCAGCGCCTCGGGCGCCGTCAAGCTGGCCGACTTCGGGATCGCCCGGCTCATCGGCGACACCGTGCGGCACACCCAGACCGGGCACGCCGTCGGCACCGCTGCCTACCTGGCCCCCGAGCAGGTGCTCGGTGAGCCCCTCACCACCGCCGTCGACATCTACTCCCTCGGGCTGGTCCTGCTCGAGCTGTTCACCTGCGAGCGCGCCTTCACCGGGCTGCCGACCGAGGCCGCCCTGGCCCGCCTGTCGCGGCAACCCGTCATCCCCGACGTCGTACCCGCGCACTGGCGCGAGCTGCTCAGCGACATGACCGCGCGCGACCCTGCGGCGCGTCCGGATGCCCGCTGGCTCGCGACCCGCTTCCGCGAGCTGCCGCTCGAGCCGCCGCCCGCCGCACCTCCCCCGGCCGCCGCGGCCCCGGCCCCTGGCACCACCGGCACCGCTGCCGACCGCGCGCGGCACCCGTCGCCGCTCCGGAACCGCCGGCGCCGACCGCCGTCCTCACCGGCCTGGTCGCCGCCCCCGGTCCCGCACCAGCGCCTGCGCCCACCCCCGCTGTGTCGCCGCATCGCCCACAACGTCTGCATCCGCTGCGCCTGCGGTGGACGTCGGGGCCATCGCCGAGCGCGTCGTGCAGCAAGCGCGCGGGCTCGACCGCGAGCACGTCGTGCTGGGAGTCGTGGCGCTCGTCTTCCTCCTGCTGCTCGTCGCAGCAGCCGTCGCGGCCTAGACCGCCCGGGTCAGCCGCCGGCCATCGCGCCGAGCACGATGAGCGGCTCGCGGCCCTCGACGACCGCTGACGGCAGCGGGCTGTCGGGGTCGTCGTGGGAGAGGTCCTCCTCGCAGGCGAAGAACCGGATGAAGGCGCGCCGCTGCTGATCGGCGCGGCCGCGGATCGTGCCGAGCAGCGCCGGGTGGGCAGACTCCACCGCGTCGAGCACGCTGCGCTGGGTCACCGCGCCCTCGACCTCGACCAGCAGCTCCTTGTCGAGCCCTGTCATCGCGCGCAACGGGGCCGGCAGCACCACGCGGACCGTCGTGACGGTCGTGCTCACAGGAACCTCCTCACGGGAGCGTCTGCACCTCGACGGAGAGGACGGCCGGCAGGTCGCGCACGATCGCTCCCCACGAGTCGCCGGAGTTGTTGGAGGCGTAGACCTGCCCGCCGGTCGTGCCGACGTACAGACCGCAGGACTCGTGGGAGTCGACCGCCATGGCGTCGCGCAGGACGTTGACGTAGCAGTTCTCCTGGGGCAGGCCCTCGGTCAGCGCCTCCCACTCGTCGCCGCCGGTGCGGCTGCGGTAGACGCGCAGCCGGGCCTCGGGCGGCACGTGGTGGATGTCGCTCTCGATCGGTACGACGTAGATGGTCTCGGGCTCGTGGGCGTGCACCGAGATCACGAAGCCGAAGTCGCTCGGCAGGTTGCCGCTGACCTCGTGCCAGCTGTCGCCGGCGTCCTTGCTGCGCATGACGTCCCAGTGCTTCTGCATGTAGAGCACGTCGGGGTTGCTGGGGTGCAGGTCGAGGTGGTGCACGCAGTGCCCGACCTCGGAGTCCTCGTCGGGGATCTCGCCGGAGCGCAGGCCCTTGTTGATCGGCAGCCACGTCTCGCCACCGTCGTCGGTGCGGAACGCCCCGGCCGCGGAGATGGCCACGAAGAGCCGCTGCGGGTCGGTGGGGTGCTCGATGATCGTGTGCAGGCACATGCCGCCGGCGCCGGGCTGCCACTGCGGCCCGGTGTCGTGCTTGCGCAGGCCCGAGAGCTCGGTCCAGGTGCGGGCTCCGTCGGTGGACTTGAAGAGCGCTGCGTCCTCGACCCCGGCGTAGACGGTGTCGAGGTCGTGCACGCTCGGCTCGAGGTGCCACACCCGGGTGAACTCCCAGGGCCGCAGGGTGCCGTCGTACCACTGGTGCTCGCCGGGCACTCCGTCGTAGGTGAAGTCGTTGTCCACGACGTCCCAGCTGGCGCCACCGTCGTCGGAGCGGTGGACGACCTGCCCGAACCAGCCGCTGCTCTGGGAGGCGTAGATGCCGCTGGGGGTCCAGCGGCGAGCCCTTGAGGTGGTAGATCTCCGCGCCGGGGAAGTGCGGACCATCGACGGTCCACTCCTCCCTCGCGGCATCGGAGGTGAGGATGAAGGCGCCCTTCCGGGTGCCGACCAGGACGCGGGTTCCGCTCACGAGAGCTCCTGTTGTCGACGACGAGGTAGTCGCGAGGGACGCTACTCGCGGATGCCGTCTGGCAACAGGGCTGGACGAGCCGCCGAGAGTGCGGACGGCGCTCAGCGCTGGAGCACGTCGGGGCGCCAGTGCGCCAGGGCCTCCATGAAGGCGACGGGCTCGACGGTCTGGTTGTCGATGTGGACGGGGCTGAGCCCGCGACGCACGATCGTCATGGTCCAGTCGCCTCGCTCGGGCGAGCCGGTGACCTCGATCGCGGTGCCGTCACCACGCAGGTCGAAGGTGTGGCGCATGTCGCCGAGGCGCAGGTTGAGGGCGCCGTCGGCGATCGTCACGTCGGTGGAGCGTCCGCCGAGCCAGATCACGAAGAACAGCGCGAGGAGGGTGATGAAGAGCGGGATCAGGGCGATAGGCGGGCAACCCACCGTTGGCGATCGCGATCGCGGCCGTGCTCAGGCCCGCGACGACCACCACGGCGATGCCGACCATCATCATCGACGGGGTAGGTGCGGACCTCGTGGAAAGCCCCCGGGGCACCTGGCGCCGCGACGGCCACCTTGGCGTGCTTCGACGCGGCCTGCTCGGCGCGCTCGCGGCGTTGTTGCACGATCTCTCGCGAGCGGGAGGCCAGCGCGGCTCGCCATCGGACCCGACTCCCGAGCCGGACCCGGCCTTGGGCAGGGCGGACCGGGAGACCGCAGCTGGTCGCCGGCTGAGCGGAGATTCGGGCCGTCGCGACGCTCGGGCCGCGCGGGACGTGGGGTGCGACGTCGGGCTCGCCGTCGACGTCGGACTCCGACTCGGCCTCGGTGTCGGACTCGGCCTCGATGTCGGTCTCGGCCTCGATGTCGACCTCCGGCTCGACCGGCGCCGCCTCGAGCTCGGCCACCGGCACGTCCTCGGCCTGGTCGTCGGCCTCGTCGTCGGCAGGGGCGGCCGCCTGGGCGGCGACCAGCGTCGCCGGCCGCGGCACCGCGAGCAGCCGGGCGCGCGCCTCGGCGAGCTGGATGGCGAGGTCGGCTGCGCGGGTCTCGGCCTCGGCGCGAGCCTGGGCGTGGCGGGCGGCGGTGCGCTCGGCGTCGGCGCGCGACTGGGCCTGCTGGGCGGCCTCCCGCTTGGCGCCGGAGAGCTGCTCCTGCGCGACTCGCAGCGACTCGCGGTGCTCGCTGAGCAACGCCTCGGCCTGGAGGTGCACGTCGCGGACGCGCTCCTCGGCCTCGCGGCGCTGCTGCGAGGCGGTCTCGGCGAGGTTGGCCTGGGTGCGGGCCGACTCCTCGGCCTCGAGGCGGGCGCGCGAGGCGGTCTTGGCGGCGTCCTCGACGGAGTGGCGCAGCTGGCTGGCCAGGCGGGCCTCCTCGGCGGCGGCGGCGGCCTGCTCCTGGCTGGAGGCGGCGATCCGGTTGGCCTCGACGACCAGCTCGATCTGCTCGCGCGCCTTGACCTCGGCCTGGGTGCGGTCGAGGAAGGCCTGCTCGGCCAGGCGGGCCTGGTCGGTGGCGGCCAGCTCGGCGGCCTGGCGCAGCTCGAGGGCGCGGGTGCTGAAGGCGGCGTACTCCTCGGCCGCGGCGGCGGCGCTCTCGGACACCTCGCGGGCGCGGTTCTCGGCCTCCATCGACGCGATGTGGGCTTCCTCGGCCAGACCGACGTGCCGGCTGGCGGCCCGCTCGGCCTCGCCACGGGCGCGGGTCTGCTCCTGGGCGTTCTCCTGCAGGACCGCCCGCTCGGTCTCGGCCTGCTCGACGAACGTCGCGAACTCGTGAGCGGCGTGGGCTGCGCGGGCCGCGATGTCGTGGGCGGCCTGCTCGGCCAGGGTGCGCTGCTCGAGCGCGACCCGGGCGGCCTCGGCCTGGACTGCGGCGGCCTCGTCGGCCTGGCGACGCGCCTCGGCCTGCGTCAGGGCGCCGGCCTCGATGGTGCGCCGCTCCTCCAGGGAGGTGCGGGCGAAGGCGATGTGCTCCTCGGCGGCGTTGGCCGCCTCGTCGCCCACGCGCTGGGCCAAGGCTGCTGCCTCGGCCGCGGCCAGCTGGGCCTGGCGAGCCAGGTCGCTCTGGCGTACGGCGAGCTCCTCCGCCTCGATCCGCGCCTTGTAGGCCTCCGAGGCAGCGCCCTGGAGCACGTCGCGGTCGAGGGCGGCTTGGCGGACGAAGTCGGCGTACTCCTCGGCAGCAGCACTGGCTGCGTCGGCAAGGTCACGGGCGCGGTCCTCGGCGGCTGCGCGCTGGCTCATCGCCTGCTCGGCCAGTGCCGACTGCTCGGCGGCGGCCTCCTCGGCGACGCGGCGAGCATCGGCCAGCTCGTTGAGGGCGATCTCGACCGCGGCGCGGTCCTCGGCGGCATGCCGCGTGAAGGCGGTGTGCTCCTCGGCCTTGCTCGAGGCCTGCTCGGCGACGCTGCGAGCCCTCAGCTCGGCGTCGCGGGCGGCCTGATGGGCCTCCTCCGCGAGCCGGGAGTGGCGTTCGGCGGCCTCCTCGGCGGTCGTGCGGGCCCGGATCTGCTCGCGCGCCACCCGCTCGAGGCGGTCACGCTCCTCGTGGGCCTCGCGGATGGCGATGAGGTGCTCGTCGGCGGCGATGACCGAGGCCTCGGACAGCTCGAGGGAGCGCTGCTCGCTGGCGGCGCGGTCGGCGAGCGCCTGCTCGGCGAGCTCGGTGTGGTAGCGCGCATTCTCCTCGGCCCGGGCGCGCGCCGACATCGCCTCCTGGGCGTTGACGGCCTCGCGGCGCGCGGAAGCCTCGGCGGCTTCCCGATCGGCGAGGGTCGCGACGACGCGCTCGGCCAGCTCCGTGGCGTGCCGCTCCGCGGACTCGCGCTTGGAGGACTCCGACTCGGCCATCTCCACGTGGTCGCGGGCCGACTTCTCGGCCGACTCGCGGGCCGAAGCCGCGCGCTGGGCGGCTTCCTCGGCAGCACGGCGTTGCTCGGCGTAGCGGACTGCGGCGGTCTCGGCCGCGACCCGTGCCTCGTGGGCCGCAGCTGCGGCAGAGGCCTGCTCGGCGGCCGCACGCTCGGCGATGGTGCGGGCCTGGATCGCCTCGGCGGCGAGCTCCTCGGCCACCAGCCTCTCAGCTGCCTGCTCGGCTGCCGCCATCTCGGCGTCACGGCGCAGCTTGGCTGCTTGCTCCGTGGCGCTGGAGTAGGGAGAGGACGAGGACATGGCCTACCTGGGTGTCATGTGGTGCACAGAAGGGGTCGAGGCTTGATCCTACCCACCGGGAGCGGTGCCGAGAAACTCGCAGCGGGGCCTCCTGCTCACCCCTAGGGGTCAGGCCTTCAAGAACACCTTGAGGGCCGAGACGAAGGCCTCCGGCTGCTCGGAGTGCAGCCAGTGACCCGCGCCCTTGATCGTCGCCAGGGTGGTGCGCGGGAAGAGCGCGCGCATCCCGGGCTCGTGCTCGGGCCGCACGTAGGGCGACTTCTCCCCCGCGAGCCAGAGCACCGGGTGGTCGAAGGTCGCGCCCGGGTCCGGCCAGCCACCGATCTTGTCCAGGTCGCGGCGCAGCAGGGCCAGGTTGGCCTGCCAGGCGAACCCGTCAGTGGTGCTGCGGAGGTTCTGCAGCAGGAAGCCCCGAACGCGGGGGTCCTCGATCAGGGGCGCGAGCTGGTCGTCGGCGTCGCTGCGCCGCTCCAGCCCGCTCAGGTCCAGTCCGACGAGGCTGTCGAGGAGGTGCTCGAACTCGCCGGCCCCCTCGCTGGCAGCGGGCGAGATGTCGGCGACGACGAGGCGATCCACGAGGTCGGGGTGGTGCAGCGCAAGCATCATCGCGACCTTGCCACCCATGGAGTGACCCACCACGTGCGCGGGCTGACCGTCGTACGTCGTGCGCAGCCAGGTCGCGACGGTTTCGGCCACCTCCACGTAGTCGAAGGTCTCCGTCCACGCGGAGCGACCGTGGTTGGGCAGGTCGACGAGCACGGAACGCAGGTCGGGCGTCAGGGCCTTGGCGATCTGGGTGAAGTTGCGGCCCTGCCCGAAGAGTCCGTGCAGGAAGACCACCCTGGGGCCGGAGTCGCCGACCTCGGTGGTGTGGAGGATCTCGGTCACCGGATCACCCTAGAGGCGTGTCGGGACGCGGCTTGATGGCGAGGGCGTCGTGACGGCGGGCGTGGACGCTGAGGTAGCGCAACCCGTCGTCACCGGCCAGGAACTCACGCTCGGTGTGCTTGGGCAGCCAGACCACCGCACCCGGGACCAGGGTGGTCGTCTCCTCACCCGACAGGAGCACACCCCCGCCGGAGAACACGTGGAGCAGGACATCGAGCGCGGGCCCGGCGTGCCGGTCGATCGTGCCGCCCGGGGGCAGCGCGATGATGTTGGCGTCGAGGTCGCGCTCGGCCGGCTCGAGCCGCCAGACGGCGCCCGACCGATCGTCCGAGCCGCGACCGACGGCGTGGTCGGCGCTGTTGGTGAGGACCTGTGGTCTCATACGACCCCCAGCGAGAGCATCGCGTCGGCGACCCGGATGAAGCCGGAGATGTTGGCGCCGGCGCTGTAGTCGCCCGGGCTGCCGTACTCGTCGGCCGTGGTCAGGCAGCGCTCGTGGATGCCTCGCATGATCTCGGCGAGCCGGTCCTCGGTGTGCTGGAAGGTCCACGAGTCGCGCGAGGCGTTCTGCTGCATCTCCAGGGCGCTGGTCGCGACGCCGCCCGCGTTGGCCGCCTTGCCCGGTGCGAAGGTGACGCCGGCCTCGGCGAGGACCTGGACGGCCTCGGGGGTGCACGGCATGTTGGCGCCCTCGGCCACGATCGTGCAGCCGTTGGCAGCGAGGGCGGCTGCGTCCTTGCCGTTGAGCTCGTTCTGGGTGGCGCACGGCAGCGCGACGTCGCAAGGGACGTCCCACACCGAGCCGTCCTCGACCAGGCGCGACCCGGGACGTTCGTCGACGTACGTCGAGATCCGCGCGCGACGCTCCTCCTTGACGTCGCGGAGCAGGGCCAGGTCGATGCCTGCCTCGTCGACGACGTACCCGCTGGAGTCGGAGCAGGCCACGACGGTGCCGCCGAGCTGCTGGACCTTCTGGATCGCATAGACAGCGACGTTGCCGGAGCCGGAGATGACCACCCGCTTGCCCTCGAGGTTCTCGTTGCGGGCCCGCAGGATCTCCTCGACGAAGAAGACGATGCCGTAGCCGGTCGCCTCGGTGCGCACCTGGGAGCCGCCCCACGCCAGACCCTTGCCGGTGAGTACGCCGGACTCGTAGCGGTTGGTGATCCGCTTGTACTGACCGAAGAGGTAGCCGATTTCGCGCCCGCCGACGCCGATGTCGCCGGCCGGGACGTCGGTGTACTCGCCGATGTGGCGGTAGAGCTCGGTCATGAAGGACTGGCAGAACCGCATGACCTCGCCGTCCGAGCGACCCTTGGGGTCGAAGTCCGAGCCGCCCTTGCCGCCACCGATCGGCATGCCCGTCAGGGAGTTCTTGAAGATCTGCTCGAACCCGAGGAACTTCACGATGCCCAGGTAGACGCTCGGGTGGAAGCGCAGCCCGCCCTTGTACGGGCCGAGGGCGGAGTTGAACTCGACGCGGAAGCCGCGGTTGATCTGGACCTGACCCTCGTCGTCGACCCACGGCACCCGGAAGATGATCTGGCGCTCGGGCTCGCAGAGCCGGCGAATGACGGCGGCGTCGGCGTACTGCGGATGCTTGGCGACGACCGGGCCGAGGCTGCTCAGGACCTCGTGCACGGCCTGGTGGAACTCCTGCTCACCGGGGTTGCGCTGCAGCACCTCGTCGTAGATGTCGACCAGCTTCTCGTCCAGCACGCGTTCTCCTCAGATCTGCCCGGTGTGCGGGGGTCGCACCGGTGCGGTGGCCCCCATGATGGCCTCCGCGGCCTCGGTCTGGTGGCAAGGGTGAGGGCTCCGGCTAGAGCGAGGCGCACCGAGTGCATCGCGAAGCCCAGAGCACCAGCTCGAGTCGCTCGACGGAGATCCTGCAGGGGCAGGTGATGCAGTCGCCGTACGTCCCGGCGTCCAGGCGCTCGATGGCGGCACGGATCTCACCGAGGATCCGGGTGACGCTGGAGCGGTGAGCCCAGGCAACGAGGTCGCCGTCGCGCTCCGGCAGGCAGGCGAGCTGTTTCGCTCGCGCGTCCGCAGCGTCGGTCAGGATCGCGTGGAGGTCGGCGGGCAGGGTCGTCCGCGTGATGAGGTCGGTCATGGCTCTGGTTCCTCTGGTGCAAGGCCCGCTGCAGGCGGACAGGCGTCCGCCTCAGGAGGCGGAGGACTGGGTGAGGGTTCAGAGGTGGCAGGGCGGAGCGCGGTCGACGCGGCGGCACAACTCGTCGACACCGCGGACACCGCGGGCTTCCTCACTCAGCTGGATCGCGAGCAGAGCTGCGCCAGTGGGGACTCGCGACGGTCCGGCGCAACTCGCCAGAGCACGGGTCATCTCGTCCATCTCGCCACGGTAACAGCGATGCGACGCGGAGCAGATTGCCCGATGAGGCCACCGGTGGCGGTCCGGGAGCAGAGCTCGGACCGGACGCGCAAAGGGCCCCGACCGCAGCTGCGGTCGGGGCCCTTCGACGTTTAAATCAGGAGACGCGGACGTTCTCGGCCTGGGGACCCTTGGGGCCCTGGGCGAGGTCGAACTCGACCTTCTGGTTCTCGTCGAGGGACTTGTAGCCGCCGGACTGGATCGCGGAGAAGTGCACGAACACGTCCTCGCCGCCGCCGTCCTGAGCGATGAAGCCGAAGCCCTTGTCAGCGTTGAACCACTTGACAGTTCCCTGAGCCATGATCTTGTTCCTATCGTTCGGTACCGGGGGCACTGTGCCCCTGGGCCGCTGAAGACATCCACCTGTGCTGATGTCCAGCGAACCGAAGACCAGGAAGTACGAAACATGGGCTACGACTTGGTGCGTAGCCCGGATGACTTGATGCCGTCATCCCTTCAACAACACCAACAGTAACCCCTCGGGGCGAATTACGAGGTTTCGGCGCGATGCCGCTCGGCCCCGACCGACTTGATAATGTTTTCATCTCGCGTATTCTTCATGTATGGCGTCGCTCGGCGCATCGGTCGGAGAGGGCGTGAAGCAACGAGATGGGCATCCCTCTCTACCAAGCGAAGGCCGAGTTCTTCAAGACACTGGGACACCCGGCACGGATCCGGATCCTCGAGCTGCTCTCGGAGCGAGATCACGCCGTGCACGAGATGCTCGACAAGATCGACATCGAGCCGAGCAACCTCTCCCAGCAGCTCGCCGTCCTGCGTCGTACGTCGTTGGTGGTCTCGCAGCGACACGCCGGCGAGGTGGTCTACTCCGTCAGCGTCCCCGAGGTGCGCGACCTGCTCCTGGCCGCCCGCAGCATCCTCGCCGGCCTGATCGCGGTGCAGGGTGAGCTCGACGCCGAGCTGACTCCCACCGTCGAGCTGTGAACATCGGAGCACGACAGCCTCTCGGTGCGGCCCTGGGTCGGACCCGCGCACTCCTGCCCCGGCGATCCGACTGGACGCACGCCCGACCTGGCCGGGACCTGACGGCCGGACTGATGGTCGGGCTCGTCGCCCTGCCGCTGGCTCTCGGGTTCGGGGTGAGCTCGGGGATGGGCGCGACAGCGGGCTTGGTGACGGCGATCGTGGCCGGCGCCGTGGCAGCGGTCTTCGGTGGGAGCCGGGTGCAGGTCAGCGGGCCCACGGGCGCGATGACCGTGGTCCTCGTGCCGATCATCGCAACGTACGGTCCCGACGGCGTCCTCGTCGTCGGACTGATGGCGGGACTCGTCCTGATCGGACTCGGGTACGCCGGCGCGGGCAGGTTCATCCGCTACACCCCAGTGCCGGTGGTCGAGGGCTTCACCCTCGGGATCGCAGCGATCATCGCCCTGCAGCAGGTGCCGGCGGCACTGGGAGCCGACGTCGAGGGCGAGAAGGTGTTGATCCTCGCGTCCCGCGCTGTCCGAGCGTGGGTCGACGATCCGGCCTTGGTGCCCCTCGCCATCACGGTCGCGGTCATCGCGCTGATCCTGGGGATGTCGCGGCTCGTCCCCCTGCTGCCGGGTTCACTGATCGCGGTCACCGCCGCAACCGTGGCGAACGCCTTGTTCGGTTGGGATGCCGTCCTGATCGGCCGTATCCCCGACAGCCTGCCGCTCCCTTCCCTGCCCGCGATCCCCTGGGCAGACCTCGACGCGCTGCTCCTGCCCGCCGTCGCCGTTGCCGCGCTGGCGGCGATGGAGAGCCTGTTGTCGGCGACCGTCGCCGACGGGATGAGCGTCGGCCAACGCCATGACCCTGACCGCGAGCTCACCGGCCAGGGGTTGGCCAACCTCGTCGCCCCGCTGTTCGGGGGCATCCCGGCCACCGCGGCGATCGCACGCACGGCTGTCAACGTCCGGGCCGGAGCCGCGTCGCGGCTCGCCGCGCTGACCCATGCAGTGGTGCTGCTCATCATCGTGCTCGTCGCCGCGCGGTGGGTCGGCGAGATCCCGCGTGCTGCCCTGGCCGGCGTCCTGATCGCGACGGCGGTGCAGATGGTGCGCGTCTCCAGCCTGGCCGCCCTGTTCCGCTCGACCCGGGGCGACGCCGCCGTCCTGACCGTCACTGCCGTCGCGACGATCACCTTCGACCTCGTCACCGCGGTGCTCATCGGACTGATCGTCGCCGGCTTCTTCGCCCTCCGCGAGACCGCCCGCTCGGCTCACCTGGAGGAGGTGCCCCTCGACGAGGGAGACCACGTCGACGAAGAACGCTCGCTCCTCGACGAGCACATCGTGGCCTACCGCCTCGACGGCCCGCTCTTCTTCGCCGCCGCCCACGACTTCCTCCTCGAGCTCGCCGACGTGACCCGGGTGCGGGTCGTGATCCTCCGCATGTCGCGGGTCACCGCCATCGACGCCACCGGCGCCCACGTGCTTGCCGACACCATCTCCCGGCTCGAGAGACGCCAGATCACCGTGCTGCTCTCGGGCATCCACCCTCAGCACGAGCGCGTGCTGCGCGAGCTCGGCGTCTACGGCCACCTCGCCCACGAGCGCCACCTCTTCGCCACCACACCGGAGGCCATCGAGCACGCCCGCGCCCATGCGTCGCGGGTGGAGCACTCCCCCGCTGTCGGGGCCCCCTGACCAATCACGGCGGCGCGGCGGCCGCGGCAGCCGCGGCCCGCTCCACCCACCTCGGAAGGTCGCCGTAGCGCTGGTTCGGCACGAGCACGCCTTCGGCGCAGCACTCGATCAGCTGGGCCATCCGGCGGACGCGGGTGGCGTCCTGCTTGGCCGAGGTCACCCAGACAGCGCAGACCTTGCGGTAGCTCGCAGTCGAGGCTTCCCAGAAGGCGGTGGCTGCCGGCGATGCGGCCAAGGCCTCGGCGTACGAGTCCGGCAGCCCGGCCCAAGGTCGCTCGTGGCTGTAGGGCGCCTCCTCGCGGCTGCGCTGCTCCCAGATCGCCAACCCGCTCGGCTGCATCCGCCCCTCGGCCCGCAGCTTCTCGACCAGACCGAGATTGACCCGGCTCCAGTGGGACGTCTTCTTGCGAGGGGTCCAGCGCTGCCGCCTGGACTCGTCGTCGATGCGCTGCGCGGTCGAGTCGATCCATCCCCAGCACAGCGCCTCGACGACCGCCTGCTCCCAGGTCAGGCCACGATCAGCTGCGCCCTTGTTCTTCAGTCCCATCCACAGCACCGTCTCGGAGTCGTGGTGCAGCGCCAGCCAGGCACCGAACTCCTCGGGGCCGTCGAAGAACCGCGCGGGTCGCTCGGGCGAGCCGCCCATCCGACCCGGGCTCTCGGGCCCTCCCTGGTCGTCACGTGTCATGCACCGAGTGTGCTGCAAAGCGCCGCCATCGCCTGGGAAGGCCCGCATCGGAACTCTCGTTCAACCCATGTCGACGAGGTTGCCGGCTCGACCTAGGGTCGACCCATGAAGCAGGACTCCGTCGACCACATCGACCCGATCGGCGACGACGCCGCCGCGATGCAGGGACTGGTCGAGGTCATGGCCATGCTGCACTCCGCCGTCGGACGCGACGCCGTGCTGGACGCGGTGGTCACCGGGGTGCGCGATGCGCTCGGCTACTCGATGGCCGCGATCCGAGTGCTCGAGGAGGACGGCCGGATGCTCCACACCGCGGCCGTGGTCGGGCCGCCCGACGCGACAGCCACGCTGATCGGGGGCAGTCTCCCTCTCTCCGAGCTCGTCCAGGAGTTCAGCTGGGCCGATCGCGACGAGGATGTCTACTTCGTCCCGTGGGAGCGCCTGCCCGACAACATCATCAGCACCTGGGTGCCCGAGGTGACGGCGGTGGACGCACCGGACGCCTGGCACCCGATGGACGCCCTCTACGTGCGGCTCAACGACGACGCCGGGCGACTACTCGGCGTCCTGGGCGTCGACCTGCCGACCAGTGGGCGGCGTCCGGACGCGCGTCAGCGTCAGCTCCTGCAGCTCTACGCGCGGCACGCCGGCCTGGCGCTCGAGCGCACGAAGATGCTGGAGAAGCAGTCCGAGCTCGTCGGCTCCTTGCTCGCCCATCAACGCGACTCCCAGGCCATGGTCGCCACGCTGACCCACGACCTCAAGAGCCCGCTGACGGTGATCCTCGGGCATGCCGAGCTCGCCCGCGACAGCGAGCCCGGCGGCACCACCCCCGTGGCCGAACACCTCGACGCCGTGCTGGGCGCCGTACGGCGGATGCAGTCGACGATCGACGACCTCCTGGCCCAGCGAGAGGCGCTGCACGACGAGCCCGTGCACGTCTCGACCTGGGAGCGGGTCGACCTGGCTGCGATGGCTGCCGAGCTGGCCGACTTCTCGAGCGTCGTCGCCGACCGCCACGGGCTCGCGCTCGAGCTGGTCCTCGACGGAGGGGACGCGATCGTCGAGGGCGACCCCCGCCAGCTCATCCGGGCCATCGACAACCTGGTGTCGAACGCCCTCAAGTACACCCCGCACGGAGGTCACGTGGTGCTCAGCGTGCAGTGCCTCGAGACCGAGGTCGTGGTGTCCTGCGCGGACGACGGGCTGGGGATCCCGGTGGCCGAGCAGCAGGAGGTCTTCGAGGCCTACGTGCGCGCCTCCAAGGCCCGCGCCGACGGCATCGAGGGCTCGGGGCTCGGTCTGCCGAGCGCTCGGCGCACCGTGGAGATCCACGGAGGCACCCTGACGCTCACCTCGGCCCCGGGGGACGGCGCCACCTTCACCGCCAGGTTCCCGCGCCCATCAGTGACGCCGACTGCGCACCGGGACTGACGTGCTGCGAGGCGGTCACCGGACCTCGGCCGGGGCGTAGTCCGACTCGAGCAGCTTGGCGAAGCGGCCGAGCATGAACTTCAGCCCGAAGCCCAACAGCGGGTCGGTCAGCGCGGCCATGACCTTCGACGTGCTGCCGGTGTCCATGGCCATCGTCCAGTCGATGCTGCTTCGCCCGCCGCTCAACGCGGTCACGTCGTAGTTCTCGGCGAACGCCTTCGCGCCCTTCTTGGAGGCCGCGTTGAACCTGAACGCCATCCGCGAGCCGTGCTCGTAGGCGATGAACTCCTCGTGGCCGACGAGTCCGGCCGCACATGTGGACGTCACGCGTCGAGCCGACCTCGAGGGGGAAGCCCGAGGTCCAGTCGACCCGGGTGATCGGGAGGGCCCACTTCACCCAGGCGTCGGCGTCGTGCAGCAGATCGAAGATCCGCTCGGGCGTGGCGTGGACCTCCACCCTGGCCCGATGGATGGTGGGCGCGGTGTCGAAGAAATCGACGCCCACCTTCTCGCAGGGAACCGTCATGGTCTTCTCCTCTGTTGGTGGCGCTGTTTCCTCTGGGTCGATCCGTGGGGCGGAGCAACGGGACCACGAAGGCCGCGATCATCGCCCGCTCGGTGGCGTCGTCCCCGGCGGGCATCGCCAGGAACGACACGATGCAACGCAGCAACCAAGCGCCGCGCAGCGCGATCTCCTCGGTCGACTCGTGGTCGACGTCGAGCTGTTGGGCGAGCCCTGCGGTCATGGCCTGCAGGAGCTCGGAGTTCTGGCTGACCGCGATCGGGACGGCCATGTTGTCGGGCTCGAACCACACCGCCAACAGCGGATCGGAGCGGACGGCGGCGATGCCGCGCACGACCAGGTCGACCAGCTCGTCGGCACCGCCGGTGGAGGTGGCCGGGGTGATCTCGGCGGCGATCCGGAGCGTCGCTCGGTGGACGAACGCCAGGTGGAGGGCCTCCCGGTTCGGGAAGTAGCGGTAGAGCGTCGCGCGGGAGCAGCCGGCTGCCCGGGCGACGTCGATCATCGTCGCTCGGGCGACCCCGAGGCGGGCGAAGGTGGCTCCTGCAGCATCGAGGAGCTCGTCGACGGCCGCCGCCGAGTCAGCGCGTCGATGCCAGTCGTTGTGAGACACATTCGGGATTGTGCCTCACAAGACCGGGCGTGGCAATGGGTGCGCCGGTGGCTTCCCCTCAGCGGTCGTGGAGGCGTGCGGGGTGGCTCATGGATGCCGCGCTCCTCCGCAGCAGGAACGCGAAGGCCACCAGGACCCCACCGGTGATCCAGCCACCGCTGGCGAAGGGTGCGGGGACCCACACCAGGAGAAGCAGGCCCGGCACGACCAGTGCAACGGCGAGGTAGGCGAACATCCGCATGCCGTAGAGGAAGGTGAACGGCAAGTAGTGGCCGCCGACGATGACCATGCTCGCCGGGAAGAAGAGCTCCGTGCGACCTGCCAGCATCGCCACCACGGCCACGAGACCGATGGGCACGGTGAACGCGATCTGCATCGCCAGGGCCGCCATCGGGTGCCCAAGGGGCAACGATGCGGTGCGGCCGGTCGTCCGGATGGTGAGCCAGGTGAGCGGGAAGATCAACGTTCCACCGAGGAACAGCACCGCCACCGAAAGCGTGGTGGAGAACCACGTGGCCACGATGGCGGCCGACAGCCACACCGCCGCTGACACCAGCTGTCCGTAGAAGCCGCCGGAGTAGACGCAGCGAACGTCGCCTTGGCCTTCGGCTACCAGCACTCGTGGTCCTTCCGTAGGTCGCTCGACACCGCGAGCCCTACAGCGCCTTGGCCACCGTCAACAAGACGACGCAGTCCTCGACGCCCTCCAGCGAGTGCCGCGCGTCCGGGATGGCCATCAGGTCACCGGGCAGCCGTTCCAGCGGTCCTCCCCCGACACCAGCGTCACGCGGCCGTGCAGCACCTGGAGGGTGGCCTCGCCGGGGCTCTCGTGCTCCTCGAGGTTGCTGCCGGCGCGCAGGGCGATCAGGGTCTGGCGCAGGACGTGCTCGTGGCCGCCGTAGACGGTGTGGGCGCTCCGGCCGCTGGAGGCGCTCTTGGCCTTCTCCAGGTGGTGCCGGACCAGCTCGGTCAGTGATTCCTTCTGCATGTGCACTCCTCTGTTCGGTTGGACGGTGGTTGGACGGTGGGTGGTGTCGGCTCAACCGACGCGATCCCAACCTCGGCGAGGTCGGTGGCTGCCGAGCTGGTCGTCGCGACTGCGGTAGACGATGTAGGGGCGGGTGAGGTAGCCGAGCGGGGCGCTGAAGACGTGCACCAGACGGGTGAACGGCCACAGCGCGAAGAGCGCGAAGGCGACGAGCGCGTGCAGCTGGAAGCCCAGCGGCGCCTCGGCCATCAAACCGGCATCGGGGTGGAAGGCGAGGAACTGGCGGAACCACACCGAGACGCCCTCGCGGTAGTTGTACTCACCACCGATCGTCAGGATCGAGCCGGCGATCGTGTTCCACATGCCCAGCACGATGGCGACGGCGAGGAATGCGTACATCACCTTGTCCATCACGGTGGTGGCCGAGAAGACCGGGCCGGTGGTGCGCCGGCGGTAGATCAGGATCACCAGGCCGACCACGGTCGCTATCCCGGCCAGCAGCCCTCCCCCGACAGCCACCACGTGGTAGGTCGCCTCGCTCATCCCGATGGCGTCGGTCCACGACTGCGGGATCAGCAGACCGATGACGTGGCCGCCGACCACGCCGAGCATGCCGAAGTGGAACAGCGGGCTCCCGATCCGCAGCAACTTGCTCTCGTAGAGCTGCGAGGAGCGCGTGGTCCACCCGAACTTGTCGTAGCGATAGCGCCAGAAGTGGCCGACCACGAACGTCGCCAGGCACAGGTAGGGGACGATGACGAACAAGAACTCGCTCATGTGCGCACTCCTGGGAACGACGGCATCGGCAGCAGCGTGGGTGCGGTCAGCCCGGTCGAGGCACCGGGGCTGAACTCGGGTTGGGCGAACGGCGCCAACCCCACCTCTTCCTCCGGCGGACCAACAGCTGCAAGGCGGCGTACGGCGTCCCGCTCGTCACCGCGCAGCGGCGGCAAGGTGGCGACCACCGCGTCGAGCAGGTGCGCCCACGCTGAGCCGAGGTCGCGCAGCGAGAGCCGCAGCAGCTCCAGCCCCGCCCGGTGGTCGAGCATCAGGTCGCGCCCGCGCGCTTGGTCGACCGTGGCGGCGAACTCGAGGACGACGCAGAGGTGGTCGGGCAGCTCGGCGTCGTCGAGGTCGAAGCCGGCAGCAAGAAACGTCTGCTTGAAGCGCAGCAGCGCCATGCCCCGCTTGCGGGTGTCGCCGTGAGCGAAGTACGTCAGGAAGAGGTTGCAGCGCCGTCGGGTGTCGAACGTCTCGACGTAGTCGGCCTGCAGCTGCGGCAACGGGGTCGACTCGAGGTGCTCAAGGAAGCTGCGCAGCGAGGTGCCCAACCCCTCTGGCAGGTCGTACGACGCCGCCCGAAGCAGGTCGACGCGTGCGAGCAGCAGCTCGTCGGGGTAGTCGAGCAGCAACGACACCGACTGCCACACGATCGTCAGCTGCTCCGGCGGCAACCCGGGCTTCGCCCGACGGCCGCTCACGAGTCAGGTCCCTTCGGCGGGAAGAGTCCGGGCGGTGAGCCCTTGCCGTCCCAGTTCAGCAAGTTGATCCGGGTGCCCTTGTCCTGCGGGCCGGCGAGGGTGTCGGCGGTCTGGCGGTCCTGGAGCATCTGAAAGTTCTCGACGGCGATCGGCGTCGGCATCCCCGATCCCTCCCCGAAGAGGTCCTGCTGTCCCCCGCCGTACTCGGAGACCGAACACTCGGTGGACAGCTCCTCCAGGGAGTGCGCCTGCTCGGCGTGCGCCGGCGGGATGACGTAGCGGTCTTCGTACTTGGCGATCGCGAGGAGGCGATACATGTCGTACATCTCCTCCTCGGTCATCCCGACCGCCGCCGGGATGGTGCCGTCTGGCTCGCGGCCCATGTTGATGTCGCGCATGTAGCAGCGCATCGCGGCGAGCTTCTTCAGCACCGCGTCGACCGGCTCCACGTCCCCGGCGGTGAAGAGCTCGGCGAGGTACTCGATCGGGATCCGCAGCGCATCGATCGCCGCGAAGAGGTTGCCCTTGTCCTCGGCGTCCTCGCCGGTGTCGGCGACCACGTCGACCACCGGCGAGAGCGGCGGGATGTACCAGACCATGGGCATCGTGCGGTACTCCGGGTGCAGCGGCAGAGCCACCTTGTAGGTGTTGATGAGCGCGTAGATCGGCGAACGCTGGGCGGCGTCGATCCAGTCGCGGGCGATGCCGGCCTCCTCCGCCTCGCGCATGACCTCGGGGTCGAACGGGTCGAGGAAGACGTCGCGCTGGGCCTCGTAGAGACCCTGGTCGTCGGTGGTCGACGCGGCCTCGAGCACCTTGTCAGCGTCGTAGAGCATCAGGCCGATGTAGCGCAGCCGGCCGACACACGTCTCGGCGCACACGGTGGGCAGGCCCACCTCGATGCGCGGGAAGCAGAACGTGCACTTCTCGGCCTTGCCGGTGCGGTGGTTGAAGTAGATCTTCTTGTAGGGGCAGCCCGAGACGCACTTGCGCCAGCCGCGGCACTTGTCCTGATCGACCAGGACGATGCCGTCCTCCTCGCGCTTGTAGATCGCGCCGCTGGGGCACGAGGCCGCGCACGACGGATTGAGGCAGTGCTCGCAGATCCGCGGCAGGTAGAACATGAAGGTCTGCTCGAACTCGAACTTCACCTTCTCGGCAATCTTGGCAAGCATCGGGTCACGGTGCGCGGTCTCGGTGGAGCCCCCGAGGTCGTCGTCCCAGTTGGCCGACCACTCGATCTTCATGTTCTTGCCGCTGATCAGCGATTTCGGCCGCGCGACCGGGGTGTGCTCCTGGGCCGGGGCGTCGGTGAGGGTGGAGTAGTCGTAGGTCCACGGCTCGTAGTACTCGCCGATCGAGGGCAGCTTGGGGTTGGAGAAGATCGTCATCAGATTCTTGAAGCGCCCGCCCCCCTTGAGCTTCATGCGACCGCGCTTGTTGAGCTCCCAGCCGCCCTTCCACTTGTCCTGGTCCTCGTAGGTGCGCGGGTAGCCGAGCCCCGGGCGGGTCTCGACGTTGTTGAACCACACGTACTCCGTGCCGGCGCGGTTGGTCCATGCCTGCTTGCACGTCACCGAACAGGTGTGGCACCCGATGCACTTGTCGAGGTTCATCACCATCGCCATCTGCGCCATGACCCTCACTAGTAGGTCACCTCCTGACTGCGCTTGCGGATGATCGTGACCTCGTCACGCTGGTTGCCGGTTGGCCCGAGGTAGTTGAAGGCAAAGCACAGCTGGCCATAGCCACCGATCAGGTGCGAGGGCTTCACCAACAGCCGCGTCAGCGAGTTGTGGATGCCGCCCCGCTTGCCCGAGGTCTCGGCCAGCGGTACGTCGATCAGCCGGTCCTGAGCGTGGTACATGTACACGGTCCCTTCGGGCATCCGGTGCGACACGATCGCCCGCGCCACCACGACCCCGTTGCGGTTGACCGCCTCGATCCAGTCGTTGTCCTTGATGCCGACCTTCACCGCGTCGCGGTCGCTCATCCAGATGTTCTGACCCCCGCGCGAGAGCGACAGCATGAACAGGTTGTCCTGGTACTCCGAGTGGATCGACCACTTGTTGTGCGGCGTCAGATAGCGCACCGTCAGCCCCTCGACCTCCCCGCCCGATCCGTCGGAGAGATTCCCCAGGGCCGGCTCCGCGAACAGCGCCGCCATGTTGAGCGGCGGCCGGTAGACCGGGAAGCCCTCACCGAGCTCGGTCATCCAGTCGTGGTCGAGGTAGAAGTGCATCCGCCCGGTCAGGGTGTGCCACGGCTTCTTGCGCTCCACGTTGATCGTGAACGGCGAGTAGCGGCGCCCGCCGGTCTCCGAGCCCGACCACTCCGGCGAGGTGATCACCGGCACCGGCGGGCCCTGGGTGTCGGCGAAGGTGATCTGCTTGCCCTCGTGCTCCTCGGCGAGGTCGGCCAGTCGTACGCCGGTCCGCTTCTCGAGCGTCTTGAAGCCCTGCGTGGCCAGGTGGCCGTTGGTGGTGCCCGACATCGCCAGGATCGCCTCGCACACCTGCACGTCGCGCTTCAGCGACGGACGGCCATCAGCCACTCCGCCGCGGACGGCGCCGTTCTTGGCCCGTAGGTAGTCGACCTGCGCTCCGAGGTCGAACGTCACTCCCTTGGTCGTCGCCCCGAGGGTGTCGACCAGCGGCCCGAGCGCGTTCATCTTCTGAGCGACTGCGCCGTAGTCGCGCTCGACCTCGACGATCTTGGGCATCGTGACGCCCGGGATCGGCTCGCACTCGCCCTTCTTCCAGTCCTTGACGATGCCGTGCGGGTTGGCCATCGCATCGGGGGTGTCGTGGGTGAGCGCCACCGCGACGACGTCCTTGCGCACGCCGAGGTGCGTCGCAGCCAGCTCGCTGAACTTCTCGGCGATCGTCTGCCAGGCGTCCCAGTCCGTACGGGTCTGCCACGGTGGGGCGATCGCGGGGTTGAACGAGTGCACGAAAGGGTGCATGTCGGTGGTGCTCAGGTCGTGCTTCTCGTACCAGGTCGCCGCCGGCAGCACGACGTCGGAGAAGATCGTGGTGCTGGTCTGACGGAAGTCGATCGTCATGAGCAGATCGAGCTTGCCCTCGGGTGCCTTCTCCCGCCACGTCACGTCGACGGGCCGGTTGGCCTCGGGTGTCTCGGTGGCGCGCACCGAGGAGTCGGTGCCGAGCAGGTGCTTGAGGAAGTACTCATTGCCCTTGCCCGACGAGCCGAGCAGGTTGGCCCGCCAGATCGACAGGATCCGCGGGTAGTTCTGCGGCGCATCCGGGTCCTCGCCGGCGAAGTCGAGTTCGCCCGTCTTGAGCTGGGCGACGACGTACTCCCCCACCGGCTTGCCGGCAGCGGCTGCGTCGTCGCTGAGGTCGAGCGGGTTGCGGTCGAAGGTCGGGTACGACGGCATCCACCCCATCCGTGCGCTCTGCGCGATCACGTCGGCCGTCGACTTCCCCGCCAGCTGACCCTTGCCGGTGGTCGCCGAGAGCGTGTCGGCGCCGAACTGGTCGTAGCGGAACTGGTCGGTGTGCAGATACCAGAACGCGGTCTGGATCATGTTGCGCGGCGGCCGGTTCCAGTCGAGGGCATTGGCGATCTGGGTGTACCCGGTGATCGGGCGGACCTTCTCCTGCCCCACGTAGTGGGCCCAACCGCCGCCGTTGACCCCCTGGCAGCCGGTGAGGTTCGTCAGGGTCAGGAACGCGCGATAGATCGTGTCGGAGTGGAACCAGTGGTTGGTGCCCGCGCCCATCACGATCATCGAGCGGCCCTTGGACTCCTCGGCGTTGGCCGCGAACTCGCGCCCGATCTTGGCCGCCTTCGCTGCGGGCACTCCGGTGATGGCCTCCTGCCAGGCCGGCGTGTAGGGCGACTCCGCGTCGTCGTACCCGGTGGCCCAGGAGCCGGGCAGGCTCTGCCCGTTGATGGTCCGGCCCACGCCGTACTGCGCCATCAGGAGGTCGAAGACGGTGGTGACCAGGTGTCCCTCGATGCGTCGCACGGGGACGCCTCGCGGCAGGTCGGCAGCAGCACCGTCGGGGGTGTCGAAGCGTGGCATCCGTACGACGACGGACTCGGGCGCGCCATCGAGCAGGGTGAGCGCCGGGTCGACCTCGCCGAGGTCGAGGTTCCACTTGCCCACGCCGGTCTCGCCGTAGCGGTGACCCAGCGATCCGTTGGGCACCACCGCCTCCCCGGTCACCGAGTCGATCAAGACCGTCTTGAACGCTGCGTTCTCGTCGTCGGCGTGGCCGGCGAGGTCGGCGGCGGTGAGGAACTTGCCGGCGGTGTACTCCCCGTCGCCGGCCTCCTCGAGGCGCACGAGGTGGGGCAGGTCGGTGTAGGTCTTCACGTACTGCGTGAAGTACGGCGTGTCCCGGTCGACGAAGAACTCCTTCAGCACGACGTGACCCATCGCCATCGCCAGGGCGCCGTCGGTGCCGGGCTTGGCAGCCAGCCACTCGTCGGCGAACTTCACGTTGTCCGCGTAGTCAGGGGCGACGGCGATCACCTTCTGTCCGCGATAGCGCGCCTCGGTCATCCAGTGGGCGTCGGGCGTGCGGGTGACCGGAAGGTTGGAGCCCCACATGATCAGGTAGCCGGCGTTCCACCAGTCCCCCGACTCCGGTACGTCGGTCTGGTCGCCGAAGACCTGCGGCGAGGCGACCGGCAGGTCGGCGTACCAGTCGTAGAAGCTCAGCATCGAGCCACCGATGAGGTTGACGAACCGGGCCCCCGACGCGTGCGAGACCATCGACATCGCCGGGATCGGCGAGAAGCCCGCCACCCGGTCGGGCCCGTACTTCTTGATCGTGTGCACGTGGGCGGCCGCGACGATCTCGCTGGCCTCCTCCCACGTCGTACGCACCAGGCCGCCCTTGCCGCGAGCGGACTTGTAGGCCTTGGCGCGCGCTGGGTTCTCGACGATGTGCTCCCACGCCTTGACCGGGTCGCCGTCGTGCTGCGCCTTGGCCTCGCGGAACATCTGGAGCAGCACGCCGCGCACGTAGGGGTAACGCACCCGCGTCGGCGAGTAGGTGTACCAGGAGAACGCCGCCCCGCGCGGACAGCCGCGGGGCTCGTACTCCGGGGAGTCCGGACCCACCGAGGGGTAGTCGGTCTGCTGGGTCTCCCAGGTGATGATCCCGTCCTTGACGTAGACCTTCCACGAGCACGAGCCGGTGCAGTTGACGCCGTGGGTGGAGCGGACGACCTTGTCGTGGCTCCACCGGTCCCGGTAGAAGTCGTCGGCCTCGCGACCGCCCGACTTCGTGAGCGTGCGCAGGTCGTCGGAGACCGTGCCCTTGGTGAAGTAGCGCCGGGTGCGCACCAGCGCCTCGCTCAGGGGACCGTCCAGCCCCGGGGCCCGCGGGGTCCCCGAGGTGCCCGAGGTGCCCGCGGACTCAGTGGTCGTCATGCGCTGACCAGCTCCTCGTCGTGTCGACGCGTCGTGTGACGCACGGTGGTCACGGTCAGCGCGAGGGCGCCGGCGGCGGTGACCGACAGCAGCACCAGGCCGATCGCATAGGAGTCGGTGCGGCCGTAGACGTAGCCCATGATCAGTGGCGGCACGAACCCGCCGAGCCCGCCGGCGGCACCGACCAGCCCGGTCACCCCGCCGACCCTCGAGGGATCGGTGACCTTGGCGATCAGCGCGAAGGTCGCGCCCGTCCCGGACCCGAGGGCCATCGCCATCGCCAGGAACGCGACCGTCCCCAGCCCCTCGAGCACCGGGGTGGTCGAGGCCACCGCGGCGCCGACCACGACCACGGCGTACCCACCGGCGAGGACCGGGATCGGGCCGAGCTTGTCGGCGAGCCAGCCTCCGACCGGGCGCATGATCACGGCGAGAACGACGAAGCCGGCCATCCGGTTGGCCGCGTCAGCAGGGCTGAGCTCGTAGGCGGTCTTGAGGTAGGCCGGCAGGTAGACCGAGAAGGCGACGTACCCACCGAAGGCGACGCCGTACAGGATGCTGGCCTGCCAGGCGATCGGCAGCCGAGCGTTGGCCTGCAGCCGCGCCATCAGCGACGTCGTCGGGGCCTGACGACCCGGTGCGTCCTCGAGGAAGAACCAGGCCACGAGCGCGAAGAGCGCCAGGCCGGTGGCGGCGAACAGGAACGGGGCTGAGTCGCCGACATTCGTGTACAGCTTGACGGTGGTGAGCGCGCTGATCGCCGTGCCGCCCATGCCGGCGCCGAAGATGCCGACAGCCAGACCGCGGCGCTCGGGCGGGAACCACGCGTTGACGAACGGGACGCCGACCGCGAACGACGTGCCGGAGATACCGAGGAAGAAGCCGCCGATGAGCAGGGCGACGTAGCTGGTCTGGCCGTAGAGGCCGATGACGAGGACCGGCGCGATGGTGGCGATCGAGACCGCCACGAACATCTCGCGCCCGCCGTACTTGTCGGTCAGTGCCCCGACGGGGATCCGGCCGAGAGAGCCCACGATGACCGGCACCGCCACCAGCAGCGAGATCTGCGCCTCGCTCAGGTCACCCAGGGTGCCGCTGTCGCCGAACACCGGACCCAACGGGCTCAACAGCGCCCACGCCCAGAAGTTGATCGCGAAGCCGGTGGTGGCCAGTCCGAGCATCAGCCACGGCGATCGTGTTCGGTCCTGCCGGGCGGTGACCGCGTGGGCCATGTCGGGTCTCCTCACTGGCCTCACCTGCGGTGGTGGTGCCGTGCGGACTCAGTCCACTGGATCCCTCAGGCCCGGACGAGGGCCGAAAGTCCCGACCTCACAGGCAGCGGGTCAGCGACCCGCGAACGCCGGTGTCCGGTGCTCCGCCGCCTCCGCCACCTCCGCCGCCACAGGGGCGGCGGGTGCGAGCTCCCGCAGCGCCTGGTCGAGGTCGGCGATCAGGTCATCCGCATCCTCGAGACCGATCGAGAGCCGGACCAGGCTTGCAGCCGGGCGCGCCTCGGGGGCCACCGGGCGGTGCGTGAGCGCCGCCGGGTGCTGCACGAGCGAGTCGACTCCCCCGAGCGAGACAGCGTGGGTGAAGAGCTCGACCCCTGACGTCACCTGAGCTGCTGCTGCGTAGCCGCCGCGGAGCGTGATGGCGATCATCGCTCCGGTGCCGCGGAACTGGCGCTGGAGCAACCCGCGCGGATCGTTGTCGGCCGACGGGTAGTGCACCTGCTCGACGCCGGGGTGGGTGCGCAGCCACTCGACGACCTGACGGGCCGTCGCCTGCTGGGCGCGCACCCGCAGCGGCAGCGTGGTCAGTCCGCGGTGCAGGAGGTAGGCACCCAGCGGGTGCAGCAGAGCGCCGGTGACTGCGCGGACCTGGCGCAGGGCGCGGGCCATCTCCTCGCTGCAGGCGATGACCCCGGCCACCACGTCTCCGTGGCCACCGAGGTACTTCGTCGCACTGTGCAGGCTCATTGCCGCGCCGTGGTCGAGCGGGTTCTGCAGGATCGGGGTCGCGAAGGTGTTGTCGACGAGCACCGGGACGTCGCCGGCCTGGCTCACGACACCGGCGATGTCGACCAGGGCCAGGGTCGGGTTGGCCGGGGTCTCGAGCACGACCAGCCCCGTGTCGGAGCGGATCGCTCCAGCCACCTCGTCCTCCTCGCAGAAGGTCACCTCGGCTCCGAGGAGCCCGGTGGCCAGGAGGTGGTCGGTGCCGCCGTAGAGCGGGCGGACGGCCACGACGTGGCGCTTGCCGGTCGCGCCGGTGGTGGCCAGGATCGCGGCGGTCATCGCGGCCATGCCCGACGCGAACGCGACCGCGGTGTCGGCGTGCTCCAACCGGGCCAACGCGTTCTCGAAGCGCGCCACGGTGGGGTTCCACAACCGCGCGTAGACCGCTCCACCGTCCGGGAGCGGGTAACCCCCGGTCGCCATCGACTCATACGACTCGCCGCCTCGCTCGATGTCGGGCAGCGGGTTCGTCGAGGACAGGTCGATCGGCAGCGCGTGCACGCCGAGGTCCTGGAGATCCTCACGCCCGGCGTGGACGGCGGTGGAGTCAAGGTGGAGGCGGCTGAAGTCCATGCGCTCCATGGTGAGCGAAAGCGTAGAATACTGCTAGCAGCGCTGCTGAATCGCTAAGACAAACTGCCTGAACCAAGATAGTGAGCAATATCGCTCAACGGACGGGAGCCCGCCTTGCAGAAGCAACAACCGCCCCAGCGGCGCCGGGAGTCGGGGGTCGACGATCTCGACCGCTCGATCCTCCACGCCCTCAGCCTCGACGCCACGATCACCAGCAAGGCACTCGCTCGCCGGCTCGGGATCGCCGAGTCGACCTGCGCCTACCGGATCCGAGCGCTGCGCGACAGCGGCACGATCCGGGGCACCCACGCAGACCTCGACCTGGCTGCCCTGGGGCTCCCCCTCCAGGCCATCATCAAGATCCGGCTCGGCAGCCACAGCCGCGACCTCGTCAACAAGCTGTATGACGGACTGGTCGCGGCTCCGGGGGTGATCCGCGCCTATCACGTCGCCGGCGCAGACGACTTCCACCTTCATGTGGCCGTCGCCGACGCCGTGGCGCTGCGCGACCTGGTGCTCAACCACGTCACGAGCCACCAGGTCGTCCGCGGCACCGAGACCCAGCTGATCTTCGAGCTCCGCGCCGGGGCCGGCATCGTGCCGGGCGCCGAGTAGCCGTCAGGCGAAACCCCGCGCCAGGGCGATGAGGCGGTCGAGGATGCGGCCACCGTCGGCGCGCAGGCCGTTGTGCAGGTATTCGTTGGTCTCCCAGGTCCGCATGCCGGGCAGCAGCGCAGCGGTCTCCTGGGAGAACGTCCGGTCGACGTAGGGGTCGTCGGTGTAGATGACCGCCGCGCAGGGCACCTCGACCCGCGCGAGCACGTCGGCGTCGTAGAGCCGGGGCCACGGGTGCTCGGCGAGGAGCGAGGCCACGGGCTGGTAGGGCCGCAGCCCGGCGTCGTCCTCGAAGTGCCACGAGTGGAGGTGCTCGGCGGTGAGGAGCAGCGAGTCGTCGCCGAAGTCGTCGGGCTGGACCCGGTCGGCCGACCAGCGCGTCGCTCCCCCGTCGGCGTAGCTGGACTCGTGGAGCACGGCATAGAGCGGGTTGCGCGCCTTGAAGGGCAGCAGCGCGGCGAGGTCGGCCCCGAAAGCCGAGGACGCCGGGTCTCGCTCGAGGAGGAAGTGGATCAGCTCGGGCCCGCCGTCCATGCCGAGCTGGTGGCCGATCGTGCGCAGCAGCCGCCCGGAGATCGGCTCGCCCTGCGCTCCGCTGACCTCGCCGGCGTGGCACGCGTCGAGCAGCCGGGCGAGTCGCTCGCGGTCGCCCGGGAACTGTCGGTGGTAGTTCTCGTTGAGCCGTCGGGTCAGCTCGAAGGTCGTCGCGTAGATCTCGTCGACCGGGCGCCCCACGGGCGGCAGCCCGCCGGTGAAGAAGACCTCGCGCAGGCTGTCCGGAGCAGCGCACAGATAGTGCAGCGAGCAGAAGCCGCCGAACGACTGACCGAGCAGGCTCCACGTCTGCACACCGAGGTGCTCGCGGAAGCACTCGGCGTCCCGGACGATCGCGTCGGCCCGGAAGTGAGTCAGTCGCTCCGCATCGGCGACCGGGTCCTCGCCCGGTCGGCCATACGGGGTCGAGAGGCCGGTGCCGCGCTGATCGAGCATGAGGACCCGGTAGTCCCGGAGCGCCCGGTGCAGCCAGGAGGGCGCGCTGGGTCGGCCGATCGGCCGCGGGGCCTCCTGCCCCGGCCCGCCCTGCAGGTAGACCAGGAACGGACGGTCTCGGCCGTCCGGGGCGGCGACCTCGCGGGCGAAGACCTCGATCGTCTCGCCGCCGCCCGCACCCCGACCGGCGCCGTGGTCGAGCGGTACCTGCAGTCGATGCTCGACGAGTCGGGCCCCGGAGATCCACGTGTCCTGCGTCATCCTGCGCAGGCTACGCGGGGCCGCGAGAGTTCGCCATCGGCGAGGTCAGCCGCTGGCCGCGACCCCCGGAGCAGGCTCGCGGGCCGCGTCGGCGACCTCGTCGACGAGGGCGAGGAAGATCGGCTTCCAGTGGTCGATGTCGAAGACCAGTGAGGCGTGCCCGCCCGGGGACTCCCGCACGATCGCGCCCGGAATGCGTGCGGCCATCCTGCGCTGACGTTCGGTCGGGATCGCCTTGTCGCGTCCGGTGACCAGGACACCCGTGGGCACGTCGACGCCCTTGATCCAGGCGGAGGAGTCGAACCTGCCGAGCTCGGCCATGACGACCGGGAGCGACCACGGGCTCGTCGACCGCAGCTCGGCGAGGCACCAAGCGCGAAGCCCCGCCAGGGCAGCATCCTGCGCCTGGGGCGGCGTCGCCTCTGCGTGGACCCGGACCTTGTCGGCCGCCACCGCGAGCAGGCCTGCGCTGGCGGCCTGCAGCATCGAGAAGAACACCCGCTCGCCGATGTGGCCCTTCCACCGGGCAGCGGTCGAGCAGAGCACCAGGGCTGCCACCCGGTCGGGGTGGCGGTGCCACAGCACCTGGGCGATGGCGCCACCCATGGAGTAGCCGATCACGATGGCACGCTCGATCCCGAGGGCCTCGAGCACGGCGGCTGAGTCGTCGGCGCAGTCGTCGACACTGAACGACTCCGACGAGATGCCCCGTCCGTGCCAGCGCTGGTCGAAGGTCACCACCCGGTAGCGCTGCCGCAGGTCTTCGAGCACCGAGAACCAGGTCAGCCCGCCCGTGGTCGCGATCCCGTGCATCAGCAGCACCGTGGGGGCATCCGGCGTCGGGCCCGGCAGGTCGAGCACATGAGTGGTCCCGCGGCCCGGTAGGTCGAGGGCTCGACCGGGCGCCGGTACCGGCACGTCGGGCACGGCACCGTCGCCGATGCGCCGCAGGCCGACCAGGACGATCTGCCCGGTCAGGCGCGCGGCAGCCCGGGAGACCTTCAGGCCCTGGCGTCCGATGATCTCGAAGGTCATGCGTACTCCTGGTCGTCGCGCTGGTCGCGCTTGTCGTGGTCCTCGGCCGCGCCTCCGGGCTCCGGCCTGCCGAGCAGCTCGGCCAGCGCCTCGGGGAAGAAGGCAGCCACCGCCTCGACGTCCGGCAGCAGGTCCGGGCAGGCGAGCAGCGAGAAGTTCATCCGGTCGAGGTAGGACCAGACGGTGACGTTGAGGCCGATGCCCTCGATGATCGGGCCGACGCTGAAGACGTCGGCGAGGTGGGCCCCGCCGATCTTCACCCGCTCGCGGGGTCCGGGCACGTTGGAGACGATCACCGAGAACGGCGCGTTGTGGAAGCGTGCTCCGCGGTGCTTGCTGTAGGCCCGGACCAGCGCCGCCATCGGCGCGGGTGGTGCGAACTGCGACCAGTCGGCGAGCGAGGTGCCGAGGTGGTGGTTCATCACCTTGGCGTGCCGCGCGGTCTCCGAGATCAACCGGAGTCGCTCGACCGGATCGTCCACGTCGGTGGCCAGCGTGGTGAACATGTTGGACACGTTGTTGCCGAAGAGCCGGGGGTCGCTGTCACGCGGGTCCATCCCAACCGGAACCCCTGCGGTCAGCGACGCCCGCGGGTGCTCGTCGCGCGCATCCAGCCAACGGCGCAACGCGCCGGAGACCAGGGCCAGGACCACGTCGTTGAGCGTGATCCTCTCGAGCCCCGGGTGTTGGCGGCGTACGGCCTTGAGGTCGGCGATCGGAAGCGTGACGGTCGCGTAGGTGCGTCGCGGGGTCAGCGGGCCGTTGAACGAGACCGCCGGCGCATCCTTGATCGGGACCGGCACGCCCTCCGACTCGCGGTTGCGGTAGCGCAGCATCCGACTCACCGCCCGGGTCGTGCGCACCAGCAGCCCCGGGATGATCAGGAGCTGCAGGATCGCATCGCGCAGCGCGCCGGCGACCAGCCGCAGGGGCGTCGGGTCGTCGGCACCCTGGTCGGCATCGGCGACGTACTCGGGGCGGAGATCGGCGGAGCCGACGTCCATCACGTTGGCGAGCATCGCGTTGGCGGCGATGCCGTCGGCCAGCGAGTGGTGGATCTTGCCCACGATGCCGACCTTGCCGTCGGCGAAGCCCTCACAGAGGTGGATCTCCCACAGCGGCACCCGGCGATCGAGTGGCGAGCTCGCGATCTCACCGACGACGCGCTCGAAGTCGCGCATCGAGCCGGTGCCGCCCATGTCGTGGCGGAAGAAGTGCCGGTCAGGATCGAGCCGCCGCTGGGTGACGAGCACCGGGTGGTTGAGCGCGAACGGCACCGGCACCACGCGGCGGCGCAGCGGCGGCAGTCGCCGGAGCCGGTAGAGCATCGCCTTGACCAGGTTGTCGTAGGTCATGTCCGGCGTCGCATCGACGACGGCGATCTTGAGCGTGTGCATGTGCATCGCGGGCGTCTCGAGGTAGAGGAAGCCGGCGTCGGCGCCCCGCATCCGAGTCACGGGCCCACTCACGGGCCCACTCACGGGGCCACCGCCGGAAGGTCCCGGACGACGACCTTGCCCGACGCGTTGCGCGGGAGCTCGTCGAGCAGCACCACGTCGCGCGGCACCTTGTAGCCGGCGAGCCGTGCCTTCACGTGGGCTCGTACGACGTCGCGGTCGACCCCGTCAGGCTCCGCTGCGACGACGTACGCCGCCAGCCGCTGCCCGAAGGCCTCGTCGTCGACCCCGACCACCACGACCTCGCGCACGCCGGCGAGCTCGCCGATCGCGCGCTCGACCTCGACCGGGTAGACGTTCTCCCCACCCGAGACGATCATGTCGTCGTCACGACCCACGACGTAGAGCCGGCCGTCGGCATCCATCCTGCCCACGTCGCCGGAGACCATGAAGCCGTCGAGCGAGGCCTTGGTGTCGCCGGCGGTGTAGCCGTCGAACTCGGAGGCACCGCGCACCAGGATCCGACCGACCTCGCCGACCGGCACGTCCTGGCCCGCGTCGTCGACGAGACGCACCGTCGTGCCGGTGACCGGACGCCCGGCGGTGTCGGAGGCGTGACGCAGGTCGGCCGGCGATGCGACGGTGATCTGGCCTGCCTCGGTGGCGTTGTAGCTGTTGTAGATCGTGTCGCCGAAGCGGTCCATCAGCGCGGTGACGGCCTCGCCGCGCATCCGCGAGCCGCTGGCGGTGATGAAGCGGACGCTGGCGAGGCTGTAGCGGTCGAGCACCTCGGCGGGGAGCTCGGCGATCCGCTCGAGCATCACCGGCACCACAGCGATGCCGGTGGCGTGGTGCTTGTCGGCGAGGGCGAGCGTGGCCTCGGGGTCGAAGCGCCGGCGCAGCACGATCGTGCAGGCCATCGTGGCGCCCACGACCAGCTGCCCGAAGCCCCACGCGTGGAAGGTCGGCGCGGCGACCACGACCGTCTCCCGACCGTGCCACGGGATCCGCTCGAGCATCGCAGCCAGCTCCTCGGGCCCGCCGCCGCTGCGGGTGGCGCCCTTGGGGGTGCCGGTGGTCCCGGACGTCAGGAGTACGACGCGACCCGGGCGCTGGTGGGGCGGTCGCTGACCGCGGTGCGCCTCGATCAGTCGATCGGCGGTGCTCTGCTCGGGGCTCGAGGCAGGGTCCTCGACCCAGCCGAGCACCTCGGTCAGGCCGGGGATCCGCGACCTCGCCTCGGCGACGAGGCCGGCGAACTCGTCGTCGTAGATGATGACGGAGGCGCCCTCGCGCTCGAGCACCTCGGCGAGCTGAGGCCCGGAGAAGCCGGTGTTGAGGAGCAGCGCCGGCACCCCGAGTCGGCCCGCGGCGAGGAGCGCGTCGACGAAGCCGCGGTGGTTGCGGCACAGGATGGCCACGGAGGTGGGACGACCGTCGCCGAGCGAGGTCAGGCCGACGGCGAGGGCGTCGGCGCGGTCCTGGATCTCCTGCCAGGTCAGCGAGCCGCGATCGTCGATGAGGCCGATGCCGTGCGGGCGCCTGTTGGCAGCAAGCGCGAAGCCTGTCGTGGCGTGCGGACCGTAGCGGCGCAGGATCCGGGTCATCCCGACGTAGCGGTCCGGTCGCATCGGACCGATCATCCGGCTGCGCAGCAGGTGGCGGGTGGCCCAGAGCTGGGTGCGCAAGGGCCCTCGCACCTTCACGTCTCTCGTCCTCGTCATCCCAGCACCGGAAACCGTCGCTCCGACGCCAGGACGTCCAGCGCCTCCTGCATCCGGGCCCGCACGAAGGCGTCGGCCTCGGCGATGTCGGGGTCGGCCCCGAACTCCGCCTCGATGTCGATCGGGTCGAGCACCTGGGTGACGATCTTGGTCGGCAGCGGGACGTTGCCGACGCCTGCCGGCATCAACCCGAAGGGGAAGCCGAACGTCAACGGGAGGAGGTCGGTGCGCACCACCTTGCGCAGGGGCGACATCCGGCCCAGCCACTCGCCGCGGGTGAGGTGGAACTGTGCTTCCTGTCCGCCGATGGACACGACCGGCACGATCGGGACGCCGGCCTTCAGCGCCGTCCGCACGTAGCCCTTGCGTCCGCCGAAGTCGATCAGGTTGGCCTTGAGGGTCGGACGGAACGTGTCGTAGTCGCCTCCAGGGAACACCATGGTCACCGCCCCCGAGGCCAACACCTCCTCGGCGCTGGCCCGGTCGGCCGGCACGAAGCCGAACTTGCGGAAGAAGGAGCCGGCGACGCCGGCGAAGAGCAGGTCGTGCGCGAGACAGTAGAGGGCTCGGTCGGCGCCGAAGACGTCGGCGAACGCCACCGCGATGATCGGCACGTCCATGGCCATCAGGCCGCCCGAGTGGTTGCCCACCATGAGGGCGCCCCCGTCGGGGACCCGGTCGATGTCGCGGACCTCGGAGCGGAAGTAGCCCTTCATCGCCAGCTTGAGGAACGGGAGCGCCTTGGCGATGTAGGCGGGGTCGCGCTCGCTGAGGAGGTCGGAGCTCATGAGCGCACCCACTTGCGGGCCAGGGTGGCGCGCCAGGCGAACTGCTGCCAGTCGTCAGGGTCCTGGCACAACCGGTCGACGACCACGTCGAGGACCAGCGGGTTGGCCACCATCCCGACGTGGCTGCTCGGCACCACGACGTTCTCCGCCGGCGGGTCGGATGCCGCGTCGACCGCGCACCCGCGCCACGGCACGATGCCGTCGGTCTTGGACCAGACCGCCGTGACCGGCACCGGCAACGGCCCGCGCAGCAGGTCGACCATCGGCCGGGCGCGCTCCGAGATGCCGTGCTTGCGGCGCGACCGCTCGAACATCCCGGTCGCCCGGGTGCGCTCGCCGTCGGCGCGCCACGGCGAGCCGAGGCAGACGACCTGGCGTACGTCGTCGGGATAGGTGTGGGCGAGCCAGCGGGCGAGGACTCCCCCGAAGCTCCAGCCCACGACGCTGACCGGCTCGTCATAAATCTCGCGGAGCTCCTCGAAACGCTCGATCAGCCCGTCGATCTTGCGGTCGGTGAGACCGATGTTGGAGCCCTGCGCCCAGCCGTGCACGCGGAAGCCGTGCCGCCTGAGGTGGGTGCGCAGCCGCCCGGTCATCTGGTCGGTCGCCGAGAAGCCGGGGATCACCAGCACCGGTCGTTCGTTGCCGCTGGGGCGCCGTGGCGCGACCAGGTCGACCGCGTGCGATGCCGCGAGCTCGCCGGCGAAGCGCGGCAGCTCGAGAAGCATCAGCGCCCGGTGCGGGCCGTCGCCGGCCGTGTCGGAGTGGTTCTCGCCCTGAAAGTCGTACACCCGGTCCTCCGCAAATCTAGAACACGTTCTACTTATCGGAAGAGTATGGGTCAGTACTGACGTACTGCCAAGTAGCCGACTACCGGTTCTCGCGGTCCCTGCTGCACTCACCGGAGTCGGTGCGGCCGCTGAAGCAGTCCCGCGGGAGGCCGTACTGCAGCGCAACGACCAGCAACGACGGCCCGACGAGCACGCAGATCAGTCCTGCTACCACTGCAGCACGGGAGGCGATCCGTGGTCGTCGCCAGACGAGCACGATCGCCCCCACGGCGCCAGCGGCAGCGCCGGCGAGCAGCGCCCACGGCAGCTCGATCTGCTCCATCGGGGCCGGCTCCAAGGTGACGGCGGCCCGGCACATCAGCTGGGCATAGCGCGAGCCGGGGGCTGCCATCGAGCCTTCGTCCTCGAAGTCCGGGCAGGGGTCGTCGATCCAGGTGTACTTCACCAGGAGCGCCGCCGCGGCGACCACTCCGACCAGTAGCGCGAGGAGCGCAGCGACCCCGGTCCCCCACCGTCGTACGGCGGTCCGCTCGGGTGCCTGCTCAGGGGCCTGCTCGGTGCTCATGGTCGCCATCATGCGGGTGCGGGAGGGGCGTCTCGTCAGCGGCTCGCCAGGTCGTCGTCAGCGCGCTGACCTGGATCGGTGACCGCCGGATCCCGGTCGAGGGCCGGCCGGCTGCGGCGCCAGGCGACGTACGTCGCGACGAGGGCCACCACCAGCAGGATCGCCCAGCCCGGGATGCCTGCGGTCCAGCCGGCCACCGCCTGCTGGGCGTCGAACTCGAGGTCGGTGAGGTCGCCCATGCCGAGCGAGCCGGTGAGCCCGGCGGTGCCGTCGTAGCGCAGGAAGATCACGCCGATGGCGACGAAGAGCAAGCCGGAGAGCAGCGAGGTGGTGTGCAGGCGCAGCCGGCCGAGGGTGAAGGTGCGCCCGCGCAACCAGCGGCGGCTGCCGAGGTCGTAGCGGTCCCACAGCCCGGCGAGGACGAGCAGCGGGGCAGCCATCCCGAAGGCGTAGACCGCGAGCAGTCCCCCACCCTGCCAGGGCGACTCCTGCGTCGCGGCGACCGTGAGGATCGCGCCGAGGACCGGTCCCGAGCAGAAGCCCGCCAACCCGTAGACGGCGCCCAGCATGAGGGTCGAGAGCCAGCCGTCACTGCTGCGACTCCGCACGGCCGAGCTGAGTCGGTCCACGAAGGGGATCGTGAAGCCCTTGCCGAGGAGCTGCAGGACTCCGAACCCGATGATCAGCCAGCCCGCGAGGCTGATCAGCAAGGGCCGGTGGCCGTAGAAGAACGACGACGCCGCGCTCGCCCCGGTGCCGAGCGGCACCAGGGTGATGAGCAGCCCGAGGTAGAAGACGAGCGTCCGAGCGACCAGCGCCCGCCTGCTGGCGAAGGCCATCGCGAAGAACGACGGCAGCAACAGCGCGCTGCACGGGGAGAGCAGCGCCAGCACGCCGGCGGCGAATGCCGCCAGCACACCTACTTCGACCATCAGCGCGCCTCGGCTGCAGCCTGCTCGATGGCGTTCTCGAAGACCTCGGTGGGTTGGGCCCCGATCACCGGCACGCCGTTGATGACGAACGCCGGGGTGCCGGTGACACCGATCGCCTGGCCCTCGGCGAAGTCCTCGGCGATCGCCTGGTCGGTTGCCTCGGACTCCAGGTCCTCACGGAACTGCTCGACGTCGAGCCCCAGCCGCTCGGCGATGCCGGCGAGGTAGTCCTCGTCGAGGTTCCCGGAGTTGGGCGGCAGCTGGTTGTCGTAGAGCTCGTCGTGGAAGGCCCAGAACTGGTCCTGCGCCGCGGCCGCGCGGCCACCCTGAGCCGCGGTGGTCGACTCGGGCCCGAGGTAGGGGAAGTCACGCCATTCGATGCGGAGCGTGCCGTCCTCGACATACTCCTCGATCAGGGTGGGTGCGGTGTCCCTGGCGAACTTGCCGCAGAAGGGGCACTGGAACTCCGAGTAGGCCAGCATCACGACGGGCGCATCGACCTCCCCCATCGCCTGGGGGTCGTCCGCGTCACGTCGGACGAGCCGCGCCCACGTGTCAGCCGGTGCGCGGCCCTCGTCATCGGGGCCGGCGGGCGCACTCTCGCGGCCGGCGGCAGCTCCGCCGGCTTCGCTGGGCCGGCCCGGCTCGCCGTCGCCGGCGCCCCAGGAGCCGACGAGGCTCGCGACGAGGGCGATGACGGCCACAGCGGCGATGGCCAGCGGGACGACGGGGCTCTTGCGACGATCAGACATGGGTGGGTTCTCCCGAGATGGTGGTGGGGCAGGACAGCTCGCCGGCCAGGCGGCGCCGCAGCGCCCAGGCCAGCAGGCGATGGCGAGCAGCTGGAGCAGCGGCTGCACCGGTTCGAACCAGGTGATGGCTCCGGCGCTGCCGAGGGCGACGAGCACCAGCTTGTTGCAGACCGGGCAGCCGACCGCGAAGTACGTCAGAGACGCTCCGATCCACCCGCCGCGGCGGGTGGTGGCGACCTCGGGCTGCTCCGGCGCCGCGACGTAGGTCGCGACGAGCAGGCCCGCGAGCGCCGAGGACACGACAAGGGAGGGCCAGGCCCACCAGGTCGGCGGGATCTCCCGACCGAAGACAGGGGTGTCGATGAGGTCTGTCGGGATGGCCACGAGCAGGGCGAAGGCCAGGGCGGCCGGCGGCCACCACCCACCGCCGTGCCGACCAGCCGACGAGCGCCCTCACGCGCCCACCTCCACCGGGTGGCCGTGCGTGCGCCACTCGAGCATGCCGTCCTCGAGCCGCCGGGCCTCGACGCCCTCGGCGCCCAGCAGTCGGACGGCGTCGTGCGCCATCACGCAGAAGCTGCCGCGGCAGTAGGCGACCACGTCAGGCGCTGCTCGTAGGTCGGCCGCGCGAGCGATCAGCGACCCCAACGGCACGCTCAGCGCGCCCGGGATGTGGCCGGCGGCGAACTCCTCCTCGGGTCGCACGTCGATCAAGGTGATCTCACCGCCGAGCAGGGCGGAGAGCTCGTCTCGCGAGACCAGTCCGACCTCGTCGGAGCCGGGGAGGTTGAGGTAGGCGTCCAACGCCTGCCCCACGTCGGCAGACCAGGTACGCGCGACGCTGCGCATGGCGTCGTACAGCGCGGCCACGTCGTCCCCGGCCAGGCGGTAGTGCACCTTGGTGCCCTCCCTGCGGGTGCGCACGAGGTTGGCCAGCTTGAGCACCTGTAGGTGGGCCGAGACCGTGGTCACCCCCATGCCGGCTGCCCTGGCCAGGCCGTCGACGGTCCGCTCGCCCTGCGCGAGCAGGTCGACCAGCTCGAGTCGCTTGGCACTGCCGAAGGCCTTGCCGACGACGGCCAGCTCGTCGAAGACCCGCGTGCGTCGTTCTTCTGCTTCCACCATTCCTCCAATGATCTTTGGAAGATCGTAGGAGGTTGGACCAAGCGAGCCAAGACCCGCCCCGCTGGTGCAGCTGGTCGAGACGATCAGCCGGTCGGCTGCTGGTGGTCCCGGGCGTACGCCGCCAGCGTCTCGTCGCGGTCGCCGACCGCCCCGAGGAACCCTCGGCGTACGAGCGCCAGCAGCTCGGAGAGACCGTCGTCCAACATTGCCGCGGCATTGCGCACCTCGGGCGACGAGGAGCGCTGCCCGGCCTCGATGAGCGCCACCACGCACGGAAGTGCCGCCGGCAGGGAGACCTCCGACTGGTTCTCGCGGAAGTAGTAGGACTCGCCGTACTGGAGCAGGTCCATCTCCACCGCCGCCAGCTCGCTGCGCACGCCCTCGAGGTGCTGCACGCTGATGCTCGCCTCCCCCGTCTCGACCACCGCGGCCGCTCCCTGGCGTGACATCGTGGTGAGCCGACGCGCCAACGCCCGCCTGCGGATCAGCGCCGGGTAGAGCTGCAGGATCCAGGAGATCCCAGCGGTGAGCAGCAGGAAGCCGACGAGCGCCTCGGCGGGCACCAGCACGCGCAGGAACGGCGTGGCCGGGAGGATGTCGCCGAGCCCGAGGGTCGCCAGCGCCACGACCGACAGGTAGAACGAGGCGACGACGTCTGAGGAGGCACCTGGCTCGAGCGACGAACCGAACGAGAAACCCTCCGGCATGTGGGGCAGGTAGAGCAGCCCGAACCCGATGATCATCAGCCCCGCCCACACGCCGAGCGTCGCGAGGAGGCCCAGCGGTCCGGCCAGCTCCGAGGCCGACGACCCGCGCCGGTTGAACCTCGCGATCCGCCACATGGTCGCGAAGACCAGGTGCGAGAGGGTCCCGAAGCCGCCGGGGTGCCACAGGGTGTGGAAGATGTCGCGGAGGGCGATCAGGATCAGGACGACGCCGACGGTCGTCAGGAGCCAGGTCATCGCAGGATGCTAACCGTCGGCACTCCTCGGTCATCCGGCAGACTGGGGGGTGTTCAGGACCCGTGCGCGGGCCCACCCACTTTCGTCAGGACCCCCATGAGCAGAGTCACCCTGCTCAAGGCTCTCGCCCTGCTGGCTCTCGTCAGCGGCGGTGTCGTCCTCGCCGTCGTCCTCGGCACGCCCGACATGCTGGCCGTGAAGACCCGCATCCACGCAGCAGGCTTCTGGGGACCGGTGCTGTTCTTCGCCGGCTACGCCGTGCTCGCACTGATCCCCTGGCCCAAGGCGGTCCTGACCGCTGCCGGCGGTGCCGTCTTCGGCCTGTGGGGCGGCGCTGCCCTGTCGCTGGCCGCGGCGCTGGTCGGAGCGATCGTCTCGTTCGGCCTCGGGCGTCTGCTCGGGCGCGAGGCCGTCGACAGACTCACCCGCGGCCGGTTGGAGCGTGTCGACGCGCTCCTGCGCGACCACGGGTTGTCGGCGGTCCTGGTGGTGCGCCTGGTCCCGCTCGTGCCCTTCACCGCCGTCAACTACGCCTCGGGCCTGTCCGGGGTGAGGTTCCGCGACTACCTCGTGGGGAGCGCGATCGGGATGGTCCCGGGCAGCCTCGCCTACGCCGCCGTGGGCGCCTACGGCACCGAGCCCTGGGGCCTGGTCACTGCCGGCTCGGCGCTGGTGCTGCTCGTCGCCGGCGGCGCCTGGTGGGCCCGGCGGCTCGACCCTGCGCGGACTCGCTAGCGACCGACACCCGAGGTGCGCCACACTGCGGCCACCCCGTGGCGTCACGGCGGTCGAGGGGAGGGAGCTGAACCGATGGGCACCTATGTCGTGACCGGAGCAGCATCGGGAATGGGCGCCGAGGTCGTCACGCGACTCCAGGCCGAGGGGCACGACGTCATCTCCGTGGACCTCCACGACGCCGACGTCGTCGCCGATCTCTCCACCCCCGTCGGCCGATCGACTGCGGCCTCCGAGGTGCTCCGGGTTGCCCGAGGTCGGCTCGACGGGGCCGTCCTGGCCGCCGGAGTCGGACCGGTCCCGGGCCGTGAGGAGCTCATCGCACAGGTCAACTACGTCGCGCCGACCGAGCTGCTCACCGCGTGGCGCACGGCCCTCGCTGAAGCAGCCACCGCCTCCGGCACCTCGAGCAAGGTCGTGGTCTTCGGCTCCAACTCAACCAGCGTCACGCCGGGCATCCCTGGCATCTTGGTCCGATCCTTCCTCAAGGACCGGCCATCGACCCGGGCCCGGGTCCTGAAGGCGTTCGGCAAGAAGAACGCCCCTGCGTTCGCCTACGGCGCCTCCAAGCTCGCGCTCAGCACCTGGGTACGGCGCACGTCCGTCACCCGGCAGTGGGCCGGCAGCGGCATCCGGCTCAACGCGATCGCGCCGGGCGCGATCATGACCCCGCTGCTCCAGACCCAGCTCGACGGACCCGACCGCGACCGGATCGAGACGTTCCCCGTGCCGGTCGGTGGGTACGGCGATGCCGGCCACATCGCCGACTGGACCGTCTTCATGCTCTCGCCCGCCGCCGACTTCCTGTGCGGCAGCGTCGTCTACGTCGACGGGGGCTCCGACGCCTGGTTCCGTGCCGACGCCTGGCCCGCCTCGTCCTCGCTGCTCAGCATCCCGAGGTGGCTGCTGCGAGCCCGGGCCTTCGGCAAGGACTGATCCCCGCAGCGAGCCCCGCCCCGATCACGTATGGCGGTCCGCCCCCGGCGGCGCGGGGGCGTGCAGGTCGTAGCGCACCCCCAGCATCCGGATCCCGAAGCAGAGCACCGCGCCGCCGACAGCGGCCGGGACCACCGGCGCCCCGGCTTGTTGCGCGATCACCAGCACGCACGCGCCGACCAGCGCCGGGACTGCGTACAGCTCGCTGCGCAGCACCACCGGGATCCGACTGACCATCATGTCGCGCAGCGTTCCACCGCCCACGGCCGTGATCGCGCCCAGGATCACCGCTTGCGCGAGGCCGGCGTCGTAGGTGAGTGCTTTGAGTGTGCCGCTCACAGCGAAGAGGCTCAGGCCCGCGGCGTCCAGGACCAGGATCGGAGTCGCCAGCCGGTCCATGCGGAGCCCGAACCCGAAGGCGACCAGGCTTCCGCACGCGGCCACCGCCAGGTAGCGCCAGTCGCTGAAGGTCGCGGGCGGCAGCGAGTCGAGGAAGACGTCGCGGATGATCCCGCCACCGAGGGCGGTGACCATGCCGAGGGTGATCACCCCGACGATGTCGAACTTCGCGACCCGGATCGCGATCAGTGCCCCGTTGAGAGCGAACGCGAAGGTGCCGGTGAGGTCCAGCACGAGGAACGTCGGTGAGGCGGTGTCCACGGGGCATGTCTACCGCCCTCGACCACCTCCCGCACCGGCGACCAGCGCCGGGTACGGGAGGCGGTCGCAGGGCTACTTCACGCTGAGAGGTCGGTACATGCCCATGAAGGCGTGCGGCATGCCACCCATCGAGGCGTCCGGCCAGAAGCAGAGCACCACGTAGTTGCCCTTCGGTAGCCGGTAGTTGAAGGCCGCGGAGTACCCGGGGCTCACCACTCCGCTGTCGAGGCCGACGTCGAACTTGATCGGTGGCCGGCCGGACGGGCCGCCCTCGGCCTCGAACCACTTCTTGAAGTCGCGGAAGGACTTCCCCTTCACGAGCTTCACCATTGCGATGAAGTGGTTGGCTGACGAGTCGTTCTTGAAGTTGAGCAGACCCTTCTTGGGGATCGACTTCGGCGAGCGTGCCCACGAGGTCGCCTTCTTGGCTCTGAACTTCGTGGCCGCCGGCATCGTGTTGCCGGTCCCGTCGCCGCTGACGGAGAACGTCGACGAACTTGTCGGCATCGTTGCCGTTGGTGTCGGCCGCCCAGTAGGCCCCGGGGTCGAGGTCGACGACGAGCTTGTCCGGGGTCTTGTCAGCGGTGACGCCTCCGAGGAGCGTGACAGCGAGCACGTAACGCAACGAGTAGAGGACAGAGCCACCAATTGCTCGACCAGCGAATCGGCATGCTGTTCCAGCGGAGCGGGCACGTCGCAGCGTGCTGACCCAGGTGCCCAAACCCCGATGATCTCCTTGGCTTGCTTCTCGGCGTACTCAATTTCCCAGTTGACCCATGGATGATTCTTGGTATCGGGTGTGATGAGAACGATGACCTTGCCGGCCCGATTGATGTTCGGAGCAAGGATCTGACTCTTGATGTAATCCTCGCTTGAAGCGTTGTTGGCTCGTCACTGGTGATGGATGCGTC
>CAVXGJ010000013.1:0-120293 GCA_963761285.1 uncultured Actinomycetota bacterium | reverse complement strand
TTATCGCCGTTATCGAAGCGGAAGCCGCAACAAGTCGACCACCTGATCGGCGGTCTCGCCGGCAGTGAGCCGGCTGTTGTCGATCCGGTGATGCGGCAGGTCTAGCGGAAAGTCGACGTCCGGGCCGGTGCTGAGGTGATTCCGTCGACCGGAGTCGAGGAGATCACCGCGGGCCCATGAGGTGTCGCGCTTGGAGGGCTTGGCGGCAAGGCGCTCGGGCGTTCCTTCACGGGTCAGCCGGGTGGCCTCGTCGGCGTACAGCTCGACGCAGTCGACATGTCCGCCGCCGTCGATGACCGGGGCCAAGAGGTGTCGCACGTAGTCGGCGTCCTCGGCCAGCTCGAGCGCCCAGACGAAAGTGAAGACGAGACCCGGCATGCCACTGGCGACAGCCTCCTCGATCACACGCCGCCGGAACTCCAGCTTGAGCGTCTGGAAGGCCGGGGTTTCCCAGTCGAACACCTCGAGAAGCGGTTCGATGGTCGCGTGGTTGTGGAACAGCCGGTAAGGCGTCCGCCGAACGATCTCTCGCCCGACGCTCATCTTGCCGACGGCTTGAGGTCCGAACAGCATCACCAGGTGCATGCCGGCGATCCTCGCAGTCCGAGCCATGCTGCGTCGACGACATATGTCTGCACGGACCCTACGATCACGGGTATGGCGCATCCACAGATGTTCGAGGACGACGACCCGGTGCTGGCCCGGGTGAGCGAGCTCGCCCTGGCGATGCCGGCAGCGCAGATGAAGGTGTCCCATGGTCGGCCGGCCTTCTGGACGGCACCACGCGGCAAGGTCTTCGCCTACTACGGGGGGTCGCACAAGGTTGACGAGGTGTGGGTCCAGCACGAGCAGAGCATCATGGTGCTGCTCGAGCCCGATGAGCACGAGGCGTTGCTCGACGATCCGCGGGTGTTCGTGCCCGCCTACCTCGGCGGCTCCGGTTGGCTCGGCCTCGACCTGCCGGATGCAGAGGCGGGGGGCTGGGACGAGGTGTCGGAGCTGATCGATGCGTCCTACCGCGTCACCGCAGCGAAGAAGCTCGTCGCCGAGCTCGACGCAGGCGCACAGGGCTGAGCATGGGCGCACGTTGGGTGTGCCCGGACTGCCGCCGGAGCTTCGGACGCACGCTCCAGGGGCACACGTGATGGCCCGCACGATGACCCGCTGGGTGTCCTTGAGCATCAAGCTCCCGCGAGTGGTGAGCGACCCGGCGCCCGACCGCAAGGTGCAGCAGTACGCCGCGGCCTACCACCACGTCTGGAACCTGAGCGCCGCCGACGAGTAGAGCGGATGAGGTCAGGCGATCAGTCGACCAGCGAACCAGGCCGGATCGTGACGGGGTAGGGACGCTCGGCGGTCCAGGTGTCCTCGGGCCCGACGTCGGCCGCCTCGACGTACGCACCTTGGCGCAGCTCCCAGACGGTGAGGCGCGGCTCGATCGGGTCGATCACCCAGTACGACGCGCAGCCGGCCTCCTCGTAGCGGGCCTTCTTCAGGTTCAGGTCGATCAGCCGGGTGCTCGGGGACAGGATCTCGACCGCGAGAAGGGGAGCCCCCGGGAGGTCCTTGTCAGTGAAGGCATCGCGGGGCGCAACGAGGAGATCGGGCTGGACCTCGGTGTCGACGCTGAGTCCGACTGCGAAGGGTGCCGCCAGCACCGCGAGCCCGGCTGGGCACGCCTCGTGCAGCAACACGATCAGGCGAACCGAGACGAGCTGGTGGCGAAAGCCGGGCGCCGGGGTCACGATGAGCGCCCCGTCGATGAGCTCGTAGCGGTGCCCGTCATCGGGCTCCTCCGGCACCAGCGCGGCCAGGTCGTCCCTGGTCATCCCAGTGCGCGGCAAGATGGTCACGGCTTCCATGGTGCCCCACTTCCGAGGTCGGCAACAGCATCCGCCCAGGCTGCTGAGGAATCAGCCGAGGGCGGCGATGGCCTCCGCGATCGACAGCGTGCGCTCGGCGGACTCCACGTGGAGGTTCTCGACCATCTTGTTGTTGTAGGTCACCACGCCGGAACCCTTGCCGGCCTCCCAGGCCTCCAGGATCCCGCGGGCGTCGGCGATCGCCGCCTCCGACGGAGCGAACTGCTCGTTGGCAGGTCCGATCTGTCCGGGGTGGATCAAGGTCTTGCCGTCGAAGCCCAGCTGGCGACCCTGCTCGCACTCGGCGAGGAAGCCCTCGGCGTTCTTCACGTCGTTGTAGACGCCGTCGAGGATGGCGATCCCGGCGGCGCGGGCGGCCAGGAGCGAGAGGGACAGCGAGGTGAGCAGGGGAGCGCGGCCGGGGACGTGCTCGGCGTACAGCTCCTTGACCAGGTCGTTGGTGCCCATCACGAGGACCGCGAGCCGGTCGGAGGCGGCGGCGAGCTCGCGGACGTTGAAGATCGCCTCGGGCGTCTCGACCATCGCCCAGAGCTTGGTGTGCTCCGGGGCGCCGGCAGCCTCCATGGCTGCGACCAGGGTGCGGACCTCCTCGGCGGAGTTGACCTTGGGTACGACGATGCCGTCCGGGCCGGCGGCGGCTGCGGCGGCGAGGTCAGCGTCGTGCCACTCGGTGCCGAGGCCGTTGACCCGGATCGTCAGCTCGCGCTTGCCGTAGTCGCCGCCGGCAACGGCGGCGCAGGCCGCGTCGCGGGCCGACGGCTTCGCGTCGGGGGCGACGGCGTCCTCGAGGTCGAAGATGATGCCGTCGCACCCCAAGGTCTTGGCCTTCTCCAGCACCTTGGCGTTGGAGCTGGGCATGTAGAGGACCGAGCGGCGTGGCCGGAAGGTGGCGGACTCGGTCATCTCAGGACTCCTCGGTGGCGGGGATGGCGTCGTACTGCTCCTTGAGTGCGGGGTCGATCGCGGCGAGCTGCTCGGCGAGCTCGACCATCACCAGGCACTGCTTGAGGGAGGCATCGTCCTCCATCTTGCCGTTGAGCATCACCGCGCCGGTGCCGTCGCCCATGGCCGCGACGACGCGGCGGGCGTGGGTGATGTCCTCGACCGAGGGGCTGAAGACCCGGTTGGCGATCGCGATCTGCTTGGGGTGCAGGCTCCAGGTGCCGACGCAGCCGAGCAGGAACGCGTTGCGGAACTGGTCCTCACAGGCGACGACGTCGGCGATGTCGCCGAACGGCCCGTAGTAGGGGTAGATGCCGTGCATCGCGCAGGCATCGACCATGCGGGCGATCGTGTAGTGCCACAGGTCCTGCTGGTACGTCGTGCGCTCGGCGTTGATCGCCTCGGGGGAGGAGTCGGTCGGGTCCTGGCGCACGAGGTAGCCGGGGTGGCCTCCTCCGACCCGGGTGGTCTTCATGCGGCGGTCGGCCGCGAGGTCGGCGGGGCCGAGCGAGAGACCCTGCATGCGCGGTGAAGCGCCACAGATCTCCTCGATGTTGGCCACGCCGCGCGCGGTCTCGAGGATCGCGTGGATGAGGATCGGGCGGGTCAGACCGGCCTTCGCCTCCAGCTGGGCGAGGAGACGGTCGACGTAGTGGATGTCCTCGGCGCCCTGCACCTTGGGCACCATGATGACGTCGAGCTTGTCGCCGATCGCCGGGACCAGCGTGGTGAGGTCGTCGAGTGCCCAGGGGCTGTCGAGGGAGTTGATCCGGGTCCACAGCTGGGTCGGCCCGAAGTCGGTCGCCTTGGCGATCTCGACCAAGCCTTCACGGGCGGCGAGCTTGTTGTCGGCCTTGACGGCGTCCTCGAGGTTGCCGAGGAGCACATCGACGGTGCCGACCATGGCCGGGATCTTCGCGGCCATCTTGGCGTTGCTCGGATCGAAGAAGTGGATCGCCCGGCTGGGCCGGAACGGGATCTCGGTCAGCGGCGTCGGCGCTCCGACGGCGAGGGGGCGGAAGAAGTCCTTGGCGCTCTGCGATGCGGCGGGCATGGATCGGAAGTTACCAGCGGGTCGCCGGTCGCGATATGACGGATGTCTCCCTTCCGCTCTTGTGGACGCCGAGAACGGGCTACCGTCCTGCCATGACGAAGCCGGGGAGGGCTCTCGTCGCTCTGGGTTGCCTGCTCGCCCCGCTCCTCACCGGAGTGGCGGCGCAGGCGGCCCCTGACGCGGCGCGGGCAGCAGCACCAGTGCATACGCTCGAGGTCGCCGGCGCCGGAGCCGCGAGCTATCCGTCGTACGACCCGGGTATCGCGCGCTATGCGGTCACCACCTCCGACGCGACCGCCGGGACCGTGACGGTCACCGCGACCACGAGTGATCCCCTCGGGCGGATCTGGATCGACGGGCGCCCCGAGGCCGACGGCAGCGCCACCGTGACCGGCTTGGCGGCCGGTGACGAGGTCGCGGTGTTCATCGTCGACGAGGCCGGCACCGCGCGACACTCGTTGGTCTACCTGCCGGCCGGCTTCCCGACGCTGGCCGCCGACGTCTCCTCGTCCGCGCCGCTCACCGCCGGGTCGGTCCTGCTGGGGCTGACGAACTTCACCGACTCGTCCGCCTTCTTCCAGACTGCGCTCGACCGCCACGGCGTCCCGGTCTACGTGGAGAGGATCACCAACACCGTCCTCGGTGCCCTCGACCTGAAGCAGCAGCCCAACGGCGCCTTCTCGATCTCGCGCACCACCGCGACCCCGGGCCGCACCGGGCAGGCCCTGGTGCAGCTGGACGGCGAGTTCGAGCCGATCAGCAGCACCGAGACCGTGGGGCTCGTCAACACCGACGGCCACGACTCGATTGCTCTTCCTGACGGCACCGTGTGGCTGCTCGCCTATGAGCCCAACGCCGGGACCGGGCTGGACGACTCGATCATCCAGCGCATCGACCCCGACGGAACGGTCGGCTTCGAGTGGACGAGCGCGCCGTATGCCGACGAGACCCTCACCGGTGGCGCCGACTACGCGCACGTGAACTCGATCGACCTGATGGCCGACGGCAGCATCCTCGCGTCGTTCCGTGGGTTCAGCTCGGTCTTCAAGATCGACACCAGCACGCCGACCGGGTCGGTGGTGTGGAAGCTCGGTGGCGATCGACTCCACCTTCGCCGTCGAGGACACCACCGGCGCTCCCGACAGCGGTCCGTGCGCGCAGCACACGGCCCGCGAGCTCGCCGACGGCTCGATCCTGCTCTTCGACAACGGCGCCGCGTCGGCGATGTGCGCCGACCCGGGCGATCCCGACGGCCCGCGGGTGGCGCGCACCGAGTCGCGGGTGCTGCGGATCGCCCTCGACGAGGAAAGCGCCACCGCCACGGTCGAGAGCAGCTATGCGCCCGGTCGCTTCGCCCAGTTCGCCGGCTCGACGCAGGCCGTGACGGGCGGGGGCACCCTGATCGGCTGGGCGTTCAGCCGGGAGGAGATCGCCAGCGAGATCGACGCCGGCGGCAACGAGCTCTGGCGCCTGTCCGACGTCAACCCGCAGGCGGGCCAGCGCTACTTCTCCTATCGCGCGCACCTGGCCGTCGTACCGGACGTGACCGCCCCCGAGGTGGCCGTCGAGTCACCGGCGGCGGGCGCCACCTATGCCTTCGGCGAGGCCGTCGAGCCTTCCTACGGCTGCACCGATCGGGGCGGGTCGTCGTTGCAGACCTGCGCCGGTGGCGCTGTCGACACCTCCACCGCCGGACGACACACCTACGAGGTCGTCGCGACCGACGGTGACGGCAACACCACGACGACGAGCCGGTCCTACACGGTGCTCGGCCAGGCCGCGCTCCCCGACGCCCGGATCAAGGTCAAGGGCGCCGGCGGCACCCGGGTCGGCGACGACGTCTACGGGTCGGCGGCGTCGCAGCGGGTGTCGACACGGCTGACGAAGGTCGGTCGCACGCGCACGATCGTGGTGTCGTTGCAGAACGACGGATCGTCGCCCGACCGCCTCGGCTTCGACGTGAAAGGCAAGAAGCGAGGCTTCCGGGTGAAGGCGTCCGCCGAGGCCGGCGAGACCAAGCAGCTGGCTCCGGGCGAGTCCTGGACGCTGCGGATCAAGGTCACCCGTGGGAGCAAGGCCCGGCCGGGGAAGAAGCTGTTCCTCAGGGTCCCGGTGCGGTCATCGGCCGATCCGTCCGTGCGGGACGCGGTGTCGGTGAAGGTCGTGGCGCGGGGGAAGGGCTAGCCCCGGCGCTGCCACCAGCGGCGCCGCGGCGCACCCGGAGCCCGGGTCGCGGCAGCTTGCTTCTCGCGCGCGGCGGCGCGCCGTTCCTCACGTCGGGTCGCCCACGCGGCCACGGCCTCCTCGACGTCGCGCGGCATCGTGACCAGGGGCGGTTGGCCGTCCTGAGGTGAGTACCGCGCGTGCAGCACGCGCGCGTTGAAGTCGCCGACCTCGCGGCGCACGTCGTCCTCGCGGAGGAGCTTGTCGAGCACGTCGTCGAGCGCGGCGTCGTCCTTGCGCAGCTGCACCGAGGGAGGGAGGACGACGATCTTCTCCCGCTCGATCAGCTGGTTGAGCCACCAGTCGGGGTCGTGGTCACGGTCGAGCCCCGCGATCGGCTTGCCGGCGCCGGGCAGGTCGTCGAAGTCGCCGCGCTCCATCGCCACCCGGATCTGCTGGTCGACCCAGAGGTGCTGGTTGGCGATACGGGCCGCGGCGGCGCTCTCGCTGCTGCGTTTCTGCCGCTCACGTTCGTCGGCGGCTTGCGACTCCTCGGTCGGTTGGGAACCACGCTCTGGATCGGTCATCGAATTCACCTCGCAGCGAGCCTAGCCAGGACGCCCACACGCTCTCAGGTAGCTCCGATGACGATCGCGTCGATGATCACCTTGCGGTTCTTCGTCAGAGTCTTGACCCGCACCTTGCCCTTGCGCGCTGAGAAGCGGGGGAGCAGGAAGGTGCGCCGGTGGTAGGTCCGGGTGCCGCGGCCGAGGTCGACCGTGCCGATGCGCTTGGCGCCGACGAGCACCGCGACCTTGCCGCAGGCCGGACAGGTGGTCGCCACGATGCCCACCCGAGCCAGGCGCGCCTTGGTGCGGGTGAGGGTCTTGCCCTTCTTGGTCGCACGCACCGCCGAGCCGCCGTAGAAGGCGCTCGAGGAGATCGTCGACCAGCCCGCGGAGGTCGAGAGCGAGGTCTGGTCGAGCGGCGCGACGATGCACCGCTCGGAGCTCCAGGCGCCGGTGCGCCCCGACCGGTCGGTGGCGCGAGCGGAGTAGCAGTAGGTGCGACCGGGGCTCGGTGCGTGGCGCACCGACGTCGTCTCCACCCCCTGCCACGTGGCCGGGTACTGGTGGGTGGTGAAGGTGCGGTTCCAGCGCGCCGACCGCAACCGGACGTCATACGTCACCGCACCGGACGTCGGATCGGAGGTGAGCCAGGTGACGTCGGTCTGCAGCGACAGCGACACCGCGTGCCCGCCGCGGTCGTGAGCGACCGGGGTGAGCAGATCGAGGCGCGGGTCCTCGGGGTCGAGGACCCGCATCGTGTAGGTCGTGGGCGTCTCGCCTCCCGGGTCGCTGGTGGTGACCTCGAAGACGTACTGCCCCCACCGGGTGGGGGTGCCCGACAGCTCTCCGGTGTCGGTCAGGTCGAGGCCGTCGGGCAGCGCGCCGTCGGTGACGGCGTACGACGCGAAGGTCCACCCCGGCAGGACCAGTGGGCTCATCGCGATCCCCTGCGTGAGTGTGGGCAGCACGGTCGGCTCCGTCTCCGGCGGCGTCGACCAGGTGACGAAGGGGTGCTCGATCGAGGCGCCGAGATCGGTCACCTGCGCAGCATTCGACCCGTCGGCATCCATCACCCAGATCTCCTCGTTGCCGGAGACGTTGCTGGTGTAGGCGATCCGGGTGCCGCTCGGCGACCAGGCGTAGGACCTGAAGGCGAAGAAGCCCCCGGCGGCCAGCAGCTGGAGGTCGTCGCCGTCGGGCGCCATCGTGTAGAGGCCCTGGACGTCACCGGCGTCGTGCCAGAAGAGCAGCAGCGACCCGTCCGGGGACCACGAGGGTCGTCCGGCCGTGTCGTTGTACGTCGTCAGGGCGACCTCGGCGCCGCCGAGGGTCCGGACCCAGATCCGGGAGCCCGCTGCTGGGTCGCTGCGGTTGAAGGCGACCCGGGTGCCGTCGGGGGAGTACTCCGGCGCCGTCCCGGCGTCGCTGATCGTCTGGAGGTCGGAGCCGTCGAGGTCCGTGGACACCACCGAGCCGGCCAAGGCGAACGCGACCCGGGCGCCGTCGGGCGAGAAGGTCGGCGAGGACGCGGCCTGCGAGCCATCGGTGAGGGCCTGCTTGCCGGACCCGTCGGCGTCCATCAGCCAGATCTCGTTCTGCTCCGCCCCGCCGCGCTCATAGGCGATCGTGCGACCGTCCGGCGACGCCGCTGCGGCGTAGACGTTGTAGAGCTGGTTCTCGCCGGTGAGGTTGATGCGACCGGTGCCGTCGGCCTGAGAGGTGAACAGGTCCTGGTGGCCGTTGGCGGCGCTGTCGCTCACGAACACGAGGGGGCCTTGGAGACCTGGGCTGACGGCCGCGGCCGGCCCTGTTGTCTGGAGGGCGACGAGGACCGTGGCAGCGCTGACGGCGAGGGCGAGGGCCGAGACCGCTCCCCGGCGAATCATCGCGTCACCACGGCGTACACGCCGCTGCTGCCGTTGCCCGACCCTGGCGTCAGGTCGGCGCTGGAGGCGAGGCCCACGACGGTGTTGTCGGTCGACAGCTGCCCCTCGCTGCTGTCGCCGGGTCCGGCCGCGGTGAGCAGCGCGAACGTGGCGCCGACGAGGTCCCACGTGCCGAGGTCCCAGTCGTCGCCGTTGGTGTCGTCCTCGACCACCGCCTCGGTGGCGAGGAGAACGTGTCGACCGTCCGTCGAGACGTCGGCCGGCTGGCTGCGGCCGTCGAGCACCGGACCGACCGCGCTGATCTCGCCGTAGCGGAGGACGTAGGCGTCCCGCAGAGCGTCGTTGTCGTCCGGGTCGAGCCCGTTGGTGCTGGTGAACGCCACGACCGACCCGTCGCCGCTGAGCACCGGCCCGCTGGCGTTGACCCCGGGCGTGAGGTTCGCGCGTCCGGTGATTCTTCCGTCGGGTGCGATGTCCCAGGCGTAGACCGCCGAGCCGTTGACCGAGCCGGGGTCGAGGTCGAGGTCGCTCGAGCTGAAGGCGACCCGGGAGCCGTCGGCGCTCAGGTCGAGCTCGTAGATGCTCTGGCTCGACCACTCCGCGCCCTTGCGGTCGAGGGCGCGTGACAGGTTGCTGTCGCGGTCGCGCAGGTAGGCGTGGCGCAGGTCCGGCCCGGCCGGCGGTGGGAAGACCGTGACGAGGTCGCGTGCGGTCGAGGTGAAGGCGACCGTTCGACCGTCGCCCGAGATTGCGTGGACATAGGAGTTGCCGTTGCCCGGGGCGCCCTCGGGTGTGGCGGAGACGAGGTCGACCTCCCCGGTGGTCCGGTCGAGCACGAACACGTCGTAGTCGGAGTCCACCTCGTCCGCGAGGTTCGGGGAGTTGGTCTGGAAGGCCAGGAACCGTCCGTCGTGGGAGAGGTAGGGGTTGTTGACGTGCCCGATGACGAGGCCCATCTCGAGGCTCAGCCCACCGGTCACCCGGTCGAACACGTAGACGTCCTCGGTGGCATCGGAGTCGCCGGGCAGCAGCGGCATCCGTGAGGTGAAGGCGAGGTAGCGGCCATCACCGGACAGCGTCGGGTCATAGCTCACGTTGTCGGGAGGGCCCCCGGCGCTGACGTGCTCGACCGGATCCGCGGTGCGGATCCGCGTGGTGCGGCTCCGGTGGGCCTTCGCGCCCCGATAGACCTTGGCCACGACCCGGTAGGTCGCCGTCCCGGTCTCGGCGCCGACGTGCACCAGCTGCGCCCGGCCGGTGTTCGCGCTGCGCGACGTGTCGAGGTCGGTCCAGCCGGCGCCGTCGCGGCGCTGGAGCACGACCGTCCGAAGACGACGCGCAGGCGACAGGTCGACGACGACCGCTCGTTGCGAGCCGATGATGAAGGGCGAGCGGACCTCGGCCAGCTGTACCGTCTGGTCGGCGATCCGCATCTTGACGCTGCGAGTGGTGACGGCGGATCGGGAGCCGACGCGGGGGGCGCTGACCCGGTAGGTCCCGGCTCGCCCGGCGGCGGTCAGGGAGTAGCGGCCCTTCTTGGTGGTGCGCCCGCTCACCACCGGTTGCCACGAGCCGCCGGCCTTGCGCTGCAGGGTCACCGGTCGCTTCCGGCCCGGGAGCTCCCCGTTGAACGACGTGCGCTCCAGGGCCATCGGCTTGCGCGGCCGCACGGTCGGGGCGTCGACGGCCAGGCGCTGCGACGAACCGGTTGCTGCGGCGTGGGGCCGGGCGTGCGCCGACGACGGCGAGCCGAGCGCGGCAGTGGACAGGACGAGAGCGGTGAGGACCATCGCGAGGACGGTGGTCCTGGTGCGCGGGGCAGGAGAGGCCATCTGAGAGGTCGCTTTCGAGAAGCGCGTGACGCGAGCGCAGGCCGAGATGAAGACGAGTCGGGCGCGACCGACGGGAGCTGTCGGTGGCGTCATGGGCCCAGCGGAGCGGGCACGGAGCGAACCTCGCTGATTGTCTGACCGGGTGGGCGCCCTCGTCAATGGTGGGTGTGCCGGAGCCGTTGATCTACTCGGGTGCGCCCGCGACCGCGGCCGCGTCGGAGAACGCGTGCCGGGGCGCCAGGGTGAGGGCCAGCGCGGCCAGCAACGACGCTCCCGAGCAGACAGCCCACACCGTCAGGTAGCCCGACAGCGGGGCCTGCGCCTGGTCGAGCTCGAGGCCGTCGGCGGCGAGCGCGATCGCGAAGATCGAGCTGGCGATCGCCCCGCCGACGGTCTTGGTCGCGTTCGTCATGCCGGTGGCGAAGCCGGTGCGGTCCTCCGGTGCGGCGGCGGCCGCGGCGGCCGGCAGCGCGGCGACCAGGGCTCCCGAGCCGAGACCGGCGACGGCCATGTTGATCAGACCCTGCCAGGTCTGGTCGTGGAAGGGGATCCACAGCGCGTAGCCGAGCGCGATGAGGAGGCAGGAGGCGACGAGAGCACGGCGTACGCCGAGCAGCCGCGTGGTCAGCGGCAGGGTGAAGGCCCCGATGGCCAGGGTGATGACGTAGACGCCGATCAGGGTGGAGACGAAGGCCGCGTCGGCGCCCAGCCCGTAGCCGCGCTCGACCGGGTCGGCCTGGGCGTAGGTCGACAGCGGGATCTGCCCGCCCAGCACCGGGACCCCGAAGAGGAACGCCGTCACCTGGATCGGCCACTGCCGCGGGTCACGCAGCAGCCGGATGTCGACCAGTGGCTCGGTGCGAGCCATCTCGTAGCGCGCGAACGGCACCAGGCTCGCGATGCCGGCAGCGATCAGCAGCCAGGCCGGGGCGTAGGCCGGTCCCTCGAGGCGCACCACGACCAGCCCGGCCATCACCAGGGCCAGGGAGCCGGTGATCAGGGCGAAGCCGGTCCAGTCGATGCCTCCCGTGGCTTCGCCCGGGGTGTGCTCGATGCCGAGCAGGATCACGAAGAACACCGCCGTCACGACGATGGCGGGCAGTGCGAGCACGACGCCCATCCCGACCCGGTCGACGAGCTGTCCGCTGGTGAGGGCACCGACGATCACGGCGAGCTCGAGGGCGCCGACGAGGATCGCGGCGCCTCGGCGGGTACGCCGCTCACGCTCGGCGTCGCCGCGCAGCCGGCGGTGGATGATCGCCACCTCGAGCGGCAACCACACGACGTACGCGCCCTGGAGGGCCCAGCCGATCAGGAACGTCGTGAACGACGGCGCCACCACCAGGATCCAGGAGCCGAGCGCGGTGACGGCGGTCGAGAGGAGCAGCACCCGCTGGTGGCCGATCAGGTCGGCGAGCCGGGCGAGCAGCGGCACGCACAGCGCGGAGACGACGAGCTGGGCCGCCTCGAACCAGTTGACGTCGCCCTCGGGGATCGTGAGGTGGTCGGCGATCTGGGGATAGATCGGCGTGTAGTAGCCCTGGAGCACCCCGCTCGCCACCTCGACGAGCACGAGGAACCCGACCACCTTCGCCAGGCTCTGGGCTGCGCGGGTGCCGCGTCCGGTGGTGCCGATCTCGCCGGTGGCCATCAGCGGAGCCCTTCGATGAGGCGGCGGTACCAGGTGATGCCGTCGAGGAACGCATCGACGCCGAGGTGCTCGTCATACGAATGGATCGACTCGCGCTGGGCCTTCGTCATCCGGAACGGCGCGAAGCGGTAGACCCGCTCGCTGATCGCGGTGAAGTGGCGTGAGTCGGTGGCGGCCATCATCACGTAGGGCGCGGGGACGGCGTCGGGGAAGACCTCGGTGATGGTGGCCTCGAGGAGTCGGAAGGCGTCGTCGTCGACGGGGGAGAGCGGGCTCGCCTCATCCGCCTCGAGGATGTCGAGCTGGACCTGGTCGTCGTCGACGGCCTTGCGAACGTGGGCGAGTACGTCGGCCACGCTGTCGCCGAGCATCACCCGGATGTTGACGCCGGCCTTGGCGGTGGCGGCGATGACGTTGATGGCCGGCGAGCCGGACAGCGTGGTGATCGCGAACGTCGTGCGCGTCATCGCGGCTGTCTCCGGGCCGGCCAGCAGGAGGGCGCGGGTGAGGGCCGGCTTGAGCCGACCGGCGTTGGCGAGGAGGGGCCGCACGGGAAGCGGGGCGTGGGGTGCGAGCCGGCGGAAGAGCTCGATCGTCGGGGCCGGGACACTCGCCGCCATGGGCGAGCGGTCGAGCCGGGTGATGGCGCGCGCCAGCCGGGCCGTGGGTCCCATCTTCGCGGGGGTCGAGGCGTGGCCGCCGCGGCCTTCGACGCGGAGCTCGATCGAGGTCGCGCCCTTCTCGGTGACGCCGACGACCCCGACCGGTGCGCTGACCCCGGGGAACGCCTCGCTCGCGATCGCGCCGCCCTCGTCGAGCACGAACCATGGGCGTACGCCGCGGCGGCGAAGCTCTTCGACGGCCTCGCGTGCGGCGGTGCCCATGACCTCCTCGTCGCACCCGAACGAGAGCCAGACGTCCTGGGCCGGCTGGAAGCCTTCGCCGAGCAGCTCCTCGACGGCCTCGCAGATCCCGACCAGGCAGCCCTTGTCGTCGAGCGTGCCGCGGCCCCAGATGACCTGCTCGCCGCCGTGGTCGACGAGGTCGCCGCCGAAGGCGTCGTGCTGCCAGGTGCCTTCGACCGGGACGACGTCGAGGTGGGCCATGAGCACGACCGGGCGCTCGCTCGCGGCTCCGTGCCAGTGGAAGAGGAGCCCGTGGGTGGAGACGCGGGTGAGGTCGAGGTGCTCGTGGAGCAACGGGAAGAGCCGGGCGAGCTCGGAGACGAACAGGTCGAAGGCGGCGGTGTCGACGTGTGAGGTGTCGCGGTGGCTGACCGTCGGGATCCGGACCAGGGTCTGGAGCTTGGCGACGGCGTAGGGGTGCGCGGTCATGGGAGCACGCTAGTCGGCCGGAGCGCTCCAGCTGCCGCGATGCACGACGTCCTGCCAGGGCTTGCGGGCGCGGGTGGCCGGGGAGCCCGACGTACCTCCGGTGGCGGGGTGCCCGATCGTGATCACCCCGATCGGGTCGAACGCCTCGGGGATCGAGAACTCCTCGCGCAGCGCCGGAACCCGCCCGTGGACGGTGCCGAAGAAGCAGGCCCCGAGGCCGGCATCGGTGACGGTCTGGAGGATCAGCAGGCTCGCCATGGCTGCGTCGAGGTGCCAGAACGGCATCGGCCAGCGCGCCTCGTCGCGGTCGGTCCAGCCCTTGTCGGGCTGGGCGTAGCGGTCGAGGTAGGCGCTCTTGTTGCTGCACGGCAGGATCACGACGGGCGCGCGCATCATGCCCTGCAGCCAGCGGCCGGGGTCCTGGGGAGAAGTTGCGCGGTCGGTGCTGGTCGCCCAGAACCGGCGTACGTCGGCCGGGGTGTCGAGCACCAGGAACCCCCACCCCTGGCTGAAGCCGGCGCTGGGGGCGTGGGTGGCGTTCTCGAGGGCGCGGTCGACGAGCGCCGAGTCGACGGGCTCGTCGGTGTAGCTGCGGACCATGCGGCGGCGGCGTACGACGTCGGTGAACTCCATGGGCGCGAGTATGGCGCGCGGGTGCCTCCGGTGTGCCCCGGGAGTGGCCCGGTGGTGGCCCGTAGTGGCAGGGTGGCGGTCGTGGCTGATGACTTCGAACGCATGTGGGCGGACTTGGCGCCGGTGGGGCGCTCGGCTGCATCTGGCGGGTACTTCCGGCAACCCTTCCTGAGCGCCGAGCGCGAGCTGTCGGCGTGGTTCGCCGAGCAGGCCGCTGCGCGGGGGTTGGTGGTGGAGACCGATGTGTTCGGCAACCAGGTGGCCTGGTGGGATCCGTGGGACCCGACGGGTCAGGGACTATCGGGCGGGCCGGGGCGTTCCCGCCCCGACGCGCTGCTGACCGGCTCGCACCTCGACTCCGTCCTCGACGGTGGCGCGTATGACGGTCCGCTCGGGGTGGTCTCGGGGCTGGCGGCCATCGACCTGATGCGCGAGCGCGGCGTGCTGCCGACGCGGCCGATCGGGGTGTCGGTGTTCGTCGAGGAGGAGGGCTCGCGGTTCGGGATCGCCTGCCTGGGGTCGCGGTTGGCGACCGGGGCGATGACGTGGGAGGCCGCGCGGGAGCTGACCGACCGCGACGGGGTACGGCTCGGCGACGTGGTTGCGGGGCCTGGGGAAGACAGCGGTGCCGGCTGGGTGGCCGACGTCGCGACCTACGTCGAGCTCCACGTCGAGCAGGGACGTGACCTCGTCGAGCGCAACGCCGCGATCGGGGTGGCCAGCGAGATCTGGCCGCACGGGCGCTACCGCTTCGACGTGACGGGGGAGGCCAACCATGCGGGGACGACCCGGATGGAGGACCGTGCCGACCCGATGCTCACCTACGCGATGACGGCGCTGGCGGCCAACAAGCAGGCCCGCCTCGGCGTGACGTCGGGGATGGCGGGGCACCGGGCGACCTTCGGACGGATCGAGGTGGCACCCAACGGCACCAACGCGGTGCCGTCGCGGGTCACCGCCTGGTTGGACGCGCGCTGCTCGAGCGAGGAGGCGCTCGCCGGGCTGGTGGCCACGATCGAGCGGCAGGCGGTGGAGCGCGCCGAGCGCGACGGCACCTCGGTCGAGGTGACCGCCGAGTCGGTGTCGGGGGCAGTGCACTTCGATGCCGACCTGGCCCAGGCGATCGCGGCCGACCACAGCGGCGGCGACTGGCCGATCATCGCCACCCAGGCCGGCCACGACGCCGGGATCCTCTCGGCCGCGGGTGTGCCGACGGCGATGCTCTTCGTGCGCAACCCGACGGGGGTCTCCCACAGTCCGGCCGAGACCGCGTCGACGTCCGACTGCCTGGTGGGGGTCTCGGCGCTCGCCGACACGCTCGCGCGGTTGGCCGGGTCGGCCGGGTCGGCGGGCTGAGGTGGGAGCGCCGGCGGTGAGCGGATCGTCATACGTCCTGGAGCGGGCGTGGGTCGACGGGGCCGTGGTCGATGACGTGCTGGTCGAGATCGAGGGCGGTCGTTTCACGCGCGTCACACCCGCCTCCCCGGCGGAGCGAAGCTCCCGCACCCGCCTCCCCGGCCTGACGATCCCCGGGCTCGCCAACTGCCACAGCCACGCGTTTCATCGGGCCCTGCGCGGGCGCACCCAGCGCGGCGCAGGCACGTTCTGGACCTGGCGCGAGCAGATGTATGCCGTCGCCCAGCGCCTCGACCCCGACTCCTACTACGCCCTGGCGCGAGCGACCTACGCCGAGATGGTGGCGGCCGGCATCACGACGGTGGGGGAGTTCCACTACCTGCACCACCAGCCCGGCGGTGTGCCCTACGACGACCCGAACGCGATGGGCCACGCCCTGATCGCGGCCGCCGCCGATGCCGGCATCCGGATCACGCTGCTCGATACCTGCTACCTCAGCAGCGGGTTCGGCCGACCTGTCGAAACGGCACAATTGTGCTATTCAGACAGGTTTGCGGAGCTCTGGGCTGTCAGAACGTCACAATTGTGCGGCTCGGACACCGCAGTCATCGGCGCCGCCATCCACTCCGTCCGAGCCGTCCCCGACCACCAGCTCGCCACCGTCGTCGCCGCCGCCACCGGCCGCCCGCTCCACGTGCACCTCAGCGAGCAGCCGGCCGAGAACGCCGACTGTCGGGCGGCGTACGGCGGCCGTACGCCGACGCGGCTGCTCGCCGACCACGGCGTGCTCGGCCCGCTGACCACCGCCGTGCACGCGACCCACCTCACCGACGACGACATCGCCCTCCTCGGCGAGTCCGGCACCCACAGCTGCTTCTGCCCCACCACCGAACGCGACCTCGGCGACGGCATCGGACCGTCCCGCCGCCTCCGCGCCGCCGGCAGTCCGCTGACCCTCGGCAGCGACAGCCACGCCGTGATCGACCTGTTCGAGGAGATGCGCGCCGTCGAGCTCGACGAGCGCCTCGCCACCCTGAGCCGAGGACACTGGGCGGCCGCCGACCTGCTCGTCGCCGCCACCGGCCACCGGCCACGCCAGCCTCGGCTTCCCCGACGCCGGCCGGATCGAGGTCGGCGCCCGCGCCGACCTCGTCACCATCGACACCGCCTCCCCGCGCACCGCCGGCACCGGCGCCGACGCGCACACGGCCGTCTTCGCCGCGAGCGCCGCCGACGTCACCCACGTGGTCATCGACGGACAACGCCGCGACCTCGACCCGGAGGCCGTCGGACGCGACCTGGCCGCCGCCATCAGCCGGCTCGTGTGACAGTGGGTCTCGTGAGCAGCACCCTCATCACCCACATCGGCGAGCTCGCCACCATGGACCCCGAGCGCCCCGGCGCGATCGGCGCGATCACCGACGCCGCCCTCGTCATCGAGGGTCGCCGCGTCGCCTGGGTCGGCTCGAGCAGCGAGGCCCCCAGCCCCGGCAGCGTCGACGCCGTCGTCAGTGTCGGTGGTCGCACGGTCATCCCCGGCTTCGTCGACTCCCACTCCCACCTGGTCTTCGCCGGCGACCGGGCCGCCGAGTTCGAGGCCCGGATGAGCGGGACGCCGTACGCCGCCGGCGGCATCCGCACCACGGTCGCCGCCACCCGCGCCGCCACCGACGAGCAGCTCACCGCCCACGTCGCCCGCCTCGTGCGTGAGATGGAGCGGCAGGGCACCACCACCGTCGAGATCAAGAGCGGCTACGGCCTCACCACCCGCGACGAGGCTCGCAGTCTCGCGATCGCTCGCCAGTTCACCGACGAGACCACCTTCCTCGGCGCCCACGTCGTGCCGACCGGACCCGACGGGCAACCCGGTGACCCCGCGGCGTACGTCGGTCTCGTCACCGGCGCGATGCTCGACGCCGCGGCCCCGCACGCACGCTGGATCGACGTGTTCTGCGAGCGCGGCGCCTTCGACGAGGACCAGGCCCGCACCATCCTCGCCGCCGGGGCAGCCCGCGGGCTGCGTGGCAGGCTCCACGCCAATCAGCTCGGCCACGGCCCGGGCGTCCGGCTCGCCGCCGAGCTGGGGCTGATCGCGGTCGACCACTGCACCTACCTCGACGACGCCGACGTCGCCGCCCTGGCCGACTCCGGCACGGTGGCGACCCTGCTGCCCGGCGTCGAGTTCTCCACCCGCCAGCCCTATCCCGATGCCCGTCGCCTGCTCGACGCCGGCGTCACCGTGGCGCTGGCCAGTGACTGCAACCCCGGCTCGTGCTTCACCAGCAGCCTCGCCTTCTGCATCGCCATCGCGGTCCGCGAGATGGGGATGACTCCCGCGGAGGCCCTCCGGGCCGCTACCGCCGGCGGCGCGGCCGCCCTCGGCCGCACCGATGTGGGGCGGCTCACCCTCGGCGCGACCGCCGATCTCGTCGTCCTCGATGCCCCCGACCACCGTCACCTCGCCTACCGCCCGGGGGTGCCCCTCGTCACGCAGGTGTGGCGCGCCGGACGCCTCGTCCAGGGTGCCGTGTGACCGTCGCCACGGGGCGTGTGACCGCCACCACGAGGCTCTGAGGTAGGTACCTCAGGGCCTAGGGCAAAGAGCCGATGTGCGGTGCTACCTCAGTCGGCGAGTCTCTACTCAGTGGCCGGTAGAGAACCGGTGCTGAGGTAGCTAGGAGCACCACGATGTTGAACTTCGATCGCACGATGATCCAGGCCGAGATGGACTACCGGGGCGAGAAGCTCCGCCGGGGCGTCACGCCCAAGCGTCGCAACCGTTTCGCCGACGCCCGCCTGGTGCCGTTCGGCGGCGCGCCCGAGGTCGTGAAGCAGGCCCGTTGAGCCCCCGTTGAGCCCCGTTGAGCCACTGAGCGCGACGGGTGCACGAGGATGGACCCCGTGGCCATCCAGACCAGCACCACCATGGTGGGTCGAGACGCCGAGCTGACGGAGCTGGCGTCCTCGCTCGGCGTTCGTCCCTCCCGCACCGCTGACGAGCTCAGCGACGTGCTGCTCTCCGGAGATGCCGGCGTCGGCAAGACCCGCCTCCTGCGGGCGCTGCGCGACCTCGCCAAGGCCGACGGCTGGCAGGTCTACGCCGGCCACTGCCTCGACTTCGGCGACTCCGCCCTGCCCTACCTGCCGTTCTCCGAGGTCCTCGGCCGCCTCGCCACCTCGGTGCCCGACGTCGTCACCGAGGTCGCCGCCCGCCACCCGGCCCTGACCCGCCTCCAGCCCGTACGCCGCGTCATGGGCGACTCCGACCAGGTCGATGCCGAGTCCTCCGCGCTCGACCGCGCCGACCTGTTCCGCGCCGTGCTCGCCGTCCTCGAGGCGGCCGCCGCTCGCGCCCCGCTGCTCCTGGTCATCGAGGACACCCACTGGGCCGACCAGTCGACCCGCGACATGCTCAGCTTCCTGCTCTCGCGCATCGACGCCGCCGGGTTCGCGATCGTCGCCTCCTACCGCTCCGACGACCTCCACCGCCGTCACCCGTTGCGCCGCCAGGTCGCGGAGTGGTCGCGGCTGCGCGGGGTCGACCGGATCTCGCTCAACCCGTTGTCCGACCACGCCGTGCGCCAGCTCGTCGCCGAGCTGATCCCCGAGGGCCTGCCCGAGGCCGAGATCGCCGGCGTGATCGCCCGCGCCGAGGGCAATGCGTTCTTCGTCGAGGAGCTCACCAGCGCCGCCGCCGACCCGGGCAGCTTCGTGCCCGCCGACCTCGCCGACGTACTGCTCGTGCGCCTCGACCGGCTCGACGTGCACGCGCGCCAGGTCGTCCGTACGGCGAGCGCGAGCGGTCGGCGCGTGACCCACGGTCTGCTCGAGGCGACCGCCGACCTGAGCCCGGAGGCGCTCGACGAGGGGCTGCGCGGCGCGGTGGAGATGAACGTCCTGGTGCCCGAGCGCGACGGCTACGCGTTCCGCCACGCGTTGCTCGGCGAAGCGGTCTACGGCGACCTGCTCCCCGGCGAGCGCGCCCGCCTGCACGCCCGCTACGTGGAGTCGCTGCGTGACGGGACCGCCCGCGGCACCGCCGCCGAGCTCGCCCGCCACGCCCGGTTGGCGATGGACAAGACCACCGCCCTGACCGCCAGCGTCCGCGCCGGCAACGAGGCCAGCGCCGTCGGTGGCCACGACGAGGCCGCCTACCACTACCAGCAGGCGCTCGAGCTGATCAGCGGTCGCACGGGTGATGCCCCCGGCGACCACGGGATCGACCTGTCCAAGCTCGTCGTCACCGCAGGCGAGGCGCTCACCGCCAGCGGCGACCCCGAGCGGGCCGTGGCGGTGATCTCCGAGCAGATCGACCTGCTGCCCGAGGACGCCTCCGACATCTGGCGGGCGCGGATGCTCAGCGCCCAGGCCGCGGCCCTCATCATCACCGAGTCCGGGGAGGACGCGGTGGCCCTCTCGGAGCGGGCGGTTGCGCTCGCGCCGTCCGGCGAGAGCGGGCTACGGGCTCGCGTGCTGGCCAACCACGCCAAGATCCTCGCGGGCTACGGTCGGCTCGACGAGGCCCAGACCTTCGGCATGGATGCCCTCGAGCTGGCCGAGCGGCTCGACCTGCACCAGCTCGCCTCCGATGCCATCACCACCCTGAGCGGACTGAAGAAGGCCGGACCCAAGGAAGGGTTGCGGGCCGCTCTCGAGGAGGCGGTCGCGCGGGCCGCGGAGTCCGACGCGATCCACGCCGAGCTGCGCGGACGCTTCCTGCTGGGGCGTTCCTTCGCCGACTGGGGCGAGTTCGACGAGGCCGAGAAGTGGTACACCAGCGGGATCGAGCGCGCCGAGGCGGCCGCGCTGCCGTGGGCGCCCTACGGGTTCGAGTCGCGCTGGCAGCTGGGGTGGATCCACCTGGTCCGCGGCGAGTGGGACCGGGTGCTGGAGCTCTTCCTCGTCGAGGGGCCGGTGCCGCCGCCGATCCCGCGCGCGATGTTGACCTCGATGCGCCTGCAGATCCAGCAGCACCGCGGCGAGGACGTCAGCGCCCGCGTCGCCGGCCTGCGACCCTTCTGGCGCCGTGAGGGTGCGGTGGCGATCCACGCGGCGCCGATCGAGATGGTCGCCGCCGGCCGGCGCGACGAGCCGCTCGCCGCAGTGGCGTCGTACGACGACGCGGTCACGGTCCTGGGCCGGATCTGGCACGAGTGGTTCAGCGCCCGCATCCGGTTGGCCGCCATCACCGTCGGCGTCATCGCCGACTGCCTGCCCCGGCTGAGCACCGCCGAGCGTGAGGCGATCGTGCGCGACCACGTCGAACGGCTCCGCACCGACGGCGACCTGGTGCGCGAGCGCTACACCGACCCCTCCGGCCACTGGGGTCCCGAGGGTCGCGCGTGGGTGCGACGACTCGAGGCCGAGACCCTGCGCGCCCGCTGGCTCGCCGGGGTCGACGCTCCGACGCTGGAGTCGCTGATCGAGGTGTGGCGCGACGTGGAGGCGTGCTTCGTCGAGTTCGGTCACGTCCACGAGCTGGCGATCGTGCGGGTCAAGCTCGCGGGGATCCTGCGGGCCGGCGGCGACCTGCCCGGTGCGCGCGCGGTCGGCGACCGTGCGCGCGAGGCAGCCCGACAGCTCGGCGCCCAGCCGCTGCTCGACGAGCTCGTGTGGGTCGGGTCCGCGGCGCAGGACTCCGGACGCGGCGCCGGTGGGACCGTCGCGCTGACCGCGCGCGAGCGCGAGATCCTCGGCCACGTCGCCGAGGGGCGCAGCAACGGTGAGATCGCCAAGCTGCTCTTCATCAGCGCCAAGACCGTGAGCGTCCACGTGTCCAACATCTTGGGCAAGCTCGATGCTGCGGGTCGCACCGAAGCAGCGGCGATCGCGCGGCGCGACGGGCTGCTCTGAGCGGGTTTCCGCACCTCTGGCGCTCGCCCGGCGCCCATGTCATGATCGGAGCCGGGCGCGACGGCGCCCCGAGCTCGTGCTCCCGCTCTGACATGACCACAGCCCGCTCTCGGGCCGCCGGCCTTCCCTCACTCCCACCATCGTGCGATTGCTCCGGTGGTCGCCCTCTCCCATCAGGCCCGCTCCGGGTCGCGGGACATGTTGCTCGCTCCCTCTGCGGGGTCACCCTCGGTAGCGCGCATGCGCGCGCCGACGACAGGAGCACGTCATGTCTCTACGACTCAGATCCACCCTGCTGATCTCGGCAGTGGCGGTAGCGGGGCTGCTCGCCTCGCCCGTCCTCGACGGGGCCCGCGCCGCGGGCCCCGACCTCAGCACCACCGTGGCCGTGGGCGCAGCCGCCGCCCAGCTCGCGCCCGCGGTCCAGGACCCCGATCGCACCAGCACGACCCCGACGGGTTGGGGTTGGCACCCCAACGCCTCCGTCGCCACGATCAAGGCCTGGGTCAAGACCGGGCAGCGCATCACCGACCTGGAGCTCACCAAGACGTCGGGCAAGCCGAAGTTCTCGGCCGCCTACGTCAGCAACGCAGGGTCCTACAAGCGTTCCTGGTGGTGGTACTACGGGCTGTCGGCCCAGGCCGTGAAGGCGAAGCTGAAGACCAACAAGGCGCGGCTCATCGACATCGAGCCCTACACGGCCGGCGGCAAGACCCGCTACGCCGTGGTGATGGTCAAGAACAAGGGCGCCGCCCACAAGGCCTGGGGCTGGTTCTCGAAGTCGAAGCTCGGCGCCATCACTGCCTGGGCGAAGAAGAACCAGATGCGGATCGTCGACAGCGAGCGCTTCACCGTCAGAGGCAAGACCCGCTACAGCGCCGTGCTGATCAAGAACCGCGACGCCGATGCTGCCTCGTGGTGGCACTACTACGGACTGTCCGCCAATGCTGTGAAGGCCAAGCTGAAGGACAAGAAGGCCCGGCTGATCAACCTCGAGCGGCGGGCCGACGGCAAGTTCGACGTGATCATGACGAAGGGCGGCTTCAGCGGCGGATGGTGGTACGCCACCGGGCGGACCTCGGCGCAGGTGACCGACCTCATCAATCAGGTGGGAGGCCGGCCCTTCATGGTCGACTCCCAGGTCGTCTCCGGGGCCCGGCGCTACGACGTCCTGGTGCTCGACAACACCGACCCCGAGACCCGACGGATCCGCAACGAGGTCTACGACAAGATGTTCGGCAAGTGGGGCTTCTACATCAAGAAGGTCGACGGCTCGGTGGTGGCAGGTCTCAACGCCGACTCCACCTTCGAGCCGGCGAGCATGATCAAGATCGTGCACGCCGTGACCGCGCTGCGAGACGTCCAGGACGGCAATCGCTCGGTGACCTCGCCGGTGCCGTGGCGCCAGCACCCCAGCTTCCCGGCGCGCTACCGCTCCGACCCCGGGTTCTACTCCGGAGTCAAAGGTGTCTCGAACGACAAGGACGTCTGTGCTTACGACGACGACGGCAACGTCGCCGGGACCCCGGTCAACGACCAGCTGGGACCGATCATCCTCGACTACATGCTCAAGGACTCCGACAACCGTGCGACCGACGCGATCACCAACCTGTACGGCTTCGAGGGGCTCAACGACACGATCGATGTGGCCGGGATGACCAAGTCCGAGATGGTGCACCGGATCGGCTGCGGCACGACCTGGGATCGGAGCAGCGACTACCACAACAAGCTGACCCTGATCGATGCCGGGAAGATCTACGAAGGGGTCGAGCGGACGCAGCTGCTGGACGAGACGCGCCGCGCCGACCTCTACAGCTACCTCGGCGGAGGGACCATCAACCCGGGGGGTGCGCTGGCCGCGATGATCGACGAGGAGGGGGTCAACGCCGGGTTGAGTCCGGCCGAGCGCCGGGACTTCGTCGGCCGAGTGATCGCTCGCAGCAAGGGCGGTTCCTACTCGATGTGCCCGGAGCCCGGTGACTGCGACACGTCGTCACTCCAGATGCGCACCGTCGGGGGCATCATCTTCCTGCCGGTCAGGGTCGCCGAAGGCATCGACACGGTGCCCTACGTGTACGGGCGGTTCTTCAACGTGACCGTCCCCTGCGACTTCGACAGGGTGTCCGCGAAGACCTGCGCGAAGTTCCAGAAGATCTCCTCCGGCTACTCCACGCTCGGGGTGGAGATCTTCCGACAGCCGGTCCGAGAGGCGATCGCCACCTGGTGAGCGCCGCTGCCGTGGTGGCCCTGGGGCTAGCGCTCCAGGGCCGCCGCCAGCTTGTCCAGCGCCATCCGCCACCCGGCCGCGCCGGGGGAGTCGGCAGCGACACCGGCGTGGGTCAGCACCATCGTGGTGGTGCCGTCGGCCTCGCTGAGGGTCACGGTGACCTCGGTGGCCCCGTGGGCTGCAGTGGCCGCATCGCCCATCGCCTCGGTGTAGGACAGTCGTGCCTCCGGCTCCACGACGGTGTGCTGCCCGCTGAACTGCATCCGCATCGGGCCGCCGGGGGTCTCCATCTCCATGCTGACCCGCCGGACGCCGTCCACTCGCACGTCCATCTCGTCGACGGTGACGGTGGCGCCGTCCGGGCCGTACCACCCGGCGAACCGGTCGGGCTCGGTCCACATGCTCCAGACCAGCGCTGCCGGCGCCGCCAGCGGTTGCTCGATCGTCAGGTCGTCGCTGCCGGTCTTCGCTGTCTCTCTCATCAGGGTCTCGTCTCGCTCGTCGCGCGCGGCTGTCCGCTCGGCTGTCCTGCTCGCTTCGTCCCGTCCAGCCAGCAAAGACCGGCCGCAGCGTCCTGTCAACGAAACCGAGACGACGCGCCGGTGCAGCGCGCGCGCCGTACGATCGCTGGATGGCCACCCTCGATGACGTCCCTGACCTCACGAGCGAGCGCTTCCGCGCCACCGGGGCGGTCGGCGACGGGTCGCCCGAGCCGCCGCGCGGCGCGCAGCTGCCACCGGGGCCGCGGTGGCCGGCGATCGTGCAGACGATCGCGCTGATGCGCTTCCGCCACCAGTTCCACCCGTGGCTGCAGCGGAAGTACGGCGACGTGTTCACGGTCCGGCTCATCCCGGGCGGGCGGCCGTTGGTGCTGGTGACGCGTCCCGAGCACACCAAGGAGGTCTTCGCCGGCGACCCGGAGGTCTTCCACGCCGGCAAGGGCAACTCGATCCTCGGGCCGATCATGGGCAAGCACTCGCTGCTCCTCCAGGACTCCGTCGAGCACAAGCGGGCGCGCAAGCTCCTGATGCCGGCCTTCAACGGCCAGGCGCTGAAGGAGTACCAGGACCTCGTCACCGACCTGGCCCGCGACGAGGTGGCCGGCTGGTCCGACGGTGAGGACTTCCGTTCCCTCGACCGGATGAACGCACTGACTCTCGAGATCATCCTGCGGGTGGTGTTCGGTGTCACCGACGAGGAGCGGCTCGCGGCGCTGCGGCCGCGGGTCAACGCCACCGTCGACGTCAGCCCGGCCGTCCTCCTGGGCTGGGGCTACCCCTGGTTGCAGAAGATCGGCATCTGGAAGCGCACCGTGCTCAACCAGCGCGAGCTCGACAAGCTGATGTATGCCGAGATCCGCGAGCGCCGGGTCGCGGCCGACCTCGGCGAGCGGACCGACGTACTCTCGCGGCTGATCCGGGTCGGCGCCGACGACGCGGACGCCGCTGACCGGCTCACCGACACCGAGCTGCGCGACCAGCTCGTCACGCTGCTGCTGGCCGGCCACGAGACCACGGCCGCGGCGCTGGCCTGGGCTCTCTACGAGCTCGGCCGTCACCCCGACCTGCACGCGCGCACCCTGCGGGCGGTCGCCGAGGGCGACGATGCGTGGCTCGATGCGGTGCTCAAGGAGTCGATGCGGCTGCACCCGATCATCCCGATGGTGGTGCGCACGCTGATGGAGCCGACCACCATCGCCGGCTACGACCTGCCGGCGGGCGCCACGATCGGACCCTCGATCATCGTCACCCACCAGCGCGACGAGAACCACGACGATCCCGAGGTCTTCCGCCCCGAGCGGTTCCTCGGGCAGAACCCGCCCACCAACACCTGGATCCCCTTCGGCGGTGGCGTCCGCCGCTGCATCGGAGCCGGCTTCTCGCTGATGGAGGGTGTTGCTGTGCTGCGCGAGGTGTTCACGGCGTACGACGTCAGCGCGCTCGGCGACGACGAGCCGAAGGTCCGCAACATCACCTCGGTCCCACGGCACGGCGCACGGGTGCGGGTCACGGCGCGCCGGGGCTGACCTGACGCGGCGCGACCTGCTTAAACCTGCGCAAGCACGATCAAGTGTGCCGGCCCCGGCTCGGGGCAGGCTTGCCCCATGACCACCGCCGACGGCTTCACCCGGGTCCTGGAGCTGGCGCAGGCCTGCCTGGATGACCCGGGTGCGGGCGGCGAAGCGTTCGCCGCGCGGGCGCACCTGTCGCGCTTCCACTTCGACCGCCTCGTCTCGGCGGCCGGTGGCGAGGCGCCCGGAGCCCTGCGGCGTCGGTTGCTGCTCGAACGAGCCGCCTTCCACCTGCTGCGGCACCGCGACCGCACCGTCCTCGACGTCGCCGTCGAGGCCGGCTATGCCTCGCACGAGGCCTTCACCCGGGCGTTCGTCCGTTCGTACGGACGCACTCCGTCGGCGCTCCGCAAGGACCCGCCGCTCCTCTTCCACCACCTCGAGCTGCCCGCCGCGACCGGCGTGCACTTCCAACCACCCGGCGGCCTGCGGCTGCCGGCAACCCGTCAGGAGACCAGCATGGACATCGTCACCCACCTCGTCGACCACCACGTCGAGTCGCTCGCCGCCATCATCGCCGCCGCCGCCGACCTCCCCGACGCCGTGCTCGACCAGCCGATCACCCAGTCCGTCGAGGGCGTCGACGACGACCCGACGCTGCGCGGGCTCATCAACGGCATGGTCGCCCAGGAGGAGCACTGGCTCAACGCCCTGCGCGGCGAGGGCTGGCCTGACGAGAGCGACCAGACCATCTCCGGCCTCGCTGCACGGCACGAGGCGGCGGGCGCCGACTACCGGGCCTTCGTGGCCACGGCGATCGCCGAGTCGCGGATGGCCGACACCGTCGTCGACACCACGTGTGAGCCGTTGATCGCCCACAGCATCGGCGGCATCGTCGCCCATGTCATCACCTTCGGTGCGGTCCGCCGCACGATGGCGGTCGGTGCCCTGTGGAGCGCCGGCGTGAAGGACTTCGACAAGGCCGACCCGCGGCCCTACGTCGACCGGCTCGCGGGCGTCTGAGACGCGCACGCCGTCAGGCTGCGTCGGGGAGCAGGTCGACGGTCTCGGCGATCGCCTCGAAGATGTCGCAGTAGGCGGCGTACTCCTCGCGGGCCACCGAGCAGGTGAGGGTGACCCCGACCCCGCCGGCGAGCCAGGCCCACTGGTCGCAGATCACGTCGGCCGCACCCAGACGATGCGCGAAGCGGCGATAGGCCACGTGGCGGCCGAGCAGGTCGTACTCGTCCTCGTCCTCGAGCGCGAAGTCGTCCAGGCGGTCGGCGAGCTCTCCCATCGCCTGCTCGCGCCATCGGGCGAGAGCATGGTCGACGCGGGCGTAGCGCAGGACCAGCTCGGGTCGGACGCCGCTGGGCGGGAGCACCCTGGCCCGGGCTGCGACGAGGACGCCGTGGTCGGGGTCGGAGCGGCGGCGCCAGGTCGGTGGCACCGCGATCCCGAGAGTGCGGCCGGTGAGGGTGGGGTGGCTGTCGCTGGAGGTCATGGGTGCAGGTTGCGCGAAGGCCGGGACCGGTCAAACCTCGATCGCAGCGGCCTGTGGAGGGCCGCCTGGGGCGACTGCGCGAACCGGTCAGCGGATGGTGCCGACTCCTGGCACCAGCGGCAGGTCGAGGGCGGTGACCCAGCCGGCGGGCAGGTCGTTGACGGCCGGTACGGCGTTCAGCGCGCGCAGGCCGGTCGCCAGGCAGCCGGCCACCGCCGGAGCGCGACCCGAGCCGTCGGTGAAGCGGAACGACGTCTCCTGCACGATCGACGGCGAACCGACGATGTCGACGCGGTAGACGTCGTCGCCCGATCCGGTCGGCCAGTCGGGAGCGGCGTCCAGGCCGATCCGGTTGACGTGCTCGAGCGTGATCACCTCGCGGCCCTGGAAGATGCCGTTGATGGTGAAGCGGATCGCAGCCACGTTGCCGGCCTCGATGATGCCCTTGGCGGTCGTACGGTCCGTGGGGGTCACCCACTTCTCCCAGGTGGTGGTGATGTCGTCGAGCTCGATGCCGACGGCCGCGGCCATCATCGGCACCGTCGCGCCCCACGCCATGATCAGCAGGTCGGGGATCTCCAGCAGCGGGGTGAAGTCGGGGGAGCGGCCGATCCCCATCTCGTCCTCGTAGTCACCCTCGTAGTCGGTGTAGTCGAGCAGCTCGCTGGCCCGCACCGACTCGACCTCACCGCACAGCCCCATCAGGGTCAGCGGGAAGAGGTCGTTGGCGAACCCGGGGTCGATGCCGGTGGTGAAGCACGACGAGCCGCCGGCCTCGCACGCCTCGGTGATCGGGTCGATCCAGTTGGCCGGGTTCTGCTTCATTCCCGGCCACACCCACGGCGTCATCGCCGTGGAGCAGACGTCGATGCCGGCGCGCAGGAACGCGCTCATCACCCGGATGTTGTCGTCGGCATACTGCGCGGTCGGGCCGTAGTGCACGAGAGCGTCGGGCGCGAGCGCGACGAGGTCCTCGACGGAGTCGGTGCAGATGACCCCGGTCGGCCCGGATGCGGCTGGGAGTCCGCAGACCTCGGCGGCGTCCTTGCCGACCTTGTCGGGGTTGCTCACCCCGACCCCGACCAGCTCGAAGAGCGGGTGCTTGACGATCTCGGCGATCACCATGGTGCCGACGACGCCGGTCCCCCAGACGACGACGCGCTTCTTCTCGGTCATGGTGGTTCCTCGGCTCGGGTGGGATGGATGGATAGTCCCTGACGAAATGGCCCCTGAATCGCCCTCGAAGGGGCCATTTCGTCAGGGACTATCGCCCGGGGGGAGTGCCCTCAGCGGTCGAACGCGGCGCGGACCTGGTCGTCGGTGAGGCCGTAGTCCTCGAGGGAGTAGCGGTGCGACGGCGCCTTGCCGCCCTGCTTGGACTCCCGGTCGATCTCGGTGACAGCCGCCTCGGCGTCGGCGGTGAAGTCGAGCCCGAACCGCTCGTAGAGGCCGCGTACGACGCCCAGCGGGTCGGCCACGAGGTCGGCGAACGCGACCTCGGCGAACTGTGCGTCGTCGTACGACGGTCGCGCGTCGTGGTAGGCGTGGAAGGCCCGCGACCACAGGTCGAGCTGGGTCGAGCCGACCACCTCGGGGGTGTAGGTCGTGGAGTGCCCGACCGTGGTCTCGGCCGACAACGAGCACGACGAGGCGATGCAGACGGCCGGGTCGCGGTGGGTGTAGACGACCAGCGCGTCGGGGTAGACCGTCATCAGGGCATCGAGCGCCGTCATGTGCGACGGGTTCTTCAGCACCCAGCGCTTGTCGGCGTCGTTGAGTCCGACGAGCTGGAGGTTCTGCTTGTGGCGGGCGTAGGCATCGGTCCAGTCCTGCTCCTGGAGCCAGGCGGTGTAGCGCGGGACGTTGGCCAGGGACTCGTAGGAGTTCGACTTGCCGGTCTGGCGCAGCAGCCGCCAGCACTCCTCGACCGTGGTTGCATCCATGTAGTGGATCCCCATGAACTCGGGGCTCTCCACGTGGTGGGCCGAGAACGCGGTCTGCATCGCGGCGAAGATCGGGTCGTCGTCCCAGGTCTCGCGTGGCGGGCGCGGTTGGGGGAACTGGGTCAGCCACATCTCGAGGCCCTGCGCCTGCGGGTCCGCGTGCAGGAGCCGGTGGAGGGCGGTGGTGCCGGTGCGGGGGAGTCCCATCACGAAGATCGGCCGCTCGATCGGGACCGCGGCGTGCTCGGGGTGCTCGTTGAACCGGGCCTGGGTGAGCAGCCGTCCGACCAGCGCGCCCTTGACCTCGGAGCGCTGGAAGTAGTTGCCGAGCGGGGTGAGTCCGGCCTCGGGTGAGGCGAGGTCCTCGACGAGCAGCCGCAGCCCCGGCTCGTGGTCGGTGCCGCCCATGTCGGACATCCCGGTCGTACGCTCCGCCGCGGCCACGATGTCGTCATACGAGCCGAGGTCGGGGCGGGTGCGGGCCATGATGTTGTCGCTCATGGGGTGGTGCTCTTCTCGCCGGTCGAAACTCCACAATTGTGGAGATCCGGCAGCCCAACCCGCGTCTCCCGCTCAGTCATGGAACTCCCCGCAGTCGACCGTGAGCATCTGCCCGGTCACGGCCGAGGCGAGGTCGGTGGCGAGGAACAGCGTCGCGCGCGCGACCTCCTCCGAGGAGGCGAGCCGCTTGAGGTCGGTGGGCGCAGCCTTGTCGGCGTAGATCTCTTCGTGCGTCTTGTTCTCCACGGCCGCGAGGTAGTCGAAGTACCCGCGGTTCACGTCCTCGTAGATGTACGACGGCGCCACGCTGTTGACGCGGATGCCGCGCGGACCGAGCTCGGTGGCAAGCGACGAGGCCAGGTGGACCAGGGTGCCCTTGGAGAGCTTGTAGCCGGCGTACTCGGGCTGCGAGCTGAACTGCACCGCCGAGTTGAGCATCACGATCGAGCCCTTGCTCGCGGCCAGCGCGTCGGCGAAGAGCGCCGAGAGTCGCAGCGGCGCGAAGACGTTGGTCTCGTTGACCTTGGCGAGCGCGGACGGCTTGATCTGGGTGATCGGGTCCATCGGCGGGATCGCGAAGGCGTTGTTGATCACGCAGTCGACGCGGCCGAAGGCCTCGAGGGTCTTGTCGCGCAGGTTGACGCGTGAGTCCTCGTCGGTCACGTCGGTGACCACGCTGATGACCTTGCGGCCGTAGGACTCGACCACGGCGGCGACCTCGTCGAGCCGCGAGGCGGTCCGGCTGGCCAGGACCAGGTCGGCGCCCATCTTCGCGGCTTCCTCGGCCAGCGAACGGCCGAGGCCGGGGCCGATCCCCGAGATGACGATGACCTTGCCTGCGAGTACGGGAGCGGGGACGTAGCGCTCCTCGATCGAGGTGTCGTGGGCGTCGGCCAGGCCGAGTTCGGTGCTCAAGAGATCATCCTTCGGGCTACGGAGCGCTGCCGCGCGGCGATGCGGGCGGCGTACTCCTCGGTGGTGAGCGGGGTCGTGTGGGGCAGGTGCGCAGGTACGTCGGTGAGCGGGACGACCTGGATCGTCGGGCCGTCGGCGTCCTGGGTGAGGTCGCGGGCGAGCTGCTGCCAGCGCAGCATCATCGAGCCGGTGCGGTGCCCGGTGGTCTCGAGCCAGTTGGCGACCGGCTTGCCGTCGTACGGCGGATGCTCGGCCACGACGAAGCGGATCACGCCGTCGGGGTCGGTCTCGGCCTGGGCCTTGGTGAGCGAGGTCTGGTGGGTCTCGTAGTCGGTCGAGGCGTACCAGTCCGAACCGATCTGAGCCGCTTGGTAGGTGCAGTCGTCGCACCGCGGCACCGAGATGATCATCGCCTCGTCCTCGGCGAGGTCGTAGTGCCCGATCGAGGAGCGCTGCGAGGCCAGGCCGCCCGGCGTCGACTGCGGCGCGGTGAGGGTGTTGACCGGCTCCTTGTACTGGAACCACTTCGGGAACTCGAACCACGTGAGGATCGAGCCGGTCAGCGAGCGAGCGGCGACCTCGTACCGCTTGGCCAACGTCTTCTCGCTCAACGCCTTGGCCGGCTGCCCGATCAGGTCGGGCCGCTCGATGGTGAGGGTGCCGCGCTCCTCGGTGTCCCAGTCGCAGAACACCTCGCGCACGATGAGGGTCTTGGCGCCGGGCTCGGCGGTGTAGGTGAACTCGAAGGTGCCGTCGTCGGCGATGTCGAGCTCACGGTCGTCGAACGCCATCAGGCTCGTGGCAGCCGAGTCGGCGGAGTAGGAGCCGCCCATGACCTGGAAGGAGAGGTCGGCGCTGGTGCCGCGCTTGCCGCGGATGACGTAGGTGACACCCTCGCGCAGGTAGGCGTTGAAGTAGACCGCGTCGGGGTTGTCGAGCCCCTGCCGCGAGAACTGGTGGGTCGGGTTGATGAACAACGGGCGGTCGAGGTCGTGGTCGAAGGCCATCTGCATCGCCATCCGGATCCGCCCGGCCAGGTAGTCGTAGCCCTCGAGGCGGTCGGCCTCGGTGCGGATGAACGGCGCGTTGGCGATGAGCTCCTCGGCCTCGGCGATCGCGTCCTGGAGGGGCTTGGTCAGGTCGAGGGAGGCGCTCATCGCGGCACGCTCGTGCTCATGCGGGGGTCGACCGGTCGAAACCCCACAATTGTGGGGTTCTGACCGGTTCTTGCCGCCAGAACCTGTCCAAACGGCACAATTGTGGAGTTTCGGCTCACGAGTTCACCTTGCCGATGATCGACTCCGCATACGAGTTCAGCGCGTCGACCTTCTTCTCCAACGGCTCGGGGTCCGGGCCCATGATGTAGGGCACCCGGAAGCCCACGATGCAGTCGGTGACGCCCTTGTCCTCGAGCCGCTTGACCCCGTCGACGGTGTAGGCGTCGTAGGAGATGACGTGTACTTCGAAGTCGTCGCGGGTGTCGCCCTCTTCCTTGCGGATCTCGGCCAGGCGCGTCAGCAACCGGTCGAGCTCCTCGCCGTCACCGCCGGCGTGCATCCAGCCGTTGCCCTTCAGCACCGCGCGCCGCAGGGCGGCATCGGCGTGGCCGCCGACGAGGAGCGGGATCGGCTCGCTGGCGCCAGGGCACTGCTTGAGCTCCTCGACCTCGTAGAAGTCGCCGGAGTAGCGGAAGTACTCACCGGTGGTGAGGCCCTTGAGGATGTCCATGCACTCGTCCATCCGCTTGCCGCGGCGCGCCCAGTCGATGCCCAGGGCGTCGAAGTCCTCGGGCCACGGCGAGAGCCCGACGCCGAGCCCGAGGCGGTTGCCGGACAGGAACGCCAGCGACGAGGCCTGCTTGGCCACCAGCACCGGCGGACGGATCGGCAGCTTGAGGACGAACGGCGTCAGCCGCAGCGTGGTCGTGTGGGCGAAGATGTGGGCGCAGAGGATCATCGTCTCGATGAACTCCTTGCCGTCGAGGAACGCCCGGTCGCCGGTGTCGGTGTAGGGGTACTTCGAGTCCGACTCCTTCGGGTAGATCAGGCTGTCGGCCACCGTCATCGACGTGTAGCCCGCCGCCTCGGCGGCTTGGGCGAGCGGAGCGTAGTACGACGCCTGGGTCATCGCCTCGGCGTAGGAGAACCTCATGGGGAGCCTTTCGGTTATTGAGCTCCGTCGAAATATAGAACGTGTTCCAGTTTTGTGCCAGAGTTCAGGATTGTGGACCTCCAAGAGATCAGCGACCGGCTCGAGATCGCCGACGTCATCACCCGCTACACCCGCGGCATCGACACCGGCGAGTGGGACCGTCTCGACACGGTCTTCACCGCCGACGCCGACATCGACTACACCGAGTCCGGCGGCATCCATGCCGGCTTCGCGGAGGTCAAGCCGTGGCTGGCCGAGATGCTCCCGGCGTTCTTCCCCAAGCGGATGCACACCATCGGCCAGGTCGAGGTCGTCTTCGACGGCGCCGATGCGGCCTCGGTCGTGGCCTACTTCGACAACCCGATGCCGATGGCCGACGGCAGCGGCGGCGAGAAGATCGTCGAGATCGGTGGGATGTACCACCATGAGATGGTGCGTACCCCCGACGGCTGGCGCAGCCGCAAGCTCCACGAGCAGGTTGTCTGGAAGCGAGGACTCTGATGCCCCCCAAGAACCCCGAGGCGCCGAAGCAGATGTCGGCTGCCGAGATCGAGAAGCGCAAGAAGGCGCTCGCGAGCCCGGCCACCGCGAAGATCATCAAGTACGGCGCCAAGGCCCAGGTGAAGGTCTTCCGCCTCACCAACGGCCGGGTCGGCAACAAGTGGCGCATCGGCGCGGGCTGGAAGAAGCCCGTCCCGACGCTGCTGCTCGACCATGTCGGCCGCAAGTCGGGCACCGTCTTCACCACGCCGCTGCTCTACCTCGTCGACGGCGACGACCTGGTCGTGGTCGGTTCGCAGGGCGGTCTCCCGAAGAACCCCCAGTGGGTGGCCAACCTCCGCGCCACGCCCGACACCACCGTGCATCTCAAGGGCGGCCGTCGGGACGTCCGCGCCCGCGTCGCCGACACCGTCGAGCGCGACCGCCTCTGGCCGATGCTGGTCGAGCTGTATGCCGACTTCGCGACCTACCAGACCACGACCGACCGGGTGATCCCCGTGGTGGTGCTGTCGCCGCGCTGATCGGTGACCGTTTGGCGGCCTCGCGGTGGCGCGTCACAATGGCGGGGTGATCAGCGACAAGCTCCAGCGACCGCCCACCAGAGGCGAGAGCAACGAACACCCGGTCCTGGCGGGCCTGGTGGCTTTCGTCGCCGTTGTCGCAGTCGTCGCCGGAGTTGTCAGCGGCGGCGCGCTCGTTGCCACCAAGGCGCTGGGGCTGTCCGGGGACGGCGTGATCGACACCGGCGGCGCCGAGCAGCAGACGCTCTTCCTGCCCAAGCCTTCGGAGACCGAGGACGCCGGGGACCCCTACATCACCCTGCCGGCGCAGCCTGAGTCCAAGAAGCCGAAGAAGAACAAGACCAGCCGCGAGCCCGAGCCGCTGGAGCTCATCACCCTGCGCGCCGCGCAGACCGCGGTGGCGCCGATGGCCCCGATCGACTTGACCGGCGAGTACGCCGCCGGCGAGGGCGCGATCCTGCGGGTCCAGCAGTTCGAGAACGGCGAGTGGTCCGACTTCCCGGTCACCGCCCCGGTCAACGGCGGCACCTTCTCCACGTTCATCCAGGCCGGCGCCATCGGGCTCAACCGGTTCCGGATGATCGACACCGACACCGGTGAGGCGTCCAACGAGATCAAGGTGCAGATCGGCTGATCCCGGTGCCGGCCGTACGTCGGGACCGCGGTGGGGCGAAGCGGAGCTGGCCTCCGAGCACGCCCACGATCACCAGCGCCATGCCGAGTGCCTGGACCCAGCCGAAGAGCTCGGCGGCGAAGACGATGCCCAGCACGGTCGCGACCACGGGGTTGAGCAGCCCGACGAGTGCGACCGACCCGGCCGGTAGCAGGCTGAGGCCGTGGAACCAGCAGGCGTAGGCGACCACGGTGCCGACGCCCCCGATCCACAGGAACCCGCCTACGGCGGCCACGTCGAGGCTCGGCGGAGCGCCCTCCGCGAGGAGGGCGACCGGGAGCAGGAGCAGGCCGCCGGCGATCAGCTGCCAGGAGACGAGGTCCAGCATCGCGACCCGGGGTCCGGACGGGTCTGCGGGGTGACGCCACTTCTTGACCAGGACCGAACCGAGTCCTGCGACGACCACTGACGCGATCGCGGCGAGCAGCCCGACGAGGTCGAGCCCCTCAGGGGAGCGCAGCACGAGCAGCCCGACACCGCTGAGCCCGACCAGGGCGGCGATCAGGCGGGTCGCCACCGGTCGTTCGTGGATGATCGGCCAGGCCAACGCCATCACCGCGAGCGGCAGCGTGGCCTGCACGGTCGCGGCCAGGCCGCCCGGCAGACGGTAGGCCGAGAGGAAGATGAGTGGGAAGAAGAGTCCGAAGTTCAAGCTCCCCAGCGCTGCCGACTTCCACCACCACTCGCCGTGAGGGAGGGTGCGGCGCACTGCGAGGAGCAGCAGCCCGGCCGGCAGGGCTCGCACCAGCGCGGCGAACAGCGGGCGGTCAGGTGGGAGGAAGGCTTCGGTGACCAAGTACGTCGTACCCCATGCGGCCGGCGCCACGGCGGTGATCGCCAGCACTCGCACCATGTTTGTTTCCACGGAAGGTAAACTACCTTCTCGGTAAGATATATTCCACCCCATGGCAGCCGAACCCGACCGCGTGGGTCGCATCATCGCTCAGTGGGCCGTTGAGCGTCCCGATCTGGATGTGTCCCCGATGGGGGTCATCGGACGCCTCCACCGGTTGGCGGCGATCCTCGATGCCGAGCTCGGCACCGTCTTCGCCGCGGCCGGGCTCACGGGCGGCGACTTCGACGTCCTGGCGACCCTGCGTCGGGCCGGCGCCCCCTACGAGCTCACGCCGAGTGGCCTCGCTGCCGCCGGCATGGTCACCTCGGGGGCCGTCACCAAACGGGTCGACCGGCTGATCGCCCAGGGCCTCGTCGAGCGCCGGATCGCGGACGACGACGCCCGCTCGCGGCGGGTGCGGCTCACCGGGAGGGGCCTCGCGCTGGTCGATGATCTTGTCGAGAAGCATGTCGCCAACGAGCACCGCTTGTTGAGCGGCCTGACCGATCTCGAGCGCACCCGGATCGCTCACCTCCTCGAGACCTGGGGCCGCGCCCTGGAGGCCTGACCGGACCCGCGACGATCAGGACCAGCCCCACGAATCGGGTACCCGTACTCACGCGCCCAGCGCCTGCGGGGGAGCACAGTGGCGCCATGACTACTCCTGGATCACTGCGTCGCGTGGTCGTGACGACCACGCTCGGCTCCTTCTCGTTCGCGGCCCTGATGGGCGTCCTCGCGCTGCTCGGCAGCGGCGACTTCGGTGAGGGCCAGGCCCGCGTGCTGGGCACCACCCTGCTCGTCGGGGTGAGCAGCATCGCGGTGCTGTGCTACCTCGCCACCGCCGAGACGAAGTTCCAGTCCATCGGGGTCGTGGGCGGCTTCGCGGTGCTGCTGCCGCTGCTGACGGGGTTGTGGCTGATCTGGGCCGACTACTCCGGGGGCGACTCCGAGGCGATGTTCAAGGCCTTCGGGGTGGGGGTCGTCGTGGCAGCGACCCTGGCTCAGGCCTCGTTGCTCCTCGGGCTCGCCGGGGCGCGCGAGTCGCTGCGTGGGTTGCTGCTCGTGACCCTGGCCCTGGCTGCCGTCCTCGCCGCCCTGGTCTCGCTGGTCATTCTGGGCGGCGACGACGGGGACGGACTGTGGCGGTTCATCGGCATCGTGGCGATCCTCGACGTGCTCGGCACCGTGGTGGTGATCGCCCTCGGGGTGGTGGCAAGGATCGGGCAGCCGGCGGGTCCGGCGGACCCGGCGGGTCCGGCGGGTCCGTCCGGCCCGGCCGAAGTGCAGCTGCCCGGCCCGCTCGCGGCTGCCCTCGACGTACGGGCTGCTCGCAGCGGACGCACGCGCGACGACCTCGTCGCCGAGGCCGTCGCGCGCTATCTCGCCGCTGAAGCTGCCCAGGCCGCTGAGGCCGAGCAGAGGAGTCAGTCGGGGATGTAGTCGAACGTGTCGGGGTTGGGGCCCTGGCGGCCGTCCTCGCCCCGGTCGAGGGCGGTGATCTCGGCGACCTCGGCGGCGGAGAGCTCGAAGTCGAAGATCGCGAAGTTCTCCGCCATCCGCTCGACGCTCATCGACTTGGGGAAGATGATGTCGCCGCGCTCGATGTGCCAGCGCAGGGTGACCTGGGCGGGCGTCTTGCCGTGGGCCTCGGCGATCCGACCGATCGTCGCATCGTCGAGCACCTTGCCCTGGGCGATCGGCGACCACGCCTCGACCTCGATGCCGTGCCGCAGCGACGTGCCGCGGGCCTGCTCGTTGGTGAAGTAGGGGTGCACCTCGATCTGGTTCACCGCCGGCACGACCCCGGTCTCGGCGACGATCCGGTCGAGGTGCGCGGGCTGGAAGTTCGACACCCCGATCGAGCGGGCGCGGCCGTCGGTGACGAACTCGGTCATCGTGCGCCACGTCTCGACGTACTCGTCCGGGTCGACCGCGGTCAGCGGCCAGTGGATGAGGAAGAGGTCGATCTGGTCGAGGCCGAGCTTGGCCATCGTGTCGCCGAACGCGCGTCGTGCAGCCTCGGGGGAGTGGAAGCCGTTGTTGAGCTTGCTGGTGACGTAGAGCTCGTCGCGGGCGATGCCGGAGGAGTTCAGGGCGATCCCGACCTCCTGCTCGTTGCCATACATCTGAGCGGTGTCGATGTGGCGGTAACCGACCTCGAGGGCCTTGGCGACGGTGTCGGCGGTCTGCTCCGGCGGCACCTGGTAGGTGCCGAAGCCCAGCTGGGGGATCGTGGTCTGGTTGTTGAGCTCGATGCTCGGGATGGCAATGGTGGTAGGCATCCCTCGACACAACCACGCCGACGGCTCGAGCCCAACCCTCCGTAGAGGGGATACGACGTGCCGATCATCACCCTCGGTCGGGAATACCGCTCAGGGCGGCGAAAGCCGCGTCGTGGTCAGGTGGTCAGGTGGTCTGGTAGGTCGTCGCCGCCTGCCCACCGGTGCCGGAGCCTGGTTGAGCAGAGACGGTGACCGTGGCCGTGTAGTCATCCGGGTCGAAGTCCCACTCGAACTGGTGGTAGGAAATCCCCGTCGGGAGCGGCGTCACCTTGAGGTAGACGATGGAGACGTCTGCGCCGTCGACCTCCGGAAAGGACTCCGGTGCGAAGGTGTCACTGGTCTGACCGATCAAGGAGAAGGCAGGACCTGTGCGGAAGAAGGTCCACTGCACCCGCATCGGATCCATGGGGCTCGCCGTGTTGTTGGTGAGGGTGACGGTGTAGATCACCTTGCCGCCGGTCGTCGACGTCGTCGCAACGGCGATGTCGACGCTGTTGCCACCAGACGATGCCACGCTCGGCGCCGCGCTCGCCAGCACGATCGCGGGTGCGCTCCAGGCGGCGGTGCCGACGACGGAGCGGCGAGACAGTGCTCGACGGGTGACTCGGTTGGCGGTCCGGTCGGTGGTGGGCTCGTCGGTGGGTCCGCGGTCTGGCATGGTCGCCTCCAGAGGCTGGTCGGAATACGCACGAAACCTCTGGCGGCCGACCCCAGCGGCGCGATCGACGCTAGACCCGCGTCGACGATTCCGCCAGGGGCGAGTGCCGCTGGACTAGCGCGGCCCCGGCGAGAGCAGGCTCGACGGCCGGGGCTGGTCGTCGAGCTGGCCGAGGTCGGGTCGCCGGCCGATCCGGTGCTGCGACCCGCCGCGCACCTCCCCGCCCCGACGCCGGTCCGCCGCTAGCGTCGTTCACCGACCTGTCCGCCTGCCAGACCGCGCAAGGGAGCCGACTGTGCCTCGCTGGGCCGGCCCGCCGCCCCTGCTCATCGCCGTCACGGTGCTGGGCATCCTCGTCGCGCCGGCAGTGAGCCGCGCTGACGGCGGCAACGGCCCCGACCGCGCCGTTGCCGAGGCGTCCCTCGTCGCAGGACAACCGACCGCCGCGCCGACCGTGACGCCGACCGGGACTCCCCGGTCCGCGGGAATCCGCTCGAAGAAGAAGACGGTCGAGCCGACCGCCGATGCGACTGCCGAGCCCAGTGCCGAGCCCAGCGGCCGAGCCCAGTGCCGAACCCAGCGCAGCCCCGGTCCGCAAAGTCCCGGTGGTCAAGCCCCGGCGGATCGGCGTCGCGAGCTTCAACCAGTACGTCGACCTCAGCACTGCCGAGGCGACCCAGGACGCCGTCGCGCTCACGTCGCGCCCGGGCGTCTCGATCGTGGGCTGGCAGGAGGGCTACTCGGCCGGTCCCGTCTACCAGCTCCTGGCGGAGCAGGGATGGGCCACCAAGCGCTACGTCGCCAGCAAGGGCGCCCGCGAGCTCGCGGTGTCCTGGCGTCGGTCGGAGTTCGCGCTCGTGGGCTCGGTGCTGCACAAGCTGGCCGACGGCGTGGGCGAGGGCGATGGACGCTATCCGTTCGGCACCCGCTACGCGCTGCGGGTCACCCTGCGTGACCGGGCGAGCGGGGAGAAGATCTCGGTGATCAACACCCACCTGCCCCAGCGGGTCGAGGACCTCGACAACCCCGGCACCTGGAACACCACCAAGAACGCCATCCGGGCTGCCCGCCAGCTCGACGGCCTGGCCGGCATCTGGAGCCAGGCGCCCGGCCGCTGGGTCGTCGGCACCGGCGACTACAACATCGCGGCGCTGGCCGACCAACGCGCACGCAACCCCGGCGGCGTGGTCACGGCCTACGCCGGCCTCGCGCGCTCGTCGTACTCCCTGCTCGGCTTCGGCGACCTGCAGCCCACGCACCCGACCAGCAAACGCTTCATCGACTACGTCCACGTCGCCCAGCAGGCGCTGCGCAGCGGACGCGTCGAGCTGGTCTCGCAGCGCACCTTGCGCGGGCTCAACAGCGACCACCGCCCGCTGGTGGTCCGGATGCGTCTGTCCTGAGCCCTCGGGCGCCACGTGCCGCCCAGCCCCGACGATTCGCGCCGACTCGGCCGTCCGTGAGGGGTCGAGTCGGCGACTATAGGCGCCGACTCGACCCAAAATGGCGGAGCGGGAACAAGTCGGGTGGGTGCGTCGTTGAGCCAATCAGAGACTTGAGTTGAACAGACTCAACTTCTTTGCCAGACTTACTGGCACGGCGAGCTGGAGCTCCGGCACCAGCCCATCACATTCCCCACGCCCGCGATCCGGGCCGAGCACGGAGGTAACACACACATGGCACGAGCAGTCGGTATCGACCTCGGCACGACCAACAGCGTCGTCGCAGTCCTCGAGGGTGGCGAGCCCACGGTCATCGCCAACGCCGAGGGTGCTCGCACGACGCCCTCCGTCGTGGCCTTCTCCAAGTCCGGCGAGGTGCTCGTCGGCGAGGTCGCCAAGCGTCAGGCGGTCACCAACGTCGACCGCACCATCCGCTCCGTCAAGCGCCACATGGGCACCGACTGGAAGCAGAAGGTCGACGACAAGGACTTCACGCCCCAGCAGATCTCGGCGTTCATCCTGCAGAAGCTCAAGCGCGACGCCGAGGCCTACCTCGGTGAGCCGGTGACCGACGCCGTCATCACCGTGCCCGCCTACTTCTCCGACGCCCAGCGTCAGGCCACCAAGGAAGCCGGCGAGATCGCCGGCCTCAACGTGAGCCGCATCGTCAACGAGCCGACCGCGGCCGCGCTGGCCTACGGCCTCGACAAGGGCGATGACCAGACGATCCTGGTCTTCGACCTCGGTGGCGGCACGTTCGACGTGTCCCTGCTCGAGATCGGCGAGGGCGTCGTCGAGGTCAAGGCGACCTCCGGTGACAACGAGCTCGGCGGCGACGACTGGGACGACCGCGTCGTGGAGTGGATGGTCAAGACGTTCAAGGCCAACAACGGCGTCGACCTCTCTGCCGACAAGATCGCCAAGCAGCGCCTCCAGGAGGCCGCTGAGAAGGCCAAGATCGAGCTGTCGAGCTCCAGCGACACCACGATCCACCTGCCCTACATCACCCACGGCGAGTCCGGCCCGCTGCACTTCGAGGAGCGGATGACGCGCTCGGAGTTCCAGAAGCTCACCGCCGACCTGCTCGACCGGACCAAGGCGCCCTTCCAGAGCGTCCTGAAGGACGGCGGCGTCGCGATCGCCAACATCGACCACGTGGTCCTCGTCGGTGGCTCGACCCGCATGCCCGCAGTCGGCGAGCTCGTCAAGGAGCTCCTCGGCGGCAAGGAAGCCAACAAGGGCGTCAACCCCGACGAGGTCGTCGCGGTCGGCGCGGCCCTCCAGGCCGGTGTCCTCAAGGGCGAGGTCAAGGACGTGCTCCTGCTCGACGTGACCCCGCTGTCGCTGGGCATCGAGACCAAGGGTGGCGTGATGACCAACCTCATCGAGCGCAACACCACGATCCCGACCAAGCGCTCGGAGGTCTTCACGACCGCCGACGACAACCAGCCCTCGGTCGAGATCAAGGTCGCCCAGGGTGAGCGTCAGATGTGGTCGCAGAACCAGTCGCTGGGCAACTTCGAGCTGACCGGCCTGCCGCCGGCGCCGCGCGGGGTCCCGAAGATCGAGGTCACCTTCGACATCGACGCCAACGGCATCGTCCACGTCTCCGCCAAGGACACCGCCTCCGGGCGCGAGCAGTCCATGACGATCTCGGGCGGCTCCGCGCTGTCCAAGGACGACATCGACCGGATGGTCAAGGAGGCCGAGCAGTACGCCGACGAGGACGCCAAGCGTCGCGAGGCCGTCGAGTCGCGCAACCAGGCCGAGCAGCTCGTCTACACGACCGAGAAGTTCCTCGGCGACAACGACGACAAGCTCCCCGAGGACGTCAAGACCGAGGTCGGCGCCGACCTCGAGTCGCTCAAGACCGTCCTGGCCAACGAGGAAGCCGCTGCCGAGGAGATCACCGCCGCCGTCTCGAAGCTCGGTGAGTCGAGCCAGAAGATGGGCGCCGCGATGTACGCCGCTGCCGAGGCCGACGCGGCCGCCGCGGGCGGTGCCACCGGCACCGGTGAGGCCGACGAGGACATCGTCGACGCCGACGTGGTCGACGCCGAGGTCGTCGACGAGCCGGCCGAGGGCGACGCTGCCGAGGGCGAGTCCAAGTGACCTCTCCCCACGACGAGCAGCCCGAGGGCAGCTTCGGGGACGCCGCCGCCGAGATGCCCAACGAGACCGAGGTCGAGGCTCCCCTCCAGCAGGAGGGGGGCCCGGCCCCGGCCGGTGATGCAGCCGGTGCCCCAACCGGTGCCCCGGCCGATGCTGACATCAGCGGGGTCTCCGACTGGCTCGAGGAAGGCGGCCCACTGGAGCCGTCCGACCTCGCGGGGTCCGACGAGGAGCAGTCCGACGAGCTCACCGTCGCGGTGATGGCGCTGGAGGAGCGGACCCTCGACCTGCAGCGTCTGCAGGCGGAGTTCCTCAACTACAAGCGCCGCGTCGAGCGCGATCGCGACCTGATCAAGCAGAACGCGACGTATGCCGCGTTGGCGCCGATCACCGAGGTCCTCGACACCATCGACCGGGCCCGCGAGCACGGCCAGGTCGATGCGGGGCTCACGACCGTCGCCGACCAGCTCGAGCGCACGGTCGCCGCCTCCGGGCTCATCAAGTTCGGCGCCCCCGGTGAGACGTTCGACCCGAACGTCCACGAGGCGCTGTCGAGCCTGGGCCCCGACCCGGAGATCACGGTCACCACCGTCAAGCAGGTCGTCAAGGCCGGGTACAAGATCGGCGACCGCGTCGTCCGGGCCGCTCAGGTCCTCACGGTCGAGCCCGCCTGACGGTGACCATCACACGAGAGGAGGGGTGACATGGCAGGCAACCAGGGCAACGACGGCTTCCGGGCCGACTGGGCACAGAAGGACTTCTATGCCGTGCTCGGTGTGAAGAAGGACGCCGCCACGGCCGACATCAAGAAGGCCTACCGCAAGCTCGCCAAGGACAACCACCCCGACTCCCACCCGGGCGACACCGCCAAGCACGACACCTTCAAGAAGGTGGCCGAGGCCTACGACGTCGTCGGCGATCCCGAGAAGCGACCCAAGTACGACGAGATGCGCCGCCTCTACGGAAGCGGCGGGGGTGGCGGGTTCCCGGGCGCCGGTGGCGGCGGGTTCAACCTCGACGACCTCATGCGTGAGCGCGGCGGCGCGGGTGGCGGCATCGGCGACATGTTCGGCGACCTCTTCGGCGGCGGCGGCCGTCGCCAGCAGGCGCGGCGGCCCCGCAAGGGTGCCGACGTCGAGACGAGCGCCACGATCGGCTTCTCCGACGCCATCGACGGGGTCACGATCTCGCTGCGGCTGACCTCCGACGCCGCCTGCTCCTCGTGCTCCGGCACGGGCGGCAAGCCGGGCACTCGCCCCCACATCTGCGCCACCTGTGAGGGCGCGGGCTACGTCACCGCCAGCATGGGTGGGGCGTTCTCGATGAACGAGACCTGCCCGGCCTGTGCCGGGCGTCAGCTCGTCTACGACGAGGCCTGCCCGACCTGTCACGGCAGCGGGCGGGGCTCGTCGGCGCGCACCATCCAGGCCCGGATCCCAGCGGGGGTCAAGGACGGTCAGCGGATCCGACTGCGGGGCAAGGGTGCTGCGGGCGACGACGGCGGACCGGCCGGCGACCTCTTCGTCGCGGTCAAGGTCGCCTCGCACCGGCTGTTCGGTCGCAAGGACGACAACCTCACCATCGACGTCCCGGTCGGCTTCGACGAGCTGGCCCTGGGCGCGGAGATCAAGGTGCCCACCCTCGGTGGCTCCCCGGTGACCCTGCGGATCCCGGCCGGCACCCCCAACGGCCGTGCGTTCCGGGTGCGCGGCAAGGGGGCGCCCAAGCCCGACGGCACCCGTGGTGACCTGCTCGCCACGGTCGAGGTCCAGGTGCCGGCCGTCCTCGACGACCAGGCGCGTGCCGCCGTCGAGGCCTACCGGGTCGCCACCGCGGCCAAGCCGCTGCGAGCGGCGCTGTTCGAGGACGCCTGATGGTCGACCCGACCGGCGGTTCCTCGAGCCCGTTCCCCCAGGGGCCGGCGCCCGAGGCCGCCGTCTACGTGATCAGCGTCGCCGCCGAGCTGACCGGGTTGCACCCGCAGACCCTGCGCACCTACGAGCGCCTGGGGCTGATCACCCCCGGGCGCACGGGCGGCGGCGGACGCCGTTACTCGCTGCGCGACATCGAGCTGTTGCGCTCGATCGCCGAGCTCACCTCGACCGGCATCGGCATCGAGGGCGTACGACGCATCCTCGAGCTCGAGCACCGCGCGGTGGCCCTCGCGTCCCGTAATGCCGAGCTCCAGGCCGAGCTCGCGGCCACTCGCGCCGCCCTGCGCGAGGCGCTCGTCGCGCGACAGCCCGTCGCCGGACCCAACCGGTTGCCCGTCCTGCGGACCGCGCCGACCGAAGCCTCGGTCGTCGTGTGGAGGCGCAACCGCTAGCTCGCCGGCATGTGGCCCACATCACAGGGATCAGTGCGCAACGTTCTGCGCCGTCACAGCGTCTGACGTGGTGTGGAGTACTCGGACCCTCACACACGTCATCCGGCCGCGCGTCGCCTCGTCGCGGCGGCCGCTGCTGCCTTCGTAGCGGTGCTGCTGCTGAGCCCAACCTTCGGGCGGGCCGACCCGGTCGGCAGCTATCGACCGGACCTGCCGCCTGATGCCCTGACCAACGGCTGCTGGCCGTTGCCGGGCGGCGTCCGGCTCGACTTCGGCTACCAGGTCCGCAGTGACGAGCTGCGTGCCACTGCTGACGGTTCGCGGCGCCAGCTCGTGCTGCACTACGACGAGCTCTCCGGCTCGGAGGCAACCCAGCGGGTGGAGGCCGACTTCGCGGGGGCCGGCGTCGCCGATGCCTACGTGATGGCTCACGACTTCAGCGATCTCGCGCCCGACGCGGTCGTGCGCGGCCAGATGCTCCTCGACCTGCCTCCCAGCAAGCCCGAGAGGGGGTCCGAGTGTCGCGCGCCGTTCTCGACGAAGAACTTTCCGCTCCCGCTCGACGACCGCTCCTGAGCGGTCCCGTGCCGGCTCGCTGACCTCCTGAGTCGACGTTGGTCCGGGCTCGATCGGTCGCGTCGCCTCCTGCTCGGGCTCGCCGCCGCCGTCGTACTGCTGCGGGTGGTGCTGTTCCCCGGCGCTGCCGGCACGCCGGCCTTCGGTGACGAGGCCTACTACCTCGACGCCGGTCGAGCGTTGTCCAACCTCGTGCGCGACCTCGCGTCGCTGTCCGGGCCGGACACTGCCGAGCTGCGCACCGCCGTCGTCGGCAGTGGGTGGTTCATGCCGGGGATGGCGGTGTTGCTGACCCCGCTGTTCGTGGTGGCGCCCGACGCCCCGATCGAGCTCGTCCGCGCCTACCTGGGCGTCGCCTCGACCGGGCTGCTCCTGCTCACGGCGGCGGTCGTCAGTCGGCGCCTGGGGAGGGGGCCCGCCGGCGCCCTGCTCGTCGTACCAGGGCTGGTGCCGATGTATGCCGTGTTCGGCTTCGCCGCCTACGGCGACCTGATCGCCGGCCTCTTCGTCGTGCTGCTGGTGACCCAGGCCCTCGAGGTCGTACGACGACTCCGGGCGGGTCCCGCTCTCACCTGGCGGCACGGCGTCGGCCTGGGGCTGCTCGGCATCGCCGCGGTCTACTTCCGCTCGAGCGTGACGCTGCTCGTGGCGGGGGTGCTGACCATGACCCTGCTGGCGGCGCTGGTGCTGGCGGCCTCGCAGTGGCGGCGCGTCGTGCTGTCGATGCTCGGCGCCGGGGTTGCTTTCACCGCACTGCTGGCGCCGTGGTCGGTCTACGCCTCCCACGAGCTCGGCGGGCGGGTGGTCACCACCACCTCGGTGCCGACCGTGCTCGCCAACACGTTCGGCGACCGCGACGAGGTCTGCTACGGCGAGTGCGATCCCGGCAGCAGCATCTGGTTCTCCCCGCTGCGGTACTCCCGGGAGGTCGCCCGCGCCACCGGCATCAGCGAGATGCAAGCGGCGGCCGAGATGTCGGCGTACGCCCGCGCCGACGTCACCCCGCAGAGCTATGCCCGCGACGTGCTCGCCAACCTGCACCGCTACGTGCGCAACCCGGCCGGCTTCGCCCGGCTGCTCGAGTCGCCGACGGCGCCGTACTCCACGGCCAGGGCGGTGTGGCTGGGCACCAGCCTGCTGGTCTACCCGGCGTTCGTGGTCGGCCTGGTGATGTTGCTCGTCGTCACGCGCCGCAGCGCGGTCGACCAGGTGCGGGTGCTGCTGCTCAAGGTGGCGATCGGCGCCTTGCTGGCGCAGCCGTTCGTCCACATCGGTGGCACGCGCTACTGGACGACGCTGGCGCCGCTCCTGGGGCTCTCGGCAGCAATGCTGTACGTCGCGCTCCGCTCGGCAGGAAGTGGTCCGGGTAGCGGCAGCGAGGACCGAGCCCGCGGCTTGCTCACCCTCCTGCAGGGGGTGCTCAGCGCCGCCGTCGTACTGGTCGCCTCCACGGTCGCCGTCCTTGCGCTCTGACGTGGCCGGCTCGGCTCGGCGCTGCCCCAGATTGAATGCGACACTGTGTCGCATCAAACATCCCGACCGGCGAGACCAGGCACTACGCTGCGATCACCGGTGACGACGAGGTCGGCGGGGACAGCAGAAGGGTGCGGGCGTGGACTGGCTGATCGACCTGTTGTCCGACTACTTCAGCGGGATCGAGTGGGTCGCGTTCCTCAGCATCCCCCTCTTCACCGGGATCGTGGGCTGGGCCATCAACTGGTCCGGGCTCGTCATGCTCTTCTCCCCGTTGCACTTCCGCGGCATCCGCGTGCCGGGGATGCTGGAGCTGTCCCGGGTGCTTCCCCGCAAGATCCAAGAGGTGCCCGGCGTCCTCCAGGGCGGGATCGGGTGGCAGGGCATCGTGCCGGCCCGGGCAGCCAAGATGGGCTCGATCGCGGTGGACAAGGCGATCGCCAAGCTCGGCACACCGGGTGAGTTCTACCAGCAGCTCGAGCCCGACAAGATCGCCGAGCACATCGTGGCCACCTTCCGCCCGGAGGTCCCCGGTCTCGTCGACCAGGTGATGACCGCCGAGCACCCTCGGCTGTGGGGCGACCTGCCGCGTCCGGTCAAGGAAGCCGTCTACGGCCGGGTCCAGGCGCAGCTGCCGAGCGTCGTGGGCCGGGTGACCGACGAGATCGGCATCCACATCGACCAGCTGCTCGACCCCAAGATCATGGTCATCGACCACTTCCAGGACAACCCGGAGCTCGTCGTCCGGATCTTCCGGGACTTCGGTCAGCGCGAGCTCGACCTGATGGTGCGCTTCGGGTTCATCTTCGGGTTCCTGCTCGGCATCCCGGTCGCGATCATCGACAGCATCTTCCACCAGTGGTACCTGCTGCCGCTGCTCGGCGTGGTCGTCGGGTGGATCACCAACTCCCTCGGCATGTGGCTGATCTTCGAGCCCCCCGAGCCCAAGCGGATCTTCGGGATCAAGGCTCACGGCCTGTTCCTGCGCCGGCAGGACGAGGCCGCGGAGGTCTACGCCCAGATCATCGCCGACGACGTGATCACCCTCGAACGCATCGGTGACTTCCTCCTCGACGGCCCGCGCGGCGACCGCACGCGCCAGATGCTGGCCACCGCGATGCGGCCCGCGATCGACCAGGCAGCCGGCCCGGCCCGGGGCGCGCTGCGGGTCGCGATGGGCTCCGACCGTTTCGACACGATCCGCGACTCGGTCGCCCAGGAAGCGGTGGGCCGCACCCTCACCCCGTTCCGCGACCCGGAGTTCAGCGCCCAGCAGGCCGACAAGATCCGTGAGCTGGTCGCGCGCCGCACCAAGGAGCTGCCACCCCAGGACTTCGTCGACATGATGCGGTCGGCGATCAAGGAGGATGAGTGGATGCTCTACGCCCACGGAGCGATCATGGGAGCCGCCGGCGGCTTCCTCCACCTGGCCATCTTCGGCGTACAGGGAGGCTGAACGTGACCCACCAGGACAGCAACGGTGCCGACCCGGCCGAGCCCGGCCGGCCCGGCCGACTCCTACAACGGCCGCACCCCGGCCCGTCGCAGTGAGCTCCTCAACCCCGAGGTCGTCGACTCGCTTCCCGGGCTGGCCCGGGTCGCGGCCCACGCCGCCTGGCACACCACCGAGTGGGGATTGAAGACGTCGGCCCGCTCGTGGCTGCGCGTCGGCAAGGCGCTGACCAGCCAGCAGGAAGCCGCGGCCCTCGCCCGCGACGCCGGTCAGGCTGTCACCGTCGTCAGCGAGCTGGCCCGCTCGGTCTCGAAGGGCGTCCCCGTCGGGTCGGCCCTGCTGGCCGCCGGCCAGAGCCTCGGCGGGATCGTCGAGCAGGAGGAGGTCGTCGGCGGCCAGATCGTCTCCTCCCGGGTCTCCCCGCCGCCCACGCTGCGCGAGCGCGGCCAGGACCTGCTGGAGCGATCCCGCGACGTCTGGAGCACCGAGGAGGGCCACCCGGCCTACGAGCGCATCCTCACCGAGCTCGCGCCCGACGAGGCGCGGATCCTGATGCTGCTGCTCAAGAGCGGCCCGCAGCCCAGCGTCGACGTACGCACCGGTGGGCCGGTCGGTCTGGTGAGCTCCCAGCTGGTCGCGCCGGGGCTCAGCATGATCGGCCCCCGCGCCGGACTGCGGCACGTCGACCACGTCCCGGCCTACCTCAACAACCTCTTCCGCCTCGGGATGGTGTGGTTCTCCCGCGAGAGCCTGCGCGACCCGCTGGACTACCAGGTCGTCGAGGCCCAGCCCGATGTGCTCGAGGCGATGCACTCGGTGAAGTTCGCGAAGGTCGTCCGGCGCAGCATCCACCTCACGCCGTTCGGTGAGGACTTCTGCAAGACCTGCCTCATCGAGGAGACCAAGGTCGACGCCGACTTCCCCGAGCACGGCACCCCGCCGGCCGGCGACTCGGCCACCCCCGGCTGAGGGTCGCGGGCGCAAGCGGCATGTAACGCACCGTTACGACCACCACCACCCCCGTTGAACGGCTAGGTGGTGGTCGTAACGGTGCGTTACATCACCGGCCTGCCGGACGCCCCAGTTCAGTCCCCCGACGGGACGTCGGCGGTGATGACGGTGCCGTCGGCGCGGCGCATGCCGACCGGGTTGGGCGGCTCGCCGGAGATCCGCGGACCGTGCCCGTCGAGCGCCACGGTGACGTCGCCGTGGGGGGTGACGGTGACGCTCTCGCCCCGCACGTCGAAGGTGACCGGACGGGTGCCGTCCTCGACCGACAGCATGATCTCGTCGGCGCTGACGCACACCTTGACCCGGGTGCCGCGCAACGTCAGCCGGAAGGTCAGCGACTCCCAGTCGTCGGGCAGACGCGGGTCGAGCTTCCACCGGCCGGCGCCGAGGTCGCGGAAGCCGCCGAAGCCGGAGGCCAGTGCGCTCCAGACGCCACCGGTCGAGGCGACGTGGACGCCGTCGGCGGTGTTGGCGTGCCGGTCGGCGAGGTCGACGAAGAGGGCGGCGTGGAAGTAGCGCAGCGCCAGGTCGTGGTAGCCGACCTCGGCCGCGATGATCGCCTGCACGACCGCGGAGAGCGTCGAGTCACCCGTGGTGATCGGGTCGTAGTAGTCGAAGTCCGCCTTCTTCTGCTCCTGGGTGAAGTCCTCGCCCTGGAGGAAGAGCGCCAGCACGACGTCGGCCTGCTTGAGCACCTGGAAGCGGTAGATGACCAGCGGGTGGTAGTTGAGCAGCAGCGGCCGCTTCTCGACCGGCGTCCGGCCGAGGTCCCACATCTCGCGCTCGAGGAAGTGGGCGTCCTGCGGGTGGATGCCGAGGTGCTCGTCGAAGGGGATGGTCATCGCCTCGGCGGCGCGCGCCCACGAGTCGACCTCGCCCTCGATGAGCTTGACCCGCTGGGTCATCGCGGCGTGCGCCTCGGGGCGCTTGTCCCGCAGGAACACCACCGCCTCGGCGGCCCGGCGCAGGTTGAAGCGCGCCATCACGTTCGTGTAGAGGTTGTCGTTGACGACGGTCGTGTACTCGTCGGGTCCGGTGACCCCATGGATGTGGAACGCCGAGCCGTCCTCGTCGCGCCAGAAGCCGAGGTCGTACCAGAGGCGCGCGGTCTCGACGAGGATGTCGATCGCCTGGTGGTCGAGGAACTCGTAGTCGCCGGTGGCGCCGACGTACTGGCTCAGGGCGTAGGAGATGTCGGCGTCGATGTGGTACTGCGCGGTGCCGGCTGCGTAGTACGCCGACGCCTCCTCGCCGTTGATGGTGCGCCAGGCGAACAGCGCACCCTTCTGCGCCAGCTGGCGGGCCCGCCGGCGTGACGAGTCGAGGAGCGAGTGACGGAAGCGCAACGCGTTGCGGGCCGCCCACGGGTTGGTGTAGGTGAGGAACGGCATCACGTAGACCTCGGTGTCCCAGAAGAAGTGACCGCCGTAGCCGGAGCCGGTCACCCCCTTGGCCGGGATGCCGATGCCGTCGGCGCGAGCAGCGGCCTGGATGATCGAGAAGAGGTTCCACCGCACGGCCTGCTGGATCGCGGGTTGGCCGGGGATCTCGACGTCCGAGCGCTCCCAGAACTCCGCCAGCCAGGCCCGCTGGTCGGCGACGTGCTTGGCAACGCCTTCCTCACGCACCCGGTCGAGGGTGCGCGCGCACCGGTCCAGCAGCTCACGGGTGGGGACGACGCGGGCGGTGTGATAGCTGACGGTCTTGGTCAGCTTGATCGGCTGCCCCGGCTGAGCGTGGACGCGGTAGATCGCCTTGACCATGTCGTCGCCGCGCTCGACCGCCGAGTGGTGGTCGTTGTCGGTCTCGAGGTGGTGGTCGACGGCGAGGGCGATCGTCATCCCGCTCTCGGCGCACTTGTAGCGCAGCGACAACCGCTCGTCGGGGAGGTCGCCGTGCTCGAGGTCCTGGGACTCCGGCAGCAGCACCCGGTTGGCGAAGCGCTCGGCCTTGCGCGGGTCGAACGCCGCCCCTGCCTTGGCCGCCTTGGCCGCCTCGGCCGCCTCGGCGATGTCGACGGCGGCACCGCGGTCGGCGTCCTGACGGTTGAGCACCTGGGAGCTGATCGCCACCGGGGCGGCGGAGTCGAGCATCGTGATCTCGAAGGTCATGATCGCCAGGTGGCGCTGGGTGAAGGAGACCAGCCGGGTGCTGTCGACCTGGACCCGCTTGCCGCTGGGGGTGCGCCAGATGACGTGGCGCGAGAGGACCCCGGTGCGGAAGTCGAGGGTGCGCTCGTACTCCACGAGGTCGGCGGTCGACAGCTCGAGCGGCTCGTCGTCGACGTAGAGGCGGATGATCTTGGCGTCGGGGGCGTTGACGATCGTCTGACCGACCTTGGCGAACCCGAAGGCTTCCTCGGCGTGCTGGATCGGCCAGGTCTCGTGGAAGCCGTTGATGAACGTGCCGTTGGCCGCGAAGTCGCGGCTCTCCTCGTAGTTGCCGCGCAGGCCCATGTAGCCGTTGCCGACGCTGAAGATCGACTCGGTCACACCGAGGTCGGAGGCGTCGAAACGGGTCTCGGTCAGCTTCCAGTCATCCAGCGGGAACCGGCTGCGGTCGAGCGGGTCGGTGGCGGCCGGGGCGACGTGGCTGGCGCCGTGCTTCTCGGCGTGGAGCGGGTCGACGGTGCTCACGAGGGACCTCCCTGGAGGTGTACGTCGGTCAGCTCGGCGAGGTCGGCCACGACGACATCGGCACCGGCTTCGAGCAGGGCGTCGGCACCGACGCCCCGGTCGACCCCGATCACGAGGCCGAAGTCACCGGCAGCGCCGGCAGCCACGCCGCTGGTGGCGTCCTCGACGACCACCGCGGTGTTCTCCGGGACCCCGAGCTCGCGCGCGGCTTCCTGGTAGGTGTCGGGCGCGGGCTTGCCGGGGATGCCGCGCTCGGCGGCGATCCCGCCGTGCACCACGACGGGGAAGAAGTGCGTGACGCCGGCGGCGTCGAGGACGTCGGGAGCATTCTTGGACGACGAGACGATCGCCATCTTCATCCCGCTGGCCCGCAGCTGCTCGATGAGGGCGATGGAGCCGGGGTAGGCCTCGACCCCCTCCGCGCGCAGCACCTCACCGAAGGCGTCGTTCTTGCGGTTGCCGAGCCCGCACACGCTCTGCTCGGTGCCGGCATCGTCCGGGCTGCCCTCGGGCAGCGTGATGCCGCGCGAGGCGAGGAAGTCGCGTACGCCGTCGTAGCGGGGCTTGCCGTCGACGTGGTCGAAGTAGTCCTGGTCGGTGTAGGGCGCCTGGCCCTCGCGGTCGCTGAGGAACGCGTTGAACATCGCCGCCCAGGCCCGCATGTGGACCTCGGCGGTCGGCGTGATCACGCCGTCGAGGTCGAAGAGCACGGCTTCGTAGTCGTTCCAGTCCATGCGCGAACAGTAGTGTCCGAGTGTTTCGGGCGCCGAAACGAGCGGCCCTGCCGCTGCGGCCAGCGCCGGAGGCTGAGCAGCGAGCGCTGGCGAGCGTCCACGAAGCCCGCGCCGGAGGCTGAGCAGCGAGCGCTAGCGAGCGTCGACGAAGCCCGGTGACTGTGGGCGCGGCTGGGGGACGGTCGGCTACGGCTTGCGGGGGCTTCGTCGACGGCCTCGCCCAGGGGCTCGGCCTGCTCAGCCTCCGGCTCGGCCTGCTCAGCCTCCGGCTCGGCCTGCTCAGCCTCCGGCTCGGCCTGCTCAGCCTCCGGCTCGGCCTGCTCAGGCTCCGAGGGCCGGGACTTCGGTGTCCTCGGGTTCTTCCCCCGCACTGTCGGCGCAGAGGGTGATGGTGAACACCGAGCCGCCGTCGTCGCCGGGGGCGTAGGAGACGTTGCCCTGTTGAGCTTGGGCGAGGGTACGGACGACGTAGAGCCCGAGGCCGGTGCCGGTCGCGACCGCACCGTGGGCGCGGGAGAACTCGCGGAACAGGTGGTCGCGGAAGTCCTGGGGGACGCCTTCGCCGTGGTCGATGACGTCGATACAGACGTGGTCGGCCGTCTCGGTGCTCGGTCGCACCCGCACCAGGAACGGCGGCTCGCCGTACTTGTGGGCGTTGCTGAGCAGGTTGGTGAGCATCTGCTCGAGACGCAGCGGGTCGGCGCGCACCGCGCGGGGGTCGTCGTAGGCGACGTCGACATCGAAGCGCGTCTCCACGATGCCCTGCACGATCGTGCGTGGCTCGACGACCTGCAGGTCGACGCGCAGGGTGCCGCGCTGGATCTGGGCGGCGGTGAGCAGGTCGGCGGTGATCTGGTCGAGGATCTTGGCCTGGCGGGCGACCGAGGCCATCAGCCGTTCCTGCTGCTGGACGTCCATGTCGCTGCCGTCCCAGGCGAGCGTCTCGGCGATGCCGCACAGGACGGCAACCGGTCCGCGCACCTCGTGGGCCGTGGTGGCGATGGCACGGCGCAGCAGACCGACGTCCTCGGCTGCCGAGTCCAGGAAGACCAGGATCGACCAGCCCGTGCGCCGCAGCGTCGCGCGGACCCGTCCGCCGTCGACGTCGGTCTCGAAGGAGGCGTCGGAGTCGAGGCGGTGGTAGGAGACGAGCGAGGCGAGCTCGGAGGCGACCATGGCCAGGGGCGTGCCCGACTTGTCGGTGCCGAGCAGGCGTGCGCCCATCGGGTTGGCGTGCACGATGCGGAAGAGCGGCTCGTCGGCGAGCTCGACGACGCCGTACGGCGCCACCTTGAGCGCCTCCCAGGCCGAGACGTTCGCGGGGGCACCGGCCGGCATGGCCACGGTGCGGGTGCCGGGTGGGGTGGTCGGCGGGGTGGTCGGCTTCTTGGGCACCTGCTTGTCGAGCTTGTCGGCTCGCAGGTTGGGACGGGTGCCCGTGGTGGTGGGGTCTTCGGCGTCGACCACGGACAGGGAGCGCCCGATCGGGCGCGTGCCCGCGCACACTTCCCGGACGTAGTCGAGGATGGTGTTGAGCGGCGCGCCCTTCTGCACGTATCCGTCGGCGCCGGCGCTCACGGCCCGCTCGGACATGTGCTGCGCGCCGAAGCCGGAGAGCACCACGATCTTGCCCTGCGGGATGAGCCGCCGGATCTGGGGCAGCGCCTCGATCCCGTCCATGACGGGCATCGCGAGGTCGAGCAGCACCACGTCGGGACGGTGCCGGCGGACGCTGTCGATCCCGGTCTGACCGTCCCCGGCTTCGCCCACCACCTCGAACTCGCCCCGCGTCAGGGCGATCTTCAGCAGATCACGCAGGTCGGCGGTGTCGTCGATGACGACCACGCGAGGCCTGGGCGGCTTGGCGGCGAGTGCGTTCACGTGGGCTTCTCCTGAGAATCGACCTTGGTGATGCGGTTGCCGAGGTCGACCACAGCCGGCGCGCTGCGGAGGAGCTCGATGTTGAAGTGCTGTGACCCGAGCAGGTCGGTGATGATGCGACTAGTTGAGGCTATCGAGGTGTCAAGGGCTGCGGGGGTCATGGCGATGACGGGGAGTCCGTGCGCGACAACGCTCGCACCGACCACGCTCGAAATCACGCTCACTGGCCATCCCTCACGAAGCAGCACTTTCCAGGACCACCCCCCCGGCGCCCTGTAGGTGCCCACGCTAGGCCGATCGCTCGGGCAGCGTCGGGGTTTGCGGCAATCGGTCGGCCGGCGACGTGCATCGCAGCGGTATGCCGAAGTTCCCGGCGTCCGCCCCCGGAGATCTGCGCGGTGTCGACGTGGTCGACACGATCGGGCAAACGGTCCGGGGACGGCGGCCGGGAACTGCTAGGGGGGGCGGCCCGTCACTCCCCGCGGCGGGCCGTCCCGAAGCCGCCGACCACTCGCAGGAGCAAGGTCAGCGACTCCACCCCAGTCGTGCCCGATCCCAGGAGAGATATGTATGACGATCTGCAATCAGTTCGCACGTTCTCGGATCGGCTCCGGCACGTGCTCAAATCTGCCCGAAATTGTCCACCTCCGCGCGAATGACGCGCGGCCTCCGCGCGACCTACGACTGGTCGGAGCAGCGCAGGGCCGGCGCGGGACGGGGCAGGCTGAAGTAGAAGGAGGCTCCGCACAGGGGCGCGCCCTCGGCATGGATCTGACCGCCGTGCCGCTCCACGATCCGGGCGACGGAGGCCAGGCCGAGCCCGGTCCCCGGGAAGTCCTCGTCGCGGTGCAACCGGCTCATCGGTCGGAACAGCCGGTCGGTCTGGTGGGAGGGGAACCCGGCGCCGTTGTCGCGTACGACGAACGTCGTCAGCGGTCCCGGTGAGCCCACAGGGGCGCCCCCCACCTCGCGCAGCGACGTGACCCGGCTCAGCGAGATGTAGGCCACCGGCTCGCGGGCGGTGTACTTGACCGCATTGCCGAGCAGGTTCTCCAGCATCAGGTAGGTCAGCACCGGATCGGCTTCGGCTTCGAGGCCGTCCTCGACGGTGACGTCGAGGGTGCGGTCGAGCGCGGCGGCCCGGAGCGAGGAGATGACCTCCTGAGCCATCGCGGTCAGGTCGAGTCGCTGCGGCTCCAAGGGGCGGCGCGTCACGCCGTACAACGCCAGGGTGCGATCGATCTGGTCGGCCATCCGGCGTCCCGAGTCCGCGATCGTGCGCACGAACTGCTGGGTGCGGGCGGCGGTCACCTCGTTGCTGCCGGAAGCCAGGGAGTCCTCGATCAGCTCGGCGTAGCCGAGCATCGCCCCGAGCGGGCTGCGCAGGTCGTGCACGATCGTGTGGATCGCTGCCTCGAGCTCGTCGGCGCGGGCGGCGAGGTGATCGCGCTCGTCGGCGCGTCGTCGTACGGCCTCGCGCAGCTCGAGGTTCTCCATGGCCACGGAAGCGGAGTTCGCGAGGATCTCCAGCAGCCGGACCTCGGCCGGTGTCGGCCGGTGCTCCGCGCTCCAGTAGGCGCCGAGAGCGGCCACGGGTTCAGCGACCCGCACCGGCGCGACCACGAGGCTGGTGACGGCGGTGTCGCGGTAGATGTCGTGGGAGATGCGGAGGTCGGTCGAGACGTCGTGCAGGACCACGACCTCGCCGTGCACCATGGCCCAGCCGCTGACGCAGTCCGCAAGCGACAGCCGCCGGCCCTTCCACAGTGGCGTCGCGGCGCTCTCCTCGATGCAGATGCAGGCGTCTTGGTCGCGCAGGGCGAAGGTGGCGCCGTCGCAGTGCAGGAGCGAGCGGATGGCCCCGGTGACGACGGTCGTGACCCGCGCCAGGGTGTCGGCCGTGGACAGCAGCTCGACCGTGGCGGTGAGGACGTCGGAGTCGCTGAGCGCCTGAGCATCGGCGAGCGGCAGGCGCACGACGTTGCTGTCCATGCGCGCGCTCGATTCGGAAGGTCGTGGGAGTCTGCGATGAGTCCGGCCACAACCTTCGTGCCCGCTGGTCACGCGGGCTATGCGCCTGGTCCACACCAGTGCACTGCGGTGTTGCTCTCCTCGCAGCCGGAGGCCCGCCCGGTCGCCGCCCGACCCGGTCGGGTCAGCGCTCGTCGGCGAGGTGGCTGATGTCGCCGGCCGGGGACTTGTCGAGGTGGCGGCCGATGACCATGCGCTGGATCTGGTTGGTGCCCTCGAAGATCTGCATGACCTTGGCCTCGCGCATGTAGCGCTCGACGGGGAAGTCGCGGGTGTAGCCGGCGCCGCCGAGCACCTGGACGGCGTCGGTGGTGACCTTCATGGCGTTGTCGGTCGCGGTGAGCTTGGCGATGGAGGCCTCGCGGCCGAAGGGCAGGCCGGCGTCCTTGAGGCGGGCGGCGTGCAGGGTCATCTGCCGGGCGGTCTGTACGGCGGCCTCCATGTCGGCCAGCACGAAGCCGAGCCCCTGGTGGTCGATGATGCGGCGGCCGAAGGCCTCGCGCTGCTGGGCGTAGGCCAGGGCGTGGTCGAGGGCTCCCTGGGCGAGCCCGACCGCGACGGCGGCGATGCCGAGGCGGCCGGAGTCGAGGCCGGCGAGGGCGATCTTGAGGCCTTCGCCCTCGGCGCCGAGGCGGCGCTCGGCGGGGATCCGGACGTCGTCGAAGCGCATGGTGGTGGTCGAGGAGCCGGTCAGGCCCATCTTGCGCTCGGGCGGGTCGGAGGAGAGACCGGCCGCATCGGCCGGCACGAGGAAGCAGGAGATGCCGCGGGCACCGGAGTCGGGATCGCCGGTGCGGGCCATGACCTTGTAGTAGTCGGCGTGGCCGCCGTGGGTGGTCCAGGCCTTGGCGCCGTTGAGGACGTACTCGTCGCCGTCGGCACGAGCGCCGGCGGTGGTGCGCATCGCGGCCGGGTCGGAGCCGGCGTGGGCCTCGGAGAGGCAGTAGGCGCCGAGGAGGTCGCCGGCGAGCATGTCGGGCAGCCACTGCTGCTTCTGCTCCTCGGTGCCGACGGTGACCAGGCCGAAGCAGGACAGGGCGTGGACCGAGACGCCGACGCCGACCGAGGCCCAGACCGAGCCGAGCTCCTCGAGCACCTGGAGGTAGACCTCGTAGGGGAGCCCGCTGCCGCCGTACTCCTCGGCGTAGGGCAGGCCGAGGATGCCGGTCTTGCCGAGCATCCGGAAGACCTCGCGGGGGAACTGCTCGGCCGCCTCGGCCTCGGCGGCCAGGGGAGCGAGCTCCTCGGTGGCGATCTGGCGCACCAGGCGCAGCAGGTCGGCGGCCTCGTCGGTGGCCAGGACACGGCGGGCAGGCATGGGGGCTCCCTCAAGCAATTGCGGACGATGTGGGACCCAGGGTAGGCACGCCGGTGACCTCGGTAGCCTCCGGAGGTGGATCTTTCTTTCTTCACCCGCGACGGCAGTGACCCCGCCACGCTGACCCCGACCCCGCTGGCCTGCAGCTCCTGGAGCACCAACCAGCTGCACGGCGTCGCCGTCGCCGGTGCCCTGGCCCGCTCGGCAGAGGCGGTGGTGGCCGGGCTGGGGCGCGACGACCTGCGGGCAGCGCGGATGTCGGTCGACCTGTTCCGCCCGGCCGCGATGCAGCCGTGCGTCTTCGTCACCGAGGTGGTGCGCGAGGCTCCACGGATCTGCCTGGTCGACGTCACGCTGCTCCAGGACGGTGAGCGGGTCGCCCGAGCCGCGTTCTTGTTCCTGAAGGCGAGCGAGAGCGCGCCCGGTGAGGTGTGGTCGCCCGCCGCGTCGGAGCGGCCTGTGCCGCCGCCCCTCGACGTCGCCCCGGTCAGCGATGCGCCGCGGGTGCCGTTCGTGCACAGCGAGGCCGGCTGGTCGCAGAATTTCGCCGAGCACCAGAACGGCTCGCACAAGCAGTCGTGGAACGCGGCCGTGCCCATCGTCGCCGGCGAGGCGTTGACCGGGTTCCAGGCCGTCGCCGCGATCGCCGACGGCGCCAGCCTGGTCTGCAACTGGGGCAGCGGCGGGGTCGAGCACATCAACACCGACATCACCCTGGGCCTGGCTCGCGCCCCCCGCGGGCTGGAGCTCGGACTGTCCGCGCTGGACCGCGTCGAGGCCGACGGGATCGCCGTCGGCACGGCTGCCGTGTTCGACCGCGACGGGCAGCTCGGCACCGTCGTGATCACCTCGATCGTCAACGCCAAGCGTGCGGTCGACTTCCGGCAGACCAGCTATGACGACGACGGCACCCGCCGATCGGAGCCGCGCGCGGGGGAGTGAGCCCTCGTACTCAGCGTCCCTGAGTGCTCAGGTCGGCGACGTCGGCCACGATCCGCGGTGCAATGGGCGCATGACCCGCTATGCCGACCCCGCGCGCTGCCCCGACTGCTCGGCCTCGCTCCCCGTGGGACCGGGCCGTTGCCCCTCCTGCGGGCTTCCGTTGAGCGGGCCACTCGCCGCCGAGCTGCTGCGTACGCTGCGCCGCGCCGACGACCTGCTCGGTCAGCTGCGCGCCGACCGGTCGGAGCTGGTGGACGCGGCGGCCGCGCCACCGTCGTACCCACCCCCGGTGGACACCTCCTTCGCGGCTGCGCCCCGCCGGAGCGGTCTCGGGGCGCTCTCGGTGCCCCGCATCCTGCTCGGCCTCGGCGCGCTCTGCCTGCTCGTGGCCGCGATGATCTTCCTCGCCGTCGCGTGGTCGTGGCTGGGGATCGGCGGACGCACCGCCGTCCTCGTCGCCGCTACCGTCGCGACCGGCTTCCTCGGCGTGCGGCTGGGCCGTCGTGACCTGCGCATCGGCGCGGAGGCCCTGCTGGCGGTCTCCCTCGGGCTGCTCGCGCTCGACCTGGTCGGCGCGCAGGACGCCGGCTGGCTCGGTGGTCTGGTGGGCAGCTCGTTCTCCCTGCTCGTCGGCACGGTGCTGGCCGTCGCGGCCGGTGGGTTCGTGGCGGTCGCGACGAAGGATGGACGCCGGCTCGTGGTCCCGCAGCTGACGGCCGTGCTCGGGGCGACGATCGCGCTGGTCGCGGTGCTCGAGCTGGTCGATCACTTCGCGACCGCGTTGGTGGTCGAGATCCTGCTCCTCGCGGTGGCCGTTCGGGTCTGCCTGGGGCGCCGGGTCCCGTTGGTGGTCGGCCTGCTGGCCGGGCTGGGGGTCCTGTGGTGGCTCGGCCTGGTCGCCCACGGCCTCGACGAGGCCGTGCCGTTCCTGGCCCAGGACCAGGCGATGACCCTGCGCTCGCTGTGGCTCGACGGGCAGGGCCTTCCTCTCCTGGCGGCGGTGCTCCTCGCCCTGATCCCGATCGCGGTGGTCCCTCGACTCCTCGGCGTCGGTCAGGCCGCGGTCGCGACCTCGGCGACCCTCGGGACCGTCGTGCTCCTCCTCCCGGCGCTCGACGACGGGCTCAGCGTCGCGGCCGCCGCCTGGCTGGTCGCGCTGATCGTCTGGACCGGAGTCGCCCACCTCACCCGGCTCGCCCGGGACGCAGGCCCCGAGGTGTCGACGGTGCTCGCCCTCGTGCGGTACGCCGTGCTCGCGCCGCTGGCGCTCGCCGCAGTGGTCGTCGCGGCGTTCCTCGCCGACCTGCTCGCTCGATCTGCTGCCAACGTCCTCGGCACCGGGCAGGCGTTCGTCGCGGACGCCGGGGTGCGCCTCGACGTGGTCGACCGCACCACCGAGCCCGCGCTGCTCCTGCCGATGGCGCTCGCGCTCCTCGCCGCCGCCTACGTCGCCCTGCCGTGGCGGCGTGGCGTTCCGCAGGCCGCGGCCCTGGTGGTCGGGCTCGCCGCCCTCGCCACCCTGACCCAGTACGACGTCCCGCTCGCCCTCGTCGTGGGCGTGCTGGCAGCCGGTGGTCTGGGGGCCCTGCTCGACGCGCTGCGCCGCCGGGGTGCCACGGCCGACCCGGGCTGGGTCGCGGCCGCCGTGCTGCTCGCCGCCTCGGTGCTGGTGGGGCTGCCCAGCGCCGCGCTGAGCGCCGCAGCGCTCGGTGTCGTGCTCGCCGGCGCAGTGCTGCTGCTCGTGGCGCCGGCGCTGATCAGCCCGGCCGGGCCGACCACCGGTGGCGCCGGGCGGACCACCGGCGGCGCCCTACCGCTCCTGGTGCAGCACGCCGCCGGCGCCGTGGTGCCCCTCGCGTGGGCGGGCGTGGTCTGGACGACCGTCGAGGCCGCCGACCTGTCGCAGGTCTGGTGCGCCGTGGCGGTGCTGGTGGTGGTCGGGCTGCTCGCGATCGCCGTCCCGCGCGTCGAGATCGAGGTCACCGCCACCGTGGCGGCCCTGCTGAGCGCACCGACCGCCATTGCCGCCGCGGCCGACGAGTCGGTCTCCCTCGCCCTGCACCTCACCCTGGCCGGCGCCCTGGTGACCGCTTCCGCGCTGGTGCACCGCGACCGTCGCCTGCTGGCGGTGCCCGGGGGACTGCTGCTCGCCGCCGCGACCTGGGTCAGGTTGGCCGACCTCGGCGTCTCCGCGCCGGAGGCCTACACGATGCCGACGGCTGTGGCTCTGCTCCTCGTCGGAGCCGACCGGCTGCGTCGGGACGCGACCGCCTCGACTGCCCTCGCGCTGCTGCCCGGCCTGGTGCTGGCGACGGTCCCGTCGCTGCTGTGGGCGTTGGCTGACCCGGTGTCGCTGCGGGCGCTGCTGCTCGGCGTGGCCTGCCTCGGGCTGATCCTGGGCGGCGCCGCGCTGCGCTGGAGCGCGCCGCTCGTGGTCGGCGCCCTGGTCGGCACGGTGCTGGTGGTGTGGGAGCTGGCGCCCTACGTCGCCCAGACCCCGCAGTGGATCGCGATCGGGCTGGCCGGCTCGCTGCTCACCGTCGTGGGGCTGACCTGGGAGAAGCGGATGCAGGACGTGCAGCACGTCCGCGGTCGCCTCGCGCGGCTGCGCTGACCCTGCCCGCGACCGGACCGGCGAAGGGACAGACGAAGGGACAGGCGAAGGGACAGACGGAGGGCCCGTCACGACCTCGGTCGTGACGGGCCCTCCGTCGTACAGCGGTTCAGCTGGAGGTCACTCCGCGGCGGCTGCCGCGGCGCCCTTCTCCGTGGTGGAGTCGGCGGTGCTCAGCGACCCGCTCTTGTCCTCGAGGTGCGCCCGGACGAACCAGTGGAAGAGCTCGAGCTTGTCGGTCTGGCCGATGAACATGTCCTCGGTGACCGGGTCCAGCTCCCCGAGCTCCTTGATCTGCTCGCGATAGCTGGTGATGACGCCCTGGTAGACGACGTCGAGCGCGCCGAGGTGCTCCTGGGTCGTCGCGCGACCGATGGAGTACTCGCCCCACGTGCGGTTGTCGACGATCGAGCCGGGCGTGCCCTGCGGCGAGCCGCCGAGGGTCGCGATGCGCTCGGCGATCGCGTCGGAGAACGCGCGGACCTCCTCGACCTGCGGGTCGATCATCTCGTGCACGGAGATGAAGTGCGGGCCGACGACGTTCCAGTGCACGTGCTTGAGCGTCAGGTGCAGGTCGTTGGTCGCGTGGAGCCGGTCCTGGAGCAGTTCGACCACCCGCTCGGCGTCAGCCGTGGGAATCCCGGGGGTGGTGTAGCGGAGCTTGCCGTTGTTGGTAGCCATGCCTTCCAACGTAGGGAGGAGTCGTACGGATCAGCACACCGTTAAGGGTGACACCGATCGTGATGGTTCTCGCACATCGAACAGGAACACGTTCTACCGACGGTTATCCTGGGCACATGGCCACCCAGAAGACCCTGAACTGCCCGTGCGGCGAACAGATCCGCGGCAAGGACGACGACGAGCTCGTCGAGCTGGCCCAGGCCCACTTGGCCGCCGAGCACCCGGGTCGCGAGTACGACCGCGACCAGATCCTGTTCCTCGCACTCTGAGGCGGCACCCGCTGGGCACTAACGCGTGATTCACCGGCACCAGGTGCCGGTGAATCACGCGTTAGTGCCGACCTGGCGGGTTATCCACAGGCTGCGCGTCGCACGGTGGCGGCGAGGGGCCGGACGGCGCAGGCTCGAGCGCATGCGATGGGAAGACGAGGAGCTCCAGCACCTGCTCCGCTGGCGGCAGTCCGGCACCGTACGCCGCCGCCAGGTCCTCGACCTCGGGGGCACCGACGACGACCTCGCCAGGTTCGTCCGTCGCCGTGAGCTGAGCGTCGTCCATCCGGGCGTGTACGTCGACCACACCGGATCGTTGTCGTGGGAGCAGCGCGCCTGGTGTGCCGTGCACGTGCACTGGCCGGCCTCGCTCACCGGCCTCTCGGTGCTGCCCGACCCACCGCGACGGATCGTGCACGTGGCGATCGACCAGCGGCGCAGCGTCCGCCGGATCGCCGGCGTCGTCGCCCACCGCACCGCCGACTTCGACACCCGCACCGACTGGATCAAGGCGCCGCCCCGGATCTGGCTGGAGCACGCCGCGATCGATGTGGCGTCGCCGGCGCGGGCCGACACGGCGTACGCCGTCCTGGCCGGCGCGATCCACACCCGCGAGACGTCGCCGGCGCGGATCCGCGAGGTCCTCGCGCAGCGATCCCGGGTGCGCCAGCGGGCGCTGCTCGACGGCCTCCTCGACGACCTCGAGGCGGGGGCGTGCTCGGTGCTGGAGCGCGGCTACCTCCACGACGTCGAACGCCGTCACGGTCTGCCCGTCGGCGAGCGGCAGCAGCGCTTCCACGGGCCGGGCGGGGTCGGCTACCGCGACGTGGTCTATCGCGCGTTCGGGCTGATCGTGGAGCTCGACGGTCGGGCCTTCCACGACAGCGTCGCGTCGTGGAACGCCGGTCACGAGCGCGACCTGGACGCCGCCGTCGCCGACGTCGGGCGCACGGTGCGGCTCAGCTACGTGCAGGTGTTCGGCGGGGCGTGCGCGACGGCGGCCCGCATCGGGGCGCTGCTCCAGCGCGGCGGCTGGAGGGGCGAGCCGCTGCGCTGCCCGGACTGTCCGGCCCGACCGGCGCGCCCTTAGCGCGTGAATCACCGGCACCAGGTGCGGGTGATTCGCGTGTTAGTGGCCTACTCGAACGTCGCCGGCGTCTCAGTCGGCTCGTCGCGCGCCCACCGGGGCAGGATGAAGACGCCCTCCGCCTCGACGGTGACGCCGGCCGGGCCGATGAGGTGGCCCTTGGCGAAGGTCTTGATGCCCTCGCTGCGGTCGATCCAGGCCTCGGCGCGCAGGTCGCCGAGCGGGGTGGCTTGGCGGTAGCGCAGCGTGAGGGTGCCGGTCATCCCCGGCCGGCCGCCGGCACCGGCTGCCTCACCGAGCATCTGGTCGAGGATCAGCGCGGAGACGCCTCCGTGCACCAGCGTCGGCGGACCCTCGTAGGCCGCCCCGAGGTGGAAGTCGCACCACACGTCGCCGTTGGCGCTCGGGTCGTGCTCGATCACGAGCGGCGGCGCGATCGGGTTGCGCAACCCGACGACGGAGTTGCCCCAGGAGCGCCCCCGGCTGTCCTCGCCGAACCGGACGCCGTACGAGCCCGGCAGCTGGGTGGCGCGCAACCGGGCAGCGAGCGCCTCGAGCTCGACGGTGACCGCACGGACCTCGTCGTCGTCGACCTCGGTGCGGATGGCGGCATCGTTGAGGCTGCGGACCGCGTCGGCGAGGGGGCCGTAGAGGCGGGCCTGGCGAGCCACTTCCTCGGGAGTGGCGTCGTCCCGCACGTAGCCGCGGGTGTCAGCACGCTCAGCCCGGGTCACGCGGGCACTGTAGGCCATCGCGGAGGGGGCGGGCTGGGGCGTCCGGCAGGGCGTCGGCGGGGCGCCCGGCGGGGCGTCGGTCAGTCGCGGGGTTGGTAGCGCGCCAGCTCGGCGGTGAACTTCTTCGGGTCCACGACCGAGGAGCTGATCACCAGCGGCTCCTTGCCGAAGCGACCCAGCAGGACCTTCCACCCGGGTCGTCCCGGCTTGCCGACGACCTCGATGCGGGTGAAGCGGCTGGTGAGGTCGAAGGTCTCCACGTTCTTGCCGTGGGTGACCACGAGCTGCCCCGAGCGGATGGCGAGTCGTGTCGTCGACGAGCCGGCCCGGACGGCGTACAGCGCCAGGGTGACGACGAGCAGCGTGCCTGCGGCACCGAGGGTGAGGGTGCGCGGGTCGTCGTAGGCGAGGTAGCCCGCGACGCAGGTCGCTGCGATCGCCGCCAGCAGCAGGACGCCGAGGAGACGTCGAGCGCCGAGCTTGGGAGCGAACTCGACGTTGAGGGTCTCGCCCACCACGGGGGCGGAGGCACGCGTCTGCTTGCGGCTGCTGGAGCGACTGCCGGCGGAGGCTTGACCCGCGGTGGCGTCACCGGGCTTGCCGGTCGGCTGGTCGGCCGCTCGCTCGTCAGGGGCGGCGGGCGGGTTGCCGCCGAAGGCGCCCACGACCTCGCGGCTCGCTGTCACCGAGTCGGTGGACCGGTTCCCGGGGATCGCCACGCGACGGCGAGCCACGTGCTTGGGGGACCGGACGCCCCCTGACGTGGATCCCGCGTGCTTCGGCGGAGCGCTGGGCGCCCCGGGAGCCCCGGGAGTTTCGGGAACCACGGGCGCTCCGGGAGTTGCGGGAGTTGCGGGCTCGACCGGGTCGGGAGGTATGACGGCATCGGCCGGGTCGGGCGGTATGACGGTATCGGCCGGGTCCGAGCCCGCGGCCGGGTAGCCGGGTCGCAGCGGGATCGGCTGGGCCGGCGGCGCGCTCTGCTCGGTCCGCCCGCGGAGGCGGGCGCGGATCTCGTCGAGCGTCGAGACGGTGGCATCGGGCCTGGTGTCCACCACGGCTTCTTCCTCGGGCACCAGCGCCTCGACCGCCTCCAGGGCCTCGCGCTGATCCGCGGCGTTCTTGATCGGGACGCCGGAGGCGTGTGCACCGCGGGGGGCGACGCCTTGGTCGGGACGGCCGTCGTGATGGGTGCGCCACTGGTCGAGCAGCTCGGCGGCGCGGGCCTCGGCGTCCGTTGCCTCCCCACCCCGGGCCGGGGTCTCGGCTCCTTCGGGCGCGCCGGAGTCGCCGACCTCGCCCGCGCTCCACGGCCCCCACTTCGTCACGTTCGCCAACGTACGCCGTTCGTAGCGTCCTGTCCGGCGGTTCCGTGGCCTGACATAGTGCCGATCAGGGACGATCACCCCTGATCTCCCGACAGATCCCGTCACAGAGGTCCCGCCGATCCGTCGGCCGACCGACGTACTGACGGCCCACGAGCACCCAGGAGTGTTGCGACCATGAGCTACGGCCCGTCGGGGATGTACCCCGCCTACCCCGCCCCGAGCGAAGCCGCCCAGCGGCACTACGACGCGATGCTGGCGTTCATGCGTGAGGAGGTCTTCCCCAGCGAGGCCGCCTACGAGACCTTCCGCCACGAGGCGGCGGCGTCCCGCTCGAACGACCACGTCGTCCCGCCGATCCTCGAGGAGCTCAAGACCAAGGCGCGCGAGCGTGGCCTGTGGAACCTCTTCCTGCCGCACGCGAGCGGGCTCACCCAGCTCGAGTACGCCCCGATCGCCGAGCTGTCCGGGTGGAGCATGGAGCTGGCCCCCGAGGCGCTCAACTGCGCGGCGCCCGACACCGGCAACATGGAGCTCCTCCACCTCATCGGCAACGAGGCGCAGCAGCAGGAGTGGCTCGAGCCGCTGCTCGACGGCCGGATCCGCTCGGCGTTCGCGATGACCGAGCCGCGCGTGGCCAGCAGCGATGCGACCAACATCGAGACCCGCATCGAGCGCGACGGCGACGAGTACGTCATCAACGGACGCAAGTGGTGGACCTCCGGCGCGGCCGACCCGCGCTGCAAGGTGATGATCGTGATGGGCAAGACCGACCCCGACGCCGCCACCCACCGCCAGCAGTCGATGGTGATCGTGCCGACCGACACCCCCGGCGTGGACATCCAGCGCTCGCTGCCGGTCTTCGGTCGCCAAGATCAGCACGGGCACTGCGAGGTCGAGTTCACCGACGTACGCGTGCCGGTGACCAACATCCTCGGCGAGGAGGGTGGCGGGTTCGCGGCGGCCCAGGCGCGCCTCGGGCCGGGCCGGATCCACCACGTGATGCGTGCCCTCGGCGCCGGTGAGCGGGCGCTGGCGATGATGGTCTCCCGGGCCCAGCAGCGCACGGCCTTCGGTGGACCTCTCGCCGAGCAGTCGGCGGTGCGCGAGCGGATCGCGGAGTCCCGCGTCGAGCTCGAGCAGGCCCGGGCCCTGTGCCACCACGCGGCGTTCGTCGTCGACAGCGAGGGCAACAAGGCCGCTCGGCACCTCATCGGGGCGGCCAAGATCGCCGTACCCCGCGCGGTCTGCTCGGTCATCGACCGCTCGATCCAGCTGCACGGCGGCGCCGGCATCACCGACGCGACCGTGCTCTCGCAGCTCTACGGCTGGCACCGCGCGATGCGGATCTTCGACGGCCCCGACGAGGCGCACCTGACGACGCTGGCGCGCGCCGAGCTGACCCGCGAGCCGCTCTTCGACCTGCCGCCGACGATCTACGACCAGATGCGTACGACGTGAAGGCGGTGGTCTGCGAGGGCGGCGCCCTCGATGTCCGCGACCTGCCCGCCCCGAAGCCGGGCAAGGGCCAGCTCGTGCTCGACGTCCTCGCCTGCGGCATCTGCGGCTCCGACCTGCATGCGCGGCACCACTGCGACGACCTGGCCGAGGCAGCCGCCACGGCGGGCTACCTCGACTTCATGCGCTCCGACGAGGCGGTCGTCATGGGTCATGAGTTCGCCGGCGTCGTGACCGCTGCCGGCAAGGGCGCGAGGACCCGCGAGGGCACACCCGTCGTGGCGATGCCGATCGTGCGCGGCCTCGGCGCGGCGGGCGGCGTCCACCTGACGGGCCTGACGACCAAGGCGCCGGGTGGGTACGCCGAGCAGGTGCTCGTGCAGGAGGCCCTCACGTTCGAGATCCCCAACGGGCTCGCGCCGACGACGGCCGCGCTCACCGAGCCGATGGGCGTCGCGCTCCATGCCGTACGACGGGGGCAGGTGGGCAAGGGTCAGGTCGCGATCGTCATCGGCTGCGGCCCGATCGGGCTCGGTGTGATCGCGATGCTCAAGGCCCAGGGCGTGCGCCGCGTGGTGGCCAGCGACTTCTCCGCCGGCCGGCGGGCGCTGGCCGAGCGGATGGGCGCCGACGTCGTCGTCGACCCGGCCGAGCAGTCGCCGTACGAGCTCTTCTCGGAGAAGTACCTCGACGCGCCCGGCCTGCTCGAGCTCGCGGTCGGCACGATGGAGAAGTTGCGCGCGGTGCCGTTCGTGCCGTGGCAGCAGGTGTTCAAGGCGGCTGAGCGCCTGGGCGCCGGACCGAAGGGGCCCGTCGTCTTCGAGTGCGTCGGGGTGCCCGGGATCCTCGACGGCGTCATCGCCGCCGCGCCCGTCTACGCGCGCGTGGTCGTGGTCGGGGTCTGCATGGGCGCTGACACGATCCGCCCGTCGATCGCGATCAACAAGGAGATCGACCTGCGCTTCGTGCTCGGCTACACGCCGGCGGAGTTCCGCGAGGCCCTCCAGCTGCTGGCCGAGGGCACCGTCGACCCGACCCCGCTGATCACCGGCACGGTCGGGCTGGACGAGGTGGCGCAGGCGTTCGAGGACCTCGGTGACCCCGAGACGCACGCCAAGATCCTGGTGGAGCCCGGTCGATGAGCCAGCAGGTGAGCCAGCCGATGAGCCAGGCCTACGCCGAGGTGCCGGTCCTCGTCGGCGTCGCGCACGCCTCCGAACGCCTCGGCGAGGACACCTACGAGGCGCTCTCCCCGGTCGACCTCGCGGCTCGCGCTGCGGCGTCGGCGATCGCGGACACCGGGGCCGAGGTGGGGGTGAGGGCGCTGCTCGACGTCGTGGCCTGCACCCGCCAGTTCGACGAGTCGTTCCCGGGGATGCCCGCACCGCTGGGTCGCTCCGACAACTTCCCGCGCTCGGTCGCAGCGAGGCTCGACGTCGACCCGGAGCGGGTGATCTACGAGGTCTCCGGCGGCCAGTCGCCCCAGCACCTGGTCACCGAGCTGCTGCGGCGACCTGGCTGCGGGCCGCTCGCGGATGGCGCTGGTGTGCGGCGTCGGAGGCGATCTCGACGGTGCTCGACCTCGCCCGACGGGACGACAAGCCCGACCTCACCGAGCACGTCGAGGGGCAGGACGGCGATCGGGGCGCGGGGCTCGAGGGACTCACCTCGCGCTACCAGGCCGGGCACGGGCTGATCGACGCCCCGACCCAGTACGCGCTGTTCGAGAACGCCCGCCGCTCGCGGCTCGGGCTCTCCCGCGCCGAGCTGGCCGCGGAGATGGGCGCGCTCTTCGCACCGTTCACCGAGGTCGCGGCGGCCCACCCGCACGCAGCGGTGCGCGAGGCCCGCACGCGCCGAGGAGATCGTCACGGTCACCGAGGCCAACCGGCTGATCGTCGATCCCTACCCCAAGGCCGTGATCTCGCGGGACAAGGTCAACCAGGCCGCCGGCGTGGTGCTCACGACCGAGCGGATCGCGCTCGAGCTCGGCATCCCCGCGCGAGCAGTGGGTCTACCTGCGCGGTCACAGCGACCTGCGCGACCGCGAGCTGATGCGCCGCGCCGACCTGGGCGTCGCCACGCCCGGCGGTGACCGCGGTCGGTGCGGCGCTGACCTGGCGGGCATCGGGCCGGCCGAGGTGGCGTCGTACGACCTGTACTCCTGCTTCCCGGTCGCGGTCTCGATCGTGGCCGACGGCATCGGCCTGGCCCACGACGACCCGCGCGGCCTGACCGTCACCGGCGGGCTGCCCTACTTCGGCGGCCCGGGCAACTCCTACTCGCTGCACGCGATCGTCGAGACGGTGCTGCGCTGTCGCGCGACCCCGGGTGCCTTCGGGCTGGTCGGCGCCAACGGCGGGGCGCTGAGCAAGTACTCCGTCGGGGTCTACTCGACGACGCCCGGCGCGTGGCGAGCACGGCCACGACGAGCGGCTGCAGGCCGGGCTGGACGCCGTGCCCGACCATCCGGTGGCCCACGAGGCCGACGGCTGGGGCCACGTCGAGACCTGGACGGTGCAGTACGTCGGGGGCGTGCCGGCGCCGCGCGGTCGTGGTCGGGCTGCTCGACGACGGGCGGCGTTTCCTGGCCAACGACGTCGACGGTGACGACGGCCCCGGAGGGCTGATCGCCGCTGCTCCTCGGCGAGAACGCCCACGGCGCCCGGATCTTCGCCCGGTCGTTGCCGCAGGGCAACAAGGTGACGGTGAGCGAGGAGCGGATGGCGTCGCTGCTGCCGGCCGTGCCGGTGGGCTTCCGCGACGACTACGAGTTCGTCGAGGTGCGCCGCGACGGGCACGTCCTCGAGGTCACGATCAACCGACCGCAGGTGCGCAACGCGCTGACCCCCGACGCCAGCCAGGAGCTCTCCGACGTCTTCGACGCCTACCTCGCCGACCGCGACCTCTGGGTCGCGATCATCACCGGTGCGCCGGGCGACGATGGACGCGGTGCGTTCTGTGCGGGCAACGACCTGCTCCACACCGCCGCCGGCGGAGCGCTGTGGATGCCGAAGACCGGCTTCGGCGGACTCACCTCGCGCCGCTCGATCAACAAACCGATCATCGCCGCGCTCAACGGCCACGCCTTCGGCGGCGGCTTCGAGCTCGCCCTGGCCTGCCACCTGGTCGTGGCCGAGGAGCAGGCGCAGCTCGCGCTGACCGAGGTCAAGGTCGGGCTGGTCGCCGCGATGGGCGGGCTGGTGCGCCTGCCCCGGGCGCTGCCGCCCGCACCTGGCCAACGAGCTGATCCTCACCGGCCGCCGGATGAGCGCCGACGAGGCGCAGCGCTGGGGCCTCGTCAACCGGGTCGTGCCCCAGGGCGAGGCGCTCGCGGCCGCTCGCGAGCTGGCGGCCGAGCTGCTCGAGAGCTCGCCGACGTCGGTCCGGATCTCGCTGGAGCTGATGGAGGAGGCCCGCGCCCACGCCGACCCCGTCGACGCCGCCACCGCCCCCACCGACGCCCTCGACAAGCTGCTCGTCGCCCGCGACACCAGCGAGGGCGTGACGGCGTTCGCGTTCAAGCAGAAGCCGCGCTGGCGCAACCTGTGACCCACCGGAGGCTGAGCGGCGAGCGCCAGCGAGCGTCGACGAAGCCCGGCGACTGCGCCGGGAGGCTGAGCGGTGCGGCCAGGCCGAAGTCATGTAACTCACCGTTACGTTCTCCACCACGCCGTTCAACGGGCGTGGTGGAGAACGTAACGGTGCGTTACATGCCTGTACGGCCCGCCGCTGCCACCGCCACCCGACCGATCACTCACCAACACGAGGAGCCACCCATGGCGCACGACACCGATGAGCAGGACGCCGTCCTGGTCGAGCGCCGCGACGGCGTCCAGATCATCACCATCAACCGGCCCCACGCCAAGAACGCCCTCAACGGCGCGGTCGCGCGCGGCATCGCCGCGGCGGTCGACGAGCTCGACGCCGACGACGACCTGCGGGTCGGCATCCTGACCGGCGCGGGCGGCACGTTCTCGGCCGGCATGGACCTCAAGGCGTTCCTCACCGGCGACCTCCCGCTCGTCGGCGACCGCGGCCTGGGCGGCATCACCCAGCAGCCGCCGCGCAAGCCGCTGATCGGCGCGGTCGAGGGGTGGGCGGTCGCCGGCGGCTTCGAGCTGCTGCTGGCCTGCGACCTCGTCGTCGCCTCCGAGACCGCCCAGCTCGGCGTGCCCGAGGTCAAGCGCGCCCTCGTCGCCGGCGCCGGCGCGGCGATGCTGCTGACGCCGTCGCATCCCGCAGGCGATCGCGCTCGAGCTGCTGCTCACCGGCGACCCGATCACCGCCCAGCGCGCAGCCGACCTCGGCCTGGTCAACCGGCTCACGCCCGAGGGCGGCGCCCTCGACGGGGCCCTCGACCTGGCCGCGACGATCGCCGCCAACGGCCCCCTCGCGGTCGCGATCACCAAGCAGATCGCGCGGGCGTCGTTCGACTGGGACCTCGAGGAGGGCTGGGCCAAGCAGTCGGAGCTGATGGCGCCGGTCTTCGTCTCCGAGGACGCCCAGGAGGGCGCGACCGCGTTCGCCGAGAAGCGGCCGCCGGTCTGGAAGGGCCGCTGACCCCCGGAGGCTGAGCAGCGAGCGCCAGCGAGCGTCGACGAAGCCGGTACCCACCGGAGGCTGAGCAGCGAGCGCCAGCGAGCGTCGACGAAGCCCGGTGACTGTGGCTGCGGTCTGCACCCCTCACGGGGCTTCGTCGACGTCCTCGCCCAGGGGCTCGGACTGCTCAGCCTCCGGACTCGGACTGCTCAGCCCCGGACCGGAGTGCTCAGCCTCCGATGCCGAGGGCGGCGGCCGCGCGGGCGAGGTCGGTGATGCGGGCCCAGTCGCCGGACTCGATCGCGTCGGCGGGGGTCAGCCAGGAGCCGCCGACGCAGCCGACGTTCGGCAGGGAGAGGTATGTCGGAGCCGTCGCCGCGGTGATCCCGCCGGTGGGGCAGAAGCGGGCCGCGGGCACCGGCGAGGCGATCGACTTCAGGTAGGGCGCGCCGCCGGCCGCCTCGGCGGGGAAGAACTTCATCTCGGTGACGCCGGCCTCCAGGACCGTGAGCGCCTCCGAGACCGTCGCGGTGCCCGGCAGAAATGGGACCCCGGTGCCGAGAAGCGCTGCGAGTAGGGTCGGGGTGGAGCCCGGCGAGACCAGGAATCGGGCACCCGCTGTCGACGGCCTGCTCGGCCTGGGCGGGGGAGACGACCGTCCCGGCGCCGAGCAGGATCTCGGGGACCTCCGTGGCGATCGCCCGGATCGCCTCCAGCGCGGCCGGGGTGCGCAGGGTGAGCTCGATCGCGGGCAGCCCGCCGGCCACGAGGGCGCGCGCCAGCGGCACGGCGTCCTCGACGCGGTCGATCACCACCACCGGCATCACCGGGACGACGTCGAGCAGGCTTTCAGACGGGCTGGACAACGGGTGCCTCCACGGAGTCGGTCGAGCGATCGGACATCAGAGCCGGGATCGGACACGGGGTCCAGCGAGAAGATGCTGGCGCCCTCGTCGGCGGGTCCGACGGCGGCGCGGAACGCGGAGAAGAGCGATCGTCCGGTGTCGGCCCACTCCTCGGAGCTGGGTGGGCGACCGGTGGGGGCGCGGGTCTCGAAGTCGTCGGCGCCCTCGAGGTCGAGCACGCCCCGGACCGCGTCGACGACGATCAGGTCGCCGTCGCGCACTCGCGCGAGCGGACCGCCGAGCGCGGCCTCGGGGGTGACGTGGATGGCGGCCGGCACCTTGCCGGAGGCGCCCGACATCCGGCCGTCGGTGACGATCGCGACGTGCTGACCGCGGTCCTGGAGGACCCCGAGGGCAGGGGTGAGCTTGTGCAGCTCGGGCATCCCGTTGGACGACGGGCCCTGGTAGCGGATGACGGCGACGAGGTCGCGGCCGTCGAGCCGGCCCTCGCCGAACGCGGTGAGGAAGTCGCCCTGGTCGTCGAAGACCATCGCCGGCGCCCGCACGACGCGGTGCTCCGAGGCCACCGCGGACGTCTTGATGACCGCCGTACCGAGCGGGCCGGTGAGCACCCGCATGCCGCCGTCGGGGGCGAACGGGTCGCTGACCGGGCGCAGCACGTCGAGGTCGAGGGACTCCTCGGTGCCGTCCTCCCAGACCACGACGCCGTCACGCAGGACGGGTTCGGTCGTGTAGCGGCGCAGGCCGGGCCCCATGATCGTGGAGACGTCCTCGTGGAGCAGCCCGGCGTCGAGCATCGTGCGCACCAGGAACCCGATGCCGCCCGCGGCGTGGAAGTGATTGACGTCGGCCGAGCCGTTGGGATAGATCCGGCAGAGCAGCGGCACGACCGCCGACAGGTCGGAGAGGTCCTGCCAGGTCAGCTGGATGCCGGCGGCGCGGGCGATCGCGACGAGGTGCATCGTGTGGTTGGTCGAGCCGCCGCTGGCCAGCAAGCCGGCGCAGGCGTTGACGATCGCCTTCTCGTCGACGACCTCGCCGATCGGCGTGGGCGACCCGCCGGCGTGCGTGATCGCGACGGCACGCGCGGCCGCGGCCTCGGTGAGCGCACCGCGCAGGGTCGTGTCCGGGTTGACGAAGGAAGAGCCCGGAAGGTGCAGGCCGAGCATCTCCATCAGCAGCTGGTTGGAGTTGGCGGTGCCGTAGAAGGTGCACGTGCCGCGCGAGTGGTACGACGACGACTCGGCCTCGAGGAGCTCCTCGCGGCCGACCTTGCCCTCGGCGTGGAGCTGGCGCACCCGCGCCTTCTCCTTGTTGGGCAGTCCTGACGGCATCGGTCCGGCCGGCACGAACACCGTCGGCAGGTGCCCGAACGACAGGGCGCCGATGAGCAGGCCGGGCACGATCTTGTCGCACACGCCGAGCATCAGCGCGCCGTCGAACATGTCGTGGCTCAGCGCGATCGCCGCCGACATCGCGATCACGTCGCGGCTGTAGAGGGAGAGCTCCATGCCGGCGCGGCCCTGGGTCACGCCGTCACACATCGCCGGCACGCCGCCCGCGACCTGGGCGATGCCGCCGGCGCGGACGGTGGCCTTCTTCAGGACCGGCGGGTAGTCGCCGTAGGGCTGGTGGGCCGAGAGCATGTCGTTGTAGCTGGTCACGATCGCCAGGTTGGGCTTGGTGCCACCGCGCAGGACCTTCTTGTCCGACGGCTCGGCGGCCGCGAAGCCGTGCGCGAGGTTGGCGCACCCGAGCTTGCCGCGGGCGGGGCCGCGGTCGTCGGAGGCGCGGATCCGGCGCAGGTAGGCGGCACGGGTCGAGGCGCTGCGTGCGACGAGGCGAGCGGTCACCTCGGCCACGACGGGATGCATCGCGACGGGCTCGGCCTGGTCGGGCCGGGCTGCGTGGGGAGGGGTGGGCGTAGTGCTCATTCTTCGGTCTCCTGCCAGTGGCGGCCGTCACGCTCGAGGAGCGTGGCGGCGGCGGTCGGCCCGCTGGTGCCGGCCGGGTAGCGCTTGGGACGGCCTGGGCCGTCGGCGGACTCCGCCCACCTCTGGAGGATCGGCTCGACCCACGTCCAGGCGGCCTCGACCTCGTCGCGACGCATGAAGAGCGTCGGGTTGCCGCGCACGACATCCATGATCAGGCGCTCGTAGGCGTCGGGGGAGCGCTGGCTGAAGGTGGTGGCGTAGTTGAGGTCGAGCGAGACCGGCCGCAGCCGGATCCCACCGGGGCCGGGCTCCTTGGCGGTCATGTGCAGGCGCATGCCCTCGTCGGGCTGCACCTGGATGTGGAGCCGGTTGGGTCCGGGCGAGCCCTCGCTGTGCGGGAACATCGCGTGCGGCGGCTCCTTGAAGACCACGACGATCTCCGAGACGCGGCGGTCCAACCGCTTGCCGGTGCGCAGGTAGAACGGCACGCCGGCCCAGCGCCAGTTCTGCACCTCGGCGCGGATCGCGACATACGTCTCGGTGCCGTTGCCGGGATGGCCGAGGTCGTCGGCGTACGACGCCACGGCGACGCCGTCGACGAGGCCCTTGTCGTAGCGACCGCGCACCGTGTCGCGGTCGACGTCGGCGGCAGTCATCGGCTTGAGAGCCTGGAGGACCTTGAGCTTCTCGTCGCGCACCGTCTCGCGACCGACGTACGTCGGCGGCTCCATGGCGACGAGGCAGAGCAGCTGGAGCAGGTGGTTCTGGACCATGTCGCGCAGGGCGCCGGAGGTGTCGTAGTAGTCGCCGCGCTCGCCGACGCCGAGGGTCTCGGCGACGGTGATCTGCACGTGGTCGACCCAGCGGGAGTTCCAGATGGGCTCGAGGAAGGTGTTGGCGAAGCGCGTGACGAGGAGGTTCTGCACGCTCTCCTTGCCGAGGTAGTGGTCGATGCGGAAGATCTGCGGTTCGGTGAAGACCTCGCCGACGGCCTCGTTGATGCGTTGGGCGGAGGCCAGGTCGGTGCCGATCGGCTTCTCCATGACGACCCGGGCGGACTCGTTGACGACGTCGATGTCCTGGAGTCGGGCGCAGATCGGGCCGAAGAGGGCCGGGGCGACGGCGAGGTAGAAGACCCGGACGGCGTCGTCGGGGGCGCCGGTCTTGAGCAGACCGTGCAGGTGGTCCCAGTTGGTCGGGTCCTGGGCGTCGAGGGTGACGTGGTGGACCCGGTCGAGCAGGCGCTCGACGATGGCGGGGTCGAGGTCGTCGGCGCTGACGTGCTCGTGCAGGGCCTCGGCGACGAGGGCGCGGTAACCGCCCTCGTCGAAGTCGGTGCGCGAGGCGCCGATGATGCGGGTCGCGTCGGCGAGGTGCTGCTCGCGCTCACGCTGGTAGAGGGCGGGAAGGATCTTGCGGAGCGCGAGGTCGCCGGTGCCGCCGAAGATGGTGAAGTCGCAGGGGGGCAGGTTCGTGGCGTGAAGGTCGAGCTCGGAGCTGGGGAGAGTCACCTGACCAAGATAAGGCCGAAGAGGGCTCTCAACAAGCACTACTTATGTTCTTTCTGATCTTAAGTGGTGGACGGAGGCGGTCCGGAGCGCCGAAGTTGCGGTCTACAGTGACGCGGTGACCTCCTCTGCCGGCGACCTCCTCGAGCTGGTCCGCACCGGAGCGGCCGCTTCCCGCACCGATCTTCGTCGCCTCACCGGCCTCTCCCGCACCGCTGTCTCGAGCCGGATCGCCAGCCTGTCCGCCGCCGGACTCGTCGTCCTGGGCGATGAGCGTCCGTCGACCGGAGGGCGCCCGGCCGCCGGGGTGGTGCTCAATGTCGAGGCCGGCGTCGTGCTGGCCGCGGCCGTCGGTCGCTCCCGCACCCAGGTGGCGCTCTTCGACCTCGGTGGCGCCGAGCTGGCGGGGGCCTCGCTCGACCACGACAACGGCATGGGCCCCGACGTCGTGATGCCGCGCGCGGTCGACCGGCTGGCCGAGCTCTACGGGGGACTGTCCGACGTCGGTCCGGTCTTCGGGGTCGGCATCAGCCTCCCCGGCACGGTCGACCCCGAGCGCGGGGTGAGCATCGACTCGCCGGTGATGGGCGGGTGGGACGGGGTGGCTCTCGAGCCCTACCTGGCCGCCGAGCCGGCGTTCGACGGCGTACCGATCTTCGTCGGCAACGACGCCGACGTGCTGGCCCGCTCCGAGCGGATGGGCCACGCCCTCGACCACTCCGACCTCCTGGTGGTCAAGGCCTCGACGGGTCTCGGGCTCGGCATCATCGCCCAGGGTCGGGTCATCTCCGGTCACCGCGGCGGGGCCGGCGAGATCGGCCACACCAAGATCGACGAGGCCGCCGGACTGCCTTGTCGCTGCGGCGACGACGGCTGCCTGGAGACCATCGCCGGGGGTTGGGCGCTGGTCGCTCGGCTCGCCGAGGCCGGGCGCCCCGTGGGTCACGTGCGGGACGTCGTCGCGCGCGCGATCGCCGGCGACGCGGAGGCCAAGCAGCTCCTGCGCGAGAGCGGACGCCGCCTCGGCGACGTCCTCGCCGTGGCGATCAACCTGCTCAACCCCGAGGTGGTGGTGATCGGCGGCGACATGGCCGCCGCCTTCGACGTCTACGCCGCCGGGGTGCGCGAGAGCGTCTACGCCCGCGCCTCGGCGCTGGCCACGCGGGACCTCCAGATGGTGCCGGCGACCTTCGGCGACCGGGCCGGCGTCGTCGGGTGCGCCGCGATGGCGCTCGACCAGGTGCTGCGACCCAGTGCGGTCGACGCCCGGCTGCGCGCCGGCTGAGCTCTCAGGACCGGTGGGTCTCGACGGCTTCGTGCAGGACGTCGACGAGGCTCGCGGTCGTCTTCCGGGCGTCGTAGCGCTCGGCGAACCGGGCCCGCCCGGCCGCCCCCATCGAGGCGGCCAGCGCAGGGTCGGCGAGGATCTTCTCGAGGGCTTCGACCAGCCCGTCCTCGTCGTCGGGCTCCACGATGAGCCCGGTCTCGCCGTGGGCGATGATCTCGGTGTGGGCACCGACGGTCGAGGCCACCACGGCCACCCCGTGCGCCATCGCCTCGAGGCTGGCGTAGCCGAACGTGTCGACCTTGCTCGGGATCGACAGGACCGTGGTGCGAGCCAGGATCTCGCTGAGGCGGGGGTCGCCCGGGCGCAGGTCGTTGATCACGGTGAGGCCCGGTCGAGGAGCGACCGACTCGCGCGTCACGAGCACCAGCTCGGCGGGCAGACTCAGGCGTTCGTAGGCCCGCAGCAGCAGGTCGCCGCCCTTGCCGGCCAGGGAGTTGCCGATGAAGGTGATCACCGGGGTCGCGGGCAGCGGGCGCGTCGGGGGTACGTCGGGCGGCATGATGCCGAAGGGGATGACCGGGATGTCGTCGGTGCGTCCGTAGTCGTCACGCAGGGCGCGCGCCACCCAGGCGGAGTGGGCGACGACCCGGGTCGCCCCGGCGATGACCGGGTCCTCGAAGCGGCGGGTCAGGGCGATCGTGGTCGGCGTCCCCCGACCGGGGTCGCGGTAGGGCAGGGTGACCCCGTTGAACTCGTTGGTGGAGTCGGTCGAGATCACCCACGGCAGGCCGTCGAGGGCCCCGCGCGCCAGCAGGGCGCTGTTGTGGGAGTAGAGGTGGACGACGTCGTACGCCGCGGCCCGCTCGCGCAGCCGACGCCGGACCCACGCTGCCGCAGCCAGCTTTGCCCGCAGGGGCTGGAGATCGGCGTCGATCCGGCTCAGGCCGGGCACCGAGGCGCCCGCGACCCGGCGGAGGAACGACGGCGCCGGGACGTTGAGGAAGTCGGCGTCCACGTGGGCGTGCTCGGACAGCGCGCGCGCCAGATGGAGATGCATCGTGGCATGCCCGCCGAGATTCTCGCTGACGAAAAGAACGCGCATCGATCGGAGCGTAGCGGGCGCCGCCTCCAGCGCTGGCCCGGCGAGGTCGAGTCGGTCGATGTGGTGGGCCCCGTGGGACTCGAACCCACAACCTAAGGATTAAAAGTCCTCAGCTCTGCCAATTGAGCTAGGGGCCCGGGGTATGGAAAGAACTCTGGGAACAGCCTTGGGAAGAACCCGGGGAACAACCATGCGCCGCGAAGCCTACCGACCGCTGCCGGGATGGGCGTCGTCGACAGGGGTTGGTTGGTCGGTCGGCTCCCGACGTTCGTGTGCCCGCCGCCATCACCGCTCATTGCTCGATGGTGACCAGCACGCCGAGAGGCCCGAGGTCTGCCACGAGCTCCTCTGCGTCGATGAGGTCCCAGAGGTAGCGGGCCTCGGGGTTCCCACTGCGAAGCAGCCGGTCGGCGGCGATCGCGGCAACAGCTGCCGTGCCGTGCGACTGGCCGTTGCCGATTGCTACTGCCCGTCGGCCGGTGTCGGTCTCCACGACGCCGGCCCACCATGCGGTGACTCCGACAGCCTGACGCGACCCCTTCCCGATGCTGCGGAGCAACCCGGGCAGTGCCGGGACGGCGCTTGCTGTCGCGAGGGCTCGCCCGGCGAGGCGGGAGTCGAAGCAGTACCTGGTGGTGACTGCGACGTCGAGCTGCTGGGCAAGAAGCGCGCGATCGGCGAAGTCGAATCGCCAGGCGGGGCGTCGGCCGAACCCTCCGGGGAAATCGACGGACCGTGGGTCAGAGAAGTTGCGGAAGGCTCCTGCGGGGTCGTCGATGCGTCGGCCGAGCTGGTGATACGTCCAGTCTCGTGAGGCTTCGCCGTAGCCCTCGCCGAGGCCGACCAAGCAGGAGATCTCGACGGCGCTGGTCCCGGGGTCACCGGCGACGAGATGTCGTGCCAGGACACTTGTCAGACCCGGGGTCAGTCCGACACCGACGATGAGGGGTGGTCCGATGCGTGCGGCGTTGGCGAGCCGGCACGCGTACCGGCTCGAAGCGGTGATGTCGACCATCGCCCAGCCGGCATCGCGCCATCGCTGGACTGCAGCCACGTCTTCGATTCCTGTGCAGTTGACCGCGACGCCGGGCGTGACCTCACCGAGACCGGCGGGGTCGGTGAACTCGCCCTGAGTGCTGGTCGCCCCCGTCGGAAGGCCCGCGGTCACCCGTCCTGGATGGCGTGAAACTGCGATGACGTCCCGGCCCATGGCGGTGAGGACGGCCACGACACGGGTGCCCACGGCACCGGTGGCGCCGAGGACCGCGACCGAGGGACCGGGCGTGGCTGGCAACGCAGGCTGTGCGGTCATGGTGAGGAAGCTTCCGAAGGTGGACGGGGCCTTCCGACGATGGAAGTTCTCACGCTGCCCACCCGGAGGATCCAAGCGTCTCCGACCCTACCTTCGTCCTTTACCCACCACGGCGTAACCAGCCGCCCTCGGCGTGAGTTGAGCCGGGGAAAGCGCACGGTGCGCGCGACCCCTTTCCGAAGAACAGTCAGTGGACCAGGACGAGACCCGGACCAGTTCGCCAAGGTGGCACCGCAGGTCGGCGGCACCGTCGGGGTCGACAACACCTCGCTGCTCGAGTTCGACTTCAATGCGTTCTTCCAGAACGGTCTCCTCAACGGCAACGTCACCGTGACCCCCACCGTGGCCGGCGCTACGGGCAGCACAGCGTCCCCGGCAAGCCAGGCCTTCGAGCTGAACGCCTTCGTGCCGTCCGATCGGGACTGAGCGCAGCGAAAACAATCGGTGGGGCCTTGACGGTGCGCCCAGGCGCTGTGCTTGGTAGTGTCGTCACTGCAACAGGTGCAAGTTCCAGCTGGTCTGACGCCCGCGGAGTTTGTGATCCAACGGCGTTTCTTCTTTGTGGTAGCTCAATTGCTCACTCACGGGTCGGAGCGCAGTGTCACCGCATCTGCTGTGGGTCGTCGAAGTGACGGCTCCCGCCCCGAAATAGGAGTATCGAGCACATGGCTCAAGGCACCGTGAAGTGGTTCAACGCCGAGAAGGGTTTCGGCTTCATTGCGCAGGAGGACGGCGGCGACGACGTCTTCGTGCACTACTCGGCGATTCAGACCCAGGGCTACAAGTCCCTGGACGAGAACCAGAAGGTCGAGTTCGACGTCACGCAGGGCCCCAAGGGTCCGCAGGCTGAGAACGTTCGGGCTGTCTGATCCAGCTGGTCACCTGACCAGTCTTTGAGAGTGGGGCCCCGCCAGTGGCGGGGCCCCACTTTCTATTTCCGTAGTTTGAGGTCGGCAGCGCTGGGCAGGGTGTGACCAGGGAGCACGTGCTGATGATGGCCCGGCTGGGTGCCGCTAATCACCCGGAATGACCATCTCTTCAAGTCGTGCTTGCCCGTAGGCTCTGAGGAGGCACCGACTGCCCAGAGCGACCCAGCACACCATCGGTCGAGAGCGAGGGAAGCATGCACGATCAGTTCGACGTCACCCTCGAGGACATGGACCTCCTCGGCGAGGTAGAACTGACCACCAACCTGATCATCGCGGCCAGCGAGTCCGAGGAGATGCTGACCGACAGCGAGATCGATCGGATCCTCGGGGTCCAGCGCAGCGCCTGATCAGCAGACTGATCAGCAGGTCGCGAAGAGCACCGGACCGGTGCTCAGGTCCGAGAGGACGTAGGACCCCGGCACCGGAGTCAGGTCCAAGGTGACCACCGTGCCGGTCGCCGCCGCCGAGGCCAGGCCGAACCGCTCGGCGAAGTCGCCGCCCTGCCCCGGAGCCGGACCCGTCGCAAGCGCTGCCCGCGTCTCGGCGTTGACGAGGGCCTGCTCGGCGGTCTCGAACGACATCGCCACCCGCACGCTGCCATCGGCCGCTTCTCCGATGAAGTAGCCGGTGATCGGGTTGACGGGACCGGCGGCCGCGACGAGCGCCTTGCCGGTCTCCTGCTCGGTGGGGTCGGCGTTGGCCATCGCCAGGGCGCTGCAGACGTGGTCGCCGGTGTAGAGCGAGGCGGCCAACGGTTCCCCGGCCGCCGCCACGACCTCGGGAGGGATGATCTCGGTGTCGCCGGCGCGTCCGGCTGCGAGGGCCGCGTTGATCCCGCCGAGGCTGTCGCTGGCGTAGATGAGGGAGCCCTCCCGGTCGAGGGCCACGTAGTTGAGCTCCGGCGTCACCTGGGCGGTGATGGGGTCGGACTCGGGGTCGGCCTCCCACGCGCCGTCCGGCTCGGCCGGGTCGTCGTACCCGGCCTCGCGCAGCGACGAGGCCACGACGTCGTAGTCGATCGCCGGGCCGGCGCGCATCACCAGCGTGGCCGTCGTCGTGCCCTGGCTGAACAGCTCCCAGTCGAGCGTCGCCGGGGAGAAGCCGAGCCGCTCCTGCATCACGAGCGCGGAGGCACCGAGGGCCGAGGCCGAGGTCAGGTCGGCCTCGAACCCGCGGTCGAGCAGGTCCTGCACGGCCGGCCCGGGGGAGTCCTGGTCGAGGTCGAGGCCGACCTGGCGGCGTACGCCGGTCCAGTCGGTCCACGAGAAGCGCTCGGCGTCGCCAGGGGACAGGCGCAGGGCGCCGGCCAGCGCCGTCCGGTCGGCGTCGTCGTCGGCGAGGCTCTGGACCACCACCACGACGGCCGCGGCGGCGATCGCCAGGGCGATCAGGACTCCAACGATGGTGATCAGACGTTTACGCGCCACGACGGTGCCGGATCTCCTCAGGACGGTGATGTGATGTGAGACTAGCCTCCGTGACCGCACCCACCGCCACGGATGCGTCGTCCCCGGACGTCCTCGCCGCCGGCGTCGTCGTCTTCCGACCCGGCCGGCGGGTCCTGCTCGTCCATCGTCCGAAGTACGACGACTGGTCCTTCCCCAAGGGCAAGCTCGACCCGGGCGAGCACCAGACCGTGGCCGCGGTCCGTGAGGTCGCCGAGGAGACCGGGCTGCACGTGCGCCTCGGCGTGCCCCTCACCTCGCAGCGCTACGCCCTGACCGAGCGCAACCGCCACAAGACCGTCTTCTACTGGGTCGGACGGTGCGTCGGGGAGGACGACGTCAGCGGCTACCGGCCCAACGCCGAGATCGACGCGGTCGAGTGGGTCCCCGCCGAGGAGGCCGCCGAGCGGCTCGACCTACCCCCACGATCGCGACACGCTCGCCGAGGCCCTCAAGCGGCGCAAGAAGACCCGCGCGGTCGTGGTGCTGCGCCACGGCAAGTCCCGCTCGCGCAGCGCCTGGCGTCACGACGACAGCGAGCGTCCGCTGCTCCAGCTGGGTCGGGCGCAGGCCGAACGCCTGGTGCCCGTGCTGGCGGCGTACGGCGTGACCCGGGTGCTCTCCTCCACCAGCGCCCGCTGCCTGCAGACCGTGGAGCCGTTCGTCTCCACCACCGGGTGGCAGCTCGAGCAGCGCAACGCCCTGGCCGAGGAGGGTGCGACGCCCCGCAAGCTCGCTCAGGTCGTCGACGACGTGCTGGGCGACGACCGCTCCACGGTGGCGTGCACCCACCGCCCGGTCCTGCCTCAGCTGTACGACGCCCTCGGCGTGAAGCGCTGCGAGCTCGAGGTCGCCGACCTGCTGGTGCTGCAGGTCCGGGGCCGACGGGTGACCTCGACCGAGCACATCTCGCTGTGACGCGCGCCACCCCAAGCGTGGAAAGCCGCGCTCGTCGGGTGCTGTTCATCCCTCGTTAACCATCGCCGAGCCGGTTGGTCACCTGGTGACCCGAACGTTTCTCCCGTGAACATTCCACGAATCACCAAGGAGATCACCGTGAAGCGCAACCCGATCCGCTCGGCCCTCGTCCCCGGGGTTGCTGTCCTCGCGCTGGCCCTGGCCGGCTGCGGCGGCGCCAACGCCGGTAGCGCCGACGGCGTCAGCGGCAAGGTCTCGGTCGACGGCTCCTCCACTGTCTTCCCGATGAGCGACGCTGCCGCCGAGCTCCTGCTCGAGGAAGCGCCGGGCGTCGACGTCACGGTCGCCGAGTCCGGCACCGGAGGCGGCTTCGAGAAGTTCTGCACCGGCCGGACCGACATCTCCGACGCCTCGCGCCCGATCGACGACGAAGAGGCCGCCACCTGCGCCGACAACGACGTCGAGTACGTCGAGCTCCAGGTGGCCACCGACGCGCTGACGGTGGTCGTCAACGCCGACCTGGGCGTCGACTGCCTCACCGTCGACCAGCTCAAGGCCCTGTGGGGTCCGGACTCGACGGTGGAGAACTGGAAGGAGCTCGACTCGAGCTTCCCCGACCAGAAGATCTCGCTCTTCGGCCCCGGCACCGACTCCGGCACCTACGACTACATGGCCAACGATGTCGTCGAGTCCGAGACCGAGAACACCCGCAGCGACTACGAGGCCTCCGAGGACGACAACGTGCTCGTGCAGGGCGTCGCCGGCACCCCGGGCGCCACGGCCTACTTCGGCTACACCTACTTCGAGGAGAACGCGGACACGCTGAAGGCGCTGAGCATCGACAGCGGCAACGGCTGCGTCGCGCCCTCCGCCGAGACCGCCCAGGCCGGGGAGTACACCCCCCTCGCCCGCCCGCTGTTCATCTACGTCAACTCCGCCGAGTACGCCGCCAACCCCGCGGTCTCGACGTACGTCGACTTCTACATCGCCAACCTCAGCGACATCGCCGCCATCGGACAGTTCATCCCGCTGAGCGACGACCTCTACAGTGAGACGCAGTCCGAGACCGCCTCGCTTGCCGGCTGACGAGAGACCACACTTTCCATGAGCTCTACCTCCACCATGGCAGGCCCGACGAACCCGTCGGGCCTGCCCCGGGACCTCCGCCGCAAGGCGCGACCGGGCGAGTCGGCCATCAAGGTCTTCCTCTTCGGCTCCGCCCTGGTGTCGGTCCTGATCACCGTCGGGATCGTCGTCGCCCTGATCCGGCCGGTGATCGACTTCTTCGCTGAAGTGCCGTTCGGTGACTTCTTCGCCACCGAGGGCAGATTCGCGGTGCTTCCGCTGGTCTCGGCGACGTTCATGGTCACCGCGATCGCGCTGCTCGTCGCGGTGCCGCTCGGGCTCGGCGCGGCGATGTACCTCTCGGAGTACGCCTCGAAGCGGGCTCGCAAGGTGCTCAAGCCGACCGTCGAGCTGCTCGCCGGAGTGCCGTCGGTGGTCTACGGCTTCTTCGCCCTGACCTTCGTCACCCCGACGCTGCTCCAGGACATCCTGCGGCTCGAGGTCGGCTTCACCAACGCCCTCTCCGCCGGGCTCGTGCTCGGCGTGATGGTCATCCCGACGATCGCCTCGCTGGCCGAGGACGCCCTCTCCGCCGTCCCGATGTCGATGCGTCAGGGATCGCTGGCGATGGGCGCCAACCGGATGCAGACCACGCTGCGGGTCGTCTTCCCCGCGGCGCTGTCCGGCATCGCCGCCGCGATCGTGCTCGGTATGTCGCGCGCGATCGGCGAGACGATGATCGTGGCGCTGGCTGCCGGAGCTCAGAAGAACCTCAGCGCCGACCCGCGGGAGGGGATGCAGACCATGACGGGCTTCATCGCCCAGACCGCGGGAGGCGAGAACCCGGTCGGTTCGACGTCGTACAACACGCTCTTCGCCGTCGGGCTGCTGCTCTTCGTGATCACGTTCATCGTCAACGTCATCAGCATCGCGCTGGTCCGTCGATTCCGGCAGGCCTACTGATGGGCCGCCAGAAGGGAGGCTCGCGATGAGTCTGGCCACCAGGACCGCTCGCGACACCGTGGAGGTCATCGCGGGCTCGCGCGACCGCGACCGCAACGTGACCTCGATCCTCTTCCTGATCGCGCTCTGGTTCTCGCTGTTCTTCGGCGTGATGGTGCTGATCGTGCTGATCGTCGACACCGTCATCGCCGGGGCGCCGCGCTTCGACTCCGCGCTGCTGACCGACTACGCCTCGCGGGTCAGCCCGGAGACCACCGGCTTCCGCGCCGGCATCCTCGGCAGCCTCTGGCTGATGGCGTTCACCGCGCTGCTCGCGGTGCCGCTCGGCATCGCGGCCGCGATCTACCTCGAGGAGTTCTCCGACGGCTCCCGCTGGTGGAACCGGATCCTCGAGGTCAACCTGCAGAACCTCGCCGCCGTGCCCTCGATCGTCTACGGCCTCCTGGCCGTCGCGGTGATGGCGCTGATGGGTTTCCAGAAGACCGGGGTCGTGCTCGGCGGTGCGATCGCCCTGGCGCTGCTGATCCTCCCGGTCATCATCATCACCACCCGCGAGGCGCTGCGCGCGGTGCCGCAGGAGATCCGCCAGGGCTCCCTGGCCCTCGGCGCGACCGTGTGGCAGACCACCTGGAAGCAGACGCTGCCCTCCGCGATCCCGGGCATCTCGACCGGCACCATCCTGGGTCTCTCCCGTGCCATCGGCGAGGCCGCGCCCCTCGTGGTCGTCGGCCTGGCCGGCTCGGTGCGCTTCGATCCCGAGGGCATGCTCAGTGAGATCACGGCGCTGCCGATGCAGATCTACTCGCTCACCTCGCAGTCGCAGGAGGCGTACCAAACCGCCGCCTCGGCTGCCATCATCGTCCTGTTGGTCATGATCCTGGGTCTCAACGGACTGGCCATCGTTATCCGCAACAAGTTCCAGCGATCCTGGTAGGAGCGTTCATGACCACCCACCCCGCTACTGCAAGCACCATGGAGGAGCCCGGCTCCGAGCCGCGCACCCCTCTGGTCGAGGCGGGCTCGAGCCGTCGTGAGCTGCCCGACGTCCCTCCCGACCCGGTGATGGAGGTGGAGCGGCTCAACGTCTACTACAACGCCTTCCACGCCGTCCACGACGTCAACCTGCGCTTCGGCAAGAACGAGATCACCGCGCTGATCGGCCCCTCGGGCTGCGGCAAGTCGACGGTGCTGCGCTGCCTCAACCGGATGAACGACCTCGTGTCGGGCGCCCGGGTCGAGGGCCGCGTCAACTACCACGGCACCAACATCTACGACCGCGGCGTCGACGCGATCGCCGTACGCACCAACATCGGGATGGTCTTCCAGAAGCCCAACCCGTTCCCGAAGTCGATCTACGACAACATCGCCTACGGCCCGCGGGTCACCGGGATGAAGGTCGACAACATGGACGACCTCGTCGAGGAGGCCCTGCGCGGCGCCGCCCTGTGGGACGAGGTCAAGGACAAGCTCAAGCAGTCGGCCTACGGCCTCTCCGGCGGCCAGCAGCAGCGGCTGTGCATCGCGCGCACCATCGCCACCCGCCCGGAGGTGATCTTGATGGACGAGCCGTGCTCGGCCCTCGACCCGATCGCCACCTCGCGGGTGGAGGACCTGATGATCAGCCTGCGCGACGACTACACGATCATCATCGTCACCCACAACATGCAGCAGGCCGCCCGGATCTCCGACCGGACCGCCTTCTTCACCGCCCGCCCCGACGAGACGACCGGCGACCGCACCGGCCTGCTCGTGGAGTTCGACCGGACCGCGTCGATCTTCTCCTCGCCGGCGGACCGACGTACCGAGGACTACATCTCGGGTCGTTTCGGCTGAGCTTGCTTCTGGCCGGCGGCGGGCGATAGTCCCTGACGAAATGGCCCCTTTTCACGCCGAAAGGGGCCACTTCGTCAGGGACTATCGTGCTTTTCGAAGGGTGGCTGAGGCACCGCCGACCGGGGCTGTGGAGGACGCCGGCGCGACCGGCGCGGAACGGCCACCATCGGCGTATGTCGCTCCCGCCCGCCGCCGCTCCCGCCAGTGGTGCGCCCGACCGCAGACTCCCGCCCGGGCTCGTGCTGCCGGTGCGCTGCCGCCCGACCGACCCGGAGGGTCCGACCCGCAAGCAGGCGCGCGGGCGAGGGTGGCGACGTACGAGCCACGGCTTCTACGTGCTGGCGTCGGTGCCGACCGACGACGTACGACAGCGCATCGCGGAGGCGTCGGTGATCGTGCCGCCCGGGTGCGCGATCAACGGGTGGGCGTCGCTGAAGTGGCAGGGTGGGCGCTGGTTCGGTGGGTTGTCGGCGAAGCTCGAGCCGCTGCCGATCCCGATCGTGACCGGCACTCACGACCTACGCCGGCAACCGGGCATCGCCCCGTGCGGGGAGGGGCTCGACCCACGGATGGTGCAGTGGGTCGACGGCATCCCGGTCACGGATCCGCGCTTCGCGACGTCCTTCGCGATGAGGTACGCCGACAGCGACTGGGACGCCGTCGCGGTGCTTGACATGGCCGCCTACTCCGACCTGGTCTCGATCGAGGAGATGACGGAGTTCCTCGCTGCCCAGTGCGGATGGACCGGGGTGCCGCGGGCGCGCCGAGCCGCGGACCTCGCCGACGAGAACAGCTGGTCGCCGATGGAGGTCGCGACGCGGAAGGTCTGGACGGTCGATGCGGGCTGCCCCCAGCCGCTGTGCAACCAGCCGCTCTTCGATCGCCGCACGGGGCGCTTCATCGGCACTCCGGATGTCTTCGACCCGGTCGCGGGGGTCGGCGGGGAGTACGACGGTGACCTCCACCTCGTGCGCACAGCAGCGCGACCGCGACCTGCGGCGTGAGGGCGCCTTCCGGTCCCACAACATCGAGATGGCCACGATGACGGCGCCCGACCGCCACGACCCGCGGGCCTTCGTCACGCGTCTCCACACGGCATACCGCCACGCCTCGCGGCACCCGGTGGCCGAGCGCACCTGGACCATCGAGCCGCCGTCGTGGTGGACGGAGTCGACCACGGTCGCGCAGCGGCGGGCGATGAGCGCCGAGCAGCGGCGGCGGTTCCTGGGCCACCGAGCGGCGTGAGCGCCCGACGGGCAGATAGTCCCTGACGAAGTGGCCCCTTTTCACGCCGAAATGGGGCCACTTCGTCAGGGACTATCGCCGCCAGCGGCCAGAAGCGGCCGGAACCCGCCGGATCAGGTCGGGACGATCGCGTGCAGCACGAAGAACGACAGCGCGGCGGCAAGGCCGGCCATCGGGAACGTCAGCACCCAGGCGGCCACGATGCGCCGCGCCACGAGCCACCGCACGGCGGTGAGGCGCTTGCTGGCGCCGGCGCCCATCACGGCCGAGGTGATGGTGTGGGTGGTGGAGATCGGGGCCTCGAAGACGTACGCCGTGGTGTAGAGCACCGAGGCGGCGATCGACTCGGAGGCGAACCCGCGGGGCGGGTCGAGGTCGATGATCCGGCGGCCGAGGGTGCGCATGATCCGCCAGCCACCGGAGTAGGTGCCGAGCGAGATGGCCGAGGCCGCCGCGATGATCACCCAGATCGGGAGACCGTCCTCGGAGCTCACGTAGCCACCGGCGAGCAGTGCCAGGAAGATGACCCCCATCGTCTTCTGAGCGTCCTGGAGGCCGTGGCCGAGCGCCATCGCGGCCGCCGAGAAGGTCTGGGCGAGGCGGAAGCCGCTGCTGGTCTTCTTCGGGTTGGCCTTCCGGAAGAGCCACATGATCGCGATCATCAGCCCGAAGCCGAGGGTGAAGGCGACCAGCGGCGAGAGGATCATCGGGATGACGACCTTCTTGATCACCACGTCCCACTGGGCTGAGGCGCCGGCCGCGAGAGCGGCGCCGACGAGGCCACCGATCAGGGCGTGGGAGGAGGAGGAGGGCAGGCCGTAGTACCAGGTGATCATGTTCCAGGTGATGGCTCCGAGGAGCCCCGCCATCACGATGATCAGGGCCGCATTACCGACCCCTGGGTCGATCGTCTCCGAGACGGTCTGGGCGACCTTCTGGCCGAGGAACGCGCCGATGAAGTTCATCACCGCGGCCATGGCCAGGGCGACGCGGGGCGTCAGGGCTCGGGTCGAGATCGACGTCGCGATCGCGTTGGCCGCATCGTGGAACCCGTTGGTGTAGTCGAAGACGAGCGCGATGACGACGACGGCGACGACGATCGCCAGGGTGAGGTCCACGCTCAGCTCTCCTTGAGAGCGATCTGCTCCACGATGTTGGCCACTCTCTCGAAGCCGTCAATGGCTTCCTCGAGCGACTCGACGATGTCCTTGAGCTTGAGGACCTCGAGCGTGGGGTAGGAGCCGGAGAAGAGAGAGGCGAGGCTACGGCGGTGGTTGCGGTCGCCGACGTTCTCGAGACGGTTGATCTCGATCCAGTACTCGTCGAGGCCCTTCATCGTCTGCAGCTGCGGCATGGCGGCCACGGTCAGCTCGGCGCCGCGCTGGATGACCTCGACCTGCAGCGAGAGGTCGGAGGGCAGCTCGGCGACCTGGTAGAGCAGGATCAGGTCGACGACCTCGTCCATGGAGTCCATGACGTCGTCGAGGCCCGAGGCGAGGGCGTAGATGTCCTCGCGGTCGAACGGCGTCACGAACGTCGTGTTGACCCGCTTGATGAGGGCGTGGGCGGTCTCGTCGGCGTCGTGCTCGGCGGCGCGCATCCGGGCGGCGACGTCCTCGTGGTCCGCGGACTCCGCGAACATCTCCGCGAGCAGCGCGGAGCCGGTGACGAGGTGCTGTGCTGCCTCGGTGAAGAGGTCGAAGAACGCCGAGTCGAGGGGGCGGATCCTGAAACGCACGAGGGTTCCTTCGGTGGGTTCGCGTGGGGACGACTCATGCTAGGGGGTGAGGCCCACGGACTCCACGCTCAGGAGGTCGTACGACGTCGCCGCTGCCCCTCGATCAGTGCTTCCTGCAGGTCGATCGAGCCGCCGTTGCTGGTCCACGAGCCGTCGCTGCCGAGATTCCAGGCGCGGGTGTCGGGGGCGAAGGCGAGGTCGAGCAGGGTGCCGACGCTGGCCCGGCTCTCCTCGTGGGGGAGCCGCACGAGCACCTCGACGCGGCGGTCGAGGTTGCGGTGCATCATGTCGGCCGAGCCGATCCAGGCGCTGGGTGCGCCGCCGTTGTCGAACCACGCGATCCGGCTGTGCTCGAGGAAGCGGCCCAGGATGGAGCGCACCTCGATGTTCTCCGAGAGCCCGGGGACGCCGGGGCGCAGCGAGCAGATGCCGCGCACGAGCAGCTGGACCTTCACGCCCTCCTGGGAGGCGAGGTAGAGCGCGTCGATGATGCCCTCGTCGACGAGCGAGTTGGCCTTCATCCGGATGCCCGAGGAGCGGCCCGCCGCGTGGTGGGCGATCTCGGCGTGGATCTGCTCGACCAGCCCGGAGCGCACCGAGTCGGGGGCCACGAGCAGGTGCTCGTAGGAGGCGTTGCGCGACCAGCCGCTGAGGTTGTTGAAGAGGTGGGCGACGTCCTCGCCGATCGCCTCGTCGGTGGTGATGAGGCCGAGGTCCTCATAGCTGCGGGCGGTCTTGGAGTTGTAGTTGCCGGTGCCGATGTGGGTGTAGCGGCGGATGCCGCCGTGCTGGTCGCCCTCGTCGCGCACGACCATCGCGAGCTTGCAGTGGGTCTTGAGGCCGACGATCCCGTAGACCACGTGACAGCCGGCGCGCTCGAGCTTGCGGGCCCAGCGGATGTTGGCCTGCTCGTCGAAGCGGGCCTTGATCTCCACGATCACCAGCACCTGCTTGCCGGCATCGGCGGCGTCGATGAGGGCATCGATGATCGGGCTGTCGCCGGAGGTGCGGTAGAGGGTCTGCTTGATCGCCAGCACGTGCGGGTCGGCGGCGGCCTGCTCGAGGAAACGCTGCACCGACGTGGCGAACGAGTCGTAGGGGTGGTGGAGCAGTACGTCGTGGCGCCGCGCGGCCTTGAAGACGTCGACGGGCGCCGACGACTCGACCTCGGCGAGGCGGGGGTGGGTGGTCGGCACGAACGCGGGGAACTTCAGCTTGTCGCGGCTGAGGTCGGCGATGCCGTGGAGCCCGCGCAGGTCGAGCGGTCCGGGCAGCTTGAAGACCTCGTCCTCGCTGATGCCGAGCTCGGAGACGAGCAGCTCGAGCACGGCGTCGGAGATCGACTCCTCCACCTCGAGGCGCACCGGCGGGCCGAAGCGGCGGCGCAGCAGCTCCTTCTCGAGGGCGGCGAGGAGGTTCTCGGCGTCGTCCTCCTCGACCTCGAGGTCCTCGTTGCGGGTGACCCGGAAGGTGTGGGCCTCGAGGACCTCCATGCCGGGGAAGAGCCGCTTGAGGTGAGCGCTGATGACGTCTTCCAGCGGCACGAAGCGGGCGCCGTTGGAGGAGCTGCCGAGGGGCACGAACCGGTCGAAGGTCTGCGGCACCTTGACCCGGGCGAAGTGCTCCTTGTCGGCGTGGGGGTTGCGGATCACGACGGCGAGGTTGAGCGAGAGCCCGGAGATGTAGGGGAACGGGTGGGCCGGGTCGACGGCCAGCGGCGTCAGCACCGGGAAGATCCGGTCCTTGAAGAGCCGCTTGCACTGCTTCTGCTCGTCGCGGTCGAGGTCGTCCCAGCGGACGAGCTCGATGTCGTGCTCGGCGAGCGCCGGCACGATGTCCTCGCGGAAGAGGGTGGCCTGGCGCTGGCTGAGCTCGCGGGTGGTGGTCCAGATCTGCTCCAGCACCTCGCGCGGCATCAGTCCGGAGGCGGCGCGGACGGCCAGGCCGGCGGCGATGCGGCGCTTGAGACCGGCGACGCGGACCATGAAGAACTCGTCGAGGTTGCTGCTGAAGATCGCCAGGAAGCGGGCCCGCTCGAGCAGCGGCTGGGTCTCGTCCTCGGCCAGCTCGAGGACCCGCTGGTTGAAGTGGAGCCACGACAGCTCGCGGTCGAGGAAGCGGTCCTCGAAGCCCTTCACCGCCGCGACCAGCTCGGGGTCGGGCTCGTAGATGCCGTCGACGTCGTAGGCCTCGTCGGGGACACCGGTGGCCGAGACCTCGGTGCTCCGGGTGGCCGAGGGGAGGGCCGGGCCGGCGGGCGAGGGCGCGGCGGAGCCGGCGGCGATCTCCAATGACATGTCGTCCACTCTGTCAGCGTCGCATGAACAGCAAGCGAACCGGACGGTACGTTGCCCCGGTGAACCTCACCGACCACGTCGAAGCCCTGGCCCTGCGCGCGACGATGGGCCTGCCCGAGGCGGTGCAACGGCGCCTGGCCGGCAAGCCGATCGTGCTCGACGGTCAGACCCTGGCCCCGGAGACGCAGCTGATGCTGCGGATGAAGAAGCTCGCCAAGCTGCCCGACGCCGAGGACCTCCCCATCCCCGAGGGCCGCGTGGTCCTGGCGCACGAGGCGGCCATGGCCGGGGGCACGCAGCCCATCGGTGCCGTGCGCGACATACCTGTCGGGGATCGGGCGGGTCGCCTCTACGTGCCGACCACCGCCGCGCCCGAGCCCGGCCCGCTGCTGGTCTTCTTCCACGGCGGTGGCTTCATGTATGGCGACCTCGACTCCCACGATGCGACGTGCCGGGTGTTGGCTGAGCACGCCGGCGTACGCGTGCTGGCCGTCGACTACCGCTTGGCCCCCGAGCACCCGTTCCCGGCGGCGCACGACGACGCGATGGGGGCCTACCGCTGGGTCGTGCGGCACGCGGCATCCCTGGGCGCCGACCCGCAGCGGCTCGCGGTCGGGGGCGACTCCGCCGGTGGCCTGCTGGCCGTCGCGACCGCGATCGGAGCCGCCCAGGAAGGCCTCCCGCTGGCCTTCCAGCTCCTGGTCTACCCGTCCTCGGACGCCCACCGCGGCACCCGCAGCGCCGAGCTCTTCAACGAGGGGTTCTACCTCACCCAGGGGTTCATGGACCTCGCCAACGAGAGCTACATGCCCGCCCCGATCGACCGCGACGAGATCCGCCTCTCCCCGCTGCGCCACGACGTGGTGCCCGGCTTGGCGCCGGCCTACCTCTGCACGGCCGGCTTCGACCCGCTGCGCGACGAGGGCGAGGCCTACGCCCGCAAGCTGGCCGCAGCCGGGGTCGAGGTCGAGCTGCAGCGCTTCGCCGACCAGATCCACGGCTTCTTCAACATCGTCGGCGTCGGCCGCCGCTCCCGCGCCGCGGTCCTCGAGATCGCCGCCGCCCTCAAAGCCGGCCTCAACGGAGGCTGAGCAGGCCGAGCCCCGATCCGGAGGCTGAGCAGGCCGAGCCCCTGGGCGAGGCCGTCGACGAAGCCCCGTGAGCCGACCGCAGACCGTCCCGGAGGCTGAGCAGGCCGAGGAACGAGGCCGTCGACGAAGCCCCGTGAGCCGACTGCAGACCGCAGCAACCCTCACCGGGCTTCGTCGACGCTCGCTGGCGCTCGCTGCTCAGCCTCCGGTGGTGTACGTCGACGCTCGCCGGCGCTCGCTGCTCAGCCTCCGGTGGGCCGGTACCGCCGCAGCTGCTCCATGAACGCATCCGCATCCACCATCGTCGCGTCGATGTCGCACGGCTCGAGCCCACGCCGGTAGAACCGCACCCGCCAGTCCGGATCCCCAGGGGCCCCGTTGATCTCGCAGCGCAACGACTTGCTGCTGAGGTCGAAGTTGAGGGACGCATCCCCGCGCCGCACCAGGACGACGCCGCGATCGACCCACACCTCGACCGGCACGATCCGGGTCGACCAGGCGGCGCGGGCGAGGAACCCCGAGGCCAGCAGCGAGCCGATGCTGAAGAGACTGAGGAAGCCGTTGTTGGCCAGCGAGAGCAGCGCGACGAGGAAGACGACGAGCGAGGTGGCGGCCAGGGCGATGGGCAGGAGGAGCCGGTCGCTGCCGTCGACGGAGCCCACCAGGCCGTCGGGGCTGTCCTCGTCGAAGAGCGGCAGCCGGTCGGAAGAGCCGGCGAGCTGGGCGCGCGCCTGACCGAGCTCCTCGGCGAGCTGTTCGGCGATGTCCTCGGTCGCGGACAGTCGCTGCTCGAGATCGTCGCGTTCGGCGCGCAGCGCGGCCTCGCGGTCGGCGGGGGTGGCCGGGGTGGCGGGGGTGGCCGGGTCGGCATCGTGGGGGGCGGGGTGTTCTTCGGGAAGGCTCACAACTGGGGCCGCCATTGGCGGAGGGCCTCGGTGAAGAGGACGGGATCGACCGAGGAGGTGTCGACCTCGATCGGGGGCAGGCCGCGGCGGAGCAGCCGCACCGACCAGCCGGCGTCGCCGGGGAAGTCGACCATCTCGACCTCGGTGTTGTCGCTGGACAGGTCGAAGGCGTGGTGGGCGTCGCCGAAGGTCAGCGACAGCACCCCGGTCTCGGAGAGGTTGACGGTGCTGGAGCGTCCGATGCGGCGGTAGGCGAAGAGGGCCGCCAGGAAGGTCAGCACGCCGGTGCCGGCGAAGATGACGACCTGGTCGTTCATCGACCCGTTGACAGCCTGCACCACGAGCGCAACGACACCGGCGACGGCGACGGCGGCGGCGATGATGCCGCTGCTGCCGCGGCGGCGTGCGGTGTAGGCCCGGTGGCTGGTGCCGCTGACGGTCGCGGCGCGTACGACGTCCGCAGGCAGGCCCGCGAGCGCCTCCGACTGGGGCGCGGGGGTGGTCTCGTCCTCGTCTCCGGAGGTCGTCTCGGTCTCGGGTTCGGACGCCTTCGAGGCCTCGTCGGGATCCGCTTCGACGGCAGGTTGCGCCGCCTTGGCGTCGGTCTCGTCGTCGGCGTTGTCGTCGGCGTCTGTGTCTGACTCCGCGTCAGGTTCGGGTACCTCCTCACCGTCGGAGGCTGCCTCGGTGTCGGGCTCTTCCTCGCACGGCTGCGTCCGCGTTGTCGTCGGTGTCAGGCTCGACCTCGGACTCCACGTCGGCTTCGGGCTCGTCGACCGGTTGGGGCTCTGACCTCAGCGTCGGTCTCGTCCTCGACGACCTCGACCTCGTCGGCGTTGCCGTCGACCTCGATCGCCGCTTCCGCCTCGGACTCGGCGTCGGGGCCTTCCTCGACCGGAGCCGCTGCCTCTGACTCGGCATCTGGCTCGTCGAGGCTCGGCTGGTCGGGCTCGACCTCAGTGTCGGGATCGACCTGTCCGTCAGCTTCGGCTTCGGATTCGACCTCCGGCCCGGTTCGGCTTCGGCTTCGGGTTCGACCGTCCGGCCCGGACTCAACCGCGGCCTCGGCTCGACCTCCGGCTCCGGGCTCGACCGCGGGTGGTGCCTCGGCCGTAGCCTCCGGTTGTGCCTCGGGTTGGGCGTCGGACTGCTCAGCCGCCGGCGCCACCTCGTCGGCATCCGGCTCCGGCTGGTCCGCTGACGCGCGACGTTTGCGGCCCCAGGCACGGCCCGCCTTGGCGCCGTCAGCGCCGCGGTTGCCGAAGAGGATCGGGCGGACGGTCAGTCGTTCTTCCCGCGCGGCGGCCTCTGCTTCGGTCTCTCGCGCAGCGGCCTCTACCTCGGATCCGTCGGACTCGTCGTCCGAGTCGGCGGCCGTCTCCGGTGCCTCCTCGGACTTGGAGGCCGCAACCGCTTCCGGCTCGGGGGAGGGGTCGGCCTCGACGCCGGGCTCGATGTGGGCCTCAGAGCTGTCGTCGGCGTCGGCGACGGGGTCGGGGTCCGCCTCGGCGAGTTCGACGCCCCCTTCCTCGGCTGCGTCAGGCTCGACGTCGGCGAGCAGTCCCGGCTCCGACTCCGACTCCGGCTCCGGCTCGGGGTCAGGCTCAGCGTCATCGTCGGATTCGATGTCGGCCTCGGAGGCGTCGTCGGCGTCGGCGACCGGGTCGGGGTCCGCCTCGGGTTCGGCGTCCGGTTCCTCGACTGCGTCGGGCTCGGTGTCGAAGAGCGTTTCCTGCTCAGGCTCCTGCTCGTCCTCGGCCTCAGAGGTGTCGTCAGCATCGACGACGGCTTCCGACTCCGGCGCTTCCTCCGCTTCCTTGCCAGACTCCGGCTCGGCCTCGGCCTCAACGTCCGACTCCGGCTCCGGCTCGGCCTCACCCTCCGCCTCGGCGGCATCCTCGACCTCAGGGTCGACGACGGCTTCGGAGCTGTCATCAGCGTCCGCGACGGCGTCCGGCGCGGCTTCGGGCTCGATCTCGGCGTCACCCTCGACGACAGCCGCATCCTCGTCCGCGACGTCCGCGACGTCCGCGACGTCCGCGACGCCCTCGGCCTCCGCCACGGCGTCGGCCTCGTCGGAGGCTTCCGCCTCCGCATCGACCTCCGGCTCGTCCGCGACCACGTCCGGCGCCGCGAGCGCCCGCGCCAGCTGCTCGCGCAGCGCGATCACGGTTTCTGTTGCCTCGCGCACGGCGGCCTCGGCGGCCGACTCGGCATCGCGGAGTCGTTGTTGGGTGTCGGCCAGCTCGGCGGCAGCAGCGGCGGCAGCGGCCTGGGCGGCATCGCGCTCCTCGATGGCGATGCGGGCCAGCTCAGCCTGCTCGGCAACGGCCTCCTCGTCGATGGCCGATGCGGGAGCGATCTCGACCAGCGCGGAGTGCTCGAACTCCTCGTCGCTCACCGTCAGTGCGGGTTCGCGCACGGGCGGGCGGCGCTTGCGCCAGGTGCGGGTCCGGTCGCCGTCCTTGGTGACGTCGGACTCGGAGCTCATGGGCGGATGCTACCCAGGGGCGGGCCCGGCCGCGCGACCCGCTCAGCGGGAGTACTGCACGTGCGTGTCGCTCGCCGCGTGGTTGAAACCGGTCGAGGCGTAGAGCCGGACTGCCGGATCGTTGTCGGACTCGACATAGAGGAGCACTTCCTCGACCCCGAGCCCGGCCAGGTGGTGGAGTCCGGCCAGGGTCAGGACCCGCCCGAGGCCCCGGCCCTGGGCGCGCGGACCCACCGCGACGACGTACACCTCTCCGGTGGCCGCGTCGTGCTGCTTGGTCCAGTGGAAGCCGAGCATCCCGGACTCGTCGACGGCGACGAGCAGTCCGGCCGGGTCGAACCACGGCTCGGCCATCCGCTGCGCGAGCTCGGCGGCATCCATCGAGCCCTGCTCGGGGTGGTGGGCGAAGGCGGCGGCGTTGGTGGCGAGCAGATCGGATTCGTCGGTGGCGAGGTAGCCACGGACCTGCACGCCGTCGGGCAGCTCGAGCGAGGGGAGCGGCGTGGCCGTGGGGCGGCGCATGACCCACAGATCGCGGGTACGCCGCCAGCCGGCCCGCTCTGCGAGCCGCGCCGCGCCGGGATGGCCGCCGTGGGACCAGGCGTGGGCGGGCCGTGCCTCTTCGGCGAGAGCGAGGAGGCGACCGCCGACTCCCTGGCGCCGTGCATCGGGCGTGACGGCCAGGGTCAGGTCGTCCTCGCGCACCAGCGCGAAGCCACCGTCCTCGACCCACAGCCGCGCTCCCTCGAGACCACGGTGCTTGAGACCGAGGGCCGCCTTCTCGTCGAGCGGGTCCTGACCGTCGTGGGCCACGCACGCGGCCCGGACGGACGCAACGATGTCGAGATCAGCCATCCGCCGAGCCTAGCGACGCGACCGAGCACCAGCGGTGCGGCTCAGGCCCAAGCCCCGCTGCCTGCCGGCGGTGGAGCCGGACGTGGGGATGATGTTGACGGTGATCGTTCCGGCCGAGACCCCGCCGGCATTGGGCAGCAGGTCACGGTGAACGAAAGGGTCGTCGTGGCGATCCCGTCCGAAGTCGCGGCGCCGTGGATACCCGCATCCGTTCACGAAGTGAAGTTGGCATCGGGGGTCGGGCCGCCCGAACCGATACCCTCCACCCGGGGTCACGTCGGTCGCCAGAACCGGGCGGACCGTGCCCGACGCCCGGGAACGGCGTGAACCTCACGAAACATTGATCTGGCCGGTCGATTCCGTGTTGCGGTTGCGGAACTCGATGGTCACCGGCAGCTTGCCGTCCGCATCTGCCGCCGGGAGCACGATCGTCGACACGCTCGCCCGACCCGGACGCAGCAAAGGCGGGAGCCGCCGTCGCGAGGATGATGGCTGGTGCTGACCAAGCGGCACCTTGGAGAACCCGTCGTCTGCTGGCGCCGGACTCGTGCAACGTCATGAATTCTCCTTGTTGGGTTCCTCCCCGGCCCGCACGGTAGTCGAAGTTTCAGAACCCACGCAGGAGATACAACAAGTCACTCGGAACCTTTACCTACGGGCTCGTGGGCTCTCCACCATCAGCGTCACCGGGCCGTCGTTTGACCGACGTGACCTGCATGTCCGCCCCGAACACGCCCCGCTCGACGCTCGCGCCGAGCCGCTCGAGCTCGATGAGGCCATTGGCCGCCTCGGTGCCGCCGTGGTCCGATGAAACCCCGCTACTTCGCGCCGGGTAGCGAGCGGGACGCTCGCCCTATGGGCTCGTGGCGAGCAACGCGCGGAGGACCTCTAGGCGCCGGTTGACACTAGGGCGCCAACACCGTCGCGCCGTAGGGGCCGTAGGGACCGTTCCCGACTGCGTTGGTGGCGCGCACCCGGCAGCGATAGCTCTCGCCCGAGGTCAATCCCGTCACCTGCAACGGGCTGGCCGTCCCCGACATAGTCTTGTAGGTGCCGTTCGTGGTGTGGACACACAGCGCCAGGTAGCTGGTGATCGGACTCCCACCCGTCCCGTTCGCGGTGAACGCCACCGAGATCGCCCCTCCAGTCGGCGTCGAGCTCGTCACCGTCGGCCCCGGTGGAACCGTCGGCGGAGGCACTGTCACCGTCGCGCCGTAGGGGCCGTAGGGACCGTTCCCGACTGCGTTGGTGGCCGCGCACCCGGCAGCGATAGCTCTCGCCCGAGGTCAATCCCGTCACCTGCAACGGGCTGGCCGTCCCCGATCATGGTCTTGTAGGTGCCCGTTCGTGGTGTGGACACACAGCGCCAGGTAGCTGGTGATCGGACTCCCACCCGTCCCGTTCGCGGTGAACGCCACCGAGATCGCCCCTCCAGTCGGCGTCGAGCTCGTCACCGTCGGCCCCGGTGGAACCGTCGGCGGAGGCAATGTCACCGTCGCGCCGTAGGGGCCGTAGGGACCGTTCCCGACTGCGTTGGTGGCCGCGCACCCGGCAGCGATAGCTCTCGCCCGAGGTCAATCCCGTCACCTGCAACGGGCTGGCCGTCCCCGATCATGGTCTTGTAGGTGCCGTTCGTGGTGTGGACACACAGCGCCAGGTAGCTGGTGATCGGACTCCCACCCGTCCCGTTCGCGGTGAACGCCACCGAGATCGCCCCTCCAGTCGGCGTCGAGCTCGTCACCGTCGGCCCCGGTGGAACCGTCGGCGGAGGCACTGTCACCGTCGCGCCGTAGGGGCCGTAGAGCCGGTTGCCCGACTGCGTTGGTGGCGCGCACCCGGCAGCGATAGCTCTCGCCCGACGTCAATCCCGTCACCTGCAACGGGCTGGCCGACCCCGACATGGTCTTGTAGGTGCCGTTCGTGGTGTGGACACACAGCGCCAGGTAGCTGGTGATCGGACTCCCACCCGTCCCGTTCGCGGTGAACGCCACCGAGATCGCCCCTCCAGTCGGCGTCGAGCTCGTCACCGTCGGCCCCGGTGGAACCGTCGGCGGAGGCAATGTCACCGTCGCGCCGTAGGGGCCGTAGGGCCCGTTCCCGACTGCGTTGGTGGCGCGCACCCGGCAGCGATAGCTCTCACCCGAGGTCAGATCCCGTCACCTGCAACGGGCTGGCCGTCCCCGACCTGGTCTTGTAGGTGCCGTTCGTGGTGTGGACACACATGCGCCAGGTAGCTGGTGATCGGACTCCCACCCGTCCCGTTCGCGGTGAACGCCACCGAGATCGCCCCTCCAGTCGGCGTCGAGCTCGTCACCGTCGGCGGGCCGGGCACACTGGTCCCTCCAGGAGGAAGCACGGTGGGCGATCCCCACGCCGGGTTGGTCTCCGACGCCGAGTTCGAGGTGAGCTGGATCAGCCCCGCACCCTCGATGCCGATCTTCCAGATCTCCAGATCCCCGTCGCGATCGGAGGAGAAGGCGAGCGCGGCGCTGTCGGGAGCGAACGCACTCTGCATGTCGTTCGCGGGGCTGGCGCCGACCGCGACTCCTCCTTCTGGGCCGGGGCCTGACGCAGTGACGTAGATGTCGTAGGGCTGGCTGTAGTTGAGGTTGGTCCGGCTGTAGGTGACGAGCTGTCCGTCCGGGCTCACGTCCGCCGCTTCGTCCACGAGCCCATACGAGACCTCGTAGGCAGCGCCGCCCCCAGACGGTGTCTCCCAGACGTGCGCGCCACCGAGGTTGTCGTACCCGCGGGTCGCGTATCGGGTTCCATCTCGACCGACTGCGGGGTCATAGGTCCCGAACCCGAACGGGGAGCCGGCCTCGAAGAGGGCATCGCCGGTACCGTCCGCGCCGACGCGCCAGAGGGCGCCCTTCCCACCGGATGGGGTACGCACATAGACGATCTTGCCGTCTGGCGTCCAGGTTGGCTTCTCCGCGACTGTGCCTGCAGGAGCATTGGTGACCTGGTGTGGGCTTGTTGCATCTGCACCCATGACCCAGATGTTGCCGGCGCGCGTCCAAGCGACTTGGGTGCTGTCCTGCGACCAGGCCGGGAAGTCATCGACAGTGGAGTTGGAGGTCATCTGCCGGACGTCTGTCCCGTCGGCGGCCATGTTGTAGATCTCGCGGTCCCCGTCGCGGTTGCTGGTGAACAAGATGCGACCCGTCGTGCCTGCTTCCCGGGCCGGTGACCTCTCGGACGAGATCGACGAGCTGGGTCCGTGCGCTGAGGAGCGACCCGGGGCCTCCTCCATCCCGGGCGGCCGTCGCGGAGCGTCCATTCGGGTAGACGCTGGCCACGATGCTGTCGACCTCGCTCCCCCGGCCGTTGGCGCGGAGGAAGTGCATGTACTCCCAGTCCTCCCGGCCGTCACGCAGTCGCTTCAGGCGAACGGACTCCAACGGGATGTCATGGGCGCCACCAATGCGCGCCGTCGTCCCTGGGTAGTACATGGTCCCGTCACCGTTCATGCCCGATTCGAACTGTCCATCGACGTTCCATGCCGTGGCCAGCCTCTTGGTGGTGCTCCAGTTCAGCTCACCCGTCGCGTCGTAGGCGTCGACGATCCAAGGCATCGCGCGTGCTTGGTTCGCCGGCGCGTCGATGGCGTACCCCGGCAATCCGTCGTAGACCGGGCTGGTGGTGTCCCCGGGTCCGCAGCCACTCGCGTCGCAGGCGGTTGCGAGCCACACCTCTCGTCCGGGATCTCCGGCCAGCCAGGCGTCGTACTGAGGCCTGATGCTGGCCCCGCCGTAGGGCTGCATGAGGTTCACGTAGGTCGAGATGACATCCGCGTCCATCGAGGGCGGGGCGTAGGTGGTGTATTGGCCGATCGTGGCGTTGACCAGGGCCGGGCGGTCCCATCCCGCCCTGGCCTGCCCCAAGTAGTTGGCGTGGCTCGCCCAGGTGGTCGCGTTGTTGCCGGGTTCGTCGGAGCCGTACCAGATCATCTTGTCGGCCCAGCTTTGCGCGGCTTCCGTGGCTTCCGCTTCCCACTGGTCGGCGCACGCCGTCAAGCAGTGGAAATCGGCGTAGGTGTAGGCCGCTACGCGAGTCGGTTGCGGGCCGCTGAGATGGAAATCCGCCGTGGCTGGGTAGGCGGCGCCTCCCCGGATGGTTGGTCCCTCGAGATAGTTCTCCCAGTCGGCCGGAGCGTAGGACTGCGAGGTGAGTCCGTACTCCGTGCCGAAGCCGTTGCCGGTGGTCATCCGGTTCTCCAGGCCAAGGCGGGTGTACATCGAGTTCAACTGGGCGCGCAGCGCAGTGTTCCCGTTGCAGGTCTTGCTACCTGTGTGAGCCAGGCAGACGGAGTTCCCACCTCCGTCCTCGGTCTGCACCATGAACAGGTTGTCCATCGTCGATGTCACCGGCATCGCCCAGTTCAGGGCTTCCATGGCGACAGGGACGACGGTCGTCCCACCCGCAGAGGACACCGACAATGAGCCGTTGTAGTAGCCAGCCGGGGTGCCCGGTGGGACGAAGACGTCCACCCAGACCACACGATTCTCGCCCGCTGGGACGTCGAAGGGGAATGCCGTGCGATTCTCGCCGTAGAAGGTGTCCTCCTCGGGGATCAGGGCGTCCGCCCACAAACCCGTGCCGCCTTCTGTGTCGGACCTCTGGACTGCGTTGTAGTACGCGGCGCGATGCAATGCAGTGGTGCCCCACCCGAACAGGTCTCCGCTGACCGAAACTCCCGTCGCGGGTCCGCTGACCACGAGCTGGAAAGACTCGTACTCGTTGCCAGCGGCGACCAAGGACGCCGCTGAGGACAGGCCCGCGGGCAGGATCGTCGGTCGAACCTGAGTCATCGAGTCCGCCACTCCCACGGTGGGTGCGACAGCGGAGGCAGGCGATGCCCCGACGACGGTGAGGATTCCTGCTACCAGGGCGAGGGGAATCGCCCAAGACCACCCGGTTCGGGAGCCGCGCATGGACATTATCGCTCCTTGGAACTCGGTGGGCGCCATGCAGCGGAGTCGCGCGCGGCAGTCAAGGGGGTGCGTTGCAACGTCACGTGGCGGCAAGGCCCGTACTCCGCGAGAGCGGCAGAGGCAGGAATCAGTTCGCCGTGCTTGGCTGGACTTTCCATGCTGACCCCGGATGTCTGCGCGTCGGTACGCGCGATCTTCAGAAAGTCAGACCTGGACGCTGCTGAGCACTAGGACCGAGAAAACTGACCCATCTGGGCCACTAGCACGATGGGGTCACCAATAGATCAGGCGATCAGATGACCTGTCTGCGGTTGTCTCAAGAGGTGTCTCGCGCCGAGATAGCGAACGGCTGGAGCCGCCTCTTCGCCTAAAGGCTCACGGGGCTCTCCACCATCAGCGTCACCGGGCCGTCGTTGACCGACGTGACCTGCATGTCCGCCCCGAACACGCCCCGCTCGACGCTCGCGCCGAGCCGCTCGAGCTCGGCACAGACGGCGTCGTACAACGGTTCGCTGACGGGTCCCGGAGCCGCGGCCGACCACGTGGGGCGCCGGCCCTTGCGGGCGTCGCCGTACAACGTGAACTGGCTGACCACGAGCACCGGCGCATCCACCTCGGAGGCCGAGGCTTCGTCGCGGAGCAGGCGGAGGTCCCAGATCTTGCGCGCGGTCCAGGCGACCTGGGTGGGGCCGTCGTCGTGGGTGACGCCGAGGTAGACCAGCAGGCCCGGCCGGTCGAGGGCGCCGACGACCTCGCCGTCGACCGAGACGGAAGCCTGCAGGACACGTTGCACGAGAGCTCTCACCCGCCGATTGTCACTGGCCGGTGCCTCGGCCGCTAACGTCCGCCCATGACGTGGGGGAGAGGACTGCTGGCGCTGGGTCTGCTCGCGCTCGCTGCGTGCGGTGGTCCGAGCGAAGCCGGTGAGGGTACGACGCCCGGGCCGGCCGCCGCGTCCGCCTCGAGCCTGCGGGTGCTCCTGGCCGGCGACTCCATCACCGTCGGCTACTACGCCACCGACGTCGACCGCTCCTACGCCGCCCTGCTGCTCGACGAGTGGGGCACCGAGCGCGAGGTCAGCGCCGTGCGCGCCGAGGAGGCCGGCGCCCGCGCCTGGCGCATCGGTCGCCTGGTCGGCGAGCAGGACCTCACCGGCATCGACGTGGCCGTGATCGAGGTCGGGGCCAACGACGTCGGCAAGACCTCCGTGCGCACGTATGCCGGCGACGTCGCCGCCCTCGTCGAGCGCATCGACCAGGGCTCGCCCGAGGCGGTGACGGTCTGCCTCGGCCCGTGGAACGAGCCCCGGGCGAGCCGTCGCTACGACCGCGCGGTGCGTCGGGTCTGCGACGACGACACCCACCGCTACGTGGCGATCAGCGACCTCTACGCCGACCCGACGATGCACGGACCGGTCGGCGCTGAGACCGCGTTCGGCACCCGCGACTACTTCCACCCCAACGACCTGGCCCACGCCGAGATCGCCCGGCGCGTGGCCGAGGCAATCGGAGGCTGAGCAGGGCGAGGAACGAGCCCGTCGACGAAGCCCCGCGAGCCGACCTCCGGAGGCTGAGCAGGGCGAGGGACGAGCCCGTCGACGAAGCCCGGTGAGCCGGGCGCGATCAGCAGCCCCGCGTACTCCTCACTAACACGTGAATCACCGGCACCAGGTGCCGGTGATTCACGCGTTAAGCGGGGTGAAGGTCGTAGCCATGGTCACCGGGCTTCGTCGACGCTCGCTGGCGCTCGCTGCTCAGCCTCCGGTGCCGGTGCTGGCGCTCGCTGCTCAGCCTCCGGTGCGCTCGGTCAGGCCTTCTCCTGCGCCCCCGACCGCGCCGGGTTGGCCTGCTCGCCGGCCTTCGGGTCCTTCTCGTCCGCCTTGGCCCGCACGCCGTCGGCCACCCGGTCGCCGAGGTCCTTGTCGACGTTGCGCCAGTAGGTGAAGGCGCGCTCGAGGACGGCTTCGCTGACCCCGTTGAGCAGGTGCCCGACGATGTTGTCGACCAACCGGTCGCGGGCGGCGTCGTCGAGGACCTCGCGCACGAGGGTGCCGGCCTGGCCCCAGTCGTCGTCCTCGGCGTGCTCGACGTAGGCGGCGCGGGTGATCGGCGCCGTCGGCCTCCCAGCCGGCCGGCTCGCCGTACGTCGAGACGTCAGCGGCCGGGCCGCCGTAGGAGTTGGGGGCGTAGACCGGGTCGGAGACGTTGGTGACCCGCATCGCCCCGTCCTTGCTGTAGCTGTTGACCGGGCAGGTCGGGGCGTTGACGGGGATCTGGGTGTAGTTGACGCCCAGGCGGTGCCGGTGGGCGTCGGCGTAGGCGAAGAGCCGGGCGAGCAGCATCCGGTCGGGGCTCGGTCCGATGCCGGGCACGAGGTTGTTCGGCTGGAAGGCGGCCTGCTCGATCTCGGTGTGGTGGTCGGTGGGGTTGCGGTCGAGGGTGAGCGTGCCGACGTCGATGAGCGGGTAGTCGGCGTGCGGCCAGACCTTGGTCAGGTCGAAGGGGTTGAAGCGGTACGTCGCCGCGTCGTCGTACGGCATCACCTGCACCTTGAGCGTCCAGCGACGGGTGCTCGCCGTCGGCGATGTGCTCGAAGAGGTCGCGACGGTGGTAGTCGGTGTCGATGGCGGCCATCTGGTCGGCCTCGTCCTGGGTGAAGCACTCGATGCCCTGGTCGGTCTTGAAGTGGTACTTGACCCAGAACTTCTCGCCCGCGGCGTTGACCCACATGTAGGTGTGGGAGGAGTAGCCGTTCATGTGGCGCCAGGTGCGCGGGATGCCGCGATCGCCCATCAGCCACGTCACCTGGTGGGCCGACTCGGGGGAGAGGGTCCAGAAGTCCCACTGCATGTCGTGGTCGCGCAGGCCGTTGTCGGCGCGGCGCTTCTGCGAGCGGATGAAGTGCTGGAACTTCATCGGGTCCTTGACGAAGAAGACCGGCGTGTTGTTGCCGACCATGTCGTAGTTGCCCTCGGTCGTGTACATCTTCAGCGAGAAGCCACGCGGGTCGCGCCACGTGTCGGGGCTGCCCAGCTCGCCGGCCACCGTGGAGAACCGCATCAGGGTGTCGGTCGTCGTGCCCGGCTGGAAGACCGCGGCCTTCGTGTAGGCGCTGACGTCGTCGGTCACCTCGAAGTGCCCGAACGCGCCGCCGCCCTTGGCGTGCGGCTGCCGCTCGGGGATCCGCTCCCGGTTGAACTGCGCCATCTGCTCGATCAGGTAGTGGTCCTGGAGCAGGATCGGGCCGCCGGGGCCGACGGTGAGGGAGTGCTCGTCGCTCTCGACCGGGATGCCGGCGTCGGTGGTGGTGAAGGGTCTGCTGTCGCTCATGAAGGTGCTCCCGTGGGTCGTGGGCAGGTCTCCTCCGAACATCGCACCGATCAGTGCCGGCTTCCGTCACCTCTGTGGGTGACAGACCACCGGAGGCTGAGCAGGGCGAGGGACGAGCCCGTCGACGAAGCCCGTGAGTGCCCCCGGAGGCTGAGCAGTCCGAGCCCCTGGGCGAGGACGTCGACGAAGCCCCGTGAGCCGACTCAGACCGCACCCACACCCACCCGGCTTCGTCGACGCTCGCTGGCGCTCGCTGCTCAGCCTCCGGAGGAGCGCGCCACCACCCGGTCTGGCAGCATGCCGCCATGTCCGTACCGCCCGAGGCTCTGCTGATCACCGTCGCCCCCACCGGGGCCGAGACCACCAAGGCCGACTGCCCCCAGCTGCCCACCACCATCGACGAGCTCGTCACCGCCTCCCAGGAGTGCGAGGCGGCCGGCGCCGCGATGGTGCACGTGCACATCCGCGACGACGAGCACCGCCCGTCCCTGGACCCCCAGCGCCTCGCCGACACGGTCACCGCGCTGCGCGAGGGCACCGGCCTGGTCGTCCAGCTCTCCACCGGCGGATCGGTGCACGACCCGCTCGACGCGCGGCTCAAGGTGCTCGACGCGGCCCCGGACTCGTGCAGCCTGACGATGGGCACCACCAACTTCGGCGACGACGTCTTCACCAACCCGTGGCCGTTCGTCTGCGACCTCTACCAGCTCAGCCAGGAGCGCGAGGTGGTGCCGGAGTTCGAGCTGTTCGACCTCGGCCACGTCGCCTCCCTCGAGCGCCTTCTCAAGAAGTACGGCCTGCCGTATGGCGGCAAGGTGCACGTCGACTTCGTCATGGGCGTGCCCGGCGGGATGCCCGGCACGACCGACGCCCTGGTCGCCGGCGTCGCCGCGCTCCCGCCCGAGGTCACCTCGTGGGGCGCCACCGGCATCGGCCGCACCACCCTCCCGGTCGGGCTGGCCGCGCTCAGCAAGGGCGGCCACCTGCGCGTCGGCATGGAGGACGTCCTGACGCTCTCGCGCGGGGTGCCGGTCGAGTCCAACGCCCAGCTCGTGGAGCGTGCCGTGGCGATGGGTGAGCTGGCGCAGCGCCGACCGATGACGCCGGCCGAGGCCCGCGAGCTGCTCGGCTGCCGCTGAGCTACCCGAGGCCGCTCGGCCTTTCGAGGCCACTCCTTCGGTGGTTGAATCGGTCGCATGCGACGCACCACCGCACACAAGCTCCGCGTGGCTCGCACCTGGGCTGCGGTGCTTGTCGGGGTGCTCGTCCTGGGTGGGTGGGCAGCGTTCGTCCGGGCCAACACAGGCGAGAGCGACCTGACGGCCGAGGAAGTGCGGGCGCTCAACGAGCAGTACGCCGATGAGCTCGCCGCGAAAGCCAGGAAAGAGGCCAAGGCGGAGCTGAAGGCGGCGACCACCCTCGACGTCCAACAGCCCGCCAAGGGCCCGCTCACGGTCATGTTCGTCGGGGACTCCCTGACCGAGGGCTACTACGCGACGACCGAGGACGACACCTACGTGCCCCGGGTCGCGCGCGGACTCGGACGCGACGTCACCGTGCTGCGCACCAACCCGGCGCGCGGCAAGGTCAGCAAGGTGGTCGACCGGATCAAGGTCGACCCCGACGTGGACCTCGCCGTCGTCGAGCTCGGCACCAACGACGTGGACGCCAGCAGCAAGGACATGTTCGAGGCGTCCTACGCCGCTCTGCTGGACAAGATCGGCAGCGAGAGCGAGGACATGCCGCTGCTGTGCCTGGGGGTCTGGTACGTCGACGACCAGGGCTTCGACGACATCATCCGCGACGAGTGCGAGGCGCGCTCCGGGGAGTTCGTCAACATGAACGCGATGGTCCGCGACGACCGGAACATCAGCCAGGCGGGCGATGAGGCCTACCTCGGCACGGCGGACGGGTTCTACCCCAACGACCGGGGGCACAAGAAGATCGCCAAGGCGATCCTCGGGCAGATCGAGGTCGCGCCGGCCCCGCAATGACGCGAGCAAGCACACAGGCAGTGACCCGGGTGCGTGCAGTTCGCACCCGGGCCACTGCCTGGTTCTTGCCGCTAGATCAGAGCTACTTGCGCGTTGCCACGTAGCTCACACACTGGCCCTGATTCTTGAACGACGGGTTGTTGAACGACTTGTACCCGTCCTTCTTGCACTGGTCCTTGTCGGTCGGGGGCGTGGTGTCGGGGATGCCGTCGCCGTCCAGGTCCTTGATGCGCTCGAAGTCGTAGGTGGTCGCATCGAACGTGAAGGCGTCGACGTTCGTGGTGAGTCCGGGGTTGCCGCTGCCCTGGTTGACTCCGACCCCGCCGAGAACGGTGGCCTCGGGGTTGTTGGCGACGATCTCGTCCCAGGTCTTGTCGCAGGTCGCAGTCGCACCGGCGCACGTGCCGCCGATCGCCTGGTCGACCACCACGCGCCATTGCCCGTCAGCGGTCCAGTTCTGCCACTGATCGTTGACGACGGTTGCCTGCGTGGTGTTGTAGACCGGTTCGAAGACCAGCGTGGAGAAGCCGCCAGTGACGTCCGGGCCGTTGAAGTCGATGACCACGTTCAGCGACGCCACCTGCTGGGCCGATGCCTGCGCTGCGGTAGGTCGAGTACGAGATGTCGTCGACGTCGGCGAGCTTCAGTCCCGACGTGGTCGAAGTTGAACAGCTGGACCTTCTCAGCGCCGGTCGCGGTGGTGAGCTGCAGGCTGCCCGAGCCGAGCGGTGGCGTTGCCGGACCGTCGACGAATTCGCCGGCGGTGGCCGGCGTACCGGCGCGGGTGTAGAGCACCCAGTTGTTGGCGGGCGGCGTGTTTTCCGCTTGCCGTTCCACGTCGCTCTCGGTGACGACCTCCGTCCCCGCGGTTGCGGCTGTCGACGCCGTAACACCGCCGAGACTGACGAGCGCAACGGCTGAGGCCGCTGCCAGGACTCTGATCTTTCGCATCATGGTGATCCCCCTTGAGATGCACCGGCCGAGTGGCCGTGCAGATCGCGCACGAATTCGACGTGCGCTGCAAGGCACTACACAAGTCGGCGGCGGAAATGACCAGGGAAAGGGACTGATTTCAACTATTCCTGAGGATCTCTTGAGAACTCAGCCATTGGCCGTAATTGTGAAGGTGCGTGGACCTAGGCCTAATAAACAAGCGCCTGTACGTCGTCGCGCAGGACCAGTTCGGTGAAGGCCGCGGCCCCGGCGATCCGCGTGCCCTCGACCAGGTCCGCCTCGGTCAGGGAGCGGCGCGTCGCGCATTGGGTGCACACGGTGACCTCGCCGCCCGCCCGGATCGCCGCCAACAGGTCGGCCGTCGCCATAGCGTGCTCGAGCCCGAGGTCGGGCACCTTGCCGCTGACGGCGAACCAGACGGCCTCGCCGGTGAGCCACAGCGACACCTCGGCGCCCAGCGCCACCGCCGACGCGGCAACCGTGAGCGCCTGGTTGGCGCGCTCGGCGTCCTCGGCACCGCAGGCGAGCTTGACGGCGAGCGGTCGGGTCATCCACCCACCCTAGGCGGCCGGCGCCGACGCCCCCGGAGGCTGAGCAGTCCGAGCCCCTGGGCGAGGACGTCGACGAAGCCCCGTAAGCCGCACGCAGACGTCCCCGGAGGCTGAGCAGTCCGAGCCCCTGGGCGAGGACGTCGACGAAGCCCCGTGAGCCGGGCGCCGACCGTCCCCAATGCGCGTGCCTACGTCGCCGGGCTTCGTCGACGCTCGCTCGGCGCTCGCTGCTCAGCCTCCAGTGCCTGCGGGCCTCGCTGCTCAGCCTCCGCCGTCTAAGGTGGTGGCCGTGTTCCACATCCCCAGCAACCTTCACCCCAACTGCGGCCCCGTGGCCTGGCTCCTCGGCACGTGGGGCGGCAGCGGCCACGGCGACTACCCCACGATCGAGCCGTACTCCTACGGTCAGGAGATCGTCTTCCAGCAGGACGGTCGCCCGTTCTTCCACTACTTCGCCCGCTCCTGGATCCTCGACGAGAACGGCGAGAAGGTCCGCGAGGCGGCCCAGGAGACCGGCTTCCTGCGGTGCCTCGAGGACGGCAAGCTCGAGCTGGTCCTCGCCCACAACACCGGCTTCTCCGAGATCTGGTACGGCCTCGGCGGCGCCGGCAAGGTCGAGCTCCGCACCGCCGGAGTCGGCTTCACCGAGACCGCCAAGGAGGTCGTCGCCGGGCACCGGATCTACGGCCACGTCGAGGGCGACCTGCTCTACGCCTACGACATGGAGGCCATGGGCCAGGAGCTGCAGCCCCACCTCTGGGCTCGCCTGCAGCGGCAGTGACGATGAGCCCCGCCGAGCACGACCACGAGCACGACCAGGGGCACAGCCACGAGCACGACCCGCCCGAGAGCGACTGGCGTGACGAGCTGCGCTCGCGGGGCTTCCGGCTCACTCCCCAGCGCGAGCTGATCCTCACCGCGGTCCAGGACCTCGGCCACGCCACCCCCGACCAGGTCCACGCCCACGTGCGCGAGTCGTCGTCCGCGGTCAACCTGTCGACGGTCTACCGCACGCTGGAGGTGCTCGAGGAGGTCGGCCTGATCCGTCACGCCCACCTCAGCGACCGCTCCCCGACCTACCACTCGGTGCACGGCCACGAGCACTTCCACCTGGTCTGCCGGAATTGCAAGCGCGTCACCTCCGTTGAGACCCATGTGCTGAGTCCGCTGCGCGCCGCGCTGGCGGCCGAGCACGGCTTCGAGATCGACGAGGGGCACCTCACGGTGTTCGGCACCTGCCAAGGAGGATGCGCACCATGACCGACCCCACCGACTCCACCGACACCGGCGCCACCAGCGACCACCACCCCGCGCCCAGCCCGCTGCTCGCGCCTGCCCGGCGCGGTCGCCGGCAACGGCATCGACGCCCCGGTCGCGGCCCACTACGGCTCGTTCAACACCGAGCAGCGCGCGCTCGAGGCCGGCGAGGGGTTCGTCGACCTCTCCCACCACGACGTGTTCCGCATCAGCGGCCCCGACCGGCTGACCTGGCTGCACTCGCTGACCACGCAGTACTTCCTCGACCTCGCGCCCGGCGTCGAGACCCAGGGCCTGATCCTGAGCCCCAACGGCCACGTCGAGCACGAGTTCCGCGGCACCGACGACGGCGAGGCCTTCACCGCCTGGACCGAGCCCGGCGCCGCCGCCGCGCTGGTCGGCTTCCTCGAGCGGATGAAGTTCATGACCCGCGTCGAGATCACCGACGAGACCGCCGCCCACGCGCTCACCTGGCGCCCGGCGACCGGCTACCGCCTGGTGCCCGCGCGAGCAGCTCACTGACGTACGCCGAAGCGGCCGGGCCCGCGGCCGGGCTGTGGGCCTTCGAGGCGCTGCGCATCGCCCGCGGCGAGGCGCGCTTCGGCCTCGACACCGACCACCGCACGATCCCCAACGAGATGGGCTGGATCGGTCCGGCCGTCCACCTCGACAAGGGCTGCTACCGCGGCCAGGAGACGGTCGCGCGGGTGCACACCCTCGGTCGCCCGCCGCGCCGGCTGACCCTGCTCCACCTCGACGGCTCCGAGAACCGGCTGCCCGCCGGCGGCGCCGACGTGCTGCTCGGCGAGAAGGTCGTCGGCTACGTCGGCTCCTCGGCCCGCCACCACGAGCTCGGCCCGATCGCGCTGGCCGTCCTCAAGCGCAACACCCCGGTCGACGCCCAGCTGCTCACCGACGGCATCGACGCCGCGCCAGGAGATCGTGGTCGACCCCGAGGTCGGCCTCCACGTGCGTCCGCGCCTGCGGTGAGCCACCTCGCAGACCCGCCGGCCGGCCGTCGTCGCCGCGTCCTCGCGGCGTCCGTGGCACTCGGGCTGACGGTGCTCGTGGCCAGCGTTCTCCTCGGCCGCCGGGGCGAGGGAGAGGTGCTCCTGGTCTTCAGCGAGACCCACGGGCTGCACAGCGGCGACGTGCCGGTCCTGGTCGCCTGGCTGGTGGGAGTCACCGGTTGCGCCCTGGTGGCGTGGCGCAGGTGAATTGTTGCTGAGACTTTCGCTCGCGATTACTACTGCAGCGATACTGGGCGCACAATGAACATATGTTCAGCAAGTCTCGGGTTTGGCTCAGGGTCAGATGTTATTTCCGGTACGGCGTCGCGTGCCCGCATTACCCCAAGCATCGATAATTGCCGAGTGGGTCAGGCGTCCTGCGGCGTGCGCGCGGCGTCCTCCGCGACGCCGGCCTTCTCCTTGGCCGGCAGCACGAAGCGGTAGCCGACGTTGCGCACGGTGCCGATGAGGGTCTCGTTCTCGACGCCGAGCTTGGCGCGCAGGCGCCGCACGTGGACGTCGACGGTGCGGGTGCCGCCGAAGTAGTCGTAGCCCCACACCTCCTGGAGCAGCTGCTGGCGGCTGAAGACCCGGCCCGGGTGCTGGGCGAGGAACTTGAGGAGCTCGAACTCCTTGAACGTCAGGTCGAGCGGGCGGCCCTTGATCTTGGCGGTGTACGTCGCCTCGTCGACGACGACCTCGCCGGAGCGGATCACGTGGGCCTCGGGGTCGGCGGCGTCGCGGGCGGCGTTGAGGCGGCCCAGGGCCAGCTTGATGCGGGCCTCGAGCTCGGCCGGACCGCAGGTGTGCAGCACGACGTCGTCCATGCCCCAGTCGTGGCTGACGACCGACAGGCCGCCCTCGGTGACGATCAGCAGGACCGGCACGTCGGTGCCGGTCGTGCGGATCAGGCGGCACAGGTCGCGGGCGTGCGGCGAGCTCCTGGCGTCCGTCGACGAGGAGGAGGTCGGAGTCGGGGGCCTCCAGCAGGGCGCTTCCCTCGGCAGGCAGGATCTTGACCTGGTGGCCCAGCAGGGCGAGGCCGGGCAGCACCTCGACCGAGGGCTGCAGGGCGCTGGTCAGCAACAGCAGCGTGCTCATAACGGTGGTCTCCTCCCGAAGGGGCGAGACCGAAACACGACAGTGGGCTCCGGCCAGTTGATCTGGGTGAAGAATAATCGAAACGTCGACGACACAGGGAAGGTTTGCTCGTGAATGAGACGCAGGTCATCGCGGTCCGCTACTGGGCCTCGGCCCGATCGGCCGCCGGCACGGACGCCGAGACCCTCGAGGTCGACGCCCCGATCACGCTCAGCGAGGTCCTCGCCCGCCTGGGCGCAGCCCACCCCGGCGGCCGCCTGCTGACCGTCCTGGACGCCTGCTCGGTCCTCCTCGGCGACCGTCCCGTCTCCACCGAGGACCCCGACGACGTCCTGGTCCCACCCGGCTCGACCCTGGAGTTCCTCCCACCCTTCGCCGGCGGCTGACGCCGGAGGCTGAGCAGCCGAGCCCCTGGGCGAGGCGTCGACGAAGCCCCGCGAGCCGACCGCGATCCCTCGCGGAGGCTGAGCAGCCGAGCCCCTGGGCGAGGCGTCGACGAAGCCCCGCGAGCCGATCAGCAGCCCTGCCCGTTCGCCGGTAGGGGAGACGCCACCCCGGAATGCCAGGACTGTCTCTAGGGTTGTCCCCATCATGAGCACCGGAGCCTGGATCGCGATCGCGGCCGTCGTGGTCGCGTTGGCGTTCGGCCTCTACCGCGCCCGCACCGACGGCCGCTTCTCGCCAGGCCGATCGAGCACGCAGCCGGTCAGACGCGACGAGAGCCCGTGTCGAGACCCCCAGCCTCCTGCTCGACACCCCCTGGGCCGACCAGGTCGGCGAGCGCGCCACGCTGCTGCAGTTCTCCTCCGCCTTCTGCGCCCCCTGCCGCGCGACGCGACGCATCCTCACCGACGTCGCCGCGGAGCACCCGGGCATCGCCCACATCGAGGTCGACGCCGAGGAGCACCTCGACGTCGTACGTCGCCTCGGCATCATGCGCACGCCGACCACGATCGTGCTCGACCCCGAGGGCCGCGAGCTCGGCCGGGCGGTCGGTGCGCCGACGCAAGGCGCAAGTGCTCGCGTCGCTGCCGGATCCGGCCTGACGCCCTGACAGGGTGGGGTCGTGAAGATCCTCGTCGTCTGTGTCGGCAACATCTGCCGCTCGCCCCTGGCCGAGCGGCTCCTGCAGGCCCGGCTCGACGACGCTCGCCCCGGGTCAGGTCACGGTGAGCAGCGCCGGCGTGCGCGCCACCGCCGGCCACCCGATGGAGGCGCACGCCGCCGCCGAGCTGATCCGGCTCGGGGGAGACCCGGAGGGCTTCGCCTCGCAGGTCGCGACCAGCCACGTGATCGAGAGCGCCGACCTGGTGCTGACGATGACCAAGGACCTGCGCACCGCGGTGCTGGGGCGCTCGCCGCGGATGATGCGGCGCACGTTCACGATGGGGGAGTTCGCGGCCGTCTGCGCCGCGGTGCCGGACCTGGCCGAGGCCCCCGACCTGGTCGCCGCGGCGGCGCGCTCGCGCTCCCACGCCGCCGGGGCCGTCGACGTGCCCGACCCGATCGGGCAGTCACCCCAGGTGCACGGCGAGGTGGCCGACCTGATCAGCGCCCTGGTCGACCAGCAGGTCGCGGTGCTGGCGCGACCGCGCTGAGGCTCAGCGCGCAGCGCGCTTGCCGCCGCCGGCTGATGCGCGGCGAGATGCGGGGTGCGCGCTTCCAGCGTGAGGTCGGTGCCGCTGTCGGTGTCGTCGACGCCGTAGTAGCTGCCTCCGGCGTAGTACGTCGAGCCACGGCGCGGCATCCGGTTGAAGACGACGCCGAGCACGGTGCCCTTGACGGCGGTCAGCTGACGCAGGCACTCGTCGAGCTCGTTGTCGAGGGTCAGCCCGTGGGAGACCACGATGATCGCGCCGTCGCAGTTGCGGGTCAGCACCGCGGCGTCGGTCACCGGCAGCAGCGGCGGGGCGTCGACGATGACGATCCCGTGCTCGCCGAGCTCCTTGAGCAGCGCCTGCATGGCGTGGGAGCCGAGCAGCTCGCTCGGGTTGGGCGGGGTGCTGCCGGCGGCCAGCACCCGCAGGTTGCTGAAGCGGGCGTGCTCCTGGAGCACGTCGTCGAGGTCGACCTGCCCGATGAGGACGTCGGTGAGGCCGGCGCCCTCGACGAGGCCGAGCTTGTCGGCCACGCTGGGGCGCCGCAGGTCGCCGTCGACCAGGGTCACCGGTTGCCCGGAGAGCGAGATCGCTGCTGCCAGGTTGGCCGCGGTCGTCGACTTGCCGTCACGAGGGCGAGCGCTCGTCACGACGATCACCCGGGGCGGGTCGTCGACGTTCATGTAGGCGAGGTTGGAGCGCAGCCGGCGGAAGGACTCCCCGATGCCCGAAGCTCTCCTGGTCGACGGCATCGGTGACCAGCAGCCCGGTGTCGGTGGTGTTCTTCGTCAGCGGCAGTCGCCCGATGATCGGCACGCCGTAGCGACGCTCGGCCTCCTCCGGGGAGCGCAGCCGCCGGTCGAGCAGCGAGCGGAGGGTGGCGTAGCCGACAGCCAGCAGCAGTCCGAGGACGCCGCCGAGGGCCAGGTTGCGGGCCGGCTTCGGAGAGACGGGAGTGGTGGGCAGGGCGGCCGCCTCGACCGGCTCGACCCCGAGCACGCCGAGGGTGCCGGTGTCGGTCGGGTCCTCGAGCTCGGCGATCCGCGTCGACAGCGCCCGCACCCACGCGTCCGCGAGCTGCTGGGCCTGCATCGGCGAGCCCGACCGGGCGGTGATGTTGATCAGGACCGTGTTGAGCGGCTGGTCGACGCTGATGGCGCCGATCAGCGACGAGGCGCTCGTGGTCAGCCCGAGGTCCTCGATGACGAGGTCGGCCACGGCGCGGCTCTTGGCGATGTCGACGTACGACGCTGCCCGCGACTTGGCGAGGGAGTCGTTGAGCTGCGCCAGCCCGGAGTCCGAGGCCTGACCCGCGGTGACGAACCCACCCGCGTCCGCGGCGTAGACCTTGGTCTGGGTGAGCGTGAAGACGCCGGCAGCGCCGATGGCGACGGCGACGATGGCAACGACTCCCACCCAGTGGTTGCGGATGGCCCGCAAATAGTCGACGAGTTCCATGGTTGTGGTCCCTCACGGTCGGACAGACGCCTACGCTTCGTCGGTGACCGATGCGCCCCAACGCGACTGCGTCCTCGATCTTAGAGGCCTGGACACGGACGTGAGGGTCGAATTCACAGGTCCGGGGGCAGCGGATCTCCACGCGCTCGCCCGCCACGCCTGGTCCCGCTGCCTGTCGGCCCCGTCGGACAACGCAGTCCTCCGCACCGTCCACGTGGAGGCTCGAGCACGCGAGCGCCGAGCGCGCGAGCGTCGACGAAGCCCCGCACCACCACCGGAGGCTGAGCAGCGAGCGCCAGCGAGCGTCGACGAAGCCCCGCAACCCAAGCGCCAACCCCACCTCACCGGCACCGACCCGCGCGAACTCATGGACCGCCTCAGCCCGGTCATCACCCTCGCCGCCATCGAAGCCCAGGCCGGCCTGCTGCTGATGCTCCACGCCGCCGCAGTCGCCGACCCCAAGACAGGCAGGGCCATTGCGATGGTCGGCCCGTCCGGAGCCGGCAAGACCACCGCCACGCGAGTGCTGGCCAGGCGCTGGGGCTACCTGACCGACGAGACCGTCGGCGTCCGCCCCGACGGCACCATCGCGGCCTACCCGAAGCCGTTGTCGATCAAGGTCGAGTCGTCGCCCTACAAGGAGCAGCACTCGATCGACGACCTCGGCCTTGCGGCCACCCCGACAACAGCCCACCTCCACCGCGTCGTGCTGCTCGAGCGCGACGACAGCGCCGAGCCTTGGCTCGAGGAGATCTCGACAGTCCGAGCGCTGGCGCTGCTCGCGCCCGAGACCTCCTACCTGTCGCGACTCGAGCGCCCGCTGCACCGCCTCGCCGAGCTGCTGGGACCGACCGGGCTGCGCCGCCTGCATTACCGCGAGGCGGAGCAGTTGCCTGCCTTGGTCGAGCAGATCCTGGGGGAGGACTGATGCGCATCACCCGCACCGAGTGGCACGACTGGTACCTCGACGGCGACGAATCCGCTGTCTTCGCCGGCGACAAGGTGACCGTGCTGTCGGAGTTGGCCACGACCCTGGTGACCCTGGTCGGCGACGGGGTGGAACTGCATCGACCTCGCCGGTGGGTTGACTGCGGCCTTTGGCGCACCCGAGGGCGACGCCGTCGAAGCGACCCGGCTCCGCGTGATGGAGCTGGTCGAGAGCGGAGTGCTCTCCGTGGACGTGGCCGGTGAGTCGCCATGAATGAAGACGCCCTGACGCTCGCCGAAGCCGTGCCGCTCGGCTACGCCGTCCTCGCCCAGGTCGCCGAGGACGTCGGCGTACGGATGCTGGCGATCAAGGGACCGATCCTGGCGATGCAGGGACTGCGCGAGCCGCGGCAATCGGCCGACATCGATGTGCTGGTCGAGCCCGCCGGTTTCGCAGCGCTGACCCGAGGTCTGGAGGACGTCGGGTGGCGCAACCATGTGATCTACGACTGTCCCGGGTTCGTGCCGAAGCACTCTGCCAACCATCGGCACCCGCACTGGCCGTGCGAGGTCGACGTGCACCACTGGTTTCCCGGCTTCCTCGCCGATCCGTCCGCTTCGTTCGAGGTGTTCTGGTCGCGTCGCAGCGAAGCGACCTTGGCTGGGCGCGCCCTCCCGACCCTCGACGTGGTCGCTCACGGCGCCCTGGCGGCCCTGCACTACCTGCGTGACGAAGGCCGGTCGCTGCGCTCGTCCGACCTCGAAGCCCTGGCCGTGGTGATGGAGACAGAGTGGAGCGCCGCTGCAGCGCGCCGACCTGGTCGTGCTTGGCTGCTGCCACCGGAGCAAGCGAGCCGCTGCGACCCCTGCTGGAGCGGCTTGGCCTGCGAGTCGAGCCCTCATCGGTGCCGCTGGCGGTGCCGCTCGAGGACTGGCGGATGCGGAGCCAGGCCTCGGCTCCGGGTGTGTTGCCGTGGCTGGTCGGGTCTGCGCCAGACGGCGTGGCGAAGCCGGTACCGCTACTTGCTCCGCGCCTTGTGGCCGGATGCTCGCCAGATGACCGGCGTTGATCCGGCTGACCCGCCGCGATGGCCGGGCATTGCTGGCGCTGCGATGGGCGCGGCTCCGACGAGGAGTGAGCGTGCTGCCGGCTGCGTTGGCTGACCAACGCCGGCTCCGGGAGAGCGTCGATGAGTGACGCGGCGCAGGTCGTTGCGCGACGCGCAGACGTTGCTTGGATCGACTCCGACGATCGCGTGGTCGTCGTGCGCTTGCACGACCTCACCAGGCCGCCGGTGATCCTCGATCACAGCGCGGCCGAGATCTGGCGAGCCCTTGACTGGCACCACTGACCCGGGCGCGCTGCTGACAACGGTTGCTCGCGTGTATGGCGTCGATCCCGTCTCGATCGCACGCCGACATCCGCGGCTGGCTGTCCGAGGCACGCGATCTTGGGCTGGTCTCCCTTACCTAGTGTCCGAATAATGGACGCAGTGTCCACGATATGGACTCGGAATAGCCGGGGCGGCCTCGGTGCTCCTACTGTGTGCCCATGTTCAAGACCTGGTTGACGAAGCGCCGAGCAGTGGATTACTGCTGCACGCGCTCGTCCCTGTGTCGCTGCTCCTGACGCCAGACATTTTCCCGTCGTTCGCCAGGAGTATTTGCATGTCCACGACCGTTCAGCACGTCATTTCCACCCGCGCCTCAGTCGGCATCGACCCGCGCGGGCCGCAGTTCTCAGCGGCAATCACCTCCGCGGTGCTTGTCGCGATCCTCGTGTCCGCGCCGAGCGGCTTCGCCGTCGCTCTCTTGGCCGTCCAGACCGCGCTGTTCGCCATCGGCGCGGTGCGCGGGGTCCAGCACACCCCGCTCGCCTGGGTGTTCCGCACCCTCGTGCGGCCCCGGCTGTCGGTGCCTGACGAGCTGGAGGACCCGGCTCCGCCGCGTTTCGCCCAGACCGTCGGCCTGGCCTTCGGTGTCGTCGGTCTCCTCGGCTTCCTCGCCGGCGCCGACACCCTCGGCCTCGTCGCGGTCGGCTTCGCTCTCGTCGCCGCGCTCCTCAACGCCGTCTTCCGCTTCTGCCTCGGCTGCGAGATGTTCCTCCTCCTCAAGCGCCTCCAGCCCGCCACAAGGTGATCGAGCCGCCGAGCCGCTAGGCGAGGCGTGTCGAGATCCCGTACCCGAGACCTCGATGGCGCGCCGCCAGTCACGGCGCCCAAGGTGATCGAGCCGCGGAGCCGCTAGGCGAGGCGTGTCGAGATCCCGTGAGCGACCCAAGGTGATCGAGCCGTCGAGCCGCTAGGCGAGGCGTGTCGAGATCTCCGCATACCCACACAACCTCAGCACCACCCCTACGAAAGGCCCCACCATGACCCGCGAAAACTCCCTCGTCTCCACCCAGTGGGTCGAGGACAACCTCGACACCGCCGGCATCGTCCTCGTCGAGGTCGACGAAGACACCACCGCCTACGACAAGGGCCACATCCAGGGCGCGGTGAAGCTCGACTGGAGCACCGAGCTCCAGGACCAGGTCCGCCGCGACTTCGTCAACAAGGCCCAGTTCGAGGCGCTGCTGTCCTCCAAGGGCATCGGCAACGACGACACCGTCGTGCTCTACGGCGGCAACAACAACTGGTTCGCCGCCTACGCCTACTGGTACTTCACCCTCTACGGCCACGCCGACGTCAAGCTCATGGACGGCGGACGCAAGAAGTGGGAGCTCGACTCCCGCGAGCTGACCGCCGACGTCACCGAGCGCGCGACCACCAGCTACACCGCCCAGGAGCAGGACCTCTCGATCCGGGCGTTCCGCGACGAGACCGTCGCCGCGATCGGCACCCAGAACCTCGTCGACGTCCGCAGCCCCGACGAGTACGCCGGCCGCCTCCTCGCCCCCGCCCACCTCCCGCAGGAGCAGGCTCAGCGCGCCGGCCACATCCCCACGGCGGCCAGCGTCCCGTGGAGCAAGGCCGCCAACGACGACGGCACCTTCAAGTCCGACGACGACCTGAAGAAGATCTACTCCGACGCCGGCGTCGACTGGAGCAAGGACACGATCGCCTACTGCCGCATCGGCGAGCGCTCCTCGCACACCTGGTTCGTCCTCAAGGAGCTCCTCGGCCAGCCCAACGTCAAGAACTACGACGGCTCCTGGACCGAGTACGGCTCCCTCGTCGGCGTCCCCGTCGCCCTCGGCGACGAGCCCGGCGAAGCCTGACCCGAAGTCGGAGGCTGAGCAGCGAGCGCTAGCGAGCGTCGACGAAGCCCCGTAGGCCACCATCCGGAGGCTGAGCAGCGAGCGCTAGCGAGCGTCGACGAAGCCCCGTAACCACCCACCACTCACCGAACAGAATCGAGCACCCCATGTGCGGAGCAACAGAAGGCGGCCTCTCCCTCGACGGGATCAACGTCGCCAAGGAAGCCATCATCCAAGGCCAGGTCCTACGCGCAGGCGAGCCAGTCGGCAACGCCTACGTCCGCCTGCTCGACCGGACCGGCGAGTTCACCGCCGAGGTCCCGACCTCGGCCAGCGGCCACTTCCGCTTCTTCGCCGGCGAGGGGGACTGGACGCTGCGAACTCTCGCCCCGAAGGCCGACCCCGTCGACAACCAGGTGAAGGCCGCGACAGGCTCGATCGCCGAGGTAGTCGTAGCGATCTGACAGCCGGTCTGGACCGGCACAGCGGCCAGCGGTCCCACAACCGTGCAGAATTTAACCTGTGTTGGCGGATCTGACACTTGCCGACAAGCCATGCACGCCCAGTTTGTGCTTAGATACAGAAGAACATTTTCGCTCCCTACCGGCCCCGCGCCTTGGAGATACCATGAAGAAGCTGATCGTTGGCCTGCTGGCCGCGTTTATGATGACCACGGGACTCGTCGCCTTCACGGCTCCTACCGCTAGCGCGGCTCCCGGCGACTGCCCCTACTCGGGCTGTGCAGACACGACCACCGTTGCTGGTCGGCTACGGCAGTCGTCCAGTTCAAGAAGAACGGCAAGATGAAGAAGAAGGGCACCGGCTATCGTCGACCGCCAGCGTCGACGGCGTCAACAGCGCCGTGGTGCCGGTCGGCAAGGTCGACCTCGCAGTCAAGAAGAAGGGTTCGACCAAGCGTCAAGTTCACCGCCAGCGGCAACGTCAGCCAGACCGGGAAGATCACCTTCACGATCCCCAAGCTGAAGCGCAAGGCCACGTGGATCTTCCGCGCGAGTTTCGACGACAACGAGGCCAACGGCTGGAACTACTCCAGCGACAAGGGCCGCTTCACCTTCTGAGTCGATTGACGCAGAGTCTTCGAAGCGACCCAGGGCCTCTGGCCCTGGGTCGCTTCGCTTTTTGTACTTCGGCCCGTGGTGGATCCACCTCGGGTGCCTGTTGAGCGCCCCTGCGCAGCGACGCCAGGAGATGGATCTCGCCGTCTAAAGTGGCCTGAAGGCGATCTCGGTCCCGTCGTGTTCGGTGCAATGAAACGGAAGACGCGTTCGGAATCAAGGGTCAGTGAACTTGGCGCAGCATTAGGGCGACCCGGGGGTGGTAGGCGTCGGAGTCAGGCGTGGCTACGCCTCTGGCGTGAAAGTTCCCGTCCGTCGAACCTGCTTGCTGGCGGGCTCTCAATGGCCCACGTCGCCAGGCCGTTGAGTTGCTTCGATTAGGCGAACATCCCGGCGATTTGGGCTGTCGATGTTGTCGATTCCCATGCAGGCCACGCCCTGACGTAGATGCGATGGACAGGTGCCCAACGGCCAGCGTGCGGCTTGGTTGGCGCGGAGAGCCGTCGGAGCGACCGTGAAAGACAGCCGCGGTGCCGACCATCTGCACCCGGTCCGGCGCGCGGCCCTGAGGTCAGCAGAACGGGCTCGGAG
>CAVXGJ010000012.1:0-284085 GCA_963761285.1 uncultured Actinomycetota bacterium | reverse complement strand
GGCGGACCGCTGGCGCGGCTGTGGTCCACCGCCCTGGCTGGGCTCGTCGACATCGGCTACGTGCAGTCGACGGGCAGCTCGGTGAAGATCAACCTCCCCAAGACCGCCCTCAAGGGCCCGGTCGAGCTGGAGTGGAAGGTCCCGCAGTGGAGCAACACCATCGAGCGCAACCGGGCCCGCACCTACTTCCAGGCCTACGCCGCGGCGTGCGCGCTGCACTTCGCCGAGAAGGCACTGGTCGAGATCCGGGCCGGACGCACCAAGACCTGGGAGAAGTTCACGGTGCCCGAGACCGGCATCGGCTGCGGCTTCACCGAGGCGGTGCGGGGCGTGCTCAGCCACCACCTGGTCATCCGGGACGGCAAGATCGCGAACTACCACCCCTACCCGCCGACCCCCTGGAACGCCAACCCGCGTGACGTCTACGGCACCCCGGGGCCCTACGAGGACGCCGTGCAGGGTCAGCCGATCTTCGAGGAGAACGACCGCGAGCACTTCAAGGGCATCGACATCATGCGCACGGTGCGCAGCTTCGACCCCTGCCTGCCCTGCGGAGTGCACATGTATCTCGGAGAGGGCCAGAAGCTCGAGCTGATGCACTCGCCGACGCAGTCCGTCAGCGGCTAGCGATGGCGGAGCGTCGAGGCGGCCGGCGACCGCCTCCGGGCCACCGGCGAGCGGATCGACGCCCTGCTCGACGCCAGTGGCGTCGGGCGGCGTCGTCGCGCGCGAGCGGGCCGAGGAGCTGGTGCGCCTGGTGGCCGACCTCTACGGCGCCGGGATCGAACGGATCCTCGACATCATCTACGAGGCCGGGCACCTCGACGACGAGGTCCTGGCCGCGCTCGCCGCAGACGACCTGGTGGCGAGCCTGCTGCTGGTGCACGGCCTGCACCCCTACGACGTCGGGACAGCGCGTCGAGCAGGCGCTGGAGAGCGTCCGCCCCTACCTCGGCTCGCACGGCGGCGACGTCGAGCTGCTCGAGGTCAGCGACGAGGGCGCGGTCCGGCTGCGCCTGCTCGGCAGCTGCGACGGCTGCCCGTCGTCGTCGGTCACCCTCAAGCTGGCGGTCGAGGGGGCGATCGAGGCCGCCGCCCCCGAGATCACCGGCATCGAGGTCGAGGACGCCGAGCCGAGCCGTGACCCCAGACGCTGATCCCGGTCTCCGCCCTGCGCTCCCGCCTCGACGAGCACGCCGGCGGTGCCTCGTGGGAGCCGCTCCCCGACCTCGCGGACCTCCCGGCCGGTGCGCGTCCGCACCGTCGAGGTCAGCGGCACCAGCCTCCTCCTCTGCCGGCTCGGCGCCGAGCTGTTCGCCTACGCCGACCGTTGCGCCCGCTGCTCGGCGTCGCTCGACGGTGCGGTGCTCTCGCGCCGGTTGGGGGCAGCCGTGGGGGAGGCCGTGCTGCGGTGTCCCGCGTGCCACGCCCACTACGACGTACGGCGGGCCGGTGCGTGCCTCGACGACGAGGCGCTGCACCTCGTGCCCGTCCCGCTGCTCACCGACGACGGGGTCACCTCGGTCGCCCTCTCCATCCCGGTCTCGGCATGACCGCGCCCGGTGGCGCCCCGCTCGCCTCGCTCCGCCGGATCACCAGCACCCGCCCGGCGCCGGTGCAGGGGGAGCGCTGCGAGATGTGCGCCACCGCCATCGCGGGCGAGCACCAGCACGTCGTCAACCTCGAGAACCGGTCCCTGATGTGCACCTGCCGCGGGTGCTACCTGCTCTTCACCGCCCAGCACGCCGAGATGCGCTATCGGGCCGTGCCCGACCGCTACCTCTCGTTCCCCGGCTTCGATCTCGGGGCCCGCGAGTGGGACGAGTTGCAGATCCCGGTCGGGCTGGCGTTCCTGTTCAAGAACTCCGTCCAGGACCGGGTCATCGCCTTCTACCCCGGACCTGCCGGCGCCACCGAGTCCGAGCTCGCGCTCGACGCGTGGGAGCGCATCGTCGCCGCCAATCCCCCGCTGTGCCACCTGCGCGCCGACGTCGAAGCTCTGCTGCTGCGTGCCGCCGACCGCGACCGTCCCGGCTACTCAGCCCACGTCGTCCCGATCGATGCCTGCTACGAGCTGGTCGGTCGGCTGCGTTCGGTGTGGCGCGGCTTCGACGGCGGGACGCAGGCGCGGGCCGCGATCGACGACTTCTTCGCGATGGTCGAGCAGCGGAGCAGGCCGGCCCCACCACTCGCCGACGCGGCCGGTGCCAGATGAGCAGCTACGAGTTCTCTGTCGTCGACGTCTTCGCCGAGCCGTATGCCGCCGCGCCCCAGCTGACCGCACGGCTGCGGATCCGGGAGACGAGCGGCGAGACGGTCCACGCGATCGCGCTGCGGTGCCAGGTGCGGATCGAGCCACAGCGCCGCCGTTACGAGGAGGCCGACGAGAGCGGGCTGCGCGCGTTGTTCGGCGACCGCGACCGGTGGGTCGACACCCTCAAGCCGTTCCTGTGGATGCAGTGCAGCGCGATGGTCCAGGGCTTCACCGAGATCACCGAGGTGGACCTCGCGTTGCCGTGCACCTACGACTTCGAGGTCACCGGGTCGCGCTACCTGCACGCCGTCGGCGCGGGCGACATCCCGATCGTGTTCCTGTTCTCGGGCACCGTCTTCACCAAGGGCGCCCACGGTTTCGGCGTGGTGCAGGTGCCCTGGGACTGCGAGGCCTCCTACCAGCTGCCGGTGCAGGTGTGGCAGCAGATGATCGCCGCCTACTACCCCCACACCGGGTGGCTGCGCCTTGACCACGACGTCCTGACCGAGCTCGCGGGGTTCAAGGCCGAGCACGGGCTGACCACGTGGGACGAGACCGTGCAGACCCTGCTCGCCGCGCACGGGGTCGAGCCATGAACGGCCTCGACCACGTGCGAGCGATCGCCGACGCGGTGCTCTACGAGGGCTACCTGCTCTACCCCTACCGCGCCAGCTCGTCGAAGAACCGGTCCCGCTGGCAGTTCGGCGTCCTCGGACCGCCCAGGGCCACCGCCGCGAGCTTCGCCGAGGCGCCCGACCTGTCCTTCCAGTGCCTGCTGGCTCCCGCGCCGGGCGCGGTGAGCGTGCGCTCCCACCTCCGGTTCCTGCAGCTCCAGGTGCGCTCGGTCGAGCAGCACACCGAGAACGGCTTCGTGCCGGTCGCCGAGCTGGTCGTCGACGGGTTGTCGGTGCTCAGCTGGGAGGAGGCCGTCGAGTGCGAGATCGAGCCGGCGGCGTACGACGTGGGCGGGCCGCTGGCGCGCACCGCCGTGGAGGTGCCCGGTGCGGAGGAGCTCGAGATGATCCTCGACGCCGACGGCGCGACCGTCGGCCGGATCCGCCGCCAGCGCTTCCCGCTGCGAGCCGAGGTCAGCCTGAGCGCCGTGTCCGACGGCGAGCTCACCCGGCTCTCGGTGGCGGTCACGAACACCCACCCCGACGCCGTCGACGGCAAGGACGCCGCGATCCGGTGTTCGCTGATCGGCACTCACGTGCTGCTCGTCGCCGAGGGCACCGGGTTCGTCTCGCTGCTCGAACCCCCCGAGGCCGCAGCAGCAGCCGCCGCGCGGTGCGCCCAGCGTCGGTGCTTCCCGGTGCTGGTGGGCTCCGCCGGCACGAACGACGTGGTGATGGGCTCGCCGATCATCCTCTACGACCACCCCGAGATCGCCGAGCAGAGCGCCGGGGCGCTGTTCGACTCGACCGAGATCGACGAGATCCTCACCCTGCGGGTGATGACGATGACCGACGCCGAGAAGGCCGAGGCCCGGGCCACCGACCCACGGGCCGCCGCGATCATCGACCGCTGCGACCAGATGTCGCCCGAGACGCTGCGCGACCTGCACGGCGTGCTCCGCGACCCGCACCCGGCGACGTCGTACGACACCGGTGACGTGCCGTGGTGGGACCCGGCCGCCGACGAGAGCGTGCGGCCCGACACCGACAGCGTCCTGATCGACGGCGTCCAGATCGCGCGCGGCAGCCTGGTGAGGGTGCACCCGTCGCGGCGCGCCGACGCCCAGGACCTGTTCTTCGCCGACCAGGTCGCGCGTGTGACTGCCGTCCTCTCCGACGTCGACGGCAGCACCCACGTCGCGCTCGTCCTGGTCGACGACCCGGCGGCCGACCTGCACGAGGAAGCGGGGCGCTTCTTCTACTTCGCACCCGACGAGCTCGAGCCACTCGACAAAGAACGAGAGGAGATCCACCCATGAGAACCATCGGCCTGCTGACCACGGTCGTCGGCGCCGGGATCGCTGCCGCGGCAGCGGTGATCGGCGTCCGCTCGATCCCCGACATCAAGCGCTACCTGAAGATCCGCGAGATGTGACCCATCCCCGACAACCCTGACCTGGGGGCACCATGACGCGAGTGCTGGTGGCCGGCATCGGCAACCTCTTCTGCGGCGACGACGGGTTCGGCCCGGAGGTCGTACGGCGCCTCGCCGCGTCCGGGAGGTTGCCCGACGAGGTGCACGCCGTCGACTACGGCATCCGCGGGATGCACCTGGCCTACGACCTGCTCGACGGCTTCGACGCGCTGGTGATCGTCGACGCGCTGCCCGGCGACGGCGACCCGGGCACGATCGAGGTGCTCGCGGTCGGTGAGGGCGACCTCGGCGCCGGGGCGTTCGACCCCCACGGCATGGCTCCGGTCGCGGTCCTGGCGAGCCTCTCCGACCTAGGCGGCACCCTTCCGCCGACGTACGTCGTGGGGTGCCGCCCGGCCGACCTCGACGACGGGATCGGGCTGACCGAGTCGGTGGCGGCGGCGGTGCCCGAGGCGATGGAGACCGTCCTCGCTGTCCTGCGCCAGCGCGTGCCCGCCCTGAACGGGTCCGGCTGATGTGCCTCGGGATCCCCGGCCAGGTCGTGCGCGTCCTGGACGGCAACGAAGGGATGCTCGCCCTCGTCGACGTGCTCGGAGCCCGGCGGCCGGTCAACCTCGGGATGCTCGAGGATCCCCTGGTCGAGCCGGGGGAGTGGGTCCTGATCCACATGGGCTTCGTCGTCGAGCGAGTCGACGAGGCGGCGGCTGAGAAGGCCATGACCGGCCTCGAGCTGATGGGTCGCATGCGCGATGACTGAGCAGCGGATCCGGGTCAGGTTCGCGGTGTCCGGCCTTGTGCAGGGCGTCGGTTTCCGACCGTTCGTCTACGTCACCGCCAGCGAGCTGGGGCTCACCGGCACCGTGGCCAACACGCCGTCCGGGGTGGTGATCGAGGTGGAGGGCACCCCGTCGGCGGTGGACGCCCTGCGGGACCGACTGACCCGCTCGGCGCCACCGCTGGCCCAGGTCGAGGTGGTGACCGAGTCGTGGCAGCCACCGCGCGGCGGCACCGGCTTCACGATCGAGGACTCGGCGGGCGGCGCAGGCCGCACCCTGGCGTCCCCCGACGTGGCGACCTGCGACGACTGCCTGCGCGAGCTCGCCGACCCGGACGATCGACGACACCGGCACCCGTTCATCACCTGCACCAACTGCGGACCTCGCTTCACCATCATCACCGCCCTGCCCTACGACCGGGCGGCGACCACGATGGCCGGCTTCGCGATGTGCGAGCCGTGTCGTCGCGAGTACGACGACCCGGCCGATCGCCGCTTCCACGCCCAGCCGATCGCGTGCCCCGACTGCGGCCCGACCCTCGAGCTGGTAGGAGACGGGCTGCACGCCCTCGGGGACGACGCCGTACGACGGGCACGCGAGCTGCTCGCAGCGGGGTACGTCCTCGCCGTGAAGGGCCTGGGCGGCTACCACCTGGCCTGCGATGCCCGCAACGAGGCGGCCGTCGCCGAGCTGCGCCGCCGCAAGCAGCGCGGCGACAAGCCGTTCGCGGTGATGGTGCGCGACGTCGGAGTGGCTGCCACGCTCGCGCACCTCGACGACGCCGAACGCCGGCTGCTCAGCGGCAACCGCAAGCCGATCGTGCTGCTCGCCCGGAGACCCACCGAGGACCTCGGTGCGTCGGTGGCACCGGGCAACCCCGACCTCGGGTTGATGCTTCCCTACACCCCGCTGCACGTCCTGCTGCTCGAGGCGCCGGGCCCGGACACGCTGGTGATGACCTCGGGCAACCTCTCGGGGGAGCCGATCGTCACCGACGACGAGGCAGCCCGGCGGCGGCTGGCCACGATCGCGGACGCGTGGCTGCGTCACGACCGTCCGATCCACGTGCCGTGCGACGACTCGGTCGCGAGGTTCGTCAGGGGGGCCGAGCTGCCGCTGCGCCGGTCGCGAGGTCACGCGCCGCTGCCGCTCGCCCTGCCGTTCGAGGTCCAGCCCGTGCTGGCCGTCGGGGCAGACCTCAAGAACACCTGCGCCCTGGCCGCCGGCCGCTACGCCTGGGTGAGCCAACACATCGGTGACCTCGACGACCTCGAGACCCAGCACGCCCTGACCGCGTCGGAGGCCCACCTCGAGGAGCTCACCGGCGTACGACCCGAGGCCCTGGTCGTCGACGCCCACCCCGGCTACCGCTCGAGCCGGTGGGCGCGCGAGCGGGCGGGCGGGCGTGAGGTTCGCACCGTGCAGCACCACCACGCGCACATCGCCTCGGTGATGGGGGAGCACGGGCTCGGCAGCGACGACACCGTCATCGGCGTTGCCCTCGACGGCACCGGCTACGGCACCGACGCCGCAATCTGGGGCGGTGAGGTGCTGGTCGCGGGCTACAAGTCCTTCCGCCGGGCAGCCCATCTGGCCTACGTGCCGCTGGCCGGGGGTGACGCGAGCGTGCTGCGCCCGTACCGGATGGCCCTGGCGCACCTGTGGGCCGCCGGCATCGAGTGGTCCGACGACCTCCCGGCGGCGGCGGCCTGCCCGGAGACCGAGCGCGGCGTGCTGGCCCACCAGCTCACGACCGGGCTGGGCTGCGTGCCCACCTCGAGCATGGGACGGCTCTTCGACGCGGTCTCCTCGCTCGTAGGCGTCCGGCACACGGTCGCCTACGAGGCCGAGGCCGCGATCGAGCTCGAGTCGCTGGCGCGCACCGTGCCCGCGGGTGAGCCCTACTGCTTCGGGCTCACCGCGCGTGACGGCGTACCCGTGGTCGCCGACCCGGCACCCGTCCTGCGGGCGATCGTCGACGACCTCCGCCGCGGAGCGCAGGCGGCCCTGATCGCGGCCCGCTTCCACGCCGGGGTCGCGGCGCTCGTCGCCGACCTGGCCGAGCACGAACGGCCCGGGAGCGGGCTCGACACGGTCGTGCTCGCGGGGGGCGTGTTCCAGAACGCGCTCCTGCTCGACAGCGCCACCCAGCGGCTGGAGGAACGCGGCTTCACGGTCCTGCGGCCCCGGTTGCTCCCACCTCACGACGGCGGCATCGCCTTCGGACAGATCCTGGTCGGCTCGCTCGGCTGACCACCACCCACTGCAAAGGAGAGCGCACATGTGTCTAGCAGTCCCAGGGCGCGTCCTGTCCGTCGAGGACCAGGACGGCACGACCATGGCGCAGGTCGACTTCGGCGGGCTCCGCAAGGAGGTCTGCCTGGCCTACATCCCTGATGTCCAGGTCGGCGAGTACGTCATCGTGCACGTCGGCTTCGCGATCCAGCGGCTCGATGAAAAGTCGGCGTTGGAGACGCTGGCCAACTTCGAGAAGCTCGGCATCCTCGAGGAAGAGTTCGGCGACGGGTTCGCCCTCGCCGCACGGCAGATCAACGAGCAGGCGGGAGACCCACGATGAAGTACCTCGACGAGTTCAGTGACCCGGTGCTGGCCGGCCGGTTGGTCGACCAGATCCACGCGGTGACCACCCGGCCGTGGGCGATGATGGAGGTCTGCGGGGGGCAGACGCACTCGATCATCCGGCACGGCATCGACCAGCTGCTGCCCGACGGTGTGGAGATGATCCACGGTCCGGGATGCCCGGTGTGCGTCACCCCGCTGGAGATCATCGACAAGGCGCTGGCGATCGCCGAGCAGCCGGGCGTCATCTTCTGCTCCTTCGGCGACATGCTCCGGGTGCCCGGAAGCAGCAAGGACCTGTTCTCCATCAAGAGCGCGGGCGGCGACGTGCGGGTGGTCTACAGCCCGCTCGACGCGCTGAAGCTGGCGCGGGACAACCCCGACCGGCAGGTGGTGTTCTTCGGCATCGGGTTCGAGACCACGGCGCCGGCCAACGCGATGACCGTCTACCAGGCCAAGAGGCAGGGCATCCCCAACTTCTCCCTGCTCGTCTCGCACGTGCTCGTCCCGCCAGCGATCGCGGCGATCATGGAGTCACCGAGATGTCGGGTGCAGGCGTTCCTCGCAGCCGGCCACGTGTGCAGCGTGATGGGGACCTCGGAGTACCCCGCGCTCGCCGAGAAGTACCGGGTGCCGATCGTGGTGACCGGCTTCGAGCCGCTCGACATCCTCGAGGGCATCCGCCGCACCCTGATCCAGCTGGAGTCGGGGCGCCACGAGCTGGAGAACGCCTATGCCCGGGCCGTCACCGCCGAGGGCAACGTGGCGGCGATGGAGATGCTGCGTGACGTCTTCGAGGTGACCGACCGGACCTGGCGCGGCATCGGGATGATCCCGCAGAGCGGGTGGCGACTCTCGGAGCGGTACGCCGACTTCGACGCGGAGACGCGGTTCTCGGTGAGTGACATCCACACCGACGAGTCGGCGCTGTGCCGCTCCGGCGAGGTGCTCCAGGGCCTGATCAAGCCGCATGAGTGCGCGGCGTTCGGCAAGGAGTGCACGCCTCGCAAGCCGCTGGGCGCGACGATGGTCTCGTCGGAGGGGGCGTGCGCGGCGTACTACACCTACCGGCGCCTCGACCACTTGGAGCTCTCCGAGACCCGGCTGGTGGAGGCCTGATGAGCAACGACCTCGACTTCGAGGGGTGGGTCTGCCCGCTGCCGCTGCGCGACACCCCGACGATCGTGATGGGTCACGGCGGTGGCGGAGCCATGTCGGGCGAGCTGATCGAGCAGCTCTTCCTCCCGGCCTTCGGCGGTGCCGCGCGCGCCGAGCTCGGCGACTCCGCGGTGCTGGAGGTGCCGGCCGGCCGGTTGGCCTTCTCGACCGACTCCTTCGTGGTGAAGCCGATGTTCTTCCCGGGCGGCTGCATCGGCGACCTCGCCGTCAACGGCACCGTCAACGACCTGGCCATGGCAGGGGCGACCCCGCTCTACCTCTCGACCGCGTTCATCCTGGCCGAGGGCACCCTGATGACCGACATCGGTCGGGTGGCGATGGCGATCGGCAAGGCGGCCGAGGTGGCCGAGGTCCAGCTCGTCACCGGTGACACGAAGGTGGTCGACAGCGGCAGCGGCGACGGGATCTTCATCAACACCGCCGGCATCGGAGTGATCCCGGACGGCATCGACATCTCGCCGGCGCGGGCACGGGTCGGCGACGTCGTCCTGGTCAGCGGTGACATCGGCGTGCACGGCATCGCGGTGATGAGCTGCCGGGAGGGCCTCGAGTTCGGCACCACCATCGAGAGCGACTGCGCGCCGTTGCACGGCCTGGTCGCCGACATGCTCGCCACGGGCGCCGACGTCCGGGTGCTGCGGGACCCGACACGCGGGGGAGTGTCGGCGACGCTCAACGAGATCGCCAAGGCCTCCGGGGTCGGGGTCGAACTGGTCGAGAAAGACCTACCCATCCCGGCCGAGGTCAAGGACGCCTGCGGCCTGCTCGGGCTCGACCCGCTCCAGGTCGCTAACGAGGGCAAGCTGATCGCGATCGTCGGGGCCGACGACGCCGACGAGGTGCTGGCAGCGATGCGGCAGCACCCGCGAGGCACGGGCGCGTGCCGGATCGGCACCTGCGTCGCGGAGCACCCGCAGATGGTCGTGGCCCGCACCGGTCTCGGGGGGACCCGGGTCGTGGACCTGCCGATCGGCGAGCAGCTGCCCCGGATCTGCTGAGCACCGGCCGACATGAGCGCCGAGGGCGCGCTGCAGTTCGCGCGCTATGCCTACCCGCCCAACGAGCTCGGCTACTGCGGACCCGACGGCGCCGAGGAGATGCTCGCGCCGGGCGCGGTGGCCGAGATCGAGCGACGCGCACGACTCTTCGACGGCGCCTGGGTCTATCTCGACTTCCTTGCCGCGGAGCTCGGCACCGGCGACCCGTTGTCGACCTCCGTGGTCGAGGCGTACTGGATCGGCAGCGACCTGCTCGACGGCATCGACCCGTCCGCGTTCGTGGAGCACCTGCGAGTGGCGTTCGAGGACCAGCCCGGGGGCACGTGGCGCGAGTCGGACGGGCGGGCGCGGGCCCACCACAGCTACCAGGTGTTCGAGGTCTACCCGTGGGCCGCGATGCTGCTGCGGGGCCTGCCTGCGGGCCCGGCCGTGTCGGTGCTCGACCGGTGCCGGATCCGCAGCGGCGTGGTGAGCTGCGTCGAGGGTGAGTGGGTGGGGGTCACCTCGAGCCTGCTGGTCTGGGACGGCAGCTCCCTGCGCCCATCGGCCCCCCAGGTCGAGCGTGCCCGCTGGTCGGTCGGCGGCCGGAGCCTGCTGGCGCCCCCGGACATCGGCGACACGGTCGCGCTGCACTGGGACTGGGTGTGCGACGTCATCACTCCCGCCCAGGCCGACCGCCTCCATCGGCTCGAGTCGGAGCAGCGAAGGGCCGTCGGGCTGGCGCCCGGGTAGCCGAGCCCGCACGGCTTCGTCGCAGCGCGGCCCCGAAAGCCGCGGAGCGCAATCGCCCGACGGACGGGGACGACGACTCATCCGCAGGGGTGGTTTCGGTGTGCTCGGGACCGGGCATCGGTTGTCTGCCAATTGTCATGATCCACATGGGGAGTAACGATGAACGACGCTCAGAACACCGGATTGTCCGCCGACGAGCTCGCTGCGGAGACCGCCACTGCGTTGCCGGACAAGGAGGTCGTCTCGATCCTCGACCTCAACGCCGACCTCGATCTCGCCATCGACGCTGCCGCGCCGATCGACCTGGCTGTGGCCGCCAACGCCAACGTGGCGGCACCCATCGACGCCGCGGTCGGTGCCAACATCCTCTCCGAGGGCTCCACCGCCCAGGCACTGTCCGACCAGGGCGTGATGATCAACCAGGGCATCGACGCCGACGCCAACGCCGAATCCGCTCCAGGACAGCTCGATCGAGCAGGGCGACGCCCCCGGCATCGCCCAGACCGCCTCCGGAGACCCGGCCGCTCCGGCCGCTGCGCCGGCCGCCGGTGGGTTGGCCGGTACGACGGACGCGCCGCAGGGGCCGTCGGAGGCGCCACGGACGGTGTTGCTCAGACCACCGGCGGAACGACCGACGGGCTCGGCGACGCAGTGGGCGGTGCAGCGGGCGGTGCGAGCCGACGGTGTTACGCAGACCGCCGACGGCGCGGCCGGCGCGGTCGGCGGCGCTGCCGCGGGCGTGGGCAGCATGGCCGACGGCAACCTGCTCAACGTCAACGTCGACCTTGCCGCCGATGCCGACATCAGCGCGCCCATCAACGGCGCGGTCGCGGCCAACGCCAACGTCGCCGCCCCGATCAACGCGGCCGTCTCGGCCAACGTCGGGTCCGTCGACTCCAACGCGGTCGGCATCGCCCAGCAGGACGCGATCATCAACCAGACGATCACGGGCGAGGCGAACGCGACCGCCGACCAGAGCTCCGACATCTCGCAGCCTGACCAGCCTCAGCCGTGACCGAGGCGGTCCTGCCCCCGGCCGGCGGTCCTTCGACCGAGGCCGGGGGCGCCGCCCCGCCTGCACGCGCCGACGGCATCGTCTTGATCGGCGAGATGTTGGGCTCGGGCTACAAGGTGCCGCCGGCACTCGCTCGTCGGGCGGACGGTCAGACGGTGCAGCTGACACCGCTGCTCTACGCGACCCTCGAGGCGCTGGACGGGCACCGCTCGTACGACGAGGTCGCGGCCGTCGTCGCCGACGTCTCCGGCAAGCCCGTCTCGGCCGACAACGCACGTGAGCTCGTCGCCAAGCTCCGCCCCATGGGCCTGGCGGTCCGTGACGACGGAGTCGAACCGGAGGTCAGGCGCAGCAACCCGCTGCTGGGCCTGCGGTTCAAGGTCGCGGTGACCGACGAGGAGAAGACCCGGCGCATCACCGCGCCCTTCGCCGCGCTCTTCGGGCTCGGCTTCGTGATCCCCGTGCTGCTCGCCTTCGCCTGGATCACCTGGTGGGTGCTCTTCGACAAGGGCCTGGCTTCGGCCACCCACGAAGCTTTCGCGCGCCCCGGCCTGTTGCTCGCTGTCCTCGCGATCACCGTGCTCTCCGCGGGCTTTCACGAGTTCGGGCACGCAGCGGCCGCTCGCCGCGGTGGCGCGACCCCTGGCGTGATGGGTGCCGGGCTCTACCTCGTCTGGCCGGCCTTCTACACCGACGTCACCGACTCCTACCGCCTCGGCCGCGCCGGGCGACTGCGTACCGACCTCGGCGGCCTGTACTTCAACGCCATCATCGCCGTGGCGACCGCTGGTGTCTGGTGGCTGACCCGCTATGACGCGATCCTGCTGTTGATCGCCGCCCAGATCCTGCAGATGCTGCGCCAGCTGCTGCCGTTCGTGCGGTTCGACGGCTACCACGTCCTGGCAGACCTGACCGGCGTCCCCGATCTCTTCCACCGCATAGGACCGACCCTGCGCAGCCTGGTCCCGTGGCGCACCGCCCACCCGGCCGCCCAGGAGCTCAAGCCCTGGGCCCGCGCGGTGGTGACGATCTGGGTGCTGACCGTCGTTCCCGTGCTGCTCGGCGTGATGGTGATGATGGTGTTCGCCCTGCCCCGGATCGTCGGCACGGCCTGGGCCAGCGCCGGCGCGCAGCAGGACCAGATGGCAGTGGCCTTCGGCGACGGCGACCTCATCGGGACCGCGGCGCGCGCGCTCGCCATGGTCATCGTGGTGATGCCCATCGCCGCCTTCACCTACATCCTGCTCCGTCTCGCCCGCCAGATCGGCGGCGGGATCTGGCGCAAGACCGACGGTCGCCCCCTACGGCGCGGCCTGGCCGTGGTGGCCGCGCTGGCGCTCATCGCCGGGCTGGTCCTGGCCTGGTGGCCCTCCGAGACCCGCTACCGCCCGATCCAGGCCTACGAGGGCGGGACGATCACCGACTTCCTTCCGGTCTCCAGCTCTCCGGGATCGTTCGGGGTCGGGAGCCAAGGCGCCGGGACCGTGCTGTGGCCCGACGGGACCGACGTACCGACGCGGGAGAAGCCGCAGCTCGCGGCAGTCCTGGTGCCCACGGGGCCGGGTGCGGCGACGTCCGACGTCAGTGCTCTGGAGGAGGCCGAGGGCGCTGTCGAGGGCATCGACGCGGGCACGACGCCCGACGCCGGCGACGTCGAGGTCGCCGACGCCGGTACCTGGATCTTCCCGTTCGACGAGCCCCTTGCTCCGGAGGAGGGCGACAACCAGGCGCTGGCCGTCAACACCACCGACGACACCGCGAGCTACTCGGTCGCCTTCGCCCTGGTGTGGGCCGACGGCTCCGAACCACTGGAGAACACCAACGAGGCCTATGCGATGGCCAGCTGCGAGAACTGCGCAGCGATCGCGGTCGCGTTCCAGGTCGTGCTCGTCGTGGGGGAGGCCGACGCGGTCGCCCCCCAGAACATCTCGGTGGCGCTCAACTACGAGTGCACCAGCTGCCTGACCTACTCCCTCGCGGTGCAGCTCTTCGTCACGCTCGACGGACCGCTCAGCGACGGGGCGACCGCCTCGGTGGAGAAGCTCTGGCTCGAGATCATGGAGTTCGGCCTCAACATCGGCCAGGTGCCGCTCGACGAGATCCAGGCGCAGCTTACGCAGTACGAGCAGCAGATCCTGGACATCATCGAGAAGGACCAGGGCTCGCTGACGGACACAGAGCCGACCGAGCCGACCGCGCCGAACGAGCCGAGCGAGTCGCCGAGCGACAGCCCGTCGCCAACGGAGAGCCCGTCGTCCTCGCCCACGGAGTCGCCGTCGGAGTCCCCGTCGGAGTCGCCGACAACGTCTCCCACGACCTCGCCGACGACGTCCCCGACGGCATCTCCCACGACCTCGCCGACCACGTCCCCCACGACGTCGCCGACGACCTCCCCGTCGAGCACGCCGACGTCCCCGGCGCCGACGACGCCGACGACGCCGACGACACCGTCGTCCGCGCCCTCCTCGTCGCCGAGTCCCGGCCCCGCTCCGGCCACCGCTTCACCCTGAGTCGGCAGGGTCCAGCCCTTCCGCTCGGCGGGCTTTGCTGGTAAGCCGGGAGCATGCGCCGCATCGTGGCACTGATCCTCGCCGTCGGCCTCGTGGTCGCTCTGGCGGCGGTCCAGGCTGCGCCCACCTCCGCCGCGCCCGCGTTGCGTGGCCAGATCATCGACGCCCTCACGGACGACCCGGTGGCCGGCGTGGTCGTCCGGCTGCACCCGCTCGGCTCCGGGGGAGAACCCGGGCCGGTGATCGATCGCGACCGCACCGACGCCGACGGCGCCTTCGAGCTCAGCTCCGGCAACAGCCCCGAGGAGGAGTTCTACGTCGAGGTCGTCGCGGGTCGCTACCAGGGCGGCTGGGTCGGCGGCGACCCGCTCTACGTGCAGCCGAGCGTCGAGTACGCCGGCACGGTCGGAGCGAGCGGCGACCTGGGACCGGTACGCGCCATCCCGGCCTTCCTCCGCGGGAAGGTGGTCGACTCGGCGACCAAGGAGGGGTTGCGCAAGGTCAAGGTCAGCGTGCGCACCTCCGGGAGCCCGCGCCGCGTGATCGACGCCGACACCACCGACAAGCGCGGCCGCTTCGTGCTCCGGGGACTCACCTGCGAGGACGACTGCATGGTGCGCGTCAACGGCCGCAAGGTGGACCACGAGACCGGCTGGGTTGCCTGCAACTCCGGGGTGGTGGCCACCACGGGCGCCGCGTGCGCCGTCGGCCCTGGCAACATCGGCCGGGTCTTCCTCGACCGGCGCTGAAGCCGCCGAAGCATGGCGGATGCGAGATCACAGCAACCAAATCGTCACTCCCGGCGTCTAGAACACGAAAGGCAAGACCTACAACACGTAGTCACCAGTCCGAGGAGATCTCATGAGCCACCACCGCTTCCGCGCCGCGACCGCCGTACTGACCACCGCCCTGGTCCTCTCCGGGGTCAGCGCACCGCCCGGAGAGGCCGGCTCCGCGGCCGAGAAGTCCGCGGCAGCGAAGCAGGTCCGGGTCATCAAGCCCGCCCAGGTCGGCAAGGCGAAGATCGGAATGACGGTCAAGCAGGCCATGGCTACCGGTCAGTTCAACAAGAACGTGCCCAACCCGCCCTGCGGCCCATCAAGCTGCAGCCGAAGAAGCCCTTCAAGAACGCCATACGTCGTGTTCGTCAACGACAAGAGGATCGTCGAGATGGACGTGACCGGCACCCGGCCGCGCACGACCGACGGGCTCCGTCTGGGCTCGACCTACCGCCAGGTGAAGAAGGCCTACGGCGACGAGCTGTCGGAGCCCACCGAGGTGGGCTACCTCCAGTGGGGCGTGTACGTCGGTGTCGGCGAGGGCGCCGACCGCCGCTGGATCGGCTTCCTGTTCGGCGAGGCCTACCCCGAGGACGGTCCGCTGCGGAACAAGGACAAGGTCACGCTGGTCGGTCTCACCAAGGGCGAGCGCCCGGCGCTGATGCTGGACGGCTGCTGACGCTAGCGCCTGGGTCGGAAACCCGGGCGCGGGGCTGCGGGGACCCTCGGTACGATCGCGACGTCCGCCGACCGGCGTACGACCCGCAGCACCGCAACCGCCGAGGAGCACCACGTGTCCGAGATCAAGGTCGTCCGAGTCCACGCCGACGTGCGTCAGGACCAGACGGTCACGACGGGCACCAAGGCCTGGGAGCTCTTCGCCGACGAGCCCGACGTGATCGCTGCCCGGGTCGGCGGGCGAGATGCTCGATGCGACCTCGCCACCGTGCTGGCCGAGGGCGACGAGGTCGAGTCGGTGGCGATCGACAGCGCCGACGGCCTCGACATCCTGCGCCACTCGACCGCCCACGTGATGGCCCAGGCCGTCCAGGCGCTCTTCCCCGACGCCAAGCTCGGCATCGGCCCGCCGATCAAGGACGGGTTCTACTACGACTTCGACGTCGAGGTCCCCTTCACGCCCGCGGACCTCGAGAAGATCGAGACCCGGATGCGCAAGATCATCAAGGAGGGCCAGCGGTTCTCCCGCCGGGTCACCACCGATGCCGACGCGCTCACCGAGCTGGCCGACGAGCCCTACAAGATCGAGCTGATCGGGCTCAAGGGCGGAGCGGGCGTCGACGACGGATCGCTGCCGAGGGTGCCTCCGTCGAGGTCGGCGCCGGCGAGCTGACGATCTACGACAACATCAACCGCTCCGGCGAAGCGGCCTGGTCCGACCTGTGCCGCGGACCGCACCTGCCCACCACCAAGCGGGTCCCCGCGTTCAAGCTGATGCGCTCGGCCGCGGCCTACTGGCGCGGCGACGAGAAGAACAAGATGCTCCAGCGCATCTACGGCACCGCCTGGGAGTCCAAGGAGGCCCTCGAGGCCCACCTCGAGCGCATCGCCGAGGCCGAGAAGCGCGACCACCGCAAGCTCGGTCGCGACCTCGACCTCTTCAGCTTCCCCGACGAGCTCGGCTCCGGCCTGGCGGTCTTCCACCCCAAGGGCGGCGTGATCCGTCGGGTCATGGAGGACTACGTCAAGCAGCGCCACATCGAGGAGGGCTTCGAGTACGTCGCGCACCCCCCACATCACCAAGGAGGGGCTCTTCCACACCTCCGGGCACCTGCCGTACTACGCGGACACGATGTTCCCGCCGATGGAGATGGAGGGCAGCGACTACTACCTCAAGGCCATGAACTGCCCGATGCACAACCTGATCTACAAGTCGCGCGGGCGCTCCTACCGTGAGCTGCCGCTGCGGCTCTTCGAGCTCGGGTCGGTCTACCGCTTCGAGAAGTCCGGCGTGATCCACGGGCTGACCCGCGTGCGCGGCCTGACGATGGACGACTCGCACTCCTACGTCATGCCCGAGCAGGCCGCCGACGAGATCAAGCACCTGCTGACCTTCCTGCTCGGACTGCTCAAGGACTTCGGTCTCGACGACTTCTACCTCGAGCTCTCGACCCGCGACGACTCCAAGCCGGACAAGTTCATCGGCTCCGACGAGGAGTGGGCCGAGGCCACCTCGATCCTCGAGGCGGCGGCCTCCGAGTCCGGGCTCGCGCTCGTGCCCGACCCGGGCGGCGCGGCCTTCTACGGCCCCAAGATCTCGGTGCAGGCGCGCGACGCGATCGGCCGCACCTGGCAGATGTCGACGGTGCAGTACGACTTCAACCAGCCCAAGGGCTTCGAGCTGGAGTTCCAGGCGCCCGACGGCACCCGCCAGCGCCCGGTGATGATCCACTCGGCGAAGTTCGGCTCGATCGAGCGGTTCCTCGGGGTGCTCGTCGAGCACTACGCCGGCGCGTTCCCGCCCTGGCTCGCCCCGGTCCAGGTGCAGGCCATCCCGGTCGCCGATGCCTTCGCCGACTACCTCTACGACGTCGCGAAGAAGATGAAGGCGCAGGGCCTGCGGGTCGAGGTCGACGCCTCCGACGACCGGATGCAGAAGAAGATCCGCAACGCCCAGCTGCAGAAGGTGCCGTTCATGATGATCGCCGGCGCCGATGACGTCGCTGCCGGCGCAGTCTCCTTCCGCTACCGCGACGGCCGCCAGGACAACGGCGTACCCATCGACGAGGCGATCGCGCGGGTCACCGCGGCGGTGGCCTCGCGCGAGCAGGTCTGAGGCCTCGACGCCTTGGTGCCGCACACCGTGACCAGCCCGTGCGTCACGTGTGCGGCCGGGTGAGTCGCTCAGCCGGTGAGTCCTCGGTCACCTCGGCCGAGAAGCGCGAGCGTCTCGTCGCCGTAGAGCTGGAAGCCCTCGAGCTGGCCGTCCTGGTCGGGGGAGAGGTAGATCGCGTCGAGCCAGACCGGCGCACTCTCGCCGACCGGCACGTTGGTCGTGCTCGTCTGGGTGTAGCCGGCGGCAGCCGACGACCGAGGCGTCGCAGTTGAAGAACTCGTCGTTCTGCGCGGCGTCGAGTGATCCGCGCGATGATCGGGTCGAATGACGGGCTGAAGGCGCTCGCTGGTCGAGAACTCGGCTGTGGGTGAGTCCTCCTTGAACCTGGCGCTGCCGATGGCGAAGTAGCAGGTGCCCTCGGTGTATTCGCCCTGCGAGTCCAGGGGGACCGTGACCAGTCCTTCGTAGGTGAAGTCGAAGTCGAGGTCGGAGTAGGTGTCGCCTACCTCGTAGGTGCCATCGGGTCCGCTGCCACCGGCTGGTTCCGCCGGCTCGGACCGGCGCCCCGGTGTCGGTCGGTGTCGACTCGTCGCCGGCCTCCAGTCGGTTCCTGGGTCGTCGTGTCCACCGCGTCGGCGTCGGCACCGGAGTCGCTCGACGAGCAGCCGGCTGCAACCAGCATCGCGATGGCCGAGACGGACACAGCCAGGGCGCGAGGTCCCCGGCGTCGGTTGAGGTCTCTGGGATGCGTCATGGCTGCCCTCCGTGGACGTGACCCACCTGACTGGCGCGCCGCGCTGACCCTCGACGCTAGGGATCCTCTGACCGACCTGCAAGACAAATCGAGCTGCTTCGCGACCGGGCTATCGGGTGGTGGCGGTGGGTGTGGGTGGAGTTCTGACCGGCCCGATGCCCGACCACCGCAAGTTACTGAGACGCAATGTCGCGCTAACCCTTTACATGCAACACCACGTCGCACTAACGTCTCCCTCATGACGAGCACCGTCGGATGCCCCGTTCCAGACCTACGAACAGCGTCTCCAGACGCTCTCCGAGGCCTCGGTCGAGCAGCACTTCGACGCCTTCGCCGACATCGACTGGGACCACCCCGACTACGCGATCGACCCGAGCGACGAGCGGTGGATCCTGCCGCAGGTCGACGTCATCGGACGCCACCCGTGGTACCGCGCACTGCCCAGGAGCGAGCAGATCCGGGTCGGGCTCTACCGCCAGGCCAACATCACCAAGGTCGGCCTGCAGTTCGAGCAGATCCTGATCTCCGGGCTGATGAACTACGCGTTCTCGTTGCCCAACGGCTCCGCGGAGTTCCGCTACGCCACGCACGAGGCGACCGAGGAGTGCCACCACACCCAGATGTTCCAGGAGTTCGTCAACCGCTCCGGCCAGGACGTCGGGGGCGGGTCGCGGCTCTTCCGCGCGCTCAGCCCGTTCCTCCCGCTGTTTGCGCGCACGGTGCCGTTCGGCTTCTTCTTCGGCGTCCTCGCCGGCGAGGAGCCCATCGACCACGTGCAGAAGTCGGTCCTGCGCGCCGGCGACGACATGCACCCGCTGCTGCAGCGGATCATGCAGATCCATGTCGCCGAGGAGGCCCGCCACATCGGCTTCGCCCACCAGTACCTCGAGCACAAGGCGCCGCGGCTCAAGCGCCTCGAGCGCGCGCTGCTGTCGATCCTGGTCCCGCTGATCATGCGCTGGCTCTGCGACGAGATCGTCGTACCGACCAAGAAGGCGCAGCGCGACATGGGTATGCCGAAGTCGGTCGTCAAGGAGCTCTACTGGGGCAACCCCGACTCGCGGAAGTTCCTGCGGGACCTCTTCGGCGACGTCCGGATGCTGGCCGAGGAGACCGGGATGATGAATCCGGTCTCGCGGAGGGTGTGGAAGCTGATGAAGATCGACGGCCCCACCTCGCGCTACCGCAGCCAGCCCGCGTCCGCGGCCGCCTGATCCGATGACGTATGTCGTCACGCAGTCCTGCTGCGCTGACGCCTCGTGCGTGCTGGCCTGCCCGGTCAACTGCATCCACCCGGCGCCCGGCGAGCCCGGGTTCGCGACCGCCGAGATGCTCTACGTCGACGCCAACTCCTGCGTCGGCTGCGGAGCGTGCGCGACTGCCTGCCCGGTCGAGGCGATCAAGCCCGACAGCACGCTGACGCCCGACGAGCAGCCGTTCCTCGCGATCAACGCCGAGTACTACGAGTGCTTCCCGCACCAGCCACGACCGCCGCTCGCGGTGGTCAGCCCGCAGCGTCGGCTGGCGCGCACCGGCAGCTTCCGGGTCGCTGTCGTGGGCGCGGGGCCGGCCGGGCTCTACGCCGCCGACGACCTGCTCACCCACCCGGAGATCAGCGTCGACGTCTACGACCGCCTGCCCACGCCATACGGCCTGGTGCGCGCCGGCGTGGCCCCCGACCACCAGCACACGAAGGCCGTCGAGACGCTGTTCCGCCAGATCGAGGAGCAGCCCGGGTTCCGCTACTTCCTCGGGGTCGAGATCGGCCGCGACGTCTCCCTCGCCGAGCTCGAGGAGCGCTACGACGCGGTGGTCCTCACCATCGGCGCCAGCGCCGACCGGCCGCTGGCGCTGGAGGGGGAGGGCCTGTCCGGCTCGCTCTCGGCCACCGACCTCGTCGGTTGGTACAACGGCCACCCCGACAAGCAGGACCTCGCCGTCGACCTCGACACCCCGCGCGCGGTCGTCGTGGGCAACGGCAACGTCGCTCTCGACGTCGCGCGGATCCTCAGCCTCGACCCGGCCGCCCTCGCGGGCACCGACATCGCCACCCGTCCGCTGGCCGCGTTGGCGACGAGCAGCGTGCGCGAGGTGGTGGTCCTCGGGCGGCGCGGTCCGGCCGAGGCGGCCTTCACCGTCCCCGAGCTCGTCGGGCTGCGCGGGCTGGCCGAGCAAGGCCTGCTCAACGTCGTCGTCGAGGCCGAGGGGTACGACGACGTCCCCGCCGCGGACGTGCGCACCAGGCTCCTCGCCGAGATCGCCCAGCGACCGCTCACCCCCGGCGCGCGCACCATCGTGCTGCGCTTCCTCACCGCGCCGCAACGGCTGCTCGGCGACGACCGGGTGCGCGGCCTCGAGGTCGCCCGCACCCGCCTCGAGCGCGGCGACGACGGGCGCACCGTCGCCGTGCCCACCGGTGAGACCGACGTCATCGAGACCGGGCTGGTGCTGCGCGCGGTCGGCTACCGCGGACTCCCCGTGCCCGGCCTGCCGTACGACGAGCGCACCGGCACCGTGCCCCACGACCGCGGACGCGTCCGCCCCGGCCTGTATGTCGCCGGGTGGGTCAAGCGCGGGCCGTCGGGGTTCATCGGGAGCAACAAGGGCTGCGCGCAGGAGAGCGTCGGCCGGCTCCTCGACGACCTCGACGCCGGCCTCACCCGGCCCACCCCACCACCGGGACAGTCCATCGAGGCGCTGATCGCCACCCGACGGCCCGACGCGATCGACCTGACCGGCTGGCGCGCCATCGACGCCGAGGAGCGGCGGCGCGGCGAGCTGCGGGGGAGCCCGCGCGAGAAGGTCGTCGACGTGGTCGAGCTGCACCGGATCGCGGCGACGACCCGGCGGGTGTCCCGAAAGCGGCTGCGCGACGGTGCGCCGCACGCCGCCGTCGGCGGACGTCGTTATCCTTCGCTGAGAAAGCTCGGTACTCGCTGAGCGAGGAGTGAGAAAGGTCGACATGGCGCAGGACGGTCGACAAGCACGCTGGGACAAGCACAACCAGCAGCGACGGCTCGCCATCCTCGACGCCGCGCTGGAGGTCATCGAGGAAGCCCCGGTCAGCACCGAGTTCCACGTGCAGCAGATCGCCGAGCGCGCCGGGGTCAACCGCACCGTCGTCTACCGCCACTTCGCCGACCGCGCCGACCTCGACGCCGCGATCCGCACCCACATCATCGAGTCACTGCAAGGTGAGCTGACCCCGGTGGTCTCCCTCGAAGGCACCGTCAACGAGATCATCCGACGCATCATCTCGACCTACGTCGACTGGACCGTCGCCCACCAGGCCCTGCACGCGTTCGCCGTGCAGGAGGTCAACGGGCCGTTCCAGCAGGGCATCGACCAGATCGGGGCGATGCTGAGCGACCTGATCGCCCTGGCGATCACGCTGCTGGGCGCCGATCTCGATGACCACGAGCTCGCGCTCGTCGACCCGCTCGCCCACGGCCTGGTCGGCGCCGTCGTCGGGGCCGTACGACGTTGGCTCGCCCGCGAGGTGCGCGAGCCGTCGGCGGCCCGACTCGCAGAGCTGCTGTCGATGTCGATCTGGAACCTTCTCGACGGCCACGTGCGCCGCATCGGAGTGGTGCTCGACCCCGACCTCCCGCTGTCGGAGGTCTTCTCCAGCGCGGCTCTCGCCGAAGGCACCGCATGAGCTCCGACGGCGGCGACCTGACGGCCTACGAGCAGGACGGCACCGGCGATGACGATCGGCTCGACCGGCTCTGGACCCCCCACCGGATGGCCTACATCCGCGGGGAGAGCAAGCCTGCCGACGCGACCTCGGGGCAGTGCCCGTTCTGTCGGATCCCAGCGCTCGACGACGACGCCGGCCTGGTCGTGCGTCGCGGTCGGCTCGCTTTCGCGGTGCTCAACCTCTACCCCTACGCGCCGGGCCACCTCCTGGTGTGTCCCTACCGGCACATCGCCGACTACACCGAGACCACCGACGACGAGGCCGCCGAGATCGCCGACCTCACCCGCGAGGCGATGCGCACGATCCGCGCCGTGTCGGGCGCCCACGGCTTCAACCTCGGCATGAACCAGGGCGACATCGCCGGCGCCGGGATCGCCGCCCACCTGCACCAGCACGTCGTACCCCGCTGGTCGGGGGACTCCAACTTCATGCCCGTCATCGGCCGCACCCGGGTCCTGCCCGAGCTGCTCACCGACACCCGCGACCTGCTCGCGGCCTCCTGGATCGAGTGATCCGGCCCGACACGCGATAGCGTGCGGCCCGTGTTGGACAGGTTCAAGAACTTCTGGCAGGGCGTCGTGCTGCTGCCCTTCGTCAATCTCTTCATCAAGTGGGGCATCAGCCCCGACACGGTCACCCTCGTCGGGACCGTCGGCGTCTCCGCCGGCGCGCTGATCTTCTACCCGATGGGCGAGCTCTTCATCGGCACCCTGTTCATCACGGCTTTCGTCTTCAGCGACCTCATCGACGGCAAGATGGCGCGCGTGATGGGTCGCAAGTCGACCTTCGGCTCCTTCTGGGACTCCACCCTCGACCGCATCGCCGACGGCGCGATCTTCGGCGGCCTGGCTCTCTACTTCGCCAACACCAGCGAGGGAGACTCCTACCTCTACCTGTGCCTCACGCTCTACTGCCTGGTCATGGGCTCGGTCACCTCCTACGCCCGGGCCAAGGCCGAGTCGCTGGGTCTGGACGCCAGGGGCGGCATCGCCGAACGCGCCGACCGGCTGGTCTCGATCCTCATCATGACCGGTCTCGCGGGCCTGCTCGACCTCCCGGTCCTGATCTACGTGACACTGTGGGTCCTGGCCTTCGCCAGCACCTACACCGTCGCTTTCCGGGTGCTCAAGGTGCGTCGCCAGGCGCTGGCCGTTGATGCTGCCCGCGACGCCGCCGCCACGACCGATCCCGGTTCTGCCTCACCCCTCTGAGCGCCGTACGATCTTCGGTATGGCACAGATGAGCACCGAGAGTCAGCACGGCACGACCCGCGTCAAGCGCGGCATGGCAGAGATGCTCAAGGGCGGCGTGATCATGGACGTCGTCAACGCCGAGCAGGCCAAGATCGCGGAGGACGCCGGCGCGGTCGCCGTGATGGCCCTCGAGCGGGTGCCTGCCGACATCCGCGCCCAGGGCGGCGTGAGCCGGATGAGCGACCCCGACATGATCGACTCGATCATCGCCACGGTGTCGATCCCGGTGATGGCCAAGGCCCGCATCGGCCACTTCGTCGAGGCCCAGGTCATCCAGAGCCTCGGGGTCGACTACATCGACGAGTCCGAGGTCCTGACCCCGGCCGACTACGCCAACCACATCGACAAGTGGGACTTCACCGTCCCGTTCGTCTGTGGTGCCACCAACCTCGGCGAGGCCCTGCGCCGCATCACCGAGGGCGCGGCGATGATCCGCTCCAAGGGCGAGGCCGGCACCGGCGACGTCTCCAACGCCGTCACCCACATGCGCACGATCCTCGGCGAGATCCGCCGCCTCTCGGCGCTGTCGAAGGACGAGCTCTACGTCGCCGCCAAGGAGCTCCAGGCCCCCTACGCCCTCGTGGCCGAGGTGGCCGAAGCCGGCGCCCTGCCGGTCGTCCTCTTCACCGCCGGCGGCATCGCGACCCCGGCCGACGCGGCGATGATGATGCAGCTCGGCGCCGACGGCGTCTTCGTCGGCTCGGGCATCTTCAAGTCCGGCAACCCGGCCCAGCGCGCCGAGGCGATCGTCAAGGCGACGACGTTCTACGACGACGCCGACATGGTGGCCAAGGTCTCGCGCGGTCTCGGTGAGGCCATGGTCGGCATCAACGTCGAGGACATCCCGCAGCCCCACCGCCTCGCCGAGCGGGGCTGGTAGCAGACGCCGCAGCGGCGCCTGCCCCCGCGAACCGCGTGCCCTCTCCTGGCAAGGCCGCGGCAGCGGTCGCCGTTGCGCTGACCGCGCTGGTCGTGACCAGCGCGGTGCTGCTCGACGGCTCGGAATCGCCCGAACCGACCTCTCGCGTCGCCGGCGACCCCCTGGTCGTCACCACCGCGAGCGGAGTGGTGCGCGGAGTGGCCGAGGGTGACCTGCGCACCTGGCGCGGGATCCCGTATGCCGCGGCGCCGGTCGGCGACCTGCGGTGGCGTACGCCGCGCCCGGTCGATCCGTGGGACGACGTGCGGGACGCGACGAGCTTCGGTCCGGGCTGCCTGCAGCCGAAGCGCTACGAGTACGGCGACGAGGACCTCCGGGCCCGGCCGAGCAGCTCCGAGGACTGCCTGTTCCTCAACGTGACCGGGCCCGACGTCGGGTCCGGTGCTGGGTCCGGCGCTGGGTCCGGCGGTGCGACTGGCGGCGATGACGCGCAGGCGCTGCCGGTCATCGTCTGGCTGCACGGCGGCGGGCTGATCGCCGGCAGCGGTTCGTTGGTCGACCCCTCCTCGCTCGCGCAGCGGGGCGCCGTGGTGGTGACCGTCAACTACCGGCTCGGTCGGCTCGGCTTCTTCGCCCACCCGGCCCTCGACCAGGACGTCGCCAACCTCGGCCTGACCGACCAGGTCGCAGCGCTGCAGTGGGTGCGGGACAACATCGGCGGCTTCGGTGGCGACGCCGACTCGGTCACGGTGATGGGTGGTTCGGCCGGGGCGATCAGCGTCAACGCGCTGATGGCTGCGCCGTCGGCGGGCGGGCTCTTCGACAAGGCGATCGCCCAGTCGGCGCCGGGGGACAGCGCCGCGCGCGAGCTGACCGACGTACGACGTGAGGGGGAGCGGGACTTCCCCGACCTGAGTGCCGAGGAGCTGCGCGCGCTGCCGGGCGACGGCGTTCCTGTCGTCGACCTTCAACGTGCTGCTCGGAGATGCTCCGGTCATCGACAGCGTCCTGCCGGAGCCGTATGCCGAGGCCTTCGCCGCCGGCCGCGAGGCCCCGGTGCCCTACCTGGTGGGCACGACGGATGCGGAGTTCTCCGACAACGACTTCCGCGCCGCCGGCACCGACCCCGTCCAGCTGCGCGATGGGCTCGGTGGGTCCGGTCACGACGCCCTGGTGGCGGCGTACGGCAAGCGCGTGTTCCGCGAGCAGGTCCTCGACGACCTGGTGTTCCAGGCGCCGGCCCTGGCGCTGGCCCTCGACCACGCCCAGCGGGCACCGACCTTCCGCTACCGGTTCGGCCCCGAGCCGGGCGGCAGCGCCCACGGGTCCGAGGTGCCCTACCTCTTCCCGGCTGCGGCCCGTCCGGGTCGGCAGCGCCTGGTGGAGGCGATGGGGGACTACTGGGTGGCCTTCGCGCGCACCGGCTCGCCGCAGGTCGTCGGACTGCCCGCGTGGCCGCGAGCCAGCGGCACGTCCTACCTCGAGCTGGGGCCGGACGGACCGCGTCCGGTGTCGCGCGACCCGTGGACGGCTCGACTCGCGGCGCTGTACGACGCCGTACCCCTCCAGCTGCCCGCGGCCCGCCGGGACTGACCTCCACCCCGACTACGAACGATGAGCGCCGACTCGAGCTCCAGTGGGGGGTCGAGTCGGCGACTATAGTCGCCGACTCGACCCTGACATCGACGCAGAGGTGCGGATCAGCGGATCAGCGGAGCTCGGGGCAGGTGAGCCCGGCGCGCTCGGTGGCGCTCAGTCGGTCGTAGTCGCCGACCAGGTCGAGGGTGCGCCCGTTGGGCGGGTCGACGTCGAGGTAGGCACGGAAGTCGTACTGGTCGAGGGTCCAGTAGAGCTGGGGCTCCCCGCCGTTGGCGATCGTGTAGGTGCCCGAGGCCTCGCCCATCAGCTCGGTGAGCTCGGCCGGCGTCATGTCGAGCTCGGTGTCGCACCACGCGTCGAGCCACCGCTCGGGGCCGCTCGCGCCCTCCGGGCCTCCGGTGGACTCGTTCGCGTCGGTGCGCGGCACGGATTCCTCGACGAACCACCGGGTGTTCTGCTTGATCATCCGCACCGTCTGGTCCTGTCCGGGGAAGTCGACGGCGAGCAGCGCGTCCTCGTCGGTCACCTGGGTCGCCTCGATGTCGAGGGGGTCGTACTCGCGCTCGGGCTGCTCCCACAGCACCGCCACGAAGTCGACGCAGGGGTCGCCAAGGCTGGCACGCTTGAGCAGGATCGCCTCGAAGCGGAGGTCGATCGTCAGCTGTGGTGCGTGGCGGGCGCAGGCAGCGGCTGCGTCGCGAGCGTCGAGGGCCTCCAACCAGCCCCGGTAGGCGGCAACGGGCTCCGCGGCTGCCGGATCCAGCGCCGCATCCTGCGTGACCTCGGTCACGTCGTCACGGTCAGTGGTTGAGCTGGTCGTCGTCTCGCCGACGACGGGGGAGCGCTCGGAGGCATCCGTGCCGGCACACCCCGAAGTGACCAGCAGGAATGCGAATCCGGCGGCGAGAGGGCGTAGGCGGGCGATTCTCATGGCACCACTCTGCCTGTTCGGGATTCCTTGAGAAATCCTTGACCTCTTGTGTGGTCTCGCTCAGGTCCGTCTTGACCTGACTGGTGTGAACTTCAACTACCGGACGCCGCCGCGTCTGGAGGGAGATTCACGAGGACTAGACCACATACCGATCGATGGATCGGGTACTGGCCGAGAGTCAGGTGCTCCCCTGCGTAACCAAACCACCGAAGGACACAACAATGAACAAGACCACCAAGGGCTCCCTCGCGGCCGGCGCCGCCGCCGTCCTCCTCCTGGGCGGCGCGGGATCCCTCGCGTACTGGACCGACGACGCAACGGTTGACGCCGGCGTCATCAACTCCGGTTTCCTCACCCTCGACGAAGGCGTCTGTGACGCCGAATGGACCTACGCCGGCGCGACCGCCGGCACCGGCATCGTGGAGAACTTCGTGCCGGGTGACGTCGTCACCAAGGACTGCACGTTCATCATCAACGCCGACGGTGACAACCTCTCGGCCACGCCGACGGTGTCCGACACCGTGTCGTACACGGTCAACGGCTCGGCGCTTCCGCTCCCGGGTCAGCCGGGCGAGACCTTCGAGGCTGACGTCACGGCGACCTACACGGTCGACGGTTCTGCCTACGACGCCACCACGAACCCGATCACCGAGCAGGCCGGTGACCAGCCGCTGGTCGCCACCATCGTGGTCTCGATCCCGTTCGGTACCGATGACGACGGCAACGATGTCGATGGACACCCGGCCTCACTGGTGCCAGCAACGCCAACGACACGCAGGACATCACTGTTGACTTCGGCGAGCTCAACGTCTCCCTGGTCCAGGACAACCCGAACCCCTGATCGTCGGGCTCCCGACGGTCTGACGCTCATGTCCTTGCTGGTGGATCCGATGCGCCACCGCGACTCCGACCTCACTGACGAACCGGTCCTACGCGCCGGGTCGACGGATGCCGGCGGGGTTGCGGTGGGGCGGACGGGTGCTCGCCTGGATGGTCATCCTGACCAGCCTGGCGGCGCTGATGGTGGCCGTGCTGGTGCCGCGCCTGGGTGGCGCGACGCCGTACGAGATCCTCACCGGGTCCATGCGACCTGGACTTCCGCCCGGGACGCTCGTGGTGATGAAGCCGGTCGACGGACCCGGGGACATCGGCGTCGGGCTCGGTCGTGACCTACCAGCTCCGCTCCGGCGAGCCGACCGTGGTCACGCACCGGGTGATGGAGGTCCGCCAGAGCCTCGAGGGCGACTCACCTACGTCACTCAGGGCGACGCCAACAGCATCGTCGACGAGCTCCCGGTCCGACCCGAGCAGATCCGCGGTCGGCTCTGGTACGCCGTGCCCCACCTGGGGCGGGTCAACCAGCTCATCAACGGGGATCAGCGTCAGAACCTGGTCTACCTGGCCGCAGCCGGACTCGGCGCCTACGCCTTGTCCATGTATGTCGCAGCACTGCGGGACCGACGACGTCGGTCCACCACCACCGTCTCCTGAAGGGAGGTCACCGCGTGAGCACCTGGACGATCAACTTCCGAGGAATGCTGCGCGGCGCCCTTCTCGCACTGATGGTGTGCCTGCTCCTGGGCAGCGGTGCCGTGGCCTCCGTGGCCGAGCACAGCGACAAGGACACGGCGCAGCAGGACCGCAAGGCCCTCTCGGTCAGCCTGGACGGCGCGACGTGGACCGATGTCGATCACCCGCCCGCTCTTCGATCCTTCGGTGCGTTGGGTGCCGGGCGATGTGCGGACAGCTCAGTTCTTCGTGCGCAACACCAAGCCCGAGGCGGGGGACCTGAGCCTGGTGCTCGAGCGCCCGACCCGGGCAGGCGCTGCTCGAGACGACGTTCCTGACGATCGCGGCCCGCGCCGGCAGCGGGCCGTGGGTGGAGGTCGCTTCCGGCGGCCGCCACGAGCTGATCGACTCCGCCAAGGTGGCCTCGGACGCCGAGGTGCCGGTCGAGCTGCGTGCCTCCTATGACTTCGCGGCGCCCAACACCTCGATGGTCCTGGCCTCCGACCTCGACCTGACGCTCACGCTCACGCAGGCCGGACGTCGTCGCCGATGCCAACTCGGACAAGATCCACGCGATCCCGATGGCAATCCGGACCAGCCCGGCTCTCCGAACACGCCGGACAATCACAACGCTTCCAACGGAGCCGGCGCCGGGGTCCTCCCCGACACAGGCAGCCCGCTCCGCTCCTGGGTTCTTCCGCTCGCCCTGCTCCTCCTCGCAGCAGGCGCCGTGCTGGTCGCCCGACGTACCGAACTCGAACAGGACGACTCCCCATGAGCACCACTCCGGTCAACAAGCGCCGCGCAGGACGTCGCGCGCACCGCTCGAGCGGCCTCGGCGCTCGCACGCGGGCCCTCATGTCGTTGGGCGCCGTTGCCTTCCTGGCGCTCGGCTTCGGTGCCCAGGGCACCTTCGCCTTCTGGACCGACAGCGCGACCGTTACGACGGGATCGTTCTCGTCGGGCACGCTCGACATCACTCTGAACGGCGCACTGGCCGGCGCCGCGAACAACGGCGGGACCACCACCCTGCCGTCGTTCGCGCTGGCCGACATGGTGCCTGGTGAGAGCCAGGCCGTCACTGTCCCGGTTGCCAACCAGGGCAGCGTCGGTCTGACCTACACGATCAGCGGCACCGCAACCGGAACGCTCGCCCCGGCGATGCAGTTCTCCGTCTTCGCCGGCACCGCGAACGCGCAGACCGGGACCGCTGCCAACGGCAACCGCACCGGCTCGTGTAGCGGTACCGCGTTGGCCAACAACCAGACCTACTCCGCCACCGCTGCCACCGTGGTCGGCGCCGCAAACCAACGCCTCCTCGCAGCGGGTGCGTCGGAGAACATCTGTGTGATCGCCACGCTGCCCGGCGCCGTGGACAACACCTTCCAGGGGAAGACCATGACGGCCAGCCTGGTCTTCAACGCCAAGCAGGTCGGCGCTCCGTGACCCGACGCCTGCGCGAGGCCACCCTCTGGGCAGGGGCCGCTCTCGGCCTACTCTCGGTGGTCGCGGGCACGGCAGTCATGTTCTTCGGCTTCACGTTCCTGATCTTCCGCTCCGGCTCCATGGGTCCCGAGATCCCGACCGGTTCGTTCGCCCTGGCCAAGACCGTCCCGGCGGCCGAGCTCGCCGCCGGTGACGTCGTCAGCGTGCTCGCCGCCAACGGCGCCCGGATCACGCACCGAGTGGTCGGCACGACGGTGCGCGGCGACGAGGCGAGCTTGATCCTCCAAGGTGACGCCAACGGCACCCCCGACGAAGAGATCTACCAGGTCACCGAGGCGCAGCGCGCCATCGTCTCGCTGCCCTACGCCGGGTACGTCGTGACGGTGCTGCTCAGCCCGGCGGGGTTGTTGGCGTCGGTGTGCCTCAGCGGGATGCTGATGCTGCTCGCGTTCGGCACCCAGCCGACCTCCCGCGGCGGTGGACCGACACCGCCCGGCGGGAAGCACCGCGGCCAGAGCCCGGTCCGCAGCCGGCGCGCGCTCGTCGGTGCGGGTGCGGTGGCCACCGTCGCCCTGTCGACCACGGCCGCCGGCCTCGGGGTCAGCGGAACGTCGGCGTACTTCACCGACGCGGCCACCGCAACCGGATCCGATCAGGCCTTCACTGCGGCCACCATCGCCACTCCCGCGACACCCAGCCCCCAGCGTCAGACGACGACGGTGACGCTGTCCTGGAGCCCGGAGACCTCCGTGGGCAACACCAAGGTCACCAGGTACGAGGTCCTCCGATTCTCCACCGCTGTGGGCGGCACGGGCGTGACCGTGTGCTCGGCCAACGCCCCCACGACGAGCTGCACCGACACCGCGCCCACCGTCGCCAACTCCTACTACCAGCTGCGTGCGCGCATTGGCAGCAACTGGATCAACGACTCCCAACGCGCGCTCTGCTGCATCGACCTCGCGGCCCCGACGATCACCTTCGTCGGACCCCCCGGTCCCATCAATGCATACAACAAGCGCCAGGACATGCAGGAGGCCATCAAGGCTGCTTGCGATCCGATCGGGGCGACGGATACTCCCGCCTGCGGGCAGGTCGAGGACCCGAGCGGTATCAGCCGGGTGCGTTGGCAGCTTCAGCGTCGTAGTGGACCCCTTGCTGCCGTTGAGTGCTACGACGACAACAAGAAGTGGGACAACCCGTGCGCCTACTACGACGCCCAGCTCACGAAGGTCGACACGACAACGTCGGTCTGGCAGATCCCGAACAAGAGCAACGACGCCTACAAGGGAGCGACCGGCTACACCTACACGCTGTCGATCATCGCGACCGACTCCGCCACCCCGAGCAACACCACCGCGGTGGCGCGGACCATCACCTTCTCCAACTTCACGGGTTGAGTACCCTCGCCGGGTGCCTTCCCCCACCATCGGCGTCCTCGCCCTGCAGGGCGACGTCCGCGAGCACCTCGCCGCGTTGACGTCCCTCGGCGTCGAGACGATCGCCGTACGCCGTCCTGCCGAGCTCGAGGCGGTCGACGCCTTGGTGCTGCCCGGAGGTGAGTCGACCACGATGGCCAAGCTCGCCCGGATCTTCGACCTGATCGAGCCCCTGCGTGCGCGGATCAAGGACGGGATGCCGGCCCTCGGCACTTGCGCGGGGATGATCCTGCTCGCCGACCGGATCGAGGACGGCGCGGTGGGTCAGGAGTCCATCGGTGGTCTCGACATCACGGTGCGCCGCAACGCCTTCGGGCGCCAGGTCGACTCCTTCGAGGGGCCGGTCGAGATGGTGGGGCTCGACACTCCGCTGCACGGGGTCTTCATCCGAGCGCCGTGGGTGGAGTCCGTCGGCGACGGCGTGGAGGTGCTGGCTCGGGTCTCGCCCGAGGACGACCCACGCGCCGTGGGTAGGATCGTCGCGGTCCGACAGGGGCCGCTGATGGCGACGTCGTTCCATCCCGAGGTGGGTGGCGATGCTCGCATCCACCAGATGTTCGTGGAGATCGTCCGGCAGTCCCTGGCCGACTCACCGTCGTAGAGCAACAGGAGAGGTAAGCATGTCCGGGCACTCCAAGTGGGCGACCACGAAGCACAAGAAAGCCGCGAACGACGGCAAGCGCGCCAAGTTGACGACCAAGCTGATCAAGAACATCGAGGTCGCGGCACGGATGGGCGGCGGTGACCCCACGGGCAACCCGACGCTCTACGACGCGATCCAGAAGGCCAAGAAGTCGTCGGTCACCAAGGACAACATCGACCGCGCGGTGCAGCGCGGGTCCGGTGCCGAGACCGGTGGCGCCGAGTACTCCACGATCATGTACGAGGGCTACGGCCCGGCCGGCGTCGCGATGCTCATCGAGTGCCTGACCGACAACAAGAACCGCGCCGCGATGGAGGTCCGCACCGCCATGAGCCGCAACGGTGGCTCGCTGGCCGACCCCGGCTCGGTCTCCTTCCTCTTCCACCGCAAGGGCGTCGTAGTCGTGCCCAGCGACCAGGAAGGTCGCACGATCTCCGAGGACGACCTCCTCGAGGCGACCCTCGAGGCCGGCGCCGACGACGTCAACGACCTCGGTGACGCCTTCGAGGTCGTCTCGGAGTCCACCGACCTCGTCGCCGTACGCACCGCGCTCCAAGCCGCGGGCATCGACTACGACTCCGCTGAGGCATCGTTCGTCCCCGACAACAAGGTCGAGCTCGACGCCGACGCTGCCGGCAAGCTGTTCCAGCTCATCGACGTCCTCGAAGACCTCGACGACGTGCAGAACCTCTTCGCCAACTACGACGTCTCCGACGAGGTCCTGGCCGCGCTCAACTCCGACGAGGAGTAGTCAGCGGTCGACTGGGCGGGGGAGTTTCTCCGCCTCAGCGGTGAATCTCCCGCTTCTGTCACGAAGTTCCGCACCAGAAGCGGGAGTTTTGTCGCGGGGCGCGCGTGTCGCGGCCGCGAGGTCGGCGTGCCCGGTTAGCGTAGTGCGAACATACGTTCGACAGGGTCCTCCGGGTCCTCGACGAGAGGTGTACGACGTGCGCGTGCTGGGCATCGACCCCGGGCTGACCCGCTGTGGTCTCGGAGTGGTCGACGGCAGCGTCGGCCGACCCCTGACCTTGGTGGACGTCAACGTCATCCGCACCTCCTCCGACCTCCCCGTCGCCCAGCGGCTGGTGAGCATCGAGATCGGCATCGACGCCTGGCTCGACGAGCACCGCCCCGACGCGGTGGCGGTCGAGCGGGTCTTCGCCCGCTCCGACGTCAGCACCGTCATGGGCACCGCCCAGGCGAGCGGGATCGCGCTGGTCTGCGCGGCGAGGCGCGGGCTGCCGGTCGCGCTGCACACCCCCAGCGAGGTCAAGGCCGCCGTCACCGGCAGCGGTCGTGCCGACAAGGCGCAGGTCACCGCGATGGTGACCCGCATCCTCCGGCTGCCCACGCCACCCAAGCCGGCCGACGCAGCCGATGCGCTGGCGCTGGCCATCACCCACATCTGGCGTGGCGGAGCGCAGGCGCGGCTCGACGCCGCCGTCGCTGTTGCCGTCGCCGCAACCGGCCCCGCCCGAGCCACCACCAGGAGAGTCAGATGATCGCGTTCGTGAGCGGCAGGGTCGCCGAGGTGAGCGTGTCGAGCGCCGTGCTGGAGGTCGGGGGAGTCGGCCTCGAGCTGATGTGCACCCCCAACACGCTCGCCACCCTCCGCAACGGGCAGGTAGCCACCCTGCCGACGAGCATGGTGGTCCGCGAGGACTCCCTGACCCTCTTCGGCTTCGTCGACGACGACGAGAAGACGATCTTCGAGCTCGTCCAGACCGCGTCGGGCGTCGGACCCAAGGTCGCGCAGGCGATCACGGCGGTCCTCAGCCCCGACGACCTGCGTCGCGCGATCGCCGGCGACGACGTCAAGACCCTGACCCGGGTGCCCGGCATCGGGCAGAAGGGCGCCCAGCGCATCATCCTCGAGCTCAAGGACCGCATCGGTGCCCCCACTGGCGGCCGCACGGCCGCGACCCTCCACCCCTCGGCGCAGGAGGCCTGGCGCGAGCAGGTGCACGGCGGCCTCCTCGGGCTGGGCTGGTCGGCCAAGGAAGCCGACAAGGCCGTGGACGCCGTGGCTCCCGAGGCCGGCGACCAACCCGACATCGGGGCGTTGCTCCGCGCCGCGCTCCGCACGCTCTCGAAGGCCTGATCCGTGGCCGACCCCTACGACGACACCGACCTGGATCCCCTCGACCCGTTGTCCCGGGCCGAGGAAGACCACCTCCGCTCGCTGACCACCGCCGAGGCCGACGGCGACGAGCGCGCGATCGAGGCCGCGCTGCGCCCGCGGACCCTCGATGAGGTCGTGGGGCAGGTCCGGGTCCGCGAGCAGCTCGGGCTGGTGCTCGAGGCTGCCCGTCAGCGTGGGCGCGCCCCCGACCACGTCCTGCTGTCGGGGCCACCCGGGCTCGGCAAGACGACGCTGGCGATGATCGTCGCGGCCGAGATGTCCTCGCCGCTTCGCCTGACCAGTGGACCGGCCATCACCCACGCCGGCGACCTCGCCGCGATCCTGTCCGGACTCAACGAGGGCGATGTGCTCTTCATCGATGAGATCCACCGCATGTCGCGCCCGGCCGAGGAGATGCTCTACCTCGCCATGGAGGACTTCCGGGTCGACGTGATCATCGGCAAGGGGCCTGGCGCCACGGCGATCCCGCTCGAGATCCCGCCGTTCACCCTCGTGGGCGCCACCACCCGCGCCGGCCTGCTGCCGGGACCGTTGCGTGACCGCTTCGGCTTCACCGGCCATCTCGAGTTCTACGACCCGGCCGAGCTCGACCTCATCGTCCACCGCTCCGCGGGGCTGCTGGGCGTCGAGCTGACCTCCGAGGGTGCGGCCGAGATCGCGTCGCGCTCCCGCGGCACCCCGCGCATCGCCAACCGCCTGCTGCGGCGGGTCCGCGACTACGCCCAGGTCCGTGCCGACGGGGTCGTCACGCTCGACGTGGCCCACGCGACCCTCGATCTCTACGAGGTCGACCGTCTGGGTCTCGACCGCCTCGACCGGGGCGTCATCGACGTCCTGTGCCGCCGCTTCGCCGGCGGGCCGGTCGGCGTCTCGACCCTGGCCGTCGCTGTCGGGGAGGAGCGCGAGACCGTGGAGGAGGTCGCGGAGCCCTTCCTGGTGCGCCTGGGCTTCCTGGCCCGCACGCCACGCGGACGGATGGCGACGCCCGCCGCCTGGGCCCACCTGGGTCTGGCTCCTCCCCGCGAATCCGGTGGCGAGGGAACCTTGTTCGAGGCTCCGTAGTTCTACGTGGTGATCCTCACACCACCTGCCCCGCCCGGGGCCGCTCGAGACGTTGCGCGAGTGAGGCGTGGGGATTGTCGGACTCGGCCGGGGCCATGGCTACACTTGCCCGTCGGTCGGGATCCCGTCCGCAGGAGCCTCGCGCTCCCACACTCGATGTTGAGAGGTCCACCTCGTGCAAGACCTTGGTTCGCTGTTCTTCTTCGCTGCCATCGCGGCGGTGTTCTGGCTGCTGTTCATCCGGCCGAACGTCCGACGCCAGAAGGCGCAGGTCGCGATGCAGAAGGCCTTGCAGGTCGGTGACGAGGTCATGCTGACCTCCGGCTTCTACGGCATCCTGCGCGGGCTCGACGACGCGCGCGTCGAGGTCGAGCTCGCCCCGGGTACGACGGTCACGGTCGCCCGTGGCGCCGTCGGCAGCGTGGTGCCCGCAGAGCAGGACGACACCGACCACGCTGTCGAGGCCGACGACACCGTCGACGCGCCGCGTACGTCGGATGCAGAGGAGAACTGAGATGGCCAAGAAGCAGCAGCGGCCAGGGCGCACCCTGATCGTCTTCTTCCTCGGGGTGGCGATCTCCTTCGGTCTCGTCGCGCTGACGGGCACCTGGGCCCCGCAGCTCGGCCTCGACCTCGAGGGCGGCACCCGCATCACCCTCCAGGCGAAGGGCAACCCCAGCCAGGAGAACCTCAACGAGGCCCGCGCCATCATCGACAACCGGGTCAACGGCTCGGGCGTCGCCGAGGCCGCAGTGACCACGCAGGGCGGCGGCATCATCTCCGTCGAGATCCCCGGCGACCAGCGCCGCGACCTGATCGACACCGTCGAGCGTCAGGCCCAGCTGCGCTTCCGGCTCGTGGCCTGCTCCGACGTGAGCCCCTGCATCCCGCAGGGCGACGCCGGCATCGTTGACGAGAGCCAGATCGCCCCGGAGATCGTCCCCAGCGAGGACGCCCCCAGCGCGAGCTCCTCGACGCGCACCCCCTCCGCGGAGCCACCACCGGTGGCACCCCGCGCGTGGCGCCCGGCTTCGCCAACGGTGGTACGACGACTCCCGAGGCCGAGCCGACCGACGAGCCGACCGACGAGCCGACCGACGAGGCAACCGACGAGGCAACTGACGCCCCGACCGACGAGCCCGACGGCGACCGAGGACTTCGACAACGGCGCCGTGGGCGACCTCGACGAGGAGATCGCGTTCATGCGCGGCGGCTACACGCAGGCCGACGTCGACCTCTTCAACTCCTACGTCTGCGACGACGCCGGGCACCCTGCTCGACGCCACGACCGGCGAGGCGGCCAACCTGCCCGACGACCCGCTCAAGCCGCTGGTCGCCTGCTCGCCGCCCGAGGAGGGCACCTCCGACACCAAGCCGGGTCAGCCTTCCTTCAAGTACCTGCTGTCCAAGGCCATCATCCAGGGCACCGACCTCGACGACGCCGGCTTCGGCATCCCGCAGGGCCAGCTCGGCTACGCGGTGACGCTCGACATCGGTGGCGACGGTCGCTCGGTCTTCTCCGACGCCTCCAGCAAGCTGGTCGCTCGACCAGGAGCAGTTCGCGATCGTGCTCGACGGCCAGGTCATCTCGGCGCCGACGTTCCAGGGCCGGATCCCCGACGGCTCGGCCCAGATCAGCGGCAACTTCTCCGAGACCGAGGCCGAGAGCCTCTCGACCAGCCTCAAGTTCGGCGCCCTGCCGATCTCCTTCCAGGAGCCGAGCATCGACACCATCGGGCCCTCGCTCGCCGGTGACCAGCTGCGTGCCGGCCTCACCGCCGGCGCCATCGGCCTCGCCCTGGTGATGCTCTACTGCCTGCTCTACTACCGCGGCCTCGGCCTGGTGGTCATCGCCTCGCTCGGCGTCGCCGGCGCGATCACCTACGCGATGGTGCTGCTGCTCAGCGAGACGGCCGGCTTCACGCTGACGCTGCCGGGGGTGGCCGGGCTGATCATCGCGGTCGGCATCACCGCCGACTCCTTCATCATCCTCTTCGAGCGCATCCGCGACGAGATGCGCGACGGCAAGTCGATGCGGGTCGCGGTCGAGTCGGCGTGGGTCCGGGCGCGCAACACCGACTCTGGCCGCCGACGCGGTCTCGCTGATCGCCGCGGTGGTGCTCTACATCTTCGCCTCCGGTGTCGTGAAGGGCTTCGCGTTCGCGCTCGGCCTGACCACGCTCATCGACCTCGTGGTCTTCTTCTACTTCACCAAGCCGATGGTGTCCTACCTGGCGCACTACCGGTTCTTCAACAAGGGGCACCGCCTCTCGGGGCTGAGCGCAGCGACGCTCGGCACCGACGTGGCTTCGCCGTGCCCGCAGGAGGTAAGGCCTGATGGGCAAGTTCTCACGGCTCGGCAACGACCTCTACTCGGGTCGCCGTTCCTACGACTTCATCGGGCGCCGGGTGGTGTTCTACGTCATCTCGGCGATCCTCGTGCTCGGCGCCGGCGGCCTGGTGGTCGGCAAGGGCCTCAACTTCGGCATCGAGTTCACCGGCGGCACCCAGTTCGCGGTCAACCTGCCCGCCGACGAGGTGACCCAGGACAACGCCGAGGCGCTGCGCGAGACGGTGGCCGACGCAGGCTTCGAGACCGGCGACCCGATCGTCACCACCGAGGGCACCAGTCGCCTGATCGTGCAGGTCCAGGAGCTCGGCCAGGCCGACACCGACGCCCTCATCGAGGTCATCGCCGAGGACCGTGGCGTGGCACGCCGACGCCGCCAACACCGACATCAGCGTCTCCGCCATCGGCGCCAGCCTGGGTGCCGAGCTCGCCCAGCGCGCCCTCATCGGGGTCCTGGTGTTCCTGTTCTTCGTCGTGCTCTTCATCTGGGCCTACTCGCGGGAGTGGAAGATGTCGGTGGCGGCGCTGGCCGCCCTCTTCCACGACATCATCCTCACCGCCGGCATCTACGCGCTGTCGGGATTCGCGGTCACCCCGGCCGCCGTCACCGGCTTCCTGGCGATCCTGGCCTTCTCGCTCTACGACACCGTGGTCGTCTTCGACAAGGTGCGCGAGAACACCGCCAACCTCCGGTCGCGGCGTACGACGTACGCCGAGGCCGCCAACCTCGCGGTCAACCAGACGCTCGTGCGCTCGGTCAACACCTCGCTCGTGGCGCTCATCCCGATCGGCGCGATCCTCTACGTCAGCGCGGTCCAGCTGGGGTCGAGCTCGCTGCAGGACCTCGCCCTGGTCCAGTTCGTCGGCATGGGCGTCGGTGTCTACTCCTCGGTCTTCCTCGCGCCGCGCTTCCTGGTGCACCTGAAGTCCAACGAGGACGACGTCAAGCTGGCCGAGAAGCGCGCCAAGGCTCGCGCCCGCGCCGCGGCCGACCCCTACGCCGCGGTGCCGGCGTTCGTCGAGGACATGCCGATCGGCGACGGCACGGCCGAGGGCGTCGAGATCGACGACGAGGACGACGAGGACGACGAGGACCAGCGTCCCGGCCCGATCGCGCCCACGGCGCCCCCTGCTCGCCGCGAGGCCATGGGCTGCGGCCGTGTCGTGCCGCCGGCTCGCGGACCGGTGGCGCAGAGCAACAGCATCGGGTCGCGTGCAGCCCTCGCGCAAGACCAAGTCGCAGCGCAAGAAGTAGGTGCTCGTGACGGAGTCGGCAGCAGCAGCGATCGCGCGTCTCGTCGTCGATGTCGACGGACTATCCCGAGCCGGGCGTCGTCTTCAAGGACATCATGCCGCTGCTCGCCGACCCCGCGGGGCTGGCCGCTGTGGTCGAGGCTCTGGCCGCCGCCGGGCGTGACGCGCACGGCACCGTGGTGGTCGACAAGGTCGTCGGCATGGAGGCGCGTGGTTTCATCCTGGCCGCCCCCGTCGCGATGGCCCTGGGAGTCGGCTTCGTGCCGGTGCGCAAGGCCGGCAAGCTGCCGCGCGCGACCCACGCGGTCTCCTACGCCCTGGAGTACGGCGAGGCGACCCTCGAGGTGCAGCGCGACGGGCTCGCGCCGGGGGAGCGGGTGCTGCTCGTCGACGACGTGCTCGCCACCGGCGGCACCGCCGCCGCGACCCGCGACCTGGTCGCGGCCTGCGGTGCCACCGCGGTCGGACTCGCGGTGCTGATGGAGCTGTCCTTCCTGCCCGGTCGCGCGACCCTCGTCGCCGACGGTGACGTTCCGGTCACTTCTGTCGTGATCGTCTGAACCCCTGGGTTCACGTCCCTAGACTGACGCCATGACCGAGGAGCGCACCACGCCAGCCGCGCCCTCGGCTCCTGCGCCCGCGTCCGCAGCGACAGGTCCGTCGGTCACCGCCGGCCGGGACACCGCCTCCGTCGACGGCGCCGGGGCCGGCGGCCGCGGCATGCGTGCGCGGCTGGCCCGGATGGGCACCAAGGGCCCGGCCGGCAACCCGGTGCTCGAGCCGCTCTTCCGCGCGGTGCGGGCCAACCACCCGAAGGCCGACCTGGCGCTGCTCGAGCGCGCCTACGTCACGGCCGAGAAGATGCACGGCACCCAGATGCGCAAGAGCGGTGACCCCTACATCACCCACCCGCTCGCGGTGACCACGATCCTGGCCGGCATCGGCATGACCGAGGCCACGCTGGTCGCGGCCCTGCTCCACGACACCGTCGAGGACACGCCGTACACCCTCGAGCAGTGCCGCGAGGAGTTCGGCGACGAGGTCGCCCACCTCGTCGACGGCGTGACCAAGCTCGACAAGGTCCAGTACGGCGACTCGGCGCAGGCCGAGACCATCCGCAAGATGATCGTGGCGATGTCGCGCGACATCCGGGTGCTGGTCATCAAGCTCGCCGACCGGCTGCACAACATGCGCACCCTGCGCTACGTGCCGCTGAAGAGCCAGGAGCGCACGGCCCGCGAGACCCTCGACATCTACGCCCCGCTGGCCCACCGGCTCGGCATGAACACCATCAAGTGGGAGCTCGAGGACCTCGCGTTCGCGACCCTGCACCCCAAGATCTACGACGAGATCGTGCGGATGGTCGCCGAGCGCGCGCCCTCGCGCGACCAGTTCCTCGCCGAGGTGATCAGCCAGGTCGAGAGCGACCTGCGCGAGGCCAAGGTCAAGGCCACCGTCACCGGCCGGCCCAAGCACTACTACTCGATCTACCAGAAGATGATCGTCGGCGGCCGGGAGTTCTCCGACATCTACGACCTGGTCGGCATCCGCATCCTCGTCGACGAGGACCGGGAGTGCTACTCGGTGCTCGGCGTCCTGCACTCGCGCTGGAACCCCGTCCTCGGGCGGTTCAAGGACTACGTCGCGATGCCGAAGTTCAACATGTACCAGTCGCTGCACACCACGGTCATCGGTCCGGCCGGCAAGCCGGTCGAGATGCAGATCCGCACCTTCGCCATGCACCGTCGCGCCGAGTACGGCGTCGCGGCGCACTGGAAGTACAAGGAGGACGGCCGCGAGGGCCGCGACACCGAGAAGCGCGCCGACCTGGGCGGGCCCAGCGGCTCGGGTGACATGTCGTGGGTGCGTCAGCTGCTCGACTGGCAGAGCGAGATCGAGGACCCGGGCGAGTTCCTGGAGTCGCTGCGCTTCGAGATCAACCGGTCCGAGACCTACGTCTTCACCCCGCGCGGCGACGTGATCGCCCTGCCGTCGGGCTCCACGCCGGTCGACTTCGCCTACGCCGTCCACACCGAGGTCGGCCACCACACGATCGGCGCCCGCGTCAACGGTCGCCTCGTGCCGCTGGAGTCGACGCTCGACAACGGCGACGTGGTCGAGGTCTTCACCTCCAAGTCGCCCAACGCCGCGCCGTCCCACGACTGGCTGCAGTTCGTGAAGTCGCCGCGCGCCAAGGCCAAGATCCGCCAGTGGTTCACCAAGGAGCGCCGCGAGGAGGCCATCGACCGCGGCAAGGACCAGATCGCCAAGCTGATGCGCAAGGAGGGCCTGCCGATCAAGCGGCTCCTCACCCACGAGTCGCTCAGCCTGGTCGCCGCCCACCTCAACCTGCCCGACGTGACCGGCCTCTACGCCGCGGTCGGCGAGGGCAACCTCGGTGCGCAGACCGTCGTACGCAAGGTGATCGAGCTGCTCGGCGGCGAGGCCGGGGTCCAGGAGGACCTCGCCGAGGCCGTCACGATCACCGGTCGCCGCGGACGCACCGGGCCTCAGCAGCGGTGGCGGCGACTCCGGGGTCATCGTCAAGGGCGCCCCCGACGTCTGGGTCAAGCTCGCCAAGTGCTGCACGCCGGTGCCGCCCGACGACATCCTCGGGTTCGTCACCAAGGGCGGGGGAGTCTCGGTGCACCGCACCGACTGCGTCAACGCCACCAACCTGCAGCTGCAGCCCGAGAAGGTCTTCGAGGTCGAGTGGGCCCCGAGCGGGTCCTCGACGTTCCTGGTCAACATCCAGGTCGAGGCCCTCGACCGCAACCGGCTGCTCTCCGACATCACGATGGTGCTCTCGGACGCCCACGTGAACATCCTCAGCGCCAACCTCTCGACCAGTCGTGACCGCGTCGCCAAGACCCGCTTCACCTTCGAGATGGCCGAGGCCAAGCACCTCGACACGGTGCTCAAGGCCGTCCGCTCAGTCCCCGGCGTCTTCGACGCCTACCGAGTCACCCAGTAGGAGCAGCACCCGTGAGATTCCTCGCCCCTCGTGGGGCCCAGCTGCTCCGTGCCTCGCCCGTCGTGGTGGCGGTCCTCGCTCGCCGGGCTGCTGACCACCCAGTCCTCGGCCGTCGGTGGGCAGCGGGCGCGAGCGCTGCGTCCTCGGTCATCGACGTGTCGCCGCCCGCACCCGCCGATCCCGGTGCTGGTCACCGTGGCGACGTTGACGCGAGCAGGCTTCGCGACCGTGCGGTGACGGCCGACCGGCACCAGGCTGTCCGGGATCAGCAAGGTGACGCGGTTCGGGCTGCCGACCGCCGCCAAGGCGGCCTACGAGCGTGCCGCGCGCCGGATCGAGCAGACCCGCCCCGGCTGTGACCTCCCGTGGGGCCTGCTGGCGGGAATCGGGCGGGTCGAGTCCGACCACGGCCGGTACGACGGCTCGCAGCTCGGCAACGACGGGGTCTCCCGACCCCCGATCCTCGGGATCGCCCTCAACGGGGTCGGTCCGGTGGCGGCCATCCGCGACACCGACAACGGCCGGCTCGACGGCGACAAGGTCTGGGACCGCGCGGTCGGCCCGATGCAGTTCATCCCGTCGACCTGGGCGACCGCCGGGGTCGACGGCGACGGCGACGGCGTGGCCGACCCCAACGACCTCGACGACGCCGCGCTGGCCGCCGCCGGCTACCTGTGCCCGCCCAGCGGCTCGATCGGCGACGAAGCCGGGATGCGGCGCGCGGTCTTCACCTACAACCACTCCGACTACTACGTCGACCTGGTGCTCGCCTTCGCGATCGGCTACCACACCGGGGTCTTCAACATCCCGCCTCCGCCGGTCGAGCCCGACCCGGAGATCGAGGACGAGCTGACCGACGCCGAGGCCGGCGACGCAGCCGAGACCGTCGTCGCGGCCCAGGCCAAGCCCCCGAAGACCTCATCGCGCCGCCCAAGCAGCCCGCGGCCGACCGCGACGCCCGAGCCGCCGAAGCCCACCAAGCCTCCGAAGCCCACCCGAGCCCTACTCCTGAGCCGGAACCGGCCGAGCCGGCGCTCGTCCTGAAGTCGGGCACCGGCCCGTGGACCGCGTGCGGGGGAGGGTGGTGCGTCGCGGGCTACGCCCTCGACCTCGGCCCCACCACCCAGCTCGCCGCGCCGGCCGCCGCCGACTTCGACGGGGACGGCATCGTCGAGACCAACGGCCGAGTTCGACGGCCTCGTCGGCCGCTCGGTCACGATCCAGGTCGAGCGCGGCACCGCCGTGGTCTACACGATCCAGGGCGTCGGCTACCGCAACGCCGACGGCAGCTTCGCCCGCGCCCTCCGCCGGAGGCTGAGCAGCGAGCGCCAGCGAGCGTCGACGAAGCCGCAGTGACGTCCTGAGGCCGTGACGCGGTCGGTGTTCGGCTCACGGGGCTTCGTCGACGGGCTCGTTCCTCGCCCTGCTCAGCCTCCGCGGAGCGCTGCGAGCGTCGACGAAGCCCGGCGACTGGGCTGCGGTCTGCGATCGCCTCACGGGGCTTCGTCGACGGGCTCGCCCAGGGGCTCGCCCTGCTCAGCCTCCAGGGCTCGCCCTGCTCAGCCTCCGGTGGGTCAGCCGGAGTAGTCGGCGCTGGCGCGGCGTGGCCATCTCCAGGAACGACTGGCGCGAGGCGAGGTTGTCCTCGAGGTCCTTGACCTTCTTCTCGTTGCCGGCGGCGCGGGCCTTCTCGAGGTCCTTCTCGACCTCGGCGATGGCGTCCTCGAGCTTGGCGACCATGTCGTTGGCGCGGGCCGACTTCTCCGGGTCCGAGCGCTTCCAGGCGTCGTCCTCGATCGAGCGGATGGCCTGCTCGACGGCGCGGATGCGGCCCTCGAGCTCCTTCATCCGGTCGCGGGGCACCTTGCCGGCGGCGTCCCAGCGGTCGGCGATGTCGCGGAAGGCCTTCTTGGCGGCCTCGACGTCCTTGACCGGCACGCAGCGCCTCGGCCTCGATGATCAGGGCGTCCTTGACGACGGCGTTCTCGGCGAACTCCGCGTCCAGGGCGGCGTTGGCGGCGTCGCGGGCGCCGAAGAAGGCGTCCTGGGCTCCGCGGAACCGCTTCCAGAGGGCGTCGTCGACGTCCTTGGGAGCCGGGCCGGCGGCCTTCCAGTCGCGCATCAGGTCGCGGTACTTGCCGGCGGTCGGACCCCACTCGGTGGAGCGTGGCAAGCGCCTCGGCCTCCTTGGCCAGGCGCTCCTTGACCACCCGGGCGCCCTCGCGCTTCTCGTCCTGCTCGGCGAAGTGCGTCTTGCGGCGCCGGGTGTAGGACGTGCGCGCGCTGGAGAAGCGCTTCCACAGCGCGTCGTCGGAGGCGCGGTCGATGCGCGGCAGGGCCTTCCACAGCTCCAGCAGGTCGCGCAGCTTGTTGGCGCCACCGCGCCAGTCGTTGCCGGCCGCGACCTTCTCGGCCTCGGCGACCAGCTTCTCCTTCTCGGCCTTGGCCTCGGCGGCCTTCTCGGCCTTCTCGACCTTGCGGGCCTCACGCAGGACGGCGAGCACGGGGCCGAGGGCGTCGAGGCGACCGATCAGCGAGGCGAGGTCGCCGACGGCGTTGGCGTCGCTGACCTGGGCGCGGACTGTCTTGATCGACTCCGCGGCCTCCTCGGGTGCGAGCTTGGCGCCGTTGACCCGCTGCTCGAGGAGCTGCACCTCGAAGGCGAGCGCGGCGAAGCGCTCGGTGAAGAAGTGAAGCGCCTCCTCCGGTGTCCCTGCAGGGTAGGACCCCACCGGTCGTTCGCCATCGGCGGTCCTGACATACACGGTGCCGTCGTCGTCGACGCGGCCCCATTCGCTGCTCGTCACTGTGCGTCCCTCTTCGTTGTCCACGTAAAGCCGGTGCCCATGCTAGTGGTGCGTCCCACTGGTTCGTCGCAGCCCCGATACCCACGCGACGCGCGTCCCTAACCCTCGCTACCCTGACGCAGTGTTAATCGCCGGCTTTCCCGCAGGACCGTGGGGCACCAACTGCTACGTCGCTGCTACCGCGCCCGGCGCCGAATGCGTGGTGATCGACCCCGGGAAGGACGCCGCGGGCGGCGTCGCCGACCTCGTGCGCGAGCACAAGCTCAAGCCTGTCGCGGTCCTGGTCACCCACGGGCACGTCGACCACATGTGGTGCGTCGCCCCGGTGGCGGGCACCTACGACGCGACGGCCTGGATCCACCCGGCCGACCGCCACCTGCTCGCCGACCCGATGCAGGGCATGTCGGCCGAGACGACATCGATGCTGCTCGGCGGCAAGTACGAGTTCGCCGAGCCCGACGACGTCCGTGAGCTGAGCGACGCCCAGAACCTCGAGCTGGCCGGACTGACCTTCGTGGTCGACCACGCGCCGGGCCACACCGAGGGCTCGGTCGCCTTCCGCACCCCGTACGACGCCGCCGAGATCTCCGAGGTGATGTTCTCCGGCGACCTTCTCTTCGCCGGCTCGATCGGTCGCACCGACCTGCCCGGGGGCGACCACGCCACGATGCTGCGCAGCCTGGCCACCAAGGTCCTGCCGCTGGCCGACGACATCGTCGTGCTGCCCGGCCACGGCGAGCAGACCTCGATCGGACGCGAGCGCGCCACCAACCCGTTCCTCCAGGACCTCGACGGCGCCGGGCCCACGGGCCGCGTCACCAGGGGCCTGTGACCGATGGCCACCAAGATCTCCCCGCTCAGCGGGTTCCCCGAGCTGCTGCCGTCGGCAGCGCGTCGTCGAGCGCGAGGTCATCGCCTCGCTGTCGCACAGCTTCGAGCTCCACGGCTTCGCCAGCATCGAGACTCGTGCCGTCGAACCCATCGACGTGCTGCTCGGCAAGGGCGAGACCTCCAAGGAGGTCTACGTGCTCGACCGGCTCCAGCGCGAGGCGGACACCGGGGCTGCCGGCACCGGCACCAGTGGGGGACTGGGCCTCCACTTCGACCTCACCGTGCCCTTCGCCCGCTACGTCCTCGAGCACGCCGGGCACCTCGAGTTCCCGTTCCGCCGTTTCCAGATCCAGCCGGCCTGGCGCGGCGAGCGACCCCAAGAGGGGCGCTATCGCCAGTTCACCCAGGCCGACGTCGACATCGTCGGTCGTGACGTGCTGCCCTTCCACCACGACGTCGAGGTCATGCGGGTCATGGTCGAGGCCCTGGACGCGCTGCCGTTGCCGCCGCTCAGCTTCCAGTTCAACAACCGCAAGCTGATCCAGGGCTTCTACCGGGGGCTGGGAGTCCCCGACATCGAGGCCGCCATCCGCACGATCGACAAGCTCGACAAGCTCCCGGCCGAGAAGGTCGCAGAGCTCCTGGTCAGCGACGCCGGCGCCACCCCGGAGCAGGCCGCGCAGTGCCTCGCCCTGGCGACCATCCGGGTCGCCGACACTTCGTTCGTGGACCAGGTCCGGGCACTCGGCGTCACCGACGACCTGCTGGACGAGGGGCTCGCCGAGCTGGCGGCCGTCGTCGAAGGCTGCTCCGCGGCGCTGCCGGCCGACATCACGATCGAGGCCAACCTCCGGATCGCGCGCGGGCTCGACTACTACACCGGCACCGTCGTCGAGATCTTCATGGCGGGCTACGAGCGCCTCAAGTCCGTCGGTGGTGGAGGTCGTTACGACGCGCTCGCGACCGACGGGCGGACGACGTACCCCGGAGTGGGCGTCTCCTTCGGGGTCTCCCGCTCTCTCATCCCGCTGCTCGCCGACGGCGTGCTGGCGGGCAGCCGCTCGGTGCCGAGCGCCGTCCTCGTCGCCGTCAGCGACGAGGAGACCCGCGCCGACAGCACCCTGATCGCCACTGCCCTGCGCCGCAACGCCGTCCCGTGCGAGGTGGCCGCAACGGCCGCCAAGTTCGGCAAGCAGATCCGCTACGCCGAGCGTCGCGGGATCCCGTACGTCTGGTTCGTCCAGGCCGACGGCACCCACCAGGTCAAGGACATCCGGTCCGGGGAGCAGGTCGACGCAGACCCCGCGACCTGGACCCCGCCCAGCGAAGACCTGCGACCGCAGGTCATCACCAGCCCCACCACACAGGAGACACCACAGTGATCCGCACCCACGACGCCGGCGCCCTGCGCGTCGAGCACGTCGGCCAGACCGTCACCCTTGCCGGATGGGTCGCCAACCGTCGTGATCACGGAGGTGTGGCCTTCATCGACCTGCGCGAGGCCAGCGGCGTCGTCCAGGTCGTGATCCGCGACGAGGCCGTCGCCCACCAGCTCCGCGCCGAGTACTGCCTCAAGATCACCGGCGAGGTCAGCGCGCGCAAGCAGGGCAACGAGAACCCCAACCTCGCCACCGGTGCGATCGAGATCGTGGCCTCGGACGTCGAGGTCCTCAGCGCTGCCGCCACCCTGCCGTTCCCGATCAGCGACCACGTCGACGTGGGGGAGGAGGCGCGCCTCAAGCACCGCTACCTCGACCTGCGTCGTAGCGGACCCAACGCAGCCCTGCGCCTGCGGAGCAAGATCAACAAGGCCGCCCGTGACGTCCTCGACGCGCACCAGTTCGTCGAGATCGAGACCCCGACCCTGACCCGGTCGACCCCCGAGGGTGCCCGCGACTTCCTGGTGCCCGCACGTCTGCAGCCCGGCAGCTGGTACGCCCTGCCGCAGAGCCCCCAGCTCTTCAAGCAGCTGCTGATGGTCGCCGGCATGGAGCGCTACTACCAGATCGCCCGCTGCTACCGCGACGAGGACTTCCGCGCCGACCGGCAGCCGGAGTTCACCCAGCTCGACATCGAGATGAGCTTCGTCGAGCAGGCAGACGTCGTCGCCCTGATGGAGGACGTCCTGTCGGCCATGTGGGCGCTCATCGACGTCGAGATCCCGCGCCCGATCCCGCAGATGACCTACGCCGACGCCATGCGCCGCTTCGGCTCCGACAAGCCCGACCTGCGGATGGGCAACGAGCTCGTCGAGTGCACCGACTACTTCGCCGACACGCCGTTCCGCGTCTTCTCCCCGGCCAATGCCGAGTACGTCGGCGCCGTCGTCATGCCCGGCGGCGCCAGCCAGCCCCGCAAGAAGCTCGACGCCTGGCAGGAGTGGGCCAAGCAGCGCGGCGCCAAGGGCCTGGCCTACGTGCTGGTGCAGGACGACGGTGAGCTCGGCGGTCCGGTCGCCAAGAACCTCAGCGACACCGAGAAGGCCGGCCTGGCGGCCCACGTGGGTGCTCAGCCGGGCGACTGCATCTTCTTCGCCGCCGGCGCCACCAAGGCGAGCCGTGCCCTGCTCGGCGCCGCCCGCCTCGAGATCGGCCGCCGCTGCGACCTGATCGACGAGTCCGCTTTCGCCTTCACCTGGGTCGTCGACGCGCCGATGTTCGAGCCGAGCTCGGACGCCGTCGCCAGCGGAGACGTCGCTGTCGGTGCCGGCGCCTGGACCGCGGTCCACCACGCCTTCACCGGCCCCAAGCCCGAGTTCGCCGACACCTTCGACACCGACCCGGGCAGCGCCCTGGCCTATGCCTACGACATCGTCTGCAACGGCAACGAGCTCGGTGGCGGCTCCATCCGGATCCACCGCGAGGACGTCCAGAAGCGGGTCTTCGCGGTCATGGGACTGACCGAGGAGGAGGCTCAGGAGAAGTTCGGCTTCCTGCTGGACGCCTTCACCTTCGGCGCGCCGCCGCACGGCGGCATCGCGGTCGGCATGGACCGGATCTGCGCCCTGCTCGCCGGGACCGACTCGATCCGCGACGTCATCGCCTTCCCCAAGTCCGGCGGAGGCTTCGACCCGTTGACCGCAGCGCCGGCTCCGATCACCCCCGAGCAGCGCAAGGAGGCGGGCGTCGACGGCGCGCCGGCGAAGGATCTCCCGCCGACCGACTGAGTGACGAAAAAGTCGACTTGAGGGTCGAAATCAGATCGTTACTCATACGTGCCCGATCCCGAGGTGTGAGTCACATAGAGTCCGACACGGCGCTCGGGAGAGCGCGCCGGGGCAGCAGTGTCCTCGGTCGAGCAGAACAGGGTCCGTGACCAGCGGACCAACGAGGTGAGCATGTCGTCCGGACTGAGTGTTGATTCCCTCGATGGTCCCCAGGGCGACGGCGAGGGCGAGGAGGACTTCGCGGAGCCGAAGGCCCCCGAGGAGCTCGCCGGTCGTTCGCCCACGCGGATCGCCCTGGGGCGCCTCGCACACGACAAGGTCGCGGTCATCTGCACCACCATCTTGTTGCTCTTCGTCGTGCTGGCCCTGATGGCGCCGCTGATCACCGACTGGATGAACATCTTCCCCGACCAGAAGGACCCGCTGGCCCCGACGCCGAGCCAGATGCTCGACGGTGACCAGCTGCCGTCGTTCGGGCCGCCGAAGTACCCCTTCACCTGGGCCCACCCTCTGGGGCTGGAGCCGCAGAGCGGCCGCGACCTGACCGCGCTCCTGCTCTACGGCCTGCGCACCTCGCTGACGGTGGCCGTGCTGGCGACGGTCGTCTCGACCTTCGTCGGCGTGACGCTGGGCCTGGTGGCCGGCTACGCCAAGGGTGCCGTCGACGCCGTGCTCTCGTTCATCATCGACTTCTTCCTCTCCTTCCCGTTCATCCTCGGCGCCTTGGCACTGGCCCCGATCATCACCAGTCGATTCGGCGGCGACCAGGACACCCTGCGCCGCGCCGAGCTGTACTCCCTGGTGGGCGTGCTGGTGCTGTTCGGCTGGATGGGGCTCGCGCGACTGATCCGCGGTCAGGTGCTGTCGCTGCGTGAGCGCGAGTTCGTGCAGGCCGCGCAGGTGATCGGCGTGCCGACGTGGCAGATCCTCTTCAAGGAGCTGTTGCCCAACCTGGTGGCGCCGATCGTGGTGGCCGTCTCGCTGTCGGTGCCGGCGTACGTCGCGGCCGAGGCGGGCCTGTCCTACCTCGGGATCGGGCTCACCGAGAGCCCGTCGCTGGGCAAGACGGTCAACAGTGCCACCCAGTACTTCGAGCGCTATCCGCTCTACCTCTGGACCCCGGTGGTCGCCATCATGATCATGGTGATCGCCCTGAACCTCGTCGGCGACTCGATCCGAGACGCCTTCGACCCCAAGACTCGCCGATGAGCCAACCCTGGACATCGGGAGAAAAACACAAGATGGAAAGAAGGGTGGGCACACGATGCGGTTGAAGCAACCGATCATCGCAATCGCCGCCGTCAGCGCCTTCGCGCTGGCCGCCTGCGGTGGAGATGGAACGTCGGCCAGTAACGGCAACGACGACGACAAGGAGATCGCCGGCACTGGCGGCGACACGGGTCAGACGCTCGACCCCGAGCGCGTGGGTCCCGTCACCATCGACGGCGCCAAGGAAGGCGGCACCGTCAAGGTGCTCTCGACCTCCGGGCTGAACACGATGGACCCGACCGAGGCGTACTACCAGAACACCTCCTCGATCCTCACCGGTCTGGTCACTCGTTCGTGGACGCAGTACGCCTACGACGAAGAGGCCAACTCGATGGTCCTGGTCCCTGACCTGGCCACCGACCTCGGCACCCCGAACGAGGACTTCACCGAGTGGAAGTTCACGCTCAAGGAAGGCATCACCTACGAGGACGGCACCCCCGTCGAGCCGGAGGACTTCATCTTCTCCGCTGCTCGTTCGATGGACCGTGAGGCGTTCCCCGAAGGCCCGGCGTTCTCCAACGACTACTTCAAGGGTGGCGACACCTACGAAGGCCCCTACACCGGCAACGGTCTGAAGGGCTTCTCCGCGGTCACGGTCGACGGCAACGAAGTCACCTACACCATGGACACTCCGTTCCCCGACATGAACTACTGGGGCTCCTTCGCCGCGATCGGCCCGATCCAGGAGGGCCCCGCGTCCGACCCGGAGAAGTACCGACTGCACCCGCTGGCCACCGGTCCCTACATGTTCGGTGAGTACGTGCCCGAGAAGTCCCTCGAGCTCGTCCGCAACCCCGAGTGGAAGCCGGACACCGACCCGGCCCGCACGGCGTACCCGGACAAGTACGAGTTCGACCTGCAGGTCGAGGAGACCCAGCTCAACCAGATCCTCCTCGAGGACAGCACTGACGACCAGGCCACGCTGACCTACGACGACGTGCTCGCGGTCAACTTCGACGCGTTCAAGGCCGACGGCCGCGCCGCGGTGGGCAGCTTCCCGCTGACCTCCTTCTGGGCCCCGGACTACACGAAGATCACTGACATCAAGATCCGTCAGGCGCTCGCCTGGGCCTACCCCTACGAGGACGCTGACCTCGCGGGTGGCTACATCGAGGGCGTCACCTCGATCCCTGGTGCCCAGCTGCTGCCCCCGGGCACCGCTGGTCGCAAGGACTTCAACCCGCTGCCGGACCACGAGCCCGGCACGACGGACACCGAGGCCGCCAAGGCGCTGCTCGAGGAGGCCGGCGAGGTCGGCTACGAGATCAAGTTCCTCTACCCCAAGGACAGCGACTCCGGTGTCAAGGTGAAGGACGCGATCGTCGCCTCGCTCAAGAAGGCCGGCTTCAGCCCGAAGCCTGTCCCGACCACCATCGCCGACTTCTCCACGCTGCGCTCCAACCCCGAGACGGACATCAACGTCCGCAGCGGTGGCTGGATCGCTGACTGGCCGTCGGGTGGCTCCTGGTTCCCGCCGCTCCTCCAGAGCACCGCGGTGGACAAGGGCGTCATCGGCGCCAACTACTCGAAGTTCAACGAGCCGGCCATCGATGACGAGATCGCTCGCATCCAGACCCTGCCCGTCGACGAGCAGGCCGAGGCCTGGGGCGAGCTGGACGACACCATCATGACCGACTACTTCCCGATCTTCGTGACCCGCTACGGCGGCGTCGCGCAGGCCTATGGGTCGGCCATCGAGGGTCACTTCATCGACAACACGATCGGCATGCCGACGTGGAAGAACATCTGGGTCAACTCCTGACCCGTCGTTGACGGATCGGTGACCACCAGCACTCGGTGGTCACCGATCCTGAAGCACCTCACCTCGGTGGCGGGACCGAATGCTCGGTCCCGCCACCGTTGTGAGGGCACCACCTCTGCAGCGGTGTCTCGCTGCTACCCATCATTCGTATGCTTCGGGCCGACGCGCGTCGTCGGTGGCTGAACTCTTGGAGGACCCATGTTCGGGTATGTCGTTCGCCGGCTCTTGTCATCGGCGCTGGTGATCGTGCTGGCCTCGTTCGCGGTGTTCGTGATCTTCTTCCTCGGGCCCAGCAGCCCGGCGCAGCCGGTGTGCGAGGCCGCGAGCCGCGGCAACTGCACGCCCGAGCGGTTGGCGGTCATCGAGAAGGCCATGGGCCTCGACCAACCGGTCACCTCGGCCTACGGCGACTTCGTCAAGCGGATCGCGGTCGGTGGCACGATCAACATCGGTCAGGCCGAGTACGAGTGCAGCGCACCGTGCTTCGGCATCTCCTACGGAACGCGCGGCGAGGTCACCGATGAGCTGAAGAAACGCATCGTGCCGACGATCCTGGTCGCCCTCGGTGGCTCGGTCGTCTTCCTCACCGTGGGCGTCTCGATCGGGATCGCGGCCGCCTCCAAGCGCGGCACGATCGGCGACCGGACCCTGGTCAGCGGCGCGCTGATCGTCTCCTCGGTGCCGTACTACCTGCTGTGCCTGCTGGCGTGGCTCTACCTCACTCTCAAGACCGACATCTTCCCGACCACCGGCTACTTCCCACCATCCGAGGGCGGGATCCTCAACACAGCCTCAGGTCTGTTGCTGCCCTGCCTGGTGCTCGGCATCGCCAGCGCCCCCGTCTACACCCGCTACACCCGCGGGCAGATGGTCGACACCCTCGGCGACGACTTCGTCCGCACGGCCAAGGCCAAGGGCCTGCGCGGCCGCACCGTGCTGTTCAAGCACGCGCTGCGGGCCGCGATCGTCCCGATCGTCACGATCTTCGGCCTCGACTTCGGCACCTTGCTGGCCGGCACCATCTTCACCGAGAAGATCTTCGACATCGACGGCATCGGGGTCTGGGGGCTCGAGGCGATCGCTCCTCCGCAGGACCTGCCGATCCTGACGGTCACGGTGCTCGTCGGCGCGATCTTCATCGTGGTGTCCAACCTGATCGTCGACCTCGTCTACGGTCTCCTCGACCCGCGGGTGAGAGTCGGATGAGCACTCCCGACACCACCGCAACGGAAGCGAGCCCCGGCCACATGAGCGGCACCGGAAGCAGCAACGAGCCCTACCTGGTCGTCGACGACCTCACCGTGCGGTTCCCGACGGCCGACGGCCTGGTCCAGGCCGTGACCAACCTCAGCTACAGCGTCGAGCTCGGCAAGACCCTCGGCATCGTGGGGGAGTCGGGCTCCGGCAAGTCGGTCTCCAGCATGGCCGTGCTCGGTCTGCACGACGAGCGGTCGGCCCAGATCACCGGCTCGATCCGCGTCGACGGCAAGGACATCGTCGGTCTCAACGACGCCGACATGCGCGCCATGCGCGGCAACACCGTCGCGATGATCTTCCAGGACGCCCTCGCCGCCCTGCACCCGTTCTACCGCGATCGGCGGCCAGCTCGCCGAGGCCTACAAGGTCCACCACCCGTCGGCCTCGAAGAAGGACGCCCGCAAGCGGGCGATCGAGATGCTCGACCGGGTCGGCATCCCCGAGCCGCAGAGCCGCGTCGACGACTTCCCGCACCAGTTCTCCGGCGGCATGCGCCAGCGCGTGATGATCGCGATGGGGCTGATCAACGACCCGTCGCTGCTGATCGCCGACGAGCCGACCACGGCCCTCGACGTCACCGTGCAGGCCCAGATCCTCGACCTGCTGCAGGACCTCCAGCGCGAGTTCAACTCCGCGATCATCATGATCACCCACGACCTCGGCGTCATCGCCGAGATGGCCGACGACGTGCTGGTCATGTACTCCGGCCGCGCGGTCGAGTACGGCCCGTGCAAGGAGATCCTGTCGCACCCGGAGATGCCCTATACCTGGGGTCTGCTCTCCAGCGTCCCCGACGTCAGCTCCGACCTCAACGCCCGGATGATCCCGATCCCCGGCACGCCGCCGAGCCTGCTGCACCCGCCCAAGGGCTGTGCGTTCGAGGCCCGGTGCACCCACACCGACAAGGTGCCCGGTGACCTGTGTGCCACGACCCTGCCGGACTTCCGTCCCGGCGGTCGCGGTGCGACCCACCTGAAGCGTTGCCACCTTGCCGACCCCGAGGCCATCTTCCAGGCCGAGGTGCTGCCCCTGATCGCGCCCGAGTCCGTTGAGCCCGCGTCCGTCGAGGAGAACTGATGTCGCACCTGCGACCTGAGAACAGTGCTGGCGAAGGTGCCCGCGAAGGCACCCATGGAGCGCGGAGGAACCTCGACGAGAAGCCGGGGACCTTCATGGACCTCGTCGACCAGACCCACTCGGCCAACGTGCTGGACCCGGATGCCAAGCCGGTGCTGAGCGTCGACAACCTGCGGATGTACTTCCCGGTGAAGTCCGGCGGCATCGTGCGTCGTCGCATCGGCGACGTCCAGGCCGTCGACGGCATCTCGTTCGAAGTGCCCGAGGGTGGCTCGCTCGGTCTCGTCGGTGAGTCGGGGTGCGGCAAGTCCACCACCGGTCGACTCATCACGCGTCTCTACAAGCCCACCGGCGGGTCGATGAAGTTCGGCGACCACGACCAGGACCTGGCCACCATCTCCAACAAGGAGATGAAGCCGCTGCGCCGCGAGGTGCAGATGATCTTCCAGGACCCCTACTCCTCGCTCAACCCGCGCCACACGGTCGGCACGATCGTCGGCACGCCGTTGCGGGTCCACAACATCGTGCCGAAGAACCAGACGCTCAAGCGTGTCCAGGAGCTGCTCGAGGTCGTCGGGCTCAACCCGGAGCACTACAACCGCTACCCCAACGAGTTCTCCGGCGGTCAGCGCCAGCGCATCGGCATCGCGCGAGCCCTCGCCCTCCAGCCCAAGCTGATGGTGGCCGACGAACCGGTCTCCGCCCTCGACGTCTCGATCCAGGCCCAGGTCATCAACCTGATGCAGGACCTGCAGCGCGAGTTCGGCATCGCGTTCCTCTTCATCGCCCACGACCTCGCCATCGTGCGGCACTTCTGCCCCGAGGTAGCGGTGATGTACCTCGGCAAGATCGTCGAGATCGGCGACCGCGAGAGCATCTACACCAACGCGCACCACCCCTACACCCAGGCGCTGCTGTCGGCTGTGCCTGACATCAAGCAGGCCACGACCGGCGGGCGCCGCGAGCGCATCCGCCTCACCGGTGACGTGCCGAGCCCGATCAACCCGCCCTCGGGCTGCCGGTTCCGCACGCGCTGCCCGATCGCGCAGGAAATCTGCGCCAAGCACGAGCCGCCGCTGCTGCAGATCGGCAAGCGGCACAAGGTGGCCTGCCACTTCCCCGGGCGCATCAACCAGGCCCCGTCGGAGCCGATCACCGCGCGCCTGCTCGGGGTCGACGCCCAGGGCAGCCCCGACCCGAGCGCCAGCCCGAGCTCGGACCTGAAGAGTCAGCCCGGCTACTCCGACAGCTGGTTCGACCTGGACACGAAGTCGTTTGGACGAGCCTGACGCCCTGTTCGACGCCGGCCCGTCTGCACCGCCGCCCCCTGTGGCGTTCGGTGGAGGCGGGTCGCTCGGCGCCACTCCGGAGGCTTCGGCACCCCTGGCGGTGCGGATGCGTCCGCGCACGCTCGACGAGCTGGCCGGTCAAGGTCAGCTCAAGGCGCCAGGCTCCCCGCTGCGGCAGGTGATCGAGGGCGACCAGTCGCTCTCGCTGCTGCTGTGGGGACCTCCCGGCACCGGCAAGACGACGATTGCCTCGATCCTGAGCCGCCACACCGGCCGGCACTTCGTCGAGGTCTCCGCAGTCTCGGCCGGGGTCAAGGAGGTCCGCGCCGCGATCGAGACCGCCCGCAATCGGTTGGTCCGCACCGGCGCGGAGTCGGTGTTGTTCGTCGACGAGGTGCACCGCTTCAGCAAGGCCCAGCAGGATGCGCTCCTCCCGGGCGTGGAGAACCGCTGGGTCACGCTGGTGGCAGCGACCACCGAGAACCCCTTCTTCTCGGTCATCTCCCCGTTGCTCTCGCGCAGCCTGCTGCTGCGCCTGGAGTCATTGACCGACGACGACGTCCGCGGCGTGATGCGCGCAGCCATCACTGACGAGCGGGGCCTCGGCGGTCGGCTCGAGATCGACGAGGAAGCCCTCGACCACCTGGTGCGTCTTGCCGGCGGTGACGCGCGCCGGTCGCTGACCTACCTCGAAGCGGCTGCGGGCGCGGCGACCAGCAGGGGGTCGAGCGCATCGACCTCGAGGCCGCGGAGGCGGCCGTCGATCGGGCTGCCGTCCGCTATGACCGGCAGGGCGACCAGCACTACGACGTGACCAGTGCGTTCATCAAGTCGATCCGTGGCTCCGACGCCGACGCCGCCATGCACTACCTGGCGCGGATGATGGAGGCCGGTGAGGATCCGCGGTTCATCGCGCGGCGGTTGGTCATCCTCGCCAGCGAGGACATCGGGCTCGCCGACCCCACGGCGTTGACGACCGCGGTCGCCACCGCGCAAGCCGTGCAGCTGATCGGGATGCCCGAGGCCGCCTTCAACCTCGCGCACGCGGTGATCGCGCTGGCCGTGGCGCCCAAGTCCAACGCCGTGACCTTGGCGCTGGCCGCCTCCACGGCCGACGTACGCGCGGGCAAGGTCGGGCCGGTGCCCGCCCACCTGCGCGACGCCCACTACGCCGGCTCGCAGAAGCTCGGCCACGGGACCTCCTACACCTACAGCCACGACGCGCCGTTCGGGATCGCCGAGCAGCAGTACGCCCCCGACGTGGTGGCCGACGCGACGTACTACCGCCCCACCGAGTTCGGCGCCGAGGCCGCCATCAAGGAGCGTTGGGAGCGGGTCCGACGGCTGATCCGGGGACGGTAGGGTCGCGGTCATGACTGCCGAGTGGAGCCTCCCCGCCTGGGCGGTGCTGGTGAGCCTTGCAGCGGTCCTCGTCGTGGTCGCACTCGTGGTGCTCACTGCCCTGTCCGCCGTACGCCGGGCCGCCGCGCGCGCCGAGCAGTCCGCCGCAGCCGCGCACGCGCTCAGCGACGACCTGCGCGCTCAGGTCGGCGCCATCGAGCAGCGTCTCGGGGCGCAGGCGGACCCCGACGGTCGCGCTCGGGCCGATGAGCAGGAGTACGTCATCACCAGACTCGGTGACCTCGACGCCGAGGCCGAGGTCGACGGTGCCCCCACCGTCCCCGGCCCGCTCTTCGCCGACCTCGTGCTGCGCGAGAGTGTCGTGCAGGCGGCGTCGTTGGCCGCGGGGCTGCGTCGCGCGCTGGCCCCGGCCCACCTCAACCGGGTGCGCTTCGAGATGCGCCGCGAGATCAAGCGGGCCCGCAAGCAACGACGCGCCGACCTGCGTCAGGCCCGGCGCGAGTTCGAGGCCCGTGGCCGCGACGGCCTCCACCACGGCGAGCCGGACGAGGGAGACGTAGCCGCATGAGGCGCTCGCTCTGGTTTGCGGCCGGGGCGAGCGCGGGGGTCTACGCTGCCGCGCGCGCCCGCCGGGTCGTCGAGGTCTTCACCGTCGACGGACTGCGCGACCGGGTCGGCGCCGCCGTCGTCGGGGCCCGGATGCTGCGCGACGAGGTCGCGCAGGGCAAGGCCGAGGCGGAAACGGAGTTGCGCGAACGGATCACCCTCGGGCTCCATGAACGACGTGAGCTGTTGGCGGGCCCGGGTGACCCGGGCACCACCGACGATCAGGTCCGGCCAGCAGGCCGGCACCGCCAGGACAACCAGGAAGAAGGCACCAGCTGATGGACACCGCGGAGATCCGACGGAGGTTCCTGGCGCACTTCGAGAGCGCCGGCCACACCCCCGTCCCCTCGGCCTCGCTGCTGCTGGACGACCCGAACCTGCTGTTCGTCAACGCCGGCATGGTGCCCTTCAAGCCGTACTTCCTCGGCCAGGAGACACCGCCCTACGACCGGGCGACCAGCATCCAGAAGTGCGTGCGCACCGCCGACATCGAAGAGGTCGGCAAGACCACCCGGCACGGCACGTTCTTCGAGATGTGCGGCAACTTCTCGTTCGGTGACTACTTCAAGGAACGGGCCATCGAGCTCGCCTGGGACCTGGTCACCAAGCCGCAGTCCGATGGGGGCTGGGGCTTCGACGAGGCCAAGCTCTACCCGAGCGTCTACGTCGACGACCCCGAGGCCCTCGCGCTGTGGAAGAAGGTCACGGGCCTGCCCGACGACCGGATCGCGCGTCTCGGCAAGTCGGAGAACTACTGGTCGATGGGGGTGCCCGGCCCGGGTGGCCCGTGCTCGGAGATCCTCATCGACCGTGGTCCGGCCTACGGCGCGGACGGTGACTTCTCTGCCGAGGACCGCTACCTGGAGTTCTGGAACCTCGTCTTCATGCAGGACGAGCTCAGCGCGGTGAGGTCCAAGGAGGACTTCGACATCGCCGGCTCGCTGCCCAAGAAGAACATCGACACCGGTATGGGTCTCGAGCGCGTTGCGTTCATGACCCAGGGCGTCGAGAACATGTACGAGATCGACGTGATGTTCCCCGTCATCGAGCGGGCGATGGCCATGACCGGCAAGAAGTACGGCGCCGACCCGCTCGACGACGTGCGCTTCCGGGTGATCGCCGACCACGTGCGCTCCTCGATGATGCTCATCGGCGACGGTGTCACGCCCGGCAACGAGGCGCGCGGGTACGTGCTGCGGCGCCTGCTGCGTCGCGCCGTCCGCTCGATGCGCCTGCTCGGCTTCGAGGACCCGGCGCTGCCGGAGCTGCTGCCGATCAGTCGCGACAAGATGGGGGAGACCTACACCGACCTCATCACCGACTGGGAGCGCATCTCGCGCGTCGCCTTCGCCGAGGAGGAGGCGTTCCGCAAGACCCTGGCGTCCGGCACCACGATCTTCGACGTGGCCGCGGCGAAGGTGAAGAAGTCCGGCGGCACCACGCTCGCCGGTGACCAGGCGTTCGCCCTCCACGACACCTACGGCTTCCCGATCGACCTGACCCTGGAGATGGCTTCCGAGGCGGGGCTCTCGGTCGACGAGCCCGGCTTCCGCTCGCTGATGGCCGAGCAGCGCGAGCGTGCGAAGGCGGATGCGAAGTCGAAGAAGGGCCAGCACGCCGACACCGGCGTCTACCGCGGGATCCTCGACGAGCACGGGCCCACCGAGTGGTTGGCCTACGAGACGCTCGCCACCGAGTCGCGGGCGCTGGCCCTGCTCAGCGGGGGCGTGCCGGCAGCTGTCCTCGGCAACGGTGAGGTCGGCGAGATCGTCCTGGACCGCACCCCGTTCTATGCCGAGTCGGGTGGCCAGGTCGCCGACGCGGGCATCATCGAGTTCGACGGTGGTCGGCTCGAGGTCCTCGACGTGCAGCGGCCCGTCCGAGGCCTCGTGGTCCACCAGGTGCGTGTGGTCGACGGTGAGCTCTCCGTCGACCAGGTGCGTGCGGCCGGGCAGCTCCACGCCCAGGTCGACACCGACTGGCGCACCGGCGCCCGCCAGGCGCACTCCGGCACGCACGTCGTGCACGCCGCGCTGCGCGAGGTGCTCGGACCCAGCGCCCTGCAGTCGGGCTCCTACAACCGGCCGGGCTACCTCCGCCTCGACTTCGGCTGGACCACCGGGCTGAGCCCCGCGCAGGTCCGTGAGATCGAAGAGGTCTCCAACAACGCTCTGCGCGCGGACCTCGCCGTGGCCGCGCAGTACATGAGCCTGCCGGAGGCGAAGGACTGGGGCGCGGTCGCACTCTTCGGTGAGACCTACGACGCGAGCCAGGTGCGGGTGGTGGAGATCGGTGGCCCCTGGTCGCGCGAGCTGTGCGGCGGCACCCACGTCGACCACTCCTCCCAGATCGGCACCGTCGTCATCACCAGTGAGGCGTCCGTGGGCTCGGGCAACCGTCGCATCGAGGCGTTCACCGGCCTCGAGGGCTTCGCCTACCTCGCCAAGGAGCGCGACGTCGTAGGCCAGCTCACCGGGCTGCTCAAGACCCAGCCCGACGACCTGGTCGGGCGGGTGGGCGACCTCGTCGAGCGGCTCCGCGCCGCCGAGAAGGAGATCGAGAAGGCACGGCTCGGCCAGCTGCTGTCCGGCGGGGCCGGGCTCGCGGCAGCCGCCCAGGACATCGGCGGCGTGCAGGTCGTCGCGCACCGCGTCGACGGCGCCGGCGGGGGCGACGTACGCACGCTGGCGCTGGACGTGCGCGGTCGCCTTCCGCACGATGCGCCAGGAGTGGTCGTGGTGATCGGTGCCGCCGACGGCAAGGTCTCGGTCGTCGCGGCCCTCAACGACGCCGCCCAGGCGCGGGGGCTCAGCGCCAACGACCTGGTGCGCGCGGTCGCTCCCTTCGTCGACGGCAAGGGTGGTGGCAAGGCCGACGTCGCCCAGGGCGGCGGCTCCGACACCAGCAGGCTCGACGAGGCGCTCGCGGCCGTCACCGCAGCCGTCGCCGGCGCGGCCTGAGCCGGCAGGACGTCGGGATGCGGCGCGGCGTACGCCTCGGCATCGATCCGGGGGATGCCCGGATCGGGGTCGCGCGCAGCGACCCGTCTGGCTTCCTCGCGACCCCGGTCGAGACGATCCGCACCGGCAAGGGTGACCTGCGCCGGATCAAGCAGATCGTCGCCGAGATCGCGGAAGAGACCGCCGACGGCGTGCTGGAGGTGGTCGTCGGGCTGCCGCGCTCGCTCTCGGGCAAGGAGGGGCCGGCGGCGGTGAAGGTGCGCGCGTTCGCGGACCGGCTCGTCGCCGCCGTGGCGCCGGCGCCGGTGCGGTTGTGCGATGAACGTCTCACCACGGTTTCGGCGGAGGCTATGCTGCGCGATCGAGGCACCAAGGGCGCCAAGCGCCGTGCGGTGGTCGATCAGGCCGCGGCGGTGTTCATCCTCCAGCACGCCCTCGACACGGAGCGCACCTCCGGGAATCCACCCGGTGAGCTCGTCGGACTACCCCAGGAGCACGATGACTGAGTACGACGCGGCACCCGTGGATGACGACCTTCCGGAGGAGCCGCTGCCGCTCCCCGCCGGAAGTCGCCGCAAGAGCCGTCGGTTCTCCGGGTGCATCCCGGTCTTGGTCGTGCTCGCTCTGATCGGCGGCGGCGGGTACTTCGCCGTGACGAAGGGTCTTGATGCCCTGAGCGAGCAGTTCAACACGTCAGCGGCCGAGGACTTCGCTGGTCCAGGCAAGGGCAAGGTCGCCTTCCAGGTCGTCTCCGGCGACTCGGTCAGCGACATGGGCCGCAACCTCAAGGAGGCCGGCATCGTCGCCTCCGTGGACGCGTTCACCGGTGCCGCGGCGTCGGACGAACAGGGCTCACGCGGCATCCAGGTCGGTTTCTACGAGCTCAAGCGGGAGATGAAGGCCGCCGACGCCCTCGCGATCCTCGTCGACCCGTCCAACATCGTCTCCAACGCCGTCACGGTGCCCGAGGGGCTGACGGTCGAGCAGATCGTCGAGATCTTCGCGGAGAACACCGACTTCAAGGCCAAGCAGTTCGAGAAGGCCACCCGCAACCCCAAGATCGGCCTGCCCGACTACGCCGACGGCAACCCGGAGGGCTACCTGTTCCCGGCGACGTACGCCTTCGGTCCCGATGCCAACCCGGTCTCCATGGTCACCGCGATGGTCGACCGCTGGCGTCAGGCCGCGGAGTCGTCCGGGCTCGAGAAGGCCGCCGAGGACCTCGGCTACACGCCGCACGAGCTGATGACCATCGCCAGCCTGGTGCAGGCCGAGGGCCGCGGCGACGACATGCCGAAGGTCGCGCGGGTCATCTACAACCGACTCGAGATCGATCCCAACCCGAGCGCCGGGTTCCTGCAGATCGACGCGGCGGTCAACTACGCGCTCGGTCGTGGCCCGATCACGCGGCTCACGATCGACGAGATCGACTCGGTCTCCGACTCGCCCTACAACACCTACCGGCAGAAGGGCCTGCCGCCGGGTCCGATCGAGGCGCCGGGCGATGACGCGATCGCCGCCGCGTCGAACCCCTCGGACGGGCCGTGGTTCTTCTACGTCACCGTCAACCTGGAGACCGGCGAGACCAAGTTCACCGAGTCCTTCGATGAGTTCAACACCTTCAAGGCCGAGCTCGACAACTACTGCGCCACGCAGTCGGATCGCTGCTGAGGGCTGCGGCGATGCGATGCGCCGTCCTCGGTGACCCGATCGAGCACTCGCTCTCCCCGGTGCTGCACCGGGCGGCGTACGCCGCGCTGGGGCTCGACTGGACCTACGAGGCGGTGCGCGTGCCGTCAGGTGGGCTCGAGGCGTTCCTCGCCCGCGGTGATGACTGGCGCGGGCTGTCGTTGACGATGCCGCTCAAGCGTGAGGTGCTCCCGCTCGGCGACGAGGTCTCCGAGCGGGCGCGCAGCGCGGGGGCGGCCAACACGGTGGTCTTCGACGACGGCCGGCTGCTGCTCGACAACACCGACCTCCCGGGGGCGGTGGCCGCGGTGAGCGAGCGCTTCTCCGGACCCGTGACCGACGTCAGCATCCTCGGAGCGGGTGCGACAGCGGCTTCGCTGGGCCTGGCGCTGTGCGACCTGGGCGCCCGCCGGCTGCGGGTGCTCTCGCGGGACGAGGCGCGGTCGGCGCTGACGATCAGCACGATCGCGGCGCACCCGTCGGCTCCGGAGGTCGTGTGGGGCGACCTCGCTGCCGTCGAGGGGGCGGCGCCCGACGGTGCCATCGGTGGCGACGTCGTCGTGTCCACGATCCCGGCCGAGGCGCAGGGGAGTGGCCTCGTCGAGGCCTGCGCCGGGGCGTCGCTGGTCTTCGAGGCGCTCTATGACCCGTGGCCGACGCCACTGGCCGCCGCCGCGGAGGCCCGCGGACAGGTGCTGGTCGGTGGGCTGGACCTGCTGGTGCACCAGGCTGCGCTCCAGTTCACCCTCTTCACCTCCCACCCCGCACCCCTGGCGCAGATGCGCGAGGCAGGGCTCGCGGCCCTCGCTGCGCGGGCCCGCGGATGAGCGACCTGCTCGTCGCGGTGCTGGCAGCCGTCGCCTGTGGGGGCGCGGGCGTGCTGATGCCCTACGTCGTGGCGCAGCTGCCCGAGCCGGAGCCCGCGCCGGCCCTCGAGGAGGGCACCGAGCCGACCGCGGCGCAGCAGGTGCTGATCGACGAGGGCCCGATCCCGTCGTACGACGAGCTGGCTCGCTCGCCGCGGTTCGCCACCACGATCGCCGGGGTCGCGGCCGTCGTCGGTGGGCTGCTCGGCTGGTCGCTGGGCTGGGAGTGGACGCTGCTCCTCGTCCTGCCGCTCGTGCCCGTCGGCGTGACCCTCGCCGTGATCGACCTCCGCTGCCGGCTGCTCCCGTCGCGACTGGTGCTGCCCGCCACGGTGTGGGCTCTCGCCTACGGCCTGGTGGCCTGGCCGCTGAGCGGCTCCGCCGACGACCTGGTGCGCGGACTCATCGGACTGGTCGTGGCGCGCTCGTTCTTCTGGGTGCTGTGGTTCATCCGCTCGGCGGGGATGGGGTTCGGTGACGTCCGTCTCGCTGCGTTGCTGGGCTTCGTGCTCGCTCACCTCGGCTGGGGACCATGGGCGCTGGGGCTCTACTCGCCGTTCCTGATCTTCGCGCTGCCCGGTCTGGCGCTGGCGATCGTGCGTCGCGATCGGTCGTTGCTCAAGAAGCCGTTCCCGTTCGGACCGTTCCTGCTGATCGGCGCGGTGCTCGGGATCCTGGTCGGTCCGAGCCTGCTCGGGAGTCTCACGACGGGGTGAGGGGGTGGGGCGTCCGGGGGTCGATGGAAGACTGCACCCATGCTGCGCTGGCTCACTGCAGGTGAATCCCATGGACCTTCCCTGGTCGCGATCCTCGAAGGGCTCCCCGCCCACGTCGAGGTGACCACCGACGACATCGCCGACTCCCTGGCCCGACGCCGTCTCGGCTATGGCCGCGGGGCCCGGATGAAGTTCGAGCAGGACCAGGTCACGATCACCGGCGGTGTGCGTCACGGCCTCACCCAGGGTGGCCCGGTCGCGCTGATCGTCGGCAACACCGAGTGGCCCAAGTGGGAGACCGTGATGTCGGCCGACCCGGTCGACGCCGACGTGCTGGAGGCCCAGGCGCGCAACGCTCCGCTGACCAGGCCTCGTCCCGGTCACGCCGACCTGGCCGGCATGCAGAAGTACGACTTCGCCGAGGCCCGTCCGATCCTCGAGCGTGCCTCGGCCCGCGAGACCGCGGCCCGGGTCGCTCTGGGACGCGTGGCCTCCAACTTCCTCGAGCAGGCCGTCGGCGCCCGGATCGTGTCGCACGTCATCGAGCTCGGCGGGGTGCGGGCCCCGGCCGGGCTGTGGCCGCAGGCCGACGACGTCGAGCGCCTCGACGAGGACGCCGTGCGCTGCCTCGACCCCGAGGCCGCAGCGGCGATGGTGGCTCGCATCGACCAGGCCCACAAGGACGGCGACACCCTCGGCGGCGTCGTCGAGGTCGTCGTCCACGGTCTTCCGCCGGGCCTCGGGTCCCACGTCCACTGGGACCGCCGTCTCGACTCCCGGCTGGCCGGCGCCCTCATGGGCATCCAGGCGATCAAGGGCGTCGAGGTCGGCGACGGCTTCGAGCTCGCCGCGACCCCCGGGTCGTTGGCCCACGACGAGATCGTCCCGACCGAGGACGGCCTGCGCCGGACCTCGGACCGCTCCGGCGGCACCGAGGGCGGGATGACGACCGGTGAGGTGCTGCGCGTGCGCGCTGCGATGAAGCCGATCGCCACGGTGCCCCGTGCGCTGCGCACCGTCGACGTCTCCACCGGCGAGGCCACCGTGGCTCACCACCAGCGCTCCGACGTGTGCGCGGTGCCGGCGGCCGGCATCGTCGCCGAGGCGATGGTGGCGCTGGTCCTGGCCGATGCCGTCGTCGAGAAGTTCGGTGGCGACTCGGTGGGAGAGACCCGGCGCAACTACGAGACCTACCTGGCCAACCTGAGGTACTCGTGAGCGAGTCCGCCCAGGCAGTCGACGGGTCACGACGTCCGGTCGCGGTGCTCGTCGGGCCGATGGGCTCCGGCAAGTCCACGGTCGGCGCGCTGCTGGCGGCGTCGTACGGCGTGACCGCGCGCGACACCGACGCCGACGTCGAGGCCCGCGAGGGTCGCTCGATCTCCGACATCTTCGTCGAGTCGGGGGAGGAGCACTTCCGGGCGCTCGAGCGGGCCGCGGTCGCGACCGCGCTCGCCGAACACGACGGCGTGCTGTCGCTCGGCGGCGGGGCGGTGCTGGACCCCGCGACCCGCGACCTGCTGGCCGGGCACCGAGTCGTCTTCCTGAGCGTCGGGCTGAGCGAGGCCGTGAAGCGGGTCGGTCTCGGCGCCGGCCGGCCGCTGCTCTTCGGCAACATGCGCGCCCAGGTGAAGAAGCTGCTCGAGGAGCGCGCGCCCATCTATGCCTCGGTGTCGACCCTGACGGTCGAGACCGACGAGACCGCCCCCGAGGACGTCGCGGCCCGGATCCGCGCAGGACTGGAGAGCCACGATGAGTGACGGCCCGCGCCAGCACGCAGCCGAGACGGTGCTGCACGTCGGCGGTGCGTCGCCGTACGACGTCGTGATCGGTCACCACCTCTCCGCCCACCTGCCCGCGATGGTCGGCGACGCTGCCCGGATCGCGGTGCTGTGCCCCGAGGCTCTGGAGGACCGGGTCGAGGAGATCATCGCGCCGCTCCTGGACCGGGACGTGACCATCCTGGGCCTGCCCGACGGCGAGGACGCCAAGACCGCAGAGGTTGCCAACGACTGCTGGGAGGCGCTCGGCGAGGAGGGCTTCACCCGCTCCGACGTCGTCGTCACCGTCGGCGGAGGGGCGACCACCGACCTGGGCGGCTTCGTGGCTGCCTCGTGGCTGCGCGGCGTCAAGGTCGTGCACATCCCGACCACGCTGCTGGCCATGGTCGATGCCGCAGTCGGCGGCAAGACCGGCATCAACACCGCCGCCGGCAAGAACCTCGTCGGCGCCTTCCACGAGCCCGCCGGAGTGCTCTGCGACCTGTCGCTCCTCGAGACGCTGCCACGCGACGAGCTCGTCGCCGGCCTGGGCGAGGTCGTCAAGTGCGGCTTCATCGCCGACCCCGAGATCCTGCGGCTCGTGGAGACCACCGACCCCGAGGCGCTGGTCGCGTCGTCGCCGGTGTTGCGTGAGCTCGTCGAGCGCGCGATCCGGGTCAAGATCGACGTCGTGGTCGCCGACCTCAAGGAGACCGGGGGAGTCGGGGGTCACCCTGGCCGGGAGGCACTCAACTACGGCCACACCCTGGCGCACGCGATCGAGCGGGCCGAGGACTACGAGATCCGCCACGGCGAGGCCGTGGCGATCGGCTGCGTGTTCGTCGCCGAGCTCGCTCACCGCGCCACCGGGCTCTCCGCCGAGATCGTCGAGCGGCATCGCGAGGCCTTCTCGCGCGTGGGGCTGCCGACCTCCTACGAGGGCGCCGGGTTCGAGGAGCTGCTCGCCACGATGCGGGTCGACAAGAAGTCACGCGGCAACCAGCTGCGCTTCGTGGTGCTGTCCGACGTCGGGGTCCCGACGGTGCTGGCCGGGCCGTCCGAGGATGACCTGCGCGCGGCATTCGTGGCCATGACGGAGGGCTGAGGTCATGAAGGTGCTCGTGCTCAACGGCCCCAACCTCGGCCGCCTGGGCCGCCGGCAGCCGGAGATCTACGGCCCCACGACCCACGCCGAGCTCGCCGAGCTGTGCGTGGGCTGGGGTGTCGCGCTCGGCCTCGAGGTCGACGTGCGCCAGACCAACCACGAGGGCGTGCTGCTCGACTGGCTCAACGAGGCAGCCGACGCCGAGACCCCGGTGGTGCTGAACGCCGCTGCCTGGACCCACTACTCGTACGCGATCTTCGACGCCTGCGCCCAGCTGGTCGCGCCGTTGATCGAGGTGCACCTCTCCGATCCCACCCAGCGGCCGGAGGTGTTCCGCCATACGTCTGTGGTGTCGGAGCACGCCGCTGAAGTGATCGCCGGACACGGTGTCGAGGGCTACCGGCTGGCGCTGATCTCGGTGGCCGAGCGCACGGCGCCGTAGCGCCCCGCCCCGTCAGCTGCTGTGCTTGCGGCTCTTCGCCAGCTTCCTCGCGCGCAGCTTGGCCGGGATGGAGAAGAGCGCCTTGACGACGGTCTGGATCGCGCCGGGGTCGCCACCGTTTCGGATCGAGTTGGTGCCGAGGAACTTCGCGCTGACGCGTTGCGAAGCTCCGGTGCGGTTCTCGTACTCCGCGTTGGACTGACCGGGTCGACGGGGTTCGGAACTCATGGTGGATCTCCCTGGGTGGCTGGTCGGCGGTGGCCGTCCGGGACATGCTGCCCCGTCGCCCGAGGGCCCAACCCTGAGGGGATGGAGCGACTACGGAATGGGACGGTCAATCGCAGGGGGATAGACTCCTCCGCTGGTGCCCAGCACCACGAACGGCATCCCCTGACTCCGCAACCAGAAGGCTGACTCACGCGCATGGCGACTACGAACGACTTGAAGAACGGCATGGTCCTCAACATCGACAAGCAGCTCTGGGCGGTCGTGGAGTTCCAGCACGTCAAGCCGGGCAAGGGTCCGGCCTTCGTGCGTACCAAGCTCAAGAACGTCGAGTCCAACAAGACCGTCGACAAGACCTTCAACGCCGGCACCAAGGTCGAGACCGCCACGGTCGACCGCCGCACGATGCAGTACCTCTACAACGACGGCACGTCGTTCGTCTTCATGGACGTCTCCAACTTCGAGCAGCTCGAGATCGCGCCCGAGATCGTCGGCGGCAACGCCAACTTCCTCCTCGAGAACCAGGAGGCCGTCGTGGCCACCAACGAGGGTCGGGTGCTGTTCATCGAGCTGCCCGCCTCCGTCGAGCTGACCGTCGCCTTCACCGAGCCCGGCCTGGCCGGCGACTCGGCCACCGGCCGCACGAAGCCGGCCACGCTCGAGACCGATCACGAGATCCAGGTGCCGCTCTTCATCAACCAGGGCGAGAAGATCAAGGTCGACACCCGCGACTCGTCCTACATGGGCCGCGTCAAGGGCTGAGGCCCGACACCGTGGGAGCCAGATCCAAAGCCCGCAAGCGGGCCCTCGACATGCTGTACGCCGCCGACCTGCGCGGGGAGTCGGCAGTCGACGCCCTCGACCGGGCGATCGACGCCGGCGAGGGTCCGACCAACGACTACACCGCCACCCTGGTGCGCGGGGTCTTCGAGCACGTCACCCGCATCGACGAGCTGCTCTCGGAGTACTCCGAGGGCTGGACCCTCGAGCGGATGCCGGCCGTCGACCGCAACGTCCTGCGCCTCGGCGTGTGGGAGCTGTTGTACGCCGACGACGTCCCTGACGCGGTGGCTGTCTCGGAGGCCGCGACGCTGGTGCGTGAGCTGTCGACCGACGACTCGCCGTCCTTCATCAACGGCATCCTCGGCGCCATCTTGAAGAAGAAGCCGACGCTGACCCAGCAGTAGCCGGGCCGGCGCGGCGCGCGCAGTCCCATCCGCACGGGGGTGACGACTGGCGGGCCGCGCCGCCTAGGTTGGCGTCATGAGCAACGACGTGGACCTGATCGTCATCGGGCTCGGTCCGGGTGCCGAGTCGCTGGTGTCCGGCGCAGTGGAGGCCGGACTGTCGGTGGTCGCCATCGAGAAGCACCTCGTCGGCGGTGAGTGCCCCTACTACGGGTGCATCCCGTCGAAGATGATGGTGCGCGCCGGCGACGCGCTGGCCGAGGCCGGCCGCGTGAACGAGGTGGCGGGGGAGTCGACCGTCGTCCCGAGCTGGGCGCCGGTCGCCGAGCGGATCGCCGTCGAGGCGACGTCCCACTGGGACGACGCCATCGCGGTCACCCGTCTCGAGGATGCCGGCGCGACCGTGCTGCACGGAGTCGGGCGGCTGACCGGGCCGCGCCAGGTGGAGGTCACCCTCCCTGACGGGACGACCAGCGACTACACCGCGGCCAAGGGCGTGGTGCTCAACACCGGCACCCGCCCCGCGGCGCCCCCGATCGCCGGCCTCGACGGCACGCCGTACTGGACCAACAGGGACGCCGTCCAGGTCACCGAGCTGCCCGGATCGCTCATCGTGCTGGGTGGCGGTCCGATCGGCTGCGAGATGGCGCAGGCGTTCTCGCGCTTCGGAGTGCGGGTCACCCTCCTGCAGCGCGGCGACGCGCTGCTGCCGGGCGACGAGCCGGAGGCCGGCGCGTTGCTGGCGGAGGTGCTCGTCGGCGAAGGCCTGCGGGTGATGACCGGTGCTGACGCCTCGTCGGTCTCCTACGCCGAGGGCACCTTCACCGTGGGGCTGGAGTCGGGGGAGCAGGTCGTCGCCGACAAGCTCCTCGTCGCCGCCGGCCGGACCCCCAACCTCGACGACCTCGGCCTCGACACCATCGGCCTCGACCCGAGCGTTCGCACCCTGGCCACCGACGACCGGTTGCGGGTCGAGGGCACTGAGGGGTTGTGGGCCATCGGCGACATCACCGGCGAGGGCGCCTACACCCACGTCGCGATGTATCAGGCAGCGATCGCGCTGCGCGACCTGCTCGACCAGGACGGCGCCCCCGCTCGCTACCACGCGGTGCCGCACACCACGTTCACCGATCCCGAGGTCGGTGGGGTCGGCCTCACCGAGCAGCAGGCCCGCGATGCCGGGTTGTCGGTGCGGGTGGGCTCCGTGCAGCTCGACCAGACCTCGCGCGGCTTCACCCACGGTCCCGGTGCCCGGGGCCTGATCAAGGTCGTCGAGGACTCCGATCGGGGCGTGCTCGTCGGGGCCACCGCGATGGGGCCGGCTGGGGGAGAGATCCTCGGGTTCCTGGCCGTCGCCGTGCACGCCGAGGTGCCGGTCTCGACGCTCGAGACCATGATCTACGCCTACCCGACCTTCCACCGCGCCATCGAGACCGCCCTCGGAGACCTCTCGTGACCGACAGCAAAGCTCGCGAAGCCCACCAGAGCGACGTCGTCGACAAGATCGCCGGCGCGGGCCTGATCGCCTACGGCGTGGTGCACCTGCTGATCGGCTGGCTGGCCGTGCAGCTGGCGCTGGGGGACCGTGAGGGCGGGGCTTCGAGCACCGGCGCGGTCAAGCAGCTGGCCGAGCAACCGTTCGGCAAGGTCCTGGTGTGGGCGTTGGCGCTCGGGCTGGTGCTCCTCGTCGTGTGGCGTGTTGTCGAGGCGGCCCTGGGCTACCGCGACGAGGACGACCCCAAGCGGCTGGGCAAGCGGTTGCTGTCCGGCGGCAAGGCGATCGTGTACGCCGGGATCGCCTACAGCGCCATCGACATCGCCACCGGCTCGTCCTCGGGCGGCGGGAAGGGTGGGGGCGGCGGCACCGACTCGATGACGGCGACGCTGATGAACAACCCCGGCGGACAGCTCCTCGTCGGCGCGATCGGGGTCGGGATCATCGCGGCCGGCGTCGGTCTGCTGGTGGTCGCGTGGAGGGAGTCCTACTTGGATCGGTTCGACGACCAGGGACTCAGCGGCAGCAGCGGCACGACGTACAAGTGGCTTGGCCGGGCGGGTCACGTCGCCAAGGGCGTCTCCTACGGGGTCGTCGGCGGCCTGTTCCTGTACGCCGCGTTCACGCATGAGGCCAAGAAGTCCGGCGGGCTCGACCAAGCGCTCCGCACGGTGCTCGACCAACCGTTCGGCCCGGTGCTCCTGGCCGCGATCGGTCTGGGGTTCGCCGCCTACGGACTCTTCTGCTTCGCCACGGTCCGCCACCTCGACCGCGACTGACCTCGCCGAGCTGTTGCCGGCGCGGCGGCGAGGTTTCGGATGCCTGGTGAGTGGACAGGAGGATCAGGAGCCAACCCTCGGAGGAGCATCATGACCGAGCCGTCCTACGGACCCCACGCGACTGACACCAGCGATCGCCTCTACACGCCCGAAGAACTCGCCACCTACGCCCGTGAGCAGGCCGACGCCTTGGCGACGCCGCCGATCCCGGAGCCGATCCGCGGCGACCCCCTGTCGGACCCGATCCCCGGCTGGCCGACCCCGGCAGCGACGCGAGGCGCGCGAGTCGCGATGAGCGCCGGCGACGAGGGTGTTGAGACCCCCCTCGACCACCAAGGTGGTCGAGCCGTGAGGAGCGCCAGCGACGAGCGTGTCGAGACCCCCTTCGACGCGACCGCGACGCAGACCAACCCCTTCGTCCCCACCGGCCCACCGCCGTCGACCCCTCCACCCTCGTCGCCACCGCCCGCAGTGCCTCCGGTCGCAGCCCCCGCGACGCCACCGCCGGCCGCCCCACCGCCTGCAGCGCCGCAACCCACCTCTGCACAGCCGACGGCACCGGCCGAGCAGCCCGCCGACCCGGCCGCCGACCCGGCCGCCGACGTCCGCCGCTTCATGAGCGCCACCGACTTCCTCGACCGTCGCGACAGCGACCAGCAGCTCGGGCCGGCCACCTGGGGCTGGCGGGGCAAGGTCCGTCGCTGGTCGGGCAACCTGATCAAGCCGAAGATGGGCGCCCGCGAGGAGGCGTACGAGCAGCAACGCGCCGCTATCCAGCGCGACTTCGACGGCCCGCGCACGATCGCTTTCGTCAACCCCAAAGGCGGCGCCGCGAAGACCACCGGTGTGCTTGCCGCCGGCTACACGTTCGGCACTGTCCGCGGCGGCGGCGTGGTCGCCTGGGACAACAACGAGACCCGCGGCACCCTCGGCATCCGCGGGACCCGCGGCTCCCACCGCAACACCACCCGCGAGCTGCTCGAGGACCTCGGCCGGTTCAAGGACGTGTTCCAATCGCGCATCGGCGACCTCGGGGCCTTCGTACGCTCCCAGGGCGACGCCCACTTCGACGTCCTGGCCTCCGACGAGCGACCCGACGTGACCGGCACGATCCATGCCGACGACTTCGTCGAGGTGCACTCACTCCTCGAGCGCTTCTACCGGATCATCCTCGTCGACACCGGCAACAACATGCGTGCCGAGAACTGGCTGGCCGCGGCCGAGGCCGCCGACCTGATCGTGGTCACGAGCACGGTCCGCGAGGACACCGGCTACAGCGGCCTGTGGATGCTCGACGCCCTTCAGGACGCCGGCATGAAGGACCTCAAGCGCAAGTGCGTCACCGTGCTCTCCGACCCCTCACCCAAGGTCGACGACAAGCTCGCCGCCGACCTGGTCGCGGTCTACGAGCAGCGCACCCGCGCGGTTTACCGGGTGCCCTACGACCCGGCGCTGGTCTCCGGATCGGTCGTACCGTATGCCCAGCTCTCCGACGGCACCCGGAAGTCCTGGCTGGCTGCGTGCGCCGGGATGGCCGGTGCGCTCTGAAGCCGGCGTCCTTCACTTCTGTCGGTGGTCAGGACCAGCGAAGGTCCATCGCCGCCCGCAGTCGCTCGATGCAGTCGGTCTCCGGGTCGCCTGACCCGGCCCCGAGGTGACGCCAGTACCAGGTGTGCGCGCCGACCGGCAGCGCCGTCACGGTGCGCCGTCGTCCTGCCGGGGCGCTGATCTCGACCGGGATGTCGACGATGCCGCGACCGAAGACCGGTGCAGCCGGTCCGCCGACAGGATCCCCACCGAGCCATGGCTTCATCGGGAAGTACAGGTTGGTCCACCGGGTCGTCGCGAACGGTGAGGCCTCGTGCGCCATCAACGGTCCGTCGTCGGTCTTGCGGTAGAACGCCAAGCGACCGGTGCCCTCCTGCCCGGCCGACAGCGGCACGGGTTCACCGCGCTTGGCGCGCTCGATCTCACTGTGCTGCTGGGCGCCGCGAGGTGGGCACGCCGGATACTCGGTCTCGTCCATGCGGCGCTCCAGGCTCACCGACTTCCCGGCCATCAGGTCGCGTGCGTGCGTGAGCGGGGAGCCGACGGTCACGAAGTCCGTGACCCTCCACGGCACCCCGACGCTGCGCTGCTCGGCGTGCAGCGCCGTCTGGACTTCGTGATAGTCCGTTCCGCCGACCTCCACCAGCAACGGCTTTCCATGGGGGCCGACGAAGGCCGGCTCGCCGGGACGATCGGCGGCGAACCGCCACGCGTTGGGCTGGCGTTCGTGGGCCGGCGCCGGAGGCAACTGGTCGGATGGGTCGCGCAGCTCGTCGAAGGCGAGTCGGATGGCGTCGTAGGCGACCACCGCCCCCAGGCTGTGCGCGACCACGATGATGCGTCCGTACTCCGGTGTGCCGTCCGCCTTCACCCGGTGGAGCTCCTTGAGCAGGCTCACCGCCTGGAGGCGGACCTTGTCGCGGCTCTCGATGTCGTCGGGGCCGGGGGCGAACCAGCGGCTGGCATCGGCGACCACGTGGGAGAGCACGTTGCGGACCAGGAGCTTGGGCAACGTCACCGCGAACAGGATGAAGGGCAGCGCTGGTGCGAGGAAGCTCTTCCAACCCTCATCGGGTCCGAGCTCCGCCAGCGCCCAGCTCGCTGACACGACGAGGAGGACGAGGAGCAGGAGGGCGAGGCGCAGGGTCCAGATCACCTGGCGCATCTGCGCGCCCACGTGGCGCCGCCGCAGCAGCAGCCGCACCGCCCAACCCGCCACGGCTCCAGGGCTCCCGCTGCCGAAGGTCGGTTGCCAGTAGAGCTCGTAGAAGTCGACGCGGGGCCGCTCCACCGTCTTGGTGAGCATCAGCCGACGCAGGTCGAGGAAGTCTGCGTCGCGGTCCAGGCGGCTGTAGACCGGAACCGGGTCCGGGAGACCCGATTCGACCCCGAAGACGTTGTCGACCATCGAGCGCACCGTGTCCATCGGCAACTGGTTGCCGATGCCGTGGGCAACCACGACGGCGACTGTCTGCTTCTTCTCGCGCCACGGGGCAGGATCCATCGATCCATGATCGCACCGAGCCTCGTGCTTGACGACGGGTGTCAGTACTGACTGACTGCCTACCCATGACCATCAAGGTGATCCAGTGGGCAACCGGCGGCGTCGGCAAGGCAGCGATCCAGGGCGTGCTCAGCCACCCGGACCTCGAGCTGGTCGGCTGCTGGGTGCACAGCGCCGCCAAGGCCGGACGTGACGTGGGGGACCTCCTCGGGATCGCGCCGCTAGGGGTCACCGCCTCGACCACCCTCGAGGAGATCTGCGCGCTGGAGGCCGACTGTGTCGTGTACTCGCCGTTGGTCGCCGACGAAGCAGAGGTGGTGGCGCTGCTGCGGTCGGGGAAGAACGTCGTCACACCCGTCGGCTGGATCTATCCCAACCCCGCGGCCACGACCGCGATCGTCGAGGCGTGCCAGGCCGGTGGCACCACCCTGCACGGGACCGGGATCCACCCCGGCGGCATCACCGAGCGTTTCCCGTTGATGGTCTCGGCGGTGAGTGCGCGGGTGACGCATGTGCGCTCGGAGGAGTACTCCGACATCCGCACCTACGGTGCCCCCGACGTCATCGAGCACGTCATGGGCTTCGGAAAGACCCCGGAGGAGTCGCTGGCGAGCCCGATGGCCTCCCTGCTCGGGGGCGGATTCCGCTCGTCGGTCCGGATGATCGTGGCCGAGATGGGGTTCGGGGCCGATCCGAAGATCGAGACGTTGCAGGAAGTGGCGGTCGCCACCGCGCCGATCGACTCCCCGATGGGCATCATCGCGCCCGGCCTGGTCGCGGCCCGCCGCTTTCACTGGCGTGCTCTGGTCGACGGCGTACCGGTGGTGACCGCGACCGTGAACTGGCTGATGGGCGAGGAGCACCTCGAGCCGGCCTGGAGCTTCGGCGAGAAGGGCGAGCGTTTCGAGGTGGAGGTGACCGGCGACCCCTCGGTGACGCTGACCTTCAAGGGCCTCCAGCCCGACACGATCGAGGAGGGGCTGGTGCGCAACCCCGGCGTGGTCTCCACCGCCAACCACTGCGTCAACGCCATCCCGTACGTCGTTGCCGCGGGCACCGGCATCAAGACCTACCTCGACCTGCCGCTGATCGCCGGCCGCGCCGCCCCGGAGGTCGGGCTCGGTCGAGCTGCTACGAAGTAGCGGGAACAACCCGGGCCGAATCGGCGCTGGGCCTGGCATGCGTGCAGTTGTCTACTCCGAAACCGGTCCGTCGTCCGTCCTGAGCCTCGCTGAGCGCGAGGCCCCGACCCCCGGGCCCGGCGAGGTGCTGATCCGGATCGTCCGCGCGGGCGTCAACCCCACCGACTGGAAGTTCCGTGTCGGCGCGATGGGCGGCCTGCAGTACGACGAGGTCGTCCCCGGTCAGGACGGTGCGGGAGTCGTCGAGGCGATCGGCGATGGCGTCGATCACGTCGCCCCCGGTGACCGGGTCTGGTTGGTGCTGGCCCAGTTCGGCCGGGCCGTCGGCACCGCCACGGAGCTCACGGTGCAGCCGGCGCGCTGCGTCGTACCACTTCCTGACGCGGCGTCGTACGACCTGGGGGCCTCGCTCGGAGTGCCGGCCGTCACCGCCCACCGTGCGTTGACCTCGGGCACCGTCACCCGCCTTGCGCCCGAGGCCTTGTCCGGGCAGGTCGTGCTGGTCGCCGGTGGCGCCGGTGCGGTCGGCAATGCTGCGATCCAGCTGGCCGTCTGGGCAGGGGCCACGGTCGTCACCACCGTCAGCGGTGAGGAGAAGGCGGCCCTCGCTCGCGCGGCCGGTGCCCACCACGTCGTCAACTACCGCACCGAGGACGTCGTGGCCGCCGTCCGCGAGGTCGCCCCGCAGGGCGTCGACCTCGTCGTGGAGGTGGCCCCGGCCGACAACCTTCCGCTCGACCTGGAGGTCGTGCGCAACCACGGGACCATCGCGTTCTACGCCAACAACGGCGGCGACGAGGCGTCGATGGCGGTGCGTCCGGCGTTCGCGAAGAACGTGCGGCTGCAGGGCGTGCTCCTCTACTTCCTCGACGCCGACCTGCTCGTCGCCGCAACGCAGGACGTCAACGCTGCCGTCGTCGCCGGCGCGCTCCGCGTCGGGGAGGAGGCCGGCGTGCCGCTGCACCACTACCCACTCGCCGAGACCGCCGCCGCGCACGATGCCGTCGAGGGCGGCGCAGTCGGCAAGGTCCTGCTCGACCTCGCCTGACGCGGGGTGGCGCCGGTGGGCGGTGCGTGGGCCACGGTCTGTGACGGCCGAAGGGTGGCTGGGGCACCGCTCCTCGGGGTGGCGCCGGTGGGCGGTGCGTGGGCCACGGTCTGTGACGGCCGAAGGGTGGCTGGGGCACCGCTCCTCGGGGTGGCGCCGGTGGGCGGTGCGTGGGCCACGGTCTGTGACGGCCGAAGGGTGGCTGGGGCACCGCTCCTCGGGGCGGCGCCGGTGGGCGGTGCGTGGGCCACGGTCTGTGACGGCCGAAGGGTGGCTGGGGCACCGCTCCCCGCGGCGACCACGACCCCGGGCCTGGAAGATCGAGGCGTGAGACATCACAGTCGCCGAGGTCGTACGTCGGGCTCCTCGCTGCTAGTGTCGGCGCCGATCGACATCCTTTAACGAGCCGTCCTGTGAGGCGGAGAAGGAGGTCCGGCAGCACTCGTGTGTGCCCAGCCTGCCCCCGACGAGGCCGCAACCCTCGCCCAGTCCGACCAGAGCCGTGTGGTCCTGGACGCCCGTGACATCAACCGGGCCCTGACCCGCATCTCCCACGAGATCCTCGAGCGCAACAAGGGCGCCGGTGACCTGGTGCTCCTCGGCATCCCCAGTCGGGGGGTGCCGCTGGCGCGCCGGATCGCGGCTCGCATCAAGGAGGTCGAGGGTGTCGACGTGCCCACCGGAGCCCTCGACATCACGATGTACCGCGACGACCTGCGCAAGCACCCCGCGCGTTCTCCGCAGCCCACCGAGGTGCCGCCGGGGGGCATCGATGACAAGACGGTCGTGCTCGTCGACGACGTCCTCTACTCGGGACGTACCGTCCGGGCCGCGCTCGACGCGATGAACGACCTCGGCCGCCCCGCCGTCGTCCGCCTCGCGGTGCTGGTCGACCGGGGTCACCGCGAGCTCCCGATCAGGGCCGACCACGTCGGCAAGAACCTCCCCAGCGCCCGCGCCGAGCGCGTGATGGTGCGGCTGAGCGAGGTCGACGACGTCGAGGGCGTCTGGATCGCCTCCGGAGCGGGGGAGCCGTCATGAAGAAGCACCTGCTCTCGATCGACGACGTCACCGCCGACGACATCGCGACCCTCTTCGAGACCGCCGCGGAGATGCACGACGTGCAACGCCGTCAGGTCAAGAAGCTGCCCGCCCTGCGCGGCCGCACGATCATCAACCTCTTCTTCGAGGACTCCACCCGCACCCGATCGAGCTTCGAGATCGCCGGCAAGTGGCTCTCGGCCGACACGATCAACATCACCGGCAAGGGCAGCTCGGCCTCCAAGGGCGAGAGCCTGCGCGACACCGTGCAGACCATCGCCGCGATGGGCGTGGACGCCGTCGTGATGCGCCACGCCGCCAGCGGCTCCGCCCTCCAGGTCAGCCAGTGGATCGACGCCGCGGTCATCAACGCCGGCGACGGCACCCACGAGCACCCCTCGCAGGCGCTGCTCGACGCCTACACCCTGCAGCGCCGGTTCGGCTCCGAGGGCCGCCTCGGCAGCCTGGAGGGACGCCACGTCGTGCTGGTCGGCGACCTGACGCACAGCCGGGTCTTCCGCAGCAACGTGCTGTGCCTGGCCAAGCTGGGCGCCCGCGTCAGCGTGGTCGCCCCGCCGACCCTGATGCCCAGCGGCGTGGACGCCTGGTCGAAGGCGGTCGGGTTCACGACGTCGTACGACCTCGACGAGGTGCTGCCCAGCGCTGACGCGGTGATGATGCTGCGTGTCCAGCGCGAGCGGATGAGCGGCGGGTTCTTCCCCAGCGCCCGTGAGTACACCGTCGGCTACGGCCTGACCCGCGACCGCCTCGCCACGCTCGGCCCCGACGTGCCCATCTGCCACCCCGGCCCGATGAACCGCGGCCTCGAGATCGCCGCCGACGCCGCGGACGCCGCCCAGTCCCTGGTCCTCGACCAGGTCTCGGCCGGCCTCGCGGTGCGGATGTCGATCCTCTATCACCTGCTGGCCGGAGAAGGGTCGAACGCGTGAGCACCACCGACAACAGCACCGACAAGACCACCGACAAGATCATCGTCAAGGGTGCCTCCCTGCTGGGTGCCGCCGCCGCCGACCTCCTCATCGAGGACGGCGTCATCACCGAGATCGGCAAGGTCTCCGCCGCTGGGGCCCGCACGATCGACGCCGACGGCCTGATCGCCCTGCCCGGCCTGGTCGACCTGCACACGCACCTGCGCGAGCCCGGCCGTGAGGACGCCGAGACCATCCGCACCGGCTCGCAGGCCGCCGCGATGGGCGGGTTCACCGCCGTGCTCGCGATGGCCAACACGAGTCCGGTCACCGACACCGCCGAAGCCGCCGAGCGGGTCCTCGATCTGGGCCGCGCGGCCGGGATCGTCGACGTCCAGCCGGTCGGCGCGGTCACCCACGGGCTCCTCGGCGAGGAGCTCGCCGAGCTCGGCCTGATGGCTCGTTCGCGCGCGCAGGTGCGGGTCTTCTCCGACGACGGTCGCTGCGTGGCCAACCCGCGCGTGATGCGCCGCGCCCTCGAGTACGTCAAGGCCTTCGGTGGCGTCGTCAGCCAGCACGCTCAGGACCCCGACCTCGCCGGACCGGCCTCCTGCTGCCACGAGGGCGAGCTCTCCGGGAAGCTCGGCCTGCCCGGCTGGCCGGGTGTCGCCGAGGAGGTCATCGTCGCCCGCGACGTGATGCTCGCCCGACACACCGGCAGCCGCGTCCACGTCGCCCACGCCTCCACCGCCGGCACCGTCGAGGTCCTGCGGTGGGCCAAGTCGCTCGGCATCGACGTCACGGCCGAGGTGACCCCGCACCACCTGCTCCTCACCACCGACCTGCTGACCGGCTACGACCCGACCTACAAGGTCAACCCTCCGCTGCGCCCGCAGGAGGATGTCGAAGCCCTCCGGGCCGCGTTGGCAGACGGCACCATCGACGCGGTCGCCACCGATCACGCGCCGCACGCGCGCCACGACAAGGAGCACGCGTTCGTCGACGCAGCCTTCGGCATGCTCGGGCTCGAGACCGCCCTGCCGGTCGTGGCCCAGGTGATGGTCGAGTCGGGTCTGCTCGACTGGGCCGGCGTGGCCCGGGTCATGTCGACCAACCCGGCTCGCATCGCAGGACTCGACGGGCTCGGCGGCCACGGGCGCGAGCTGGCCGTCGGTCAACCCGCCCACCTGACCCTCGTCGACCCGGCCACGACGCTCACCGTCGACCGGGACGCCTCGGTCTCGCTCTCCCGCAACAACCCCTGGCACGGGCGCACCCTCGGCGCCTCCGTGCACGCGACGCTGCTGCGCGGCGTCCCCACCGTCCTCGAAGGGAAACTGGTCTGAATGCCCGGTCCTGTCACCGCCTCCACCCCTGCCCTCCTCGTGCTCGAGGACGGCCGCACGTTCACCGGTGAGGCCTATGGCGCGCCGGGGGAGACCTTCGGCGAAGCCGTGTTCAACACCGGCATGACCGGCTACCAGGAGACCCTCACCGACCCCTCCTACCACCGCCAGGTCGTCGTCATGACGGCTCCGCACATCGGCAACACCGGCGTCAACGACGAGGATGCCGAGTCGTCGCGGATCTGGGTCGCCGGGTATGTCGTGCGTGACCCCGCGCGGGTGCCCAGCAACTGGCGCTCGCAGCGGTCCCTCGACGACGAGCTCGTCGCGCAGGGGGTCGTGGGGATCTCCGGCATCGACACCCGGGCCCTGACCCGCCACCTGCGCGAGCGTGGTGCGATGCGGGTCGGAATCTCCTCGACCGAGACCGACGCCTCCGCCCTGCTGGCCCGCGTGCGAGCCTCCGGCGAGATGGCCGGGTCCGAACTCAGCAGCGAGGTCTCGACCGACGAGGCGTATGTCGTGCCCGCCCACCCGGGACCCTGGGGCGAGAAGCGTTTCACCGTCGCCGCGCTCGACCTCGGGATCAAGACGATGACGCCCTACCGGATGGCTGAGCGCGGCATCGAGGTGCACGTGCTGCCCGCGACCTCCACCCTCGACCAGATCCTCGCCGTTGGCGACAACGGCCCCGACGGGCTCTTCTACTCCAACGGCCCCGGCGACCCGGCCGCCACGACCGATCAGGTCGCTGTGCTCCAGGGTGCCCTCGAGCGTGGCCTGCCCTACTTCGGGATCTGCTTCGGCAACCAGCTCTTCGGCCGGGCGCTCGGCTTCGGCACCTACAAGCTGAAGTACGGTCACCGCGGCATCAACCAGCCGGTCCTCGACCGCACCACCGGCAAGGTCGAGGTGACCGCGCACAACCACGGGTTCGCCGTCGACGCCCCGCTCACCGGATCAACCGCCACCCCCTACGGGTCGGTCACCGTCAGCCACGTGTGCCTCAACGATGACGTCGTCGAGGGCCTCGAGCTGCGCGACGCCGAGACCGATGCCTTGAAGAGCTTCTCGGTGCAGTACCACCCGGAGGCTGCAGCCGGCCCGCACGATGCGGCGTACCTGTTCGATCGGTTCGTCGACCTGCATCTCTGCTCCGCATACCAAGGAGGCCTGACATGCCCAAGCGCGAGGACATCAAGAGCGTGATGGTGATCGGCTCCGGCCCGATCGTCATCGGCCAGGCCTGCGAGTTCGACTACTCCGGCACCCAGGCGTGCCGGGTGCTCAAGGAGGAGGGCCTGCGGGTCATCCTGGTCAACTCCAACCCGGCCACGATCATGACCGACCCCGAGTTCGCCGACGCCACCTACGTCGAGCCGATCCTGCCGGAGTACGTCGAGATGATCATCGCCAAGGAACGCCCCGATGCGCTGCTGGCGACCCTCGGCGGCCAGACCGCCCTCAACGCCGCGATGGCATTGGCTGCCAACGGCGTGCTGGAGAAGTACGACGTCGAGCTGATCGGCGCCTCCATCGAGGCGATCGACCGTGGCGAGAACCGCCAGATCTTCAAGAGCATCGTCGAGGAGCTCGGCGGGGAGTGCTCCAAGTCGGTCATCTGCCACACCATGGACGACTGCCTCGGCGCGGCCGACCAGCTCGGCTACCCGATGGTGGTGCGACCGTCGTTCACCATGGGCGGCGCCGGGTCCGGGATGGCCTACGACGAGAACGACCTGCACCGCATCGCCGGCGCCGGTCTTGCCGCGAGCCCCACCACCGAGGTCCTCCTGGAGGAGTCGATCATCGGGTGGAAGGAGTACGAGCTCGAGGTGATGCGCGACACCGCCGACAACGTGGTGATCATCTGCTCCATCGAGAACGTCGACCCGATGGGCGTGCACACCGGTGACTCGATCACCGTCGCGCCCGCGCTGACCCTCACCGACCGCGAGTACCAGGCGATGCGCGACCTGGCGATCGGCATCATCCGCTCGGTCGGCGTCGACACGGGCGGCTGCAACATCCAGTACGCCGTCAACCCGGCCGACGGCCGCCTCATCGTCATCGAGATGAACCCCCGGGTGTCCCGGTCGAGCGCGCTGGCGAGCAAGGCGACCGGCTTCCCGATCGCGAAGATCGCGGCCAAGGTCGCCATCGGCTACACCCTCGACGAGATCCCGAACGACATCACGACCAGGAGGGGTGTGGAGGTCGTCTCGCCCGAGGGCTCGGACACCTCCGACGCTCCGGAGCGTGCGTACCCGACCCCGGAGCGGGCCGGGACGATGGCGGCGTTCGAGCCGGCTCTCGACTACGTCGTGGTGAAGGTGCCGCGGTTCGCGTTCGAGAAGTTCCCCCACGCCGACCCGACGCTGACCACCCACATGAAGTCGGTGGGTGAGGCGATGGCGATCGGCCGCAACTTCACCGAGGCCCTCCAGAAGGCACTGCGCTCCCTGGAGAGCAAGGATGCCGTCTTCGACTGGCATCAGGAGTGGGTCGAGCTCGACAAGGACGCGCTCCTCGAGACGATCGCCACGCCCCACGACGGTCGGCTCAAGGAGGTCATGGATGCCCTGCGGGCGGGCGCGACCCCCGAGGAGGTCTTCGAGGCCACGAAGATCGACCCCTGGTTCATCGACCAGCTGCTCCTGATCAACGAGGTCGCTGCCGAGGTCACCGTCGCCCCCGAGCTGACCCCGACGCTGCTGCGCCGCGCCAAGCGGCACGGCTTCTCCGACGCCCAGATCGGCAAGATCCGTGGGATGAACGCCGACGTCGTGCGCGGCGTACGACACGCCCTCGGCATCCGACCGGTCTACAAGACCGTCGACACCTGCGCGGCGGAGTTCGCCGCAGCCACGCCCTACCACTACAGCACCTACGACGAGGAGAGCGAGGTCGCTCCGCGGGAGCGGCCGGCGGTGATCATCCTCGGCTCCGGACCCAACCGGATCGGTCAGGGCATCGAGTTCGACTACTCCTGCGTGCACGCCTCGATGGCCCTGAGCGACCCGAGCCTGCCCAACGGTGGCTACGACACGATCATGGTCAACTGCAACCCCGAGACGGTCTCGACCGACTACGACACCTCCGACCGGCTCTACTTCGAGCCGCTCACCCTCGAGGACGTCCTCGAGATCGTGCACGCCGAGTCGCTGGCCGGCCCGATCGTCGGCGTCATCTGTCAGCTGGGCGGCCAGACGCCGCTCGGACTCGCGCAGGGACTGGCCGCCAACGGCGTGACCATCGTCGGCACCTCGCCCGACGCGATCGACCTCGCCGAGGAGCGCGGCGCGTTCGGCCGGGTCCTGGCCGAGGCGGGCCTGGTGGCGCCCAAGCACGGCACCGCGACGTCGTACCCCGAAGCCCAGCGGATCGTCGCCGAGATCGGCTACCCGGTGCTGGTGCGGCCCTCCTACGTGCTCGGAGGGCGTGGCATGGAGATCGTCTACGGCGACGACGCACTCCAGGCCTACCTGGAGAAGTACGTCGCCGCCGGGCTGATCAGCCCGGCCGCGCCGGTCCTGGTCGACAGGTTCGTCGACGATGCCGTCGAGGTCGACGTCGACGCGATCTTCGATGGCGACGAGCTCTTCCTGGGCGGCGTGATGGAGCACATCGAGGAAGCCGGCATCCACTCCGGCGACTCGTCGTGCGCGCTGCCGCCGATCACCCTCGGGGCCTTCGAGATCGGCCGGATCCGCGAGGCCACCGAGGCGATCGCCCGCGGCGTCGGGGTGCGGGGACTGATCAACATCCAGTTCGCGCTCGGCTCCGACATCCTCTACGTCCTCGAGGCCAACCCGCGTGCCTCACGCACGGTCCCGTTCGTCTCCAAGGCCACCGGAACCCCGTTGGCCAAGGCCGCTGCCCGGGTGATGCTCGGCGAGAGCATCGCCGAGGTCCGCGCCGCCGGGCTGCTCCCGGCCACCGGCGACGGCGGCTCGCTGCCGACCGACCAGCCGATCGCCGTCAAGGAGGCGGTGATGCCGTTCAACCGGTTCCGCACCGCCGACGGCTCGCAGGTCGACACCGTGCTCGGTCCCGAGATGAAGTCGACCGGCGAGGTGATGGGCTTCGACCGCGACTTCGGCCGGGCCTTCTCCAAGTCGCAGGCCGCCGCCTTCGGACCGCTGCCGCTGAGCGGCAAGATCTTCGTCTCGATGGCCAACCGCGACAAGCGCTCGATGGTCTTCCCGGTGAAGGTGCTCGCGGACCTCGGCTTCGAGATCCTCGCCACCCAGGGCACCGCTGAGGTGCTGCGGCGCAACGGCGTGCCGGCCACCGTGGTGCGCAAGCACTTCGAGGGCCCGGGACCGGCGGGGGAGAGGACCACCGTCCAGCTCATCCACGACGGTGAGATCCAGCTGATCGTCAACACGCCCTACGGCGCCGGAGGGGTCGGCAGCAGCGCCGGCGGCCAGGCCCGACTCGACGGCTACGAGATCCGTACCGCGGCGGTGATGGCCAACGTCCCGTGCATCACCACCGTGCAAGGTCTCGGCGCGGCCGTCCAAGGGATCGAGGCCCGCCGCCGCGGCGACATCGAGGTGCGCAGCCTGCAGGAGTGGATGGCCCTGACCCGGCCGTCGGCACGCTGATGGCTCTCTACCGGCGGCTCTTCGAGCACGGGTTCGCCCATGTCGACCCCGAGAGGGCTCACCATCTCGGGTTCGCGGCCGTACGCAGCGCGGCGCCGCTGCTGCGTGGGCTCGGCCGGGTCCCCGGTCGCTCCACCCACCCGGAATCGTCGCCGGTGACCACGATGGGGCTCACCTTCCCTCACGCCCTGGGGCTCGCGGCCGGCTTCGACAAGAACGCCGTCGGCATCGACGCGCTGGCGTCCCTCGGCTTCGGGCACATCGAGATCGGCACCGTCACCGCCCAGCCGCAGCCGGGCAACCCGAAGCCCCGGCTGTTCCGCCTGGTCGCCGACCGGGCCGTGATCAACCGGATGGGCTTCAACAACGACGGAGCCCAGGTCGTGGCCGAGCGGCTCGCCGAGCGCACCGCCCACCGTGGCCACGCCGGACCGGGTGGGGCCGGTGGCTCCGGAGCCGCGGACGCACCGGTGCTGGGCATCAACATCGGCAAGACCAAGGTGGTGCCCGAGGACGACGAGGCGGCCGTGCTGGCCGACTACGGTCTCAGCACCCGACTCCTTGCCCCCCACGCCGACTACCTCGTCGTCAACGTCAGCTCGCCCAACACGCCCGGTCTGCGGAGCCTGCAGTCGGTGGAGCGGCTGCAACCCCTCCTCGAGCACGTACGTCGGGTCGCTGACGGCGTCACGACCACGCGGGTGCCGCTGCTCGTCAAGATCGCGCCTGACCTCGTCGACGACGACGTCCTGGCCGTGGCCGACCTGGCCCTCGCGATCGGCCTCGACGGGATCATCGCCACCAACACCACGATCCTCCGCGAGGGCCTGCGCAGCAGCCCCGACGAGATCGAGGCCATCGGCGCCGGAGGGCTGTCGGGCCGGCCGTTGGCCGCTCGGGCCACCGAGGTGGTGCGTCTGCTGCGGGAGCGGGTCGGACCCGACCTGACGATCATCGGCGTGGGAGGCATCACCACCGTCGAGGAGGCCCGAGGCAGGCTGGACGCAGGCGCCGACCTGCTGCAGGCCTACACGGCGTTCATCTACGAGGGGCCGGGTTGGCCCCGCACGATTGTGAAGGGATTGGCCTGATGTCATTCGGCGACTACCAGATCGAGCTCTACCTCGGGGCGCTCGGCGGCAACCTGCCGGCCCACCCGTTCACCTACGCGGAGCTGGAGGCCAACGCCCTCGCGGCGCTGCCCCCCGAGCTGCGCACCTACGTCGCCGGCGGCAGCGGCAGTGAGTCGACCCAGCGCGGCAACGCCGCGGCGTTCGATCGCTGGGCGCTGGTGCCGCGGATGCTGCGAGCCTCGACCGAGCGTGACCTGTCGGTCGACCTCTTCGGCACCACCGTCGCGAGCCCGCTGATGATGGCCCCGGTCGGGGTGCTGGGTCTGGTCACGCCCGACCAGCACGGCGACATCCACGGCGCCGAGGTCTCGGCCGCCACCGGCGTACCGTTCATCGGCTCGACCCTCATGAGCGACCCGCTCGAGGACGTCGCCGCCGCCCGCGGCGAGGCGCCGCTGTGGTTCCAGCTCTACACGCCCAAGAACCGCGACCTCGCTGCCAGCTTCGTCTCCCGCGCCGAGCGCGCCGGCTACGACGCGATCGTGATCACCCTCGACACCTGGGTGCCCGGCTGGCGGCCACGCGACCTGGCCAGCGGCAACTTCCCGCAGCTGCGTGGCAAGGCGCTGGCCAACTACACCTCCGACCCGGTCTTCGCCGAGATGACCGGACCGGACCCCGACCCGGGCACGACCGTGATGACCTGGGTCGGCACCTTCGGCAACCCGCTCGGCTGGGACGACCTTCCCTGGTTGCGCTCGCTCACCGACCTGCCGCTCGTGCTGAAGGGGATCTGTCACCCCGACGACGCCCGCCGCGCCCTCGACGAAGGCGTCGACGGGATCTACGTCTCCAACCACGGTGGCCGCCAGGCCAACGGCGGGGGAGCAGCGATCGACTGGCTGCCGGGGGTCGTCGAGGCCGTCCGCTCCCACGACACGCGCGGCGACGCGCCGGTCATCTTCGACTCCGGGGTCCGCACCGGGGCCGACGTGGTCAAGGCGCTGGCCCTGGGCGCCACGAGCGTCGCCATCGGCCGGCCCTACGTCTACGGCCTGGCCCACGGGGGAGTTCCCGGCGCCACCCACGTGCTGCGCTCGCTCCAGGCCGAGACGGACCTGATCATGGCCGTCGACGGCTACCCGACGCGCGCCGACCTGACGCCCGACGCCCTGGTGCGGGTCCCGTGACGTGCTCCGCGACCCACCCGCATCTTCTCGGAGGGGGGGTGATCGGTGCCGATTCCACGACGCCCTCGCCGAGCGCGGACCCTTCTGCGTCGGCATCGACCCCCATGCCGCGCTGCTGCACGGGTGGGGCCTCGACGATGACGTCGCCGGCCTCGAGCGCTTCGCGTTGAGCGTCGTGGAGGCCGTGGCTCCGCTGTGCTCGATCGTCAAGCCGCAGTCGGCGTTCTACGAGCGCTTCGGCTCGCGGGGCATCGCGGTGCTCGAGAAGGTCATCGCCGCCTCGCGCGAGGCCGGCGCGCTGGTGCTGCTCGACGTCAAGCGCGGCGACATCGGCTCCACCTCCGAGGCCTACGCCGACGCCTATCTCGACCCCGCCAGCCCGCTGGCCTCCGACGCGATCACCGTCAGTCCCTATCTCGGCTTCGGCTCGCTCACGCCGTTCGTCGACGCGGCCCGCCGCCACGATGCGGGCCTCTTCGTGCTGGCCCTGACCTCCAACAAGGAGGGCCCCGAGGTGCAGCACGCCACGGTCGACACCGGCGAGAGCGTCGCGGCGCGGATCCTCGAGCACCTTCGGGCGCTCAACGCCGGAGCGGAGCCGCTCGGCTCCTTCGGCGCGGTCGTGGGCGCCACGATCGGCGCCGACACCGGCGCCGACTTCGCCTTCAACGGACCGATCCTGGCGCCGGGCTACGGCGCCCAGGGCGGCACCCCGGCGGACATCCGCCGGATCTTCGGGGCTTCGGCGAACCACGTCGCCGCGTCGTCGTCCCGCGAGGTCCTGCGCGCGGGGCCGAGCGCCGAGGCCATGCGCGACGTCGTACGACGGGCCAACGACGCCCTGCGCGGCGACTCGGGGTCGACGTGAGCCTGCGACGCCGGGTGCTGGGCGCATCGCTCGGGCTGGCGCTGCTCACCACGACCACGGGCTGCAGCGACAGCAAGAGCGAGGTCCTGGAGCGCTACTGCGACGAGGTGCAGACCCAGCAGAAGCCCCTGACCGAGGCCGCCGCCTCCGGAGCCACCGGCCTCCTCGACGCGCTCCCGAGCTTCGAGGCGCTGCGCGAGAAGGCACCGACGGACATCGTCGACGCCTGGATCGTGGTCGTGCAACGGATCTCCGTGCTCGCCGACGCGCTGGACGACGCCGGCGTCGACCCGGCGGCGTACGCCCTCGGTGAGCCGCCCGAAGGAGTGTCCGACACGGATCAGGCCGCGATCGCTGCCGCCGCGACCGGACTACGCACCGAGGCGATGCGCGATGCGCTCGACACGGTGCAGCAGCAGGCGCGCGATGTGTGCAAGACCCCGTTGAGCCTGTGAATCGGGCTCGTTCGGCGAATCCCGGGCGGACGCTGCGATCTGGGTCACCAGCACCGCGTCTGATGTGCGGGCCGCCGTTGCCGCTTGCTGTCACACCTGACTAGATTGACCTTCCTGTGGTGCAACCTGCCGCTGTGACCGACGCCCGTCCGACGAGAAGGACCCCCCACGTGGCTTTGCCCCCGCTGACTCCCGAGCAGCGCCAGGCGGCGTTGCAGAAGGCTGCTGCCTCCCGTCGCGAGCGGGCCGAGGTCAAGAACCGCCTCAAGAACTCCGGCGCCTCCATCAGCGACGTCATCGCCCAGGGGCAGGTGAACGACGTGATCGGCAAGATGCGCGTCGTCGACCTGCTCCAGTCGCTCCCGGGGCTCGGCAAGGTGCGGGCGCGCCAGGTCATGGAGCGTCTCAGCATCGCGGAGTCACGACGCGTGCGCGGGCTCGGCACCAAGCAGATCGCGGCGCTCGAGCGCGAGTTCGCGTCAGACAAGTCGTGAGCGGCGACCGACGACTCGTCGTACTCGCCGGTCCTACCGCTGTCGGCAAGGGCACGGTCGCCACCGCCGTCCGCGAGCGCCACCCCGAGGTCTGGCTCTCGGTCTCCGCGACCACCCGGCCGCCACGACCCGGCGAGGTCGACGGGGTCCACTACCACTTCGTCGATGACGCGACCTTCGACGCGATGATCGCCGACGGCCGGCTGCTGGAGTGGGCTGTGGTCCACCGCGCGGCCCGCTACGGCACGCCGCGGGGCCCTGTCGAGGAGTCGTTGGGTGCCGGTCGGCCCTCGATGCTCGAGATCGACCTCCAGGGTGCGCGCCAGGTGCGCGAGTCGATGCCGGAGGCGATCTTCGTCTTCCTCAAGCCGCCTTCGTGGGACGAGCTGGTCCGCCGACTCGTCGGCCGAGGCACCGAGACGCCCGAGGAGCGTGAGCGCCGGCTGGCGACCGCGCGCGAGGAACTGGCTGCCGAGAGCGAGTTCGACGTGACCATCGTCAACCACGAAGTTCACGATGCTGCCGACGAGTTGGTAGCCTTGATGACGGACTCCGGCTCGCCCGGGGTTCCACCGAGTCCGTGAACCCGCTCGGGTACCGGACGAACCATTCAACGAACCAGTGAGGCTGACGCGTGTCTGCGCCCAACATTGCCGCCGAAGGCGTGACCAACCCGTCGATCGACGACCTGCTCACCAAGACCGACAGCAAGTACAAGCTGGTCCTCTACAGCGCCAAGCGGGCGCGCCAGATCAACGCCTACTACTCCCAGCTGGGCGAGGGCCTGCTGGAGTACGTCGGTCCGCTCGTCGACACCCACGTGCAGGAGAAGCCCCTCTCCATCGCGCTGCGTGAGATCAACGACGACAAGCTGACCTGCGAGGACGTCGACCCGGCCGAGCTCGCCGCCGAGGAGGCTGCTGCCAAGCAGGCCGCCCTCGACGCCGCAGCCAACGTCTCCGAGTGACTCGGGTCCTCACCTGAACAACGACGCTGCCCCGAGCAGCACGAGCCTTCCAGGCAGCCGATCGGCCGGGACCCCCGTGGGGGCCCGGCCTTCGGTCGTCCTGGGGGTCGCCGGTGGGATCGCGGCCTACAAGGCGTGTGAGCTGCTGCGCCGCCTCAGCGAGTCCGGCCACGACGTCACCGTCGTGCCGACCGCCTCCGCCCTGGAGTTCGTCGGCGCCGCCACGTGGTCGGCGTTGTCCGGCAAGGCGGTCAGCGCCGAGGTCTGGACCGCCGTGCACGAGGTGCCCCACGTCCGGATCGGGCAGGGCGCCGACCTCGTCGTCGTCGCACCGGCGACCGCAGACCTGCTGGCCAAGGCTGCCCACGGCCTGGCCGACGACCTGCTGACCAACACGCTGCTCACCGCACGCTGCCCGGTCGTCTTCGCCCCGGCCATGCACACCGAGATGTGGGAGCACCCGGCCACGCAGGCCAACGTCGCCACGCTGCGCGCTCGTGGCGCCGTGGTCGTCGAACCCGCCGAGGGCCGGCTGACCGGCGCCGACACCGGCAAGGGTCGCCTCCCCGAGCCCAGTGCTTTGTACGACGTATGCGTCGACGTCCTCGCCCGCGGGGTCGAGACCCTTGACCTGGCCGGACGACGGGTCGTCGTCTCGGCGGGTGGCACCCGTGAGTACCTCGACCCGGTGCGTTTCCTCGGCAACCGCTCCTCGGGGCTCCAGGGCTACGCGCTCGCGCGCGCCGCCGTCGCGCGCGGCGCCGAGGTCACCCTGATCGCCGCCAACGTCACCCTCCCCGTCCCCGCCGGCGTCACGCTGGTGCCCGTCGAGACCACCGCCGAGCTGCACGCCGCCGTGGTCGCTGCCGCGGCGAGCGCGGACTCCGTCGTGATGGCCGCCGCGCCTGCCGACTTCCGGCCCACCCAGCGCAGCGAGGCCAAGATCAAGAAGGCCGCCGACGGTTCGGCCCCGCCGATCACGCTCACCCAGAACGACGACATCCTCCACGAGATCTCCACCCAGCGGACCAACGCCGGCAGCGTCATCGTCGGGTTCGCCGCCGAGACCGGTGACGGCACCGGCTCGGTGCTCGACCTGGCGCGTGCCAAGCTCGCCCGGAAGGGCTGCGACCTGCTGGTCGTCAACGACGTGAGTGGGGGAGCGGTCTTCGGCAGCCCCGACAACGAGGCCGTGATCCTCGGCGCCGACGGCGAGCGGACCGACGTACCACTCGGGAGCAAGGGTGCGCTGGCCCACGTCATCTGGGACGAAGTCGCGCGTCGCTGGTCCTGATCTCGGCGTGGGGATTCGCTGCCTGAGACGGCGATCTTGCATGCTGGGACTTGCATAGACTTCGCCTCTGCCCGGATCGCCGGGCGGCGATGCCCACACACCACCCGAATCATCGAGAGCGAGTACCACTGTGGCTGGACGCCTCTTCACCTCGGAGTCCGTGACCGAAGGTCACCCGGACAAGATCGCCGACCGGATCAGCGACACGATCCTCGACTACCTGATGGAGCACGACTCCGACAAGGAGAACCTCCGCGTCGCCGTCGAGACGCTGCTGACGACCGGTCTGGTCGTCGTGGCCGGAGAGGTGCGGACCAACGCCTATGCGCCGATGGCCGACCTCGTGCGTGCCGCGATCCTCGACATCGGCTACGACTCGTCCGAGAAGGGCTTCGACGGCACCACCTGTGGCGTCCAGGTCGCCATCGGTGGACAGTCGGCCGACATCGCCCAGGGCGTCGACCAGGGCATCGAGGCCCGGGTGGGCTCCTCCGAGGACGAGCTCGATGCCCGCGGCGCCGGCGACCAGGGCCTGATGTTCGGCTACGCCTGTGACGACACCGACGTGCTGATGCCGCTGCCGATCGTGATGGCCCAGCGGCTGGCCGAGAAGCTCACCGAGGTGCGCAAGAACGGCACGATGGACAACCTGCGTCCCGACGGCAAGACCCAGGTCACCATCGAGTACGACGAGTTCGACGTGCCGGTGCGCGTCGACACCGTGGTGCTGTCGACCCAGCACTCCGAGGAGACCGACCTCACCAAGCTCGAGGCCGAGATCAAGCAGAACGTCATCGACCCGGTCCTGGCCGGCTTCGACCTGCCCTCCGAGGGCTACCGGCTGCTGGTCAACCCGACCGGCCGCTTCGTCGTCGGCGGCCCCATGGGCGACGCCGGTCTGACCGGCCGCAAGATCATCGTCGACACCTACGGCGGCATGGCCCGTCACGGCGGCGGCGCCTTCTCCGGCAAGGACCCGTCGAAGGTCGACCGCTCGGCTGCCTACGCCATGCGCTGGGTCGCCAAGAACGTCGTCGCCGCGGGCCTGGCCCGTCGCTGCGAGGTCCAGGTCGCCTACGCCATCGGCAAGGCCCAGCCCGTCGGTGTGTTCGTGCAGACCTTCGGCACCGGGATCGTCGACGACGAGACCATCCAGAAGGCCGTGCTCGAGGTCTTCGACCTGCGCCCTGCTGCGATCCTGCGCGACCTCGACCTGCTCCGCCCGATCTATGCCAAGACCTCGGCGTACGGCCACTTCGGACGCGAGCTGCCTGAGTTCACCTGGGAGCGCACCGACCGCGCCGCTGCCCTCAAGGCTGCCGTCGGTTCCTGAGCCGACCGGCTCACCCCGCTCACCCCAGCACCGACCCGGCCCGTGAGGGCGGGTCGGTGCTGGTCATTTCGGGTCATGTCGCCGTCGGCCTGCTGGCCTAGCGTGGAGAGCCTTCGTTCGGCGGCGGGCGATGGATCGGTCCGGGGGGTCACCGATGCGCACACACTCACAGATCCGTGCACTCTGGGTGGGGGTGGTCGCCCTGGTGATCGCCACGCTTCCGGTCGTCGGTGGGCCACCGGCCTCGGCTGATCCGCCGGATCCCTCAGCGGTCGCCCGCGAGAGGCTGCGGAGCGACGCCACCGCGCCGGTGACCCTGCGGCGCTCGCCCGGGGGCGAGGTGACCTTCGTCGGGACCCCGGCCGGCGCCGAGATCGTGCACCCCGGAGTCGACCGCAGCCGGAGCGTCGAGGCTGCCGCGGCCGCGCACCTCGATCGCTACGGCGCCGCGCTCGGTGCCGACCGGGCCGGGACGAGCCTGGTGGCGCGATCGGCGTGGCACACGCCCGCCGGCACCGACGTGGTGACCTTCACCCAGGAGGTCGGCGGGGTGCCCGTCGTCGGGGGCGATGTCGTGGTCTCACTGCGACCCGACCGGCAGCTCGGCTCGCTGCTCGCGGACCTGTCGTCGCGTACCCGGGTCCCGCAGGCCAAGACCGACGAGACCGCTGCCCGCGCGACCGCGCGCGCCGCGGTGGTCCGGAGCGCCGGCGGGGCGGGGGAGACGACCGTCGTGGACCGCGGGCGCTGGCTGCTGGACGCAGCGGTGCTGGGCGCTCGACCCGAGCTGGGAGCCCACACGGGCTGGCGCTTCGAGGTACGTCGGGGAGTCGACGTACGCCGTGACGTCATCGTCGACGACCAGGCGGGCCGGGTGCTGCTGGATCTCGACCTGATCCAAGAGGTCGATCGGGTGGTGTGCGACCGGGGCAACATCGCGACCGTGTCGCCGGTCCCGTGCACGTCGGGCTTCGCCCGCACCGAGGCGAGCGGGCCGAGCGCGGTGACCGACGTCAACCTGGCCTTCGACCTCAGCGGTGCGGTGTCCGACTTCTACGACGATGCCGTCTCCCTCGACCTCACCGACACGATCGGCGTCGACCTCGGCGGCACCAAGAAGCTCGCCTCCTCGGTGCAGGTGTGCCTGGTCTCGGCGGACTGCCCCTACGCGAACGCCTTCTGGAACGGCGTGGAGATGTTCTACGGACAGGGTTACGCCGGTGCCGACGACGTGGTCGGGCACGAGATCACCCACGGGGTCATCGATCGCTACTCCGAGCTCTTCTACTGGGGCCAGTCCGGGGCGATCAACGAGTCGTTGGCCGACATCATGGGAGAGATCGTCGACCACCGCTACCCGACTGCCGGCGACTCGGCGACCGACTGGGCCCTCGGCGAAGACATCCCCGGCTTCCCATCAGGTCTGCGCAACCTGCAGGATCCGACCGTCTTCGGCGACCCCGACGCGACGAGCAGCGCCAACTACGTGCTCGACGCCTCCTACTTCGACAGCGGCGGCGTGCACACCAACTCCGGGGTCAGCAACAAGACCGCCTACCTGATCGCCAAGGGCGGCACGTTCAACGGCCAGAGCATCACCGGCATCGACGCCGGCAACGATGAGCTCCTCAAGACCGCCCGGCTCTACTTCCAGGTCATCACCACGCTCAGCTCCGGCAGCGACTTCGCCGATCTCGCGGTGGTCCTCGACCAGAGCTGCCAGGACCTCCTGGGGGCGGGCAGCCCGGGCTTCACTGCTGCGGACTGCACCGATGTGCACAAGGCAGGCCTCGCAACCGCTCTCGCGCTCACCCCGACGAACGCGAGCCAACCGGCCGACGCACCTGCGACCTGCCCGCCGGGGTCGTCCCCCAGGGTGCTGCTGGACAGTGAGGCGGGCACCCCGTCGACGACGTTCACGCCCGGGAGCGTCTGGTCCTACGGCGTGCTGCCCGACTGGGGCTCCAACGCCCACAGCGGAGTGGAGTCCTGGGCGGGAGCGAACGCCTCCACCTTCGGAACGAGCTCGCTGGTGGCCGCCGCTCCGGTCGCGCTGCCCGCCGGGCAACCGACGTTCCTGCACTTCCATCACTGGCGCCTCCTCGAGACCCAGGGCGGCATGTACTACGACGCCGGCACCGTCGAGGTCGACGTGACGGGCGATGCCCTGCCGCCGGCTGACACCGCGGCCCTTCCCTGGATCAACGGCCCGACCCAGATCATCGCGGGGGGAAACCCCGCCGCCGGCAGGCTCGGCTTCGGTGGGGACAGCCTCGGCTACGTCGCGAGCAGGGTCGACCTGTCGTCGTACGGCGGCTCCTCGATCGTGCCGCAGTTCACCATGAACACCGACCCGGTCTTCGGCTTCATCGGCTGGTTCATCGACGACATCACCGTCTACACCTGTGACAGCCCGGTCGTGGCCGGGGTGACCCAGGTGAGCGGCAAGACGGTCCAGGGCTCGACCCTGCAGGCCATCACGCAGGGCTGGTCGCCGGCCGGGACGACGTTCGCCCACGTCTGGCTCGCCGACGGGAACCCCATCCCGGGAGCGACCGGGAGCAGCTACCTGCTCGGCAGCAGTGACGTCGGCTCCCGGATCGCCGTACGGGTGACCGGCTCCGCGCCGGGCTTCGTCGCCACGACGGTGACCACCCCGGACACCGCAGCAGTGCGCGGGGTGATCACGGCGCGGACCCCGAAGATCGTCGGCAAGGCGGCGGTCAAGAAGAAGCTGAAGGCCAAGGTCGTGGGGTGGAAACCGGCCGGTCTGAGCCTGCGCTACCGGTGGCTGGCCAACGGCAAGACGATCAAGAAGGCGAAGGCCCGGACCTACCGGGTGCGGGGCGCTGACCGAGGCAAGAAGCTCCAGGTGCGGGTGACGGCGACGAAGGCGGGCTACCTCTCGACCACCAAGACCTCCTCGAAGACCAAGAAGGTGCGCTGAACGCGATCCTCCGCACCACCACCTGGACGTCGAGTCGGCGCCTATAGTCGCCGACTCGGCACTGGTTGGGAGGTCGAGTCGGCGCCTATAGTCGCCGACTCGGCAAGCAGGATGGGCGTGGTCGGTGGTTGCTGATAGACCTACGCGCATGAGCGACGTCGGACCCGACCCCGAGCAGGGCGAGCAGCCCGAGCTGCCCGGGATGGTCCGCGCCACGGTCAAGCAGTCGCAGGCCAAGGCCCGGGCGACGAAGGCCCGCAAGGCCGCCGGGGCAGCGATCACCACCGACCTTCCGGTCGCGCGGGTCCTGGTCGACGTGGCGCTGGCCCATCTCGACCGCACGTTCGACTACGCGGTGCCGGCCACGATGGCCGAGGCCGCGCAGCCCGGTGCGCGGGTGAAGGTCCGCTTCGCCGGGCACGACGTCGACGGCTTCGTCGTGGAGCGCGCCGCCGACAGCGACCACGCCGGGGTGCTGGCGCCCCTCAAGCGGGTCGTCAGCCCCGAGCCGGTGCTCACCCCGGCGATCGCCGCGCTCGCCGGCGATCTCGCCGAACGCTATGCCGGGGTGCGCTCCGACGTGCTGCGGCTGGCCATCCCGGCCCGTCACGCGACCGCCGAGAAGCAGCCCTCGGCCCCGGAGCCGGCGCTGGCCCCGACCACACCCGACGAAGACGCCTGGGTCGACTACCCCCACGCCACGCCGTTCCTGACCCACCTGGCCGAGGGTCGGGCGCCGCGCGCAGTCTGGTCGGCGGCCCCCGGCGACGACTGGCCGGTGATGGTCGCCCAGGCTGCTGCGACGACGCTGCGCCATGGTCGCGGTGCGGTGCTGTGTGTCCCTGACGGCAAGGACGTCGCCCGGCTCGATGCCGCGCTCACCGCGCGGCTCGGTGCCGACCACCACGTCTGTCTGACCGCCGAGTCCGGACCTGCCCGTCGTTACGGCGACTTCCTGGCCGTGCTGCGCGGCACCCGCCGCATCGTGGTCGGCAGTCGAGCGGCTGCCTTCGCCCCGGTCGGCGACCTCGGCCTGGTGGTGATCTGGGACGACGGCGACGACCTGCACGCCGAGCCGCGTGCTCCCTATCCCCATACCCGGGAGGTGCTCCTGCTCCGGGCAGCCCGCGAACAGGCGGCGGTGCTGGTCGGCGGGTTCTCGCGCAGTGTGGAGGCCGACTACCTCGTCCGCACGGGCTGGGCCCACGACCTCGAGGTGCCGCGCGAGGTCCTGCGACGGCGGGCCACGGTCGGCGTCAGCGGGGCGTCCGACGTCGCTCGTGAGCGTGACCCCAGCGGGCAGGGGGCGCGGATGCCGGCCGAGGTGCACGCCCTCGTGCGCGACGCCCTGACCCGCGGCCCCGTGCTCGTGCAGACGCCGCGCGCCGGTTACGCCCTCGCCCTGGCCTGCGAGCGCTGCCGCACCCCGGCCCGATGCCACACCTGTGAGGGCCCGTTGGCGCTGACCTCGGCGACCACGCCACCGGCGTGCCGCTGGTGTGGCACCCACGCCAGCGGGTGGGCCTGCGGTGAGTGCGGCGCGGCCGGCCTCCGGGCGCCGGTCCTGGGGGAGTCGCGCACCGCCGAGGAGCTGGGGCGTTCGTTCCCGAGCACGCTGGTGCGCACCTCCGCCGGCGACCATGTCCTCGCGACTGTCGACGACCGTCCCGGCATCGTCGTGGCGACCCCCGGGGCGGAGCCGGTGGCCGTGGGCGGGTACGCCGCTGTGGTGCTGCTCGACACCTGGCTGCTGCTGGCCCGCGACGACTCCCGCGCCGACGAGGAGGCCCTGCGCCGCTGGAGCAATGCCGTGGGGCTGCTGGGCCCCGGCGGGCGGGCCCTCGCCGTCGGCGACCCCGCCCACCCCGCGTTGCAGGCTCTGGTCCGGTGGGACCAGCCGGGCTTCGCCCGTCGACTCTCCCAGGAGCGCCAGGAAGCCCGGTTGCCGCCGGCGGTGCGGTTGGCGACGGTGACCGGCGAGCCGGGGGCCGTCGACGACGTCCTGACCCTCCTGGCTCCTCCCGACCACGTCGAGGTGCTCGGGCCCGTGCCCAGCGGCAGCGACGAGGAGCGACTCGTCCTGCGGACCCCCCGGGCCCACGGCGCCGAGCTGGCTCGCTCCCTGGGGGACCTCCAGCGGATTCGCTCGAGCCGCAAGCTGGACGCCGTACGCATCCGGGTGGATCCGGCGAGCCTGTGACGTCGAGCCCCCGGTTCTGCGGCGGGAACCGCACGCTGCGGCGTAGCGTCGGATCATCATGAAGACCCCACGTCTGCTCGCTCCCGCCGTCGTCCCCGTTGTCGCCGCCGTTGCTGCCCTCGCGCTGCTCGCCGCGTGTGGCGGGTCCGGCCCGGAGGTGGCTGCAGATCCCGCCGGGTCACCGTCGGCGGAGCCGGTCGTGCAGGGCATCGAGCACCCCACCGGAGCCGACGACGTCCTCCTGACCATCGAGACCGGGGGCGGGTTCGTGCCCGTCGAGTACGCCGTCACTGCGCAGCCCACCCTGCTGCTCACCGGCGACGGTCGGCTCCTGCGGCCACCGTCTAGCGGGGAAGCAGGCTCGCCTGATCCCGATGAGCGTCGCCCAGCTCTCCGAGGAGCAGGTCCAGGACCTGCTCGGGCTCGCCGACGCCGCCGGACTGCTGGCGCCGCCGCCTGACTACGTGGACGACAGCGGCCCCCAGATCGCGGATGCGCCGACCACGACGGTGACGATCAACGCCGCCGGTGGCACCTGGAGCCATGCGGCCTACGCGCTGGGCTTCGACGACGAGTCCGACGTCCGACAGGCGCTGAGCGATTTCGTCGACGCCGCGACCTCCGCAGTGACCGAGGTGGAGTCGGAGGCGTTCGAGCCTGCTGAGGTCGAGCTGTTCGTGCAGCCGACCGATCTCGAGCGCGAGGTGGTCGCCTGGCCCCGCGACGACGTGTCCCTCGCCGACATCAACGGGTGCTCGGCGGTGCCCGCCGGCGACCTGGTGTCGCTGCTGAGCAGCACCAGCCTGCTGGCGACGTTCAGCCAGGCCGGGGCCCTCTACTCGGTCTCGGCCTCCGAGGTGCTCCCGGGCGACGAACCCTGCCGTCGCTGACCGAGTCGACGACCGGCGGCCCTCGGCTGCGCGGCCGGGCCGGTGACCCCTAAACTCGATCCTCGGGGCAACGCCGCCCCACCGTGACGTGTCGAGGAGTTTCGTGGCCATTCAGCCGATCCGCCTGTTCGGGGACCCGGTCCTGCGTTCGAAGGCGATCGAGGTCGTCGACTTCGACAAGGAGTTGCGCACCCTCGTCGCCGACCTCACCGACACCATGCTCGAGGCCCCCGGCGCAGGCCTGGCGGCGCCGCAGATCGGGGTCGGGTTGCGGGTCTTCACCTGGAACGTCGACGGCGAGCTCGGACATCTGGTCAACCCGGAGCTGAGCCTGTCGGCAGAGGAGCAGGACGGCCCCGAGGGGTGCCTGTCCCTGCCCGACCTGACCTTCGACTGCACCCGCGCGCTCTCGGTCGTCGCCCGCGGCTGGTCGATGCACGGCGAGCCGGTGACGATCAACGGCAGCGACCTGTTGGCGCGCGCCATCCAGCACGAGACCGACCACCTCGACGGAGTGCTCTTCATCGACCGTCTCGATGCCGCCGCCCGCAAGCTTGCGATGCGCGAGATCCGCGAGTCGGAGTGGTTCGGGCTCGAGCAGCCCCTCGTCAAGGTCAGCCCCCACGCGACCCGCGGACTGGGGCTCTGATCGCGATGCGCCTCGTCTTCGCCGGTACCCCCGAGGTGGCCGTGCCGGCCCTCGACGCGATCGCCGCCTCCGACCACGAGCTGGTCGGGGTGATCACCCGTCCTGACGCGCCGTCCGGTCGCGGCCGCAAGCTGGTCGCCAGCCCGGTCGCCCTGCGCGCCGAGGAGCTCGGCCTCCCGGTGCTCAAGCCCGACCACCCGCGCGACCCCGACTTCCAGGCCGCCCTGCGCGCGCTGGAGCCCGACTGCTGCCCGGTGGTGGCCTACGGCGCGCTGCTGCCGCAGTCGGCACTCGACATCCCGCCACTCGGCTGGGTCAACCTGCACTTCTCGTGCCTGCCGGCCTGGCGCGGCGCCGCCCCGGTGCAGCACGCCGTGTGGGCGGGCGACGAGGTGACCGGCGCCACGACGTTCCGCATCGTCAAGGCGATGGATGCCGGCCCGACGTTCGGGGTGATGACCGAGCGCATCCGTCCGACCGACACATCCGGCGACCTGCTGACGCGGCTCGCCGAGGGCGGCGCCGGGCTGCTGGTGGCGACGCTCGACGGACTCGAGACCGGCGACATCGTCGCCCTCGACCAGCCCACCGACGGGGTCAGCATGGCCCCCAAGATCCTCGTCGAGGATGCCGAGGTCGACTGGAGCGAGCCCGACACCGCGATCGACCGCCGCATCCGGGCCTGCACCCCGGCGCCCGGGGCGTGGTCGACGTACGCCGGAGAACGGATCAAGATCGGACCGGTGACGCTCACCGACCCCGCCGACGGTCTGCGGCTGCCCCCGGGCGAGCTGGCTGTGGGCAAGAAGCAGGTGCTCATCGGCACCGGCACCTACGCCGTGTGTCTCGGCGAGGTCAAGCCCTTCGGCAAGAAGCAGATGGCTGTCGCCGACTGGGCCCGCGGTGCGCGCCTGGAGTCAGGGATCGTGTTCGGCGCCGATGGCTGAGAAGAAGCGCCGCAACGACGTGGACGTGGCCCGGCTGGCCGCGCTCCAGGTGCTCAAGACCGTGCGCGTCGACGACGCCTACACCAACCTGGTGCTGCCGGCCGTGATCAGCCACTTCGCCCTCGGTCCGCGCGACGCAGCGTTCGTGACCGAGCTCGCCTCGGGCTCCATCCGTTGGCGCGGCACCTACGACGCGATCCTGGCCGCCTGCGTGGATCGTTCGTTGAGCAAGGTCGAGGCCAAGGTGCTCGACGTGCTGCGCCTCGGCGCCCATCAGCTCCTCGCGATGCGAGTGCCCGACCATGCGGCGATCAGCACCTCCGTCGACCTCGTGCGCGCCACCGTGAGCGAGGGTGCGGCCGGGTTCACCAACGCTGTCCTGCGCAAGGTCGCCGCCAAGGACCTCGACGCCTGGATCGCCCAGGTCGCGCCCGACCCGGTCGCCGATCCGCAGCACTACGGCGGGATCGCCTTCAGCCACCCCGACTGGGTGGTCGACGAGCTCCGCAAGGCCATCGGCTTCGATGAGCTCGACGCGCTCCTGGCAGCCAACAACGTGCCCCCGAAGGTCACCCTGGTCGCCCGCCCGGGTCGCTCGACGCGCGCCGAGCTCCCCGGCACCCCGACGCCGTACTCGCCGTACGGCGTGACGCTCGAAGGCGGTGCCCCCGGCGAGATCCCGGCGGTCGCCGAAGGACGCGCCGGCGTCCAGGACGAGGGTTCTCAGCTGGTCGCCGCGGTGCTCGCCGCCGCCGGGGTCGAGGGTCGCGATCGGTTGTGGGTCGACCTGTGTGCCGGTCCCGGTGGGAAGGCCGCGCTGCTCGCCGCGTTGGCCGACGGTGCCGGCGCCGAGCTGCTTGCGATCGAGGCTCAGCAGCACCGCGCCCGCTTGGTGAAGCGCAGCCTGCGCGGGGCCGGCGGCACCCTCGGGGTGCTGAGCCGCCGACGGCACCGCGCCGCCGCTCGCGCCAGGGTCGGCCGACCGGGTGCTGGTCGATGCCCCCTGCAGCGGGCTCGGCGCCCTGCGCCGGCGCCCCGAGGCGCGTTGGCGGCGCAAGCCCGGCGACCTGGTGCCACTGGTGCTGCTGCAACGGCGGCTGCTGAGCTCCGCACTCGATCTGGTGCGCCCCGGCGGGGTCGTGCTCTACGCCACCTGTTCGCCGGTGACGTCCGAGACCGTCGACGTGGTGAGCTCGGTCGTCGGGGCTCGCTCCGACGTGACGATCGAGGACGCCCACGCGCTGCTGCCCGACGTACCCGACTGTGCCGGTGCGTTGCCGGGCTCGGTGCAGCTGTGGCCCCATCGACACGGCACGGACGCCATGTTCATGGCGTTGCTGCGACGTCGCTGAGCTCCGACCCAGGATTGGCTGGGCGCGGAGCCCCGGCGGTGCTCCAGCCACCGTTCCTCGGTGCCGGTCGGTGGCTGTGGCACCGCTCGGGGGTGGTGCGTCGGGTGGGCGGTGCTCCAGCCACCGTTCCTCGGTGCCGGTCGGTGGCTGTGGCACCGCTCGGGGGTGGTGCGTCGGGTGGGCGGTGCCCCAGCCTCGGTTTGTCGGTGCGGTTCGGTGGCTGTGGCACCGCCTCCGGGTGGTGCCGCGCGGCTACGGTGATGCGCATGCCCACGAAGTCCCCGTCCGTCGAGATCGAGGTCGACGATCGCGTCGTCCGGGTGAGCAATCCCGACCGGGTCTACTTCCCGGCGGTGGGATCGAGCGGCGCGACCAAGCTCGACCTCGTCGAGTACTACCTCGCCGTGGGGCCCGGGATCGTCAACGCCCTCTTCGAGCGGCCGTGCATGCTGCACCGCTTTCCCAAGGGGTTGGACGGTCCGAAGGTGCACCAGAAGCGGCTCCCCAACGGCGCCCCGCCGTGGGTCGAGACGGTGCAGCTGCACTTCCCGCGCTGGAACCGCACTGCCGACGAGCTCTGCGTGACCGAGCTGGGTGCAGTCATCTGGGCGGTGCAGATGTCGACGGTCGAGTTCCATCCGTGGAACAGCCGCCGCCCTGACACCGAGAGCCCCGACGAGTGGCGCATCGACCTCGATCCCGGGCCGCTGTCGGACTACGCCCAGGTGCGGCGGGTAGCGGCCGTGACCCACGAGATCCTCGATGAGCTCGGAGCCGTGGGCTATCCCAAGACCAGCGGTGGCTCGGGACTCCACGTCTACGTGCGGGTGAAGCCCGATCACGGTCACAAGGTCGTACGCCGCGCTGCGCTCGCGTTTGCCCGCGAGGTGGAACGACGCGCCCCCGACGACGTGACGACGACCTGGTGGCGCAAGGACCGCGACCCCCACCACCTCTTCGTCGACTACAACCAGAACGCTCGCGACCACACCATCGCGGCGGCCTACTCCGTGCGCGGCGTGCCCGAGGCTCGGGTGTCGGCGCCGGTGCGCTGGGACGAGATCGACCACGCCGAGCCGGGCGACTTCACCATCACCACGATGCCTGCACGCTTCGCCGAGATCGGCGACCTGCACGAGGACATCGACGACCACGTCTTCGACCTGAGCCCGCTGCTGGAGTGGGCGGAGCGGGACGATGCCGCCGGTGTCGAGACCCCTGAGATCCCCGACGACGAGAGTGATGGATGACGCAGATGGAAAGACTGACGCTGGACCAGATCAACCTCGACGAGATCGCCGAGGCCCTCGACAGCGGGCAGGACCAGGAGGCCTACCTCGACCCGACGACCGGCCAGACCTACGTCGGGATGTACGGCGAGGTGCTCGACTCGAACGGGGAGGTGTTCGACCCCGAAGAGCTCGACTACCTCCCGATCGGCGGCGACGGCCGCAGCTCGCGTGAGGGCTACCGCGACATGCAGGACTTCGCCGAGGCCCAGCCGGACCCGCGACTGCGCCAGGCGTTGGAACGCGCGCTGGACGGCAAGGGCGCCTTCCGCCGCTTCCGCAACGTCGTGCACCAGGACGCGGGCGAGGCCGTAGGTCGCGCCTGGGGCGCGTTTCACCATGCCCGGACCAGCCTGCGTGCGCTCGAGTGGCTGCACGAGGAAGACATCGTGGCGCAGGAGGAGATCGAAGCGGCGGCCGAGCAGCTGAGGCGCCAGGCTCGCGAAGTCCTGGGTCTGCCCGTCGACGTGGGCCGCGCCCCGCGGCTGCTGCTGGTCAACGGGATGCCCGGGGTCGGCAAGTCGACCCTCGCCGCGGCCTACCGCGACCAGCACCCCGGGGTGCTCTGCGTCGAAGCAGACCGGCTCAGGGAGTGGATCGGAGGCGATTCGGACGGCCACGCCGAAGCCGCTCGGGTGCTCGCCCTTGCCATGGCGACGGCCCACCTGTCCACCGGGCGCGACGTCGTCATGCCGCAGCTGGTGGCTCGCCTGGACGAGCTGTCCCGCTTCGACCTCGCCGCCCGGCAAGGCGGTGGTGACCTCGTGCACCTGGTCGTGACCGGCGACGTGCCCGAAGAACGGATTCCGCCGACGGCGCGCGGCGAGTACGCGTCGTACGCCGAGGGGCTGCGCATGGTCGAGGAGGCCTCGTACTGCTTCACCGCGCCATCACGTCCGGGTGATCCCGCAGGCAGCTACGACGCTCTGCTCCAAGCCCTGCGTGCCTGGGACGAGTCGACGGACGAGCGGCTGACGTGAGAGGTGACTGGAACGACCTCAACCGGCGGCTGACCTCGGCGCTGATCGCGCTCGACCTCGACGACTCGCTGATCGTGGGGGACAAGCAGGAGAAGGCCAAGAAGGGCCGCTTCGGCCGGTCGTCGTCGACAGCGCCGCGCCGCTACGTGCAGGTGACCGCGGCGCGGGACTTCCTGATCGGCGAGGTCGTGGGAGCCACCGCTTTCGGCGGCACCTGGGACATGCCCCAGGAGACGATCGACACCCTGCTCGCCAAGGGGTGGGAGAAGCCGTGGTCGGCGGAGTACCGCACGTTCTCGAGGCAGACGCCGCTCATCTCGGCCAACCGCCTGGCGCTGCAGCTCGTGCGCGCGTTGCAGCTGCTCGGCTGCGAGGTGGCCGACCTGGACGTCGAGTTCGTGCGCGAGGAGCAGTGACGCCCGAGGGCGACGCTCAGCCGCGGCGGGTGCCGCGTGCGTTGACGAAGAACATGCGGTAGCCGAGGTAGGCCAGCGCGACGATGATGACGAGGCCGATGATGAATTTCATGGGATGAGCATCGACCCGGGCCCGACCTGGTCGCCTCACCCATGGGGATGGCAGTCCCTCCGCGCCGATACGCCGCCGATACGATCCGACCATGTCCTCGCACCGCCACATCCAGATCACGCCGAGCATCCTCAACGCCGACTTCGCAGCCCTCGGCGCCGAGGTCGGCCGGATCGGCAGCGCCGACTGGGTGCACGTCGACGTCATGGACAACCACTTCGTCCCCAACCTGACCTTCGGTCCGGCGATGGTCGAGGCCCTGGCGCGGAGCACCTCGATCCCGTTGGACGCTCACCTGATGATCGAGGACGCCGACGTGCATGCTCCGGCGTACGTCGAAGCCGGCTGCGGGTCGGTGACGTTCCACGTCGAGGCGACCAAGGCTCCGGTGCGGTTGGCTCGCGAGATCCGTGCCGCCGGGGCGCGCGCGTCGATGGCGCTCAAGCCGGCGACCCCCATCGAGCCTTACGAGGACCTGCTGGGCGAGCTCGACATGCTGCTGCTGATGACCGTCGAGCCTGGCTTCGGGGGTCAGAAGTTCCTCGACCTGGTGCTCCCGAAGATCCGCCGCGCGCGTGCGCTGATGGACAAGCACGGGGTGGAGACGTGGCTGCAGGTCGACGGGGGCGTCTCGCTGGAGACCATCGAGCGGTGCGCCGAGGCGGGCGCAGACGTCTTCGTGGCGGGTAGCGCGGTCTACAACGCCGACGACCCCGACCGCATGGTCGAGTCCCTGCGGGCAGCCGCGGAGGCGGCCCAGGAGCCGCGAGCATGACGGCGTACGCGCGCGGGGCGACGTTGTTCCGCGCTGCGACCGCCCAGCTGTCCGCCGCTGAGCTCCTGCTGCCGGTGCCTTCGTGCCCAGGCTGGACCGTGTCCGACGTGCTCACGCACGTGGCCGACAACCACGAGGCAGTGTTGTCAGCCCATGGCGTGGTCGTCGACGACGCCGACCTGCTCGCGGTCTACGAGGAGCACCTGACCCGCCAACCCCGAGCGATCCTGGATGCGATCGAGCTGACCCTGCACGCGTGGGACATCGCTCGTGCTCGTGGCATGTCCGCCGGTCTCGACGAGGTCACCCTCGACTTCCTCCTGGCGTTCGCCGTCGACGTGGGGGAGCAGCTGTATGCCGATGGAGCCTTCGACCTGATGCTGGTCTCCACCGACGTGGGGCGTGAGGCCAGCGTGCTTGCCCTCTACGGGCGCGACGCCCGGCCGGCGGGCGCAGCCGGCTGAGGTCGGTCCGCGCGGCCCCTTCTGCCCACGTGACACGGACCACACGCCCGCATCGCCGAAGATGTGGCAGGCTGGCCCCGACGAGCAATCAAGCTCGCGTGCTCTGGGGTCGGTGTAATTCCGAGCCGGCGGTTAAAGTCCGCGACCCGATCGCAGCCAGCGATCGGTTGACCAGGTGAAACTCCTGGACCGACGGTGAAAGTCCGGAAGGGAAGCGCACGCAGGTGGATCGTCGACGCCCCTGAGGCCACGTCCGCGTGATCTCGCAGGTGGTCGATGACCGTCGTCCCCGGAGTCCGCGAGCGCACCGGACCGGAGACGACGTACGACGATGCCCCACACCGCAGCCGAACAGGACGCGATGCACCGCGCCCTGGCGCTCGCTGCCACGCCGGGCGTGCCGATGCTGGCCGACACCCGGCGGGTCGGCTGCGTGCTGCTCGACCCCGACGGTCACACCCTCGCCGAGGGCCACCACCGCGGACCGGGCACCCTGCACGCCGAGGCCGATGCCCTCCAGCGGGCCGGCGCCGCCGCCCGCGGGGGCACCGCAGTTGTCACGCTCGAGCCGTGCAACCACACCGGCCGGACCGGACCGTGCACCGAGGCGCTGATCTCGGCGGGCGTGAGTCGCGTCGTCTACGCCGAGTCCGACGCCAACCCGGTCGCCGCAGGTGGCCGGGCTCGCCTCGAGAGCGCCGGGATCGAGGTCGAGGTCGGGCTGCTGGCCCGCGAGGCGGCTGCCCTCTCCGACGTCTACCGCCTGGTGCAGCGCGAGCAGCGGCCCTTCGTGACCTGGAAGTTCGCCACCACCCTCGATGGCCGCAGCGCCGCCGCCGACGGCACCTCACGCTGGGTCTCGGGCCGCGCTGCCCGCCTCGACACCCACCGGCTGCGTGGACTGTGCGACACGATGCTGGTCGGCACCAACACGGTCGCCGTCGACGACCCGATGCTCACGGTGCGCGACGCCGACGACCGCCCCCTCGAGCGTCAGCCGTTGCGGGTGGTGATGGGGGAGCGCGACCTGCCGACCGACCGTCGCATCTTCGACGACCAGGCCGAGAGCCTCCACCTGCGCACCCGTGATCCGCGCGCGGCGCTGGCCGAGCTCTTCGCGCGCGATCGCCGCCACGTCTTCCTCGAGGGCGGGGCGACCCTGGCCGCGGGCTTCCTGCGAGCCGGGTTGATCGACGAGATCGTCGTCTACGTCGCGCCGTTCCTCCTCGGTGCCGGACGCAGCGCCGTGGCCGACCTCGGAATCACCACGATCAGTGAGGCGTTCCGTCCAGCGGTGGCCGATGTCACCGTGCTGCCGGGCCTCGACGGCGAGGAACCCAACGTCCGGTTCACCCTCACCCCCGGTCGGGACGGTGGTTGAGGTGCGAGCGAAGCGAGCCTCGAAACCCCGTCACCCCCCTCTGACCCACCACAAGGAGTCCTGATGTTCACCGGAATCGTCGAGGAGCTCGGCACCGTCGAGTCGATCGAGCACCAGGGTGACGCGATCCGACTGACGGTCCGCGCCGGCCTCGTGCTCGAGGACGCCGGGCTCGGCGACTCGATCGCCGTCAACGGCTGCTGCCTCACCGTGGTGACCCACGACGGCGACCTCTGGACCGCCGACGTCATGCAGGAGACCCTCGACAAGACCAGCCTGCTCGGCGTCCAGCCCGGCGACCGGGTCAACCTCGAGCGCGCCGTGACCGCCGACAAGCGTCTCGGCGGCCACATCGTGCAGGGTCACGTCGACGGGGTCGGCCAGGTCGTACGCCGTCGGCCCAGCGAGCACTGGGAGGTCGTCGAGATCTCACTGCCCCCCGAGCTCGCCCGCTACCTCGTCGACAAGGGCTCCATCACCGTCGACGGCGTGAGCCTCACGGTCGTGGAGGCCGGGCCGACCAGCTTCACGATCAGCCTCATCCCCGAGACCCTCGCCCGCACCACCCTCGGTCACCGCCAACCCGGCGACCGGGTCAACCTCGAGGTCGACATCCTCGCCAAGCACGTCGAAAAGCTGCTGGAGGCCCGCCTCGGCGTGCTCAGCGTGCCGCCGGCACCGGCGCAGACAACGGATCCAGCAGAAGAATCAGACCAGGGAGCAGCATCATGACCGAGTCGATCCACCAGGTCCAGCACGACGGGGTCCGCCTCGACAGCGTCGAGCGGGCGATCGCCGACATCGCGGCCGGCAAGGCCGTGGTCGTCGTCGACGACGAGGGCCGCGAGAACGAGGGCGACATCATCTTCGCCGCCAGCAAGGCGACGCCGGAGCTGATGGCCTTCACGATCCGGCACTCCAGCGGTGTGATCTGCGTGCCGATGCCGGGTCGGATGCTCGACCGGCTCGAGATCCCGCTCATGACGCCCCACAACAAGGACAAGCTGCGCACGGCCTACACGCTCTCGGTCGACGCACGCGACGGCGTCTCCACGGGCATCTCGGCCGCCGACCGCGCACACACGGCGCGGGTCCTCGCCGACTCCGCGACCGAGCCGTGGGAGCTCACCCGGCCCGGGCACGTCTTCCCGCTGCGCTATCGCGAAGGCGGTGTGCTGGTGCGTCGCGGGCACACCGAAGCCGCCGTCGACCTGGCGCGGATGGCCGGGCTGACGCCCGCCGGGGTGCTGGTCGAGGTCGTCAACGACGACGGCACGATGAAGCGAGCGCCCGAGCTGCGGGCCTTCGCCGACGAGCACGACCTGGCGATGATCTCGATCGAGGACCTGGTGCGCTACCGACGCACCCACGAGAACCTCGTCGAGCGAGTGGCCGAGACCCGGCTGCCGACCCGCCACGGTGACTTCACGGCGTACGGCTATCGCATCAGCACCGACGCCTCCGAGCACATCGCGCTGGTCTACGGCGACGTCGTCGTCGCGCGGGATCGGTGATCCGATCCTGACCCGGGTGCACTCCGAGTGCCTCACCGGCGATGTCTTCGGAAGTGATCGCTGCGACTGCGGTCCGCAGCTCGACGAGGCCATGGAGCGCATCGTGGCCGAGGGTCGCGGCGTCGTGGTCTACCTGCGCGGGCACGAGGGCCGGGGGATCGGCCTGGTCGCCAAGCTGCAGGCCTACCAGCTCCAGGACGGTGGACGCGACACCGTCGATGCCAACCTCGACCTCGGGCTGCCGGCCGATGCTCGCCACTACGGCACGGCCACGCAGGTGCTCAAGGACCTCAAGGTCGAGAGCGTGAAGCTGCTGACCAACAACCCGGACAAGGTCAACAGCCTCCAGGAGTTCGGGGTCCCGGTCGCCGAGCGGGTGCCGTTGACGCCGCACCCCAACGACCACAACCTCGCCTACCTGCTCACCAAGCGCGACCGGATGGGACACCAGCTGCCCGACCTCGGGGGGTCGTCGGTCGACGAGACCGACGGGGTCGACGCATGAGCGGGCACGGCGCACCCACGAGCGCGCCGGTCGACGCCGGTGCGCTGCGCGTCGCGGTCGTCGCGGCGAGCTGGCACACGGTGGTCATGGACGGCCTCCTGGCCGGCGCCGAACGCGCGCTGACGGCGTACTGCGTCAACGACGCGAAGATCGTGCGGGTGCCCGGCACCTTCGAGCTGCCGGTCGTCGCCGATGCCCTCGCCGAGGCCGGGTACGACGCCGTGGTCGCCCTCGGCGTCGTGATCCGTGGAGGCACCCCGCACTTCGACTACGTCTGCACCGCGGCCACCGACGGCCTCGGCCGGGTCGCCCTGGACCACCGCGTCGCGATCGGCTTCGGCGTCCTCACCTGCGACAACGACGAGCAGGCGCTCGACCGCGCCGGACTCGACGGCTCCAGCGAGGACAAGGGCTACGAGGCCACCGCGGCGGCGCTGGAGACGGCGCTGCTGATCAAGGAGATCGCCGCCGGAGCCTGAGCGAAGCCCTCCGGTGAGGTCAGATCCGTTCGAGGACCGTGCCGGTGGCCATCGCGCCGCCGGCGCACATGGTGAGCAGTGCGCTGGTCTGGTCGCGGCGCTCGAGCTCGTGCAGCGCCGTGGCGATCAGGCGGGTGCCGGTCGAGCCGACCGGGTGACCCAGGGCGATCGCGCCACCGTTGACGTTGACCTTCTCCATCGGGACCCGGTGCTGCTGGGCCCAGGACAGCACGACGGCGGCGAAGGCCTCGTTGACCTCGAAGAGGTCGAAGTCGTTGATGGTGCGACCGGTGCGGTCGAGCATCCGCTGGGTGGCCTGGATGGGTCCGTCGAGGTGGTAGTAGGGGTCTGAACCGACGAGGCAGTGGTTGACGATCCGGGCGCGCGGAGTCAGGCCGAGGGCACGGGCCTTGTCCTCGTCCATGATCAGCACCGCCGAGGCGCCGTCCGAGATCTGCGAGGAGGTGCCCGCGGTGTGCATCCCGTCGGGCAGGACCGAGCGAAGCCCGGCGAGGCCCTCGAGGGTCGTCTCGCGCAAGCCCTGGTCGGTGTCGACGAGGCGGGTCTCGCCGGTGGGCTTGCCCTCGGCGTCGAGCACGGGGGCCTCGATCGCGAAGATCTCCCGCTTGAAGCGCCCCTCGTCGACGGCGATGCGCGCCTTCTGCTGCGAGGTCAGGCCGAAGGCATCGAGGTCGGCACGGGTGATGCCGCGGTTGTCGGCGATCCGGTCGGCCGCCTCGAACTGGTTGGGCATGTCGATGGTCCACTCCGCCGGGCGCGGGTCGCCCGTTCCGGTGGGGACGTTGGCGCCGAGGGGGATGCGCGACATCGACTCGATGCCGCAGGCGATCCCGACGTCGATGGTGCCGGCGGCGATCATGTCGTGGACCAGGTGGGCCGACTGCTGGCCCGAGCCGCACTGGGCGTCGACCACGGTCGCTCCGGTGTGCTGCGGCAGGCCGGCGTGCAACCAGGCCCGACGCACCATCCCGTTGGACTGCTCGCCTGCCTGGGTCACGCAGCCACCGACGACCTGCTCGACGAGCTCGGGGTCGATGCCGGCTCGCTTGATGACCTCCCGTTGGGCGAGCCCGAGGAGCACCGCGGGGTGAAGGCCGGCGAGCCAGCCGTTGCGCTTGCCGAGAGGAGAGCGGACAGCGTCGATGATCACAGGGGTACCCATGGGACCAAACTAGAACGTGTTCTCATTCGGGGCAAGAGGTGGGTCGCACGGTCAAGGTGTGAGGCCCGTCTCAGAATGCCGTCACGAATGTCTTTCGTGTTGAGCCGAAAGTATGTAACCTTCCACTAGAACGTGTTGCAGAAACGCAACGCGGGACAGTGGACGCCTTAGAGGGAGATCATCAGTGACTGCAGACCTGCTGCCGGCCGGCTTCGACTTCACCGACCCGGACATCAACCGACGGGCTTTGCCGCACGAGCAGTTCGCTGCAGCGCGCCGGACCGCGCCGCTCGTGTGGATCGAGCAGGACGCCGACATGACGAGTGGGTTCGCCGAGGCGGCAGGCACGGGCTACTACGCCGTCACGCGTCACGCTGACGTCCTCGCGATCTCCAAGGACTCCAAGAACTGGTCCACCTCCGAGAACGGCGCGATCATTCGCTTCCCGGACGCCATCGACCGCGAGCAGATCGAGCTGCAGCGCGTCATCCTCATCAACCAGGACCCGCCGGAGCACACCGCGACCAGGGCGATCATCTCGCGAGGGTTCACCCCGCGCTCGATCAATGAGCTCGAGGAGACGATGAAGTCCCGGGCTGCGAGCATCGTGACGGCAGCGGTGCAGCGGGGCGACGGCAACTTCGTCGAGGACATCGCCGCCGAGCTTCCCCTGCAGGCGATCGCCGACCTGATCGGCGTCGAGCAGGAGGACCGCCACAAGCTCTTCGACTGGTCCAACCAGATGCTGGCCGGCGAGGACCCCGACTACGCCGGCAACCAAGCGATCGCCGCCGCCGAGATCCTCGGCTTCGCCATGACTCTGGCTGCCGACCGGCAGGCCAACCCGCGCGACGACATCATCACCAAGCTGGTCAAGGCCCACAAGGGAGAGCGTGGCCTCACCGACGACGAGTTCGGCTACTTCGTGATCCTGATGGCCGTCGCAGGCAACGAGACCACCCGCAACGCGATCTCGCACGGCATGAACGCTTTCCTCGACAACCCGGAGCAGTGGGAGCTGTGGAAGCGTGAGCGGCCCGCGACCATGGTGGACGAGGTCGTCCGTTACGCCAGCCCGGTGACGGTGTTCCAGCGCACGGCTCTCAATGACGTCGAGGTCGGCGAGGTGACCGTCAAGAAGGGCCAGCGCGTCGCGCTCTTCTACGCTTCGGCCAACTTCGACGAGACGGTCTTCGAGGACCCGTTCGTCTTCGACATCACCCGTGAGGTCAACCCGCAGCTCGGCTTCGGGGGTCACGGTGCGCACTACTGCCTGGGGGCCAACCTGGCCCGTCAGGAGATCTCGGTGATCTTCAACGCGCTGGCCGACCTCGCTCCCGACATCAGCAAGTTGGCCGATCCCGTGCGCTTGCGGCACAGCTGGATCAACGGGATCAAGGACCTGCAGGTCAGCTACAACGGCTGAGCGCCGGCAGTTTCACCGCTGAAGCGGAGAAACTCCCGCTTCTGGCATGAAGTTCCGTACCAGAAGCGGGAGTTTTGTCGTGTCTGCCCGGCCGGGACGGGCGGCCACTCAGGCCCGGGCGGTCAGGACGAGCGGACCGTCCTCGGTGATGGCGACGGTGTGCTCCATGTGAGCGCCCCGCGAGCCGTCCTCGCTGCGCAGCGTCCAACCGTCGGGGTCGGTGTAGATCCGATCGGTGGTGTGCATGAACCACGGCTCGATCGCGATCACCAGACCGGGCTTGAGCTTGAAGCCGCGGCCGGGGCGGCCGTCGTTGGGCACGTGCGGCTCGCCGTGCATCGTGCGGCCGACGCCGTGCCCGCCGAACTGGAGGTTGACCCCCAGGCCGGCGCTGCGGGCGACCTTGCCGATGGCTGCGGAGATGTCGCCCATGTGGTTGCCGGGCCGGGCCCACTCGATCGCTTCGTCGAGGGCCTTGCGGGTGACCTCGATCAGCTCGAGGTCCTCGCGCCGTGGAGTGCCGACCACCAGGGAGTAGGCCGAGTCCGAGACCCAGCCGTCGACCGCGACCGCGAAGTCGACCGACAGCAGGTCGCCGTCCTTCAGCACGTAGTCGTGGGGGAGTCCGTGCAGGACCGCGTCGTTGACGGACGTGCACAGCACCTTGCCGAACGGCGATCCACCGAACGACGGGTGGTAGTCGACGTAGCAGGACTTCGCGCCGGCCTCGGCGATCATCTCGGCGGCCAGCGCGTCGAGCTCGAGGAGGTTGACCCCCACGTCGGCCTTGGCGGCGAGGGCGTCGATCACCGAGGCGACGAAGCGTCCGGCCGGACGCATCTCCTCGATCTGGGCGGGGGTACGGAGCTCGATCACGGGTTGAGCCTATGTGGCCGAGCCAGGACGGCGGTGATGCCCTCCGCCGGCCCGCGCTGCCAAGGCCGGCGCCGGACGAGCGCCTGCCAGGCGCCGGCGAGGAGGAAGGACCCCAGGACGAGGATCGCGACATTGAGCCACGAGTCGTCGCGCTGACCCGGATGCAGCACCTTGACGTCGTAGGCCAGCCAGTAGATCTGGGCGATGTAGAGGGTCAGCGACATCTGTCCGATCGCCGCGAGGGGCCGCGTCGCTCGCGGTGCCAGGGCGGCAACCGCGACACCCACGAGGAAGAGCGCCGAGAGCAGGAGCGCATCGAAAAGGTGCTCGGCGTGGGTGGTGTCGTACGGCGCGAGCGTGAGGAGACCGGCCCGGCTTGCGGCGATTCCGGCGCCGGCGCCGGTTGCCAGGGTGAGCGCGACCAGGACTTGCCGTGACGGATCGCGGCGTAGCGCCAACCTGACGAGCAAGATCCCGAGGGCGGCGAAGAACACCATCGACGACAGGCGATAGCTCGGACCCGTGACAAGCAGGTCGAGCAGCCGCAGCCGAGTGGCCTGGCCGTCGGCGAGGACCTGGCCGCGCTGGTCGAGCAGGAGGTCGTGGACGATCGGCGCCACGACGTAGGCCGTCAGCGCGACACCCGCGACGACCGAGGTCCGCGCCCGCGCGAGCGGCGCCGCTACCCACGTCAGCAGCCCGAGGTAGACCAGGACGATGACCACCTGGGAGCCCGCGCGTTCGAGGAGCAGTCCGACCCCGATCAACACGGCGCCGCGCACCGCGATCGCCCACCAGCCACGCGCACTCCCCGGGCCGGTCAGTCGGCGGTCGGCCAGCTGCGCACCGGCGCCCACGAGTGCGGCGAACAGCGGATAGGTGACGTACTCGCTCAGCGTCAGGACGCCGGCCGGGCCACCGACCGGCGCACAGTGCGCGACATACATGGAGAGCAGGGCGAGTCCGCGCACCACATCCACGCGGAGGTCGCGCACGCCTGGCTGCCTCGGAGTCACTCGCGGATCCTCGCAGGCTTCGACGCGCAGGAACCGGGATCGGGTGATCTCGGAGGTACGGTCGAACCATGCGGGGACGTCGTACGTCGCAGGCCGGTGTCGATCGGTGGCAGCGCGCCGACTGGTGGGGCGTGGTCGTCGACTGCCCCGATGCGCTGGCTCTCGCGACCTTCTACTCCGAGCTGCTCGGCTGGCCGATCTGGAAGCCCGAGGATGCCGACGAGAACGGCGCGGCGCTCGACCTCGGCGAGGGGGTCGGCTACTTGTCGTTCCAGGGTGACCCCGACTACGAGCGGCCTGTGTGGCCGGGGGAACCCGGTCGCCAGCGGATGATGATGCACCTCGACTTCGAGGTCAGCGACCTCGACGCTGCGGTCGAGCATGCGCTGGAGCTGGGCGCGCGGCTGCCCGAGCACCAGCCCCAGGAAGACGTTCGGGTGCTGCTCGATCCTGACGGCCACCCGTTCTGCCTCTACCGCTGACGAGAGCCTCCGCCGTCGATCTCCGCAGCCAACGTGGTCACCGGCTCTGTTGCTCCGCGAGCCCGTCCTGGATCAGCTGCTCGAACTCGGCGTCCTCGTACCAGCCGTCGATGGTGCTCGACGTGAAGAGACCGACGCCGATCCCCGTGACCAGGGCTGCTCCGCCGATGGCGACAGTGCCGAGCGGCCCCACGCTCGAGCCGAACAGCGCCCCGGCACCTGCATAGGTGCCTGCCGTCGCTGCCGTTCCCGCCAGCCAGCCGCCACCCTCGCTGACGACGGCCTGCTGGAGGCTCTCTCCGTCCTCGAGTCCCGAGAGGATTCCGGCAACGACGAGGTACCTGTCGAGGGCGCCGCCGCTCTTGTTCGACAGGTCTGCCAGCCCGGCGAGCACAGATCGGTCGCTGAGGCCGTTCACGGAGGCGAACAGGTGGCGCATCATGTCGCCCATGGCATCGCCGTTGAGTCCCTGGAGCAGGTCGCTGATGGCGCGGCTGCGACCGACGCGCCGCGACAGGGGTCCCAGCACGTCGTCGCCGAGGAACGACAGTGAGCCGGGCGCCCCGGCGAGGACCAGGTCGGCCAACCAACCCCCGTCGACGACGTCCCCGATGGTGTCGGTGAGCGTCTGGCAGGCATCGACGTACGACGACACGGTGCTGTCGACGCTCGCAGCGATCTCGTTGAAGGCATCGACGCGAGCCCGGTGCGCGTCATAGGCAGCCGTGACCGACGCAGGGATCGGTCCGTCGGAGGAGTAGGCCATCGGCATGAGCGGAGCGACGTCCTCGATCAGTGAACCGTTGACGGTGAGCCCGCGAGCGCGTGCTGCGGCAAGGTAGCCCCGCATGGAGGCGTGAATGTCGTGCAGGCGCTCGCCGAAGCGGGTCACGGCGTCTCCGACGGTCCGGAACGCATCGAGGAGATGGTCGGCGTCGTCGATCAGGTCCGAGGTGGCATCGGCGACCTGCTCGCCGGCAGGGCCCTGCCAGATGTCGCGATAGGCGTTGCGCGGGCCGGCCAACGAGTAGCGCTGGTCGGTGAGCGCGTGGTGGAGCGTCGATGACAAGCTCGTGCCCAAGGCGATGATCTGATCGGGCGCGCCCGCGATCTGGGTGTCAATCGGCATCGGTTGCCTCCCGTCCCGAGCCGCCCAGCGGTCCGAGCAGGAGTGCGTCGAGGCCGTCGCCGTGCTCGCCGGTCGTGGTGCTGGGCGAACCCGTGCCGGCGCCCCCGCTCAGCAGGTCCCTCAGGTCACCGGTCTGGTCCTCGGCCACCTGGGCCCACACCGACCCCGGCGCGTCGGCGACCAGCGCATCGGCCTGTCCCGGGGTGGTCCCGGGCAGGAGCAACCCCGCGAAGCCGGCCCGGGCCTCCTGGTCTGCCCAGTGGTAGTGCAGGGCCGACCTGACCATGTCGTCACCCATGTCGGCCACCCGGGCCGCGTAGCCGACGAGCCCGTCGAGCAGGGCCGCGAGCGCTCGCTCGATCACCACCGTCATCAGCCCCGCATCGGCTTCCGGCACCTGCCCGGCTTCGCGCACCAGCGGCCCGATCTCGTCACGCAGCCCTAGCCCGAGATCGCGGATCGCCTCCGGATCGACGTCGAATCCCTCACCCATGGGCCTGGTCCCTCGGGTCGAGGCCGTCGTCGACGAGGAAGGCGTCGTAGCCGCGAGCATCCTGCAGCTTCGCGAGGGTGGGTAGGTCGAGCACCGCCCAGAGCCGCTCGCGACCTTGCGCTCGGCGCAGACGGTCGAGCGCTGTGTAGAGGACCAGCCCCGTGCCGCCGGCGCTCAGGGGTCGTGTGACCGGCATCATCGTCTCGACCTCGACGGCAGGCAGCTCACAAGGCACGTAGACGAACGGCGGCAGCTCTTCGGTCGCGTCGCGCATCACGCCGGCCCCGGTCCGCGGAACCAGGCGGGGCGCAGCGAGGCGTCCTGGAGCCGGGCGTCGAGGTCCTGGAGCCGGGCCAGGGCGGCAGGTCCGTCCAGCTCGATGCGGTCGACCGGGTGGCGTCGATAGTGCTCGAGCCAGGCGATCAGCACCCACAGCGTGGGCCGGGTCCAACGAGTGAGGAGGTCGATGCGGGTGCCGGCTCCGCGCACGGTCAGCGAGAGAGCGGAGCTGCCCGAACCCGCAACGGCGTCGTCGGCAGGTGCGATGGAGTCGATCGCGTCCCACGCGATCGAGCGTGACCGCACCCCGGTGAGCGCGACCTCGGCGCGCGAGACGACCAACCGGGTGGGGCGCGCTGTGGTCAGCGCGCCGAAGACGATCAGCGTGCCGGCGAGCAGGGGTACGACGTAGCGAACCCACTGGCCGCGCTGACCCGACACATCGGAGGTCAGCAGGCCGACGGCCAGCAGCGACAGCATCAAGCCCGCCAGCAGCACGATCACGCCGACCAACCGGGAGGACGGCACCACGACCGAGGCATCGGCGACCCGCGGGGACGGCCGCGGCAGGCGCACCGCAGCATCGAGCATCGGCAGCGACAGGACGACAGCCAGACCGGCGAGGCCGAGACTGCCGAGGCTCGGCCCGCCGATGACGACGAGCAGCGCAGCCAGGAGCAGCAGCGTGCCGGAGGCAGCGCCGCCGATCATCGACCAACGGTGCAGGTCGCTGCGCAGCCGACGGTCGATCTCCTGGCGGTCCATGTCACTCCTCGAGGCGCCGGTCTGGCCGGGCCCGGTCACGTGCGGGTTCACCCGCGCAGCCTGCCTCGAGGCATCCGACGTTAAACCCCACCGCCGGACCCGCTCCGCTCGTCCTAGGCGGGCTTCTCCGAACCCACCACCCACATCGCGAAGAACTGCGACCCGCCGCCGTAGGCATGCCCCAGGGCCCGGCGTACGCCGTCGACCTGATGCTCGCCGGCCAGTCCACGCACCTGGAGGGCGGCCTCGCCGAAGCGGAGCATCCCCGAAGCGCCGATCGGGTTCGACGAGAGCACGCCGCCCGAGCAGTTGACGGGCAGCTTCCCGTCCAGGGCGGTGCCGCCCGACTCGGTCAGCTTCCACCCTTCTCCGATCTCGGCGAAGCCCAGGGACTCCAGCCACATCGGTTCGAACCACGAGAACGGCACGTAGAGCTCGGCCATGTCGATCTCGTCGATCGGCCGGGTGATCCCGGCCTGCTTCCACAGCGCCGCCGCGGCGTCGCGGGAAGCCTGCGGATTGACCTGGTCGCGCTCTGCGGCCGAGGTGGCCTCGGAGCGCATCACGGTGCCGTGGATCCACGCCGGGTTCGGCGAGGAGGCCGCGACGTCCTCGGAGGCGATGACCAAGGCGCACGCGCCGTCGGAGGACGGGCAGGTCTCGTCGTAGCGGATCGGGTCCCACAGCATCGTGGAAGCCATCACCGACTCGACGGTGGTGCCCTCGTTGTGCAGGTGGGCATAGGGGTTCTTCAGGGCGTTGTTGCGATCCTTCGCCGCCACGATCGCCCCGATGTGGGTGGGGGCGCCGGAGCGACGGATGTAGGAGCGCACGTGCGGCGCGAAGTAGCCGCCCGCCCCTGCGTGGACGGGCATGTTGAACGGCACGGGCACCGACAGCGCCCACATCGCGTTCGACTCCGACTGCTTCTCGTAGGCGACGGTGAGGACCTTCTTGTGGATCCCCGACTGCACCAGCGAGGCAGCAACGATGGCTGTCGAGCCGCCGACGGAGCCGGCGGTGTGCACCCGCAGCAACGGCTTGCCGGCCGCGCCGAGCGCCTCGGCGAGGAACAGCTCGGGCATCATCACGCCCTCGAACAGGTCGGGCGCCTTGCCGACGACGATCGCGTCGATCTCGTCGAGGGTCATCCCGGCGTCCTCGAGCGCCCGGTCGATCGCCTCGCGGCACAGGCCGGCCATCGAGACGTCTTCGCGCTTGGCGCGGTGGTGGGTCTGGCCGATGCCGATGACCGCTGCGGGCTGCTTGCCCATCAGGCACGTCCTTCCATGGTGCACACGAGGTTCTGCTGGAGGGCCGGCCCGGAGGTTGCGTGGCCGAGGGTGCGCGAGGCCTCGCCCGACCAGATCTTCTTCGCGGCCTCACCGATGCGGATGCCGCCGGCGGAGAACATCGGGTTGCCCGACAGCGGTCCGCCCGACGGGTTGATGGCCACGTCGTCGCCCAGACCGAGCTCGCGCCGCAGGATCAGCTCCTGGTGGCTGAACGCGGCGTGGAGCTCGGCGACCTCGACCCCGTCGACGCCTGCTCCGGCAGCCGCCGCGGCGGCAGAGGGGGAGCGGGTGAGGTCGCGGGTGCCCATGCTCATCGGGTCGACGAAGTGCGAGAGACCGCTGATCCAGGCCGGCTTGTCGCGTACGTCGCGGGCCCGGTCACCCGCAGCCAGCACGATCGCGGCCGCCCCGTCGGTGACCGGCGCGCAGTCGTGCTTGCGGAGGGGGTCGGCATACATCGGACGGGCGAGGAGCTCCTCGACCGACGATCCGCCGCGACGTATGGCGTACTCGTTCTTCTCGGCGTCGCCCAGCGAGCGGTTGACGACCTCGGCCATCGCGCGCTCGTCCCAGACGCCGGCATCGATGCCGGCGCGGGCCTGGAGCCCGGCCAGCGACACGGTGTCGGGCCACAGGGGGGTCATCGTGTAGGGCTCGAGCTGGAGCGCGAGCGTGCGACGCAGCGTGCCGGCCGAGCTCTTCCCGAATGCGTAGACCAGCGCGGTGTCGACCTCGCCGGTCTGGATCTTGATCCAGGCCTCGTACATCGCCCAGGCGAGGTCCATCTCGACGTGGGACTCGTTGACCGGGGGGATGACGCCGATCGCGTCGACGGCCTGCACGAACGAGAACGAGCGTCCGGCGAGGTAGTCGGAGGAGCCCGAGCACCAGAACCCGATGTCCTTGCGGGTCCATCCGGTCTGTTCGTAGCACTCCTTGAACAGGGGGACGAGCAGCTCCACACAGGTCGGGGACCCGTCGAACTCCTCCATCTGGCGCTGGGCGAACCCGACGACGGCGACGTCTCTCATCTTCCAGCCCCTCAGAGGTGGTTCTTGTAGGTGTCGTAGTCCGCGTCCGGAGCGCCGGTCGGACTGAAGTGGCTGATGTTCTCGATCGTGGTGCCCCACTCCTCGCGGGGCTTCCAGACGGCCTTGACCCGCATCCCCATCCGCACCTCGTCGGCGGGGATGTCGAGGATCAGGTGCAGGAAGGCGATGTCGGCACCGTCGAGGAGCACGTAGGCCGAGACGTAGGGCGGGGTGATCTTCTGGCCCATGAACGGCACGTTCACCACGCAGTACGTCGTGACCGTGCCCTCGTGGGAGAGCTCGACCTCCTCGGCCGTCGGGGTGCCGTCGGCGGGGCAGGCGCTGCGCGGTGGCACGTAGACCTTCTCGCACGTCGGGCAGCGCTGGCCGAGGATCTTGCCCTCGGCCAGGCCTCGGTAGAACGCGGACTCCTCGGGGGAGGCGGCGTAGGTGTAGTGGAGCTCGACGGGGGTGATGACCCCGGTGACCGGGTGGTCCTCGAGCAGGCCGCCGCCGGACGGGGAGGCGGAGCCCTCGTCGTGGACGGGCTCGAATGCGGCGATGTCGTTGATGTGGCCGACCCGTTCGTCGGCCCAGCGGATCTGGACCCGCATGCCGGTGGACATCTCGTCGACGGAGGCCACGTCGACCGCGTGCAGCATCGGTGCGTCGGCCCCGTCGAGCCTCACCAGGGCGAAGGCGAACGGCCGGTCGAACGGCTGGCCGGCCACGGGCTCGGGCACCCACGACCACGACGTGACGGTGCCCACGGGGGAGACCTCGACGAAGTCGGCGCTCTGCAGGTGGGTCACCGGGTCGTACTCCGGCGGAGGTACGACGACCGTCCCCGCCGAGGTCCGGGCTCCGATCACCACCCCATCGCGCAGGCCCGTCAGAAACCTCCCCAGAACCGGTCCGGTGGAGCGCGTGTAGTCGAAGGCAACCGTGACCGGTGCCGAAAGTGTGCGAGCCATGGTGTGAAACTAGAACACGTTCTATCTTCACCGCAAGGTGTGGAAGGCTGTCCACCATGAAACTGGGACTGCAGCTCGGCTACTGGCAAGCGCAACCGCCCACCGGGGTCGGCGAGCTCGTCGCCGCCGCGGAGGAAGCGGGCTTCGACTCGATCTTCACCGCTGAGGCGTGGGGCTCCGATGCGTTCACCCCGCTGGCCTGGTGGGGACGCGACACCTCGACCCTGCGCCTGGGCACCTCCATCGTGCAGATGTCGGGCCGGTCGCCGACCTCGATCGCCATGCATGCGCTGACGCTCGACCACCTCACCGGTGGCCGGGTCGTCCTCGGCATGGGGGTGAGCGGCCCGCAGGTCGTCGAAGGTTGGTACGGCCAGCCGTTCAGCAAGCCGCTCGCCCGCACCCGTGAGGTCGTCGACATCATCCGACAGGTGCTCGCCCGCGAGGGGCCGGTCACCAACGACGGCCCCCACTACCCGCTGCCCTATGTCGGTGAGGGCTCGGTCGGGCTGGGCAAGCCGCTCAAGTCGATCACCCACCCGCTGCGGTCCGACATACCGATCTGGTTGGGGGCCGAAGGTCCCAAGAACGTCGCCCAGACGGCCGAGATCGCCGACGGCTGGATCCCGATCTTCTACACCCCGAAGTCGGCCGGCATGTACCAGCCGTGGCTCGACGAGGGCTTCGCGCGTCCGGGGGCCCGACGTACGCGCGCCGACTTCGAGATCGCCGCGACCTGCCACCTCCAGATCGTCGCCGACGCCGCGGAGAAGCAGGCCGTCATCGACGGGATGAAGGGCATCGTGGCGCTCTACATGGGTGGCATGGGCGCCAAGGATGCCAACTTCCACAACCAGGTCTTCGTGCGGATGGGTCATGAGGAGCTCGCCGCTGAGGTGCAGACGCTCTACCTCGAGGGCGAGAAGGACAAGGCCGCCGCCCTGATCCCCGACGACCTCGTCGACGACATGCACATCATCGGTGAGGCCGGCGAGGTCAAGGAGAAGGTCGCTGCTTGGGAGGAGACCGGCGTGACGACGCTGATGCTGAGCTTCCACTCGGCCGCCGAGATCCGTCAGGTCGCTGAGCTCCTCGCCTGAGCGACGCCGGAGGCTGAGCAGCGAGCGCAAGCGAGCGTCGACGAAGCCCGGTGACTGTGGCTACGGACTCCACCCGGCTCACGGGGCTTCGTCGACGTCCTCGCCCAGGGGCTCGGACTGCTCAGCCTCCGACGAGTTCGTTCTTCGTCCTGCTCGACCTTCCTGAGGCCTCCGCAGGTAGCGTCGACGACGTGATCGAGCTGAGCAAGGACCAAGAGGCCGAGCTGACCGCCGAGGACGGCGCGCACCCCACGCGGCTGCGACTCGGGATCGGGTGGGACAAGTCGCGCACCGGCGGCTTCATCGGCACCGGAGCCCCCGAGATCGATCTGGATGTCTCCGCGATCCAGTTCGCCGACGGCAAGCTCTTCGACCTGGCCTTCTACAACAACCTCGCGACCCGCGACGGATCCGTCGTCCACGAGGGCGACAACCGTTCGGGGTCCGGCAAGGGCGACGACGAGTCGCTCGCGGTCGACCTCGCCAAGGTCTACGCCAAGGTGGACCGGATCTTCTTCCTGGTCAGCAGCTATGCCGGCCACAGCCTGGAATGGACCGACAACGCCTACTGCCGCGTCGTCACCGACGACGAGCACGGGATCGAGCTGGCTCGGATCACCCTCACCGCCGGGGTCAAGGAGACAGGGCTGGTCATGGCCGAGCTCGTACGCCGTGGCGAGGGGTGGCGGTTGCACGCCATCGGCGAGGGGGTGGCGGTGACGATCCCGACCGAGGCCGTGGCGGCGCTGCAGCGCTTCCTCTGACTTCTGCTCGGGGGCAAGGCGCCCAGATCCGTGACAGAAACTGAAACACGTTCTAGTCTCGGCGCCATGACGACCACGAGTGCCGCCAGCCCGGACACCATGCGTACGGCCACCCACAACGGCAACCTGATGGTCGCCGCGCTGAAGCGCCACCACGACAAGCCGGTGATGTACCTCGGCGACACCACCCTGACCGGTGGCGAGACGGCCGAGCAGATGAGTCGCTACGTGCAGGCGTTCGAGGCGCTCGGCGCGGGCACCGGCACCCACGGCGCGCTGCTGGCGCTCAACCGCCCCGAGGTGCTCTACATCCTCGGCGCCGGTCAGACCCAGGGCTACCGACGTACGTCGTTGCACCCGCTCGGCAGTGCCGACGACCACGCCTATGTCATCAACGACGCCGGCATCACGTTCCTGATCATCGACCCCTACTTCACCGAACGTGCCCTTGCGTTGCTCGAGAAGTGCCCGGGGCTGACCCAGGTGCTCACGATCGGCCCGGTGCCCGAGGCGCTGGCCCACATCGGCGTCGACCTCGTCGCGGCCGCCGCCGAGCACGAGGCACAGCGCTTGACCGCGGCCATCCTGCCTCCCGACCACATCGTCTCGATCACCTACACCGGCGGCACGACCGGGAAGCCGAAGGGCGTCATCGGAACCGCCGCGGCGATGAACACGATGAGCCAGATCCAGCTCGCCGAGTGGGAGTGGCCGGAGAACCCGAAGTTCCTGATGTGCACGCCCCTCTCGCACGCGGGGGCCGCGTTCTTCGTGCCGACGGTGATCAAGGGCGGCACGCTGCACGTGCTGTCACGCTTCGACCCCGCCGAGGTCCTGCGGACGATCGAGGAGCAGAAGATCACCGCCACGATGCTGGTGCCCTCGATGCTCTACGCGCTGATGGATCACCCGGACTCGCAGACCCGCGACCTCAGCTCGCTCGAGACGGTCTACTACGGCGCCTCGGCGATCAACCCGGTCCGGCTGCGCGAGGCCATCGACCGGTTCGGGCCGATCTTCGCCCAGTACTACGGGCAGTCCGAGGCGCCGATGGTCATCACCTACCTCAGCCGTGCCGACCACGTGTCGGGGGCGAGCGGCGACGACCGGCGCCTGGCCTCCTGCGGTCGGCCCTCGGCCTTCGTCCGCACCGCCCTGCTCGACGAGGACGGCAACGAGGTGCCGGTGGGGGAGCCCGGTGAGATCTGCGTGGCCGGGTCGTTGCTCGCCGGCGGCTACTGGAACCTGCCCGACGAGACCGCCGAGACCTTCCGCGACGGCTGGATGCACACCGGCGACATCGCCCGCGAGGACGAGGACGGCTTCTGGTACATCGTCGACCGCACGAAGGACATGATCGTGACCGGCGGCTTCAACGTCTTCCCGCGCGAGGTCGAGGATGTCGTGGCCGAGCACCCGGCGATCGCCCAGGTCGGGGTCATCGGCACGCCGCACGAGAAGTTCGGCGAAGCGGTGACGGCGATCGTGGTGCTCCGAGATGGTCAGGAGCTCACCGACGCGGTGGTCGCCGAGATCCAGCAGATGGTCAAGGAGCGCAAGGGCTCGGTGCAGGTGCCCAAGCAGATCATCGCCGCCGACGCGCTGCCGCTCACCGGCCTCGGGAAGCCTGACAAGAAGGCCCTGCGCGCGCAGTACTGGACCGGCGAGCGGTCGGTCGGCTGAGGACCGGGCCGTGACCAGTCGCTACGCCGGCCTGAGCCGCGAACAGCTGGCGACGCTCGTCCCCGAGCTGCTCCTGATCGGTCAGCTCATCGATCGCTCCGGCATGGCGTGGTGCATCTCGGCGTTCGGTCGCGAGGAGATGGCCCAGGTGGCGATCGAGGAGTGGTCGGGGGCCTCGCCGTTCTACACCCGTCGGATGCAGCGGGCGCTCGGCTACGAGGGGACCGACGTCGTGACGATCTTCAAGGGCCTGCAGCTCGACATCGGCGCACCTCCGCAGTTCATGGACTTCCGCTACGCCGTCGCCGACCCGCAGCACGGCGAGTTCTGGCTCGACCACTGCGGGGCCCTGATGGATGTCGAGCCGATGGGCGAGGAGTACGTCCGCTCGATGTGTCACGACATCGAGGACCCGACCTTCGACGCGACCGCCGTCGCCACCAACCCCCGGGCGCAGGTGCGGCCGATCCACCGGCCGCCGCGGTCCTCGAAGGACCAGCATCCCCACTGCCGGTGGACGGTGGTGATCGACGAGTCGCACGATCCGGTCGCGCCGCTCGCGCCCTACTACGAGGTCGAGGGGACTCGAGCCGTGACCGTCGCCCTCGACCCGATCACACCCGGGGGAGGCGGGGCGGACGACTACGCCGGCCCTCTCGTCGGCGACCTCGACTTCGGCGAGTTCTCGCACTCCGCGCTGGTGCGGATCGCCGACGAGGTGTGCCTGCAGATGCATCTGCTCAACCTGTCGTTCGGGATCGCGGTCGCCAAGCGCGCCCCGGTTGAGCAGGCGGGGGAGATCTGTCGCAAACAGCTCGTCGGGATCGCGGGCATCGCAGCGGAGCGCCTCCGGGCGGTGCTGGGTCTCAGTGGCGACGAGTCCGGGGCGCTGCGCCTGCTCGAGCTGCACCCACTGCTCAACCCCGTCGCCTACACGGGCGGGAGCTTCGTCGACGGCGTCCTTCACGTGGGCCCCTCGCCGGCCTCCGACGATGGTGGCTGGTCGATGCTCTGCGGCCCGGGGCGCACCTCGGCGCTGCAGGCGATCGTGCGCGCTGCGGACCCGCACCTGGACGTCGAGGTCGTCCCGGCCGCAGGGGAGACAGCAGACCCGCGGTCCTGGACCCTGACCGTCGTACGTCGTGCGGAGGCGGCGCCCGAGCCCGACGAGGTCGCGGTGACGCGATTCAGCACCGGCGCGACGTTCGAGTTCGAGCCGCGCCGATCGCTGCCGCTCTACCCGGTCTGAGCCGGGCCCGGGCCCCCGGCCGTCAGCGGCCGGTGAACTCCGGCTTGCGCTTCTCCGCGAACGCGCGCGGGCCCTCCTTGGCATCGGCCGAGGCGAAGACCGCGGCACCGACCCGGGCGTCGTCGGCCCAGCAGTCGTCCTCGTGCTTGCCCTCGGAGTCACGCATCGTCTTGAGGATCGCCTGCACCGCGACCGGGCCGTTGGCGCTGATCGCGTCGGCGATCTCGTGGGCCTTCGCCAGCGCCTCGCCGTCGGGCACGACGTGCCCGATCAGCCCGACCTCCTTGGCCTCCGGCGCCTTCATCGTGCGCCCGGTCAGCAGCAGCTCGGCGGCAACGGTGTAGGGCATCTGCCGGATGAGGCGCACGGCGGAGCCGCCCATCGGATAGAGGCTCCAGCGGGCTTCGGCGACACCGAACTTGGCTGACTCGCCGGCGACGCGGATGTCGGTGCCCTGCAGGATCTCGGTCCCGCCGGCGACCGCGGGCCCCTCGACGGCTGCGATGAGGGGCTTGGTCAGCCGGAAGCCCTTGAGCAGCGACTTGATGACCGAGGGATCGAACTCGCCCGACTCGAAGCTTTCGCTCGGGGGCTTGGCGTTCATCGCCTTGAGGTCGGCGCCGGCGCAGAAGTAGCCGCCCGCGCCGGTGAGGATGCAGACCCGGATGGAGTCGTCGGAGTTCACCCGGTCCCAGGCCTCCGACATGATCGCGAGCATCTCCCCGGAGAGCGCGTTGCGCGACTCGGGTCGGTTCATGGTGACGACCAGGGTGTGGCCGACCTGTTCGACCAGGCAGTGCGGCTGCTCGTGGGCGGGGAGGAGGCGAGGTCTGGAGAACTCATGTCGGTCATGTGACGCAACGCTAGCGAAAAACAAGAACGTGTTCTAGTCTCGCGGCGTGGCCATGAACATCGCAGACCTCTTCGAACACGCCGTCGACGCGGCTCCCACCAACCCAGCCGTCAAGGTGGGGGAGTCGGTCATCACCTACGCAGAGCTGGAGGCGGAGTCCAACAAGCTCGCGCACTTCTTCCTCGCGCAAGGGATCGGCGCCGGCGACCACGTCGGCGTCTACTCCAAGAACAGCATCGAGCACGTGATCGCCGTCCTGGCGATCCTCAAGGTGCGCGCGGTGGCGGTCAACGTCAACTACCGCTACGTCGAAGCCGAGCTCAACTACCTGTTCGACAACGCCGACCTCGTCGCGCTCGTGCACGAGCGGCCCTATGCCGGGCTGGTCGCGACGTGCATGCCCAACCACGAGAGGCTGCAGACGGTCGTCGTGCTGCCCGACGTGCTGGACCCGACCAACGAGGACGACGTCACGTCGTACGGCGGGGTCCTGCTCGCCGACGCGATGAACGGTCAGAGCGCCGAGCGCGACTTCCCCGAGCGCAGCAGCGACGACCTCCACATCATCTACACCGGCGGTACGACCGGGTTCCCCAAGGGCGTCATGTGGCGCCAGGAGGACTTCTGGCGCGTGCTCGGTGGCGGCATCGACTTCACCACCGGCGTCCCGCTGTCGGAGTACGACCAGTCCGAGCAGGCCAAGCTCGACGGCCGGATGACGACCTTCCCGCTGAGCCCGCTGATGCACGGCGGCGCCCAGGCCGGGCTGCTGATGCACCTCTTCGCCGGCCACCTGACGATCCTCGAGCCGAAGTTCGACGCGGTGCGGACCTGGGAGATCATCGAGCGCGAGGGTGTGCAGCTGATCTTCATGACCGGCGACGCGATGGCGCGGCCGCTGATCGAGGCCTACGAGGCCAAGCTCGCCGAGGGCGCCGGCTACGACTGCCCCAACCTGATCGCGATCTCGAGCAGCGCGGCGATCTTCAGCCCGCCGGTCAAGGCGCGCTGGATGGCGGCGTTCCCCAACTCCTTCTTCACCGACTCGATCGGCGCTTCCGAGACCGGGTTCCAGGGCATGGGCATGGCCGACAAGGACAACATCAGCACCGACGGGCCCGTGGTGGCCCTCGGACCCTCCAGCGTCGTGATCGGCGACGACGGTTCGGTCCTCGACCTCGAGACCAACATCGGCGCGGTCGGTCGCCTGGGTCGCGGTGGCTCGGTGCCGGTCGGCTACTACAAGGACCCCGAGAAGTCTGCCAAGACGTTCTGGGAGATCGACGGCAAGCGCTACTCCGTGCCGGGCGACTTCGCGCGCATCGAGGAGGGCGGCAAGGTCACCCTGCTCGGACGCGGCTCCAACTGCGTCAACACCGGCGGGGAGAAGGTCTACCCCGAGGAGGTCGAGATGGCGATCAAGGGCCACCCCGGTGTCTACGACTGCCTGGTGGTCGGGATCCCCGACGAGAAGTACGGGCAGTCCGTCGCCGCGGTCGTGCAGCCGCGCGAGGGCCACACGGTCGAGCTCGAGGAGCTGCGCGACTACCTCCGTGTCCACCTGTCGGGCTACAAGCTGCCTCGCAGCCTGACCCTGGTGCCCGAGATCCCGCGCAACGCCACCGGCAAGGCGCAGTACCCCCGCGCCAAGGAGATGATCCTGGCCGGGACCGGTGCGGGAGCGGATGCGGACTCGGTGGCCCCGGCGTGATGCGCAGCCCGTTGTGCGAGGTGTTCGGGATCGAGTACCCGATCTTCGCCTTCACCCCCTCCGAGCACGTCGCCGCTGCCGTGTCCAAGGCCGGCGGTCTGGGCGTCCTCGGCTGTGTGCGCTTCAACGACACCGAGGAGCTCGAGAAGACTCTCTGCTGGCTCGATGACAACACCGACGGCAAGCCGTACGGCGTCGACATCGTGATGCCGATGAAGGTCCCCACCGAGGGGACCCAGCTCGACCTCGGGGCGATGATCCCCGAGGAGCACCGAAAGTTCGTCGACGAGACCCTCCTCAAGCTCGGCGTGCCGCCCCTCCCCGAGGGTGAGGGCCGCGACGGCGTACTCGGGTGGTTGCACTCGATCGCCCGCTCGCACCTCGACATCGCGCTCAAGCACCGTCCGGTGTTCATCGCCAACGCGCTCGGCTCGCCGCCGAAGGACGTCATCGACAAGTGCCACGAGCACGGCATCAAGATCGGTGCTCTCGCCGGCGCTGCCAAGCACGCGCTCAGCCACGTCGCCAACGGCGTGGACATCATCATCGCCCAGGGCTACGAGGCCGGTGGGCACACCGGTGAGGTCGCCAGCATGGTGCTCCAGCCCGACATCGTCGACGCGGTCGGACCCGACATCCCCGTCCTCGGCGCGGGTGGCATCGGCTCGGGCCGCCAGATCGCGGCGTCCCTCGCGCTCGGCTCGCAGGGCGTGTGGATGGGGTCGATCTGGCTGGGCACGAAGGAGTACCAGCTGATGGGCACCGGCAACAGCGAGGCCTGGGAGACCGCCTTCACCCGGGCGACGAGCAGCGACACGGTGCGCAGCCGCGTCTACACCGGCAAGCCGGCCCGCCTGCTCAAGACCAAGTGGACCGAGGCCTGGGCCGAGGACGGCGCCCCGGCGCCGCTGCCGATGCCGCTGCAGAACCTGCTCGTCTCCGACGCCCACAACCGCATCAGCGCTGCCAACGACCCCGACGTCATCGCGATGCCGGTGGGTCAGATCGTCGGTCGGATGAACGAGGTGCGGCCGGTGGCTGAGGTCATGGCCGACCTGGTCAGCGAGTTCGAGGAGACCGTGGCGCGGCTGGACACGCTGCGCTGATGCGGGTGCGGGTGGGCTCGGCCTGCTGAAAGCCCACAATTGTGACGTTCTGACAGGTTCTCGGCTTCGAAACCCGTCAGAACGTCACAATTGTGGAGTTTCGACCCCTCAGGCCGGCTCCGCCGCCAACGCCCGCCCGATGGTCAGGGCCTGCTCGGTGGCGCCGCCGAAGAGGAACTCGAAGCGCTTGGCGGTGGTGAAGTAGCGGTGCGCCTCACCGTCGAGGTCGATGCCGACCCCGCCGTGCACGTGCACGGTGGTGTGCGCCAGCTTGTGGCCTGCATCGGCGGCCCACAGCTTGGCGGTGGCTACCTCGGTCTCGGCCGGCAGACCCTCGGCCAGGCGCCAGACGGCCTGCCACAGGGTCAACCGCTGGCCGAGTACGTCGATGAAGCCGTCGGCGAGGCGCTGCGAGACGGCCTGGAAGGTGCCGATGGGGCGGCCGAACTGCTCGCGCACCTTGGCGTACGCCGCGGTGAGGTGGAGCGCACCCTCGGTGACGCCGAGCTGCTCGGCGGCGCCGCAGATCGTGAGGAGCTGGCCGAGCCGGGCAGCGGCCACCCCGTCGTCGGCTCCGAGCAGCTCGGCGCGGGCGCCGGCCAGCTCGAGGCGGACGACGACGTCGCGGTCGCTGGTGTGCTGCTCGACGCGGGAGACGCCGTCGGCCGATGGGTCCACGAGGAACACGCCGACCCCGTCGTCGGTCGAGGCCGTGGTCAGGAAGACCCCGGCGGCGGCACCGGCTCGCACGATCGCCTTGGAGCCCGTGAGGCTCCATCCACCGCTACCGCCACCGGCACCGCCACCGTCAGGGCGCGCCACCACGGTCGGCCGAGCGGGCAGGTGGGATCGGTCCTCGGCCACGGCCGCGGTCAGCAGCAGCGCGCCCGAAGCGGCGCCGGGCAGCAACGCCGCCTGCTGGGTCTCGCTGCCGAACTCGGCCACGACCATGGCCGCCGGTCCGTGGACGGCGAGGGGCACCGGAGCCACCGTGCGACCGACCTCGACCAGCACGCGGCAGAGCTCGACGAGTCCGAGCCCGGCGCCGCCGTACGCCTCGGGGACGGCGAGCGAGACCAGGCCGGCGCCGGCCAGGTCCTGCCACAGGGCGGGGTCGACGCGGGAGCCGGTCGCCTCGACCTGCTTCTGGCGCTCGTTGGTGGCGCGCTCGCCGAGGATGGTGGCGGCGAGCTGGGCGGCCTCGTCCTGCTCGGAGGTGAAGAAGAAGTCCATGGTGGTGCCTTTCGAAGTGGTGGGGGAGTCAGCGCTTGGCAGCAGGCAGGCCGAGGCCCACGTAGCCGATGATGTCGCGCTGGATCTCGTTGGTGCCGCCGCCGAAGGTCATCACCAGCGACGAGCGGAAGTACCGCTCGAGGCGTCCGGCCAGCACGGCGCCCTCGGAGTCCGCGGTGATGCCGGCCTGGGGTCCGACGATCTCCATCAGCGACCGGTAGACCTCGGTGTTGAGCTCGGAGCCGTAGATCTTGATCGCCGAGGCCTCGGCAGGGGAGAGGGGCACACCGGCGTCGGCATCGGCCGCGAGCTTCCAGTTGAGCAGGGTCAGTGCCTCGACGCGAGCATGCACCCGGCCCAGGGCGATCTGCACCCACTCGGAATCGATGACCCGTTGGCCATCGGGGTTCTTGGTCTGCTGGGCCCACTCGCGCACCAGCTTGAGGGAGTGGATGGTGGGAGCGGCAGAAGTGAGCGACACCCGCTCGGCGTTGAGCTGGTTGGTCATCAGGTTCCAGCCGCCGTTGAGCTCGCCGACCAGGTTGTCGGCCGGCACCCGCACGTCTTCGTAGTACGTCGCGCTGGTGCCGACTCCGGCGACCGTGTGGACCGGTGTGTAGGACACGCCCGGCGCCTGAGCCGGGACCATGATCATCGACAGGCCCTTGTGTCGCGGAAGGTCGGGATCGGTGCGGCAGGCGAGCCAGATCCAGTCGGCGTACTGGATGAGCGAGGTCCACATCTTCTGGCCGTTGACGACCCACTCGTCGCCCTCGCGCGTGGCGCGGGTCTGCAGCGAAGCCAGGTCGGTGCCCGAGCCGGGTTCGGAGTAGCCGATCGAGAAGTGCAGGTCGCCCGCGAGGATCTTGGGCAGGAAGTACTCCTTCTGCTCCTCGGTCCCGTAACGCATGATCGTGGGGCCCACCGTGTTGAGCGTCAGGTAGGGGATCGGTACGCCGGCGACGGCCGCGGCATCGGTGAAGATGAGCTGCTCGATCATCGAACGGGCCTGGCCGCCGTACTCCTTCGGCCAGCCGATGCCGAGCCAGCCGTCGGTCCCGATCTGGCGGATGACCTCCTTGTAGACTCCGGCCTCGCCGAACTCACCCGTTGCCGAGGACAAACCGGCCCTACGCTCGGGGGTGACCAGGTCGTCGAAGTACTCCTTCAGCTCTGCTCGCAGGGCGATGTGCTCGGGCTCCAGGGCGATACGCATGGCGCCAGACTAGAACGTGTTCTCGTTTTCGGCTAGCCTCAGGTGACGTTGGCTCGGCCGAGACGACCGATCGCCGCCACACCACGGGAGACGCAATGAGTGAGACCCGCATGCTCGACCAGGGCACCGCCCCGGACCGCTTCGCGCGCGGCTGGCACTGCCTCGGCCTCGCCAGCACGTTCGCCGATGCCAAGCCCCACGGAATCGAGGCGTTCGGCACCAAGCTCGTCGTCTGGCAGGACAGCCAGGGCGAGCTGCAGGTGCTCGACGGCTACTGCCGCCACATGGGCGGCGACCTCACCCAGGGCTCGGTCAAGGGCGACGAGATCGCCTGCCCCTTCCACGACTGGCGCTGGGGTGGCGACGGCAAGTGCAAGGCGATCCCCTACGCACGGCGCGTCCCGCTGCGTGCGCGCACGCAGAAGTACCCCACGGTCATCCGCAACGGGCAGCTCCTCATCTGGCACGACGTCGAGGGCGGCGCCGCCGACCACGACATCCTTCCGCCCGAGCTGCCGGGCGTCGGCACCGACGAGTACACCGACTGGTCCTGGGAAGTCGTGCCGATCGAGGGCTCCAACTGCGCCGAGCTGATCGACAACGTGGTCGACATGGCGCACTTCTACTACGTGCACTTCTCGTTCCCGACGAGCTTCCGCAACGTCTTCGAAGGCACCGTCGCCACCCAGGTCATGGAGTCCAAGGGGCGCCCCGACATGAGTGGCGGCTACGGCGACGCCGAGCTGTTCCTCAAGTCCGTGGCGACGTACTACGGGCCGTCCTACATGATCAACTGGCTCGACGTGGACTACAAGGGATTCCAGACCGAGGTCATCCTGATCAACTGTCACATCCCGACCGGTCCCGACTCCTTCACCCTCCAGTACGGCATCACCGTCAAGAAGCCCGAGGGCATCGACGATGCGACCGCGCAGTTCATCGCCGGCAAGTACGCCGAGATGTTCGGCGGCGGCTTCTTGCAGGACGTGCACATCTGGAAGAACAAGGTGCCCGTCCGGAACCCGCTCCTGTGTGAGGAGGACGGTCCCGTCTACCAGCTGCGCCGCTGGTACGAGCAGTTCTACGTCGACAAGGCCGACGTGGCTGCGGAGATGACCGACCGCTTCGAGTTCGAGGTCGACACGACCAGGGCGAACGAGTACTGGCAGGTCGAGGTCGCTGACAACCTCGCCAAGCGGGCGCAGGAGGAAGCGGAGGCTGCGGCCTCCGAGCCTTCCGCCACCGCGGACGCCTAGGGGATCGGACGTGGCCTCGTTCGTCCCCACGGCAGCTGGCACCCTCGAGGACCAGCGCCTCTACACCCGAGCCCGCCAGACCGAGGTCGCCTGTCTCGACTGCCTGGCCTCGGTCGGGGTGAAGAAGAACAGCGAGCACCACACGTCGATCCAGTGGACCGACGAGTCGCAGCGCGCATGTCCCGTGCTCAGTCGACGCACCACGCTCCCCGCTGCCCGCTCGATGCACGAGGGATGTCCACGGATGGGGGCCAGCATCGACGCGGCCGCCCGGGAGGGGAGAATCCCCATCGGTGCCGAGGACGGCTACTGAGCCCCTCGTGGTCCGCCCCGCACCACCCCCCGACCCCGTGACGAAAGAGAACTGTGGAGATCACGTCCTACGAGCTCGAGATCCTCGACATCGTCGAGGAGACGGCTGACGCGCGCTCGCTCACCTTCCGTATCCCCGCTGAGTCGGCAGCCGAGTTCGCCTACCGGCCCGGACAGTTCCTCACGGTGGCTGTGCCCAGTGACCAGACCGGCATCGCCGCCCGCTGCTACTCACTGTGCAGCAGCCCGGGCTCCGACGAGCAGACCCTGACGATCGCGGTCAAGCGCACCCCTGACGGGTACGCGTCGAACTGGATCTGCGACAACCTGTCGGTCGGGGACACCCTGCGGGTGCTCCCGCCGAGTGGCATCTTCACTCCCGCCTCCCTCGACGCCGACCTGCTGCTCTTCGCAGGCGGGAGCGGCGTCACCCCGATCCTGTCGATCACCCGGTCCGCGCTGGCGCGGGGGACCGGTCGGATCACCGTCTTCTACGCCAACCGTGACGAACGCTCGGTGATCTTCGCGCGCCAGTTCTCCGAGCTCTCTGCGCAGTACCCCGAGCGGCTCCAGGTCATCCACTGGCTGGAGAGCGTGCAGGGTCTGCCCACCCAGGCGCAGGTCCGCGCCCTCGCCGCCGACCATCTCGCAGACGACGCCTTCGTCTGCGGGCCGGCACCCTTCATGAAGATGACGGTGGCCGCGCTCAAGGAGCTCGAGTTCCCCCGGCAGCGTCGCCATCAGGAGAAGTTCGTCTCGCTGGGCGGCAACCCGTTCGGTGACCTCGAGGAGCCGGTCGGGACGCCGCCGAGGCGGCCGAGAGCCGGCCGAGAAGCCGGCCGAGACCGGGAGCCCGGTCCGGCTCGAGGTCGAGCTCGACGGCACGACGCACGTCTACGACGACTGGGACCGCTCCACCACGATGCTGGAGCATCTCGAGAGCCGCGGCGTCAAGGCGCCGTACTCCTGCCGCGAGGGGGAGTGCTCGGCCTGCGCCGTCCGGCTCATCGAGGGAGAGGTCTCGTTGGCGTTCAACGACGTGCTCGACGACGAGGACCTCGCCGACGGCATCCGGTTGGCGTGCCAGGCGACGCCGGTCAGCGACGTCGTCCGGGCCACCTACAGCTGAACGCCGGTCTAGACCTGCGCGACTGATTTCTCCGAGTTCGGGACACGAGCGACGTGTCCTTGTTTGACTGTCTGTAACCCTTCCCCGAGGGTCCCTGCAAGTTCCCCCCACTCCCCCCACACCGCAAGGCTGCCCCCCGGCTCCCGTGCGGACCGGAAGGAATCGTCATGATTCTTGCCCTCATGCTCGGCTTGTCTGCTGCTGCCGTCGTGCTCGCCACCCAGGCCGCTCGCCCCGCCACGGCAGGCTCCCGTCAGCGTGCCGCCGTACGACGTGCGCGGTTCGTCGCCGCGCACCCCACCCATGTCAACGACGAGGACATCGTCGTCACGCTGCGCGCCGACGGGATGCCACCTGCTCGCGCGCGTGCCCTCACGGAGCGCGCCCGGGTCCTGGGCATCACCCCGTTCACGATGTGGCTGTGGTGCGAGCGCTTCGGCGCCGAGTCGCTCGGCCTCGTGGTGGCTGCCGACCTGTCCCACCAGGAGCTGCTCGTGCACCTCGGTCGCGGCACCGCGCCGGCGATGCACGAGGCCCAGATCTTCGCTTCCGCCAACGGCTGGGAGCCGGTCGGCTCCGGCGTCCTGGCCCCGGTCTCGACGCTGCGTCCCTACGTCTTCGGTCGGACCCGGCGCGCTGCCTGAGATCGTCCCCGAAACGTCGTCAATCGGTCGGTCGGGCTCGACCACTGCGGGGCTGGGCGGCGCGGTGAGCCGGCACCATGAACGTCTTCGAGTCCGAGGTCAGACCCGGGGCGCTCGCCGTCAAGGTGAAGGTCCCGTTGTTCCCGTTGGCGTCGAAGTACTCCCCGTCAGGGAAGCTGACGAGCTGACCGGCCGTGATGGGTCCGGTGTTGAAGTACGTGAGCGTGCTGGGCGACGGGACCGGGCCGAACGAGATCGACCCGACCCAGCCGGATGGAGCCGGGTCGTTGACGAAGAATTCCGGGCCGGTGAACGAGACCGTGAGGGACAGCTGTCCCGGGGGTACGGCGTCGCCCACATGGATGGCGAAGACCGCGAACCGGAACGGGTAGAACGCGCCGATATCGTCGACGACCGTGGTCGCGCCAGGCTGGATCGTGAGCGCTCCCGGACCGGGGCTCGCTGCGAAGGCCGGCGCCGCTGACGCGGTCACGATCGCGGGCACGCTCCACGCCGCGGCTCCGGCCAGCACGACAGAGCGGCGAGTGGGGCCCGCGGAGGGTCCAGGGATGATGGGCTCTGACATCTTGACCGCCTCAAATGTCGTCAAGGAGGTCGCCGCCCCCATCGGTCTGGCGAACGTAGCAGCCGCAACGCTGCACGTGAAGGGATCGCCGCCGACCCACACGGTCACCCGAAGAGCTCACCAACCGCGGCTGCGCCACTCGTCCACGTGCGGGCGCTCGACGCCGAGCACGGTGTCGCCGCCGTGCCCCGGGTAGACCCAGGTGTCGTCGGCGAGAGTGCCGAAGAGCTTTGCCTCGACCTCGTCGACCAGCTGAGCGAAGGCTGCCGCGTCGCCGAACGTGGCTCCGACACCCCCTGGGAAGAGCGAGTCGCCGGTGAAGAGGTGGGAGTGGCCGCCGGGCGCGGGGTCGTCGTACTGCAGCGCGATCGAGCCGGGCGTGTGGCCGGCGATCGCGATGACCTGCAGGGTGGCGACGCCTACGGCGACGGTGTCGCCGTGAAGCAGGGAGCGGGCGACCGGGACGCCGGTCTGCTCGGTGATGGCCTGCGCGTCGGGTTCCCCGGCGACGGCCTCGGCTCCGGTCGCTGCGACGACTGCCGCCAGCGCCCGGTGGTGGTCCCAGTGCTGGTGGGTCGTGACGACGCAGGACAGTCCCGCATCGCCGGTCAGGGCGAGCAGCGTCGCGCTGTCGTCGGCGGCGTCGACGAGGACCTGATCGCCCGTCTCGGTGCAGCGCAGCAGGTAGCAGTTGTTGCTCATCTGCTCGTCGACGGCGACCTTCGTGATCGTCAGCCCGGGCAGCTCGCGTACGTCGGGTGCACCTCCGACGCTGACGTCTCCGGTGTAGCTCACAAAGCCCTCGTTCCCCGGCAGGTCCTGCCGTCGTGAGTGGTCGTCCGACGCCGGGAGCGCCGTCGTACGCCCACCTTCCCACGGTCGCTGCCCACCGCGAGCGCGTCGCCGAAGGAGAGCAGCGTCACGCCGGCGTCGTCCGACGGGGTGAGAGCATCGCTTGGTCGCAACCGGCAGGATGGGGGCTTGTCCATCGGGCCTGCTGTGGCCGGCTCCCGTGGCCGCCGAACCAGGATGTCGGCACGTCGTCCTAGTCTGGCCGCGCAGCCGCTCCGGGGCGCGCGCACTTGCGCGAGCACCCACGATGGCGAACACTTGTTCGAATCAACCCGCCCGACCACCCGTGCGACCGAGGGATTTCCGTGGCCGACCAGCTCATCATCCGAGGTGCTCGCGAGCACAACCTCAAGGACGTCTCGCTCGACCTCCCGCGCGACGCGCTCATCGTGTTCACGGGCCTCAGCGGGTCGGGCAAGTCGTCGCTGGCCTTCGACACGATCTTCGCCGAGGGTCAACGCCGCTACGTCGAGTCGCTCTCGGCCTACGCCCGTCAGTTCCTCGGACAGATGGACAAGCCCGACGTCGACTTCATCGAGGGGCTCTCCCCGGCGGTGTCGATCGACCAGAAGTCGACGTCGAAGAACCCGCGCTCCACGGTCGGCACGATCACCGAGGTCTACGACTACCTGCGCCTGCTGTTCGCCCGGGCCGGGCGCCCACACTGCCCCACGTGCGGGGCGCCGATCGAGCGCCAGACGCCGCAGCAGATCGTCGATCGGGTCCTGACCCTCGACGAGGGGGCCCGTTTCCAAGTGCTGGCCCCGGTGATCCGCGGCCGCAAGGGCGAGTACGTCGAGCTCTTCAAGCAGCTGCAGACCCAGGGCTTCTCGCGGGCCCGCGTCAACGGCGAGACGCACTCGCTCGACGACCCACCCAAGCTCGACAAGCAGAAGAAGCACACGATCGAGGTCGTCGTCGACCGGCTCGCGGTCAAGGCCTCCAGCAAGCGACGCCTCACCGACTCGGTGGAGACCGCGCTCAACCTCGCCGGCGGACTCGTCGTCTTCGACTTCGTCGACCTCGAGCCCAAGGACCCGGGCCGCGAGCTGAAGTTCAGCGAGAAGATGGCCTGTCCCAACGACCACCCCATCGACACCGACGAGCTCGAGCCGCGCTCCTTCTCGTTCAACTCGCCCTTCGGGGCCTGCCCGGTGTGCAGCGGTCTCGGCACCCGGATGGAGGTCGACCCGGACCTCGTCGTGCCCGACACCACCGCCACCCTCGCCGAGGGTGCGATCCAGCCCTGGAGCCAGGCTCACGTCGCCGACTACTTCCTCAAGCTGATGGAAGCTCTCGGCGCCGAGGTCGGCTTCGACCTCGACACCCCGTGGGACGACATCACCTCTGCCGGCAGACGCTCGCTGCTCGAGGGACACCCGACGAAGGTCCACGTCGTCACCCGCAACCGCTACGGACGCGAACGCGCCTACTTCGCCCAGTTCGAGGGCGTGCGCGCCTACATCGAGCGACGGCACCGCGAGGCCGAGTCCGACACCAGCCGGGAGCGCTTCGAGGGCTTCATGCGCGAGGTGCCTTGCCCCACGTGCCAGGGGAGCCGGCTCAAGCCGGTCTCGATGGCGGTGCTGCTCGGCGGCAAGAACATCGCCGAGATCTGCGCCTTGCCGATCAACGAGGCCGCGGCCTTCCTTGCCGACCTCGACCTGACGTCCCGCGAGCGTCAGATCGGCGAGCGGGTGCTCAAGGAGATCCAGGAGCGCCTCCGGTTCCTGCTCGACGTCGGTCTCGACTACCTGTCGCTCAACCGGCCCTCGGGATCGCTCTCGGGCGGCGAGGCCCAGCGCATCCGGTTGGCGACCCAGATCGGTGCCGGTCTCGTCGGGGTGCTCTACGTGCTCGACGAGCCCTCCATCGGCCTGCACCAGCGCGACAACCAGCGCCTCATCGAGACGCTCGTACGGCTCAAGGACCTCGGCAACACCCTGATCGTCGTCGAGCACGACGAGGACACCATCAAGGTCGCCGACTGGGTCGTCGACATCGGACCCGGTGCCGGCGAGCACGGCGGTCAGGTGGTCCACAGCGGCACGGTGCAAGGGCTCTACGACCACCCGGACTCGATCACCGGGCAGTACCTCTCCGGCCGCCGCGAGATCCCGGTGCCCGAGATCCGGCGCCCGCGCACCCTCGGACGTGAGCTGAAGGTGCACGGCGCGCGCGAGCACAACCTCCAGGACGTCGACGTCGCGTTCCCACTCGGTCTCTTCGTCGCGGTCACCGGGGTCTCCGGGTCCGGCAAGTCGACATTGGTCAACGACATCCTCTACACCTCGCTGGCCAAGCAGATCTATCGCTCGCGCCAGGTCCCGGGCCGCCACCAGAAGATCACCGGCCTCGAGCACGTCGACAAGGTGATCCACGTCGACCAGTCGCCGATCGGGCGCACCCCGCGGTCCAACCCGGCGACCTACACCGGTGTCTTCGACCACGTCCGCAAGCTCTTCGCCTCCACACCGGAGGCCAAGATGCGCGGCTACCTCCAGGGGCGGTTCTCCTTCAACGTCAAGGGCGGCCGCTGCGAGGCGTGCTCCGGTGACGGCACCCTGAAGATCGAGATGAACTTCCTTCCCGACGTCTACGTCCCCTGCGAGGTGTGCCACGGAGCTCGCTACAACCGCGAGACGCTCGAGGTGCACTACAAGGGCAAGACGATCGCCGAGGTCCTCGACATGCCGATCGAGGAGGCGGTCGAGTTCTTCGCTGCGGTGCCGGCGATCGCTCGCCACATGAAGACCCTCGTCGAGGTCGGGCTCGGCTACGTCCGTCTCGGTCAGCCTGCGACCACTCTCTCCGGCGGGGAGGCCCAGCGCGTGAAGCTCTCCTCCGAGCTCCAGAAGCGTTCCACCGGACGCACGGTCTACGTCCTCGACGAGCCCACCACGGGCCTGCACTTCGAAGACATCCGCAAGCTCCTCCTGGTGCTCGGTCGACTGGTCGACGCGGGCAACAGCGTGCTGGTCATCGAGCACAACCTCGATGTCATCAAGACCGCCGACTGGTTGATCGACATGGGGCCCGAGGGCGGCTCCCGGGGCGGCTACGTCGTCGCCGAGGGCACCCCCGAGCACGTGGCCGGGGTGGCCGAGAGCTACACCGGTCAGTTCCTGGCTCCGCTGCTCGCGGGCCGCGGGGCCCGGCAGAGTGCCGACGTACGCGCGCCGAAGCCGGACGAGGCAGTGCCGGCGGGCAAGGGTCGGGCGAAGAAGGCGGCGGCCACCAAGGCGACCGCCGCCAAGACGACCAAGCCGGCGGCCAGGACGGGGGCCAAGAAGGCTCCCGCGGCCAAGACGACCGTGAAGAAGTCGACGACAGCAGCGAAGACGACGCGAAGCGACGGCGCGGCAGGGGTAACGTCGCAGATCTTGCATCGTTGATCGGGCATGCCCCGCCGGACCAGCAGGACCTCCGCGCTACGTCAGCTCGCCCTCACCCTCGCCGTGCTCGCAGCCGGCTCCCTCGGGGTGGTCTCGATCGAGGGCGCCTCGGCCGAGGCCGATCGCTTCCCCGCCGCGACCCCGGCGGCCGACTGCGGCCCCGGGTCCCGACCGGAGACCGGAGTCCAGGGACGGGTTCCGTCCTCCGACTACGACTCCGGACGCGCGGCCCGTGGCTATCGCTGCAACACCCGACCGGTCGGGCGCCAGGGGAGCACCGGCGGCTTCAAGGTGCTGCGCTATCGCGACGAGCAGGGCCACACCTGCGCCTACTACGACTCGACCCGGGCCTTCCCCACCGATCTCCTCCAGCAGACCCAGACGGGTCTCGGCGTCGTGGTCCTCGACATGGACCGGCCCCGCAAGCCGCGAGTCGCCCGGACGCTGACCAGCCCGTCCATGCTGAGCCCGCACGAGTCGCTGCTCGTCAACCAACGACGTGGGTTGCTGGCCGCGGTGATGGGGACGGCGTTCGCAGCGCCGGGGGTGCTGGAGATCTACGACATCTCGGACAACTGCCGGCGCCCCGAGCTGCTCTCCCGCACGGACCAGGCGATCCTGGGCCATGAGAGCGGCTGGTCGCTCGACGGCCGCACGTTCTACGGCACCAGCTCCGGGGGCAACACGTTCGTCGCCCTCGACGTGAGCGACCCGACGTCCCCGTCGAGCCTCTACGTCGAGCGCGGCGTCAACTATCACGGGCTCCGGCTCTCGGGCGACGGTCGCACCCTCTACGTCGCCAACATCGGAAACGACCTGTCCGGCGCCCGGCTGCCGGGGGAGGGGCTCCGCATCCTGGATGTCAGTGAGATCCAGGACCGGGTCGCGAACCCGCAGGTCCGGACGCTCTCCGACCTGACCTGGCCGGAGAGCTCGATCCCGCAGGTGGCCCAACCGTTCCGGCGCAAGGGACGCTCCTATGTCCTCCAGGTCGACGAGTTCTCGGACTACGGCTACAACGCGGGCAGCCTCGAGGCCAAGAACGCCCGCGTGGGTGCTGCCCGGATCATCGACGTCACCGACGCAGAGGAGCCGTGGATCGTCTCCCGGCTGCGACTCGGCGTCCAGCAGCCCAAGGCCAGGATCGCCGCCGACGGCGACCCCGGGGCGAACACGCCGCTCGGCGGGTACACCGCTCACTACTGCTCGGTGCCGTCCCGGAAGAACCCCCGGCTCGTCGCCTGCTCGATGATCGGCTCGGGCCTGCGCATCTTCGACATCAGCGACCTCGCGCGACCGCAGGAGGTCGCCTACTTCAACAAGCCGTCCTCCGAGGGCGCCGCAGCCTTCTCCCAGCCGGCCTGGGACCTGAAGCGGCGCTCGGTCTGGTACTCCGACGGCAACGCCGGGTTCTTCGCCGTACGCCTCACCAACGGGGTCGGCCGGCTGCTCCGCCGCTGACCAGGTCGGCGCCGCGCACGGCTGACAGCCCCCGCTCGGATCAGTACGTGCCGAGGTACTTCTTGGGGGTCCCCGGTGCCGGGTAGCGGCACACGGTGACGCTGCCCATCAGCGCCAGGCCTCGCACCCGGACGACGGGCGACCCGGCCTCGAGCATGGGGGCGACCTTGTCCTTGGCGGCGCTGAACTCCCCCATGATGGGGACACCGTCGACGATCACCCGGGTGAAGGCGTCGACGATGACCTTCACCTCGCCCATGATCGCGGTGGCCGAGATCGTCACGTCGCCCTGGGCGAAAGTCGCCTCTCGAAGGTCGAGCTCGACGCTGCCCATCAGGGCGAACGCGGTGTGGGAGCCGGGCACGAGCCAGGGACCCCGCCGCTTGCACTCACCCATCACGGCCGTCGACCCCTGCCAGGTCGTGCTCGACGGCACGACGTCGCGATGCGGGGTGACCGCGCGGGGTGCCTCGTCGGCGGGCAGGTCGACGGTGATCGGGACCAGGTCGCCGTACGTCTTGGCGGCGTAGACAGCATCGAGGCGCTGGTCGAGCTCGTCGAAATCGATGCGTCCGTCGCCGGCGGCCTTGCGCAGGATCTCGGCGGCGTCGTGCCGGTCGACGTCGGAGATCCGCAGCGCGCTCCGGTCCGGCGGACGACGTTCGGGCACAGCATCCATGCCGACACATTAGTCGGCTCACCGGCCGTTCGGTCTCGCCCGGGGCTCCCGGATCGACTGCCTCACCACCTACCTGCAGGAGGGGGACGTGTGGTGGTTGCCCCTAGGCTGGAGGAGTTGACCACGACGGCCGTGAGGAGCACGCATGAGCAGGACGTACGACGACTCATCGGTCGGCCCCGCTCGGCTGACCCGACGTCGTGCGCTGACCGGGGCAGCCACGACCGGGCTGGCTCTGCCGGTGCTGGCCGCCTGCGCCGACGGCGAGCCGTCGCCCGGCGCTCCCGCCGCGTCGAGCGCCACGCCACCCGGCACGACCTCCGACATACCGACCAGCGCAGCGGCTCCGGAGACGAGCAGCACGGAACGAGCAGCACGGAGACCGGGGCCGAGGCCGTGGCATCCGTCGAGGACGTCCCGGTGGGCGGCGGGGTGATCGTCACGGACAGCCGCGTCGTCGTCACCCAACCCGTGGCCGGCGAGTTCCGGTGCTTCTCAGCGGTCTGTCCGCATCAGAGCTGCCTGGTCTCCGGGATCTCGACGACGATCACGTGCACGTGCCACAACAGCAGCTTCGACATCGCGACCGGGGAGGTGCTCGGGGGCCCGTCCCCGGCGCCGCTGGCTCCGGTCGACTTCACGATCAACGAGAACCAGGTGGTCCTGTCATGAGTGAGCTCCGCGCGTCGCGACGCATCGTCTTCCAAGGCCTCGGGGCGCTCGGTGTCGCCGCAGCCCTCGCCGGCTGCGGGGGAGGCACCGACGGCGAGGTGGCCGCCCCGTCGCCCGGCACGGCCCTGGCGACGACGTCGGAGGTCCCGGTGGGCGGCGGCATCGTCCTGCCCGACGCCAACCTCGTGATCACCCAGCCCACCGAGGGCACCTTCCGCGGGTTCAACACCACCTGCACCCACACCGGCACCGCGGTCAACGCCGTCGACGGCGCCGAGATCGTCTGCCCCAACCACGGCAGCCGCTTCTCGATCGAGGACGGCTCCGCCGTCCAGGGGCCGGCCTCGACCCCGCTCGCGTCCATCGAGCTGAGCGTCGAGGGTGACGAGATCCTGCTGGCCTGACCCCGCAGGTGTCGGTCCGCATCCGTAGGCTTGCGGGCATGTCACCGACGCGTCCTCGCCGCACCGCGGGAGGGCCTCTGTCCTACCGACCGGAGCCGGGCTCGATCCCGACCCAGCCGGGGGTCTACCGCTTCCGCGACGCCGGCTCTCGGGTGATCTACGTCGGCAAGGCCAAGAACCTTCGGGCCCGGCTGTCGTCGTACTTCCAAGACATCGCCGGCCTCCACCAGCGCACCGCCACGATGGTGACCACGGCGACCAGTGTCGAGTGGACCGTCGTCAACACCGAGGTCGAGGCGCTGCAGCTGGAGTACTCCTGGATCAAGGAGTACGACCCCCGCTTCAACGTCAAGTACCGCGACGACAAGTCCTACCCCTGGCTCGCGGTGACCGTCGGCGACGAGTACCCCCGCGTCATGGTCGGGCGCGGCGCCAAGCGCAAGGGCACCCGCTACTTCGGCCCCTACAGCCACGCCTGGGCGATTCGCGAGACCGTCGACATCCTGCTGCGGGTCTTCCCGATGCGCTCCTGCAGCAACGGGGTGTTCAAACGCTCTGCCCAGATCGGCCGCCCTTGCCTGTTGGGCTACATCGGCAAGTGCTCGGCCCCGTGCGTCGACACCGTCTCGGCCGAGGAGCACCGCGCGATCGTCAACGACTTCTGCGACTTCATGGGGGGTCAGACGCGACCGTTCGTCCGCCGGATCGAGAAGGAGATGTACGCCGCCTCCGACGCCATGGACTTCGAGCGCGCCGCCCGGTTGCGCGACGACCTCGGAGCGCTGCAGAAGGCGCTGGAGAAGCAGGCGGTGGTGCTGGGCGACGGTGCCGACGCCGATGTCATCGCGCTCGCCGAGGACCCGCTCGAGGTGGCCGTCCAGATCTTCTATGTCCGCGGTGGGCGGATCCGCGGGCAGCGTGGGTGGGTCGCCGACCGTGTCGACGAGGGCGGCACTCCCGAGCTGGTCGAGGACTTCCTGCTCCAGCTCTACGCCGGCGACGCCGAGGCAGTCCCACGCGAGATCCTGGTGCCCGAGCTGCCGCCCGACGTGGAGACCTTCGAGTCGCTCCTCAGCGACCTGCGGGGGAGCCGGGTCGTGATCCGGGTGCCCCAGCGCGGCGACAAGAAGACGCTGCAGGAGACCGTGGCCCGCAACGCCGGTCAGTCCCTGGTCCTGCACAAGACCAAGCGGGCCAGCGACCTCACCACCCGCAACCGGGCCCTCGAGGAGATCCGCGAGGCGCTCGAGCTCGACGAGGTGCCGCTGCGCATCGAGTGCTACGACGTCTCCAACCTGCAAGGCACCGAGGTGGTGGCCTCGATGGTGGTCTTCGAGGACGGTCTGGCCCGCAAGGGCGAGTACCGCCGTTTCGTCATCAAGGGGGTCGAGGGACAAAACGACGTCGCCTCGATGCACGAGGTCATCACGCGGCGCTTCCGACGACTTCTCGACGAGACCCTGGCGCCTTCCTCCGGCGAGGCGGCGAAAGGCGCGGAGATCGATCCCGCCGGTGCCGATGCCGCGCCCGGGCCGATGTTGGTCGATCCCGAGACCGGGCGCGCCCGCAAGTTCGCCTACGCCCCCGGGCTGGTGGTCGTCGATGGCGGTCCGCCGCAGGTCGCCGCGGCTCAGCAGGCGCTCGACGAGCTCGGCATCCTCGACATCCCCGTGTGCGGGCTGGCCAAGCGGCTCGAGGAGGTCTGGCTCCCCGCCCAGGAGGATCCGGTGATCCTGGCCCGCTCCTCCGAGGGCCTCTACCTGCTGCAGCGCATCCGCGACGAGGCCCACCGCTTCGCGATCAACCACCACCGGTCGCGCCGCTCGAAGACGATGGTCGAGAGCATGCTCGACGACGTACCCGGCCTCGGTGAGGTGCGACGCAAGACCCTGATCAAGCACTTCGGATCCCTGAAGAAGCTCCGCGAGGCCGAGCTCGAGGAGCTTGCCCTGGTGCCGGGCATCGGTCCGCGGACCGCGGCTGCGATCAAGCAGGCCGTGGCCGCGGACTCGAAGGGCTCCTCAGCGCGCGTTTCCGTCAACACCGCCACCGGCGAGATCGAGGAGTCATGACCGAATCCCCGCAGACCCCGTCCCCGCAGGCGCCCACCCCTCACGACCCCGACTCTGACGACGCCCCCGCCGCTCCGCCAGGAGATGTCGTGGTCGTCTCCGGGATGACCGGAGCCGGGCGGAGCACGGCCGCCAAGGAGCTCGAGGACCTCGGCTACTACGTCGTCGACAACCTCCCGCCCAGCCTGCTGCCCGACGTCGTACGACTCGTCGACGCCCGCCAGGGCACCAGCCAACCCATCGCCGTGGTGGTCGACGTCCGGTCCGGCTCCTTCTTCGCAGGCCTGCACAGCCAGCTGGCGCAGGGCTTCTCCGGACGACGCACGACCCTGGTCTTCCTCGACGCCTCCGACGACATCCTCGTGCGGCGCCAGGAGGCAGCGCGCCGGCCGCACCCGCTCCAGGCCTCCGGTCGGCTGCTGGACGGGCTCCAGCGTGAGCGCCGGGTGCTGGCCGACCTGCGCAGCGACGCCGACCTCGTCATCGACACGGGTGCGCTCAACGTCCACCAGCTCACCGACCGGATCGCTGCCGCCTTCGGGACTCCGGGCAACACCCAGCTGCGCGTCACGGTGGTGAGCTTCGGTTTCAAGTACGGCATCCCGGTCGACGCCGACTTCCTCGCCGACATGCGTTTCCTGCCCAACCCGTTCTGGATCCCCGAGCTGCGCGACCACACCGGGCGCGACGAGGACGTCTCGGACTACGTCCGGTCGCGTCCAGGGGCCGCCGAGTTCCTCGATGCCTATGTGGAGCTGCTGGTCGGAGTCGGAGCCGGTTACCTGCGCGAGGGCAAGCGGTTCATGCGAGTCGCCATCGGGTGCACCGGTGGCAAGCACCGCAGCGTCGCCATGAGCGAGGAGATCACCAGCAGGCTCGTCGACCGCGGCCTCGAGGCGCTGGTTGCCCACCGTGACCTGGGGCGAGAATGAGCGCCCCGGCGACGCAGAGCCCGGATGCCCTCGCGGTGCAAGACCAGGTCGACCGGGCGCAGGCGGTGGTCGCCTTCGGTGGCGGCCACGGGCTGCACGCGTCCTTGTCGGCGCTGCGCCGGCTCGTCGATGACCTCACGGTCGACGACCTCACCGCGATCGTCACCGTCGCCGACAACGGCGGGTCCTCCGGGCGCCTGCGCGGCGAGTTCGGGGTGCTGCCGCCGGGCGACCTCCGGATGGCGTTGGCGGCACTCTGCGGCGATGACGAATGGGGCTCGACGTGGGCCAAGGTGCTCCAGCACCGGTTCCAGGGCGAGGGGGAGATGCGCGGACACGTCATCGGCAACCTGCTGATCGTCGGGTTGTGGGAGCTCCTCGGCGACCACGTCGACGCCCTCGACTGGGTCGGACGGTTGCTCGGCGCCAAAGGCCGGGTGCTGCCGATGGCCCTCACCCCGATGCACATCGCGGCCGAGGTACGTGGGGTCGACGGCGATGGTGAGGCCGCGGTGCCCACCACGATCGTGCGAGGGCAGGTCGAGGTCGCGACCGCGGAGGGCGACATCGTCTCGATCGATCTCGAGCCGCCCGACCCGCCCGTCAGCGCGGAGGCTCTCACCAAGATCGCCGAGGCCGACTGGGCCTTCCTCGGCCCGGGGTCGTGGTTCACCTCCGTCCTCCCGCACCTACGGGTGCCCGCGCTGCGAGACGCGATCCTCGCCACGGACGCACGGTTGGTCGTGGTGTTGAACCTCGAGGAGCAGGTGGGGGAGACCGGGGGCTTCGGTCCTGCCGACCACCTACGGGTGCTGCTGCAGCACGCCCCCGGACTCGACGTGCACACGGTGCTGGCCGACCCGTCCAGCTTCGACGACGAACGCCTCGTCGAGCTCCGCGAGGTCGTCGATGCAGCTCGAGCTGTCCTCGTGCTCGCCGACGTCGCCGCCGACGACACCACCCCTCGCCACGACCCGGACAAGCTCGCCGTCGCCTACGCGGGCATCATGGCGCGCGGCGATGCCGAGGTGCCGTGCCAACCGGTCGGGACAGCTGGGGAGTCGTGTTGACGCACGTGGCAGGATCGCCCTCATGGCGATGACGGCTCAGGTGAAGGCGGAGCTGGCCAACACCCAGATCACCAAGACATGCTGCCGCAAGGCCGAGGTCTCCACGATGCTCCGGTTCTCCGGTGGCCTGCACATCGTGAGCGGCAAGATCGTCGTCGAGGCCGAGCTCGACACCGGGGCGGCGGCACGCCGTCTGCGCAAGGACATCGACGAGGTCTTCGGCCACAAGTCGGACGTCGTGATGGTGCAGGGCAACGGCCTGCGCAAGGGCAGTCGTTACATCGTGCGAGTGGTCAAGGACGGCGAGTCGTTGGCTCGCCAGACCGGGCTTCTCGACCAGCGGGGACGTCCCGTCCGTGGCCTTCCTCCGGCCGTGGTGTCGGGCGGTGGCTGCGACGCGGTCGCTTCCTGGCGCGGCGCGTTCCTCGCCCATGGCTCGTTGACCGAGCCGGGGAGGTCCTCCGCCCTCGAGGTCACGTGTCCCGGTCCTGAGGCGGCCCTGGCCCTGGTCGGGGTGGCTCGTCGTCTCGGCATCCAGGCCAAAGCTCGTGAGGTGCGTGGTGTCGACCGGGTCGTCATCCGCGACGGCGACGCCATCGGTCAGCTCCTGACGCGCCTCGGCGCTCACGAGACCCTGATGGCCTGGGAAGAACGACGCATGCGTCGCGAGGTCCGCGCGACAGCCAACCGCCTGGCCAACTTCGACGACGCCAACCTGCGCCGCTCGGCCCGTGCTGCCGTTGCCGCCGGTGCCCGGGTCGAACGAGCCATGGAGATCCTGGCCGAGGAGGTGCCTGACCACCTACGGATGGCGGGCACCCTGCGCCTCGAGCACAAGCAGGCCTCGCTCGAGGAGCTCGGCCAGCTGCACGAGCCGGTCCTGACCAAGGACGCGATCGCCGGCCGGATCCGCCGGCTTCTCGCCATGGCCGACAAGCGCGCCGCCGACCTCGGGATCCCTGACACCGAGGCCTCCCTCACTCCCGAGATGCTCGCCGAGGACGACTGAGCCCGCAGGGACCGTGCGGTTACTCGCACGTACCGCGGGACACGCCTATGGCGCGGCCGCTCCTGAGCGATAGGGTCGCAATTGCCCATCAAGTCGAGCCCAGGAGCAAACTCAGTGACCGTGCGCGTAGGCATCAACGGCTTCGGCCGCATCGGCCGTAACTTCTTCCGGGCCGTCCGTGCCCTCCAGCAGACCGAGGGTCTGGACATCGAGATCGTGGGGGTCAACGACCTCACCGACAACGCCGTCCTGGCTCACCTGCTCAAGTACGACTCGATCCTGGGCCGTCTCGACGCCGACGTCTCGGCGACCGACGACGCGATCATGGTCGGCGACCAGCGGATCGCCGCGTTCGCCGAGCGCGACCCGGCGAACCTCAAGTGGGGCGACCTCGGCGTCGACGTCGTCGTCGAGTCCACCGGCTTCTTCACCGACGCCACCAAGGCCCGCGCCCACATCGACGGTGGTGCCAAGAAGGTCATCATCTCGGCGCCTGCTTCCAACGAGGACATCACGGTCGTGATGGGTGTCAACCACACCGACTACGACCCCGCGCAGCACTTCGTGATCTCCAACGCGTCGTGCACGACCAACTGCCTGGCGCCGATGGCGAAGGCTCTCCACGACGATCTCGGCATCGTCAAGGGCCTGATGACGACCATCCACGCCTACACCGCCGACCAGAACCTCCAGGACAACATCCACAAGGACCTGCGTCGCGCTCGCGCCGCCGCGCTCAACGTGGTCCCCACCTCGACCGGTGCCGCCAAGGCGATCGCCCTCGTGATGCCCGAGCTCAAGGGCAAGCTCGACGGCTACGCGCTGCGCGTGCCCGTGCCGACCGGCTCGGCCACCGACCTCACCTTCGAGGCCGGCCGCGAGACCACGGCCGAGGAGGTCAACGCGATCATCGAGAAGGCCGCAGACGGTCGTTTCCTGCGCTATTCCACCGACCCGATCGTCTCCTCCGACATCGTCACCGACCCGGCCTCGTGCATCTTCGACGCTCCGCTGACGAAGGTCCTCGGCAACCAGGTCAAGGTCGTCGGCTGGTACGACAACGAGTGGGGCTACTCCAACCGCCTCGCCGACCTGATCGCGTACATCGGCGAGACCCTCTGACGTGTCCAGCAACTCCGCAGCGACCCTCGCCGACCTGATCGCGGACGGGGTCGCCGGCAAGCGGGTCCTGGTCCGTTCTGACCTGAACGTTCCTCTCGACGGCACCACCATCACCGACGACGGCCGGATCCGCGCCAGCGTCCCGACCATCCGCGCGCTGGCCGAGGCCGGCGCCCGGGTGGTCGTGGCCGCGCACCTCGGACGGCCGAAGGGCGCCCCCGAGGATCGCTACTCCCTGGCGCCGGTCGCCGGGCGGCTCGGCGAGCTCCTCGGCTCGCCGGTGGCCTTCGCGAGCGACACCGTGGGGGAGTCGGCCACCGCGATCGTGAGCGGGCTCGCCGATGGTGAGGTGGCGCTGCTGGAGAACGTCCGGTTCAACGCCGGCGAGACCAGCAAGGACGACGCCGAGCGCGGCGTCTTCGCCGACCAGCTCGCTGCGCTGGCCGATGTCTTCGTCTCCGACGGGTTCGGCGTGGTGCACCGCAAGCAGGCCAGCGTCTACGACGTCGCCCAGCGGCTCCCGCACGCGATGGGCGGGCTGGTGGCCACCGAGATCGACGTGCTGCGCCGGCTCACCCAGGAGCCCGCACGGCCCTACGTCGTCGTCCTCGGCGGCTCGAAGGTGTCCGACAAGCTCGGCGTCATCGACAACCTGCTCGACAAGGCCGACAAGCTGCTCATCGGCGGCGGGATGGTCTTCACCTTCCTCAAGGCACAGGGCCACGAGGTCGGCAAGAGCCTCCTCGAGGAGGACCAGCTGGAGACCTGCAGGGCCTATCTGAGGCGTGCGGAGGAGGCCGGCGTACAGATCCTGCTTCCCGGCGACATCGTGGTCGACACGGCCTTCCCGACGGGCGGGACGACCCCCCAGCCCCGGGTGGTCTCGGCCGAGGCGATCCCGGCCGACTGCCTCGGGCTCGACATCGGTCCCGCGTCCGGTGCCGACTTCGCCGCGGCTCTGGCCGACGCCAAGACCGTGTTCTGGAACGGCCCGATGGGGGTCTTCGAGGTTCCGGAGTTCTCCGACGGCACCCGGGCCGTCGCGCGAGCGCTCGTGGGCATCGACGGACTGTCGGTCGTCGGCGGGGGAGACTCCGCAGCCGCCGTCCGGGCCCTCGGTTTCGACGAAGCATCGTTCGGTCACATCTCCACTGGCGGCGGAGCCAGCCTGGAGTACCTCGAGGGCAAGGAACTGCCCGGCATCACAGTCCTGGAGGACTAGATCATGGCAACGGCAAGCACCCAGCGCATCCCGCTCATGGCGGGCAACTGGAAGATGAACCTCAACCACCAGGAAGCAGCCCTGCTCGTGCAGAAGCTCTCCTGGACGCTGTCGGACAAGCGTCACGACTACGGCAAGGCCGAGGTGGTGGTGGTGCCGCCGTTCACCGACCTGCGCTCGGTGCAGACGATGGTGGACGGCGACCGGCTCTCGCTCAAGTACGGTGCCCAGGACGTCTCGGCCCAGGACTCCGGCGCCTACACCGGCGAGATCTCGGCCTCGATGCTGGCCAAGCTCGGCTGCTCCTACGTCGTGGTCGGGCACTCCGAGCGGCGCGAGCTCCACGCCGAGACCGACGAGCTCGTCAACGCCAAGGCGCACAAGACCGTGGCCGCCTCGATGGTCCCGATCGTGTGTGTGGGCGAGGGACTCGAGGTCCGCAAGGCCGGCGAGCAGGTCGCCTACACCCTGGCGCAGGTCGAGGGTTCGCTGGCCGGCTTCACCGCCGAGCAGGTCGGCGCCCTGGTGATCGCCTACGAGCCGGTGTGGGCCATCGGCACCGGCGAGGTGGCCACGCCCGAGGACGCCCAGGAGGTGTGCGGGGCGATCCGCGCACGACTCCGTGAGCTCCACGGCGACGCCGCCGCGGACGCCGTACGGGTCCTGTACGGGGGTTCGGTGAAGTCTTCGAACATCGCCGGCATCATGGCGAAGGACGACGTCGACGGGGCTCTGGTGGGCGGCGCGAGCCTGCAGGCCGAGGAGTTCGGCGGCATCTGCCGCTTCTACGACATGCCGATCCTCTGACTCCGCGACCCCTGACGTAAGATTCCCGACCGTGGAACTCCTCTTCACCATCCTGCTCATCACAGCCAGCCTCGTCATGATCCTGCTCGTGCTTCTGCACAAGGGTCGCGGGGGCGGGCTGTCCGACATGTTCGGCGGTGGTGTGTCCAGCTCGCTGGGCGGATCCTCGGTCGCCGAGCGCAACCTGGACCGCTTCACGATCGGTGTCGGCATCATCTGGTTTGCCGTCGTCATCGCGCTGGGACTGCTGAAGGCTTACTAGGACCCCTGGTCCTGAGCCGCACCACACCCCAACCCACAGACACCTGAGGAGACACCCCCATGGCTGGTGGAGGAAACGCTATCCGCGGAAGCCGCGTCGGCGCCGGACCGATGGGCGAGGCCGAGCGTGGTGAGTCCGCGCCGCGTCAGGCGGTCACCTACTTCTGCTCGCACGAGCACCGTTCGGTGATCACCTTCTCGGTCGAGGCCACCGTGCCCGAGACGTGGGACTGTCCCAAGTGCGGTCTGCCGGCGTCTGTCGACTCCGACAACCCGCCGCCCGCGCCGAAGATCGAGCCCTACAAGACGCACCTCGCCTACGTGAAGGAGCGTCGCTCCGACAAGGAGGCCGAGGTCATCCTCGACGAGGCCATCGCGCTGCTGCGCTCGCGTCGCAAGTCCGGCGACGTCATCTTCTGACCCAACGCCTCGCACAACCGTGATCTCGAGTCGGCGCCTGTAGGCGCCGACTCGAGGTGCATCTGGGGGTCGAGTCGGCGACTATAGTCGCCGACTCGACCGGCACCGGGGGCATCGGCGGGTCGGGAAGGGCGCGACGTCTCAGCAGGCCAGGGCGTGACCGCTGCGGCGAGCCGCCTCGTGAGCGCCGCTGCGCAGGCGCAGGCCGGGCTGGGCCTGCGGGCCGAAGAGGTCGTCACGAACGAAGACGTCGACAATCCAGTCCTCCTCGAGCAGGGCCGAGCGACGCTCCCGGTCGTGCAGCTGCTGCTCCTCTGAGGTGTGCCACTCGACCCCGTCGTACTCAGCGGCATAGCGGATGGTGCCGGTTGCGATGTCCAGGATCGCCAGCAGCCGGCCGTGGCGCCATACCTCGAACTGCGGCACGGGGGTGGGCAGCCTCGTCTCGATCCACCGCAGGCGCAGCACCGACTCGCCGGGAGACTGGGCCCGACCGTCGGCGAGGGGCGCGATCGCGCGCAGCGTCGTGACCCAGCGCATCCGCCTGAAGCGCTCGACCTCGGCCAGCAGCTGCTCCGGGGAGAACACGCCGAGACGCAGCATCGCGTCCAACCCGGCGATGGCGCGATCGGTGAATCTCACCCGGCCCAGGTCGCACGCTGTCCGCAGCGGCGTGGTGAGCCGGATGCCGTGAAGCTCCATGACGTCGGTGTCGAGGAGATTCCGCTCGCCGCTGTCGGTGAGGCCGTTGCGGAGCCGACCCATGCCGGAAGGGCGGAAGACCGAGATCGGCCGAGGCTCGATGTGCTCGCCGGGGGCGAGGACCATCTCGGCGTCGTTCAGCCAGCCCGCGTGCCGGTCGACGACGACGCAGTCCTCGGGGACGATCAGCGCCAGAGCCAGGCACCGCAACGCGGTGGAGTCGGGGACCTGACTGGCGACGTAGACGCCTTTGATGATCCGGCGGAGGTACCCGCGTCGGGTGAGTCCCCGGAGCCGTTCGGAGGAGATCCCCTCGGCCTTGGCCATGGCCGCCGTGAACGGCAGGTCGAGGGACATCGGGAACGACGAGTCGAGGAAGCGCTGGGGCGTCTGATCGTTGCTGGACATGCGGGAAAGCGTCGTCGCGTGCGGCGGACCGGACAACCACGAATCCCGGCTCTGTGGATAACTCGGTCGAGTCGGCGACTATAGGCGCCGACTCGGCACTCCTTTGGACCTCGAGTCGGCGACTATAGGCGCCGACTCGGCATCAGAGGCGGGCGGCAGCGTCGTGGTCGAGGAACCAGATGGTCTCGTCGCGGCCGGTGACGCCACGGGCCGGTACGAGCGAGACCGACCCCTCGCTCGCCAACGCGGCAGCGACGGCCTCGGCCTTGGACTCGCCGCTGGCCAGGAACCACACCGACTCGGCGCGGTTGAGCGCGGCGAAGGTGAGGCTGATGCGTTCGGGCGGCGGCTTGGGGGAGCCGGTGACGCCCACGGCGACCGCATCCTCGACCTCGAGAGCCTCGTGGCCAGGGAACAGCGAGGCGATGTGACCGTCGGGACCTACCCCGAGCATCAAGACGTCGAACTGGCCGGCCCCGTGCTCGCGCATGTCGGCGCTGTAGGCCGCCGCCCCGGCCACCACGTCGGCAGCATCGGCAGTCGAGGCCATGTCGTGGACCTGGTGGGCGCCGACGGCGTCGAGGAAGGACGCACGCGCCTGGACAGCATTGCGGTCCGGGGAGTCGGGGGCGACGAATCGCTCGTCGCCGAACCACACGACGACCCGGTCCCAGTCGACGAGGCTGCCCGGCGAGAGGCGGGCGACCTCGTGGTGGATCGCCTCGGCGATCCTGCCGCCGGTCAGGGCGATCTGCGGCACGTTCCCGGAGGCTTGGGCGGCCTCGAGACGCGCGATCAGCTCGCCGGCCACGGCGGTGGCGAGCGTGGCGGGGTCGGGATGGACTTCGATCCGAGATTCAGTCATGACGCGGTCACTCTGTCAGGTCGGCGGGGAGCGCTCAGCGTCGGTGCCGACGGTAGTAGTCGATGAGCGCTCGGGTGGACTGGTCCTGTCGCGCCGCGACCTCGGCATCGCCGGCCACGGCCGGGCTGATCTGCTGGGCGAGCTCCTTGCCGAGCTCGACCCCCCACTGGTCGAAGCTGTCGATGCCCCACACCGCGCCCTGCACGAACGTGATGTGCTCGTAGAGCGCGATCAGCTGCCCGAGGACCGCGGGGCTGAGCTCGTCGGCCATGATCGAGGTGGTCGGGTTGTTGCCCTCGAAGACACGGGCCGGTACGACGTCGGGGTCCGTGCCCTCCGCGCGGACCTCCTCGGCGGTCTTGCCGAAGGCCAGTGCCTGGGTCTGGGCGAAGAAGTTGGCCAGGAACAGCTCGTGGACGTCAGCACCGGCCTCGTCGTCGTGCAGTGGGTAGGCAGGATTGGCCATTGCGATGAAGTCGGCCGGCACGAGCTGGGTGCCTTGGTGGAGCAGCTGGTAGAAGGCGTGCTGTCCGTTGGTGCCGGGCTCGCCCCAGAAGATCTCGCCGGTGCCGTAGGCCACCGGGCTGCCGTCCCACCGCACGCTCTTGCCGTTGGACTCCATCGTCAGCTGCTGGAGGTAGGCCGGGAAGCGGTGCAGCAGCTGAGCGTAAGGCAGTACGGCGTGGGACTGGGCGCCGAGGAAGTTGGCGTACCAGACGTTGAGCAGACCCATCAGGACCGGGACGTTGCGTGCGGGCTCGGTGAGCCGGAAGTGCTCGTCCATGACGTGCATGCCGTCGAGGAACTCAGCGAACCGCGCTGGGCCGATGGCCACGGCCAAGGATGTGCCGATGGCGGAGTCGAGCGAGTAGCGGCCGCCGACCCAGTCCCAGAAGCCGAACGCGTTGGCCGGGTCGATGCCGAAGTCGGCCACCTTGTCGAGGGCGGTCGAGACGGCGACGAAGTGTCGTGCCACCGCATCGCTGTCGGCGTCGTCGGGCCCGAGGGCACCGGTCGCTCGGAGCCCCTCGAGTAGCCAGGAGCGGCACAGCCGGGCGTTGGTGAGGGTCTCCAGCGTGCCGAAGGTCTTGCTGGCGACGATGAACAGGGTGGTCGCCGGGTCCAGACCGGCCAGGGTCGTGGCGGCGTCGGTCGGGTCGATGTTGCTGATGAACCGGCACTCAAGACCCTCCTGGCGATAGGGAGCGAGCGCCTCGTAGGCCATCACGGGCCCCAGGTCGGAGCCTCCGATGCCGATGTTGACCACGGTGCGGACCCGCTCACCACTGAGTCCGAGCCATTCGCCGTTGCGCACGCGCTCGGCGAAGTCATAGACCCGCGCGAGCGTCTGGTGGACGTCGTCCACGACGTTGTTGCCGTCGACCTCCATCGTGGCGCCTGCCGGGGCGCGTAGCGCCGTGTGCAGCACTGCACGGTCCTCAGTGACGTTGATGCGCTCACCGGCGAACATCGCGTCCCGACGCTCGGTGACGCCCACCTCGCCGGCCAGGGCGAGCAGTGCGTCGAGGACCTCGTCGAGCACCAGCCCCTTGGACAGGTCGACGTGGAGATCGGCCGCAGTGAAGCTCAGGCGGTCGGTGCGGGTCGCATCGTCGGCGAACCACCCGCGCAGGTCGGGCTCGAGCGTCTCGGCCAGCTCCTCGAGCCGCGCCCAGGCCGCCGTGGTGGTGGGGTCGACCGGGCCCGAGCTCATGAGCTCTGCTTCTCCATCTGGCCGCGCACGGTCTCGACGAGCTCGTGCCACGAGGCGATGAACTTCTCGACGCCTTCGTTCTCGAGGGCCACCATCACGTCGGCCCAGTCGACACCGGTGGCCGAGATCTGGTCGAGGATCGACTGCGCGGAGGAGCCCCGCCCGCTGACGGCGTCGCCGTTGACCTCACCGTGGTCGGCGAAGGCTTGCATGGTCTTCTCCGGCATGGTGTTGACCGTGTCGGCCACGACGAGGTCGCTGACGTAGAGAGTGTCGGGGTAGTCGGGGTTCTTCACCCCGGTCGAGGCCCACAGCGGACGCTGGGCGTTGGCGCCGAGCTCGGCCAGCCCCTGCCAGCGGTCGGCGGCGAGCACCGCGGCGAACGCGGCGTAGGCCAACCGGGCGTTGGCCAGGGCGGCCTTGCCGCGCAGGGCGAGGGCGTCGTCGGTGCCGATCGCCTCGAGGCGCTTGTCGACCTCGGCGTCGACCCGCGAGATGAAGAACGAGGCCACCGAGCGGATGCGTGACAGGTCGAGACCTGCGTCGCGGGCCTGCTCCAGCCCGGCGAGGTAGGCCTCCATGACGAGGCGGTAGCGCTCGAGGGAGAAGATCAAGGTGACGTTGACGCTGATCCCCTGGGCGACGACGGCCGTGATCGCCGCGAGCCCGGCCTGGGTGGCCGGGATCTTGATCAGCGCGTTGGGGCGGTCGACAGCAGTCCAGAGGGCCTGGGCCGAGGCGATGGTGGCCTCGGTGTCGTGCGCCAGGTCGGGCTCGACCTCGATGGAGACCCGACCGTCGTCCTTGGTCGCCTTCGCGACGGGAGCGAACACGTCACAGGCGTTGCGGACATCCTCGGTGGTGAGCTCGAAGATCACCTCGTCGACGCCCTTGCCCTCGGCGACGAGCTTGCCGACCTGCTCGTCGTAGCGTTCGCCGTCGGCGATCGCGCCGGCGAAGATCGTCGGGTTGGTGGTCACCCCGACCACCGAGCTGTCCCGCACGAGGTCGGCGAGGTTGCCCGACTCGATCCGCTCCCGGGAGAGGTCGTCGAGCCAGATGGAGACGCCTGCGTCAGCGAGCGCCTTGAGCCGGTCAGTCATGGGATCTCCTCGGGGTCGGGATGTTGTCGGTCGGTGGTGTGCTGGGTCGTGGTCGCGTCAGGGACGAGCGGCGATGGAGTCGCGTGCAGCGGCGGCAACGGCTTCGGCGGTGATGCCGAACTCGTCGTAGAGGCGGGCGTAGTCGGCGGAGGCGCCGTAGTGGTCGATGGAGACGATGCGGCCCTGGTCGCCGACATACTCGCGCCAGCCCTGCTTGACCCCGGCCTCGACCGAGACCCGGGCCTTGACGGTCGGCGGCAGCACCTTGTCGCGGTAGGCCTGGTCCTGCTCCTCGAACCACTCGAGGCAGGGGAGCGAGACGACCCGCGCGGAGATGCCATCGGCCGCGAGGAGGTCGCGCGCCTGCACGGCGAGCTGTACCTCCGAGCCGGTGCCCATCAGGACGACGTCGGGGTTGCCGCCCTCGGCGTCGATGAGCACGTAGCCGCCCTTGGCGACGTCGTCGAGACCTGCGAAGCCCTCGACGCCGCGCGGGAAGACGGGCACGTTCTGGCGGGTCAGTGCCAGGGCCGACGGGCGGTCGGTGTGGCCCAGGATCGCGGCCCAGACCGCTGCGGTCTCGTTGGCGTCGGCAGGCCGTACGACGTCGAGGCCGGGCATGGCGCGCAGGGCGGCGAAGTGCTCGACCGGCTGATGGGTCGGGCCGTCCTCGCCGAGGCCGATGGAGTCGTGGGTCCACACGTAGGTCACGGGCAGCCGGCTCAGGGCGGCGACGCGGACCGCGCCACGCATGTAGTCGGAGAACGTCAGGAAGGTCCCGCCGAAGACCCGCGTGAGGCGGTCGGCGGCGATGCCGTTCATGATCGCGCCCATGCCGTGCTCGCGGATCCCGAAGTGCAGCACCCGGCCCTGGTAGGGATCGCCCTTCCACTGGTCGGTGGAACGGCTCGCAGGCACGAACGACGGCGCATCGTTGATGGTGGTGTTGTTGGACCCGGCGAGGTCGGCCGAGCCGCCCCACAGCTCGGGCATGAGCGCGGCGACGGCGTTGATGACCTTGCCGGAGGCCGACCGGGTGGCGACCCCCTTGGCGCTCGCCTCGAACGACGGCAGCGCGTCGGTGAGACCGTCAGGGAGCGCGCGCGCCTTGAGGCGGTGGAGCAGCGTCTCCGACTCGGGGTTCGCGGCGGACCACGCGGCGTACTCCTCGTCCCAGGCAGCACCCCACGCCGCGCCGCGCTCACGGAGCGCTCGGGTGTGGGCGATGACCTCGTCGGAGACCTCGAACTTCTGCTCGGGGTCCCAGCCGAGGACCTTCTTGGTCGCAGCGACCTCGTCGTCACCCAGCGCGCTGCCGTGGGCAGCCTCGGTGCCCTGGGCGCTGGGAGCCGGCCAGGCGATGATGGTGTCGAGGACGATCATCGAGGGCTTGTCGGTGACCTCACCGGCGGCCAGGACGGCGGCGTGCAGTCCGGCGACGTCCTCGACGTACTCGGTGCCGCCATTGGTCCAGTCGACGGTCTGCACGTGCCAGCCGTAGGACTCGTAGCGGGCGGCGACGTCCTCGGTGAACGCGATGTCGGTGTCGCCCTCGATCGAGATGCGGTTGCGGTCGTAGATGACCGTGAGGTTTCCCAGCTCCTGGGTGCCGGCGATCGAGCTGGCCTCGCCACTCACGCCCTCCTGAAGGTCGCCGTCGGAGCACAGGGCGTAGACGTGGTGGTCGAAGAGGCTCTCTCCGGGGGCGGCGTCGGCGTCGAGCAGGCCGTGCACGCGTCGGGCCGACATGGCCATGCCGACGGCGTTCGCCACGCCCTGGCCCAGGGGGCCGGTGGTGACCTCGACGCCGGCGGTGTGACCGAGCTCCGGGTGGCCAGGGGTCTTGGAGCCCCAGGTGCGCAGGGCCTTCAGGTCGTCGAGCTCGAGGCCGAAGCCACCGAGGTAGAGCTGGGTGTAGAGAGTGATGCTCGAGTGTCCGCAGGACAGCACGAAGCGGTCGCGCGCCACCCACTCAGGGTCGGCGGGGTCGTGACGCATGACCTTCTGGAAGAGGAGGTAGGCCACGGGGGCGAGGCTCATCGCGGTGCCCGGGTGGCCGTTGCCGACCTTCTGGACCGAGTCCATGGCCAGCACACGTGCGGTGTCGACGGCCTTCTGGTCGAGCTCGGTCCAGTCCAGGGTGGTGGGGGTACTCACGGTGCTCCTTCGCAGGCTCCTCGTGGAGCGCTGGGGTGGTGTCCTCGGGCAGTCACGAGACTACTCATGTCGGGCGATAGACTCACACCGCCTCAGCGGGTGTGGACGTGGCAGCGTCGCCTAGGCTGGGTGCAGGACCAGCACTCCACGAACCGAGACCGAGCAGAGGACGTCTGTTGACCTACGTCGGCGAATCGCGACCCGCGCTGCCGGGACCGCTCGACGGTCGTGGCGACGCGGAAACGTCGGGGACGGCACCTGGCGCCCCGGGGCTCAAGGACGTCCTGGCGGCGTACGTCGGTCTCACCAAGCCCCGCGTCATCGAGCTCCTCCTGCTGACGACCGTGCCGGTGATGTTCTTCGCCGCGCGCGGTGTCCCGCCGCTCGGCCTCGTCGTGGCCACCGTCATCGGCGGCACCCTCTCAGCCGGCTCGGCCTCGGCCTACAACTGCGTCTACGACCGTGACATCGACGAGCAGATGCGTCGGACCCGACGCCGAGCGCTCCCGCGCCACATGGTCACCGCCCGCGCGGCCTTGGTCTTCGCCACCGCGCTGGCCGTGATCTCGACCGTGGTGCTGGCGGTCTTCGTCAACCCGCTGTCGGCCGGACTGTCGCTCGGGGCCAACGCGTTCTACGTCTTCGGCTACACGATGCTCCTCAAGCGGCGCACCACCCAGAACATCGTCTGGGGCGGGCTCGCGGGCTGCTTCCCAGCCCTCATCGGCTGGACGGCCGTGACGGGCGAGCTCTCGTGGATCCCGATCGTGCTCTTCATGGTCGTCTTCTTCTGGACCCCGCCGCACACCTGGGCGCTGGCGCTGCGCTACCGCGAGGACTACGCCAACGTCGACGTCCCGATGCTGCCGGTCGTCAAGAACGCCCGCGAGGTCGGCCGCCAGATCGTGCTCTACGCCTGGGTGATGGTCGCCACGTCGCTGCTGCTCTGGCCGGTCGCCGGCACCGGGCCGCTCTACCCGATCGCCGCAGCCGTCCTGGGCGCGGTCTTCCTGGTCGAGGCGCACCGCATGTGGGGCCGCGCCCGTGGCACCGAGGACCTCAGCGTCATCCAGCCGATGCGGCTGTTCCACCACAGCAACCTCTACCTGTCGCTGCTGTTCGTCGCGGTCGCCCTGGACCCGTTGCTGTTCTGACCCCGGCATGAGTGCGTCCGCGATCCGCTACGTCGACCACGCCGCCCCCGGGGCTCCGCTCGGGCGGTGCGTCGTCCTTCCCGGGCGGCAGTACACACCCGAGTGCCCGTTGCTCTTCTTTGCGGCGCAGGCAGCGCTCAGCCGCGGGTGGGACGTCCGTGAGGTCTGGTGGGAGGCGGCGGAGCGCGGCAGCCGCCCGATCGCGGACGAGATCGACTGGGTGGCCGGTCAGCTGGATGCCGCCGTCGACGACTACACCGGTCGGGTGCTCGTGGTCGGCAAGTCGCTCGGGACGCTGGCCGCCGGCCGAGCTGCCGCCCGAGGATGGAACGGCGCGTGGCTCACACCGCTGCTCACCGAGCCCGAGGCGGCCGCCCCGCTGCTGTCCTACCCCGTCGCCCAGCTCGTCGTCATCGGTGCCGATGACCCCTACCTGAGCCGAGACGTGCTGGCCGCGCTGCCCGGCACCAACCTGGTTGTGCCCGGTGACCACATCCTCCGGGTTGCCGGCGACGTAGCCGCCATGGTGGCAAGCCACGAGCAGGTCGTCCGTGCCTTCGACGCCTGGGTGGCAGGGTTGCCGTCCTGAGCTGTGCGGTGAGCGGTGCAGACTCCGTCGCGCTCGTGTCCCCCCGCTGATCAGCCGGGCGTGCCCGCAGCGGACCCGGAGGGAGCGGCTTGCCCGGCGTCGTGGGCATCGTGCGGTGCCGCGGCCGGCAGCACGATCTCCAGCACCACCGACGTCACGGCGGCGGAGATGAGCCCAGCACCGAGCAGGTGGAAGCCGACGAGGACCTCGGGCAGGCCGGTGAAGTACTGGACGAAGCCGATCGTGCTCTGCGAGGCCTGCACCGCCAGGAGGACCGCGACAGCGCGGAGCGCCGGACCGCGACCGTGCGTGGCCCAGACGGCGAACAATGCGCCGAGGGTCAGGCCGACGAAGAGGAAGACCGCGTCGGCGTGCAGCTGGCTGATCTCCAGGGTGTCGAGCCCGTTGCGCGGGGTGGCGGCGTCACCGGCGTGCGGCCCCGCACCGGTGACGACGGTGCCGAGGGCCAGCACCGCCCAGGCCGAGGCGAAGAGTGACCAGGCCAGGCCGGGCAGCGCACCGCCTCGCTCCCAGACAGCGTCGGGGTGATCGAGACGGCGCAGGAACAGCACCGCAACACCCACCATCGCCATGGACACCAGGAGGTGGAACCCGACGATCCAGGGGTTGAGCCCGGTGAGCACGGTGATCCCGCCGATCACCGCCTGAGCCGGGATGCCGAGCGCCAGCACGAGGGCGAGCCGCCGCAGCTGACGGCGTCCGGTCTGGACCGCCGCGACGAACGTCGCGATCGCGATCGCGGTGAGCACGAACGTGAGCATCCGGTTGCCGAACTCGATCGCGGTATGGAGGTCCAGCTCGCCGCGGGGCCGGAACGAGTCCTCCGTGCAGCGCGGCCAGGTCGGGCAGCCGAGCCCGGAACCCGTCAAGCGGACGGCGCCGCCGGTGACGACGATGCCGATGTTGGCGACCAGGCTCGCCATACCGAGCTGGCGCACGTAGGGCGCGAGGCTCACGGTCCGACTCATTCCCACGTGAAGGTCCTTGCTGTTGCGACGGCACCGATCACTGCCCAGACAGCCAGCACGACGAGGTCGCGCCCGGCCACGGCGGCATCGGAGAGGGCGGCGCGCATGGCATCGCCGAGTGCGCCCGAGGGCAGGAACGAGACGATCTCGCCGAAAGAACCGTAGGCCGAGGTCGGCAACACCACGGCTCCGCCGGCAAGGAGCAGCAGGTAGATCAGGTTGGCCGCGGCCAGCGTTGCCTCGGCGCGCAACGAGCCGGCCACCAGCAGGCCGAGGCTTGCGAACGCAGCGGTGCCGAGCACCACGGCCAGCAGCAGTGCGAGCACGTTGGCGTCGGGATCCCAGCCGAGCGCGAAGCCGACCCCGGAGATCACTGCGACCTGCAGGACTTCGACGGCCAAGAGGGCCAGCACCTTGCCGCAGAGCAGCCCGGTGCGCGACAACGGTGAGGTGCCGAGCCGCTTGATCACGCCGTAGCGCCGCTCGAAGCCCGTGGCGATCGCCAAGGACGTGAACGATGTCGACATGATCGCCAGCGCCAGGACGCCCGGGGCGAAGGTGTCGACGCCGTACGACAGGTTGACGCGCTCGGCGCCGCGGACCCCGCCGATCAGCACGATCACCGGGATCACCACGGCGAGCAGCAGCTGCTCGCCGTTGCGCAGCATGAGCCGGGCCTCCATCGAGGCCTGGGTGGTGATCTGGCGCAGGAACGGTGCCGCGCCGGGCGCGGGAGCGAAGGTGCTCATTCGAGGACTCCCTCGGGCAGAGCGAGCGGGCCCGGAGGGCTGGTCAGCTCGAGGAAGACGTCCTCGAGGTTGCGTTGGCCCAGGGTCAGCGACTCCGGCAGGACGTCGTTCACCTCGCACCAGCGCGAGACCTTTGCCAGCGTCGAGGCGTCGGCGGGTCCGGTCACCAGGAGTGAGACCGCGTCGAGCTGGGTGACCTCGGTGCCGGCGCCGAGGGCCGCGCGCAGCGACTCGGGCGCGCTCGGCGGGAACGGCTCGGTGACAACGAGGCGGATCGTGGCCCGCGCACCGCCACGGGTGAGCTCCAGGGGCGTGCCCGAGGCGACCAGGGAGCCCTTGTCGACGATGTGCACCCGGTCGGCGAGGCGTTCGGCCTCCTCCATGTAGTGGGTGGTGAGGACCACGGTCACGCCGTCGGTGCGGAGCTCCTCGAGGAGCTCCCAGACCGTCCGGCGTACGGCGGGGTCGAGCCCGGCCGTCGGCTCGTCGACGAAGACCAGCTCGGGTCGACCGACCAGGGCCATCGCAAGGCCGAGTCGCTGCTGCTGGCCGCCGGACAGGCGTCGGTAGGGGGTGCGTCCGCAGTCAGCGAGCCCGAGGCGCTCGACCAGGATCGCGGGGTCGAGCGGGTGGGCGTGCAGGCGCGCGACGTGGCGCAACATCTCGACGGCTCGCACTCCGCTCCAGGCGCCGCCGCTCTGCAGCATCACGCCGATGCGGGGCAGCAGGGCTTTTCGGTCGCGGATCGGGTCGAGTCCCAGCACCCGCACCAGCCCCTGCTGGGGCTTGCGGTAGCCCTCGCAGGTCTCCAGGGTCGTCGTCTTGCCGGCGCCGTTGGGGCCCAGGACCGCAGTGATCGTGTGGCGCTCCACGGTGAGGGAGAGGCCGGCGACCGCCACCTTGGCGCCGTACTGCATCACCAGCCCGTCGACGAGGACGGCGGGCGAGTCGGGCACCCCCCGAGTCTAGGAGGCCACTCGCACCCCCCGTAGGGCGAGGTGTCGCTGCGCCTAGGCTGAGGATCGTGAACGACTGGATCACGGGCGCCGTGTACGTGCTGGGCGGGGTCGCCGTCCTGTGGGCCCTGGTGCTGGTCATCCGGGACGAGCTCGCTCAGGACCGGACCTTCGCGCTGCTCGCGCTCGCCGAGGTCGTCCTGCTGGTCCAGCTCGTCGTCGGCTGCGTGCTCTTCGCCGGCACCGACCGCGACGTCTCGGGGGTGCTGTTCATCAGCTACCTCGTGGGCGTCGCGCTGGCCCTGCCCATCGGGGCCTTCTGGTCGCTCGCCGAACGCACCCGGTCCGGCACCGGCGTGCTGGCCGTGGCGGCTCTGACGGTCCTCGCGCTCGAGGTCCGACTCGTCGACATCTGGAGCGGGGGCTTCGGTGCGTGACCTCTCCAGCGGTCCGGGCCGGATGCTCGTCTTCGTCTACGGCGTCTTCGCCGTCGCCGCGACCGGGCGGTCCGCCGTACAGCTCGGGACCGACGCCGGCAACGCGCCCGTGGCCTACTCGCTCTCGTTGTTCGCAGCGATCGTCTACCTCGTGGCCACCACCTGCCTGCTGATCGGCGGGCGACGCGCGTGGCGGGTGGCGGTGGTGGCCGTCACCGTCGAGCTCGTCGGGGTGTTGGGTGTGGGGATCCTGTCGTACGTCGACACCGGGCTGTTCCCCGACAAGACCGTCTGGTCCCACTTCGGCCAGGGCTACGCCTACCTGCCGCTGGTGCTGCCGTTCCTGGGCCTGGCGTGGTTGCGCGTGACCCGTCCGGAGCGGAGCTTCTCAGGGAGCTCCTGACGTTCTCAGGGGAAGCTTTCCCTGAGAACGTCAGGAGTACCCGGATATCCGGGGATTCCTGCAGCCTCGGCTACCGCGCGACGTACTCCAACGGCACCGGCCCGGCCGCCCGCGCCACGCCGCCGATCTGCGCGGCCACCGGGGCCGGGTACGACGTCCAGCCGGGCCTCAGGTCGAAGGCGTCGACGAGGCGTAGCAGCGCCGTCGACATCGCCGCCAGGGAGAACGGCTGGGCGGGGCAGCTGTGGCTGCCGTGCCCGAAGGCGGTCACCAGCCGAGGGCTCGCCAGGCCTTCGACCGTCCGGAGTCGGTTGCGGTCCCAGCGCTCGGGGTCCCACCTGTCGAGCCCGGGTGCGGCGGTCGTATTGAGGAGCGGCAGCAGGGTCGCGATCGTCCAGCCGGTCGGGACCTCGTAGGTCGTGGTCCCGACGTCGAGGGACACCGGGCTCAGGACGGTGCGCGCCATGATCGAGCGCTGGGCGAGCCGGGTCGACTCCAGGGCGCAGCGGCGCGCGAACTCCGAGTCGCCGCTCCGGACCCGCGCGAGGGCGTCGGGGTGCGAGACCAGGTCGACCAGCGCCCAACCGAGCGCTGCGTGCAGGTTGGACATGGAGGCGATGTGGATCAGCGCGACGTCGAGGGCGACCCCGCGGCGCCGTACGTCCGGTGCGTCCTCGGCCCAGGAGGCAAGGATCCGCCCGAACAGGTCCTCGTTGCTCCCGGAAGGGCGCGCCTGGTCGGCGAGGGCACCGACGACCTCGACGATCTCCTCGAGCGCCGACTCCTCGGCGCGCTTGCCGGAGGCGGCCACGGCGGCCATGGCGTCGGGGTGCACGAAGGCGTCGGAGCCGTCGAGAGCGTCGAAGGCCGTCACGAGGCGTTCGAACCACTCCCCGGAGGCCGCCTGCGCGCCGGCCCACGAAGCCAGCCCCATCCGGTGCCCGAGTCGCCGGGTCAGGTCGAACACGTCGACCCGGTCCGACGAGGGGGAGCCGGCCAGCTCCTCCACCGTCGCGTCGAGGGCGACCTCGAGCGCGACCAAGTACGACGCCACGTCGTCCCGGCGAAAGAGAGCCCCTGGCAGTGTCCGGCGACCCTCGAAGATCGTGTCCGGGAGCTTGCGACGCAACATCAGGTAGTCAGCAACCCCCTTGCTCGCGACCTCCTCGGGCAGCGCGTAGAAGGACTCGACACCGACAGGGGAGAAGGTGAAGAGGTAGCGGTCCCGACCGTGCTCGATCGTGAAGGTCTCGCCGTGCTCCGCGCGCGCTGCTGCGATCTCGGCGACCGCGTCCGGGACGGCCTGGTGCCACGGCAGGCCCCGGCCGACCGCAGCGGGTGGGGCTGGGACGATGGCATCGTTGGACACCGAAGCAGCATGACAGTTCTGACACTTTGGCGTAACTCGCACCACCGATCCGGCTGTTCGATCCTCACCCGGACGCGGGTTAGGGGAACCTTGCTTGAAGCGGCCCGACCATTAACGGCACACTGGGCTTGTGGAATTCAGCCAGGGGGACCTCACGACGCGTCAGCGCGTCGCTCGGTCGATCCTGGTCGAAGGACCCTCGACCGCCGTGGTCCTGGCCGAGCGCCTCGACCTCACCCCGGCCGCTGTGCGCCGCCACCTCGACCACATGGTCGAGGAAGGCACGCTCGAGGCGCGCGACCCGCGCCCCGTCGGCAGCCGTGGTCGAGGCCGTCCCGCGAAGCTCTTCGCCCTGACCCTGTCGGGACGTGAAGGCTTCAAGAAGCAGTACGACGACCTCGCCGTCCAAGCGCTGAGGTTCGTCGCCGAGACCGGGGGCGAGGACGCTGTGCGCGACTTCGCCCAGCGCCGGGTCGCCTTCGTCGAGGATCGATTCGACGACGTGGCCGCCCAGCACCCGGACCTCGGTCCGGTGCAGGTCCTGGCCCGCATCTTCACCGACGAGGGGTACGCCGCCGGCGTACGCGAGTCGCCGGTCGGCGACCAGCTCTGCCAGCAGCACTGTCCCGTCTCGTCGGTGGCCCACGAGTTCCCCCAGCTGTGTGAGGCCGAGACCGAGGCGATCGCCCGGGTCCTGGGCCGTCACGTCCAGCGCTTGGCGACGATCGCCCACGGCGACGGCGTCTGCACCACATGCATCCCCAACGGACCCGCCGCAGCTGCGGCCGGGTCGCCCCATCCGCGTAACCAGAAGGAGCAGGTCAGCTGATGACGACCATCGACGAGCGCAACCCCGAGCTCGAAGGCATCGGCCGCTACGAGTTCGGTTGGAGCGACACCGACACCGCCGGCGCCAACGCCAAGCGCGGCCTCAGCGAGGAGGTCGTCCGCGACATCTCCTCGAAGAAGTCCGAGCCGCAGTGGATGCTCGACATGCGCCTCAAGGGCCACAAGCTCTTCGGTCGCAAGCCCATGCCGACCTGGGGCTCCGACCTCGGCGGCATCGACTTCGACAACATCAAGTACTTCGTGCGCTCCTCCGAGAAGCAGGCGACCACGTGGGACGACCTCCCCGAGGAGATCAAGAACACCTACGACCGTCTCGGCATCCCGGAGGCGGAGAAGCAGCGCCTGGTCTCCGGCGTCGCGGCTCAGTACGAGTCCGAGGTCGTCTACCACTCGATCCGCGAGGACCTCGAGGAGCAGGGCGTGCTCTTCCTCGACACCGACACTGCTCTGAAGGAGCAGCCGGAGATGTTCAAGGAGTACTTCGGCACCGTCATCCCCGTCGGTGACAACAAGTTCTCCGCGCTCAACACCGCGGTCTGGTCGGGCGGCTCGTTCATCTACGTGCCGAAGGGTGTGCACGTCGACATCCCGCTGCAGGCCTACTTCCGCATCAACACCGAGAACATGGGTCAGTTCGAGCGCACCCTGATCATCGTCGACGAGGGCGCCTACGTGCACTACGTCGAGGGCTGCACCGCCCCGATCTACTCCTCCGACTCGCTGCACTCCGCGGTCGTGGAGATCATCGTGAAGAAGGGCGGACGCTGCCGCTACACGACCATCCAGAACTGGTCCAACAACGTCTACAACCTCGTCACCAAGCGCGCCGTCTGCGAGGCCGGCGCCACGATGGAGTGGGTCGACGGCAACATCGGCTCCAAGGTGACGATGAAGTACCCCGCGATCTACCTCATGGGCGAGCACGCCAAGGGCGAGACGCTGTCGATCGCCTTCGCGGGCGAGGGTCAGCACCAGGACGCCGGCGCCAAGATGGTGCACGCCGCTCCCAACACCTCTTCCTCGATCCTGTCGAAGTCGGTGGCTCGCGGCGGTGGCCGCACGTCCTACCGCGGTCTGATCCAGATCAACGAGGGCGCGCACGGTTCGAAGTCCAATGTGCTCTGCGACGCCCTGCTCGTCGACCAGATCAGCCGCTCGGACACCTATCCCTACGTCGACATCCGCGAGGACGACGTCTCGATGGGTCACGAGGCCAGCGTCTCCAAGGTCTCCGACGACCAGCTCTTCTACCTGATGTCGCGCGGGATGGCCGAGGACGAGGCGATGGCGATGATCGTGCGTGGCTTCGTCGAGCCGATCGCCAAGGAGCTGCCGATGGAGTACGCCCTCGAGCTCAACCGCCTCATCGAGCTCCAGATGGAGGGTGGCGTCGGCTGATCCAGCCGACTCCGCTCCGACCCGACCAGTGCCGAAGGTGGTCGACCCGGACTTGCGCCAGCAAGCCCGCGTCGAGACCCCCGGACCACGACCAGAAAGCACCTGATAGTGACTGTGACTGATGCTGCCCGCGAGAGCGTGGAATCCGCTCTCGAGCAAGGACCCGAGCACGGCAAGGACGGACACCTCATCGTGTCCCACCTGAACCCGCCGCCGTCCTACGACCTGGCCGACCACCCGGTGCCGACCGGGCGCGAGGAGATCTGGCGCTTCACGCCGCTCAAGCGGCTGCGCGGGATCCTCGACGGCGAGGCCTCCGACGCCGCCCTCACCTGGGACTCCACGCTGCCCGAGGGCGTGACGCTGGAGCGGATCACCACTGCTGCGGCCCGCGACCTCGGCGAGCTCGCCCCCAACGACCGTCCCGCGGCCCTGGCTGTCGCCAACGGCGGCGGCGCGATGCTGCTCGACATCCCGGCCGAGGCCGAGATCGACGAGCCGATCGTGATCCGCCTGCACGGTGAGTCGGCCGACGACCTGGTCTGGGGACACCTCGTCCTGCGCATCGGACGCTTCGCGAAGGCGACGATCGTGCTCAGCCACAGCGGGTCGGCGCGTTACAGCGCCACCACGTCGGTGCTGGTCGGCGACGGCGCGACGGCCAACGTCGTCTCCCTGCAGGACTGGGACGACGACGCGGTCCACCTGGGTCGTGACGCGATCCTCGTGGGTCGCGACGCCTCGGTGCGCCACACCGCGATCACCTTCGGCGGCGACGTCGTACGCCTCAACGCCAACGTCGAGTACGCCGGCCCCGGAGGCTCCGCTGAGCTGCTCGGCCTGTACTTCGCCGACGCTGGTCAGCACCTCGAGCACCGCCTCTTCGCCGACCACAACCAGCCCAAGACCAAGAGCAACGTGCTCTACAAGGGTGCGTTGCAGGGCGAGAAGGCCCACACCGTGTGGATCGGGAACGTGCTGATCCGCAAGGTTGCCGAGGGCATCGAGACCTATGAGGAGAACCGCAACCTCGTGCTCACCGACGGCTGCCACGCCGACTCGGTCCCGAACCTCGAGATCGAGACCGGCGAGATCGAGGGTGCTGGGCACGCCTCGGCCACCGCGCGCTTCGACGACGAGCAGCTCTTCTACCTCCGCTCGCGCGGGGTGTCGGAGAAGGAGGCGCGCCGCCTGGTCCTGCACGGCTTCTTCGACGACCTGATCCGTCGCGTCGGCGTCCCGTCCCTGGAGGCACAGCTGACCTCGACGGTCGAGGACGAGCTCGCCAAGAACGTGCTGAAGGACGCCTGATGTCCTTCGAGCGAGTCTGCGGTCCCGGGGACGTCCCAGCCGACGAGGCTCTCGCGGTCACGGTCGGCGCCTACGACGTCGCCCTCGCCAAGCACTCGGACGCTGACGGCGAGCAGTTCTACGCCCTCCAGGACCTCTGTAGCCACGCTGCGGTCGCCCTGACCGAGGGCGAGGTCGAGGACTGCACGATCGAGTGCTTCCTGCACGGCTCACGTTTCGATCTCCGCACCGGGAAGCCGACCGGCTTTCCCGCCACCGAACCTGTTGCGACCTTCCCTGTCGAGGTCCGTGCCGACGGCATCTACGTCGACACCTCCACCACCCTGAACGGAGTCACCCCTTCATGAGCGAACTGATCATCACCGACCTGCACGTCTCGGTCAGCACCGACGACGGCCCCAAGGAAATCCTCAAGGGCGTCACGCTGACCATCAAGGACGGCGAGACCCACGCGATCATGGGCCCCAACGGCTCGGGCAAGTCCACCCTTGCCTACTCGATCGCCGGCCACCCGAAGTACGACATCACCGGCGGCACCGTCACGCTCGACGGTGACGACGTCCTCGCGATGAGCGTGGACGAGCGCGCCCGCGCCGGCCTGTTCCTCGCCATGCAGTACCCCGTCGAGGTGCCCGGCGTCTCGGTGTCGAACTTCCTCCGCACCGCCAAGACCGCCATCGACGGCGAGGCCCCCAAGCTCCGCACCTGGGTCAAGGATGTCAACGCCGGTCTCGAGCGCCTCAACCTCGACCCGACCTTCGGCACCCGCTCGGTCAACGAGGGCTTCTCCGGCGGCGAGAAGAAGCGCCACGAGATCGCCCAGCTCGAGCTGCTCAACCCGAAGATGGCGATCCTCGACGAGACCGACTCCGGCCTCGACATCGACGCGCTCAAGATCGTCTCGGAGGGCGTCAACCGCTTCCGCGAGCAGGAGGGCAAGGGCGTGCTGCTGATCACGCACTACACGCGCATCCTGCGCTACATCGAGCCCGACTACGTGCACGTCTTCGTCGACGGCAAGATCGCCGAGCAGGGTGGCCCCGAGCTCGCCGACGCGCTGGAAGCCGAGGGCTACGACAAGTACCTCAAGGCCAACGCCGCATCGGCCTGAAACACCACCCCCAGGTGGTCGAGCCGGGCGAGCGCTAGCGAGCCCGTGTCGAGACCCAGCGAGTCGAAAGGTGCCACCATGGAAGGCCTGCTTCCCCAGCTGGACGTCGTCCGCAAGGACTTCCCCATCCTCGAGCGCGTGCTCGCGGGCGGGATGCCGCTGGTCTACCTCGACAGCGCCAACACCTCCCAGAAGCCGCAGGTGGTCATCGACACGATGGTCGACCACCTCGAGCGGCACAACGCCAACATCTCCCGCGCGATGCACCAGCTCGGCGCGGAGTCGACCGAGGCGTTCGAGGGAGCTCGCGACAAGGTGGCCCGCTTCATCGGGGCCCCGAGTCGCGACGAGGTGATCTTCACCAAGAACGCCTCTGAGGCGCTCAACCTGGTGGCCAACTCGTTGGCCTGGGCGAGCGACGAGCATGCGGTGGGTCCCGGTGACGAGGTCGTCATCACCGAGATGGAGCACCACTCCAACATCGTCCCCTGGCAGCTGCTGACGCAGCGCAAGGGCGCGACGTTGCGCTGGTTCGGTCTCACCGACGACGGTCACCTCGACCTGTCCAACATCGACGAGCTCATCACCGAGCGCACCAAGGTGGTCGCCTTCACCTGGGTCTCCAACATGCTCGGCACCATCAACCCGGTCGCCGAGCTGACCCGACGCGCTCACGAGGTGGGCGCGATCGTGGTGGTCGATGCCTCGCAGGCTGCACCGCAGATGCCGATCGACCTGGCCGCGATGCCGCCGGCGGACCGGCCCGACCTGATCGCGTTCACCGGCCACAAGGTGGTCGGGCCGACCGGCATCGGGGTGCTGTGGGGCCGCGGTGACCTGCTCGCGCAGCTGCCGCCGTTCCTCGGCGGTGGCGAGATGATCGAGACCGTCCGCATGGAAGCCTCGACGTACGCCCCGATCCCGGCTCGCTTCGAGGCCGGTACTCCGCCGATCGTCGAGGCGGTCGGGCTGGGTGCTGCTGTGGACTACCTCGGCGAGCTCGGGATGGAAGCCATCCGCACCCACGAGCATGCGATCACCGCCTACGCTCTCGATGGCCTGGCCACCGTGCCCGGGCTGCGGGTGATGGGCCCGCTGGACCCGGCCCAGCGCGGATCGGCGATCTCCTTCGAGCTCGACGGCCTGCACCCGCACGACATCGCCCAGGTGCTCGACGCGCGAGGTGTCGCGGTGCGCGCGGGGCACCACTGCGCGAAGCCGGCGCACGCGCGGTACGGCGTGCAGTCCTCGACGCGGATGTCGGCCTACCTCTACTCCACGCCGGGCGAGATCGACGCGATGGTCGAAGCCCTGGAATACACCCGTTCGTACTTCAAGTTGGGTTGAGTGACATGACCAACATGCCCCAGCAGGACCTCGATGCCCTCTATCAGGACATCATCCTCGACCACTACAAGAACCCGTTGCACGCGGGCCTTCGCGAGCCTTACGAGGCGGAGGTGCACCACGTCAACCCGACGTGCGGCGACGAGATCACCCTGCGTGTCCACCTCGAGGACGGCGTCGTCTCCGACGTCTCCTACGACGCCATGGGGTGCTCGATCTCGCAGGCGTCCTGCTCGGTGATGGCCGACCTGGTCATCGGCAAGAAGGTCGAGGACGCCATGGCGATCCACGAGAACTTCCTCGGCCTGATGCAGGGCAAGGGCCAGGTCGTGCCCGACGAGGACGTCCTCGAGGACGGGATCGCCTTCGCCGGCGTCGCCAAGTTCCCCGCGCGCGTGAAGTGCGCACTACTGTCGTGGATGGCCTGGAAAGACGCCACCGCCCAATCACAGGAGTCACCCAATGGCTGAAATCACCACCGATCACTCTGATCTCCCCGAGGTCCCCGAAGCCCAGGGCGGCGGTGGCACCGCCACCGTGACCGTGGACGACGTCACCGAGGCGATGAAGGACGTCGTCGACCCCGAGCTCGGCATCAACGTGGTCGACCTCGGCCTGGTCTACGACGTGCACCTCGACGAGAGCAGCAACTGCGTGCTCGACATGACGCTGACCTCGGCGGCCTGCCCGCTGACCGACGTGATCATGGACCAGACCAACGCCGCGCTCGAGGGCCTCGTCAACGATGTCGCCGTCAACTGGGTCTGGATGCCGCCGTGGGGCCCCGACAAGATCACCCCCGACGGCCGCGAGCAGCTGCGCGCCCTCGGCTTCAACGTCTGAACCGAGCCCGCTCGAGGTACGAGAGCGGGCTCGACGTGAAGAGGTCGAGCGAGCCCGCGGGTGAGCTTGCGAACCCGCGACGGCGGGTCGAGACCGGCGGTTCGCGGGTAGGTGCGTAACACGAAGAGGTCGAGCGAGCCCGCGGGTGAGCTCGCGAACCCGCGACGGCGGGTCGAGACCGGCGGTTCGCGGGTAGGCGCGTAACCCGAAGAGGTCGAGCGAGCCCGATCAGCCCGGCCTCTCCGAGCGTGATCTCTGGCATGGTGGACCGATGATCGAGGTCCGACCCTTCCATCCCGACGACCTGCCCGGTCTCTGGGCGTTGGCTTTCCTCCGCGATGCAGGGATCACCGAGGACGACTCCGTCCCCGTGCCCCTGCCGCCGCGGCAGGTGCCGCCGACCGGCCCGGCCGATCTCGTTGACCCCGCCCGCGCGGTGCTGTCGCTGGGAGGCGACCTGCTGGTCGCCACCCAGGAAGGCCACCTCGTCGGCGTCGGCGGGCTGCGGCCCGTGCGCGACCGCCACCACCTGGGGCGGTTGGTACGCCTGCGTGTGCACCCGGCCGTACGGCGGGCCGGTGTCGGGAGGGCACTGATGGACGGCCTCGAACGCGCCGCCCGACGCCGCGGCTTCACCGACCTGCTCCTCGATGTCGGGGACCACCAGCCCGAGGCACTGGCCTTCTACCGTGCCCTGGGCTGGTCGGAGACCTGGCGCGAGGCCGGGCCCGAGTGGCACTGGCAGACCGTGTGGTTCCACCGCTCCCTCGAGCGCGACCACCTGCCGGTAGAGGTGCGTCCCTGCGCCTCGGAGTCCGATGCGCTGGCCGCAGAGCTTGCGCTCGCGTCCGGTGGCAGTGAGATCCACCTGGCCCGGTGGCACCAGCAGGAACAGGGCTCTGCGACCTACCTGCTGGCCTGGGACCACGACGTCGTGGTGGGCCACGTCCTCCTCCTGGTTGCGAGCGCGCACGAGGAGGTCACCGAGGCCCTTGGACCCCAGCCCGAGGTGCATGCCCTGGTGGTGGCCGAGTCCGCGCGCCGGCGCGGGGTCGCGACGGCGTTGCTCGGCGGCGCAGCCGGCGTGGCCCAGCAGCAGGGTTCCCACCGGCTGGGGCTCGCGCTCCCACCCGACAACGAAGCCGCGGCGACGCTGTGCCGTCGACTCGGGTGGGTCCGCCACCCCTCGCTCGCCCCGATCGACGAGTGGTCCTGGACCGACGAGCGGGGGATCGAGCGGACCGAGGCCGACCGGTGCCGCTACTGGACCCTCGAGCTGACGCGCCATCTCGGAGACGGCTCGACAGCATAAGGTCGCTCCATGCCCTGGGACCTGTCATGACCGTGGTCAGCGTGCCTCCGGCTCGATGGGTCCGCTGGTGCGAGAACTTCGAGCGAGGCCACGGCGCCACGACGTACGACGTGCTCGACGGTGCCCTCGTGGGTCGGGGCGAGGACGGCTCGCACTTCACGGCCCGGCTCCCGTTCGGCGATCGGCACCCCGGTCCCGCTACGCCGCTGGGGCTGGCCGAGGCGGCGAGCGTCCCCGCAGACTGGGGAGTGCTGCTCGTGCGCAAGGGCGGCTTTGCGATGGCTCGGCTCGCCGGGATGACCACGGGGGAGTCGAAGACCGGCCAACGACACGTGCAGGGACGCACCAAAGCGGGAGGCCAGTCCCAGCAGCGGTTCGCGCGTCGGAGGGACAACCAGGCCAGGCAGGCCTACGAGGCAGCTGCCGAGCACGCCGTACGGATCCTCGGAGGGTGTCGCGGACCGATCATCACCGGTGGCGACCGTGCGGCGGTCGAGGAGGTGCTGGCCGATCCCAGGTTGGCGGGACTGACAGTGGTGGGCCCGTGGATGGCGGTCCCGGATCCTCGCCGAGGAGTCCTCGAGCAAGCGGTGACCGATGCAGGCGCGCTGCAGGTGGACGTCGTCAACGCCTGAATGAGCCGGACGGCAGCGCCGGCGTCCAGTAGCGTCGCAGCCATGTTCGAGCCCGAGCCGGGGTGGGTCGCACTGCCCCGAGGTGCCGGCCCGTCGACGGTCGGGGTCTGGCGCACCGCCGTGGGCGACAGCCCCGTCGTGGTCAAGCGCCTGAGCGCGCCCTCGCCGCACGATCCTGCTCAGTTCAGCGATCCGCGGCACTCGGCGTACTGGCGGCGTGAGGCCGACGTGCTGTCGACCGGGATCACGTCGGCCACGGTGGGCCTCTGCGCCGCACCCGCCACCGTGGAGGAGGACGCCGACGGCATCACGATCACCCGCGAGTGGGTCGAGGACGCCGCCGTGACCGGGCTCTTCGTGGCGATGTCACTGGGCCGCTTCGCGGGCTCCGACCTGCCGCGCCCGACGTTCCTGGCCCGCGACCTGCTGCGCTCCCGGCTGGCGGCCACCGAACGGCGAGCCGGGGGTTGGCCGACGCTGGAGCGCACCACGGTGGCCGATATCGCCGACTCGCTCTGGGCCCGCCGGGAGACGTTCCTCAGCGCGTTGGACGCTCTTCCCCAGGTCCCTCAGCACGGCGACCCCACGCTCGCCAATGTGCCGGGGCGCCGGGGTGACGACGCGCTGGCCATCGATTGGGCGACCCTCGGCACCGGGCCGGTCGGCGGCGACGTGGGGTTCTTCTCGCTGGGGGCTCGCGAGGAGTTCGAGCCGCTGATCGAGGCCTACCTGATGGGGATGCCGTCAACGGTCGCCGGCCGCGACGAGGTCCTGCTGGGGGCCCAGATCACGGCCGTCTACACCGCCCTCGGGCGCGCGGAGTGGGCGTTGGCGCGGGTCGCGTCGGGGGAGGGCGCCCTGGCGTCCAAGTACCGCCACCCGGCCGTGGCACCGCACCTGCGGACGCTGCAGCGGCAGTTCGCGCAGATCGAGGCCTTGCTCGGGTGGTGAACTGGCACCCGGACTGTACGAATCTCCCGCTTTCGGTTGGGAAATCCGTGACAGAAGCGGGAGATTCTCCGCCTCAGCGGAGAATCTCCCTGGCCCCCAGCGCGTCACCTGGCCGGACTGTACGAATCTCCCGCTTCTGGTACGGAACTTCATGACAGAAGCGGGAGATTCTCCGCCTCAGCGGAGAATCTCCCCGCCCCGACTCACACCCGATCGATCGAGAACGTGTCACAGGCCTGCGCCGTGCCTTGGTCGTAGCCGACCATGAACCACTTCCGGCGCTGGTCAGAGGAACCGTGCGTCCAGACCTCCTCGTTGACCCGGCCGCCGCTCTGCTTCTGGATGTAGTCGTCGCCGACGGTCTTGGCGGCCTCGAGAGCGGTGTCGATGTCGTCCTGGCTCAGCTCGAGCAGGAGCACGTTGCCTTCGGCGTCCTCGGTCTCGGTGGCGTGCTTGGTCCAGACACCGGCGAAGCAGTCGGCCTGGAGCTCGAGGCGTACGCCGCTGCTCTGCGGGCCGGTCTCGCCGGTGACCTTCTGCAGGGTGCCGATCAGGTAGGAGATGTGGTGGCCGTACTCGTGAGCCAGCACGTAGGGCTCGACGAACGCACCCCGCGGACCGTTGAGGGCACCGGCGAGGACGTCGTCGAAGAACGCATCGTCGAGGTAGATGGTCTCGTCGGCGGAGCAGTAGAACGGTCCGACGTCGGAGGTAGCGCCGCCGCAGCCGGTGTCGATGCCACCGGAGAAGGTCACGATCTTCTCGGCGGCCCGGAAGCCGGAGCCGAGCTCGTCGGCCCAGAAGTCGCGCAGCGAGTTCTCCACTGCCACCCGGGCGCAGTCGGAGCTCTCGTTGGCGTCATCGCCGGTCTTGCAGCCGGCATAGCGACCGGTGTCCTCGAAGGCGCTGGTGTCGTAGCCGCTGCCACTGCCACCGCCGGCGCCGGGGAGAGATGCGTCACCTCCCTGGGAGGCGACGAAGTAGATCACCACGGCGACCAGGATGGCGACGACACTCCCGCCACCAGCGGCCCCACCAGGGATCGGGAGGCCGCTGGAGGAACCTGAGCGGGCGCCGACTCGTCGACCGCTTCGGCCCCGACCGGCGTCGGAGACCCGACCGGTGTCGAGCCGGGACTTCGGGTTGAATCGCATGACTGACAGACTAGGTGTCGCCGAGGTGACGCCTCCCTCCGCCCGCCTACTACTTGCTTGCCCGACAGAGAGACTGCTGCACTTCCATGATCACCGCCCACCAGCTCGAGGTTCGCGCAGGCGCCCGCCTGCTGATGGAGGACGTCTCCTTCCGGGTCGGTGCCGGTGACAAGGTCGGCCTCGTCGGCCGCAACGGAGCGGGCAAGACCACCCTGACCAAGATCCTGGCCGGCGAGGCCCTCCCCGCCGGCGGATCGATCACGAACAACGGAGCCGTGGGCTACCTCCCGCAGGACCCGCGCACCGGTGACCCCGAGGTGCTGGCGCGCGACCGGATCCTCGGTGCCCGAGGCCTCGACGACGTCGTACGTCGGTTGCGTCAGGCCGAGCACGACATGGGCAGCGACGACCCCGCCCTGCGCGAGAAGGCGATGCGTCGCTACACCCGCGCCGAGGACGAGATGCAGGCGGGTGGGGGCTACGCAGCGGAGTCCGAGGCTGCGACGATCGCGGCCAGCCTCGGCATCGAGAACCGGATCCTCGACCAGCAGCTCAAGACCCTGTCCGGTGGACAACGTCGACGCGTGGAGCTCGCGCGCATCCTGTTCTCCGACGCCGAGGTGCTGATCCTCGACGAGCCCACCAACCACCTCGACGTCGACTCGATCGTGTGGCTGCGCCAGTTCCTGAAGTCGCACAAGGGCGGCTTCATCGTGATCAGTCACGACAACGACCTGCTCGAGGAGACCGTCAACAAGGTCATGCACCTCGACGCCAACCGCATGGTCATGGACGTCTACAACATGGGCTGGCACAACTACCTGACCCAGCGCGAGACCGACGAGAAGCGTCGCAAGCGCGAACGCGCCAACACCGAGACCAAGGCCAAGACCCTCACCGACCAGGCCAACCGGATGCGTGCGAAGGCGTCGAAGGCCCAGGCCGCGCAGTCGATGCTCAAGCGGGCCGAGAAGATGATGTCGGGCCTCGAGGGCGAGCGTCAGGCCGACAAGGTTGCCCGCATCAAGTTCCCCTCCCCGGCAGCGTGCGGCAAGACGCCGCTGATGGCTGCGGAGCTGTCGAAGTCCTACGGATCGCTCGAGGTCTTCACCGACGTCGACCTGGCGATCGACAAGGGCTCGCGTGTCGTGATCCTGGGTTTCAACGGCGCCGGCAAGACGACGATGCTGCGCATCCTCGCCGGGGTCGACCAGCCCGACACCGGCCGGATCATCGCCGGTCACGGGCTCAAGGTCGGCTACTACGCCCAGGAGCACGAGACCCTCGACACCGACCGCACCGTCCTGCAGAACATGCAGAGTGCTGCGCCCCAGCTCACCGACACCGAGGCGCGCTCGGTCCTCGGCTCCTTCCTCTTCTCCGGTGACGACGCCAACAAGTCGGCAGCCGTGCTCTCCGGCGGGGAGAAGACCCGGCTGGCCCTCGCCTCGCTGGTCGTCTCCAGCGCCAACGTGCTGCTGCTCGACGAGCCCACCAACAACCTCGACCCGGCGTCGCGCGAGGAGGTCCTCGAGGCCATCCGCAGCTACGAGGGCGCGATCATCCTGGTGACCCACGACGAGGGCGCCGTGCGCGCCCTCGAGCCCGATCGGGTCCTGCTGCTGCCCGACGGCGACGAGGACCTCTGGAACGACGGGTACGCCGACCTCGTGTCGCTGGCCTGATCGCGTCCGAGCTCGCGAGGACGCGATCGTCGTTGGTCGAGCAGCGACCGCGAGGGCGTCGGAGGCCCTCCCTAGACTCGCAGCATGACTCCCGAGACCCTCGCTGCTGCCGGACTTCGCTACCAGGTCGACGGTGCCGTCGCGACGATCACCCTCGACCGGCCCGCGTCACGCAACTCTCAGACCCCGACGATGTGGCGCACGCTGGCTGCGCTGGGGGAGGAGATCACTGACGAGGTCCGCGTCGTCGTGCTGCAGGGCGAGGGCTCGACGTTCTCGGCCGGGCTCGACCGCAACCTGCTGACCCCCGGCGGCAGCGACGGTCAGGAGAGCGTCGCTGACCTGCTCACCCTGCCCGACGACGAGATCTCGGCGACGATCCGCTCCTACCAGGACGGTTTCGTCTGGCTGCAGGACCCGCGCTTCATCTCGATCGCGGTGGTGCGCGGCTACGCCATCGGGGCCGGCTTCCAGCTGGCTCTGGCCTGCGACCTGCGCGTCCTCGCCGACGACGCCCAGTTCTGCATGAAGGAGTCCGCGCTGGGGTTGGTCCCCGACCTGGCGGGAACAAAACCCCTCGTCGAGGCCGTTGGCTATGCGAGGGCGCTGGAGATCTGCGCCACCGCGCGGATGGTGAGCGCCACCGAGGCCGTCAACATCGGGTTGGCGCTGACCGCCGTGCCGGAGGCCCAGCTCGACGGCGTGGTGACCGATCTGGTCGCTGCCCTCACCGCACCCCTCCCGGGTGCGGTCCGAGAGACCAAGGCGCTCCTGGTGGGCGCAGCAGGACGAGAGCTCGACGAGCAGTGCCGCCTCGAGCGTGAGGCCCAGGCTCGACGGTTCCGGGAGCTGGCGGCTCTGATGTCGCCCACCGCCTAGGCAGCACCCGCACCCCAGAATCCTCCGCCCGTGATCAGGAAAGTGGACCCGTGTCCTCCATGCACCCCAACGCCGCCGCCTGGCGGCACCTGCGCTCCGACCGGAGCGCGGTCTCGGGCCGGATCGAGCGCAAGACCGTGCGACGGGTGCTCTCCTTCGCCGGGCCCCACCGCCGCCTGATCTCGATCTTCCTCGGCGTGACCGTCATCGACGCCGCGATGGTCGTCGTGCTCCCGCTCCTGGTGAAGTACGTCGTCGACGACGGCATCATCGCCGCCGACAAGAGCGTCGTGCTGACCGGTGCGCTCATCATGGTCGGGGTGGCGCTCTTCACCGCCGCCCTCGCGATCGTGGGTGGGTGGTACTCCTCGCGGATCGGTGAAGGCCTCATCTACGACCTGCGCACCCAGGTCTTCGCCCACGTGCAGCGCCAGTCGCTCGCGTTCTTCACCCGCACCCAGACCGGCGCGCTGGTCTCCCGGCTCAACAACGACGTCATCGGCGCCCAGCGGGCCTTCACCTCCACGCTGGGCAGCACCGTCTCCAACACGATCGCGGTCGTCGTCGTCGGCGTGGCGATGCTCTTCCTGAGCTGGCGGGTCACGCTGTTGTGCCTGTTGCTCTTCCCGATCCTGTTCTTCGTCTCCCGCTGGGTCGGAGCCCGCCTCGCGGGCTTGACCCGTCGTCAGATGGACGGCAACGCCGACCTCGGCAACATGATGACGGAGCGGTTCAACGTCGGCGGAGCGATGCTGCTCAAGCTCTTCGGTCGCCGCGGCGAGGAGGACGACCTCTTCGGCGTCAAGGCTGCCAACGTGCGTGACCTCGGCATCCGGATCTCGCTGATCACCCGGGTGTTCGGGGCCGCGATGACCCTGGTGCCTGCGCTGGCCACGGCGCTGGTCTACGGGGTCGGGGGCTACCTGGCGATCAACGGTCAGCTGACCGTCGGCACCCTGTTGGCCCTTGCCACGCTCCTGTTGCGTCTGCTCGGCCCGCTTCAGGGGTTGTCCAACGTGCGCATCGACGTCATGACGGCGCTCGTCAGCTTCGAGCGGGTCTTCGAGGTCCTCGACCTCCCGTCGCTGGTGGAGGAGAAGCCTGACGCGATCGAGCTTCCTGTCAACGCTTCGCGCCTGGAGTTCGACCACGTGTCGTTCACCTATCCCCAAGCCGACGAGGTCTCGCTGGGCTCGCTGGAGGCCCTGGTCCGCACCGAGTCGCGTGAGCACGCCCAGGTGCTCACCGATGTCGGCTTCGTCGCCGAGGCAGGCCAGATGATTGCGCTGGTCGGTCCGTCGGGCGCAGGGAAGACGACGATCACCCACCTCGTCGCCCGGCTCTACGACGCCGGAAGCGGAGCAGTCCGGGTGGGCGGGCACGACGTACGGGACGTGACCTTGCAGTCCTTGGAGGACGTCGTGGGTTACGTGACCCAGGACGCTCACATGTTCCACGACACGATCCGCGCCAACCTGGTCTACGCCAAGCCCGGGGCCGGCGACGAGCAGATCTGGGAGGCGTTGTCCGCAGCCCAGGTGGAGCGGCTCGTCCGCGATCTCCCCGACGGCCTCGACACCGTCGTCGGCGACCGTGGCTACCGGCTCTCCGGCGGCGAGCGGCAGCGCCTGGCCATCGCACGGCTGCTGCTGAAGGCGCCGTCCATCGTGGTCCTCGACGAAGCCACCGCGCATCTCGACAGTGAGTCCGAGGCAGCCGTGCAGCGCGCGCTCGACGCGGCGCTGGAAGGACGCACGTCCCTGGTCATCGCCCACCGTCTCTCGACGGTGCGCAACGCCGACCAGATCCTCGTCCTCGACGGCGGCCGGATCGTGGAGTTCGGCACCCACACCGAGCTGTTGGCGCGCGATGGGCTCTACTCCGACCTCTACCGGACGCAGTTCTTCACAGACGAGGTCGCTGTCGACCCCGTCTAGCGCTCAGCCCTTGCGCTGGTAGGCGGCCGGGACGTTCGTACGTCGGGTCCTCGCGGGCCGCTCCGGCGGCTGGGGACGGTGCGGTCGCTCGCCGCGGGGCCCACGCTTGCGCTCGTCGTGAGCCAGGTAGCCGAACCCGAAGAGGGCGAGCGCGCCGAAGAACCACCACTGCAACCCGTAGAAGAAGTGCGGTCCGTTGTCCAGGTCCGGCAGGTCGGTGAGCACGAGCGGCTCCGCCGCCGCTGGGGACTCCTCGGCCAGGTCGACGAAGCCGCCGTAGGTGGGCAGCCCGATCGCCTCCCCGATCCGCTGGGAGTTGATCGCTCGCGTCGAGAGGTCCTCGACCTGCGTGCTGTCGCCGGTCCCGTCGACGCGCACCCAGCCGGTGACGGTGACCTCCCCGCTCGGAGCCGGCGGTACGTCGCCGATGTCGACCGAGCGGGTGTCGATCGCCAGGAAGCCGCGATCCACGACGAGGGCGGTGCCCGAAGCGGTGACCAGCGGTACGACGACGTCGACCCCAGGCTCGCCAGAGGGTCCGCTGCGATAGCGCACGATGACGGTGTTGGCGGCGTCGTAGGTGCCCGTCGCAGTCACGCGGCGCCACTGCTCCGCACGGGCCACCGGCTCGCCGGCCGTGAGGACGCCGTCGACCGGGGCAGGGTCACGCGCCTCGTTGGTACGGATGATCTCGTTGCTCGCCTTCCGCTCCTCCAGTCGGCCGAACTGCCACTCGCCCAGCCACCAGGAGGCGTAGATCAGCACCGCCACGACGACGGCGAAAACGGCCCAGCGGCGGCTGAGGAGGAACCTGAGCGAGCGCACACCTCAACGATATCGACCGACCCGTAGGCTGAGGCCATGCAGGTCATTCCTCTCGCCGACTCCTACGGACGTGTTGCCACCGACCTCCGGGTGTCGCTCACTGACCGGTGCAACCTGCGCTGTTCCTACTGCATGCCGGCCGAGGGCCTCGACTGGCTGCCGGGCGACGAGGTGCTCAGTGACGACGAGGTCGTGCGCCTCGTGACGATCGCGGTGCAACGCCTCGGGGTCGACGAGGTCCGCTTCACCGGCGGCGAGCCGCTCGTACGCCGCGGGCTGGTCGACATCGTGGCCAGGACCCGGGCCATCAGCCCGGACCTCGAGCTCTCGATCACGAGCAACGGGCTCGGTCTCGCTCGCACCGCGCAAGCCCTCGCCGACGCCGGCCTCAACCGTGTCAACGTCAGTCTCGACACCGTCCGCCGCGACACGTTCCTCGAGATGACGCGTCGGGACCGGTTCGACGACGTCGTCGCCGGGCTCGAGGCGGCAGCAGCCGCGGGGCTCGGACCGGTCAAGGTCAACGCCGTGCTGATGCGGGGCGTCAACGACGACCAGGCCGCCGAGCTCCTGCGCTGGTGCATCGAGCGGTCCTACGAGCTGCGCTTCATCGAGCAGATGCCGCTCGATGCCCAGCACGGGTGGTCGCGCGACGGGATGATCACTGCCGACGAGATCTTCGCCGCGCTCGACCGCGAGTTCGACCTCTCCCCGGCCGAGGAGCCCCGGGGGAGTGCGCCGGCCGAGAAGTTCCTCGTTGACGGGGGACCGGCGACAGTCGGGGTGATCGCCTCGGTCACGCGACCGTTCTGCGGCGACTGCGACCGGGTCCGGCTCACTGCCGACGGCCAGGTACGCAACTGCCTCTTCGCACGCTCCGAGTCCGACCTCCGGGGCGCGCTGCGCGCCGGCGCCACCGACGAGGAGCTGGCCCGGCTCTGGGTGACGGCCATGGGCGGCAAGGCAGCAGGCCACGGGATCGACGACGAGTCGTTCCTGCAGCCGACGCGCTCGATGTCGGCCATCGGCGGCTGATCTGCCCGCAGCACCTCAGTGAGCGACGACATCCTTGAGGAAGTTGCGTGCTCCGAGGAACTGCGAGAGCGACTCGCGGTGCTCGTCGCACGCCAGCCACACCTTGCGGCGGTCCGGGGTGTGGATCTTCGGGTTGTTCCAGAGGAGCTCCCACGATGCCGGCGCGGGGCAGCCCTTGGCCGAGCAGATGTCAGGGTCCATAGGGCTCAGCCTAGGAGCAGCTCGGGGCTCAGAGGCGCGTCGGGTGGGCTCGAGGACCGGCCTCGAGCTCGGGCCGGCTGAAGTCGGCCTCCCGCAGCTTGAAGCCGTCCGAGAGGTTGGCTGCTGCGTTGGCCATCACGACGGCGACGTAGGGGAGGATGATCGCCCCGGCGATCAGGAACGGCCACAACCAGTCGATGCCCGCGAGCGAGGCCGCGATGGCGCCGACGAAGCAGATCGTCCGCAGGCTCATCGACAGCAGGTAGCGCCGCTGCCGAGCCTGGATGTCGTCGGCGCGGTTGGCTGCTGCTGTGGTGATCCGGATCGCTTCTCCGGACTTCTCGTTGTTCCGGGCCATGTCCCCAGTCTACGGATGCACGATCACCCCTATGGTGAGCCCTATGAGTGATCGCACCTACCGCCTGACCGAGATCGTGGGCACTTCGCCCGAGAGCATCGAGCAGGCCATCAGCAACGGCATCAACCGGGCCAGCAAGACCCTGCGTCACCTCGACTGGTTCGAGGTGACCCAGATCCGCGGGCAGGTCAAGGACGGCGGCGTGGAGCACTTCCAGGTCGGACTCAAGCTCGGCTTCCGCCTCGAGGACGACGAGTAGCTCGCCGCCCGCTAGGGCTACCCCGCGGTAATCGCTAGCGTCGCCACCGTGACTGACAACCTCGGTGAGAGCCCCGTCCAGGCCCCCGCAACACCCGTGCCACCCGCACCGCGCGTGGTGCTGGTGACCGGAGGCAACCGCGGCATCGGCCGTGCGATCGCAGAGGCGTTCATCGCCCAGGGCGACAAGGTGGCGGTGACGACGCGGAGCGGCGGCGCCCCGGAAGGCGCCCTCGACGTCACGTGTGATGTGACCGACCAGGCCGCCGTCGACGCCGCGTTCGCCACCATCGAGGCCGAGCTCGGACCGGTCGAGATCCTGGTCGCCAACGCCGGCGTCACCGCCGACACCCTGATCCTGCGGATGTCGGAGGAGGACTGGTCGAGCGTGATCGACACCAACCTCACCGGGACCTTCCGCCTGGCCAAGCGCGCTGCGAAGGGCATGCTGCGCCTGCGGCGTGGCCGGATCATCTTGATCTCGTCGGTCGTGGGCCTCCTCGGCTCGGCCGGCCAGGTCAACTACGCAGCCTCGAAGGCCGGGTTGGTCGGGATGGCCAGGTCCCTGGCTCGAGAGCTGGGTTCGCGCTCGATCACCACCAACGTCGTTGCTCCGGGCTTCGTCGACACCGACATGACGGCGGTGCTCACCGACGAGCAGCGCAAGGCCATCAAGGCCCAGGTGCCCCTTGGTCGGTATGCCGACCCGGCCGAGGTCGCCTCGGCTGTCACCTGGCTGGCAAGCGATGGCGCGGCCTACATCACGGGGGCCGTCATACCCGTGGACGGCGGACTAGGGATGGGGCACTGACATGGGCATTCTCGACGGCAAGACGATCCTGGTCGCCGGAGTCACGATGGATTCCTCCATCGGCTTCGCCACCGCGAAGGTGGCGCAGGAGCAGGGCGCGACCGTGCTGATCTCCAACTTCGGGCGAGCGATGGGTATCACCCGACGCATCGCCAAGCGGCTGCCGGTGACGCCGCCGGTCCTCGAGCTCGACGTGACCGACGAGGACCACCTCGCCGGGCTCGCCGACGCGGTCCGCGAGCACGCTGATCACCTGGATGGCGTGGTGCACTCGATCGCCTACGGGAACCCCGAGACGCTGCTGGGCGGCAAGTTCCTCACCGGCCCGTGGCCGGACGTGGCGCAGGCCGTCCAGGTCTCGGCGTACTCGCTGAAGTCGCTGGCGATGGCTGCCCGCCCGCTGATGAGTGAGGGCGGCTCCATCGTCGGCCTCACCTTCGACGCCGGGGTGGCGTGGCCGGTCTACGACTGGATGGGCGTGGCCAAGGCGGCGCTCGAGTCGTGCTCGCGCTACCTCGCCCGCGACCTGGGCCCCGAGGGCATCCGGGTCAACCTGGTCGCCGCCGGACCGCTCAAGACGCTGGCCGCCAAGGCGATCCCCGGCTTCGAGGAGCTCGACGCGATGTGGGAGACCAAGTCGCCCCTCGGGTGGGACAACGCCGACCAGGAGCCCACGGCCAAGGCGGTCTGCGCGCTGCTCTCGGACTTCTTCCCGGCGACCACCGGGGAGATCGTCCACGTCGACGGCGGGTTCCACGCCATGGGTGCGTGATCGCGCGCAACGTGAGGCGATAGCGTCCTGTTGGTGACGCACTCCTCCCTGATCGAGCTCCGGGTCCTCGAGGGCCCCAACCTCTACTTCCCCCGGGCCGCCATCAAGCTCACCCTCGACATCGGTGGACTCTCGACGGCCTCGGAGGACACCGCAGCACGGTTCTCCCGGCGGATCGGGCTCAAGCGCGCCAGGCCCGGTGCTCCCGACACCGGTTTTCGTCAGCGGTTCGCGTTGCGTGCAGTGGGTCGACTCGTGCGGGCGGTTGCTCAGGAGTCGGGTACCTCCCGACTGGCGGTGCGCGTGCGCTCCACGAGCGATCCGCACCACGTGGTCGTGGCCTTCCCGTGGGCCCACCGCACCCGGGCCCAGGAGATGGGTCGCGCCATCGGCGCCGTGCTCGACGCCGTGCCCGGGGCCGACTTCGAGGAAGCGGTGAGCGCGGCTGCTGCCCGCGTCGCCGCCTGCGACCTCGGCCCGGCGCCCACGACGATCACGCCCCGCATCCCGGTGGTTGCGGTCACCGGCACCAACGGCAAGACCACCACCTCGCGGATGATCGCCCACATCGCGCAGGCCCATGGCCTGCTCGTCGGGTGGTCCAACACCGACGGGATCTACATCGACGGCGTCCACGTCGAGGAGGGCGACTACTCCGGCCCCAGCGGCGCGGGCCGCGTGCTCGCTCACCCCGAGGTACAGCTGGCGGTCACCGAGACCGCCCGCGGCGGGATCCTGCTCAAGGGCATCGGGCTGGTCCACAACGACGTCTCGGTCGTCACCAACGTCACCGCCGACCACCTCGGGCTACAGGGGATCGACACGGTCGATCAGCTGGCCGAGGTCAAAGCCGTGGTGCCGCGCATCACGCGCAAGGGAGGCTGGGCGGTCCTCAACGGCGACGACCCGCGCGTCTACGCCATGCGCAGCGTCATCCGGGCCAAGCCGTGGGTGTTCTCCCGAGACGTCGACGCACCGGCCGTGCGTGACACCCTCAATGCTCGGGGGCGGGCCACGGTCGTGATCGACGGCTGGGTGTCGGTGCTGCGTGCCAACGCGGACCCCGATCCGTTGATCGAGCTGGTCGACGTGCCGATGACCTTGGCCGGGTTGTCGCGGTTCAACGTGGAGAACACCCTTGCGGCGGCGTCGGCGGCGCTGGCGATCGGCATCCCGCGCGAGGTGGTCGTCGAGGGGTTGCGCACCTTCACGCCCGATGCCGAGCACAACCCGGGCCGGATGAACTTCTTCAGCATCCCGGGGTCCGCCCCTGGCGAGGAGGTCTCGGTGGTGATGGACCTCGCGCACAACGAGGCCGGTCTGGAAGCGCTGATGGAGATCATGAACGGTGTACGACGTCCGGGCGGGCGCCTGCTCCTCGGCCTCGGCGTCGTCGGTGACCGCACCGACGACCTCATCGAGAAGCTCGGCGAGATCGCCGCCCGCGACAGCGACGTGGTGGCCATCGGGCACAAGGAGAAGTACCTGCGGGGGCGCACGACCGAGGAGCTCGAGACGCTGATGCGTGCCGGGGCCGAACGAGTCGGCGTCACCGGGGTGCCCGCCTACCCCTCGGAGGTCGGGGTGTTGGCGGCCCTCGTCGGCCAGGCGCTCCCCGGCGACGTGGTCGCCGTGATGTGTCACGCCGAGCGTCAGGAGTGCTACGACTGGATCGCCGAGCACGGTGGCACCCCCGACGACAGCGCCACCCTCGCGGCGAAGGTGCGGGCAGCTGCTCCGACCGATGAGGCCTCGAGCCACCACCCTGGCTAGTCGACGCTCGATGGTCGGGACCGGCACGCGATCCTCGAACGCGCCAGGGCCCGGCGGATCGACGGTTGAAGGGCCAGGTCATCAGCGCCCACACCGCCGCGATGATCACGATCTCGGCCACGACGTAGACCGGCCACGGGCCCAAGAGGTCGAGCGCCGAGCCGCTGGACGGCTTGCGGACCAGATAGCCGTAGTTGGTGTCGGCGGCGAGGTTGAACACGTAGGCACCGAGGACCCAGCAGAGGGTGATCACAAGGGCTGTGCGGTAGTCCTGCCAACGGGGCGCCAGGCCGAGGCCCCAGACGAGGTAGATCGCCGACCAGACGATCAGCAGGTGCAGCGCCCAGAACGCGAAGAAGCGGATGTCGGGGAAGGCCTCGCCCAGGGAGGGAGTCGCGATCCCCTGCGACGTGAGCGCCAGGCCCCAGTAGAAGGTGAGACCGACCGCCCACCGGTGTCTGGTCCACAGCGCAATGGCTGCGGCAGGCCAGGTCAGGTCGCAGAGGTGCAGGGGCAGGCTGACCCCGACATCGAAACGGGTCAGCGCGTCGTAGAGCTGGAGCGGCACGATCGCGACGAGCAGCAACAGCGCGAGAGCGCGGCTCGCCACCCGCGCGCCCGTACGTCGGTCCCGTCGTCCGAGCAGCACCGCGAGCGGCACCCCGGTGATGAACACCCCGATCATCACGAGGTGCGCCGCGCCGTAGGGCTCCATCTCCACAGCATGCCCCGTGGTGGAGACTGAACACATGCCCGACACCGCGGATCCTGCCGACACCGCCACTCGGGCCCTGGACCAGGAACAGCCCGGGGCCCCAACCGATGGGCAGGTCGACGGGCAGGTCGACGGGCTACCCGAAGCACCGCCCCAGGCACAGCACCGGGCCGTGCAACCACGGCCCAACAGTGCCGCCTGGTTGATGGCGCTTCCGTGGGCGGTGGTGACGATCGCGGTCCTGACCCCGTTCGTGGTCGCCGGCCACCCGGAGCAATCGTTCATCACGTCCGTGGGTGCCGTGGCGGTGCCGGCCATGCTGGTGGCCGTCGCGTGCGCCCTCATCGCAGCGCGCTCGACGTCGGCCTGGCACTGGTGGCTGTACCCGCCGATCATCGTCCTGCCGGCCGTGGCTCTCGTCGTGCTCACCGATCTCGTGCCCGACCGCATGGAGAACGTGCCCCGGGCCGGCGACCAGGGCAACCGCCAGCTGGTCGCCCCGGCGCAGTCAGGTCCCTGGGTCCTGCAGAGCGGTCGCGGGGTGGACGAGCAGGAGGCGGAGCTGCGCAACCGGATCCTGAACGCCGACGAGTCGCTCGAGGCGGTCTACGGTCAGTACCGCGGCGCCGGCGACGACATCCTGGTCTACAACGGCATCAACGTGACCGTCGACTCCGGCCTGGCCCGCGAGCTGATCGGACGGCCGGAGGCTGCGCTGCTCGACTACCTGACCGGCACGGGCATCACCGACGTGGCGGAGGTCCCGGCTGGAGACCTGAGCGGTGCCATGGCCTGCGGCACGGTGCCGCGGCTCGGCCCGTACGTCGACCTGATCGTCTGTGGCTGGGCCGACTCCGGCGGCATCGGGACCGCTACCTACCGGGTCGACGGGATCAATGTCGAGTCCGCAGCCCAGACGACCCGCGAGTTCCGCGCAGACGCCACCGTCCCTGGCTGACCGGCCGACCCTCAGACGTCGCCGGGGTCGACGTGGTGACCCGGCGCTGCCAGGTCCACGTCTCCCTCGATCACCAGAGCGGTGAGGCCTCCGACCGTGCGGGTCTCGTGCGCCTCTCCGGGCTCCCAGACGGCGGCCTGGCCGGGCGCCAGCTCGACCGGTAGTCCGTCCCCGCCGGCCACCCGGGCGTCGCCGGTCAGCAGCACCAGGAGCTGCCGACCCGCAGCCGGGTGCCGACCGATGCGGCCTCCTGGCGCCAGGCGCACGACGACGAGCGCAGCGTCGGCGGTGACGCCGAGGGCCCCGAGGTCGAACCCGGTGCTCGCGTGAGCCTCGATCCGACGCCGCGGGACGTCGTCGAGGAGAATGATCCTCATCGGCGCATCACGAGCGGCGCCGCCCTGCCGCTGAAGAACAGCTCCAACAGGACGCGCTCGGTGACCGCACCTCAGGCGTCCGTGTGCGCCGGTGCGTAGTCGGGATCGGCAGCAGGCGCATCGGAGGAAGCGCCGGAGCCGGCCTGCGCCTGGGACGACCAGTTCTCCAGCTCGGTCATGACCGCCGGGTGCTTGTCGACGCAGATCACCATCAGGTCACCACGGTTGGCGCGCGACATGGCGTGCTGGATGGCCTCGATCTCGTCGAGGACCTCCTCGACCTGCTTGCACCGCGAACCGGCAGCCATGGCGTCGCGCACGCCCTCCATGACGAGTCCGGCGACTTCGCCACGCTCGCGACCGCGCAGAGCGACGTCCTCGCGCACGATGACCACGTCGAAGTGCTGGGCCGCGATCTCGCCGAGCTCGCGCATGTCCTGGTCGCGTCGGTCGCCCGCGGTGGCGATGACGCCGATGCGGGACGGCCGGGCGAGGTCGTGCGAGGACTCGCGGGAGTCACCGACCCGGTCGACGAAGTCACCGAGGGCCCGCATGCCGGGCGCGTTGTGGCAGTAGTCGACGAAGACCGTGACTCCGTTGACCTCGACCTCGTTGAGACGCCCGGGGGAGAGGTAGTAGCTCGTCGAGAACGTCCGCAGACCCTGCCGGATGTCGTGGAGCGGGGCGCCGGCCGCAAAGGCAGCCGCGGCGGCGGCGAGCGAGTTCTGCACGTTCATCCGTGCCCGGCCGCTGAAGGTCGCCGGCAGCAGGTGCGTCCAGGCGAGCTGCATCTCCCGGGGGCCGTGCTTGACGACGATCATCTCGCCGCGCTCGCTCGGGTTGAGCACCAGCGCCTTGCCGCCGCGACGGCAGTGCGCGTCGATCATGTCGCGGGTCTCGGTGCCGGGCTCCTCCATCGAGAACCACACGACCTGGCCCGAGCAACGTCGGCGCATGTTGCGCACCAGCGGGTCGTCGGCGTTGAGGACGGCGTGGCCGTCGCGCGGCACAGCCTCGACGAGGACGGCCTTGACGTCGGCGAGCTGCTCGACGGTGTCGATGCCACGAAGGCCGAGGTGGTCGGGCTGCACGTTGAGGACCACCGCGACGTCGTTGCGCTCGTAGCCAAGGCCCTCACGCAGGATGCCGCCGCGGGCGACCTCGAAGACCGCGAAGTCGACGCGGGGGTTCTGCAGGACCATCCGGGCCGAGCGAGGACCGCTGGCGTCGGAGCGGATCAGCAGCCGCTCGTCGATGACCACGCCGTCGGTCGAGGTCATCCCGACCTTGCGACCCATCCCCTTGAAGATGTGGCTGATCATCCGCGAGGTCGTCGTCTTGCCGTTGGTGCCGGTGACGGCCACGATCGGGATCCGCGACGTGGCGCCGGGCGGGAAGAGCATGTCGACGACCGGCTTGGCGATGAACTGCGGCTCGCCGATCGTCGGGTGGGTGTGCATACGGAAGCCGGGCGCGGCGTTGATCTCGCAGATCGCGCCCCCGGTCTCGCGCACGGGCTCGGTGATGTCGGGGCAGATGAAGTCGATGCCCGCGATGTCGAGACCGATCATCCGAGCGGCTTCCTCGGCGATCTCGACGTTCTCGGGGTGTGCCTCGAGGGTGCGGTCGATGGAGATGCCACCGGTGGACATGTTGCCGGTCAGGGCCAGCTTGACGACCTGGCCATCGGGGGCGACGTCGCCCATGGCGAAGCCCTGCTCGGTGACCAGGGCGATGGCTGCGTCGTCGACCTTGATCCGCGTCAGGACCTTCTCGTGACCGACCCCGCGACGGGGGTCGGCGTTGGCGGTGTCGACCAGCTGCTCGATGCTCGAGATGCCGTCGCCGGTGACCGAGGCCGGCACCCGCTCGGCGATCGCGGCGACGCGTCCGTCGATGATGAGGCAGCGGTAGTCCTTGCCGATGATCAGCGACTCGACCACGATGACGCCCCGGCGCGACTGCTCCTGGGCGATCGGGAAGGCGGCCCTGACGTCGTCCTCGTTCTGGAGGTCGAGGCAGACGCCGCGACCGTGGTTGCCGTCGAGCGGCTTGATGACCACCGGGTAGCCGATGCGGTCGGCGGCCCGGACGGCCTGGTCGGCGGTTCGTACGGTGTCCTGCTTGGGCACCGGCAGGCCGGCGGCGCCCAGGAGGCGGGTGGTCAGGTCCTTGTCGGAGGCGATGTCCACGGCGATTGCCGAGGTCGCCGACGTCATCGTCGCCCGGATGCGCTTGGCGTGGACGCCCTGACCGAGCTGGACCAGGGAGTGCTGGTTGAGTCGGATCCAGGGGATGTCGCGGGAGACGGCCTCGTCGAGGATCGCCTGCGTCGAAGGACCGAAAGCGGTGCGTTGGGCGCGGCGGATGAAGTCCTCGAGCTCGGTGTCCCAGTCAAAGGATGGGTCGGCCTCGACGAGATGGTTGACGAGTCGGACTGCCAGCTGCGCAGCGGCCAGGCCGACCTGCTCGTCGATGTAGCCGAAGATGACGTTGTAGACGCCCTTGCGGCCCTTGACCCCACGGGTCTTGCCCCGTCGTACGTCATGACCCACGACCTGCTGCAGGGCCAGCGCCGTGTGCTCGGCGACGTGTCCCAGCCAGGTGCCCTCGTTGAGTCGCTCGACGAACCCACCGCGCTTGCCGCGCGAGCACGAGTGCTCCCGCAGGCCGGGCAGCATCGCGAGCAGGTGCTCGGTGAAACCGGGGACGGTGTTGGTGGGGTGCTCCTCGAGCGAGCCGAGGTCGACCACGAGGTGGATGGCCTTGTCGTAGGACCAGATGTTGGCGCCGCGGTAGACGCGGGTCTCGAGGATCGAGAGGTCCGGGGTGGGGCGTTCGGTCATGAGTGGATTCCGTCCTCGGAGGCAGCCAGTGGGTCGGGGGTACGTCGGTTCCGCGCCATCCGTCGGCGCAACGTGGAGGGGGAGGCGTCGCCGGCGGCGATGTCGCGAGCCTGCTGACGCAGGTCGCGACCGGCTTCGGCGAGCCCAGCGGAGACGGTGGACTCGACGGCCGGACGCGGCGGCACCAGGGTGCGCGTGGTCAGGTCGAACGACGATCCCTCGGGCAGGACGTGCAGGACCACGTTGCTGGCCAGGAGCGCGGCGGAGCGAGGAGCCTCGTAGGCGTTGGTGGTGATGTTGGTCGGGTCGAAGATCGTCACCGCGCCCTTGCCGATCACCGAGAGGATCTCGTGCTCGGAGCCGTCGGCCTCGGTGGTGTGCTCGACCACGGCGGCAGTGTCCTCATCGACGCCGATCCCGAGCAGCTGCGGCGACTGCGAGACGATCATCAGCAACCGTCCGTAGCGGTTGCGCTGGTCGAAGTGCTGGTCGATCACCGTCGAGGGCAGCAGACCGAGGCCGGCAGCCACCTGCGTCATCCGCTGCTTCGGGGTCGAGCCGGGGCCGCCGAAGGCCACCATGTGGCTCGACTGGATGCTGGCGCCGGCCGACGTCCCCGCGACGACGGCTCCGCGCTCGTGGGCATCGATGATGGCCTGGCCCACGGGAGTGCCGGAGAGGATCGCTGACAGCTTGAGCTGGTTGCCGCCGGTCATGAAGATGCCGGTGGCCTCGTTGAGCAGCTTCACCAGGTCGGGGTCGTGGGCGTCCTCACGGGTGTCCGGTCGGATGGCGACCACCTCGCCGGCGCCCTCGCTGCGGAAGAGCGCGTCGTAGACCTCCACGACCTCGGGGCCGAGCGAGGAGGCCGTCGGCACGACGGCGATCCGTGCGTCGGCGCCACCGCTGGCGGCCACGAACTCTTTCAAGATGGTGCGCTTGCGCAACTTGTCCTCGGCGCCGCCGATGATCATGAGGGGGCCAGGTGACATGGGCACACAGTAGTCCGGCGCGATCCGGCCTTAAGGTGGCCCCATGTCGAGGCAACGCAGGCTCGTGGTGATGCGCCACGCGAAGGCCGAGCAGGCCGCACCGAGTGACTACGAGCGAGCGCTGGCGCCCCAGGGCCGGCGCGACGCCTCAGCTGCCGGCCGATGGCTGGCGGGGCAGGGCTTCCTCCCTGACCACGTGTTGGTGTCCGGGGCGTTGCGCACCCGTGAGACCTGGCAGCACCTACGCGATGCCGCCGGTGCCGACTGGGCCGACCTCGAGGCCGACTACGACCGTGGCCTCTATGCCGCGGGGGTCGACACCGCCCTGGACCTGCTGCGCCTCGTCGACGACGAGCACCAGCGGGTGGTCGTCATCGCCCACAACCCCACGATGGCTTACCTCGCCCAGCTCCTGGACGACGGCGATGGCGACGGCGGTGACCAGCTCACCCTCGGCTTCCCGACCAGCGCGGCCGCGGTGTTCGACGTGCCGGTCGGCTGGGCAGACCTGGCTCCGGGCAGCGCGCGTCTGAGCGAGCTGCACGTCTCTCGCGGCTGAGCCGGCCGCGCACCCTCACACGGGGGGCGCAGGAGTGATGAAGCCGGCCTCGGCGTCGGCTGCCTCGATCTCCTCGCGTGAGATCCCCAGCAGGTAGAGGATCGCGTCGAGGTAGGGCACGTTCACCGCGGTGTCGGCTGCCTCCTGGACCACGGGCCGGGCGTTGAAGGCGATCCCCAGGCCGGCGGCGTTGAGCATGTCGAGGTCGTTGGCGCCGTCGCCGATCGCAATGGTGGCGTCCTGGCTGACCCCTACCTTCTCGGCGAACTCCCGCAGAGCCTCGGCCTTCCCGGCACGGTCGACCACGGCGCCGACGATCTCCCCGGTGAGGCGACCGTCGACGATCTCGAGCTCGTTGGCGCGGGAGAAGTGGATCCCGAGGTCGCCGGCGAGACGGTCGGTGATCTGGCTGAACCCGCCCGAAACGATCGCGAAGCGGTAGCCGAGCCGCCGCAGGGTGCGCACCATCGTCCGCGCGCCCGGCGCGACCACGATGTCGGCATACACCTGGTCCAGCACGGACTCGTCCAGACCGGCGAGCAGGCGCACCCGCCGACGCAACGACTCCTCGAAGTCGATCTCTCCCCGCATCGCCTGCTCGGTGATCCGAGCGACCTCGGGCTCGTGGCCGGCGTGGGCGGCGAGCATCTCGATGACTTCACCTTGGATCAGCGTGGAGTCGACGTCCAGGACGATCAGCCGCATGCCGCGGCGCAGCATCGTCGCCGGTTGCACGGCGATGTCGATGCCCTGCTCGGCTGCCTCGATCGCCAGGAGGGTGCGCAGCGTGTCCGGATCGGCCCCGGAGACGAACAGGTCGATGGCGGTGACCGGGTAGCGGGCCATCCGCTCGATGCGGTCGATGTTGCCGCCGGTGTCGGCGATGCGCCCGGCGATCGCAGCCATCGCGGTGGCACTGAGGGGGGTTCCGATCAACGTGACGTGCGAGCGACCCTCGCGCCGCGAGCGGTTGTCGCCGGTGCCGCGCTCGATCTCGACGCTCATTCCGAGTCCGGCCGCGGTGGCTTCCACGGCGGCCGCGAGCTTCTTCCAGTCGCGTGGTGCCGTCACCAGCACGCCGAGGATGAGTCGTCGGCGCAGGATGATCTGCTCGAGGTCGATCACCTCGACCCGGGCATCGGCGAGGGTGCGGAACACCGAGGAGGTCACCCCGGGCCGGTCCTTGCCGGTGAGGGTGATCAGCAGGGTGTCTGGGTGTTCAGCGTTCATCGGCAACGAGGCTATCGGTGTCGAGCCGATGTCGGCGGCGAGGTCCATGCTGGTCCCATGAGCGAGCCCACCACCGGCAACACGACCGGACACGTCCACCACACGATCGACTACGTCGAGATCAACGTCACCGACCTCGACAGCACCAAGGCGTTCTACGCCGCGGCGTTCGGCTGGGCCTTCAACGACTACGGCCCGCAGTACTCCGGCATCAGGTGGGTGGAGGGCGACGGCGAGGTGGGTGGACTCAACGCCGCCCGCGCCCCGGTCCGGGGCGGCCCGCTGGTGCTGCTGTGGTCTGCAGACCTCGACCACAGCCTCGCCGCGGTCGTCGCCGCCGGGGGAGCGGTCGTCGAGGGCCCTTACGAGTTCCCGGGCGGCAGACGGTTCCACTTCACCGATCCGAGCGGCAACGAGCTCGGCGTGTGGGGTTCCTGACGCTGGGGGCTGGTGCTGAGCAGCCGCACCTGTTGTGATGGAGAGATGAGTCGAGGGCAGGTGCCTGGCGCGGTTCACCTCGAGGTGGCCGCGTTGGCGGCCGCGGTGGCCGCCGTCGTACCCGCGCGCACGGCGACGAACCTGTTGATCGGATCGTGGAACCTGCGTTGCTTCTCGGGCGTGACTCCTGCGTGGGATCCCTCACCAGACGCCTCGCCGAAGCGGGACTGGCGAGCCATCGAGCTCATCGCTGCTGTCGTCTCGGCGTTCGACGTGGTGGCAGTCCAAGAGGCGCGACGCGACACGACGGCCCTCCACTCGCTGATCGCGGCGCTCGGTGACGACTGGAGGTTCGTGTGCAGCGACGTCACCGAGGGTGACGCCGGCAACGGCGAGCGGCTGACGTTTCTCTACGACGCCACCCGGGTCAGCCCTTCCGGGCTGGTCGGCGAGATCGTCCTACCACCGGCGGCTGAGGAAGCCCGCGGCCAGTTCGCCCGCACCCCCTACGCAGTCAGCTTCACCCGAGCCGGGGTCGAGTTCATCCTGACCACCGTCCACATCGTCTGGGACACCCCGGCCTCCCGAGTGCCCATGGTCACCGCCTTCGCGACATGGATGCACGACTGGGCGGTGCGCGACAACGACTGGAACGGCAACCTGCTCGCCCTGGGCGACTTCAACCTCGAAGGCCCCGGCACCGAGCTCTACCGAGCATTCACCTCCACCGGGCTGTTTCCACCAGGGCAGCTCAGCAACCTCCCGCGCACGATCTTCGACACCCCCACTCACCAGAACTACTACGACCAGATCGCCTGGTTCTCCGAGGTCGATGCTGACGGGCAGGTCCACAACCTGCTGCACGGGATGGAGTTCGCCGGCAAGGCCGGCAACATCGACTTCCTGCCACACACGTTCGCCGGGATGTCCAAGGCCTCGGTGTCCTGGCGGATCAGCGACCACTACCCCCTGTGGGTCGAGTTCCAGTTGCCCGCAGCCTGACCCAGCTGTCAGGGCTCCGGCGGCCAGACCTCGGGGGAGCAGGCGGCGACCAGGGCCCTCCTTCCGGCACGCGCGAGCGGGGCCAGCGAGCCGCGCCGCTGGTTGATCTCGTGGACGGTGAGGGCGGCGCCGTCGTCCTCGAGCGCGAGATCAGCGATCTCGAGCGCCTGGAGTCCGCGTGCCGCGAGGTCGACGCACCGAGCCGGCACACCGGGGGCCGCGGCGAGGGCTGGACGGTGCCGCAGGTTCATCAGCCGGTCGGCGATCTCGGGGCGCCACCTGGCCACCTCCAGCGCTGCGAGGCGGTCGGCGGAGGCCAGCAGCACGGCCCGCAGGTCGCGATCAGCCTCGCCGACGTCGGGCAGCTGGCGGCGACGCGCAACGAAGCGCGTCCACTCCACGGTCGGCCCCACGCGGGAGGGCACCAAGCCGGACTCGGTGCCGATCGCCACGACCGATTCCCCGACCTCCAGCGCAGCCTCGTTGAACTCCACTGGCCCGCCGAGTCCGACGAGGTCGCCCTCCGCAGGAAACGCGGCACCGAACCCGGTGGCCCCGGCCTGGCGGAGCCGGCCGAGCTCGGTGATCAGCGAGCCCGCGCCCTCATCGCCGAGGACCACATGAGTCACGTCGTCGGCGAGGACCGCATCGAGGAGGTCGTCCGGGCCGACGTGCCCGCGCAGCCACGCTGTTCCCCACCACGCCAGCCGTCCCGACACCGGGAGGTGGGTGAGATCGATGAGGTCGTCACTGGTCACGCCGACCGACGATAGCCGCGACCTGGTCACGATCTGCGAAGACCAGGCAACCCGACACGCTCGTGGTCCTGGCCCGCTCGCGGCTACTGGCTAAGGTGGCGCCATGGCTGCGGTGCTGGAGTTCTCGGATGTGTCGGTCCGCCGCGGGGACGCGTTGCTGCTCGACCGGATCACCTGGGTCGTGCGCGACGGTGAACGTTGGGTGATCCTCGGTCCCAACGGTGCCGGCAAGACCACGTTGCTCCAGGTGGCAGCAGCGCAGCTGCACCCGTCCGGAGGCGCTGCCGGTGTCCTCGGCGAGCTCCTCGGGGCCGTGGACGTGTTCGAGCTGCGGCCCCGGATCGGCCTGACGAGCGCGGCGCTGGCGGAGCGGCTGCCCCGCAACGAGCTGGTTCGTGACGTGGTGATCTCGGCGGCGTACGGCGTGCTCGGCCGCTGGCGCGAGTCCTACGACGACCTCGATCACTCGCGCGCCGACGATCTGCTGGTCGAGGTCGGGGTCCAGCACCTGGCCGACCGAACCTTCGGCACGCTGAGCGAGGGGGAGCGCAAGCGGGTCCAGGTGGCCAGGGCGCTGATGACAGACCCCGAGCTCCTCCTGCTCGACGAACCCGCCGCCGGCCTGGACCTCGGCGGTCGCGAGGACCTCGTCTCCACCCTGTCGACGCTGGCCTACGACCCCGACTCACCGGCGACGGTCCTGGTGTCCCACCACGTGGAGGAGATTCCGCCGGGGTTCACTCATGCGCTGCTGCTGCGGCAGGGGCGCGTGGTCGCCCAGGGGCCGATGGAGGACGTGCTCACCGAGCGCTCGCTCTCGGCCGCGTTCGGCATGCCGCTGGTGCTGACCTACGAGGACGGGCGCTACGCAGCTCGGCGCCACGCCCGGCACCGCTAGGCCAGGGTTGGCTCACCGGTTGCGTGGGTAGAGTCGGACCATGATGGATTGGCTGGGTGACAACCTCTGGAGCGTCTGGCTCTCCGCCGCCGTGCTGCTCGGTGTCGTGGAGCTGATGACTCTCGACCTGATCATGATCATGCTGGCAGTGGGGGCGGTCGCCGGGCTGGTCCTGGCGTTGGCCGGCGCACCGATCGCCCTCCAGGCGGTCGTGGCCTCGGCAACGGCGATCGCCATGCTCGCGTTGGTGCGTCCATCGATGGCCAAGCGCCTGCACAACGGTCCGACGCTGACCCAGGGTCACGACAAGCTGCTCGGCCAGCGTGCCACCGTCACGCAGGCGATCAGTGGCCTCCAGGTCGGTCGCATCAGCCTCGCAGGCGAGGTCTGGACCGCAGCTCCCTATGACGACAGTCTCTCGATCGCAGAGGGCGAGAGCGTTGAGGTGCTCCAGATCCGCGGTGCCACGGCCTACGTGCACCCCATCCCACGTCTTGAGTCCTGAGCCCAACTACTGCCTGAACTCTGCACCCCGACCCCTGAACCCCGAGTCTGAGGAGAACCATGGCTGACGCCTTCCTGATTGTGTTCGGTTTGCTGCTGGTCTTCGTGATCGTGCTGCTCGCCAAGACGGTGCGGATCATCCCGCAGGCCCGCGCCGGAATCGTCGAACGATTCGGCAAGTACCGCGTGACCCTGTCGGCCGGACTCAACATCGTGGTCCCGTTCATCGACAGGGTGGGCTACCAGATCGACCTGCGCGAGCAGGTCGTCAGCTTCCCGCCGCAACCGGTCATCACCCAGGACAACCTCGTCGTCTCGATCGACACCGTCATCTACTTCCAGGTCACCGACCCGGTCGCAGCGACGTACGAGATCGCCAACTACATCCAAGCCGTCGAGCAGCTCACCATGACCACCCTGCGCAACATCGTCGGTGGCATGGACCTCGAAGGCACTTTGACCAGCCGCGACGAGATCAACACCCGGCTCCGTGGCGTGCTCGACGAAGCCACCGGCAAGTGGGGCATCCGCGTCAACCGAGTCGAGCTCAAGGGGATCGACCCGCCGCCCTCCATCAAGGACTCGATGGAGAAGCAGATGCGCGCCGACCGCGACAAGCGGGCCCAGATCCTCACCGCCGAGGGTGGCCGACAGGCCGCGATCCTCACGGCCGAGGGTGAGAAGCAGTCGTCCATCCTGACCGCCGAAGGTGACCGCGAGTCGCTGATCCTGCGCGCCCAGGCAGATCGTGAGGCCTCGATCCTGCGCGCGCAGGGTGAGGGCCAGGCGATCCTCACCGTCTTCCAGGCCATCCACGACGGCAACCCCGACCAGTCGCTGCTGTCCTACCAGTACCTCCAGATGATGCCGAAGATCGCCGAGGGCACGTCCAACAAGCTCTGGATCGTGCCGAGCGAGATCGGCAAGGCGCTCGAGGGCCTGGGCTCCACGATGAACGACCTGAAGGGCATTCCGGACAAGACGAGTGGCGTGCTCAACCGCGTCGACATGGGCTCCGTCGACACCCCTGCACTGGGTGGCGACGGGGTCGACGCCGAGCGGCGCCGGACCAGTGCTGCTGTCGAGCAGGCCATCGCGGAGGCTGCGGCCGCAGCCAACCCCAACAAGCCGCCGCCGGCAGCAGCCGCCCCGTCCGACCCCGCCGTGTCTCCCGGCGAGGTTCCGCCGGAGGATCCGCCGCAGTCCTGAGGTGACCCTCCTCGAGTCGGTCGCGATCCTGCTCGCCGGGGTCGGGGCCGGGACGATCAACACCGTCGTGGGGTCGGGCACGCTGATCACCTTTCCGACGCTGATCGCCTTCGGCGTGCCCCCGGTGACTGCCAACATCTCCAACACGATCGGGTTGGTGCCGGGCTCGCTCACCGGCGCCTACGGCTACCGTCGCGAGCTCCGGGGTCAGCGACCGTTGGTGCTGCGGTTGCTGTCGGCTTCGGTGCTCGGCGGGCTCGTCGGCGCGATGCTGCTCCTGACCCTGCCCTCGGGAGCCTTCGAGGCAGTCGTCCCGGTGCTCATCGGGCTCGGCGTCCTCCTGGTCGTCTTCCAGCCGCGCCTTGCCCGCGGGGTGGCCGCGCGGGCCGCGCGGCGTGAGGTCGCACCGCGTGCCGCCGAGAGCGGCTGGGTGTGGCCGGCGGTCCTCGGCACCGGCGTGTACGGCGGCTACTTCGGCGCCGCCCAGGGCGTCCTGCTCATGGGAGTGCTCGGCATCGGTGTCCCGCAGGACCTCCAGCGCAACAACGCGATCAAGAACGTCCTCGCAGGGGCGGTCAACCTGGTCGCGGGGCTGGTCTTCGTGGCCGTGGCCGACGTCGACTGGCGGATCGCCGGTCTCATCGCGGCCGGTGCGACGCTCGGGGGACTGGTCGGAGCACGCGTCGGGCGACGACTCCCACCGTTGCTGCTGCGCAGCATCATCGTGCTCGTGGGGGTCGTCGCCCTGACGTTGTTCGTGGTGGGCTGAGAAGGGATCCTCAGCCGATCTTGAGGACCTTCGTGCCACCGGCGAAGTGGTCGTGCCAGCCCTGCCGGTTGACGGTGTCGTTGTTGATCGTGACCGCGATGAAGATGACCGCCGCCAGGCTTGCCAGGGGTCCGAGGAAGCTGAGGAACGGGATGATGGCAAGGAGGCTGAGAGCCTGGAAGCTGCTGCGCATGATGGCTTGCTGCATCGTCGGGTTGCTCTCGCCGTCGGGACCGACGACCTTCAGCTTCATCAGCTGCTTGCCGAAGGTGGCACCCTTCGTCGACTCCATGTAGCCGTAGTAGCCGAGATAGACGATGACGGAGATCACCTGCACGAACAGGGTCACCAGGAAGATCTCAGCGCGGGTGTTGGAGAAGCCGCTGTAGAAGATCCCGGCGAAGATGCCGGAAAGGATCCCGAAGATGATGGCGAAGCCCACTCCATCGATCAGCCGTGCGAGGAAACGATCGAGCAGCGACCCCGGCTGCGGTCCCGTCGAATAGCCCGGCTGTGGTGGCGGAGCGCCGTACGAGCCGGGCGGCGGCGGAGGAGGCGGGGGCGGCGGGGTATCACTCATGCCTCACACCCTCCCAACCCAGGGCTCTGACGGCAAGGTCCCGCGCGCTGGAGATCAGGCCGAGGCCAGGGCCTTCTTCTCGGCCCGGGTGAGCTTGACGACCTTCTTGACCCGCAGTCCGAGGAGGCCGGAGACGACCGCGCCGGCCGCGACACCGGCGAAGGCGAGGCCGATGTTGCGCGGCATGGCCTCACGCTCGACGGCTTGGTAGGCGGTGGCGGCGTCGGCCGCGTCGACGGCCATGCCGATCAGCACCAGACTGCGACGCGATCCACCGCTGGCCAGCAAGGTGGCCGCACCCAGGGCCACCTCACGCGACCCGAACCACTGCGTGAGCAGCGGGTTGGACGTCGTGGTGCCCATCGTCGACTGCACCAGGTCGGGCTTGACCAACGAGGCGAGGCCGATGACGATCCGGCCGAGAGAGAGTCCGCTCACAGGGTTCATGCTCGGACCCTAGCGGGCCCGGAAGAGCCGAGTCAGGTGAGGTGCGCCCGGCTCCACCGATCCAGCTCGTCGTAGACGCGGGCCCGCGCCTCGGGCCGGGAGAGCACCACGTCGTGGCGCGCGCCCTCCACAGCGACGTAGCTGACGTGCGGGCCGACCGACGTCGCCCATCTGCGGATCTGCGGCACGTCGAGCACGATGTCGTGCACATGAGCCTCGTCGCTCAGCTCCACCACCTGACGGGTGGTGGCGGAGGTGAGCACCAGCACCGGCGCGAGCACGGAGAGACCGGCGTGCAGCTCGGCGTGTCCGCGCCGGATCGCGCGCAACCACCCCAGCCGCACGGGATAGGAGTCGAGCGGCTTCCAGCTGAGGTCGTAGTCCCACTCGCCGTCGTGATCGACGTGGAGGCTGCGCCCGTAGACGCCGCTGACGTCGCGCGGGATCTCGCGCAGCGGCTGGCTGCGTCCGGCTCGGTCGAGCAGGAAGCCGGCGACGGGGGAGCGCATCCAGTCGGCGCCCTGGAGATCGAACCACGGCGAGTTCAGCACGAGACCGCTCAGCTCCGCCGGCTGCCGGGCATCGGCCCAGAGCGGGGCGGTCAGGCCTCCCGTCGAGTGTGCCGACAGCACGACGTGGTCGTGAGCGTCGCGCTCGGCCACCCGCCACCAGGCCACGTCGAGGTCGGCGAAGTACTCCCGGAGGTCCGCGACGTAGGTCGGGGTCTGGTGGGGAAGCAGCGAGCGGCCGTACTTGCGCAGGTCGACCGCGTAGAAGTCGTAGCCGCGCTCCAGCCACCACTCGGCGTACTCGGTGTGGAAGAAGTAGTCGGCGAAGCCGTGGACGTGGAGCACCGCCCGCCCGGTGGGCTGCGCCGCGAGCCGTCGTACGAGGGTCGTCACGACCGGTCCCTCGTCGTCGGGGGGCAGCCCGATCGTCTCGGACTCCCAGGGCTCGCCCAGAAGATCAGGGGTCAGCCGGCCACGCATGAGGGTGAGTGTTGCAGGGATCGCCCACCAGTGTGCACCTGAGCGGCTACCGTGCGCGGGTGACGTGGGCGCTGGAGCTGAAGACTGCATGGCGGTCGGGCACCCGTCGTAGCCAGCTCGGTGCGCTGGGGCTGCTGCTCCTGGGGGTCTTGGCATCGTTCGTCGTATCACTGGTCCGCTACGAGTTCTTCCCGCTGGCGGGGTACTTCCTGTGGCTGCTGCTCGGGATGTTGCTCCTGCGCTTCGGCCCCCTGGTGGTGCTCACCTCCGTCATCGTTCCGGCGGGCGTCGTCGGGTGGCTGAGCCAGCACGAGGACGTGGGGGTGCCTGCGGTGAGCCTGGTGGTGCTCTTCCTGTCTGCCGGGCTGGTGCTCTACGTCGCGAGCCGGCAGCGGAGCGGGTTGCCCACCCCGCTCAGCGAGGCCCTGCTGTCGGACCTGCGCGACCGCCTCACCGCCCAGGGCCGGATCCCTGCCCTGCCGCCGGGGTGGCGGGCCCAGAGCGCGGTGATCGCCGCCCACGGCGTGGGCTACGCAGGCGACTTCATGGTGGCCGATCTCGACGAAGAGGGGCAGCGCCTGGAGCTGGTGCTCGTCGATGTCGTGGGCAAGGGCATGACGGCAGCGCCCGCGGCGCTGCTGCTGGCGGGGGCCCTCGGCGGCTTGGTCGGTGCGGTGCACGAGCGCGACCTGCTCGACGCGGCCAATCACTTCTTGCTACGCCAGGGGGTCGACGAGAGCTTCGCCACCGCTGTCCACGTCAGCCTCGACCTGGGGTCGGGCGCCTACACGATCATCAGCGCCGGTCATCCCCCGGCGCTGCGCTGGTCGGCCGAGCAGCAGCAGTGGTCGATCGACAACTCGCGAGGGCTGGCGCTCGGGGTCCTGGCGCGTCCCGAGCTGAACGCCAGTCACGGGGTGCTGGAAGACGGTGACGCCCTGCTCTTCTACACCGACGGTGTCGTGGAGTCGCTGGGGTGCGACCTCGACACCGGGATCGACTGGCTCAGCGGCGTGGCCGCCGGCGCGATCCTGCAGGGCATCGACGGAGCCGCGGAGCGGATCATCTCGCAGGTCTCCCAGGGCGACGATGACCGTGCCGTCCTCATGGTCTCGCGCGACTGACCGAGGGAGCACGGCGGAAGGGTCCGCACGAGGAGGTCAGTCGGCGGCCCCGCCGTGCGGGGGCAGGGTGACCCGCACCGTCGTGCCGCGCCCCGGTGCTGAGTCGATCGAGATCGACCCGGCGTGCTGCTCGACGATCGCGGCGACGATGCTCAGGCCGAGACCGGTGCCCGGGATCTCACGGCGAGTTGCTTCGGTCGAGCGGAAGAAGGAGGTGAAGAGCTGCTCCTGCTCGTGCTCGGCGATGCCCATCCCGGTGTCGGTGACCACCAGCCTCGGACCGTCCTCACCATCGACGACGAGCTTGACCGTGCCCGGGCCGATGGTGAACTTGAGGGCGTTCGTGACCAGGTTGATGACGAGGGTCTCCAGCGAGGGCACGTCCGCTCGCACCATCAGCGGGGTCTCGGCCAGAGCGATGGCCACGGTGACCGAGTGCGGGGCGCCGGCCGCCAGATCGTCGATGACCGGGCGAAGCCCCTCGATCACCGTGCGCAGGTCCACCTCGACGAGCTGGAGCTGCCCGGCGCCCGTCTCGGCGCGCGAGAGCGTGAGGAGCGAATCGACCAGGCTGGAAAGACGGACGCTGTTGCGACCCAATGTCTCGACGGCACCGAGCTGCGGCCGGCTGAGCTCGCCGAGGTCTCCGTGCTCCAGCAGCTCGAGATAGCCCGCGATGCTGGACAGGGGCGTGCGCAGCTCATGGCTCACCGTCGAGATGAGCGAGTCCTTGAACGCGTTGGCTTCACGCAACCGCGCCAGTGACTCCTGATCGCGCTGGAGGGCACTGAGGGTGGCCATCTGGAGCTTCAGCCGAGAGCCGATCTCCTCTCCGGCGATCACGTAGCCGATCAGCTGAGCACCGCGACCGAGGATGCGGGTCGTGCTGACCGAGACCGGTAGGGAAGTCCCCGCACGGGTCAGCAGGACCATCTCGCGGTACGCCGACTCGTCGGCGTGAGCCGCGGTGACCGCTTGCGGGGTGGGCGCGACTCCGAGCAGCTCGCCCTGCCGTGCCCACCAGTCGGTCTCATGGAGCATCTCGGGGACCCGGTCGTGCACCTCCTCGAACTCCCAACCCAGCAGTCGCTGCGCCCCGGCGTTGAAGTGGGTGATCCGACAGCCCGAGTCGAGGGCGATCAGGATGGTGTTCGTCGCGCTGTCGAGGATCTGTGCCACCGTGGCGCTCGAGCGCTCCTCCCGTCCAGCTGCCAGCCTCAGCTCCCGCTCCTGTCGGTCCAACCGCCGAGAGGCCTCTGCCGGCCCGGCCAGGATCAGGTCCCGCAGGTGGAGGGGCGTCGCCTCGAAGCGGTTGATCGCCGGACGATAAGCGCCTACGAAGAGAGCCAGGGGCAGGGCGAAGGCTCCAGCCAGCACCAGCTTGGTCTGGAGTCCGGCAACGATCATGGCGCCGGTGATCGTCGCCGGGCCGAGGTAGGCCAGAGGAAAGAGGAACCCGTCCAGGAGGAGCACGGCCGCGAAGGAGACGACGTAGACCGGCGCCATGAGTCGGTGTCCGAGCCGTGCCTTCGCGAACTCCAGGACCGCCAGCAGGAGGATCAGCTCCAGCACGATGAGCGTCCCCCCGGTGAGGATCAGCCGGAGCGACTGGTCGAAGACCTCGGGCTCGATCAAGCCGGAGCCGGTGATGGCATCGCTGCGCAGGGCGTGCCTGCTGAGGTAGAACACGCAGGAGACCAGCACGTTGACGCTGATGACCAGCGACACCACGGTGCGGACCGCCCGGATGTCGCGGCCGACGAGCACCGTGACGAGGGTGGTGAACATCAGGGCGCCGTAGAGCAGCTGCCCGGCTCCGACACTGATCGTGTCGGTGACCGGCAGGCTGTAGGCGGCGCCCACGAAGCCGCCCAGCACCAGGGTCCCGGCGATGTGGGTGTAGAGCAGGGCGTAGCGGAAGGAACCGGCGAGGAGGATGAGCATCGGCATCAGCGCGTACAGCGCGACACTGAGGAAGAAGACCTCCGCACCGCTCATGCCTGGCCACCTCGTGTGTGTGGCACCCGAGCGGCATAGCGGGCCCGAGTGCCGTCAGTCCTGTGAGGTCCTCACCGTCTCACAGGGGCGCATCCCTGTCCTGAGTTCTTCGCTGATCCCGACGTGCTCAGTGCTGGTAGGTGCCGTTCAGGACTGCTCGTGCGGCGGTCTTGAAGGCGAGGTTGAACGACACGACGGCCGGCGAGGCGTCCGAGTCGACCCCCAGGGTCTCCTTGGTGACCGCGTGCACCACGAAGAAGTAGCGGTGGACCTGGTCGCCTTCCGGGGGAGCCGCGCCCATGTAGCACTTGTCGCCCCCGTCATTGCGGCACATGAAGGCTCCTCCGGGGAGGGTGGCGCCCTCTGCACCTGCTCCGGCGTCGAGCGAGTGCACGTCGGCCGGCAGATCCACGACCACCCAGTGCCAGAAGCCGCTGGGCGTGGGGGCATCGGGGTCGAAGCAGGTGACCGTGTAGCTCTGCGCGCCCTCGACGGAGTCCCAGCTGAGCTGCGGCGAGGTGTTGCCCGCAGCAGCGACCTGGTCGTCCTTGAGCGGCTGATCCTGGGTGACATCGACGCTGGACACCTCGAAGGAGGCGACGGCTGGGAGGAGATCGTAGGGGTTCGGGGTGACGGGGCGCTCGAGGACCATGGAGCGACCCTAGCCATCGCCCGGTTGGGCACGCTCGCCCGGAAGACGGAATGATGCGGCAGATGGACGACTCACGTGTGTACCCGGCAGGCCTGCGACTGACCGGGCGACGCGTGGTGGTCGTCGGCGGCGGACACGTGGCGCAACGGCGGGTCCCACAGCTGATCGCAGCCGGCGCTGCAGTCGTGGTGGTCTCTCCTCAGGTCACACCGGCGATCGAGGGCCTCGCCGGCGCGGGAGACGTGACGTGGGAGCGGCGCGGCTTCGCGCCCGAGGATCTCGACGACACCTGGTACGTCGTCGCCGCCACCGACGTCAGCGACGTCAACGCCGCCGTCTCGGTAGCCGCCGAGGAGCGCCGGATCTTCTGCGTGCGCTCCGACGATGCGGCGCAGGCGACGTCCTGGACCCCGGCGGTCGGGCATGTGGGCGGGATCACGATCGCGGTGCTGGGAGAGCGGGATCCGCGCCGTTCGGTCCGGGTGCGCGACCAGGTGCTCGAGGGCCTGCGCACCGGAACGATCGCATCCGCCCCGGTGCGCGCAGCGACCCCGGGGGTCACTCTCGTGGGCGGCGGTCCCGGCGACCCCAGCCTGATCTCGCTCGCCGGTCGTAACGCCCTGATGAGCGCCGACGTGGTCGTCGCCGACCGGCTGGCCCCGCGGGAGCTGCTCAGTGAGCTGCCGGCCGATGTGGAGCTCATCGACGTCGCCAAGCTGCCCCGGGGGCGCTCGGCGCTCCAGGAGGAGATCAACCGGATCATCGTGGAGCGTGCCCTGGCCGGGCACCGCGTCGTGCGCTTCAAGGGCGGCGACAACTTCGTCTTCGGGCGCGGCTACGAGGAGGTGCTCGCCTGTCGTGCGGCCGGGATCGAGGTGACCGTCATCCCCGGCCTGACGAGTCCGATCGCCGTGCCGGCGATCGCCGGCATCCCCGTCACCCACCGAGGGGTGGCCCACGAGTTCACCGTGCTCTCCGGTCACCTCGTGCCCGGTCATGCCGACTCGTTGACCGACTGGTCGGCGGTGGCACGACTGCGGGGGACCTTGCTGCTGATGATGGCCGTCGAGAACTGCTCCCTCATCGCGGCCGCACTCCTGGACGGAGGTCGTGCCGCCTCGACCCCCGTCGCTGTCGTGTGCGACGGCACGATGCCTGCCGAACGCACCGTGCTGTCCACCCTCGGGGAGCTCGCCGCCGACCTCGTCGCCCACGACGTACGCCCGCCGGCGATCATCGTCGTCGGGGACGTCGTCGCCGTGGCTCACCCCGAGCGTTACCCGGATCCACTCGCCGACGCGCTCGATGGCCACCTCGATGGCTGAGCTCGTCCAGATCGAAGACCCACAGGATGCGCGACTGGCCGACTACCGGGACCTTCGCGACGTACAGCTGCGCAAGAGCTTCGAGACCGAGCACGGCTTGTTCCTCGCCGAGGGCGAGAAGGTCGTACGTCGTGCCGTCGAGGGCGGTCACACTCCGCGATCGTTCCTCATGGCCCCGCGCTGGCTGGACGGCCTCGCCGACGTGCTCGCCACGACCCCGGCGCCCTGCTACGTGCTGCCCGAAGCCCTGGCCGAGGAGGTCACCGGCTTCCACGTGCACCGAGGGGCGCTGGCCTCCCTCGAGCGCCGGCCGCTGCCCAGTGTCGCGTCGGTGCTGGCCGGTGCTCGTTCGGTGTTGGTGCTGGAGGACCTCGTCGACCACACCAACGTCGGAGCGGTGTTCCGTTCGGCAGCAGCGTTCGGCTTCGACGCCGTCCTGCTCGCGCCCCGTTGCGCTGACCCGCTCTACCGACGCTCGATCAAGGTCGCGATGGGAGCGGTCTTCGCGCTCCCGTGGACCCGGCTGCCGGACTGGTCGACGGCCCTCGACGAGATCGCTGCAGCCGGCTTCACGACCGTCGCCCTGACCCTGGCCGAGGACGCCACCTCGATCGAGCACAGCGTTGCCGGGCTCGACCGGGTGGCGCTGGTGCTCGGCTCGGAGGGACATGGGCTCTCGCCGCAGTGGCAACAGGTGGCGCATCGACGCGCCATCATCCCGATGCGGGAGGGGATCGACTCCCTCAACGTAGGGGCAGCCTGCGCGGTCGCCTGCTACGTCACCTCGCGCCGCTGACTGTGCTCCGTGGGGGTCGAGTCGGCGACTATAGGCGCCGACTCGGCGCTGCGGTGGGGGTCGAGTCGGCGACTATAGGCGCCGACTCGGCATTCAGGAGGCGGGCCAGTCGGCGGGGAAGTCGTCGGCAGCCTTGTCGTGGGCCTTGGTGAGCTTCTTGCGGGCCTTGGTGGGCAGCCGGTCCCCGAAGACGGTGCCGACGGTGTGATCGGTCTCGTGCTGGAGACAGCGGGCGAGCATGCCGTCTCCCGAGAACGTGACCGGCAGGCCGTCCAGGCCGGTCCCGGTGACCGAGGCGAAGTCGGGGCGTGCGCACTCCACGAAGGCACCCGGGAAGGACAGGCATCCCTCCTCCTCCTCGTCGAGGACGCGGTCCTTGCCCTCCGGGAGCGTGAGGACCGGGTTGCAGACCAAACCCACGGTCCGGATCCCGGAGTCATCGGGGCAGTCGAAGACGAAGAGCGCCACGTCCTCGCCGATCTGGCACGCAGCCAGGCCGACGCCGTCGGCGGCGTACATCGTCGCGACCATGTCGGCCGCGAGCGAGCGCAGCGCGTCGTCGTAGACGGTGACCGCGGCCTGCGGCCGGTGCATGACGGGGGTTCCCCAGCGGGTCACGGGGCGGGCCGTGCCCCCGGTGGGCAGGGGGCCATGGGGCGCGAGGGGCGCCTCGTCGGAGAGCTCGGACATGGCGCCCACTCTAGAAGTCAGCCGTCAGTCGCGGCGATCGGGGCGGCTGGTCCGGCCGGGTGGTCGGGCCGGGTGTGACGACGCGCACTGCGGATTCTGTAGCGCGATGTGTAACTCACAGTTACATTATCTCCATGTCCCTCCTCAACAACCTCCGGCCCGGCGGGCGGCACGGCATCGCGAGCACCGAGTCGCGTGACCCGATCGGCTACCTCGTAGCCGGACTCAACCGTCTCGCCCAGAGTGACCTCATCGACCGCGTCAAGCTGCGCAAGCAGACCGAGCAGGCCGTCTTCTCGATCACGAGCAACGGCTTCAAGACCGCGACCTCGGCGAGCCGCACCTTCGCCAAGGCCGGCAAGGTCGGTCGCCCGGGCGTGCGGGTCTCCGCGGCGCCGCGCACCGGGCTCTTCGACCTCACCCCCAGTGAGGACGAGCAGATGCTCGTCGACGTGGTCACCGAGCTCGCCGACGAGGTCATCCGCCCCGCGGCCGCAGAAGCCAACGAGACCTGCGCGGCCCCCGACGCCGTTCTCAAGGCCGGCCTCGACATCGGTTTGCCGATCCTTGGCGTGCCCGAGTCGCTCGGCGGGATCTCCGAGGAGCGCTCGGCCATGGCCGGCACGCTGGTCGCAGAGGCCCTCGCCAAGGGCGACATGGGCCTGGCCGTCGCCAGCCTCTCCTCCGGTGCCGTCGCCACGGCCCTCGGACTCTGGGGCACCGACGCCCAGCAGCAGACCTACCTGCCGGCCTTCACCGGCGATGACGCTCCGGCAGCGGCTCTCGCGCTGACCGAACCCGCCGTGCTCTTCGACGTCCTGACGCCCGGCACCAACGCGGTCAGGACCGCCGACGGCTTCACGCTCAACGGCGTGAAGTCCTTGGTGCCGCGCGGCGCCGAGGCCGAGCTCTTCATCATCGGCGCCCTGCTCGACGGTGCGCCGACCCTGTTCCTCGTCGAGTCCGGCGCCGACGGCATCGCTGTCGAGGGCGACCCGGCCATGGGCGTGCGGGCTGCGGCCCTGACCCGGATCACGCTCAACGACGTCAAGGTCGGCCCGGACGCCGTGCTCGGCGAGAGCGACGGCACGACCTACCGCGAGTGCGTTCGCCTGTCCCGGCTGGCGTGGTGTGCGCTCGCGGTCGGCACCGGTCAGGCTGTGCTCGACTACGTGACGCCCTACGTCAAGGAGCGCCAGGCCTTCGGTGAGCCGATTGCCCACCGCCAGTCCGTGGCCTTCATGGTCGCCAACATCGCCATCGAGCTGCAGGCCATGCGCCTGGTGACCTACAAGGCTGCCTCGCGCGCCGCCGCAGGCAAGGACTTCACTCGTGAGGTCGCGCTCGCTCGCAAGCTCTGCACCGACAAGGGCATGCAGATCGGTCTGGACGGCGTGCAGCTCCTCGGGGGGCACGGCTTCGTCAAGGAACACCCCGTCGAACGCTGGTACCGCGACCTGCGCGCCATCGGCATCATGGAAGGAAGCGTGCTGGTATGAGCATCAGTCTGGATGACCCGAAGAAGTTCCGTCCCCTCGTGAGCCAGGCCCACCAGGTCGCGATGAACATGCTCCGGCCGATCTCGCGCAAGTACGACCGCGCCGAGCACGAGTACCCGCAAGAGCTCGACATGCTGGCCGCGATGATCGACGGTCTCTCCGACTCCGGAGCGGCCGAGGGTGCCGGCGCCGCCGGCGTCCGGCGCGAGGAGAAGGACGCCGACACCACGATCAAGAACGGCGCCAACCTCGCCTCCGTGATGTCGATCGCCGAGATGTGCTGGGGCGATGTCGGCCTCCTGCTGTCGATGCCGCGCCAGGGCCTGGGCAACTCCGCCATCGCCTCGGTCGCCAGCGACGAGCAGCTCGCGCGCCTCGAGGGCGTCTGGGCCGGTATGGCGATCACCGAGCCGGGCACCGGCTCCGACTCCGCCAACATCACCACCACCGCGGTGCTCGACGGTGACGAGTACGTCATCAACGGCGAGAAGATCTACGTCACCTCCGGCGACCGCGCCGACCACATCGTCGTGTGGGCCACTTTGGACCGCGACCTCGGACGCGCCGCGATCAAGTCGTTCGTGGTGGCCAAGGGCACGCCCGGCATGCGCGTCGACCGACTCGAGCACAAGCTCGGGATCCGGGCCTCCGACACCGCGACGATCATCTTCGAGAACTGCCGGGTCCCCAAGGAGAACCTCCTGGGCTCGGCCGAGGTCGACCCCAAGCAGGGCTTCGCGGGAGCGATGGCGACCTTCGACAACACCCGCCCGCTGGTTGCTGCGATGGCGATCGGCTGCGCCCGCGCGTCCCTCGACCTGACCCGGGACCTGCTCGCACGAGCGGGCATCGAGGTCGACTACGACCGGCCGGCCGTCGTCCAGTCGGCAGCTGCGGCGAAGTTCCTGCAGATGGAGGCCGACTGGGAGGGCGCCTACCTGCTCACGCTCCAGGCGGCCTGGATGGCCGACAACCGCGAGCCCAACTCGCTCGAGGCCTCCATGGCCAAGGCGAAGGCCGGTCGGGTCGGGTCCGACATCACGCTCAGCTGCGTCGAGCTCGCCGGCTCGATCGGCTACAGCGAGGCCGAGCTGCTGGAGAAGTGGTCACGCGACTCCAAGATCCTCGACATCTTCGAGGGCACTCAGCAGATCCAGCAGCTCATCGTGGCCCGACGGATCCTCGGACTGTCCAGCTCCGAGCTGCGCTGACGAGCAGGACGCCCCTCGACGAGGGGCGTCCTTGCTCGTCACGCCGTGAAGCCTGCGAGCTCAGGGCCTCAGGACGTCTGCGAAGGCGCGTCCTCGAGCACTGCGGCCAGGTCGGCCGGTGTGGCTGCGACGTCGCTCGGAGCGTCGGCATCGATCGAGGTCACCGGAGCGGGAGCCGGTGCGACAGGCTTGCTCTCCGACGTCGGGGTCACCGGGGCAGGGTCGAGGCCGAGGGTCTCGACGACGTTGACCGGAGCAGCCTTCTCGTCGGCAGCCTTGGTGGGCTCCGGCGCAGGTGCCTTCTTGGTCGGCAGCTTGCCGGACGGCGACGCGGGAGCAGTGGCCTTCTTGGCCGGCGCCTTCGCCGCGGGTGCCTTCTTCGCGGGCACCTTCTTCTCGGGCGCCTTCTTGGGCGGGGCGGGCTTGACCGGGGCCTTCGCTGCGGGCGCCTTGGCAGCCGGCGCCTTCTTCGCGGGGACCTTCTTGGCCGTGGCCTTCGGGGCAGGCGGCGGCCTTCGGGGCGGCGGGCTTCGGGGTGGGGCTCTCGGTGCGCGCCACCGGCTCGGCGGCGCGGGCTGCCGGAGCAGGCGAGCTCTCCTTCGAGCCCGGGACCAGCGAGGTGACGACTCCCGCGAGTCGCCCGACACCGCTCAAGGTCTTGTCGGCAACAACCTTCGGGGTGGTGAGGAGGCCCTGGGTCAGGTCCTTCATCGAGGTCAGCGGGTTCGTGCGAGCCACGTCGTGCTCCTGTTCGTTGATGTGCGTGATGGAAGCCATCAGTGTCCTCCACCCACCATGGCGCCCCTACGGGTGACCATCAGTTCAGCCTCGGGAGACGACCCGGGCCGACGCCGACGCCGGTGCGTCCAGGTGTTGTGGAGCGACGTGACCCGCGCGCTCGAACGCCCTGTCGATCGCAGCGCGCAAAGCTCCCACGCGCTCGGTCGCCACCAGGGCGATCGCGGAACCCCCGAACCCGCCGCCGGTCATCCGGGCGCCGTGGGCTCCTGCGGTCAGGGAAACCTCGACCGCGAGGTCCAGCTCGGGGCAGGAGATCGCGAAGTCGTCGCGCATGGAGGAGTGCGAAGCGATGAACAGCTCCCCGACCGCCGACCAGTCTGCGCGGCCGATCGCCTCGACGGTCCGCTCCACTCGCGCGTTCTCGTTCACGACGTGACGTGCACGTGCCCGGAGCAGGTCATCGTCGAGGCGTTCGAGCGAGGCGACGTCGGCCGAGCGAAGCGTGGGCACCCCTAGGGCACCGGCAGCGGCCTCGCACTCGCGTCGTCGTGCTCCGTAGTCGCCGTCAGTGAGCGCGTGGGAGACGCGCGTGTTGATGACCACCACCCTCAGGCCGGCAGCGGCGAGACCGAGCCGCACCGGAACGGCTGATCCGTCGGCGAAGTCGAGGAGCAGGGCGGAATCCGGCTCGGTCAGCAACGAGGCGCTCTGATCGAGGCCGCCGGTCGGGGCCCCGACGACCTCGGTCTCGGCTCGACGGCAGACCTCGACCAGTCGGCGACGCTCGGCGAGGTCGAGGTCGTAGCCCGCGAGGGCGTGCACCGCAACTGCCACCGAGACCTCCAGCGAGGCCGAGCTGGAGAGCCCCGCCCCGATGGGCACGGTGCTGGCCACGTGGAGGTCGAGGCCGCGTGGCACGTCATACCCGTGCTCCGCCAGGGCCCACAACACCCCGGCGACGTAGGCGACCCACCCGCTGGGACCACCGGGAGCACACTGTTCGAGGGTGCCGGTCCACGGACCGGGCCGCTGCTCGCTCGAGATGCGTACGACGTCGTCGGAGCGTCGGGTCGCGCGCGCCACGGTGTCGTGGGGGAGCGCGATCGGCAGGCACAGGCCGCCGTTGTAGTCGGTGTGCTCCCCGATGAGGTTGACCCGACCCGGTGCGCGCGCCAGCGTCGTGGTGACCATGGCGTCACTGTAGGGACTGCGCACCCGCCGGGGGACACCTCGTAGCATCCCCGACGTGCGCTTCCTCGATGATGCCAAGCCCGCCCACGACCTCACCTACGACGACGTCTTCATGGTGCCGCGCGACTCGTCCATCGCCAGCCGGTACGACGTCGACCTGACGACCCGGGACAACACCGGGGCGTCGCTGCCGATCGTCGTCGCCAACATGACGGCCATCGCCGGGAAGCGGATGGCGGAGACCGTCGCCCGCCGGGGCGCGATCACCGTCCTGCCTCAGGACATCCCTGCGCCCGTGGTGGCCGACGTGGTGTCGTTCGTGAAGTCGCGTCACCTGGTCTTCGACACGCCGATCCAGCTGCGGCCCGACCAGACGGTGGCCGAGGCGCTCTCGCTGATGCCCAAACGTGCCCACCGGGCTGCAGTGGTCGTCGTCGACGGACGCCCGGTCGGGGTGGTGACGGAGAAGGACTGCCGCGACGTCGATCGGTTCGCGCAGGTCGGGCAGGTGATGCGACCGCCGGCAGTGGTCATCGAGGAGGGCACCGACCCGCGTATCGCCTTCGACAGGATCGATGCCGCCCGGGTGGCGCTGGCCGTTGCTGTCGACGCCGACGGACTCCTGGTGGGTGCGTTGACGCGCAGCGGCGCGCTCCGGGCAACGCTCTACGACCCGGCTGTCGACGCGAACGGCTCGTTGCGGATCGCAGCCGCCGTGGGGGTGACCGGTGACGTGGACGCGAAGGCCGCTGCCCTGCTCGCAGCCGGTGTCGACTGCCTGGTCGTCGACACCGCCCATGGGCACCAGGACCGGATGCTCGAGGCGTTGTCGGCCATCAGGGCGCTGGACCCGCAGGTGCCCGTGGCGGCCGGCAACGTGGTCTCGGCGGAGGGCACCAGGGCGCTGCTCGAGGCCGGAGCCGACATCATCAAGGTCGGCGTCGGCCCCGGCGCGATGTGCACCACCCGGATGATGACCGGCGTCGGGCGCCCGCAGTTCTCGGCGGTGCTCGAGTGCTCGGCGGCCGCCGCGGAGCTCGGTGGTCATGTCTGGGCCGACGGCGGTGTGCGGCACCCGCGTGACGTGGCTCTTGCCCTCGCGGCCGGCGCAGCGTCGGTGATGGTGGGTTCGTGGTTCGCCGGGACCCACGAGTCACCCGGCGATCTGCTTGCTGACGCCGAGGGCCGGGCCTACAAGGTCTCCTTCGGGATGGCCTCGGCTCGTGCGGTCGCCAACCGCACCTCCTCGGAGTCGGCCTACGACCGGGCTCGCAAAGGCCTCTACGAGGAGGGGATCTCGTCGTCGCGGATGTATCTCGATCCGCAGCGACCCGGTGTCGAGGACCTCATCGACCAGATCTGCTCGGGGGTCCGCTCGGCCTGCACCTACGCCGGTGCCTCGAGCTTGAGCGAGCTGCACGAACGTGCGCTCATCGGCATCCAGTCGGCCGCCGGCTTCCATGAGGGACGGCCGCTCTCCACCAGCTGGTGAGCCGCGGGTCTGCTGCGGTCTCTAGGTGCTCAGGTACGACTGGAGTTCACGCGGCGTCCGCGGACGACCCCCACGAAGGCCTGCGTGCGCTCGTCGTCGCGCTCGATGAGCCAAGCCAGGGCGATCTTGGTGGACGGCAGATCGAGCACCTCGCGCTCGACCACGTCCTTGCGCGAGTGCAGGCGGGCCACGGAGCGGGGCAGCAGCACGATGCCGGTGCCGGCAGCGACGGTCTCGACGGCTTCTGCCGCGTCCATCGCCGGCCAGGCGAGCTGATCGACGTCCGGGGTCCACCCGGATGCATGCGGAGACACCAGCTGTTCTGTGGCCAGGTCCGCGAGGAGCACCGACTCCTCGGCAGCGGCCACGAAGTGCTCGCGTCCGGCGACCACGACGGGGACCTCGTCGTACAACGGGATGCAGTGCAACCCGGTGCGGTCGACTGGAAGTCGCACCAGCGCCATGTCGACGACCTCGTCGCGCAGGAGCATCTCCTGCTCGTCCTCGGTCATCGGCACCAGCTCCAGGGCGACGCGCTGACGCTCGCGCCAGATGCGGGCCCATTTGTCCGGCGTCGCGCCTGTCACGAAGCCGAGCCGGAGCGGTGGGGGAGGAGGCATGGTCGCGAGTATCTCTCGCTGCAGTCTCCACGGCGAGTCAGGGTGTCCGTGGGGGTGGACCGTCCGGATAGGCGATCACGTAGCGTCGCGGCATGCGCGTGCTCGTCACCGGTGCCACCGGCTACATCGGCTCCCGACTGGTCCCCACCCTGCTGGAGCAGGGCCACCAGGTCGTGGTGACCGCGCGTGACGTGAGTGCGTTGTCGACCTTTGCCTGGGCGGACCTGGTCGAGCATCGACACCTGGATGTCGAGGACACCGTCTCGGTGCACCTGGCGATCCGCGACGTCGATGCGGTCTTCTACCTGGTGCACTCGATGGGGTCCGGGGAGTTCCTCGTCCGCGACCGTGAGGCCGCGCACTACGTCGCTGCGGCCTGCGCGTACGCCGGGGTGGACCGTGTCGTCTACCTGTCCGGTCTGGTGCCACCGGGGGAGCTCTCCGACCATCTTCGCTCGCGACTGGAGGTCGAGGAGATCCTCCTGGCCGCCTCGACGCCGGCAACGGTGCTCCGTGCCTCCATGGTCATCGGCGGTGGCTCGCTGTCCTTCGAGGTCCTGCGGCGCGTCAGCGACCGGCTTCCGGTGGCGGCGGTGCCGTCGTGGATGGACAGCCGCATCCAACCGATCGCCGTGACGGACGTGCTCGCCCTCCTGGCTGCAGCACTCGACGGCCCACCCCGCAACAGGGCCTACGACGTGGGCGGCGACGAGGTCGTCACCTATGCCGACCTGCTCGCGCGCTTCGCCAGCAGCATCGGCGTCAGTCGCCCTCGGATCCCGGTGCCCTTCGCCCCGGCCGCGCTCGTCGGCGAGGCGGTCGCAGGGCTGACCGGAGTCCCACGCACCACGGTGCGGGCGCTGGTGCGCAGCCTTTCGCACGACATGGTCTGCCAGGAGGACGCGGTGCGCTCGGAGCTGCTCCCCGGGCACGACTACCTCTCCATCGATGCCGCAGTCACTCGCTCACTCGCCGGTCGGACCCGGGCAACCGAGCTGGGCGGGGATGTCCAGGGCGAGGCGGATTCCGACCCGTCCTGGGTCGGAACAACCTGGCGACTCTCCTGAGAGATACCCCTCGGGGTATAGGGAGTTGTCTCATCGGACGCGACGTACAGGAAAATTGTTCGGCGGTCATGGATACCCGGAGGCATATTCGGGCACAATGACCGTGTGAACGATTCAACCAACGTCCTCGCCGACCTGCGCGTGCAGGTCAAGACCATTGATGCGGGGCTGCTGGGCCGCCGGATCCGGCACGCCCGGCAGCGGGCAGGAATGACCCAGGGAGATGCGGCCGGGACAGACATGTCCACGGCCTACATCTCGCGGATCGAGGGCGGGCAGCGTCGCCCCGGCGCCGATCTGCTCATCGCCCTGGCTGAGCGCCTCCAGTGCACACCGGAGGAGCTCCTCGCGCCCGACGACTCGGTGATCTCCTTCGATGCTGCGGTCGTGGCCCGCCTGAGCCTCGAGCTCGACTACGCCGATCTGGAGCTGCGCACGGGGTCGCCCGCTCGCGCTCTGGAGCGCACTCAGGCGCTGCTGGACGAGGCTGTCGGCACCACGGCCGTGCCTCCCGAGTTGTGTCATCAGGCCCGGTTGCTCCACGCCTTGGCACTCGAGTCGGCCGGCGACGTCGCCAGAGCCATCGACGAGCTCGAGAGGATCGTGGAGTCCGACACCGAGCCGCTGCGGTTGATCAAGGCCTTCACCGGCCTCAGCCGCTGCTATCGCGACAGCACGGACTTCGCGCGAGCCGCCGACATCGGTGACCGCGCCTTCACTGCGATCGATCGTGCTCACCTGGGCAGCACGACGGAGGGCCTCAAGCTCGCTGTCACGGTGGCCGCAGCGCACTTCGAGCGTGGTGACGTGAACCACGCCGTACGCACCTGTCAGCGCGCCTTGATGCAGGCCGAGGAGCTCGATTCACCCGAGGCGAGAGCGGCTGCCTATTGGAACGCCTCGATCATGGAGTCACGGCAGGGTCACGTCGAGTCGGCTCTTCCGATGGCTCAGAAGGCGCTCTCGTTGCTCGAGGTCGCTGAGGACTTCCGGAGCCAGACGCGACTGCGCATCCAGCTCGGGGTGCTCCACTTGCAGAGCGATCCGCCGTTGCCTCACGAGGCGCTGGAGCTGCTCGATCAAGCTCAAGCGGACGGGTCCTTCACCAGCTTGAACGATGCAGACCGTTCGCGAATCAAGGTGGCATCCTCGCGGGCCAGGTTCATCCTCGGCGATCATCTCGAGGCGGCTGCCATCTTGGCTGAACTCGATGAGTCGGGTCTGGCGGACTCGCTCCTGGCCGGGATCGAGGCCCTCATCCTGCGTGCCCAGATCTGCGGGACCCAGGGTCGTCGTGATGAGGCCATCGAGCATCTGCGCTCCGCGGCGACTCGCCTGTCCAGGCTCGGCCACGAGCACGGGGTGGCTCAACTCTGGTTCGAGGTGGGCTCGTTGCTCGATGAGCACGATCTCTACCGCGAGGCGGCGATTGCGTTCCGGTCAGCCGGCGCGACGACCGGGTTGAGCAAAGCAGCCTCGGCTCAGCCGAGCGTCATGAGTTGATGCGAGAGCAGATGCTCAGCAGCACCAGCTGCTGTCGCCGCCCTTGACCGTGTTGATCGGCGACTTGGCGTCGACGTTGCTCGCGGCTCCGGTCCCGCCGGCGATGGTGAAGGCGACGGTCAGGGTGAGAAGAGCGGTGCGGAACTTGGTCATGAGATCTCCTGGGGTGAGGGGGCGCCGGGAGCGGCGCTACGCGGTGAGTCACATCCTGGCAACCGATCTTGACTCAGGAGTGAGTGTGCCCGAAATTACCCTCCGGCGACGAGGATGCCTGCGGGTCAATCGTCGGCGCAGGCCCCCGAAGTGCCCTCCGGAAGCATCCGCTGTGCACCGCGACCATCCCCTCGACGGACCATCAAGAGCGCCGCGCGAGGGTCGCGGCGTGAGGTGCTGTCAAGCCGAGGCCGACGTGCCTCGAGACGGCCTCCGGCCGATCGTGCAGAAGCACCGGATTCACGCGATGGACCGCCGGCACATATCTGACCTGCGCTAACCCTCAGCAAGCACCCCGATCCGCCGAGGTGCTGGGCAGCCTTGCGGGCTGCTCGTCGAGCTTGTGCAGTGCGTCGATCTGATGCTGCTCGTCCCACCGACGACGGTCGGGCGGGGACGGGCAGTGTTCCCCAGAGGGTAGCCCCCTAACCGCTTCGCCACGACTTATGCACGCTGCACAGAAATTGTTTTCGGACCTTGCTGGTCCAGACCACTGGCGGGAACGACCTCAGGGCACCCACCCGTTGCCGGACGCGATGGCCGGCGCGGAGCGGATGCCCTGCTGTCGTGCTGCGCTTGCCCCTGATCGGGGCAGGTCGGGCTCAGGCCACGTCGTAGCGGTCCAGGTCCATGACCTTGCCCCAGGCGGTGACGAAGTCGTGCACGAACTTCTCAGCGGCGTCGGCGCTGGCATACACCTCCGAGATCGCTCGCAGCTCGGAGTTGGAGCCGAGGAGCAGGTCGATCCTGCTGCCGGTCCAGAGCACCTCGCCGGCGCTGTTGGACGCCTCGTAGGTGTCGGGGTTCTCCGACGTCTTCGTCCAGGTGGTGTCCATGTCGAGCAGGTTCACGAAGAAGTCGTTGCTCAACGTGCCCGGGTTGGCGGTGAGGACGCCGAGGTCGGAGCCCTCGTGGTTGGCGCCCAGGACCCGCAACCCGCCGACCAGGACGGTCATCTGTGGAGCGCTGAGGGTGAGCAGGTTGGCCTGATCGACCAGCTGGAACTCCGGCGGGAGGACCTGGCCCTTGCCGGCGTAGTTGCGGAAGCCGTCCGAGCTCGGCTCCATCCAGGAGAAGGACTCGACATCGGTCATCTCCTGGGTGGCGTCGGTCCGGCCCGGGGTGAAGGGCACGGTGACGGTGTGTCCCGCGTCGCGCGCGGCCTTCTCGACACCCGCGCACCCGGCCAGCACCACGAGGTCGGCGAACGAGACCCGGGTGTTGCCGCTCTGCGCGTCGTTGAAGGCCTGTTGGACGCCCTCGAGAACGCTGATCACGCGCGCGAGCTGCTCGGGGGAGTTGGCGGACCAGCCACGCTGCGGCTCGAGGCGGATCCGACCGCCGTTGGCACCACCACGCTTGTCGCTGCCACGGAAGCTCGAGGCCGCAGCCCAGGCTGTGGACACGAGCTGGGAGACCGTGAGGTCGGTGGCGAGCACCTGCTCCTTCAGCGCAGCCATGTCGTCGGCATCGATCAGGTCGTGATCGAGCGCCGGCACCGGGTCCTGCCACAGCAGGGTCTCCTGTGGGACCAGAGGACCGAGGTAACGCTGGATCGGTCCCATGTCACGGTGCGTGAGCTTGTACCAGGCCCGCGCGAAGGTGTCGGCGAAGTAGGCGGGGTCGGCGAGGAAGCGGCGCGTGATCTCTTCGTAGACCGGGTCCGCGCGCAGGGCGAGGTCGGCGGTCAGCATCGTCGGCGGGCGCGAGAGCTCGCCGGTCTCCGGGTCGGGAATCGTGTTGGCGCCGGCGCCGTCCTTGGGCTGCCACTGATGCGCACCCGCGGGGCTCTTGGTGAGCTCCCACTCGTAGGCGTAGAGGTTCTCGAGGTACTCCATGTCCCATCGGGCGGGATGAGAGGTCCAGGTGACCTCGAGACCGCTGGTGATGGCGTCGCGGCCCTTCCCGGAGCCGAAGCTCTGCTTCCAACCCAGGCCCTGCTCCTCCAAGGGCGCGCCTTCCGGCTCGGCGCCGACGTACTGCTCGGGGTCAGCGGCGCCGTGGGTCTTGCCGAAGGTGTGTCCGCCGGCGACGAGTGCGGCGGTCTCCTCGTCGTTCATCGCCATGCGCGCGAAGGTGTCGCGGATGTCGCGCGCGGACGCAAGCGGGTCGGGGTTGCCGTTGGGACCCTCGGGGTTGACGTAGATGAGGCCCATCTGGACTGCTGCGAGCGGGTTCTCGAGGTCACGGTCGCCGGTGTAACGCTCGTCGCCCAGCCAGGTCTGCTCCGGGCCCCAGTAGACGTCCTCGTCGGGCTCCCACACGTCGGCGCGGCCGCCGGCGAAGCCGAAGGTCGTGAACCCCATCGTTTCCAACGCGCGGTTGCCGGTGAAGACCATCAGGTCGGCCCACGAGATCGCGCGGCCGTACTTCTGCTTGATCGGCCACAGCAGGCGACGAGCCTTGTCGAGGTTGCCGTTGTCGGGCCAGCTGTTCAGCGGAGCGAAGCGCTGCATGCCTGCGCCCGCGCCACCGCGTCCGTCACGCACCCGGTAGGTGCCCGCGCTGTGCCACGCCATCCGCACGAAGAAGCCGCCGTAGTGTCCGAAGTCTGCCGGCCACCAGTCCTGCGAGTCGGTCATCAGCGCGTCCACGTCGCGGGTGAGGGCGTCGAGGTCGAGGCCGGCGAAGGCGGTTGCGTAGTCGAAGTCGGCGCCCATCGGGTCGGCCACGGCAGGGTGCTTGCGCAGGATCTTCAAGTTGAGCTGGTTGGGCCACCAGTCCTGGTTGCCGCCGCCCTGCGTCGGGTGCTTGAAACGCTCACCCATGGGGCAGCCGCCGGCCTCCTCGCTGTTCATGCCCTGCTCGCGGGTCTGGTGCTGGTTCTCGGTCATGCGGTGACCTTTCGATTGCGGATTCGTGCGGAAACGTGGGTTCGGTTGGTCTGGATCTCACGGGTCGCGGCGTCAGCTCACGTGCTCCCGGGAGCGGTGCAGGTGGGGCAGAAGCCCCAGTAGATGACCTCGGCCTCCTCGATGGTGAAACCGTGGTCCTCGGTGGCGGTCAGGCAGGGGGTGTCGCCCACCGCGCAGTCGACGTCAGCGATCGAGCCGCAGGCCCGGCAGACGACGTGATGGTGGTTGTCACCGACCCGCGCCTCGTAGCGCGCCACCGAGTTGGAGGGCTGGATCCTGCGGACCAGGCCACAGCTCGTCAGCGCCTTCAGCACGTCGTAGACGGCCTGATGGGAGACCTCGCCGATCGCCGCGCGGACCGTGGTGATGATCTGGTCGGTGTCGGCATGCGGATGTTCGTGCACGGCGTCGAGCACCGCGACCCTCGGTCGGGTCACTCTCAGGTCGGCAGCCCGCAGCGCGGCTGCGGGATCGTGGACCTGGGGCATGTGCTCCACTGTGCTGGCTGATCTTGAATCAGTCAAGATTTGATCGGTTCGGGCGTGTCGCGGGATCGATCCTTCGCCCGGCCGCGCAGACCTGCCGGAAAATGAAGAAAAGGCCCCGTGGAGCCGGGGCCTTTCCAGTGTCCGAGGGGGGACTTGAACCCCCACAACCGTTACAGGTCACTAGCACCTCAAGCTAGCGCGTCTACCAATTCCGCCACCCGGACGAGTGCTGGGAAACCGTAGCAAAGCACTGGCCCAGGACACACATCGGGGCGTCGCGAGCCGGATGTCAGGATGGAGTCATGAGTACTGACGACGCGGTCAACGCGGTGCCGGACACGGCGCCGACCTACGACCCCGCGGGCGAGGTCGTCGACCTGTGCCGCGAACTCATCAGGATCGACACCACCAACTACGGCGACGCCGACGGGCCAGGAGAGCGCAAGGCGGCGGAGTACGTCGCCGCGCTGCTCGACGAGGTCGGCATCGAGTCACGTCTCTACGAGTCGACCCCGGGTCGTACGTCGGTGATGGCGACGTGGGGTGGCGACGACCTGAGTCGTGGCCGGCTGCTCCTGCACGGCCACCTCGACGTCGTCCCGGCCGCAGCACAGGATTGGCAGGTCGATCCGTTCAGCGGCGAGATCCAGGACGGCTACGTGTGGGGTCGCGGAGCGGTGGACATGAAGGACTTCGATGCGATGCTCCTCTCCACCGTGCGCGCCCGCCAGCGAGCCGGACAGGTGCCGGAGCGACCGATCGTGCTCTGCTTCACCGCCGACGAGGAGGCCGGTGGGCACCACGGCGCCGAGGTCCTGGTCAATGAGCATCGCGACGAGTTCGAGGGCGTCACCGAGGCGGTGGGTGAGGTCGGCGGCTTCAGCACGACTGTGCGCGGCCGACGTCTCTACCTGATCGAGGCGGCCGAGAAGGGCATGGCCTGGATGAAGCTGACCGCACGCGGTCGCGCCGGCCACGGCTCCATGATCAACACCGACAACGCGATCACCCGTCTGTCCGCAGCCGTGGCGCGGATCGGTGCCCACCAGTGGCCCGTGCGGCTGACTCCGACGATGGAGGTCCTCCTGGCCACGGTCGCCGACCTCGCCGGCACGGAGGCGACCCCGGAGAACGCCCAGGCCCTCGTCGAGGAGTTCGGCGGCGCGACCCGCATGCTCGGGGCCGTCATCCGCAACACGGTCAACCCGACCCAGCTCGCGGGCGGCTACAAGGTCAACGTGATCCCGACCGAGGCGAGCGCCTACGTCGACGGTCGCTTCCTGCCCGGCTACGAGGACGAGTTCTTCGAGACGCTGCGCGAGCTCTGCGGCGACGACATCGAGTGGGACTTCGTCTCCCACCAGCAACCCTGGGAGACGCCGTACGACGGCGACCTCGTCGGCGCGATGACCCGCTCGATCCTCGCCGAGGACCCGGAGGGCATCGTGGCGCCCTACACGATGAGCGGAGGCACCGACGCCAAGCACTTCCGCAAGCTCGGCATGCGCTCCTACGGTTTCGCGCCGCTGCGGCTGCCCGCCGACCTCGACTTCACCGCCCTGTTCCACGGCGTCGACGAGCGGGTGCCGGTGGATGCGTTGGAGTTCGGTGCGCGGGTGTTCGACCGGTTCCTGGGCGAGGCTTGAACGATCACGCCCTCGCAGGCTCGGGTGTGATCAGGCGGTCCGGACGGCTCGGATGATCTTGCGACGCAGGATGATCCGGCGGATGCCGTCGCTGCCGATCCGCACCCGGTCGAGCTCCCAGCCGCCGTGCTCGGCACGCTCCACCAGGAGCTTCGTCACGACGCCGCGCGGGAAGTCGCGCTCGAAGCTCACCGTGTCGAACTCCCACACCCCGGTGCGGGGTGCGCGCCGCTCCAACCGACTCACACAGCCCCCTCGGAGACGTCGTCGAGCGCTGCGACGAGCTCGGCGGGCAATGACTTGTCCTCCACGTCCAGGGAGCCGCGCAGCTGCGCAGCCGTGCGAGCTCCGATGATCGGGGCGGTGACGCCGGGGCGGTCGCGCACCCAGACCAGCGCGACCTCCAGGGGCGTCCACCCGAGGCCTTCGGCGGCGCGGGCCACCGCCTCGACCACCCGCGAGCTGTCCTCGTCGAGGTAGGCGCCGACGAATCCCGCGAAGGTCTGCGACGCACCCCTGGAGTCGACCGGAGTGCCGCTGCGGTACTTGCCCGTCAGCACTCCCCGTCCGAGCGGTGACCAGGGCAGCACGCCGAGGCCCAGCGCTCCGGCGGCGGGCAGTACCTCGCGCTCGACCTGGCGGTTGAGCAGGGAGTACTCGACCTGCGTCGAGGCCAGGTCGACGCGACCCGGCAACGCCTGCTGCCAGGTCGCGGCTCGAGCGGTCTGCCAGCCGGAGTAGTTGCTGATGCCGACGTATGACGCGCGCCCGGAGGTGACCGCGAGGTCGAGAGCGCTCAGGGTCTCCTCGAGCGGCGCCTCGTCGCTCCAGATGTGGACCTGCCAGAGATCGACGTGATCGACGCCGAGCCTTGCCAGCGAGGCATCGAGGGTGGTGAGCAGGTGACCGCGCGAGGTGTTGGTGACCCGCTCACCGGAACGACGCGAGATCCCGGCCTTGGTGGCGAGCACGATCTCGTCGCGGGCGACCACGTCGCCGATGAGTCGTCCGACGAGCTGCTCGGACTCGCCGTCGGTGTATCCGGCGGCGGTGTCGACGAGCGTGCCGCCGGCCTCCGCAAAAGCGATCAGCGACTCCCGGGCCTCGTGCTCGTCGGTATCGCGCCCCCACGTCATCGTGCCGAGGCCGATCCGAGACACCTTCAGGCCGGTGGAGCCCATCCGTCGTTGTTGCATGACGGAAACCTAACCAGCAGATGGCGAGCCGCTGTCGGAGGCACGCAGGACGGTCACTAGCCTTCACCTGTGTGGGAGATGCTCCAGGCCATGGTGCTCGGTACGATCCAGGGGCTCACTGAGTTCCTGCCGATCTCGAGCAGCGCTCATCTGCGGATCTATCCCGAGCTCTTCGGCTGGGGCGACCCGGGCGCTGCCTTCACCGCGGTGATCCAGATCGGCACCGAGCTCGCCGTGCTGATCTACTTCCGCGCCGACATCTGGCGCATCGCCTCGATGTGGGTGCGCTCGTTGTTCCGCCCCGAGCTGCGGGGCCACCTCGACGCCCGGATGGGCTGGTTCATCATCGTCGGGTCGCTGCCGATCGTCGTGCTGGGCTTCTCCTTGCGCAACATCATCGAGCGGGACTTCCGTAACCTCTGGATCATCGCCACGATGCTCGTGGTCATGGGGCTGGTGCTAGGCCTGGCGGACAAGCTGGGCTCCAACAGCAAGAAGATCAAGCAGATCACCCTGCGCGACGCCGTCCTGATGGGCGGGGCCCAGGCGATGGCGCTGATCCCCGGGGTGTCCCGCTCGGGTGCGACGCTGTCGATGGGGCGGGCCCTGGGCTACGAACGCGAGGCTGCCACTCGCTACGCGTTCCTGCTGGCCATCCCCGCAGTGGTCGGGGCCGGGCTCTTCGAGCTGCGCAAGATCGGCGAGCCGCTCGAGAGCGGCCAGACCGACTACGGCTGGGGCCCGACCATCACGGCGACCGTCGTCTCGTTCGTCGTCGGCTACGCCGCCATCGCCTGGCTGCTGCGCTACGTCTCCACGAACTCCTACACCCCGTTCGTCCTCTACCGGGTGGTTCTGGGGCTCTCCACGATGGTCCTGCTCGGCACCGGCGTGCTGATGGCTCAGCCCGGAGGGGCGTAGCGGATCAGCGAGCCGACCGGCTGGCCTTTCGCAGGTTGCGCAGTCGCGTCCGCTCCGATGGCGGAAGCTTCTCGACCGCATAGCTGATGGTCGCCTGCGGGATCGTCGCGGCGTGCGCCTCGACTGTCGCGATGAGCAGCTCCGGCGCTCGCTTCCCGATCTCGCGGAGGACACCACCGGTCGCCTTGTTGACCAGGTCCTCGGGATCGTCCATCAAGATCTCGGCTATCGCCAGGGCGTCGGTCACCTCCTGGTGCCGGCGCAGGAACCACAGCGGCGCCAGCTGTGCGGTACGTCGCTCCCAGAGGTTGTCGGAGGCCGCCAGCTGATAGAGGGGAGCACGATCCCGGTCGAGGAGGTGCCGGCCGACCACGTCCCAGGCGCCGAGGTCGACGAGGTCCCAGTTGTTGATGCGATCGTGGCGCCGCAGATAGAGACCGTAGGCACGCTCGAGATCGTCGACGGGACCGCTCCTGCGCGCAGCCTTGCGGGCGAGGATCTTGACGGCACCGACGCGAGCCTCGTGCGCGTCGCTCTCGAGGAGAGCCTCCACCTCGTCGAACGCCATGTCCACGTACGACTTCGTCAGCTCGAGCACGGTGCCCATCCGCACCCCGATCCAGTAGTCGTCCGGAGCTTCCTGCTTGAAGTAGTTGCGCGTGTCGAGATAGCGCGTGGGGTCCGCGGTCCGCTGGAGCTCGGCGACGAAGGCAGCCGCCGTGGCCTCGGCGGGCTGCATCAGAGCCAGCCCGCGCGCTTGAAGAACCACCACAGCGCGCCCGAGGCGCCGAACATCAGCACCAGCGCGAAGGGGTAGCCCAGGCCCCAGTGCAGCTCGGGCATGTTGTCGAAGTTCATGCCGTAGATCCCGGCGATGAGCGTCGGCACCACCACGATCGCGGCACCGGCCGAGATCTTGCGCATGTCGTCGTTCTGCTGCACCGAGATCGAGGCGAGGTGGGCGTCGAACGCCGTCGACAACAGACCGTCGAGGCTGTCGACGATCTCGGCGGCCTGGGTGAGGTGGTCGACCACGTCGCGGAAGAAGGGCGCGGAGTCGGCGCTGACGCCGGGCACGGTGCCTGAGGCGAAGCGTCGCATGGGCTCCCGCAACGGCAGCACGGCCCGGCGTACTTCGGAGATCTCGCGCTTGAGGGTGTAGATCCGAGCGGAGTCGCGGGTGCGGATGGTGGAGAACACGGACTCCTCGACCTCGTCGACATCTTCCTCGAGGAAGGCCACCACCTCGGCGTAGGCGTCGACGACCACGTCGCTGACGGCATAGACGACCGCGGACGGCCCGTGGGTCAGGAGCTCGGTGGAGCGCTCGAGGTGTGCCCGGGCGTCCTGCAACTGCGAGCCGTGCCCGTGGCGGACCGTGATGACGAAGTCGTCGCCGACGAACAGGCTGATCTCGCCGGTCTCCACGGCGTCCTCCTCGTCGACGTACCAGAGCGTCTTGAGGATGAGGAACAGGAAGCCGTCGTAGGTCTCGACCTTGGGACGCTGGTGGGCCTTGAACGCGTCGTCGACAGCAAGATGGTGCAGGTGGAAGGCCTCGGCGACCTCGGCGAGCTCGTCCCTGCTGGGCTCGAGAAGGCCGACCCAGACGAAACCGCCGTCGGCAGCGGCCCTGGCCCGGAGCTGGGCGTAGTCGCGGGTCGAGCAGTCGACCGAGAGCCGGGTGCCACCCCGGTAGATGGCGCTGTCGACGATCACGGGCTCACGGTATCCGGCCCACGGTCTGCGGCAGCGCAGGTTTCCATGCACCGCCTAAAGTCCAGGACATGGCAACGGTGATCCTCGTACGGCATGGTCGTACGACGGCCAACGCGTCCGGCGTGCTGGCCGGCCGGACGGCCGGCGTCAAGCTCGACGCGACCGGCACTTCGCAAGCCCAGCGGGCTGCGGACCGGATGGCAGTCGTCTCGCTGGCGGCGATCATCAGCAGCCCACTGGAGCGGTGCCGCCAGACGGCGAAGGCGGTCCTGACGGCTCAGGATTCCGCCGCGTTGAGGGTCGAGACGGACAAGGCGCTCACCGAGTGCGACTACGGGGAATGGCAGGGGAGTGCCCTCAAGGACCTCGTCACGGAGCCGCTCTGGAAGGTCGTGCAGTCCCAGCCTTCGGCAGCGACCTTCCCGGGCGGGGAATCCATGGCTGCGATGCAGGCTCGTGCAGTCGCCGCGATCCGACGTCACGACGCGGTGATCGAGGCCGAGCACGGGCCGCAGGCCGTCTGGGTCGCGGTCAGCCACGGCGACATCATCAAGTCGATCCTGGCCGACGCCCTGGGCATGCATCTCGACCTGTTCCAGCGGATCAGCGTCGACCCCGCATCGGTGTCGATCGTCCGCTACACCGACGCTCGCCCCTACGTGCTCGCCTCCAACACCCACGAGGGCGACTTGTCCTGGCTGCGGGCCGTCCCGGCGTCGGGGGACGCCGCTGTGGGCGGCGGCGCAGGCCCGGAGGCCTCTGAAGAGCCCCCCGCAGTGGACGACCACCCCACCGGTCGGTCATAGGGTGAGCGACATGGCTCCGATCGTCCACGGCTTCGACCCGCCGGAACGCTTCGTCACCGGCACCGTCGGGGAGCCGGGAGCGCGCACGTTCTTCCTCCAGGCCCGCACCGGGTCCCGGATCACCAGCGTCTCCCTCGAGAAGCAGCAGGTCGCCGCGCTCGCTGAGCGCGTGGACGAGCTCCTCGACGAGGTGATGAGCAACCAGGCCGGCGAGCTGGTCGTGCCCGCAGTGGCGCCGCTGGCCCTGGACGACTCAGCACCACTGGAACAGCCGATCGAGGAGGAGTTCCGGGCCGGCACCATGACCTTGTCGTGGGATCCCACGGACGAACGCGTCGTGATCGAGGTCTTTCCCTACTCCGAGGCCGCGGTGGTCGCCCCGGACCAGGTCGATGAGGACTTCGAGGAGCCCGAGCCCGAGGAGGTCTTCCTGGTGCGCGTCACCGCCGCGGCGGCACGATCGTTCGTCAAGCGAGCCGAGCAGGTGCTCGAGGCCGGACGTCCCAGCTGCCCCTTCTGCGGCAACCCGATCGATCCGGCCGGCCACCTGTGCGTGCGGGCCAACGGCTTCCGTCGTCGCGATCCATGACGCAGACCGGCCTCGCGCTCCACGGTCGGATCATGCCGGCCTCCAACGCCACGTTCCTCGGTGAGCTCGACGGCCGCAAGGTCGTCTACAAGCCGGTGGCCGGCGAACGCCCGCTGTGGGACTTCCCCGACGGCACGCTGGCCGGCCGTGAGGTGGCGGCGTACGCCGTCTCGCAGGCCATCGGCTGGAACGTCGTGCCCCGCACCTGGCTCGGCGAGGGTCCTCACGGCATCGGGATGCTCCAGGAGTGGCAGGAGCCCGACCCGGCCCAGGACGCGGTCACGCTGGTGCGACCCGACGAGGTCCCTCCGGGCTGGCGCACGGTCTTCGAGGGTGTCGATGACCACGACCGGGACGTCACCCTCGTGCACGAGGACACCGAGGCACTGCGCCGGATGGCGGTGTTCGACGTCGTCACCAACAACGCCGACCGCAAGGGCGGCCACGTGCTGGAGATGGTCTCGGGGCATCGCTACGGCGTGGATCACGGGCTGACGTTCCACCACGAGGCCAAGCTCCGCACGGTGCTGTGGGGCTGGCACGGCGAAGCCCTCGACCCCGAGCACGTCAGCGGGATCGAGCGAGTGATCGCCGGACTCGACGGTGCTCTGGGCAACGAGCTGTCCGAGCACCTGACCGAGCTGGAGATCATCGTGCTGGGCCGACGGTGCCGTCGTTTCCTTGACGTCGGGGTCCTGCCTGCGCCGCGGGGCGAGTGGCCGCCGATCCCGTGGCCGCCCTTCTGAGGGTCCCTGCGGGGCGGGTCGTGGGCACGGCCTAGGCTGCGTTCATGCGCGCTTGGAACCCCCCGGAGATGCCGACGTTGCCTGTGACCGCCCCGGCAGTCCAGCTCCACGACACGGCGTCGGGCACCCGGGTGACCACGTCGCCCGAGGGCGCTGCACGGCTCTACGTCTGCGGGATCACGCCCTACGACGCCACGCACCTCGGTCATGCCGCCACCTACATCGGCTTCGACCTGCTCAACAGGGCCTGGCGCAATGCCGGCCACGACGTGACCTACATCCAGAACGTCACCGACGTCGACGACCCGCTGCTCGAGCGGGCCACGAAGGTCGGCATCGACTGGGTCGAGCTCGCCGAGCGCGAGACGGAGCTGTTCCGCCAGGACATGCAGGCCCTGCGGGTCCTGCCGCCCGCCCGCTACCTGGGCGCTGTGGAGTCGATCCCCCTGGTGATCGGTCTGATCAAGGTGCTCCAGTCCTCCGGGGCGATCTACCAGGTCGAGCAGGACCTCTACTACTCCGTCGGCGCGGACGCCCGCTTCGGCGAGGAGTCGGGCTACGAGCGCGACCTGATGCTGAGTCTCTTCGGCGAGCGCGGCGGCGACCCCGATCGGGAGGGCAAGCGCGATCCGCTCGACTGCGTGGTCTGGCGTGGCGAGCGCGAGGGTGAGCCTTCCTGGCCGAGCCCCTGGGGTCCGGGCAGGCCCGGGTGGCACATCGAGTGTGCGGCCATCGCCGTGGCACACCTCGGCTCCGACATCGACGTCCAGGGTGGTGGGAGCGATCTGGTCTTCCCGCACCACGAGATGTGCGCCGGTCACGCTCAGGTGGCGGTCCCCGGCACGTCGTTCGCCAAGGTCTACAGCCACGCCGGAATGGTCGGCTACGACGGCGAGAAGATGTCGAAGTCCCGGGGCAACCTCGTCTTCGTGTCCGCGCTCCGCAACAGCGACATCGACCCGATGGCGATCCGGCTAGCGCTCCTTCGCCACCACTTCCGCAGTGACTGGGAGTGGGTCGACGCCGAGCTGTTCGATGCCGTCGACACGCTGGGGGAGTGGCGCCGCGCCGTTGCCCTCGGTTCCGGCGCCCCCGCGGCCCCCGTGGTGGCGGAGGTGCTGGCCGCACTGGCCGACGACCTCGACGCGCCGCGGGCAGTCGCTGCCATCGAGTCCTGGGTGGCCGCAACCCTCGGTTCGGGCGAGCTTGCCGACACCTCCGACCCGGAGGCGGCCGGCGCGATCCTCGCCGTCCTCGACGCAGCCCTGGGCCTGGCCCTCTGACGCTCAGTCAGCAGGCTGCGCCGGGCCTTCGTCGCCGCGCCGCTTGAGGTAACGCTCGAACTCCCGGGCGATCGCCTCGCCCGATGCCTCGGGCAGGTCAGCGGTGTCGCGCGCCTCTTCCAAAGCGCGCACGTAGTCGGCGATGTCCTCGTCCTCCTCCGCCAGCTCGTCGACCCCGCGCTCCCAGGCCCGGGCATCCTCGGGGAGGTCGCCCAACGGGATCGAGACCTCCAGCAGGTCCTCGAGCTGGCCGATCAGTGCCAGCGTGGCTTTCGGGCACGGCGGCTGGGCGACGTAGTGCGGCACCGCCGCCCAGTACGAGACGGCCGGGAGGTCGAGGCTGGCGCAGGTGTCCTGGAAGACGCCGACGATGCCGGTCGGGCCCTCGTAGACCGATTGCTCGAGCTTGAGCCGGTCGATCAGCTCCGGCTCGGTCGCGGTGCCGGTGACGGGGATCGGTCGGGTATGCGGGGTGTCGGCCAGGAGGGCGCCGAGCGTGACGACCATCGCTCCACCCAGCTCGTCGCAGGCGGCGATCAGCTCGGCGCAGAACTGGCGCCACCGCATGTTGGGCTCGATGCCGCGGATCAGGATGACGTCGCGGTCGAGGTCTGGCGGCGAGGCCACGGCGATCTGGGTCGTGGGCCAGGTGAGGCGTCGGTGGCCGTTGTCATCGGTGCCGATGAGCGGGCGGTTGACCTGGAAGTCGTAGAACTCCTCCGGATCGATCGCGGCCACCACCCGGGCGTTCCAGACCTCCATGAGGTGGTCGACCACCGAGGAGGCCACATCGGCGGCGTCGTTCCAGCCCTCGAAGGCCGCGATCACCAGAGGGTTGACCAGGCCGGGGGTGTCCTCCATCTCGATCACAGAGGGAAGCCTAAGGGGTGCTGGGGCGTTGAGGATTTCACCCGTACGACGAGCCGATGTCACGATCTGAGAATCACGTCCACGACGTGGACGGCGTACCTCAACGCACCCACTACCGAGGAGACCCGTTGCCTGAGCACCGCCCCGACGCCACCACCGAGCTCACTGCGCTCCTGCACGAGCGGATCGTGGTCCTCGATGGAGCCATGGGGACGGCGATCCAGCGCGACCGCCCCGACGAGGCCGGCTACCGCGGCGACCGCTTCGCAGACTGGCCCAGCGACCTGCAGGGCAACAACGACCTCCTGACGCTGACCCAGCCCGACATCGTCGCCGGCATCCACCGCGAGTACCTCGAGGCCGGCGCCGACATCATCGAGACCAACACCTTCAACGCCAACCGGATCTCCCTCGGTGACTACGGCATGGAGGACCTCGCCTACGAGCTGAATCTCGAGGCAGCCCTGCTGGCTCGTCGCGTGTGCGACGAGATGACCGCTGAGACCCCCGACAAGCCGCGCTACGTCGGCGGAGCTCTCGGGCCGACGACCCGCACTGCCTCCATCTCGCCGGACGTCAACGACCCCGCGGCACGCAACGTGTCCTACGACCAGCTGGTCGAGGCCTATCTCGAAGCCGCCCGCGGCCTGGTCGACGGCGGCTCCGACCTGATCTTCATCGAGACGATCTTCGACACCCTCAACGCCAAGGCCGCGATCTTCGCTGTCGAGACCCTCTTCGAGGAGCAGGGCCGCCGCTGGCCGGTGATCATCTCGGGCACGATCACCGACGCCTCGGGGCGCACCCTCTCGGGTCAGGTGACCGAGGCGTTCTGGGACTCCGTGCGCCACGCCCGTCCCCTCGCGGTGGGCCTCAACTGCGCGCTGGGCGCGAAGGAGATGCGCCCCTACATCGCCGAGATGTCGCGCCTCGCTGACACCTTCGTCTCCTGCTACCCCAACGCCGGTCTGCCCAACGCGTTCGGTGAGTACGACGAGTCGCCCGACGAGACCGCCGCGATGCTGCGCGAGTTCGCCGGGGCCGGCTTCGTCAACCTCGCCGGCGGTTGCTGCGGCACCACGCCGGACCACATCGCTGCGATCGCCGGAGCCGTGGCCGACCAGCCGCGGCGCCAGCTGGCCGAGGTGCGTCCCGCCATGCGGCTGAGCGGGCTCGAGCCGTTCACGATCGATGACGCCAGCCTCTTCGTGAACGTCGGTGAGCGCACCAACATCACGGGGTCGGCGAAGTTCCGCAACCTGATCAAGGCCGGCGACTACGACACCGCCCTGAGCGTGGCTCTCCAGCAGGTGGAGAACGGCGCGCAGGTGATCGACGTCAACATGGACGAGGGCATGATCGACGGCGTCGCGGCGATGGACCGCTTCACCAAGCTGATCGCCAGTGAGCCCGACATCAGCCGGGTCCCGATCATGGTCGACTCCTCGAAGTGGGAGGTCATCGAGGCGGGTCTCAAGAACGTCCAGGGCAAGGCCATCGTCAACTCGATCTCCATGAAGGAGGGCGAGGACACCTTCCGCGCGCAGGCGCGGCTGGTGATGAAGTACGGCGCCGCAGCCGTCGTGATGGCCTTCGACGAGGACGGTCAGGCCGACAACCTGGAGCGTCGCAAGCAGATCTGCGAGAGGGCCTACCGCATCCTGGTCGACGAGGTCGGGTTCCCCGCCGAGGACATCATCTTCGACCCCAACGCGTTCGCCGTGGCGACCGGCATCGAGGAGCACGCCTCCTACGGCCTGGACTTCATCGAGGCGACGCGATGGATCAAGGAGAACCTGCCCGGCGCCAAGGTCTCGGGCGGCATCTCCAACGTCAGCTTCTCCTTCCGGGGCAACAACCCGGTGCGCGAGGCCATCCACGCGGTGTTCCTGTTCCACGCGATCCAGGCCGGGCTCACCATGGGCATCGTCAACGCCGGTGCGCTGGTCGTCTACGACCAGGTGGAGCCCGAGCTGCGCGAGCGGATCGAGGACGTCGTGCTCAACCGACGCCCCGACGCGGCCGAGCGGTTGCTGGAGATCGCCGAGGCGCACAACCGTGAGGGCGAGAAGGAAGAGGCAGCCGAGCAGGAGTGGCGCTCGCTTCCCGTGGGGGAGCGGATCACCCACGCGCTCGTGAAGGGCATCGACGCCCATGCCGAGGCGGACGCCGAGGAGCTGCGGCTCGAGATCGCCGCGCGCGGGGGCCGTCCGATCGAGGTCATCGAGGGGCCCCTCATGGCCGGGATGGATGTCGTGGGCGACCTGTTCGGCGCCGGCAAGATGTTCCTGCCGCAGGTGGTGAAGTCGGCGCGCGTGATGAAGAAGGCCGTCGCCCACCTGATCCCGTTCATCGAGCAGGAGAAGCTGGACAACCCGGAGTACGCCACCGCCAAGGAGACCAACGGCACGATCGTCATGGCCACGGTCAAGGGCGACGTCCACGACATCGGCAAGAACATCGTCGGTGTGGTCCTGCAGTGCAACAACTACGAGGTCATCGACCTCGGGGTGATGGTGCCGGCTCAGAAGATCCTCGACACCGCCACCGAGGTGGGTGCCGACATCATCGGCCTCTCGGGGCTCATCACGCCGTCACTCGACGAGATGGTCACCCTGGCCACCGAGATGCAGCGGCAGGGCTTCACCATCCCGTTGCTCATCGGTGGGGCGACCACGTCCCGTGCCCACACCGCCGTCAAGGTCGACCCGCGCTACGAAGGGCCCGTGGTCTGGGTCAAGGATGCTTCGCGCTCGGTCCCGACCGCGGCCGCGCTGCTCCACGACGAACGCCGCGTCACGCTGATGGGCGACGTGAAGGCCGACTACGACGCGCTGCGCGAACGGCACGCGAGCAAGAGCGACCGCAAGCTCCTCGGCTACGACGCCGCGCGCACCAACGCGCCCGACATCGACTGGTCGTCGTACGCCCCCTCCGCGCCGCGGCAGCCGGGAGTGCACCTGCTGGAGGACTACGACATCGCCGAGCTGCGCGACTACATCGACTGGCAGCCGTTCTTCAACGCCTGGGAGATGAAGGGCAAGTTCCCCGACATCCTCAACAGCCCGACCTCCGGCGAGACGGCGCGCAAGCTCTACGACGACGCCCAGGAGATGCTGGACTCGATCATCGCGGAGAAGTGGCTCACCGCCAAGGGCGTCTACGGGTTCTTCCCCGCAGCCGGGGACGGTGACGACACGGTCGTCTACGCCGACGACGAGCGCAGCGAGGTCCGCGCCACCCTCCACCACCTGCGCCAGCAGGGGGAGCACCGCAAGGGCGTGCCGAACAAGTCGCTGGCCGACTACGTCGCGCCGGCGTCCTCGGGGCTCGCCGACCATGTGGGGGGCTTCGCGGTCACGGCCGGGATCGGCTTGCCCGAACGCGTCCAGGCCTTCAAGGACGACCTCGACGACTACAACGCGATCCTGATCGAGTCGCTGGCCGACCGGCTGGCGGAGGCTTTCGCCGAGCGGCTCCACCAGCGCGTGCGCCTCGAGTTCTGGGGGCACGTCTCCGACGAGGACCTCAGCAATGCCGATCTCATCGCCGAGAAGTACTCCGGGATCCGTCCGGCGCCAGGCTATCCGGCGTGCCCCGACCACACCGAGAAGGCGACCCTCTGGGACCTCCTGGACGTGGAGAAGCAGACCGGGATCGTCCTGACCGAGTCGATGGCCATGTGGCCGGGCGCCTCGGTGTCCGGGTGGTACTTCAGCCACCCGGAGTCGCAGTACTTCGTCGTCGGCCGGATCGGGCGCGACCAGGTCGTGGAGTACGCCGAGCGCAAGGGCTGGACCCTGGCCGAGGCCGAGCGCTGGCTCTCGCCGAACCTCGGCTACGAGCCGGAGGACTGAGCGTGCTCGACGCCGTCTTGTGGGACATGGACGGGACCCTGGTCGACACCGAGCCCTACTGGATCGAGACCGAGAACGAGCTCGCTGCCGAGCACGGAGCCACCTGGAGCCACGACCAGGCGCTCCAGCTGGTCGGAAGCGACCTGCTGACCTCGGGGCGGATCATCCAGGAGCAGATGGGACTGCCGCTCTCACCGGTCGAGATCGTCGAGCGGCTGCTCGACGGGGTCGTCGAGCGTGTCCAGCACGAGGTGCCGTGGCGCCCGGGTGCCCTGGAGCTGCTCGCCCAGCTCCGGGACCGCGGGGTGCCGTGCGCGCTGGTGACGATGTCGTGGACCCGCTTCGTGGAGCCGATCATCGCCGCGTTGCCCGCGGACACCTTCTCGGTGGTGGTGACCGGGGACAAGGTGACCCACGGCAAACCACACCCGGAGCCCTACCTCACCGCTGCGTCGATGTTGGGCGTCGATCCGACGTCCTGCGTCGCGATCGAGGACTCCGAGCCCGGGTGTCGCTCCGCCGAGGCCGCGGGCTGCATCGTCCTCGCCGTGCCACTCCACGTCTCGGTGGCGCCGGGGGAGCATCGGGTCTTCCGCGACTCGCTCGCCGGGTTGGGCGCGGCCGACCTCGACGCGCTGCTGAGCTGATCCGCAAGAAGTTCCTGCCACCGCTCCTGCTGACGCACGATCGTGTCTTCGTTACCGACTTGGAATGAATACTGTCCGGAGCAGCCATAGTGCTCAGCCCGGTTGGTCGCTAATGTCTGGCGCACCTTCTGGTCCGGCCGCGGACCGGATCTAGGGCAAGGGGCAACCGTGCGACAGATGAAACGTCCACTGATCTTGGGAGTAGCCGGCCTTGTGACGGCGACCATCGCGCTAGCAGGCTGTGCGGAGAGCGACCGCGACGACTCCGGTCAATCATCGGGTGACGGCGCCAGCGGCGGCACCTTCGTCTTCGCCGGCGCCGCAGACCCGACACTCCTCGACCCGGCCTTCGCCTCGGACGGCGAGACCTTCCGAGTAGCACGTCAGATCTTCGAAGGCCTCGTCGGCACCGTGCCCGGCACCGCCGACCCGGCACCGCTCCTGGCGAAGTCCTGGGAGCCCAGCGAGGACGGTCTCACCTACACCTTCGAGCTCCAGGAGGGCGTGACCTTCCACGACGGCTCCGAGTTCAACGCCGACGCGGTCTGCTTCAACTTCGACCGCTGGTACAACTTCCCGGAGAGCGCCCAGAGCGGCGACCTCTCCTACTACTACGGTGCGCTGTTCCGTGGCTTCGCCACTGGCCCGGACTCCGATGCTGCGCTGTACGCCAGCTGCGAGGCGACGGGCGACGCCGAGGCCGTGATCACGCTCAACGAGCCGTTCGCCGGATTCATCTCCGCGCTGTCGCTGCCGGCGTTCTCCATGCAGAGCCCCACGGCTCTCGAGGAGTTCCAGGACGACGGTGCCGCGAACGTGCTCACCACCGAGTACTCCACCGCTCACCCGACCGGCACCGGCCCGTTCAAGTTCGACGAGTGGGATCGCGGCAACAGCGTCTCGCTGTCGCGCTACGACGACTACTGGGGAGAAGCCGCCCTGGTCGACGAGGTCCGGGTCGTCCCGATCTCCGACCCGAAGGCCCGCGCAACCGCCGTCGAGAACGGCGAGGTCGACGGAGCCGACCTGATCGGTCCGGCCGACCTGGCCCCGCTCGAGGAGGCCGGCATGCAGATCATCGCGCGTGACCCGTTCACGGTTCTCTACCTGGGGTTCAACCAGAAGCAGAAGCCGCTCGACGACCTGCGCGTGCGGCAGGCGATCGCCCACGCGATCGACAAGGACGCTGTCGCCAGCGCCTCGCTGCCTGAGGGCTCCGAGATCGCGACCCAGTTCATGCCCCAGTCGGTGGCGGGCTGGAACGACTCGGTCACCGAGTACGCCTACGACCCGGACAAGGCGCGCGAGCTGCTCGCCGAGGCCGGTGCCGAGGGTGCGACGATCGAGTTCAACTACCCGACCGACGTGAGCCGTCCCTACATGCCGTCGCCGGCGGACACCTTCAACGTCGTCCGCTCGCAGCTCGAGGCCGTCGGTCTGAAGATCAAGCCCACCGCCGACGTCTGGAACCCCGACTACCTCGGCAAGATCCAGGGCTCGGCCGACCACGGGATCCACCTGTTGGGTTGGACCGGCGACTACAACGACACCGACAACTTCGTCGGCGTCTTCTTCGGCACGAAGACCGACGAGTGGGGCTTCGACAACCCCGACCTGTTCGCCAAGCTGCGCGAGGCACGTCAGATCCCCACCGTCGACGAGCAGATCCCGCTCTACGAGGAGATCAACGCCGACGTGATGGAGTTCCTCCCGGGAGTCCCGCTGGCGCACCCGGCTCCGTCGCTCGCCTTCGGCCCGGATGTCTCCGGCTACCAGCAGAGCCCCGTCAACGACGAGGTGTGGAGCACGGTCTCGGTGGGCTGATCCACCACCACCCGGGTGCGCCGACCACCGGTCGGCGCACCCGGTCCTGTCCTGCTCGACGAACCCGCACTCGGGAGTTGTGATGTTGCGTTTCGCCCTTCGGCGCCTGGCCCTCCTGGTGCCGGTGCTCTTCGGGCTCTCGGTGCTGCTCTTCGCCTGGGTCCGGGCGCTGCCGGGGGAGCCCGCGCGCTCGTTGCTCGGCCAGCGGGCCACCCCTGAGGGGATCGCACGGATCAACGAGCTGTACGGCTTCGAGGACCCGATCCTCCAGCAGTACCTCTCCTACGTGGGAGCCCTGGTCCGGGGTGACTTCGGTTCGTCGATCAAGACCGGTCAACCGGTGCTCGAGAGCTTCATCGAGAAGTTCCCCGGGACCGTCGAGCTGGGCCTGGCCGCGCTGTTGTTCGCGGTCGTCCTCGGGATCCCGCTCGGCTACTACGCGGCACGCCACCAGGGCAGGCTGCTGGACACGACCATCGTCTCCGGTTCCCTCATCGGCGTGGTCACGCCCGTCTTCTTCCTCGCGATCCTCCTCAAGCTGGTGTTCGCGAACTGGCTCGACCTGCTTCCGAGCTCGCAACGGCAGGACGCGCGCATGGACGCCACCCACATCACCAACTTCTACGTCCTCGACGGACTCCTGACCCGTGAGTGGGACGCGGTCCTCGACGCCCTCACACACCTGGTCCTGCCCGCAGTCGCCCTCGGGACGATCCCGCTGGCCATCATCGTGCGGATCACCAGGGCGGCAGTCGCCGACGTCCTCAACGAGGACTACGTGCGCACCGCGGAGAGCAAGGGGCTCAGCTCCATGTTGATCTCGCGACGCCACATCCTGCGCAACGCGATGCTCCCGGTGATGACCACGATCGGGCTCCAGGCCGGTCTGCTCTTCTCCGGGGCAGTGCTCACCGAGAGCGTCTTCGCCTGGAACGGGATCGGCCGGTTCCTCTTCGACTCCATCGGTCAGCGCGACTACCCGGTGCTGCAGGGCTACATCCTGCTGATCGCGATCATCTACGCGCTGATCAACCTCTCCGTCGACATGGCCTACGGCGTCATCGACCCCCGGGTGCGTGTGTCGTGAGCGCCACGCTGCCCCCCGCGGGCCCGACTCCTCCGGCTCTGCTCACCGCCGACGATGCGCCGGGCGTCGGCATGTGGCGTGCGGCTCTGACACGCCTGCGTCGCAACCCCACCGCGATCGTCGGGGCCGTCATCGTGCTCGCGTTCGTGGTGGTGGCCCTGATCGCGCCACTGCTGACGCCGTACCAACCCGGGTCTGCTGAGTGGTCCGGCCAGGTCACCCCGACGTCGGTCCCCGGACCGAGCGACGAGCACCTCCTCGGATTGGACCGGTTCGGCTCGGACCTGTTCACCCAGCTGGTCTACGGTGCTCGTCAGTCACTCGTCTACGGCGTCGTGGCCACGGCCATCGGTCTCTCCTTCGGCGCAGCCCTGGGCATCCTGGCCGGGGGAGCGGTGGCGGTCGGCGGCAGGTCGGGCGCCTGGGTCGACAACGTGGTGATGCGCATCGTCGACATCATGCTCTCGGTGCCGAGCCTGCTGCTCGCCGTGAGCATCGCCGCGGTCCTCGGACAGAACTCCTACGCGATCATGATCGCCATCGGCGCTGCCCAGGTGCCCATCTTCGCTCGGCTGCTCCGTGGCTCGATGCTGTCCCAGGGACGCGCCGACTACGTGCTGGCCGCCGAGGCCCTCGGCATCCGTCGGCGCAAGATCGTGCTCGGCCACGTGTTGCCCAACTCGATCGGACCCACGGTCGTCCAGGCAACCCTCAACCTCGCGACAGCAATCATCGAGGTTGCGGCACTCTCGTTCCTCGGACTGGGTCAACCCGACCCTGCGGTGGCCGAGTGGGGGCGGATGCTGGTCGCAGCGCAAGATCGTTTCGAAGCAGCACCTCAGCTCGCGCTGCTCCCCGGCGCCGCCATCGCCATCACCGCCCTCGGTTTCACGCTGTTCGGTGAGGCATTGCGCGAGGCACTCGACCCCAGGAGCAGACGATGAGTCCGGCCGCCGTCCCGACCCCGGAGCAGCCGCTGCTGTCGGTGCGCGACCTCAGCGTCCGTTTCGGCTTGCGAGGTCAGTCGAGCTTCACAGCGGTCGATCAGGTGTCCTTCGACATCAGCGCCGGCCAACACCTCGCGATCGTCGGCGAGTCGGGCAGCGGAAAGTCGGTCACCGCCCTGGCGATCATGGGGCTGTTGCCGCAGCGTGGCGTGCAGGTCGCCGGGCAGGTGCTCTACCGCGGCGACGAGCTGCTCGGCAAGAGCCGGCGCGAGATGGGCCGCCTGCGGGGGAGGGAGATCGCGATGGTCTTCCAGGACCCGATGACGTCCCTCAACCCGGTCGTGACCGTCGGCAAGCAGCTGAGCGAGGTGCTGCGACGACACCTCGGGGTCTCGGAGTCCGAGGCGATCGAACGCGGCGTCGCCCTGCTCACCAAGGTCGGGATCCCCGACGCTGGTCGCCGGATCCGGGAGTACCCCCATCAGATGTCGGGCGGGATGCGGCAACGGGTCCTGATCGCGATCGGACTGGCGTGCGAGCCCAAGCTGCTGATCGCCGACGAACCGACCACCGCCCTCGACGTGACCATCCAGGCACAGGTCCTCGAGGTGCTCAAGGAGCTCGTGGCCGACACCAACGCAGCCCTGCTGATGATCACCCATGACCTCGGCGTCGTGGCGGGTCTCTGCGAGGACGTCCGGGTCATGTACTCCGGGCGCATCGTGGAGGCGGCGCACCGCGACCGGCTGTTCGGCACCCCCCGCCATCCCTACACGGGGGGCCTTCTTGCGAGCATTCCGCGCCTTGACTCCCCGCGCGGTCAGCGGCTCACCCCCATCCCGGGCTCGCCCACCCAGACCATCCCGTGGAGCGAGGGCTGCGCCTTCGCGCCACGCTGCTCGCGTCGTTCGGAGCGGTGCACCGAGTCAGCGCCGGTCCTTCAGCACACCGGCGACCGTGACCTGCGCTGCTTCCACCCGCTGGGCGACGACCCGGCCGACGAGATCACCGACGACGCGGAGGCCTCGCGATGACCGACCCACTGCTCGAAGTGCGCGGCCTGAAGGTCCACTTCCCGATCCGCAAGGGACTGGTGCTCAACCGGGTCGTGGGTGCCGTGCGCGCTGTCGACGGAGTCGATCTCGACATCGCCACCGGCTCGACGTTGGGACTCGTCGGGGAGTCCGGTTGTGGCAAGTCCACGCTCGGGCGCGCCATCCTGCGCCTGGCCCCGGTCACCGAGGGCAGCGTGCGCTTCGAGGGAACCGATGTCGCAACACTGTCCGGGGAGCGGCTGCGCTCCATGCGCCGCCACATGCAGATGGTCTTCCAGGACCCGATGGCCAGCCTCAACCCGCGTCAGAGCGTCGAGACCATCCTCACCGAGCCGCTCCGGGCTCACCGCATCCCGTACGACGACTCGAAGGTGCGCCAGCTCTTGGACCAGGTCGGGCTCCCCGCCTCCGCTGCACGGAAGTACCCGCACGAGTTCTCCGGCGGCCAGCGGCAGCGGATCGGGATCGCTCGCGCTGTTGCCCTCGAGCCACGCCTCGTCATTGCCGATGAACCCGTCTCCGCGCTCGACGTCTCCATCCAGGCCCAGGTGCTCAACCTGCTGAGCGACCTCCAGGAGCAGCTCGGCCTCACCTACCTCGTCATCGCCCACGACCTGGCGGTGGTGCGGCACATGGCCGACGAAGTCGCAGTGATGTACCTCGGTGGGATTGTCGAGCAAGCCGATGCGGACGAGCTCTATGCCCTCCCGAGCCACCCGTACACGAAGTCGTTGATGTCGGCTGTTCCGGTCCCGGACCCGACCATCGAGGCCACGCGCGAGCGGATCATCCTGCAGGGCGACCTGCCCTCGCCGTCGAACCCGCCCTCAGGCTGCCGCTTCCACACCCGCTGCCCGTTCCGGCAGGAGAGCCGCTGCGACGACGAGCGGCCGCTGCTGCGCGAGATCCGCCCGGGACACCGGGTGGCGTGCCACTGGGCCGAGGAGATAGCCGAGGGGAAGATCGGCCCTCAGGACGTGACGATCAGTCGGGCGCCGACGCCGGCCTGACTTGTTCACCGCCCGACCCGCCCGGCCCGGCCGGGGGCGGCAACGGGGGCGGCGTCCCGCCGAACTCCGGACAGATCGACTGGTGGGCGCACCACCCGCACAGCGGGCTGCGTCGCGGCTGCCAGTCACTGCTTGCCCGAGCCTGCTCGATGGCCAGCCAGATCGCTTCGATCTTGCGCTCGGTCGCGAGGAGGTCCTGCTCGTCCGGGCGGTAGCGCAGGATCTCGCCGTTGCCGAGGTAGATCAGCTGGAGCATCGCCGGCACGACACCACGCTGGCGCCAGAGCACCAGCGCGTAGAACTTCAGCTGGAACAGGGCTTTGGCCTCGTAGGCCTCGCCGGGTGAGCGGCCGGTCTTGTAGTCGACGATGCGCAGCGCTCCGTCGGGCGCGATGTCGAGGCGGTCGACGTAGCCGCGCAGGAGCAACCGGGACTCGAGCAACGTCTCGACATAGACCTCGCGCTCGGCGGGCTCGAGCCGCTGCGGGTCCTCGAGGGAGAAGTAGGTGTCCACCACCCGACGGCAGGAGTCAAGCCAGGCGGCCAGGTCAGGCCCGCCGGCGGTCGTGGGGGCGAACATCTCGAGCAGCTCCGGCTCGGCCGCACTGACGACCTCCCAGGAAGGCGGCACCAGGGCCTCGGCCCGCTCCGGGGTGCGTTCGTGGGCCGGGACGTCGAACAGGTCCTCCAGGACCTTGTGCACCACAGTGCCGCGTGCAGCATCGGGCGACGGGGCTTCTGGTAGCCGATCGATCGTGCGGAAGCGGTAGAGCAACGGACAGGTCAGGAAGTCCCCGGCCCTGCTCGGTGAGAGCGACCCCAGGACGTGGACGCCGTCGACCGGGGTGGCGACGAGGTCGGCCGGGGATGCCCCCGCTTGGCTGCTCATGGTCGAAGACTAGGAGTCACCACGGACAACGGTCGCGCTCCGGGTGTCCTGGCGGGCGCGACTAGGCTGGAGCACATGTCCCGATCGACGCCACGACCCGCGGGACCTGCCGGGTCCATCTCGATGGGATCGCTCCTCGGGGTTCCGGTGCGGGTCTCGCCGACGACCCTCGTCCTGGTGGCGGTGCTCGCGGTCGCGCTCGTGCCCCGGGTCGATCAGGTCCGCCCGGGCCTCGGCGCCGGTGCCTACGTCGTCGGCGCTGTTGTCGGCGTCACCGTCTACCTGGCGGTCCTCGCCCACGAGCTGGCCCACGCCGTGGCCGCGCAGCGCTACGGGCACCGGGTCGATTCGATCACCCTGAGCCTGGTCGGCGGGCGCACCGCGGTCGACGGAGAGGCGACCACCCCTCGCGAAGAGTTCGTCACCGCGGTCGTGGGGCCGATGGCGTCGCTCACCCTGGGCGCTGTTGCGCTGGGTCTGCGCCTGCTCGTCGGCGAAGGACTCCTGGCGGTCGCCCTCGAGGTCATCGTGTTGGCCAACCTGATCCTCGGACTGCTCGACCTCGTGCCGGCGCCGCCGATGGACGGCGGCCGCCTGGTGAAGGCCGCCGGCTGGAAGCTCACCGGGTCGCCGCGACGAGGCGCCGTGGTCGCGGCGCAGGGCGGCCGCGTCGTCGCCGTCGCGGTGCTCGTCCTCACGGTCCTGGTGGTCCCACGGGTGCAGGCGGCGCCGTCGGTCGGCGACACCGTCATCGGCGTCGCGATCTCGCTGCTGCTGTGGACCATTGCCACCAACGAGCTGACCGTCGCTCGCCTGCGCCTCCAGGTCGGCACCCTGGTGGTGCGCGACCTGGCCCGTCGCACCCTGGCGGTCTCCCCTGACCTGCCGCTCGCCGAGGCCGTACGCCGTGCCAGCGAGGCCGGCGCGCCCGGCCTGGTCACGACCGACTCCGGAGGCCGGGTGCTGGGCGTGGTCAGCGATGCGGCGCTGGCGGGTGTCCCGGACACGCGCCGGCCCTGGGTGCCGATCTCCGACGTCACCCGGCCCGTCGCCGACGACCACCGGCTTCCCGCTGACATCACCGGCGACGAGCTGCTGAGCGCGATCAACCGGTCCCCGGTCGCCGAGTACCTCCTCGTCGACGGCTCCGGCCTGCTGGTCGGCGTGCTTGCCCTGAGTGACCTCGATCGTGCGGTCCGCGCTCGCTAGGTGCGCGGACGATGGAGTCGCCCGAGTCCTCGGGTACGGTTCCGCGGTGTCCATCAGTGAGCCCGATCAGCCGCGCGAGAACGTCGACGTCCCCCCGGAAGCCTGGTCGGGGGTCCACCGAGGTCCCCTGCGGGTCGGGGAGTGGGTCCGGCTCGTCGATGCCAAGGGCCGCAAGCACAACATCTGCCTCGAGGAGGGCAAGACCTTCCACACGAACCGCGGCGGGATGTCCCACGACGACCTGATCGGCCGCGAGGAGGGCTTCACGATCACCTCCACCTCGGGTGGCGAGTACCTCGTCTTCCGTCCACTCCTCTCGGAGTTCGTGGTGTCCATGCCGCGCGGTGCAGCCGTGGTCTACCCCAAGGACGCCGCCCAGATCGTGGCGATGGCCGACATCTTCCCCGGCGCCGACGTGGTCGAGGCCGGGGTCGGGTCCGGAGCGCTGACCTGCTCGCTGCTGCGTGCCGTCGGCCCCCATGGTCGCGTGCTCTCCTACGAGCGACGCGAGGAGTTCGCCGACGTCGCCCGCCGCAACGTCCATCAGTTCTTCGGAGTGCCCGACGAGCCCGACGCCCCCGGGCACCCGGCCTGGACGCTCACCCTGGGCGACCTGGCCACGGAGCTGCCGGCCTCCGGCGTGCGGTGCGACCGGATCATCCTCGACATGCTCGCGCCCTGGGAGTGCCTCGACGCCGCCGCCGATGCGCTGCGCCCGGGGGGCATCGTCTGCGCCTACGTCGCGACCACCACCCAGCTCTCGCGCTTCACCGAGACGGTCCGCGTCCATGGTGGCTTCACCGAGCCCCAGGCGTGGGAGTCGCTCGTACGCGACTGGCACGTGGAAGGCCTCGCCGTCCGCCCGGGCCACAAGATGATCGGTCACACCGCATTCCTCGTGACCGCTCGTCGGATGGGCCCCGGTCAGCGGGCTCCGCGCAAGAGCCGGCGTCCGGCGCCGGGCGCCTACGGCGAGGACTACACGGGGCCGCGGCCCGAGGGCATCCCGGCCGTGGAGCAGTGAGGCCGTGAAGCCGTTCGCCCTGCTCTCGATCCGGGCCGAGCCGGTCGCGGCCGCCGACGAGCACGAGGCCTTCGCGCGCTACCTGGGTGTCGACACCGACGACCTGCGCCGCTTCGAGCTGGGCGCCGCGCCGCTCGCGCTGGCACTCGACGACTACGCCGGGATCATCCTGGGCGGCGGCGCGTTCACCTACTCCGACGACCCGTCGACCAAGTCCGAGCGACAGCTCCTCGCCGAGCGAGACCTCTTCGTGCTTCTCGACGAGGTCGTCGCACGAGACTTCCCTTTCCTCGGTGCGTGCTACGGGATCGGCACCCTCGGCTCGCACCAAGGTGGCCTGGTCGATCGCACCCACCCGGAGGGCGTCGGGCCGCTGTCCGTCACGGTGACGCCGGAGGGCGCGCGGGACCCGGTCTTCGCGGGTCTGCCGACGTCGTTCGCGGCCTACGGCGGGCACAAGGAAGCCCTCACGACCCCACCGGCAGCAGCGGTCGTCCTGGCCACCTCCGTGGACTGCCCGGTGCAGGCCTTCCGGGTCGGGCAGCACGTCTACGCGACCCAGTTCCATCCCGAGCTCGACCTCGCAGGCCTGGCCACGCGGATCGAGGCGTACGCCGGCTTCGGCTACTTCGATCCGTCGCAGGCCTCAGCCCTGCTGGCGATCGGCTCCTCGGTCGAGGTCCGCGACCCGGGCAAGATCCTCGCCAACTTCGCCGCCCGTTACCGGTAGCGCCTGCACTGTTCACGAAATCGTGATCGACTCCGCGTGTTCGCACACTTCCGTGGGCACCTCCCGCGGGTAGGGTCCTCCAGACAGGAGGTGTACCTGATGTCGAACCAGGGTGATGGTGCCAGCAGGAACAACGGTGCGGGTCGTAGCACCGAGGAACTGATGTCGCAGGTGCGTTTCTTGGAGGCCGAGGTCACAGACCTGCGCCGCCGCTTGTCGGACGGACCGCTGCAGCCGAGGGGTCTGGAGCTCAGGCTCGCTGACACCCAGCGCTCGTTGGCAGCGGTCACCGCGCAGAACGAACGTCTCGCCCAGACGCTCCGCGAGGCCCGTGACCAGATCACGACGCTGAAGGAGGAGGTCGACCGGCTGGCCCAGCCGCCGGCGGGCTTCGGCACGTTCCTCGCGCGCAACGAGGACGACTCCGTCGACGTCTTCACCGGCGGTCGCAAGCTGCGCGTCAGCGTCAGCCCCGCCGTGGACCTCGACGTCCTGCGCAAGGGCCAGGAGGTCATGCTCAACGAAGCACTCAACGTGGTGGCTGCCCTGGACTTCGAGCAGATCGGGGAGGTGGTGACGTTCAAGGAGGTGCTCGCGGACGGCGAACGCGTCCTGGTCGTCGCCAACGCCGACGAGGAGCGCGTGGTGCGCATCGCCTCGTCGCTCAAGGACACCACCCTCCGCTCCGGTGACTCGCTGCTGCTCGACTCCCGTGCCGGCTACGTCTATGAGCGCGTCCCGAAGTCCGAGGTCGAAGAACTGGTCCTGGAGGAGGTCCCCGACATCGACTACGCCTCGATCGGTGGTCTCAAGGGCCAGATCGAGCAGATCCAGGATGCCGTCGAGCTGCCCTACCTGCATCCCGAGCTGTTCAAGGAGCACGAGCTCAAGCCGCCCAAGGGCGTGCTTCTCTACGGGCCTCCCGGCTGCGGCAAGACCCTGATCGCCAAGGCCGTCGCCAACTCACTGGCCAAGAAGGTCGCAGCGCGCACCGGCCAGGAAGGGAAGTCCTACTTCCTCAACATCAAGGGCCCCGAGCTGCTCAACAAGTACGTCGGCGAGACCGAGCGCCACATCCGTCTCGTGTTCCAGCGGGCTCGCGAGAAGGCCTCGACCGGCACTCCGGTCATCGTTTTCTTCGACGAGATGGACTCCCTGTTCCGCACCCGCGGCTCCGGGGTCTCCTCCGACGTCGAGAACACGATCGTCCCGCAGCTGCTCAGCGAGATCGATGGGGTCGAGCTCCTCGAGAACGTGCTCATCATCGGCGCCTCCAACCGCGAGGACATGATCGATCCCGCGATCCTGCGGCCCGGCCGGCTGGACGTCAAGATCAAGATCGAGCGCCCGGACGCCGAGTCGGCGCGTGACATCTTCAGCAAGTACCTCACCGCGACCCTGCCGCTGCACGCCGAGGACCTCGCCGAGTTCGGCGGCGACCGTGACGCATGCGTGGCAGCGATGATCCGGGCCACTGTCGAGCGGATGTACACCGAGACCGAGGAGAACCGGTTCCTCGAGGTGACCTACGCCAACGGTGACAAAGAGGTCCTCTACTTCAAGGACTTCAACTCCGGCGCGATGATCCAGAACATCGTGGACCGGGCGAAGAAGATGGCGATCAAGGACCTCCTCGACCACGACCAGCGCGGCCTCCGCGTGGCCCACATGCTGCAGGCCTGCGTCGATGAGTTCAAGGAGAACGAGGACCTGCCCAACACCACCAACCCCGACGACTGGGCGCGGATCTCGGGCAAGAAGGGCGAGCGGATCGTGTTCATCCGCACCCTCATCACCGGCAAGCAGGGCACCGAGCCTGGGCGCTCCATCGACACGGTCCCCAACACCGGTCAGTACCTCTGAACGGGCTCCGTAGCGGGGCCTGAAGAACGCCCCGCTACGGTCGGTCCATGGGCCGACACTTCTTCGTCCGCAGGAACCTCGCTCGCGTCGCACTCCGGTTGTCGCGATGGCACACCGCGGGGGAGGTTCCGAGCAGGGGCATCCTCGTCGGCGCTCCGCACACCTCCAACTGGGACTGGGTGCTGACGATGCTCCTGGCCTGGGACAACAGCGTGCAGATCCGGCTGCTGGTCAAGGACTCCTACTTCAAGGGACCGATCGGGTTCATCATGCGCGCCACGGGTGCGGTCTCCCTCGACCGCGACAACCCCGGGGCCACGATCCGAGCGCTCCTCGACGACGCAGAGTCGGACGAGGCGTTCCTGCTCGGACTCGCGGCCGAAGGCACGCGCAGCAAGGGTGAGTACTGGAAGTCGGGCTTCTACCGGATCTCCCAGCAGACCGGTATCCCGGTGACCCTGGCCTACCTCGACGGTCCGTCGCGCACCGTCGGATGGGGCCCGACGTTCGCCCTCACCGGCGACGTCGTCGCTGACATGGACCGGATCCGCGACTTCTACGCCGACAAGCAGGGGATCCGTCCCGAGCTGACCACGGTGCCACGCCTGCGCGAGGAGAACTCCGCATGAGCGTGCGCCGGGTGATGGGCACCGAGATCGAGTACGGCATCTCGGTGGTGGGCCAGCCGATGGCGAACCCGATGGTGGCCTCCTCGCAGGTCGTCAATGCCTACGCAACGGCGACCGTGAAGGCACGACGGGCACGGTGGGACTTCGAGGAGGAGTCGCCGTTGCGCGATGCCCGGGGCTACGACATGTCGCGCCAGGTGGCCGACCCCAGCCAGCTCACCGACGAGGACCTCGGCCTGGCCAACGTCATCCTCACCAACGGGGCGCGTCTCTACGTCGACCACGCCCACCCGGAGTTCGCCACGCCCGAGGTCACCACCCCCCTCGACATCGTCCGCTGGGACAAGGCCGGGGAGCAGGTGATGCTCGATGCGACCAAGCGCGCGGCCCAGCTGCCCGGCGGACCCGAGATCGTGCTCTACAAGAACAACACCGACAACAAGGGATCCTCCTACGGCGCGCACGAGAACTACCTGATGCGACGCTCGACGCCGTTCGCCGACATCGTGCGGCACCTGACGCCGTTCTTCGTGAGCCGGCAGGTGATCTGCGGCGCCGGGCGGGTGGGCAAAGGTCAGGACGGGCGCGAGCACGGTTTCCAGCTGAGTCAGCGCGCCGACTTCTTCGAGGTCGAGGTGGGGCTCGAGACGACCTTGAAGCGCCCCATCATCAACACCCGCGACGAGCCGCACGCCGACCCCGAGAAGTACCGGCGACTCCACGTGATCATCGGTGACGCCAACCTCTCCGAGGTCTCGACCTATCTCAAGGTCGGCACCACCTCGCTGGTGCTGGCGATGATCGAGGACCGCTACCTCGACCGTGACCTGAGCATCGACGGTCCGGTTGCCGCCCTACGGGCGGTCTCGCACGACCCGACCCTGCGCCACATGCTCACCCTGGCGGACGGGCGCACCTTGACGGCGATCCAGCTCCAGCGCGAGTACCTCGACCTCGCTCGCTCCTACGTCGAGCAGCGCCACGGCTCTGACGCCGATGCCCAGACCGTCGACGTGCTCGAGCGGTGGCAATCGGTCCTGGACCGGCTCGAGCGAGACCCGATGACGCTGTCGACCGAGCTCGACTGGGTCGCCAAGCTCAAGCTCCTCGAGCAATATCGCTCTCGCGACGGTCTCGACTGGGACGACGCCAAGCTGCAGCTGATCGACTACCAGTACTCCGACATCCGGCCGGAGAAGGGCCTCTACCACCGCCTTGCGGCGGCCGGGCGCATGGAGCGCCTGCTCACTCAGGCCCAGGTCGACGACGCGATGCACGACCCGCCGACCGACACCCGGGCCTACTTCCGTGGTCGCTGCCTGGAGAAGTACGCCGTCCACGTCGCGGCCGCGTCGTGGGACTCGGTGATCTTCGACCTCCCCGGACGAGAGTCGCTGCAGCGGGTCCCGACCGGAGACCCGCTCCGGGGCAGCAAGGCGCACGTCGGAGCGCTGCTCGACCGCTGTGACACCGCTGAGCAGCTGTTCGCCGCACTGACGCGCTGATCGGGGCCGCCCGCGAGCATCATGAGGCGGGCATGCGTCGAAAGTGTCGTGGCACCCGGTTAGGGTCTGTTCATGGCCCAGGAGCAGAAGCAGCCGCGCAAGTCGCACGAGACCGAGGAGACCACCGAGGTGGCCCCCCAGAGCGACGTCGCCGAGCGCAAGGAAGCGATCGACAGCGACGTCGACGACATCCTCGACGAGATCGACGAGGTGCTCGAGTCCAACGCCGAGGACTTCGTGAAGTCCTTCATCCAGAAGGGCGGCCAGTGACCGATCCGCGCCTGCCGGCTGCCTTCCTCCAGCCCGGGGTCTCCTCGTTCGCCGACTTCCTCGCTGCCCAGGCGCCCAACCTGCTCCCGGGGCGCACCGGCCTCCCTCAGGGGAGTGCTGCTGACCTCGCACCCCACGCGACCACGATCGTGGCTGCGACCTTCCCCGGTGGTGTCGTGATGGCAGGCGACCGACGAGCCACGATGGGCAACATCATCGCCCAGCGCGACATCGAGAAGGTCTTCGCCGCCGACGAGTACTCCGCGGTGGGCATCGCCGGCACCGCCGGACTCGCGGTCGAGATGGTCCGCCTCTTCCAGACCGAGCTCGAGCACTACGAGAAGATCGAGGGCAACCGCCTCTCCATGGATGGCAAGGCCAACCGGTTGGCCGCGTTGATCCGCAACAACCTCCCGATGGCGATGCAGGGCCTCGCCGTGGTCCCGCTCTTCGCTGGGTACGACGTCAACGCGCAGCAAGGCCGCATCTTCAGCTACGACGTGACCGGTGGCCGCTACGAGGAGACCGCCTTCCACTCGGTGGGGTCGGGGTCGATGTTCGCGCGCGGCGCGCTCAAGAAGCTCTACCGCCACGACCTCGACGCCGAGACGTGCGTGGAAGTCATCGTTCAGGCCCTCTACGACGCCGCCGACGACGACTCGGCGACCGGTGGGCCCGACCTGACCCGACGGATCTTCCCCGTCGTGCAGATCATCACCGCAGAAGGCGGCAGCCGGATGCCTGATGCCGAGGTCGCTGCGATCGCCGACCGCGTCATCGCCGGACGCATGCACCGACCCGACGGCCCCGCAGCGGCTCTCGACGGGCACTCGAACAGTGAGGGTGGCCAGCGATGAGCCAGCAGTTCTACGTCTCGCCGGAACAGCTCATGAAGGACCGCGCCGACTTCGCCCGCAAGGGCATCGGCCGCGGCCGCTCGGTCGTCGCGGTCCAGTACGCCGACGGCATCCTGTTCGTCTCCGAGAACCCTTCGCAGGCGCTCCACAAGGTCTCCGAGATCTACGATCGGATCGCCTTCGCGGCAGTCGGTCGCTACAACGAGTTCGAGAACTTGCGCATCGCCGGCGTCCGCCTCGCTGACATGCGGGGTTATGCCTACGACCGGCGCGACGTCACCGGCCGGGGGCTGGCCAACGCCTACGCCCAGACGCTCGGCACGATCTTCTCCAGCGGCGGCGAGAAGCCCTACGAGGTGGAGATCTTCGTCGCCGAGGTGGGAGACCGGGTCGAGGACGACCAGATCTACCGACTCACCTACGACGGCCAGGTCGCCGACGAACACGGCTTCGCCGTGATGGGTGGGCAGGTCGAGCCGGTGGTGGCGAGCCTGACCGCCGCCGAGGTCTCCGGTGTCCCCTTGGAGACCGCGCTGCGCGAGGCGGTCATCGCCCTCGGACGCTCCGACAGTGGCGACCGGGTGATCGCGACCACCGACCTCGAGGTCGCTGTCCTCGATCGCACCCGCCCGCAGACCAGGAAGTTCTCCCGGTTGAGCCCTGCCCGGCTCGACGAGCTGCTCGGCACTCGCGAGGCAGCGTCGGAGTCCGAGACGCTGACCGGCTCGTCAGGCCCCGGCGGAGCCGTCGGCAGCAGCGTGCCGATGGTCGACGACCCGACCGACCCCACCGACCAGGTCAGCGGCGCGGTGGAGCCGCTCGAGGACCCGCTCAGCGGTGAGCCGCCGATCGCTCCGCCGACCGACTGAGCGCTCTGATCGGTCTCAACCGGCAACACCCATCGTGAAGTCACGCCGTTCCCACCCACTCTGCGCCTAGGCTGCAGTCGTGGACAGGCGCATCTTCGGGATCGAGAACGAGTACGGCGTCACGTGCACGTTCAAGGGACAGCGCAGGTTGAGTCCGGACGAGGTGGCTCGCTACCTCTTCCGCAAGGTCGTCAGCTGGGGACGCTCCAGCAATGTCTTCCTCCGCAACGGCGCGCGCCTCTACCTCGACGTCGGCAGCCACCCGGAGTACGCCACCCCCGAGTGCGACGACATCGCCGAGCTGGTCGCGCACGACAAGGCGGGGGAGCGGGTGCTGGAGGGGCTGATGCTCGACGCCGAGCAGCGCCTGCACGACGAGGGGATCGCCGGTGAGATCTACCTGTTCAAGAACAACACCGACTCGGCCGGAAACTCCTACGGCTGTCACGAGAACTACCTCGTCGGGCGAGCGGGCGAGTTCAGCCGCCTCGCCGACATCCTGATCCCTTTCCTGGTGACCCGCCAGATCGTCGTCGGCGCCGGCAAGATCACCCAGACGCCCCGCGGTGCTTCCTATTCGGTGAGCCAACGAGCCGAGCACATCTGGGAGGGCGTCAGCAGCGCCACCACGCGCAGCCGTCCGATCATCAACACCCGCGACGAGCCCCACGCCGACGCCGAGAAGTACCGGCGGCTGCACGTCATCGTCGGCGACTCCAACATGAGCGAGACCACCACGATGCTCAAGGTCGCCAGCTGCGACCTGGTCCTCCGGATGATCGAGGAGGGCGTGGTGATGCGCGACCTCACCATGGAGAACCCGATCCGTGCCATCCGTGAGATCTCCCACGACGTGACGGGTCGGCGCAAGGTCCGCCTGGCCAACGGTCGCGAGGCCAGTGCCCTCGAAATCCAGGGGGAGTATCTCGGCAAGGCCCGCGACTTCGTCGATCGTCGCGGCATCAGTACTCCGATCATCGAGCAGGCCCTCGATCTGTGGGAGCGGGGCCTCAAGGCCGTCGAGTCCGACGACCTGGGGCTCGTCGACCGCGAGATCGACTGGGTGATCAAGTGGAAGCTGATCGATCGTTACCGGGCCAAGCATGGGCTGCCGCTGGGCCATCCGCGCATTGCCCAGCTCGATCTGGCTTACCACGACATCCACCGCAACCGTGGTCTCTACTACCTTCTCGAGAAGCGTGGCTCGGTGGCCCGGGTCACCACCGACCTGAAGATCTTCGAGGCCAAGACGGTTCCGCCCCAGACCACTCGGGCCCGGTTGCGGGGGGAGTTCATCAGCAAGGCTCAGGAGAAGCGCCGCGACTTCACCGTTGACTGGGTGCACCTCAAGCTCAACGACCAGGCCCAGCGGACCGTGCTGTGCAAGGACCCGTTCCGGGCCTACGACGAGCGCGTCCAGCGCCTCATCGACGGCATGTGAAGCGTGCCGCTGGGCGGCTTGTAGGCTCGGCGCGCCGTTGTCCGCGGCGACCGACCGCGTTTCCCGATCGACAGTCCACCGAAGGTTGAATCATCGTGCTCCGTTCCTCACACGCCTCCCGCCGCCCCGCGGCGTTGCTGGTTCCCCTCGTCCTGGTGTCGGCGTTGACCGCTGCCTGCGGAGAGGGAACGACCGCTACCTCCGGCGCGCTGCAGCGAACTGATGCCTTCGAGATCAGCGGCGAGGTCGGTTCGAGCCCTGAGCTGAGCTGGAAGGGCCGGATGGAGGCACCGGACACCGAGACCGAGACCCTCACCGCGGGTGACGGAGCCGAGGTCGAGGACGACGACGAGGTCCTCGTCAACTACTACGTGGGCAACGGCTACACCCAGCAGACCACCCTCGACACCTACACCGACGAGCAGGTTCCCGCCCTGTTCCCGGTCGGCGGCGAGGTGCCGCAACCGACCACCGCGGACCCGAGCAACGAGCAGATCGCGCGTTACCTGCTCGACGTGTTCGTAGCGGACCAGGTCGAGGCCGGCGACACCGTCGGCACCCGCAAGATCGTCACCGGCTCCTCCGCAGACATCGTCGGTTCGGCCGGCACCGTGCTCGACGTGGGCAACCAGGACGCCCTGGTGCTCGTGATCGACATCGAGAGCGTGGTCCGCACCGGGCCCGACGGCAAGCCCATCAAGGCTCGGCCGGCCTGGGTCCCGCGCATCGCCTTCTCCGACGGAGCTCCGTCCGGGCTGGCGTTCAACGGCACCACCGGTCCTGACGGCACGCTGAAGAAGCAGATCCTCTACCCGGGTACGGGCCCGGACGTCGAGGACCAGGACTTCATCGTCGTCAACTACCTCGGTCAGGTCTACGACGCGAAGAAGCCGTTCGACACCTCCTACGGTCGCGCGACCTTCCCGACGATCCTCGGACAGGGTGCGGTCATCAAGGGCTGGGACCAGGCACTGGTGGGGGTTCCCGTCGGGTCGCGAGTCATGCTCCAGATCCCGCCCGGACTGGGCTACGGCAAGGCCGGTCAGGGCGAGGACATCCCCGGCGGCTCGACCTTGTACTTCCTGATCGACGTCCTGGCTGCCGGCTGACGCCCCTATGAGCACTGCTGCCAAGACCGAGCGGCTGATGAAGCTGCTCATCATGCTCCTCGTCCAACGCCACTTCGTGGCCAAGGACAAGATCCGCGCGATCCTCTACCCGGAGGCCGGCACCGACGCCTTCGAGAAGATGTTCGAGCGGGACAAGGAGGAGCTGCGCAGCCTCGGGGTCCCGGTGGAGGTCGGCCACATGGACGCCTACTTCGATGACGAGCCCGGTTACCGGATCCGTCCCGATGCGTTCGCCCTGCCCGAGATCGACCTGGCTCCCGACGAAGCGGCCATCGTCGGCCTCGCGACCCGGGTCTGGGAGCACCAGCGCCTGGCTCAGGCGACCAACGAAGCCGTCCGCAAGCTCACCGCCGCAGGCGTGGACATCGATCTGTCGGCGCTCGACATCGCCCAGCCGCGTCTGGTCGCGGACGAGCCCGCGTTCGACCCGTTCCTGGAGGCCCTCACCGAGCGGAGCGCGGTCACCTTCGACTACTCCCGCTCCGGTGCAGCAGCACCGCAGCGGCGGCACCTCCAACCCTGGGGGGTCACGCGCTACTCCGGGCGCTGGTACGTCCTGGGCTACGACACCGACAGGGAAGCCGAACGGGTCTTCCGCCTCTCACGGGTGCAGGGTCAGGTGGTGCGCACCGGCCAACCGGGTGCCTATGCGATCCCTCCGGGCCTCGACATCTCGGCCACCACGAGGCGCCTCGCCCCGGCCCCGACCACCGAACGGGCCGTGGTCCTCGTGCGCGGCGGTGCTGCCGCGCCGCTCCGCCGGATGGCGGACATGCTCGAGACCGACGTCGTCGGACCCGACGAGGTGACGTCGTGGGACCGGCTGGTCCTCACGCGGAGCAACGTCGGCCTCGAGGATGAGGTCCTCGGCTACGGCGCGAGCGTCTTCGTCGAGGAGCCGGCCGCGCTGCGCGCGGCCGTCGTGTCCCGCCTCGAAGGAGTGCTGGCATGAGCACCCCGAGCGGCGCCAAGGACCAGGTGGCGCGGCTACTGACCCTGGTGCCCTACCTGCACGCGCACGGTGGCGTGAGACTCGCCGACGCCGCGGTCGCCCTCGGTGTCTCGCCCGAGCAGGTTCTCAAGGACCTGAAGGTGCTCCTCATGTGTGGGCTGCCCGGCGGCTACCCCAACGACCTGATCGACGTCGACCTCGATGCGCTGGAGAGCGAGGACGGGGAGCTCCGCAGCGAGGGAGTCATCCGGATCAGCAACGCCGACTACCTCGACCGGCCGCTTCGGCTCACGCCGACGGAGGCCTCGGCGATGATCGTGGCACTGCGTGCGCTGCGTGCCGGGGCAGAGACGAACACCGTGGAGATCGTCGACCGGGTCCTCGGCAAGCTCGAGAGCGCAGCGGCCGACGGCCCGGCGGAGGTGCCGTTGGATGCGGCCCTCGACGAGCCCGGGCGCGACGCCGAGCTCGCAGCGATCGCCGGGCGGTTGCGAGACGCGGTGGCGCGACAGGTCCAGGTCGAGCTCGAGTACTACGTGCCCACCAGGGACGAGCAGTCGCGTCGCGTGGTCGATCCGCGTGGGGTCGTGCATCACCACGGTTTCGACTATCTCGACGCCTGGTGCCACTCCGCAGAGGCGCCGCGGCTCTTCCGCCTCGACCGGATCTCGCGCGCCACCGTGCTGAGCGACCCCGTCGCCACCGCGCCGCAAGCACCGCGGGACCTCAGCGACGGCATCTTCGCCGGCAGCCACGACCGCACCACGTCGGTGACTCTGCGGCTGGCGCCGCCGGCGCAGTGGATCGTCGAGTACTACCCGGTGGAGGCGGTGCGTCCCGGCGACGACCACCTCGAGGTGGACCTGCTCGTGGCAGATCATCGCTGGCTGACCAAACTGCTTCTACGGTTGGCTCCGAATGCATGGGTGGTGGCACCTGCCGACTTCACGGTCGACTTCACAGCCGCCGCTCAGGACGCTCTGACGTTGTATCGCGACGCCAGCGCGTAAGATTGAGCTACCGCCACATACACACCACCCAACGGATGAGGGCCTCATGTTGAACCCGCTGATCGGAATGCCCATGGGCGCGGAATGGTTCGTGATCCTGGCGATCGTCATTCTCGTGTTCGGTGCCGCCAAGCTCCCGGACCTCGCTCGTGGCACCGGACAGGCGCTGCGCATCTTCAAGAGCGAGACCAAGGGTCTGCGCGACGACGACGATGACGCCGAGGACTCCAAGGAGCTCCCCACGTCGGCCACCGAGGAGGTCCCGGTCACGCCGGAGACTCCTGCCGACAAGAACAACAGCTGAGCAGGCGCCGAGCCGCTAGCTGCAGCTGAACCTCATGTCGATCACCGGCGTCGCGAACGTCTTCTCGGGCCGCCCCGTCCACCCCGTCGGGGCGGACGGGCGGATGGCCCTGTCCGACCACCTGCGCGAGCTCCGGGCGCGGGTGTTGAAGGTCGCCCTGATCATCATCGCCGGTGCGCTGCTCTCCCTGATCTTCTTCCAGCAGGTCTATGACCTCGTCTACGGCCCCATCACCACCGCCCAGCTCAAGCTGCCGGAGGACTCGAACCTCCTGACCAGCAACGGGCCGGGGGCAGGCCTGTTGATCTACTTCAAGCTCACTGCGTTCGCCTCCGTCGTGCTGACCAGCCCGCTGTGGCTCTACCAGATCTGGGCGTTCATCATGCCGGGGCTGCATGCGCGCGAGCGCAAGTGGAGCAGGCTGTTCGCCGCGATCGCGGGCCCGCTGTTCCTGGCCGGCGTGTTCCTCGGCTATGTCACCTTGCCCAAGGGGCTGGAGATCCTGATCGGCTTCAACCCCGAGGGGCTCACCAACCTCGTCGACTTCGACGACTACCTGAGCTTCTTCAGCCGCACCCTGCTGGTCTTCGGGATCGCGTTCGAGATCCCGCTGTTCGTGATCCTGCTCAACTTCGCCGGCATCGTGTCGGGGAAGGCCCTGGGTGCCTATCGCCCTTGGATCGTCATCGGGGTGTTCATCTTCGCCGCGGTGGCGACCCCGTCTGCCGATCCGTTCACGATGACCTTGATGGCCGTCCCGATGGTGCTGCTCTTCGGGCTCTCGGAGGTGATCTGTCGCTACAACGATCGGCGGCGGGCGAAGAAGCGACGCTTCGCCGACCTGGATCCCGACGTGGCCTCGCCCCTGTGAGGGCTCACTCATGAGTGTCGAGCCCCAGGACGTGGACCCGTTCGACCTTCCCGAGGCCCTGGGGGAGGGTGAGGTGACGTGGAGCAGTCAGGACTCCCTCGCCAGCGGCCACCGCGTCCGTGGTCTGCTCACCGCCGCTGACGGCAGCGACCTGCCATGCGACCTGCTCGCGGTCGATGAGGCCTACCCGGCCCCGGTGGCCTCCGAGAGCGTGCGACTCGTGGTGCACCAGGCGTGGCGTCACGGTCAGGTCCACCTCGCCTCCTGTGACGACCGCCTCACGCTGCTGGTGCCCGGCACGTCCTTCTCCGCCGACACCGCCCTGGAAGCCATCGCCCGGCTCGCCAAGGCGCTCGGGGCTTCGCCGTCTGCGTTCGCGGTCCACCTTCGGCTGGGCGGACGAGCCTCACCCTCGGGGCAGTAGGCGCCCGACTAAGGTCGGACCATGGCCGGCCGCAACGATCTCGACCCCGTACCCGCAACCACTCCGGCCGAGCGGTACGCCGCCTCCCGCCAGCGCCAGGCGCACCCGGTCTTCGCCGACTTCGCAGGCCTCTACGACTTCGACCTCGACGACTTCCAGGTGCGCGCCGCCAAGGAGATCGAGGACGGACACGGCGTGCTGGTCGCGGCGCCCACCGGCTCGGGCAAGACCATCGTGGGCGAGTTCGCGATCCATCTCGCCCTCGCCACTGGCCGCAAGGCGTTCTACACCACCCCGATCAAGGCCCTGTCGAACCAGAAGTACGCCGACCTCGTCGAGCGCTACGGCGCCGACCAGGTGGGATTGCTGACCGGTGACAACTCCGTCAACGGCGAGGCCCCGATCGTCGTGATGACGACCGAGGTGCTGCGCAACATGCTCTACGCGGGCTCGCGCACCCTGCTCGGCCTCGGTTTCGTGGTGATGGACGAGGTGCACTACCTCGCCGACCGCAACCGCGGCGCGGTCTGGGAAGAGGTGATCATCCACCTCCCGGAGTCGGTGACCCTGGTGTCCTTGTCGGCGACCGTGTCGAACGCCGAGGAGTTCGGTGAGTGGCTGGCCACCGTGCGTGGCGAGACCACGACCATCGTCGAGGAGCGCCGGCCGGTCCCGCTCTACCAACACGTGATGGCGGGGCGGCGCCTGCTCGACCTCTTCGCCTCCTCCGATGTCGACGCCTCGGCGGGCTTCGTCAAGGAGGGCGCCCCGGTCAACGACGAGCTCCTGAAGATCGCGCGCGACGACTGGGCCTCCAGCAGGATCAAGGACCGCCGTACCCCGAAGGGACAGCGTGGGAAGGGCAAGCCCGTGGGCAACGGTCGCCGGGTCTGGATCCCGGGCCGTGCGGATGTCATCGAGAAGCTGGATCAGGAGAAGCTGCTCCCAGCCATCGTCTTCATCTTCAGCCGGGCCGCGTGCGACGCCGCGGTCACCCAGTGCCTCAACGCCGGCATCCGGCTGACCACCGCCGCGGAGCGCGACGAGATCCGTGGGTTCGTGGAGGGCGCGTGCCGGGATCTCCCTCCTGACGACCTCCACGTCCTGGGATACCACGACTTCCTCGATGCGCTGACCCGCGGCCTGGCCGCCCACCACGCCGGAATGCTGCCGGCCTTCAAGCAGGTGGTCGAGGAGCTCTACATCCGTGGGTTGTGCAAGGTCGTCTTCGCGACCGAGACCCTGGCCCTGGGCATCAACATGCCGGCGCGCACGGTGGTGATCGAGAAGCTCTCCAAGTGGAACGGCGAGACGCATGCCGACATCACGCCGGGGGAGTACACCCAGCTGACCGGTCGTGCCGGTCGCCGCGGCCTCGATGTCGAGGGGCACGGGGTCGTGCTGTGGCAGCCGGGCATGAACCCCCGCGAGCTGGCCGGTCTCGCCTCGACCCGCACGTATCCGCTGCGCTCGTCCTTCCGTCCGTCCTACAACATGGCGGTCAACCTCGTCCATCAGTTCGGACGCGACCGTTCACGCAAGCTGCTCGAGCAGTCCTTCGCTCAGTTCCAGGCCGACAAGGCCGTGGTGGGGCTGGCTCGCCAGCTCACCAAGAGCGATGACGCACTGACCGGCTACGTCGAGGCGGCGACCTGTCACCTCGGTGACTTCATGGAGTACGCCGGTCTCCGCCGCCGGATCAGCGACGTCGAGAAGTCCGCCAGCAGGGCGCGGCGCACCGACCGACGCGACGAGGCGGCCGAGTCGCTGCGGGCCCTCAAGCCGGGTGACGTGATCATGGTGCCCGCGGGCAAGTTCTCCGGCTATGCCGTGGTCATCGACCCCGGCTGGTCCCCAGCCGACGAGGGTGGTCCGCGTCCCTACGTCGTCACCGCGGAGCGACAGGCCAGGCGCCTGGCGATGATGGACTTCCCGACCCCGGTGGCGGCGGTGTCGCGCCTCAAGGTGCCCAAGAGCTTCAATGGCCGCAACCCGCAGATGCGGCGTGATCTCGCCTCGGCACTCCGCGACCGCACGCACGACCTGACGCCGCCGCCGGTGCGCACCGGCTCGGGGGCGAGCGCCGGTGGGCTCTCCACCGAGGCGGAGCAGGAGATCGCTGCGCTGCGCGAGCAGCAGCGGGCACACCCGTGCCACGGGTGCACCGATCGCGAGGACCACGCCCGTTGGGCCGAGCGGTACTTCAAGCTCGATCGGGATGCAGCCACGCTGCGGCGTCGGATCGAGAAGCGCACCAACACCGTGGCTCGGCAGTTCGACCGGGTCTGTGACGTCCTGACCACGTTGGGGTACCTCGACGGCGACGAGGTCACTGCGCGCGGGCAGCACCTGATGAGGCTCTACAGCGACGTCGACCTGCTCGCCGCCGAGGCGCTGCGCCAGGGGGTCTGGGACGACCTGACCCCCTCGGGTCTGGCCGCTGCGCTGTCGGCGCTCGTCTACGAGGCACGCCGTGCCGATGACGTCTCGGCGCCGAGGGTGCCGGGTGGCGGCGTCAAGCAGGCCCTCGAGCAGACGCAGCGGCTGTGGGTCGAGCTCGACAGCCTGGAGAAGGCCCATCACCTCGACTTCCTGCGCTCGCCGGACATCGGGATGTCGTGGTTGGCCTACCGCTGGGCCGAGGGCGACGACCTCGACGACCTGCTCGGTGACTCCGACATGTCGGCGGGCGACTTCGTGCGCCGGATGAAGCAGCTGCTCGACCTCACCGGCCAGGTCGCCGACGCGGCAGGAGACTCCCCGCTGCGCGACACCGCGCGTGACGCCGTTCGCGCGATGCGGCGCGGCGTCGTGGCCTACTCGGGCTTGGCCGAGGGCTGAGCGGCCCGCTTGGTCAGGACGTCGAGCAGGCGCGCGGTGGGGGACTCGAGGCCCCACTGCTCCGCCAGAGCCAGCACCCGGTCGGGGTCGACGGGGGTGGTGGGCAGCGTGAGGCCGGAGCGGTCCAGGTCGATGTCGCGGGCGACCTCGCACACAGTGGGAGCGACGGCGAGGTAGTCGAGCGAGGCCTTGATCTTGCCGCGTGGCCCGGGCCCCATGTCGGAGTCGGGGTCCTGGGCTGCGGCGATGATGGCGTCGAGGTCGCCGAAGCGCTGGAGCAGGGTCGCCGCGGTCTTCTCCCCGACTCCGGCGACTCCCGGCAGCCCGTCGGAGGCGTCTCCGCGCATGGCGGCGAAGTCGGCGTACTGCGACGGGGTGACGGCGTACTTGTCGGTGATCCAGTCCTCGGTGACGCGCTCGTGGCGGCCCACGCCCTTGCCGATGTAGAGGATCCGGACCTCCTCGGCATCGTCGACGAGCTGGAACAGGTCGCGATCGCCCGTCACGGCGTCCACTGGCTGGCCGGCACCCGTGGCCAATGTGCCGATCACGTCGTCGGCCTCGAACCCGTCGGCCCCGATCACCTTGATCCCGAACGCCTCGAGGACGTCGAGGATGATCGGCAGCTGGGCCTCCAGCGGGTCCGGCACCTCCTCGACGTCGGGCGCGGCGGCGACCTCCTCCACGACGCGGTGCGCCTTGTAGGAGGGGATCAGGTCGACGCGCCACTGCGGGCGCCAGTCGTTGTCCCAGCAGCAGACCAGGTCGGTGGGCTGGTACTCCTCGACGAGGCGCGAGATGTAGCCGAGCAGGCCACGGACGGCGTTGACGTTGGTGCCGTCGGGAGCGAGGTACTCCGGGACGCCGTAGAAGGCGCGGAAGTACATCGAGGCCGTGTCGAGCAGCATGAGGCGTCCAGAGCGAGTCACGCGGGGCATCCTGCCACTAGTCTGACGCCGTGACAGTCCCTGACCTCGAACCCACCGACCGGCGGATCCTGGAGCTCCTCGCCGCCGACGGACGGATGTCGTTCACCGACCTCGGCAAGGCCACGGGGTTGTCTACCTCCGCGGTGCACCAGCGCGTCAAACGCCTCGAGCAGCGTCAGCTGATCCTGGGCTACGGCGCGGTCGTCAACTACGAGGCCGTCGGGCTGCCGCTCACCGCCTTCATCTCGATCCGACCGATCGACCCGTCGCAGCCCGACGACTCACCGGACCGACTCAGCACGATCGCCGAGATCGAGTCGTGCTGGTCGGTGGCCGGGGAGGACTCCTACCTCCTGAAGGTCAGGGTCGCGAAGCCGTCGGACCTCGAGGAGCTGCTGGCGCGGGTGCGAGCGGTGGCCAACGTGGCCACCCGCACCGAGATCGTGCTCTCGACCTACTACGAGAACCGTCCGGTCAGCGGCGCCTGAGGCACCGGCGGCGCCGGCTCAGCCTCGATCCTCTTGCGTCGTGCGGCTCGGCCGCGTGGGGTTGCCGGCAGCGAGGACCTGTACCCACCCGACGCTGAAGTCGTTGTCGGCCAGCTCGGCGTTCGGGCGCAGACACATACCGATCTCGTAGCTACCGGTGGGCAGGACGCCAGAGGCGAGGGCAGGCAGGGCACGGACCACCGTGCCGACCTCGGTGTTGGCCGAGTACTGGTTCTGCGATCCGAGGGGGGTCGGCTCCGCATCAGCGGCCGTACTGAGACTGCAGATGGCCACGTCGGTCGACGTGGGTGCACCAGACCTCACGTTCGCTGTTCCTCCGGCAACGACAATGTCCGACTCGCCAACCGTCGCGGCGGCGGTGGGTCCGGCAAAGACCCAGGTACTGGTGTTGGCGGCAAGGTCTTCGATCCCGCCACCGAAACTCAGGACGCTGACGGTCCCGGAAGGCCCAGTAGGCCCGGCAGGACCGGCAGGCCCGGCAGGTCCTGCAGGACCGGGACCTGCCGTCAGAGCCGTCAGAGCCGGCGAGGCGCCGGTCGGCGACCCGTGGACCCCGTCAGGCCCGTCAGGCCCCGCAGGCCCCGCAGGCCCGGCAGGCCCCGCAGGTCCGGCAGGCAGCTGACCGGACTTGAAGTCCTTGGCCAGCAGGGAGTTGTTCTTGATGTCCTTGCCGGTGACTGAGTTGTTCTTGATGTCCTTGCCGGTGATCTTCTTGCCGGCTTGAGCCACCACCGGATGGGTGGCCACGGCGACGGCCATGAAAAGCGCTAGTGCGATGAGTACGAGCTTGCGTCGCATGAGGAGGTCTTCCCGTCGGCACGCAGCCTCGGAGCAGCCGCGCTCTGGCGCCCCACCATGCTCGGCACGCACCCCAGATGGCCATGACCCGATCGGGGGGTGCCCTCTAGCCACCGAGAGCCATGGCCGGCTCGGTGCGGCGCTCGTCCGTGACTGCCCGAGCGGCGACCGAGCCCGCTGGGTTGAGGCCGGGCGACCCTAGTTCGACCTGGCCCGATCGGGCGGTGTGCTCCACGAGATCGGGCCGGGCTCGCGTCGGGCAAAATCTCGCCGGCGGGGGCTTTCAGTAGGCCTGGAGAGCCGCCATCCGCCGCGAGGCCTCCGCCACCTCGGCGGCCTTGAGCGCGGACGTGTCGAGGTTGCCGTGCTCGGCCCACCACGCCTGGCCCTCGGCGGGCAGGGTGTGGATCGGGTCGTAGTACTCGTAGGTCTTCTGCAGGGCGTCGGTCGACTCCAGCTCGATGGAGGTGCGGTAGTTCTTCGTCCAGTGCGAGATGCCGCGAACCTGGTCGTAGGACTCCAGCTGGTGCACCCAACGCTTGCCGACGAACGGCACGTCGCAGACGATCCGTGGCGTCGCGAAACCGGGGAGGTAGCCCATGATGTGGTGCTGGAGACGCTGGGCGTCGCCGACCGAGACCCGCCAGTGCTCCGAGTACGGGATCATGTCGCACATGTAGAAGTAGTAGGGCATGATCTGCGCGCCGTCGAGGAGGGCGAAGCAGAGGTCGAGCAGGGCGTGCGGATCGGCGTTGACGCCGTTGAGCAGCACTCCTTGGTTGCGGACGTCGCGCACCCCGGCCTCGAGCATGGCGCGGGTCGCCTCGGCCACGAGCGGCGTGATCGAGTTCGCGTGGTTGGCGTGGGTGTGGATTGCGATCGAGACACCGCGCTCGCGTGCGATGCCGGCGACTCGGGTCATGCCCTCGCGCACCTCCGGCTGCAGCCAGTGCTGGGGGAGCCCGACCAGCGCCTTGGTGGCCAGGCGGATGTCGCGGATGTTGTCGATCTCCAGCAGCCGGGTGAGGAAGTCCTCGAGGCGGGGCCACGGCATGTTGGCCACGTCGCCACCGGACACGACGACGTCGCGCACGGACGGGGTGCTGCGCAGGTAGTCCATCATCGAGGCCAACCGGTCGGTCGGCTTGGCGACGAACTTCAGCTTCTCGATGGTGGGAGTGGAGTTGCCCACCAGGTCCATCCGGGTGCAGTGCCCGCAGTACTGCGGGCAGGTCGGGAGCAGCTCGGCGAGGACCTTGGTGGGGTAGCGGTGGGTGAGGCCCTCGGCGACCCACATGTCGTGCTCGTGCAGCGAGTCACGGGTGGCGTGCGGGTGGGAGGACCAGTCGGTGCGCCGGTCGGAGAAGACCGGGAGCATGTAGTGCCGCACCGGGTCGGCGTAGAACGCCTCGGTCAGCGAGCCGGCGCCGCGGGGGACGTCCTTCGGAACCATCGTGTTCATCATCTGCGGCGGGACCAGCATCGACATCGTCGCGCGCTCGGCCTGGTCGCGCTCGAGGTCGGCGTAGAAGCGGTCGTCGACGAGGTCGCCGAGCAGCTCGCGCAGCTGGCGGACGTTCTTGACGCAGTGCGCACGCTGCCACTGCACCGAGGCCCAGTCGTCGGCGGTGACGTCACGCCACCCCGGGAACCGGGTCCAATCGGGCTCCACGAGCTCGACGCGCTGATAGGGATAGGGCTGACCGGTCTCCAGACCGATGGAGGACTCGATGCTCATCTTTGCTCCCGTGGGTGTCGTGAGTGGCGTGGGCCACAACCATCACTAGACTATGTGAAGATAATCCCGTCTGCACATCAACACACCGCATGATTTCTTGTCTACCGCCCCACCTAGGAAGGAAACGTCGCGATGGCGTTGTCCGTCAGCCCTGACCCCACCGGACTCCACCGGGTCCTCGACCGACCGTTGGTGCTGCCCCAGGCAGCCCGACGGCTCGACACCTCGGTAGAGCTGTGGGCCGACGAGGTCCGGATCCGGGTGGAGCGGCTCAACCTCGATGCTGCGTCGTTCCGCCAGCTCGAGCGCAAGCACTCCGTCGACGGTCGTCCAGACGGCGCCGCCGTCCGCGCCGAGGTGCTCTCCATCGTGGCCGAGCGCGGCAAGATGCAGAACCCCGAGACAGGATCCGGCGGGATGCTCATCGGCACCGTCGAGGCCGTCGGGGACGACTCACCGCTGGGACTGCGCCCTGGTGACAAGGTCGCCACCCTCGTCTCGCTGACGCTGACGCCCCTGGTCATCGAGGACGCCCTGGCCCGGTGGGACGGGCTCGACGAACAGGTGCCCTGCGACGGCTACGCCGTGCTCTTCGGCCGGTCGATCGCGGCACGGTTGCCCGACGATCTCAACGCAGACCTGAGCCTCTCTGTGATGGACGTGTGCGGCGCGCCGGCACTGACGGCTCGCGTCGTGCAGGAGTACGTCGAGCAGGGTCGCGCCCCGGTGGTGACCGTGATCGGCGGTGCGGGCAAGTCCGGCTCACTGAGCCTGGCAGCGGCCCGACACGCCGGCGCTGCCCGCACCATCGGGGTGGTGCCTCACCAGGCCGAGGCCGACCTGTTGGCCGCGGCCGCGATCGCCGACGCGGTGACCATCGCGGACGCCAGGGACCCGATCGCCCTGCGCGACGCGGTCGTCGGTGCGGGCGGACCCGCCGACGTGACGGTTGTGTGCGTGGACGTGCCGGGCTGTGAAGGTGGCGCAGTCCTGGCCACCGCCGAGGGCGGCACGGTCATCTTCTTCTCGATGGCCACGTCGTTCTCCGCAGCGGCCCTGGGAGCCGAGGGACTGGCCGCCGACGTCCGGATGCTCGTCGGCAACGGCTATGTGCCCGGCCATGCGGCGTACGCCCTCGATCTCCTGCGCGCCGACGCCGGCGTGCGCGGACTGTTCGAGCGAAGACTCGACCATGGCTGAGCGGCTGGTGCTCCGCGGTGGGCGGGTGCTCGACGCCTTCGACGGGCGGGAGTCCTCGGCGATCGGGATCGATGCGGGTCGAGTGGCCTTTGTCGGGACCCAGGAGCAGGCCGAGAGCTGGATCGGCACCGGCAGCGACGCCCCGGAAGTCCTCGAGCTGGACGGAGCGCTGGTCACCCCGGCCTTCGTCGACAGCCACGTCCACACCGTGCGGACCGGGTTCGCGCTCACCGGCCTCGACCTGACGGGAACAACCAGCCTGACCTCGGCGCTCGACGCGCTCGCGTCGTTCGCCGCAGGCCACCCGGACGACGGGGTGATCGTCGGGCAGGGCTGGGACGAGACCGACTGGCCCGAGTCGCGGCCGCCCACCGCAGCCGAGCTCCAGCGGGCCGCACCCGGTCGGCGCTCCTACCTGACCCGGGTGGACGGGCACTCCTCGGTCATCTCCCCGGCCCTTGCCGCCCTGGTGCCGGGCCTCGCCGGGCTGGCCGGGTGGAGCGACGACGGCAGGGTCGAGCGCGACGCCCACCACGCGGTGCGCAACACCCTCGAGACCCTGATCGGCGACGCAGAGCGCCTCGAGGCGGCCCGCGCTGCGTGTCGGGCGATGGCGGCCCAGGGGATCGCCGGCTTCCACGAGAACGCCGCTCCGCACATCGGTCCCGAGTCGGAGATCGAGCTTGTCCGCCAGGCTGCTGTCGAGTCGGGCCTCGAGGCGACGATCTACTGGGGCGAGCTGATGGCGGTCGACACGGCGCGCCGCCTCGGCGTCGCCGGGCTCGCCGGCGACCTCGTCGCCGACGGTGCGTTCGGGTCCCGTACCGCAGCCCTGTCCAGGCCGTACGACGACGCAGGGGGCAGCTGCGGGCACGCCTACGTCACGCCGGAGCAGGTCCGCGACCATGTCGTTGCCTGCACCGAGGTCGGCCTCCAGGCGGGCTTCCACTGCATCGGCGACGCTGCGCTCGATGCCATCGGGGAGGGCTTCGCCCGTGCCGCCGAGGCCCTCGGCCCGGAGGCCGTTCGTCGCCGCCACCACCGCCTCGAGCACGTCGAGATGCCGTCGTCCCAGACGATCCAGGTGCTCGCCGAGCTCGAGGTCGTGGCCAGCGTCCAGCCGATGTTCGACGCGCTGTGGGGCGGTCCTGACGCGATGTACGCCGCCCGGCTGGGGGAGCGGTGGCAAGCCACCAACCCGCTGCGCGACCTGCAGGACGCCGGTGTCCGGCTCGCGTTCGGATCAGATTCCCCGGTGACGGCCCTCGGTCCGTGGGCGGCGATCCGAGCGGCCACGCACCATCGTGACCACCGGCAGCGCCTGACGACCCGCGAGGCCTTCCTCGCTCACACGCGTGGCAGCAGCCTTGCCGCTCGCTGGGACGACACCGGTGGCACGCTCCTGGTCGGTGCTCGAGCCGACGTGGCCGTCTGGGACGTCCCGGGCGGCCTCGACGTGGACGCCTTGCCCGTGCTCGGCCCTGACACCGCGCTTCCTCGCTTGACCCGCCTGCTCACCGCCGGACGAACCATCCACCACGAAGGAGCCCACCGATGAGGGGCAAGCTCGATCTCGATCCCGCCACCGTGCGCCACGCCCGGAGCCTGGCTCGCAAGGCCGGACGTCCGATCGTCACGATGGCCAAGAAGCACACCACCGTCTCGGTGGAGCGCGCCACCCTGCGGCTCGCCGGTCTCGGCGGTGCCGACGAGGAAGGCACTCCCTGGGTCAACCGCCTGATGGATGTGGTGCGCGCGGACGTCGGCCTCGAGCACGGCGTGGCACTGCCGGTCTGGGACGCCCTGCTGCGCGGGGAGGGCGACGACCTCGCCACCTTGGCCCAGAAGGCCGCCGCCGGCTCGGTGACCTTCCGGCTTCCCGAGGGCAAGGACGCGACCCGCGCTCGGGCCGCGAGCCGCAAGCAGGTCGCGACCGGCATCCGCACTGTCGACGGTCGTCGGCGCGAGCGGGAGCGGCTCATCAAGCGGCACGGCGATGCCCCGCGCCAGCCCTGGATCTATCTCATCGTCGCGACCGGCGACATCTACGAGGACATCCCTCAGGCCCAGCAGGCGGCGCGCGAGGGCGCTGACGTCATCGCGGTGATCCGCTCGACCGGTCAGAGCCTGCTCGACTTCGTGCCGGAGGGCGCGACCCGGGAAGGCTTCGCCGGCACCTACGCCACCCAGGAGAACTTCCGCCTCATGCGGGCTGCTCTCGACGAGTCGAGCAAGGAGCTCGGGCGCTACGTCCGGCTGACCAACTACGCCAGCGGGCTGTGCATGCCCGAGATCGCGGCCCTCGCCGGTCTCGAGCGACTGGACATGATGCTCAACGACTCGATGTACGGGATCCTGTTCCGCGACATCAACCCCGTGCGCACCTTCGTCGACCAACGCTTCAGCCGCCAGGTGCACGCCCGCGCGGGCATCATCATCAACACCGGTGAGGACAACTACCTCACCACCGCGGACGCTGTCGAAGCCGCGCACACCGTCACCACCAGCCAGCTGCTCAACGAGTACTTCGCCAAGGAAGCCGGGCTCGAGGACTGGCAGCTCGGTCTCGGGCACGCCTTCGAGATCGATCCCGCGATCCCCGACTCCTTCCGGATGGAGCTCGCCCATGCCCTGCTGGCCCGCGAGATCTTCCCGAAGGCGCCGCTGAAGTGGATGCCGCCCACGCGGCACATGACCGGTGACGTGTTCAAGGGCAACCTGCTCGACGGCTTCTTCAACCTCGCCGGTGCGCTCACCGGTCAGAGCATCCTGCTCGTGGGAATGATGACCGAGGCCGTGGTCACCCCGTGGCTCTCCGATCGTGACGTCGCGCTCCAGAACGTCCGCTACGTGCTCGACGCCGCCGGCTCCCTGCACGAGGACTTCCATCCGAGCCCTGACGGGTTCATCGCGACCCGGGCCCGACAGGTGCTGGGGGAGTCGATCGAGCTGCTCGACGACATCGTCGACGACGGCATGCTCGAGGCCATCGCGGACGGCACCTTCGGACTGATGAAGCGGCCTGCTGACGCCGGCCGCGGACTCGACGGCGTCGCGGTCAAGGCCCCCGACTACTACAACCCCGCCAGCGAGATCCTCGAGACCCCGAAGGAGAAGTCATGAGTGACGTGCTCGTGCCCTACGGCGACACCCGCGGCGACGGCATGGTGCAGCTGAGCTTCACCCTGCCCATGGCCAACTCCAAGGTCGCCGAGGGCGCTGCGGCCCAGCTCGCCAACAAGATGGGCATGAATCCGGCGCTGGTGGTGCACGCCAAGGCCATGGGTCCCGGCTTCACCTTCTTCGTCGTCTACGGGCGCGTCAACCACGTCGTCGACCCCAGCCAGGTCGTCGTCGTCGAGCGGGACTATCCGCTGCTGACCCCCAAGGAGGTCAACGCCAGCGTGAAGCGAAGCCTGCGACGCCGGCTGACCGTGGTGGGGGCGTGCATCGGAACTGACGCGCACACCGTGGGGATCGATGCGATCCTCAACATCAAGGGCTTTGCCGGTGACAAGGGGCTGGAGTACTACCGCGAGCTCAAGGTGGTCAACCTCGGCGCCCAGGTGTCGGTGCCGCAGCTCGTCGAACGAGCCAGGGCGGAGAAGGCGGACGCCGTGCTCGTCTCCCAGGTCGTCACCCAACGCGATGCCCACCTGCTCAACACCCGCGAGATGTCGGCTGCCTTCCGGGAGTCCTACCCGGCCGGCAAACGACCACTGCTCATCGTCGGGGGCCCACGCTTCGACGAGACGATGGCCGACGAGCTGGGGGTGGACCGCATCTTCAGCCGTGGAACGACCCCGGGCGAGGTCGCCTCGTTCATCACTCACCGACTCGCCCCGAGCCAGAGGAGCGCCTCATGACCGACCCCCAGACCGACCCCCAGACCGACCCCAGAGTGGGCACCACCGTCGTCCACCGCAGGTACGTGCCGTATGCGCACGCCCACTACGCCGGCAACCTCGTCGACGGCGCTTACGGGCTCGGGCTGTTCGGTGATGTGGCGACCGAGCTGTGCATCCGCACCGACGGCGACGAAGGGCTGTTCGCGTCCTACGCCGATGTCCAGTTCCGGGCTCCGGTGCTGGCCGGAGATGTCGTGGAAGTCACCGCCGTGCTGGTGCGTGCAGGGACGCGATCGCGGGTGATGGACTTCTCCGTGCACGTCGTGGCGCGGGGCGCCGGCAGCGACGAGCGCCCCGGTGCTGCTGCGCTCCTCGAGCCGCCGTTGCTGGCCACCTCGGCGCAGGGCACGGTCGTCGTACCCCCGCGAATCAGCAGCTGAGCCGCATGTCGGTCGGCGACACGCCGACAGTAGTGACCATTTGCTGGAAAGATTGGTCGCCCGCTCCCCGCCCCCTGACCTGCGACGATGCGCGTCCTCGCAGGTCAGGAGGCTGTTGACAGCAGGGCTCAGCGGCGCAATCGTGTGCCGTCCGCTCATGCAGGTCGTGGTAGGCGGACCGGCGTCCGAGTGGCCGGTTCCGAAGGGGTGTAGCGCCAACATCCTGACGGTCTGGTTCGCGGAGGTCGGTCCGCTCCATGAGAGCGACACGGGAGGACCCCCACATCTAAGACAACGACCCCGTCACGACAGCCCGTCGTGCGCGGTGGACGGCCGAGGGTGCGGGTGGGTCCTCCCGGTGCCCTGCACGCACCTTGAGTACGGTTCGGGTGTGCTCGTTCGGATGCTCTTCGCCCTCGCGTCCGGAGTGGTGCTGTCGTTGGCCTTTGAGCCGGTCGCCATCGGCTACCTCATGCCGCTGTCCCTGGCGGTCCTCGCGCTGGTCACCCGGGGGGTGCGCACCCGAGCCGGCTTCGCGATCGGGTTCTGCTTCGGAGTGGGGTTCTACTTTCCCCATGTCTACTGGTTGAGCTCGTCGATCGGACTCGCAGCCTGGCTGGCGTTGTCCACGATCGAGGCGCTGTTCCACGGGTTCTTCGGCGCGCTGGCCCCCACCCTCCACCGCCTTCGCGCCTGGCCCTTCTGGCTGGCCGCAGCTTGGCTGACGATGGAGTTCACCCGCAGCACCTGGCCTCTCGGCGGCATGCCATGGGGGAGGCTCGGGTTCGGGGTCGTCGACACGCCTCTGGCGCCCGCACTGGCCTACGCAGGGATCAACGGGGTCTCCCTCCTGGTGGCTGCCCTGGGCTTCTTGCTGGCGCGCCTCGTGCTCTCCGCACGAGGCGACGAGAGGCTCTTCGCGGCCTTCGGTGTGGTCGGGCTCGCCTCGGTTGCCGTGGTGCCCTCCGTGGCGCCCTGGACGCTCCCGACGACCGGTCAGGCGACCGTGGCGGTGGTTCAGGGCGATGTCCCCGGAGCGGGCAACGACATCCTCGAAGACTTCCGCGGAGTGACGCAGAACCACGTCGACGCCACGGTCGCGCTGGCCGACGACGTGGCTGCGGGCAGGCGCCCTGGTCCGGACTTCGTCGTCTGGCCCGAGAACTCGACGGCAGTGGATCCGTTCCTGGATGCCTCGACCAACAACCAGATCACCAGTGCGGTCACGGCCGTCGGCGTCCCGTTGCTGGTCGGAGCGATCGTCGATGCTGGGCCGGACAACATCTTCAACCAGGGGATCGTCTGGGACCCGACCCTCGGCCCGGGTGATCGCTATACCAAGCGGCATCCGGTGGCGATGGGGGAGTACATCCCGTTCCGCGGCCTGTTCGACCGGCTGGGTCTGACCGACAGCGGACAGCTGTCCCGGGTGGGTCGCGACATGCTCGGTGGTGCGCGCACCTCACCGCTCGACGTCGCCGGGATCCCGCTGGCCAACGCGATCTGTTTCGACATCGCCTACGACGACGGCGCCGCCGAACAGATCAAGAACGGCGCGGAGCTGCTGGTCGTGCAGACCAGCAACGCGAGCTTCATCTTCACCGACCAGATCGAGCAGCAGTTCGCGATCACCCGCGCTCGCGCCCTCGAGACCGGCAAGTACGCCGTGGTCGCCTCGACCAACGGGGTCTCCGGGGTGATCGCGCCCGACGGGAGCATCGTGGACCGCACCCAGCGACGCACCCAGGAGGTACTGGTCGAGACCGTGGATCTTCGACCCGGGATGACGCCGGGACTCCGGGTCGGCCGCGTCCTCCCGGTGCTGAGCGCCGCCGCCAGCGCCGTCGGGCTCCTGATCGGACTCCTGATCGGTCGTCGCAGACGCACAGCAGCAGATGAGGACTGACCCGTTGTCGCCGCGCATCGTCATGGTGATCCCCACCTACAACGAGGGCGACAACCTCCAGTGGATCGTGGCGAGGTTGCGCGCTGCGCAGCCGGACGTCGACGTCCTGGTTGTCGACGACGAGTCGCCCGACGGCACCGGGGTGATCGCCGACGACCTGGCAGCGAGCGACAGCAAGGTCCACGTGCTCCACCGCAGCGCCAAGGGTGGCCTGGGGGCCGCCTACCTTGCCGGCTTCGCCTGGGCTCTCGCTGAGGGCTACGACGTCATCGGCGAGATGGATGCCGACGGCTCACACCAGCCGGAGCAGCTCGGGCGGCTCATCGGCGCGCTCGACGACGCCGACCTCGTGATCGGGTCGCGGTGGATCCCGGGGGGCTCGGTGGTCAACTGGCCGGTCCGCCGGGTGCTCCTCTCTCGGGGAGGCAACCGCTACGTAAGAGCGCTGCTCGGCATCGCGGTACGCGACGCCACAGCAGGGTTTCGGCTCTTCCGACGCTCGACCCTCGAGCAGATCGGCCTCGAGGACGTCCGATCGACGGGCTACGTCTTCCAGACCGATCTGGTCTGGCGCACCCTTCATCAGGGACTGGAAGTGCGGGAGGTGCCCATCGAGTTCGTCGAGCGGGTGCGCGGGGAATCAAAGATGAGTGGCGCTGTCGCGGTGGAGTCGCTCAAGGCGATCACGACGTGGGGGCTGCGGGAGCGCCGCGATCAGGTGCGTCGAGCGTGGACCCGACGCCCGGGAGCCTCATCACCGCGCCACTAGACTCAGCCCATGGCTCGTCGACGTCCCATCGGATGGTTCCTGCTGATCGCCTTCGTGGTGGTACCGATCGTCGAGATCTATGTCTTGATCCAGGTCGGCCAGGTGATCGGCGCGTGGTGGACGATCGTGCTCCTGATCCTCGACAGCGCCATCGGGTCCTGGCTCATCAAGCGAGAAGGTGCGCGAGCCTTCCAGGGCCTCCGCGTCGCGCTCGAGAGCGGTCGGATGCCGGGCGACGAGCTCGCTGACGGGGCCCTGATCCTGATCGGCGGCACGCTGATGCTGAGCCCGGGCTTCGTGCTCGACGTCCTGGGGCTGCTGCTGATCCTCCCGATCACGCGGCCACTGTTCCGTCGGTTGCTGGCCGGCGTGGTCACTCGTCGAATGAGCGTGGTGACCACCAACGCACCTCGCCCCGGAGGAGGGTCCGGAGGACCCGTTGTCCGGGGCGAAGTGGTTGACGACGATCGTTGAGCTGTCGATCAGGCGGTGGCGCGACGCTTCTTGGTCGCGCGGTGCAGGTGCGCGGGTCCGATCTGACCTCCGCGGAGCAGCTCGAGACGCTCCTTGAGGATGTCCTCGAGCTCCTTCTCGGAGCGCCGCTCGAGCAGCATGTCCCAGTGGGTGCGGACGGGCTTCTCGGCCTTTACCTCCTTCTCGATGCCTGAGGTGCTGAGGCCTTCGGCCCCGCACTTCGGGCATTCCCAGACAGCCGGAACGTCGGCCTCGACCGACATCGTGATCTCGAACTCGTGGGCCTGGGGGCAGCGGTAACCGACCTGCTGACGAGCGGCGAACTCGATGCCGCGCTCATCCTCGAAACTCTGTCCTCCGAGCCGTGCGCCACGCAAAGTGCGCTCTGCCATGAGGCACCTCCAACCTTTGTCCGCGTGGTCTGGCGTCGAGCGGGCTCGCCCGACGCTGCTACAACGGTACCCACATCACCAACATTCCACGCCTCACCTCTGCGGAGGGGCTCAGAACGTCTGGGGAACCGCGTTGCCAGCCTCGCGGATCCCGCGCTCCGCGTCGAGTCGGAGGAGGAACACCGCCCCGATGACGAAGAAGGCGATCAGCGCCAGCAGCGCGGGTCGGTAGGACCCGGTGAGCTGGAAGACGAGCCCGAAGGTGAGTGTGCCGAGCCACGAGGTGCCGCGCTCGGCGGCGTTGTAGAGCGCGAAGTACTCTCCGGCGCGCCCGCGCGGGATCAGCAGGCTGAAGAACGAGCGGGCCAGCGCCTGCGTCCCTCCCAGGACCAGACCGATCCCCACGGCCACCAGCATGAAGAGAGGGACGTTCTTCTCGGGTAGGAAGAACGCGACCACCACGATGCCGATCCACGCGAAGGTGCCCCAGAGGATCGGGCGGTAGCTGCCGTAGCGTGCGGCGATCTTCCCGAAGAGCAGCGCGCCGCCGAACGCGACGAACTGGATGAGCAAGATGGTGGCGATCAGGACGCTGGTGTCGAACTTGAGGGTCTTCTCGCCGTAGGTGGACGCGGCGTAGATGACGGTCTGGATGCCGTCGTTGAAGAACAAGTAGGCCACGAGGAAGGTCAGCGTCATCGGGTAGTTGCGTAGATCCTTGAGCGTTCGGAACAGCTGTCCGAAGCTCTGCGTGATCAGGTTGCCCTCGACCTTCACGACGGCCACCGGAGGGCGGTTGCGCAGGCGCACGAACGGGATGATCGTGAAACCTGCCCACCACACCGCGGCGGAGAGCAGCGACAGCCGGACGGCGAGTTCCTTGTCGAGACCGAACGGTCCCACCTGGACCATGACCAGGTTGATCAGGAGCAGCGTGCCGCCGCCGAGATAGCCGAAGGCCCACCCGCGGGACGACACCCGGTCACGCTCGTCCTCGGTGGAGATGTCGACCAGGATCGCGGAGTAGCTCACGAGCGAGCACCCGGCCAGCACGCTGCTGAAGACCACCGCGACAGCGCCCACCTGCCACTGGTCGTCGCGCAGGAAGAACAGCATCGAGGCGGACGCGGCGCCCGCCCAGGCGAAGCCGGCCAGGTGGACCTTCTTGCGAGGGGAGCGGTCGACCAGGGCTCCGACCACCGGGAGCACGAAGGCGCTGGTGATGGTCGCGAAGCTGGTCAGGTAGAACGGCAGCGAGCCGGGCGACACCGACAAGCCCAGGAGACTCAGCGTGCGTGAACACCCTTCGACCTCCTCGCCGCAGCCGGCGGCGCGTCCGGCGACCGTGGCCATGTAGGGCGCGAACAGCACGCTGAGGATGGTGGTGAAGTAGGCGGAGTTGGCCCAGTCGTACCAGTACCAGGCCTTCTGCTCGCGGGCCCGATTGAGCGGCTCGAGATCGGCGATGCCCTGCGGCGCAGCGTTCATGTCGTGCTTCCTCTCCAGCGGCGGTCCTCGACGAGGACTGCCTTCAGGACATCAGTGCGATCGGTCATCAGTCCGTCGACGCCGAGGGCGAGCAGAGCCCGCATCTCCTCGGCCTCGTCGATGGTCCACACATGAACTTGCTTGCCGGCGGCATGGGCGCGCCGGACCAGGCGCGGGTTGGTGACCGACAGGCTGCGGTGTCGATGCGGGACCTGCAGCGCGTCGAAGCCCCGCCCGAGCCGGCGCGCAACGGACAGGTTGGGTGCACCGGTGAACGCCAGGACCTCGGCCGGCGAGGCCGAGGTGGCGATCGTCGCGGAGGTGAGGTCGCGGAACTCGTGCAACCGGCGCCCCGAGAACGATCCGACCAGCACTCGGTCCTGCGCTGCTCTGGCGCTGACGAAGTGCGCGAGGGCGTGGACGGCACCGAGGGACTTGATGTCGATGTTGAAGTGCGTGTCGGCCGGAAGCGCGTCGAAGACCTCGGCGAGGGTCGGGACGGGTTCGCGACCGCCGATGCGGGCCTCGCGGATCTCGTCGTGGCGCAACCGGGAGATCGCTCCCGTTGCGTCGGTCACCCGATCCAGGACGTCGTCATGGAAGGCGAGCAGCACGCCGTCCAGACTCACGTGGACATCTGTCTCGAGGTAGCGATAGCCGAGCGCGACAGCGTGCTCGAACGCGAACAGCGTGTTCTCGAGGCCGGTGACCTCAGGGTGCTCGGCGCCGCCGCGGTGAGCGAAGGCCAACACCGACCCGGGTTGGTCGAGCACGGCGTCGAGGTAGGCACGACCGGTGCGGGGCGAGGTCACGAGAGCAGTATGGCGGTTGGGCGAGGCCAGGTGGTCGAGCCCGGCGAGCTCAGGTGGTCGAGCCCGGCGAGCTCAGGTGGTCGAGCCGGGCGAGCGCCAGCGAGCCCGTGTCGAGACCCCGTACCCCTGCGCATCCCGGCTACCGAGCGCACCGGGTCTCGGCTCCGCCGCCGTGATCAGATGTCCCGGAACGTCTCGATCGACGCCCCGAGGGTGTTGAGCCGCTCGGCGAGGTCCTCGTAGCCGCGGTGGATCACATAGGTCCCGCGCAGCACCGAGGTGCCCTTGGCGGCCAGCATCGCGAGCAGGATGACCACCGCAGGGCGCAGCGCAGGAGGACAGATGAGCTCGGCTCCGGAGAAGGACGTCGGGCCCTCGATCATCACCCGGTGGGGGTCGAGGAGCTTGACCTGGCCGCCGAGCTTGGTGAGCTCGGTGAGGTAGATCGCCCGGTTCTCGTAGACCCAGTCGTGGAGGAAGGTCTGGCCCTCGGCGACTGCGGCGATGACGGCGAAGAACGGCAAGTTGTCGATGTTGAGGCCGGGGAACGGCATCGGGTGGATCTTGTCGTGCGGCGCGTGCAGCCGCGAAGGTCGGGTGTCGATGTCGACCAGCCGCGTGTGGCCGTTGTTGGCGAGGTACTCCTCGGACTGGGTGTACTGCAACCCCATCTCCTCGAGCACCGCGAGCTCGATCTCGAGGAACTCGATCGGCACCCGGCGGATCGTGATCGAGGACTTGGTCACGATGGCAGCGGCCAGCAGCGACATCGCCTCGATCGGGTCCTCGCTGGGGGAGTAGTCGACGTCCTTGTCGATGCTCTCGACCCCGGTGACGCGCAGCGTGGTGGTGCCGATGCCGTCGACGGTCACACCGAGCTTCTGGAGGTAGAAGCAGAGGTCCTGGACCATGTAGTTGGACGAGGCATTGCGGATGGTGGTGGTGCCGGGGTGCAGCGCGGCCGCCATCAGGGCGTTCTCGGTGACCGTGTCGCCACGCTCGGTGAGGACGATCGGACGCGTCGGCTCGATCGCCCGGTTGACCTGGGCGTGGTAGCTGCCGTCCGTTGCCTTGACCTCGAGGCCGAAAGGACGCAGCGCGGCCATGTGCGGGAGCACGGTGCGGTCGCCGAGGTTGCAGCCGCCGGCGTAGGGGAGGTCGAAGGTGTCGGCGCGGTGCAGCAGCGGTCCGAGGAACATGATCACCGAGCGCGTACGGCGGGCCGCTGCCTCGTCGATGCGGGTGAGGTCGAGCTCCTTGGGCGGCACGATCTCGAGGTCGTTCTCCTCGTTCAGCCAACGGGTCTGGACCCCGAGGCTGTTGAGCACCTCGAGCAGCCGGTTGACCTCCTCGATGCGCGCAACCTTGCGCAACGTCGTACGCCCACGATTGAGCAGCGAGGCACACAGCAGTGCCACGCCGGCGTTCTTCGAGGTCTTCACGTCGATGGAGCCCGACAGGGTCGTGGGACCTTGGATCCGCAGGTGCGTGGGCCCGGCGCCGACTGCGACGATCTCGGAGTCCAGGGCAGCACCGATGCGAGCCAGCATCTCCAGGGAGAGGTTCTGGTGACCCTTCTCGATCCGGTTGATGGCACTCTGGCTCGTGGACAGACTCTCCGCAAGCTGTGCCTGGGTGAGTCCGCGGTGCTTGCGCGCGTCCCGGATGAGGTTCCCGATGCGGCCCTTGTAGTCATCTGACATGGCGAAACCGTAACTCATATATGAGTTAATCGGCGATCTCACCCGCCGGGTGTCAAGATCGCGCCATGAAGGCAACCACTATTCACGGCACCCGCGACATCCGCTTCGGCGAGGTGGCCGACCCGACCATCCAGGCCCCCACCGATGCGATCATCAAGGTCGTGGCCGGGTGCATCTGCGGCTCCGACCTGTGGCCCTACCGCGGCGAGAACCCGATCACGGCAGGCGACACCATCGGTCACGAGTGCGTGGGCGTGGTGGAGGAGATCGGCTCCGAGGTCTCCGCGTTCAAGCCGGGCGACTTCGTGGTCGTGCCCTTCGACCACTGCGACAACACGTGTGTCCACTGCCAGGCCGGCATGCAGTCGGCGTGCATCAACCTCGGGATGACCAACAGCGGTCAGGGCGAGTACGCCCGCGTCGCGCAGGCCGACGGGAGCCTGGTGGCGACCCACGGCATGCCCGATCCGTCGATGATCCCCTCGCTGCTCGCGCTCTCCGACGTGATGCCGACCGGCTGGCACGCGGCCGTTGCTGCCGGGGTCCGCAAGGGCGCCACCGTGGTGGTCGTGGGCGACGGTGCCGTCGGACTGTGCGGGGTGCTGGCAGCGGCGACCATGGGGGCCGAGAAGGTCATCATCATGTCGCGCCACGAGTCCCGGCAGAAGATCGCCACTGCCTTCGGCGCCACCCACGTCGTCGCCGAGCGCGGCAAGGAAGGCGCCGCCGCGGTCAAGGAGATCACCGGGGGAGTGGGCGCTGACGCCGTGCTCGAGTGCGTCGGGACCGACCAGTCGATGGGCACCGCCTTCGCGGTCGCTCGTCCGGGCGCCATGGTCGGCTTCGTCGGCGTGCCCCACGGCGTGGAGCTGCCCGTGCGGCGGATGTTCCAGAAGAACGTCGGCCTTGCCGGTGGGATGGCTCCGGTGCGCAAGTACCTGCCCGAGCTGCTCGACCTCGTCACGAGCAAGACCATCGACCCGGGCCTCGTCTTCGACCTGACCCTCCCGATGGCCGAGGTGGCCGACGGCTACACCGCGATGGACGAGCGCCGCGCGATCAAGGTGCTGCTCCAGCCGTAGCGCCGATCAGGCTGAGACCAGGTGCCTGAGCTCGGCGGGCTGGCACGCACAGGTGTCCGAGCACGCGAGGAACGTATGACGGCCGTGTCCGCACTGCGGGCACGGCCGGTCGTGCGAGAGGTGCAGGGCGGTGAGGTCGGGGGCTGTGTCGAACATGGCTTGTCTCCATGGGGGGGAGCCGGCGGGTGACCGGCTGGTGGGGGAGTCTCGCGGGGAGGTGTTGGGTTGAACCGTACGCCGCGGTCCGCCGCTGCGACCAGGCTCTGCGGACGATCTGGTCCGAGATGACTAGGAGGTCTGACCTGTTCGGCGCAGGTGGCAGTGGCGCCGGTTGGCGCAGGGGCGCGCAGCACGGGCTGGCACGATGGCGTCATGGCAATCACCGACTGGGGCCGGCTCGACCCGGCCTGGACCGGCATCCGTGAGCAGTACCTCGAGCTGGACGGCGGACCCGTGCGGGTGCTGCGCGCTGACGGGATCGGCGGCGCCGAGACGCCCCAGCTGCTCGTGCACGGTCTCGGTGGATCGGCGTCCAACTGGATCGATGTGATCGGCGGGCTTCGACGATACGGACCCGTCGTGGCCGTGGACCTGCCCGGATTCGGCCACACCCCTGCTGCCTCCGGCACGACGTCGGACATCGACGGCCATGTCGCCTTCGTCCTGGCGACGGCCGATGCGCTGTCCTGGCCGCGCTTCACCCTGCACGGCAACTCGATGGGTGGCCTCATCGGGACCTTGCTCGCCGCAGAGCACCCGGAGCGGATCGAGAGCCTCGTGCTGGTCTCGCCGGCGCTCCCGCACTCGTGCCCCTTGGCCATGCTGCCACCGCCGCGCACCACCTTGGCGGGGCTCCTGCCGATGGTTGTTCCCGCCCGGCGTACGGATCAGCTGATGCGCTTGATCTTCACCGACCCCACCGGGATCCGTCGGGCCCTCCTCGACGTGATGGCTGCCGACTCGCGGCCGCGGGACGAGCAGGAAGCCATCGACCACAAGCGTGCGCTGCTCGATGCCACGAAGTCCATCGCCGGGCTGTGGCTCGACCCGAGGCGCACGTATCGAGCGATCGACGCGGTGCAGGCGCCGACGCTCGTCCTCGGCGGGACCGCCGACGCCCTCGTCCCGGCCCGCGTCCTGCGCAAGGTGCTCGCCCGGCGTCCCACCTGGTCCGGCGCCGTGCTCCACGACCACCGGCACGCCCTCATGCTCGACGCACCGGGGGAGTACCTCGCGCAGGTCGCGCAGTGGCGAGCTGAGCAGTCGTCGGCGGTCGCCTGACCTCAGCCGTCGCACAGCGATCGACGTGGCACGATGCGTGGCGTGAGCCATCCCGCCGACTCCCACGACCTGATCCGGGTGCACGGCGCCCGGGAGAACAATCTCCGCGACATCCATGTCGAGCTGCCCAAGCGGAGGCTGACGGTCTTCACCGGGGTCTCCGGCTCCGGCAAGAGCTCCCTGGTCTTCGCGACGATCGCGGCCGAGTCGCAGCGGATGATCAACGAGACCTACAGCGCGTTCGTCCAGGGCTTCATGCCCTCGCTGGCCCGCCCCGACGTGGACGTCCTGGACGGGCTGACGACGGCGATCATCGTCGACCAGGAGCGCCTCGGCGCCCATCCGCGCTCGACGGTCGGGACCGTCACCGACACCAACGCGATGCTGCGCATCCTGTTCAGTCGGCGTGGAGCGCCCTCCATCGGACCGCCGAACGCCTACTCCTTCAACGTGCCGTCGGTCTCGGCCAGCGGGGCCATCACGGTCAACCGCGGCTCCGGGAAGAGCGAGACCAAGAAGGCGACCTTCAACCGCCTCGGCGGCATGTGCCCACGGTGCGAGGGGCGCGGCGCGGTGACCGACTTCGACCTGGCTGCGCTCTATGACGACTCCCTGTCCCTCAACGAGGGTGCGCTGACGATCCCGGGCTACACGATGGACGGCTGGTACGGGCGGATCTACCGCGGCTGCGGGTTCTTCGACCCGGACAAGCCGATCAAGGCCTTCACCAAGAAGGAGCTCCACAGCCTGCTCCACCACGATCCGGTCAAGATCAAGGTCGACAACATCAACCTCACCTACGAAGGGCTGATCCCGAAGATCCAGAAGTCCATGCTGAGCAAGGACGTCGAGGCGCTCCAGCCCCACATCAGAGCATTCGTGGAGCGCGCCGTCGTGTTCACCGAGTGCCCCGACTGCGACGGCACCCGGCTCAGCAAGGAGGCGCGGTCCTCGAAGATCGGCGGCGTCAGCATCGCTGACGTCTGCGCGATGCAGATCAGTGACGTGGCGACCTGGGTGCGCGACCTCGACCAACCGTCTGTGGCTCCGCTGCTCGAGGTGCTGGGGGAGACGCTGGACTCGTTCGTGCAGATCGGACTCGGCTACCTCTCGCTGGACCGGCCCTCCGGCACGCTGTCGGGCGGTGAGGCCCAGCGCACCAAGATGATCCGGCACCTCGGGTCCTCCCTCACCGACGTCACCTACGTCTTCGACGAACCGACGATCGGCCTCCATCCGCATGACATCGCGCAGATGAACCGGTTGCTCCTCCAGCTGCGCGACAAGGGCAACACCGTGCTGGTCGTGGAGCACAAGCCGGAGGCCATCGCGATCGCCGATCATGTCGTCGACCTAGGGCCCGGGGCCGGCACCGACGGGGGAGAAGTGGTCTACCAGGGCGACCTCGCGGGGCTGCGCACGAGCGGCACCCTCACCGGTAGGCATCTCGACGATCGAGCCCGGCTCAAGGACTCCGTCCGGTCGGCGCGCGGTGCGCTGGAGATCAGGGGTGCCTCGACCCACAACCTGCAGGACGTCGACGTCGACATCCCGCTGGGGGTGCTGGTGGTGGTCACCGGGGTGGCCGGGTCGGGCAAGAGCTCGCTCGATCAATGGCTCGGTCGCCGGGCTCGACAACGTGGTGACCGTCGACCAGCGGGCGATCAAGGGCTCGCGGCGCAGCAACCCGGCGACGTACACCGGTCTCCTGGAGCCGATCCGCAAGGCCTTCGCGAAGGCCAACGGCGTGAAGCCGGCGTTGTTCAGCGCCAACTCAGAGGGTGCCTGCCCGTCGTGCAACGGCGCCGGAGTCATCTACACCGACCTGGGGGTGATGGCCGGGATGTCGTCGACCTGTGAGGACTGCGAGGGGCGGCGCTTCGATGCCTCGGTGCTCGAGTTCACCCTGGCTGGTCGCAACATCGCCGAGGTGCTGGCCATGCCGGTGGCACAGGCCGCTGACTTCTTCGCTGCGGGCGAGGCCCGGGTGCCGGCGGCGCACAAGATCCTGCTCAGGCTGGTCGACGTGGGCTTGGGCTACGTCAGCCTGGGCCAGCCGTTGACGACCTTGTCCGGTGGTGAGCGGCAGCGCCTCAAGCTGGCCACGCACCTGGGCGGAACCCCTGAGGTGTTCGTGCTGGACGAGCCGACCACCGGTTTGCACCTGGCCGACGTCGAGCAGCTGCTGGCGCTCCTGGACCGGCTGGTCGACTCCGGCACGTCGGTGATCGTCATCGAGCACCACCAGGCGGTGATGGCCCACGCCGACTGGATCATCGACCTCGGCCCCGGGGCCGGTCATGACGGCGGGCGTGTGGTGTTCGAAGGCACCCCTGCCGACCTGGTCGCCGAGCACGCGACGCTGACGGGCGAGCACCTGGCGGCCTACGTCGCGCCCTGATCGCCGCGGGCTCAGACCCCGAGCCCCACGAACGCCGCAGCTGTGGCCTCCTCGATCCGGTCGCCACACGCGCTCTCGCGCACCGTGAGGAGCGCCCGAGCCAGGCTCTGACCCTCGGCGAGGGCGTGGTGGAGATGCACCATCACCGAGGCCGACGCCTCGTCGCTGACCTCGGCCACGCTGGCGACGACGCCGGCCGTGCCGAGCGACAGCAGTGCGGCCGACAAGCCCAGGAGCTCGTCGGCGCCGACGGGCACCATCACCCCGGAGTCGCAGGCCGACAGGACGAAGCGGTGCGGCGGTCGACGAAGCAGCTCGAGGTCGTGGACGGTCAGCGGGCCGTCGGCCAGCCGCAGCGAGGAGAACATGGGGCTGTCCTGGCGGAAGTGGCCGTGGGCAGCGACGTGCGCGAGGAGCGCGCCGTCCAGGCCGGCAAGGGTGGCGGCGACGGTGGCATCCTCGCCGCGGAGCACGGTGGCGTGCGGGTTCTCACCAGCGAGTACGTCGATCTCCGCGCCGCCGCTGCGCAGACCGGGTCCGCTGACGAGCACCAACCCCGTGAGCCCGACGGCGTCTCGACGTCGTGCCCGCACCCACGTCGCGGCGCTGGGCGCAACGCTGACCGGGAGTCGGGCCAGGCTCGGCAGGAGGCCCCAGGGTGTCGCATGGAGATGTCCCGGCGGAGAGATCACCACCGGCCCGTCGCCCAGGGCGCGCGCGGCCGGACCGAGCAGGGTGCGTTGGAGGCGCTCGCCGAGCCCGGTGATGTCAGCGGGTCGGCCGCGACTCGATTGGCGTAGCACGAACCGAGCGGCGTCCACGGCGGCGCTCGCCTCGTCCATCGGGCCGACCAGATAGCCACGCACCCTGCCCTCGCGCGCGACCAATGCGCGCAGCGTGCCATCGATCTCGACCAGCTCCACCAGGGTCGTAGGACCGTCCGGTCCGTCACGCAGCTCGTCCAGCAGCTCAGGCACGTCGGTGCGCGACACCGCGCCGGGGCCGCTCAGCCCGGACAGACGATGGTGCTGCGAGCGGACCTCACGCTCGAGGCGTCGTCGCTCGCGGGCGACGCCGACCGTGTTGACCGGTTCGTCCTCGCGCCTGGCCTCGTCCAGGGCGCGCTGAGCCGCGCGGGCCGCGTCGAGCGCCGCAGCCGCACCCTCGGGAGGTCGCACGGGGGGCTGCGCCAAGGCCGTCGCTCGCCACCGCTCGCTCCAGGCCAGCAGCCCGCGCGACGTCCCGGTCGCGGCCACCTGCTGCAACGCCAGAGTGGCCAGGTCCCGGCCGTGCTGGGTGGACAGCGCCCGCAGCTCGGCACTCCCGAGCCCGGCGCGGTGCTCGTCGAGGGCGGCCAGACCCCGACCACACGCGGACAGCACGCCGCGCGAGGTGCCGGTGAGGTGGCGCAGCCGAGCCAGGGCCAGCCATCCCGAGGCAGCGACGACAGCCGAAGGATGGCGGCGGAAGGCCGCGGCCGCCCGATAGTGGGCGATCTGCTGCTCAGCGCTCAGGGCGAGGTCGCCGGACAGGAGCAGCGCCAAGCCGGCCTCGTCCGCGCGGGCGGCGACGAGCTCGTCTGCCACCCGCGCCGCGGTCGACGGCCAGTCGCGAGCCCTGCTCGTGGCGAGCCGCCGCGACCTGCACCAGGAGGAGATCACTGAGGAGGCACCACCACGGGCGCTGTTGGCGGGAGAAGAGCTTCCGCGCGGTCCGGGCGCGATGGTCAGCCTCGTCGAGGTTGCCGACGGCCAACGCTGCGGTGGCCGAGACGAGCAGCAGCAGGGCGCGCTCGACGGGAGCACAGAGGTGCTCTGCCAGACAGACATCGACCACGTCGAGGGCATCGTCGGCCAGGCCGGCGACCAGGAGCAGCTGGCAGCGGTCGAAGACGAAGTTGGCCGGGCTCACCCCGGTGCCGGCGAAACCCCGGGCGGCCTCGTCGAACTGAGCCAGGGCCAGGGGCAGGTCGCCCCTCAGGGACGAGATGGCCCCCAGCGTGTGGAGCGCATCGACGCTCTCGAGGTGCTGGCCGAGCAGGTCGAACAGCTCCTTGGCCCGCTCCGCGTCCGCCAGGGCACGGCCCAGCGCTCCGCGGGCCTGGTGGATGCGCGCCCGGTTGAGGAGCGTGCGCGCCTCCCAGAGCTGATCACCGTGCTGACGGAACACGACGATCGCGCCGCGGAGGTCTTCGAGAGCGGCGTCGTGCTGCCCGAGGTAGAGACGGGAGTAGGCGCGGCGGAGGAGCACCCGGGCGTTGAGGAGCCCGCTCGACTGCTCCTGCGCGCGATCGAGCTCGGCCAGCCCCGCCCTGCTCCGGCCGGCAGCGACCAGGGTGGCGCCGAGGGTGGCCCGCACGTCGACGGTGCGGTCGATGACCTGCGAGGCCTCCGCCTGGCTCAACGACTGCCGCAGGACCCGCAGCGCAGTAGCCGTGTCACCGCGATCCCGGTGGACGATCCCGGCCGCTTGGTTGGCGTAGGAGGCCACCTCGGGGCCGGGGGAGTCGGCAAGGAGGGACGCCGCGCGGACCAGCGCCTGGCCGGGATGAGACAGAGCCAGCGCAAGCAGGCCCTCGCGGTCTTGCGCCTCGTCCGCTGACACCCTGCGGGCCCCTTACGTCGCCTGCTCGGACTCGATAGCCTAGCGGGCCATCGGGACCGACCGAGGAGACTTCATGGACGTTGCCAGCACTTCCGAACCACGTCGATCGCGGCGCGGCCGCAAGGCCAAGAACGAGCACGTGCCACTGGACACCGAGCAGGAGCGCCAGCGGATCCGCGGACAGGTCAAGCTCATCCTCGGGGCCCTGGGCCGCGACAACGTCGGGGTAGCCCTGCCCAAGGGCAGCGACGATGTCGCGGACTATCTCTACCTCTACCGCCGCGGCGCCATCCTGGTGCGCGACGAGGACGTCGCGCGGGTGAGCCAGGCCCTCGACCAGCAGACCCGGGTGCAGGACAGCCTGGTGGGCGGGGTGACGCTGCTCGCGATCGTCACCGGCGAGGACGTGCCACTGGTACTCGATCGACTCGACGCCACGCTCGGCGTCGGGATCGCGACCCCCGATCACGTGCTCTACGTGTGCCCCATGGTCGGCGGTGGCCGCTGCTGTCCCGCCACCGAGCCGGAGGAGCCGCCGAGCCGCAAACCGTTCCCGCCGGTCTCGTCGAACCGTGACGCCGGCAAGGGAGTGCTGGTCTCGGTGGTCGACACCGGGTGGTGGCCGGACGCCGCAGCGAGCAGGGTGTCGCCCTGGTTGAAGGACGTGAGCGGGGACGTCGAGACGGTCGACCCCAACGCCATCCACGAGTACGCCGGCCACGGCACGTTCATCGCGGGCGTGGTGCGGTGCCT
>CAVXGJ010000011.1:0-29657 GCA_963761285.1 uncultured Actinomycetota bacterium | reverse complement strand
TTTGCGGACTAGAGCCACCGAATCCAGGTCCTCATAATCGCTCTGACCTGCGCAAACGCTACGGACTCAGTAGTACCAGGGGTACGGCGACCAGTCGGGCTCGCGCTTCTCGAGGAACTGGTCGCGCCCCTCGGCGGCCTCGTCGGTCATGTAGGCCAACCGGGTCGTCTCGCCGGCGAAGAGCTGCTGGCCGACGAGGCCGTCGTCGATGAGGTTGAAGGAGTACTTCAGCATCCGCTGGGCCGTCGGCGACTTGCCGTTGATCTTGCGCCCCCACTCGAGCGCGGTCGCCTCCAGCTCGGCGTGCGGGACGGCCCTGTTGACGCCGCCCATCCGGACGCTGTCCTCGGCGGAGTACTCGTCGCCGAGGAAGAAGATCTCGCGGGCGAACTTCTGACCGACCTGGCGAGCGAGGTAGGCCGAGCCGAAGCCGCCGTCGAAGGAGCCGACGTCGGCGTCGGTCTGCTTGAAGCGTGCCTCCTCGGCGCTGGCGAGCGTCAGGTCGCACACGACGTGCAGGCTGTGCCCACCGCCGGCGGTCCAGCCGGGCACCACGGCGACCGCGATCTTGGGCATGAAGCGGATCAGCCGCTGACACTCCAGGATGTGCAGCCGGCCGAGCTTGGCGGCGTCGATCGGGTGGGGCGGCGCCCCGGCGTCGTCGTGACCGGTCGTCTCGTACTGGTAGCCGGCGCGGCCACGGATGCGCTGGTCGCCGCCGGTGCAGAAGGCCCACTTGCCGTTCTTGGCGCTCGGGCCGTTGCCGGTCAGCAGCACGCACCCGACGTCGGAGGAGATCCGGGCGTGCTCGAGCACCCGCAGCAGCTCGTCGACCGTGTGCGGACGGAAGGCGTTGAGCACGTCGGGCCGGTCGAAGGCGATCCGCACCGTGCCGTGGGCCTTGGCCCGGTGATAGGTCAGGTCGGTGAGGTCCTCGAAACCGGGGACGACGTCCCAGGCCCCGGGGTCGAACGTCTCGGACACACCCTCGATCGCGCTCATGGAGGCAGGCTACCTCGCCCGTGGCCGGGTGGGCGCCGTGGGTGACCGCCAGCGGGCTTGGGCGGGGCTCGACGGATCGCCCGCCATGACCGCTTAGTCGATCCCCCTCTCCGACGTCCCCGCCGGCTCCGTCACCGCCGTCGGCGGCTACGCCCTGGGCAACAAGGGGAGCAACACGGACGGGGACTACTTCGCGGTCAGCCGCCGCTGCCGCCACCTCGGCGCCGACCTCGCCGGCGGCAAGATCTCCGCCGACGGGTGCCTGGTCTGCCCCTGGCACCAGTCCGAGTACGACGTCTCCACCGGCCACATGGTCAAGGGCCCGCAGGGCATCTTCGCCAAGGTCCCCGGCCTGGGCGCGATGTTCATGGGGCTGACCCGCGTGCTGCCACTCCGCCGGCGGGCCGTCGTGCGCGACGGCGCCGACCTGCGCCTCGGCGACTGACAACGCACGGCGCGCGCGGCCCGGAATCTCCGAGGTCGTATCGGCGTTGTGCCGGGCATGACACTTGAAGGCGAGTACGAGCCCAGCCCCTCCGAGTGGGTGCGCGACCAGGTCGCGCTCTACGAGCGCACCGGCGGCGCCGAGGGCAACACCATGCGCGACGTCCCGATCGTGGTCTTCACCTCCCGCGGCGCCAAGTCCGGCAAGCTCCGCAAGACGCCCCTGATGCGGGTCGAGCACGACGGCACCTATGCCGCCGTCGCCTCACAGGGCGGCGCCCCCGAGCACCCGTCGTGGTACCACAACTTCGTCGCCGACCCGCGCGTCGACGTGCAGGACGGCCCCGAGCAGCGCGAGTACGTCGCCCGCGAGGTGTCCGGCGAGGAGCGCGCCACCTGGTGGGCGCGCGCGACTGCCGTCTGGCCCGACTACGACGACTACCAGGCCAAGACCGAGCGCACGATCCCGCTCTTCGTGCTCGAGCCCGTCAGCTGATCTCGCCGCCGCCCCTGCTCAGGTGAGCAGGGCGGTGATCGGCTCGATCGCGAAGTAGACGACGAACAGTGCCGAGACGACCCACAACAACGGGTGCACGGCGCGCGCCTTGCCGACGACGAGCTTGATCATCACGAAGGCGATGAAGCCCGCGCCGATGCCCACGGTGATCGAGTAGGTGAACGGCATCAGCACGATCGTGAGGAACGCCGGCAGGGCGATCTCGACGTCGGCCCAGTCGATCTTGGTGACCTGCTGCATCATCAGGAAACCGACCAGCACGAGGGCCGGGACCGCGGCCTCGGAGGGAATCGCCTCCACCACGGGTGTGAGGAACATCGTGAGCAGGAACAGTCCACCCGTCACCAGTGAGGCGAGCCCCGTGCGGGCGCCCTCACCGACGCCGGAGGCCGACTCGATGTAGGACGTGTTGGACGAGACGCCACCTGCACCACCGGCGATCGCGGCCACCGAGTCGACGATCAGGATCCGCTGCATGTTGGGCGGGGTGCCCTCCTCGTCGTTGAGCCCTGCCTCCGCCCCGATCGCGGTCATCGTGCCCATCGTGTCGAAGAAGTCGGCCAGCATCAGCGAGAAGACCAGCAGGAGAGCCGCGACCACGCCGATCGAGGTGAAGGCCCCGAACAGCGAGAACTGACCCAGGGTGCCGAAGTCCGGCACGTCGACGAAGCCGTCGAAGCGCGGCACCGTCAGTGACCAGCCGCCGGGGTTGTCGAAGCGCGCTCCCAGGTCGAGCACGGCTTCGAGGACGAGCGCGACCACGGTGGCGGTGACGATGGCGATGAGGATCGCGCCGCGCACCTGGCGCACCCACAGCGCGATCAGCAGCAGCAGCCCACCGGCGAAGACCAGCACCGGCCAGCCGGACAGGCTTCCGGTGTAGCCGAGCTGGACCGGGACGGTGGTGCCGTACGCGTCGGGGATCCGGCTGACGAACCCGGCGTCGACGAAGCCGATCAGGGCGATGAAGAGCCCGATCCCGACCGAGATCGCAACCTTGAGCTGCGTCGGAACGGCGTGGAAGACCGCGGTCCGGAAGCCGGTGAGCACCAGCACCAGGATGGCGACGCCCTCCAGGACGACCAGGCCCATCGCGTCGGCCCACGTGGACTGCGTCGCGATGGCCACGGCGACGAAGGCGTTGAGGCCAAGGCCGGTGGCCAGGGCCAGCGGGAAGTTGGCGACGGCTCCCATCAGGATCGTCAGGAGGCCCGCAATGAGAGCGGTGCCGGCAGCGATGGCCGGCAGGTTGGGGTCGGTGCCGCCGCCGAGGAACCTTCCTTCGGAGTCCTGCACATAGCCGAGGATCAACGGGTTCAGCACGACGATGTAGGCCATCGTCAAGAACGTCACGAGCCCGCCGCGGATCTCACGTCCGACGTTCGAGCCTCGCTCGGTGATCTTGAAGTAGCCGTCGATGCCGGTCCGAGAGTGCGCGTTAGTCGTCACGAGCGCAGAGCCTCCCAGATGGTCGGCTCGGCTGGCTAGTTCCGTGCCCGGTCAGGCCTGTCTCACCTCCGCAGGAACACCAGGGTCGCTGCCACGCGAGTGTGACGAGTGACGCCGTCACTCACGAGCGGCGCAGTCGTTGAAACCGCATGCGACGCACCTTGTTCTCCTCCCTCGCGCTCCTCGTGGCCGCCGGCACCCTGACCGCGACCGGCGGCTCCGCCGGTGCGGCAGCCGCCGAGCCCAATGGCCCGGAGGACCCGGCGTACACCGCCAGGGACACCCAGAACGTCGCCGACGCCTACGGCCGGATCACCGGCCCCGGTGGTCAGCTGCGCAACCCGGCGTACCTCACGGCGCTCGCCACCGAGGTCCCGGCCACCAGCCTCGCCCAGCTCCTCACCCAGGTCGCTTCGCCGACCCGGCCGGCCATCACTCCCGGCCAGCTCTTCCCGGGCTGGAACGTCGGCAACCCGCTGCGCGCCGACTGGGAGGGCACCCGCGGTCGGGTCCGTCCGATCGCGTTCACCAACCGCTTCGGCGCGCTGCTCCGCGGCCACGTCTACGCGCCCCTTAAGGGCGCCGAGGACCCTTACACCGGCAAGCGGCTGCGCGGCCCGTTCCCCGGCGTCGTGCTGACCGAGGGCTCGGTGCAGGGCTCGGAGGGGATGTACGAGTGGCTCGCCCAGGACCTCGCCGAGCGCGGCTACGTCGTGCTGACCTACGACGTGCAGGGTCAGGGCACCAGCGAGACGCTGCCCCACGACGGCGGGCCGATCAACGCCCTGCCTTTCTGCAACCCGTTCGCCGAGCCGCAGGACGGGGAGATGTCCGGTTGCCCGGGCGTCCCGTCGCAGCAGCTGTCCAACTTCGTCGTCGGCACCAAGGATGCGCTGAGCTTCTTCAAAGCCACGCCGAAGAAGCCCTACCGCCACGCCGCCAAGGATCCCGCCGTCTCCGACACGGCCAACCCGTTCTGGCGGCTCTACGACCGCTCGCGCGACCGTCGTACGGCGACCCCCGGCCGCACCCAGCGGATCGCCGTCATCGGACACTCCCTCGGGGCGTCGGCGGTCTCCAAGGTGCAGAGCACCGACAAGCGTGTCGCCGCCGTGGTGGCGCTCGACAAGCTGACCGGGCCCTCGTCGCAGGGTGCCCTGGACGGCAGCGGCAACGTGCCCGTCGTACCCGCGCTTGCGGTGCAGTCGGAGTACGGCTTCACCGTCAGCCCCTGGCAGCTGAGCGGCGGATCGTCGCTGGCACCCCAACCCTCGCCGAGCGGCCCCGACCCGCTGCGTGAGCGGCCGACCGGCTTCGACGCCTGGAGACGCCGCCGGTGTCGACTCGCTGCTCGTCGTGCCCCGCGCCTGCACCCACCTCGACTACACCGACGTCCCCCTGGTGCTGCCGGCCAGCCGTTACGGCCAGGACCTGACCAGCGCCTACGTGCAGCGCTGGCTCGACCGCTACCTCAAGCACCGCGGCACGGCCAAGCGTCTGCTCAAGCCGTCCTACCGCTACCTCGAGCCGGTCGGTGGTGGCGAGTGGTCACCCGTGCGGCTCCAGCGGGACTCGCTGCTCAGCTTCTACTACTGCTCGGCCTACTCGCTGGGCTCGCGTCAGAGCGGCGACATCACCGACGTCGGCTGCTGAACCCGTCCGGAGGCTGGCAGCGAGCGTCGACGAAGCCGCACCGGAGGCTGAGCAGCGAGCGCAAGCGAGCGTCGACGAAGCCCCGTGGCTGTGGCTGCGGTCCGTACTCGGCTCACGGGGCTTCGTCGACGGCTCGTTCCTCGCCTGCTCAGCCTCCGATGTTTACTGGCGACTGATCGAGACCGCCAGGCTCGCCAGGTGGCCCAGGCGGGCGACCTCGGAGTCGAGGAACTCAGGCCCACCTCGGCGGGCCACGATGATCACCTCGTTGCCGTCGAGGCGGACGCCGGCGTAGAGCGTGTCGACGTCGTTGGAGCCTTCCGGCGCCTCGAGGCGGCAAGGTCGCTCGATCTCGATGAAGTCCAGCTCGTCCGGAGCCGCGCCAGTGGCGCGGGTGACGCCGTGGGAGCGATGGATGCGGGCGGCCCAGTCGACCCGGAAGGTCGCCGGCAGCAGGTCGATCAGCCGGTCGCGGGCCTTCGCCGGGTCGGCGGTCAGCTCCTCGATCGCCTCGAGGTCGAGCACGAGCCCGTCCGAGACGTAGCGGCTGATCCACAGCACCCGGACGCCATCGAGCTGGGTGCAGGCCGAGACGATCGAATCGGGCATGATCCCGGGCGCGGTGTCGAGCAGCACGTCGTCCACCGCGGTGCCGTCGAGCCGCTTCTCGACGATCTCGATGACCTCGATGTCGCCTCCGGCCAGGCCGATGGCGGTGGCCAGTCGTCCCAGGGAACCGGGGACGTCGGGCAGCTCGACGCGCAGCAGGAAAGGCATCAGGTGAGGCTAGCGTGGATTGATTGCCAGGTCGTTTCGCGCCGGCGCGACGACCTCGCGAGCGCGACGCAGCCGCTCGACCAACCCGGTCGCCCGCTGTGCCGGGGTGGTCACCGCACTGCGCACCGCCGCCTCGGAGCCGACCACGCTGACGTGGCGCTGGGCGCGGGTCACCGCGGTGTAGAACAGCTCGCGGGTCAGCAACCGTGACTCCGCCTCGGGCAGCAGGACGGTGATCCGCTCAGCCTGGCTCCCCTGGCTCTTGTGGATCGTCATCGCGTGCATCGTCTCGACGGCATCGAGGCGCCCCGGCGCGAAGTCCCGGAGCCGCTCCGACCCGGAGATCCAGGCCCGCAGCCGCCCATCAGGCAGCTGGACCGCGGCCCCGGTCTCGCCGTTGTAGATCTCCAGGGTGTGGTCGTTGGAGGTCACCAGCAGCGGGCGGCCGACGTACCACTCCCCGTAGACGGGCTGCCCGGTCTCCTCGGTGACCCAGCGCTCGACCTGACGGTTCCAGTGACGTACGCCGTAGGGGCCCTCTCGGTGGGCACAGAGCAGGCGGTGCCGGTCGAGGGCCGCTACCGCACCCGCCGGATCGCCGGCCTCGGCCGCAGCGCGGACCGCGAGCGCGGTGGCCAGCGTCTCGGGTCGGAGGGCTGCCGCGAGGTCGGCGGTCTCGACGAACTCCACCTCCTCGGAAGGCTCACGCAACCGTGCGAGCACCGCCTCGGCGTCGCCGGCCCGCAGCGCCTCGGACAGCTCGAGGATGTCGCGGGTCGAACGGAAGTTGGTGGTCAGCGAAACCACGGGGCTCGCGACCTCGCCGGCCCCAGCGGCCTCGCCGACCGGGTCGTCGAAGCCCGCCACGATGTCGGAGAGCACGGCGCCGGCTCCGACCGAGGTGAGCTGTCGGGGGTCGCCGACGAGCACGAGCCGCGAGGTCGGCCGCACCGCCTCGAGGAGCCGGCCCATCATCGTCAGCTCGACCATGGAGGTCTCATCGACGACGACGAGGTCGTACTTCAGCCGGTTGCCACGGTCGTGGCGGAAGCGGGTCTGGTTGTCGAATCGCCAGCCGAGCAGGCGGTGCAGCGTCATCGCCTCGGGCCGACCCACCCGCTCCCGGTCCTCGTCGGCAAGTCCGGCGAGCTCGCCCATCACGGCTTCCTGCAGGCGGGTCGCCGCCTTGCCCGTGGGGGCGGCGAGCGCGACCGAGAGCCGCTCACCGCGAGCGTGGGCCTGGTCAGCGAGCAGGACGAGCATGCGTGCCACCGTGGTCGTCTTGCCGGTGCCCGGACCACCGGTCAGCACCGTCGTCGACTGGCGCACGGCGCGCACGACGGCCTCGCGCTGCTCATCGCTGAGGTGGCTGTCGCTGATCCGCGGTAGGGCAGCAGCGAGGGCGGCCTCATCGACCTCGGGGGGTGTGGCCCGGACGCGGGCGAGCAGGTCGTTGCAGACCTGGGTCTCGAGGCGGTGGTAGCGGTCGAGGTAGACCAGGTCGCCCTCGACGTGCACGACGCCCTGCTCGGCAAGCGCACAGTCACCGACCTGCTCTGCCCAGCCGGCGGGCGCCGGCCAGTCGAGATCGGGGGCGAGGGCTGCCACGGTCGACAGGTCGACGCACACCGAGCCGGAGCGCACCGCCCGGACTGCGAGCGCCGTCGCCAGCAGCACCGGCGCGCCCGCGAGCGGGTCGATGCCGGCGAGGTCGGCGAGACGGGTCGCGACGTGGACGTCGGCGGCCTCCAGCACGCCCGCCCGGTTGAAGGCGCCGAGCAGCCCCTCAGCGCCGAGCACGAGCCGACGGTCGGTCTCGCCGACCGGTTCGAAGATCTCGGTCATCGCGCCACCTTCCCGTCGAGCAGGTCGGACAGGTCGTCGAGCAGAGCCACGGGTGGCCGCCAGGTGAAGACCCCGCAGGGCTCACCGTCGACCCGGGGGGTCTCCGGGCCGCACATCCCGCGCAGGTAGAGGTAGACCACGCCACCGAGGTGGCGGTGGGGGTCGTAGCCCGGTTGCCGCCAGCGCAGGAAGCGGTGGAGCACGGCGGCGTAGAGCAGCGCCTGCAGCGGGTAGTCGGAGTGGCCCATCGCGGCGTCCAGCGCCTCCGGTCGGTAGGCGTGGGCGGTGAGGGGCACGTCGCGCGGCCCGAGCCAGTTGGTCTTGTAGTCGACGACGACGTAGCGCGGGTCGCTGCGCTCGCCGAGCCGCAGCACCACGTCGACCGAGCCGGTGAGGTAGCCGCGCAGGGGTTGGCGCCCCAGGGCAGGCGCCTCGAGGGCCTCTGCATAATCGCGCACGGGGTCGCCGTCGGCCAGATGGCGGCGCAGCAGCGGGGCGAGGTCGCCCAGCATTGCCCCGGCACCTCCGATGGCGAGGTCACCACCGGAGAGCGGCAGCTCGAAGTCGAGCTCGCGGAGCCGGTCACCCAGGCCGATCGAGCGCAGCGTCGCCTCGCTGCCGTCGGCGGCGCGGGTGGCGCTGCCGAGCGGTGAGTCGCACACGGCAACCAACGCGCTGGCCAGGGCCTCCCGGTCGAGGTCGACCGGCCACCAGGTGAGCTGCTCGTCGATGTGGGCGAGGAGCTCGAGTCGCAGGTCGGGCGCGTCGGGGTCGGTGTGCTCGAGCACGGCGTGCACCAAGGACCCGAAGGTCGCTCCGACCGGGAGGTCCGCCATGGGTGAGGCCAGCTCGAGCCCGGCCGGCACCTGCTCGGGTGCTGCGTCGGGGGAGCCCGCCGTCACGGCGGTGAGGTCGCCGTCGAGCTCGTCGTCCTTGGCGATGAGCTCCGGCTCACTGGTCGGGAGGGGAGCCACCCGTGCCTCCTCGACATGGGTGAGCGCGGAGTAGGACGTGCGTCGCCAGGTCGTGTCGACGCTGCGCCCGAAGGAGCGCACCCCGAGCACGCCGACTTCCGGGAGCTCCGGGTCAGGCCCCAGCGGGGCATGCCGCGCGGCCTCCGGGGACGGTCCGCCGCGCGCTGCCCACCCGGAGAAGAGGGGTACGACGTCGTCGTCCGACGGCACGACCGGCACCTGCGGCACCTCACCCACGCCGGCCTCGCGCAGCAACAGCCGGTGGAGCGGGGAGGCGGCGGCGTTCTTGGTGGGAGCCCACCAGCACACCACCTGGGACTGGGCGCGCGTGATCGCCACGTAGAGCAGCCGCAGCCACTCACCGGCCTCCTCGTCGGCCCAGCGTCGTACGTCGTCGGACCAGCCGGCTCCCCCCGACCCGACGTTGAGGCACCGACGGCCGTCCTCGTCGTGGAAGAGCGGCCGCGTGGGCTTGGGCACGAACCTGTCGGCCAACGAGGGCAGGTAGACGACGGGGTACTGAAGGCCCTTGCTGGCGTGGATCGTGACCAGCTGCACCGCGGCTGCATCGGAGTCGAGGCGCCGGGTGCGCTCGGTCCCGCGACCCCCACGGCCTTCTCGCACCTGGTTGCGCAGCCAGGTGAGAAGAGCGACCAGCCCGAGGTGCTCGGCCAGGGCGACCTCGTGGAGCGCCTCGCCGATGTGACGCAGGTCGGTGAGGCGTCGTTCGCCACCGACCTCACGCAGCACCCGCGCAGGCAGCCCTTCGGCAGAAGCCACCTCGAGCACCGCGGCGATGCCGCGGCGCGAGACCAGCTCACCCCAGTGGCGCAGGGTCTCGGCCACGTCGTCGGTGAGCGACTCGCCCTCATCGTCGAGCTCGCGAGCGGTCTTCCCGATGAAGCAGGTGAGTGCGGCTGCCCTCACCCGGGCGCTGCGGTGGGGTTGCTCGAGGCCCTCCAGGAGGGTCAACCACTCGACCGCCGCGGTGGTGGCGAAGACGCTGCCCCCGCCGGCGATCACGGCCGGCACCCCGACCTCGAGCAGCGCTCGCTGGGAGGCCTGGAGGTCGGCGTGGCGGTAGCAGATGACGGCAACGTCGTTGGGCTCGAGCCCGCGACCCTCGAAGGTGGCTCCGGAAGCCAGCAGTCGGCGTACGTCGATCGCCAGGTCGCGAGCGATGAACGGTCGGACGGCGCCGACCGTCAGGGACGCAGCCGGGCGCTTGTCGAAGCTGTCGCGGCGCACCGCGCGCAGCCGCAGTGGTGAGGCGACCGGCGCCCCGGAGAGCCGGGACTCCTCATGGTGCGCGCTCACCTCGTGGACGACGATGCGCTCGTCGCCGAGCTCGGCTCCGACCAGCAGCTGTTGGAAGGCAGCGAGGAGGCCGCTGTCGCTGCGCCAGTTGACCGCCAACGTCTGCTGGCTCCCGGCGGTGGCGGCGGCTTCGAGGTAGGTCGTCACGTCGCCGCCCCGGAACGCGTAGATCGCCTGCTTGGGGTCGCCGATGAGCACCATGGTCGCGACGGTGCTGAAGGCCCGGTCGAGCACCTGCCACTGCACCGGGTCGGTGTCCTGGAACTCGTCGACCAGGACGATGCGCCACCGCTCCCGCATCCGGGTGCGGGCCGGGGAGTCGTCCGGCTCGAGGGCGTCGGCCAGCTGCTGGAGCAGGTCGTCGTAGGAAAGGATGCCGAGGCGTCGCTTGCGCGTCTCGAGCTCCTTGCGCACGGCCTGGGCGAAGGCGACCCGTCGACCGGCCGGGCTGACGCGCTCGGCCTCGGCCGGCTCCAGCCTGGCCTGCGGGTCGTTGACCGCCGAGCGCGCGATCGCCATCGCCTCGGAGTGCGCGAACACCGGCGGCGCGTCGGCGAAGGCGAAGGCCCGCAGGTAGAGGTCGTCGACGACCTCGCGCACGAGGTCGTCGAGGTTCTCGACGAGCCGGGCGCGTGCGTCGGTGTCGCCCGCGACCCCCAGCGAGCCGAGCACCATCGAGCAGAACTGGTGGGTGGTGGCGATCGTGGCGGCATCGAAGCCTGCCAGCGCCTCGGTGATGCGCTGGTGGCGCAGGAGCCGCTCGTCAGGGTCGCAGTCGAGGAGCAGGGTGAGCAGGTCGGAGCCCTCGCCGGTCGCGTCGGAGTCGCCGGCGAGCACCTGCTCGGCCTCGACCAGCTGCGCGCGGACCCGCTCGCGCAGCTCCTGGCTGGCGGCGCGACCGAAGGTCACCACCAGCATCTCGTCGAGGACCGCCTCGCCCTGCGCGACGTAGCGCGTGACCAGCGCGCCGATGGTCCAGGTCTTGCCGGTGCCGGCGCTCGCCTCGAGGAGCGTCGTGCTGCCCGGAGCCGGGAGGGGGTCGCGGATGTCGAAGGGGGTGCTCACAGTGGGCCGACCTTCTCGCCGATGGTCAGGATCGGCTCCCAGACCTGCCACGCGTGGGTAGCGAGCCCGGCGTCGAGCAGGACCTCGAGCGGCGCCGAGTCACCGTAGGCCCGACGGTGGTAGGCATCGGCGTCCTCGCCCTCGATGCCGAACGCGTTGTGAGGGTCGGTCTCCCAGGACCGCCGAGCCAGGAAGGCCGGCGAGACGTCATCGCCCATCAGCTCGCGAAGGTGCCCCTCCGCCCAAGCCGCGCTCGTCGCGATGGGCAAGGCGAGAGGCTCGCGCAGACCGCGGTCGCGCAGCTCCACGAGCTGACGCAACCAGTCGATCGCTCGGTGGTCGAGAGGTCCGGCCAGCGCCCGCTTGGGTCCGGACTTCTCCCGTCCGACGGCGTGCGCGGTGTAGCTCTCGTCGGGGCGTGCCGCGCTGAGCGCGAGCAGGGTGATCCACGACGTGAGTCGCTGCTTGGGCTTGAGCCGTGAGTAACCGACGCTGACCAGCTTGGGACCGTGGAGACCGGAGACGGTGCCGGAGAGCCGGCGTCCGCCACCGAGGTCGACGTCGATGTCGACCGAACGTGCGGCGCCGACCCGTAGGGCGGCGGTGCGGTCGAGCAGCTTCTGCGACTCGGTGACCACGTCGCGCAGGGCCAGGGCTGCCAGCTGGCCGGGCGGCAGGGTGCCGCGCAGCTGCTCGGCCAGCATCACCGCCGAGGCCTCCTGACCGGCGAGCAGCTCGCGCAGCAACCGATCGCCGACGCCCCAGACCTCGAGGTTGTCGAGCTCGATCGGGATGGCGTCGCTGAGCTCGTCGGGCGTGAGCGGGGTCGAGACGTCGAGCCGCTGCCGCAGGAAGGACCGGACCGGGTGGGTGAAGAAGGCGATGAGCTCAGCCAGCGACACATCACCGGGTGCGCGCTCGGCCAACGGCTCGGCGAGCAGGCGGGGTGGCGACACGCGCTCCCCGACGCTGGCTCGCGCACCGGCCAGGGCGTCGGAGTCGAAGCTGAAAGGCCGGTGCTTGCCCTCGTCGACGAGGGCGTCGGGCACGAGGTTCTTCGGGTCGTAGGGCTGGAGCGGGTGATGGACGAGGATCGCATCGCGCACGGGCGCGGCCATGGTGCGGTCGGCGGCATCGAGGATCTCTCCGAGCGGCACCGCCGGGGGACGCGCGGCGCCGGAGTGCTCGTTGGCGCCGGTGTAGGTGATCACCACGTGGTCGGTTGCGGCCAGGAGCGCGTCGAGGAGCAGCTGGCGGTCCTCGCTGCGGGCATCGCGCTCCCCGGTGAGCGGTCGGCGGGCCAGCACGTCGTCGCCGTCGAGGACCGTCGTCCGCGGGAACACCCCGTCGTCGAGACCGACCAGGCAGACCACGCGGTGGGGAACCGAGCGCATCGGGACCATCGTGCACACCGTGAGCGTGCCGGTGCGGAAGTTTGCTCGGGTGGGTCGCCCTCCCAGCCTGGAGGCCAGCAACGCACGCACGTCGGCAAGGCGGAGGGGCACTGCCTCGGCACCGGCCGACGAGTGGGCCGCGAGCGCGAGCTCACGCTCGAGCTGCGGGACCTGCCAAGCCACGTCGTCGTCCACGGCTGTCAGCGCGCGTACGCCGGAGGTCAGGACCTTCATCCAGCCGGCGACCTCCTCAGCGGCGGCGAGGTCGGCCAGGCAGTCGCCGAGACGGTCGAGCATCTCGGCGAGACGCCCGACAAGATCGATGTCGCCACTGCCCACGTCGTCGACGGGCAGACCGCGGCCGAGGTGGCGGTGGTCGTCGCCACTCATCGCGACCCCGAGCAGGATCCGGTCGAGGCCCGCACGCCAGGTGTTGTGCTCGAAGCCGCTCATCTCGAAACGACTGCGTTGGGCGCCGTCGAGGCCCCACCGGATGCCGGACTGACCGACCCAGGTCGTGATCCGGTCGAGATCGTCGTCGGTGAAGCCGAAGCGCAACCGACAGGCCGGGTGAGCGGCCAGGTCGAGGACGTCGGAGGCAGCGACGCGGCCTCCGGCCAGCTCGACCAGGGAGGCGGCCACGGCCAGGAGGGGGTTGGTGCTGGTGAGAGCCCGATCGGCGAGGCGGACGCGCAGCCGGTGGGCAGGGTGCCCGCCCCCGTCGATGTCGGTCACCACGTCGGCGAGACCGAAGCCTGCGGAGATGAGCGGGGCGAAGGCCTCGATGTCGGGGCACATCACCAGGATGTCGCGCGGCTCGAGGCTCGGGTCGTCGGCCAGCAGGCCGACCAGCACCTCCCGGAGGACGTCGACCTGGCGGGCGGCGCCGTGGCAGGCGTGCACCTGCAGGCTCCGGTCAGCCCGGTGGTGCACCCGGTCGGCTCGCTCGTCGGCCGTGGGCGCGTGGTTGGCACGCAGGTCGTGCTGGAGGAGGGCGAGCAGGCTCGTCGCCGGCTCCTCCGCCGAGGGGACGGTCGGCTCGTCGAGCGCTGCTCCATCGAGGGTGCGACGCAGCTCGCGGGAGTCGCGACCCAGGGAAGCCAGAAGCGGGTGGTCCACGAGGGTCGCCGACGTGTCGTCCTCACGCGCGATGACCCCGCCGACCCCGCCGAGCGCCTCCCAGAGCGCGGCCGAGGGCTGGGGCAGCCAGAGGTGGACCTCGCGCGAGGTCGCCAGGGCCCGGAGGAGCCGCACCTCGGTCGCGGGGAGTCGGGTGTGACCGAAGAGGGACAACCGTCCCGGCAGGTCGAGCGCATCGTCGCCGGCCTCGAGCCGCGCAACGGTGTCGGCCCACCGGACGTCGGGAGGATCGGCCTCGACGCGGTCGAGCAGCCGGAGCCACAGGTGGGCCTGCCAGACCAGGTCGTCGGCGAGATCGTGCCCCGCACCGTCGGTGAGCCGTCCCTCGCGCCAGTCGGTCACCAGCTGCGGCCGCTGCACGGCGTAGGACGAGAAGAGCCCGGCCAACCGGCGCGCGACCGAGTAGCGGCGATCGCGCCGCATCGCCTGCTCCTCCCCGGTGAGGTGGTGCCCGAGGTGAGCGGCCAGCGCGGCGCACCACGGCTCGTCCAGCGACGCGTCGATGCCGGCCAGCAGAGGCCAGACCAGGCGGTCGGGGTCCCACGGGTCGTCGCGGCCTCGGTCGAGGAGGAGCGACACCAGCGAGCGTGGGTTGAGAAAACGCACCCCTGCGCAGACGCCGTCACTGCGCCCGGGCGCGACCCCGAGCCGGTGGGAGAGCCGCTGGGTCAACCATCGCTCGACCCCTTTGGCCGGCACCACCACGACCTCTTCGGAGAAGGGGTCCTCGAGCGGGGTCGCCAACAGCTCGCCGAGGGCAGCGGCGAGGTGATCGGGTCGCGGGGCGCGATGGAGATGCAGCGTCATCGCCAGCGACCCTAGACGTCTCCTCCGACAACCCTCCCGACACCGCTGCCGACAGCGCTGACGTCGACGAGGGCAGGATCACACCGCCCAAGCCTTGGATCGTTCCAATTCTCGGAGGAGACTCGAGGGACAACCCACCAGGAAGGACCTCACCATGCGTCTGATCGATGAGCTCAACGACCTGCACGCCGTCTACGTCGACGCGGTCAACACCGCGGTCGGCAGCGACGACCTCGCCCAGGCCGATCGCCTCGCCGAGGAGTACGACGTCGCCGCCATCCAGCTGGTCGCCGAGCGGGAGAGCAGGACCCACCTGCTGCCCCTGCACCGCGCCACGCACCGCGCCGCCCCGACCACCACGCTGCAGCGTCTGGCATCACGCCTCGGGATGCAGCGCGCAGCCTGATCGAACCCGCAGCAACCTCCGAGCAGTCGAGCCGCCACGGACGCTCAGTCGTCGTTGTGGAGCGCCTCGTAGTCGCGATCGGCGTCCTCGATCTGCTCCTCGAGATCGTGCACCGCATCGGGCTTGCCGTGGAAGCGACGGTAGGAGTAGATGAGCAGCGCGATCGCGACGAAGCCCGACCCGATCATCGTGACCCCGGTGGCGGCTCCGCCCGGTAGCCACAACCAGTCCGGCAGCGGCCACCACTGCGCCACGTCCGGTCCGATCGACCAGATGTAGCCGGCTCCGAACAACCCCAGCACCCCGATCACCGACAAGATGATCCGCGGCACGTTGTCGACGCTCTCGGCCGCGCCCTTCAGCGCGCGATACTTGATGGGGGCCAAGCGCTGGTCGGCCCACTCGTACTGCTGAGAGAGCACGGCAAGGGCAGCAAAGACCATCAGCAGTCCCGGTCCGGGCAGGACCAGGGCAGCGATGCCGGCGACGAGCAGGGTCCAACCGACGGCCTCGAGTCCGATCCTCTTGGCGACCTTCATGGACAGAGCATCCCAGAGTCAGCCAAGCGGCGCGATGGACAGCGTCGGCGCGGCGCAGGTCCGCCCGGGCGCCGGGTCACCCTCCGAAGCGCGCGAGGTAGGCGCGGCCCTCGTCGTCCAGGCGCCCGTGCTCCTGCGCCACGCGGGCCCAGGCGACCGACATCGTCATGAAGCGCAAGGGGTTGTAGACATCCTCCTCGCGCGAGAACAGCCCGTCGCCGGCGTAGGTCATGATCGTCAGGTTCGAGGCTTCCAGCGCAGATCCGTCACCCGGGTCGGGCATCAGGTTGCGCACCTCGCAGATCAGCCGCGAGGTGTCCTCGTCGACGACCTGCCAGGCCACGGGGAAGCCGGTCATGACGGAGCCGGGAAACGACGTCATCGTGGCCACCGACCACTCCCGGATCGCCTCGCGCCCGCGGAACGTGCCAAAGGCGTGCTCCACGTAGGTGGCGTCCTCGGTGAAGTTCAGCGCGAAGTCGGTCCAGTCGCCGGAGTCGGCGTAGCCCTGGACGCGGGTGTGCAGCGCGGCGTAGGCGTCGGTGATCTCGGCGGCGGAGTAGTGGGTCACGTCGTCATCCAACCAGCGGCCGACACCCGCGGCCCAGCCTCGATCAGCAGAGGACCGGCAGCGGGAGCGAGCACCCGGGGGTGGCCCCCGGCTCGGGTGGACGGGAATCCTCGGCCTTGGTCATCGTCGGCTCGAGGAAGCCCTTGAGCTTGCGCGACATGGTGGCGCTGATGTGCAGGTCGTCCCACCAGGTGTAGGTCTTGCCGACCTTGCCCCGACAGACCTTGCCCTCACAGAAGTACCCGTTGACGTTGATCAGCTCGGCGTCGGAGTCGAGCGGCTTCATGATCTTGGTGAGGTAGCGCTTGGTGCCGACCGAGTCGGCGAGGGCCTTGCCGCGAGCCAGGTCGCAGGCGTAGGGCGAGTTGCCGGCGCGGCAGTCGGCCTTGCGGTCCGGGACGGTCGCGACCTGGCCGACCACGTCGACGCCGACACCCATGGCCGCCAGCGACTTGATCAGACGCGGAGTGGCCTTGCGGCTGGCCCGGGCCATCTGGCCGGTGTAGGTCTGGTCGTTGGTCTTGATCGCCTTGCGGTAGCGCTGCCAGCTGGCGGCCAGGAGGACCCGCTGCCCCTTGCCGGCATCGACGAGGTCGCCCACGTAGTCGAGCGCCAGCTCGTTGGACTGGTAGCACTTGGGGGCGGACTCACCCGGTGTGAGGTCGTTGTCCATCGGAGGACATCCGCCCATCACGATCGCCACCAGGTTGACGTCAGCGCCGGCTCCGGCGCGACGTAGCCCGGGGATCATCTGCCAGGCGTGCGAGTCGCCCCACAGCAGGACGGTGGGTCGACCGCTCTTGACCTTGTTGAGCTCGCACAGGGTCGGTTCCTGCGGGATCAGGTCGGCCGGGTCGACGCACGACCGAGGCATGGTGGCGTGGTCGTTGCGCGGCTTGACCGCGGCGGCCGATGAGGCAGACAGCGTGACGAGGACCGAGGAGACCAGAGCGAGGGCGAGCGCAGTGAGGAGCGCGGACGCATACGGGGGGAGGGAGCGAACAGTCATGGTGCGCCCATTCTCTCACCGACCACCCCGGTTGTGCAGCCGAAGAGCAGATCACCGCGTGCGGTCGGCGTACGCCGACGCCGCGGTGTGCACCGAGTCGAGGTAGCTGCGCGAGTTGTTGTAGCTCAGCACTGCCGCGGTCCAGCCGGCTGCGCTCGTGAGGTCCCGTCCACCCGCGCACAAGTAGCGCGCGGCGGCGTACGCCGCGTCGTCGAGGTCGTTGGGATCGGCCACCGAGTCGCCGTCACCGTCGGACTGCCAGGAGACCCAGGTGCCGGAGATGAACTGCATCGGACCGAAGGCGTGGTCCCAGCGCCGGTCGCCGTGCCAAGCGCGTGACTCCTCGGTGGCGGGGATCGCCATCACGTTGCCGACGCCGTTGAGCGCCGGTCCGAGGATCCGCGAGGAGGAGGAGCCGTCGGCCAGGAGCGTACGGCCTCCCAGGAGTCCGTGCTGCGACTCGATCCACCCGATCCCGGCCAGCGTCGTCCAGCCCAACCCGCAGTCGCGGGGCGCCATCAGCTCAGCGCGTGCGTAGGCACGGAGCGCCGTGACGGGCACGCCGCTGGCGACGGAGGTGCGCTCGAGCCAGCCTGTGTCGATCCCTGGGACCGAGGACCCGCCGGAGTCGCCCCCCTTGACGGCCGGTGCCGCCGGCGCGGGTGAGAAGCCGGACGACGGCTGCTGGAGGGCCGACGGCGTCAGGTCCACCACGGGCGGACGCGTGTAGAGCCGCTGCTGGAGCACGTAGGCCGCGCCGCTCAACGCGACCAGGACGACGGTGAACGCCAGGGCCGCCCGCAGTGGATGCCGGGTCATCGCAGGAGGACCCTCATTCTGCGATGTCGCTCGTCCCGGGGATCGATCCTGCGGAGGCACCGTCGAAGAAGGCGTCGGCGCTCGTGCCGGCGCTCGTCGCCGTGGCGTCGCCACCCGTGGTGACGGGGACTCGCGGCCGAGCCCGGAGGCCGGACTCCTCGAGGTCGAGCAGACCGCGGATGCTGGGCGCGAAGTACGACTTCAGCTGGCGCGACAGGGCGGCGCTGATGTGGTTGTCGTCGAAGAAGTTGACGACGCCGTCGGCCTCGGCGTAGCAGGTGTCCTCGTCGCAGAGCGACTGGGCGATGTCGATGTAGCGCGAGTTCTCGGTGAAGTCGCTCATCCGCTCGCGCAGCCAGCTGACGGTCTCGGCCTCACCCTCGATCGCGAGGTCGCGATCGACGTCACAGGAGAACGGCCGCGCCCGCGCTTCGCAGAGCGGGGCATTGCGCGGGACGAACGGGGTGGGCCCGACGACGTCGATGTCGGCGTTGAGGAGCGAGAGCTCCTCGAACAACCGCGGCGTACCGTCCTGGAAGAGCTCAGAGATCCGACGGATGTAGGCGTCGCTGGCCGCGCCGTCGGCGCGTTCGTCGAGCTCGACGACATCGAAGGCGTTGCGGTAGGTCGGCCAGCTGGCGCTGAGGATGATCCGCAGCGGAGGCTTCTTGGCGCCGGAGCGCTTGGTGACGAAGTTGAGGGCGAGCTCGTTGTTGCGGGCGCAGGCGATCCGGACGTCGGACGGCGCGAGGAGGGGCGGGCACGCTCCCATGACGTAGGCAACCAGGTTGACGTCCTTGCCCGCGGCGGCTTCCTCGATGCCCGGGATCAACATCCAGGCGTGCGAGTCTCCCCAGAGGACCACCGTGGGACGCTGCGGGTCGAAGGGCACCAGGTCGCACCGGTTGGCCTGGTCGGGGATGAAGGAGTTCTCACCGAGGCACTCCGACGGCATCTCGGGTACGTCGTTGAGCTGCTGGGACACGACCTCCCAGCGGGGGGTGCTGGCCTGGTCGTTGGCCAGGGCGAGCGCGCCGGTGGACAAGGAGGCGACCGTCGACATCGCCACGACCCCGCTGATGATCACGCGCCGTGAGCCCCAGGTCTTCGACTTCGCCACCGAGCCGGAGCGCTTGTAGAAGAGGCCCTCGATGAAGCGATAGCTGAGGTAGGCGATGAAGAGCCCGAGGAGCACCAGCCCGACCCGCGCCCAGAGCGGCGGCGGAGCCAGGTTGAGCGACTCGCCGAGGACCAGCAGAGGCCAGTGCCAGAGGTACCAGCCGTAGGAGACCAGCCCGAGGCCGACCAGGAACCGGACCGACAGGAACCGGGTGATCGCGGTCGGGCCGCCGACACCGGCCCAGACCAGCAGGGCCGCAGCGATGCACGGCAGCAGCGCCCAGTAGGACGGGTAGCCGTCCACGGGCATCGGCTTCCAGAGCACGAACGCGATGATGGCGGCGCCGGCCAGGCCCATGACCTCGCGCAGGTCCTCGGCGAGGCGGACCTTGCGCACGACCAGCGCCAGCGCGACGCCGAGGAGGAACTCGAAGGCGCGGGTGATCGGCAGGTAGTAGGCGGCGTCGGGGTTGCTGCTCGCCCAGGCGATCGCCAACCACAACGAGGCACCTGCGAGGGCAAGGCTGGTCAGGAGCAGCGCGCCCACGGTCGGCATCCGGAGCACCCGTGAGAGGAGCCAGGCGAGGAGGATCGCGAGCGGGAGGGCGAGGTAGAACTGCTCCTCGACCGACAGCGACCAGGTGTGCAGCAGCACGCCGGTGCCGGGCTCGAGGCCGAAGTAGTCGACGTCGTCTTGTTGCCAGAAGAAGAAGTTCGAGACGAATCCGGCCGCGGCGGCAGCCGACTTCGCGGTCTGCTGCTGGGAGCCCGTCGGGGTCGCGACGAGATAGCTGAGCACCAGGACGCCGATCAGCATCGTGGCCTTGGCCGGGATCAGTCGCCGGGCACGGCGGGCGTAGAAGGCTCCCCACTTGATGCCCCCGGTGCGCTGGTACTCATACATCAGCAAGCCGGTGATGACGTAGCCGGAAACCACGAAGAAGAGGTCCAGCCCGATGTAGGCGCCCTCGAAGCCGGGGACGTGGGCGTGGAAGCCCATGACCATGATCGCGGCGGCGCCGCGGATGCCGTCGATGTCGGGGCGGTACTCCGAGCGGGTGCGGGCCTTCTTCGGCTCCGGGTTCTTGGTGCGAGGCGCCGCCTGCTCGCGCTCGGCGGTGGTGGTGGAGTCAGTGGAGTCGGTGGCCTTACCGCTGCGTGCGGGCAGGGTGAAGGAGGCCACGGGTCTACCTCCTCACGTTTCGATCTCGCCTCAGGTCGCAGAAGGCGTCACCACAGTATGCGGCGTACTCCCCACTCAGCGTGAGCCAACGTTTCGATTGGTGGTCTCCAGCAGGCGTTCCACGCGGTACGGCGGCGATGGGCGCTCCGGACGCCGTAGCCTTCTGCGGTGGATCTCGCGCGCACGGCCGACGAGCACTCCCGGCGACGCACGCCTTTCGGCTCGCGACTGCTCGGCGGTGCCGAGCAGAACCCGCGCGCCCTGCGCCTGCGCGTACAGCTGATCCTGACCTGGCTCCTGGTCTCGACCAACCTCGTGGGCGCCGGGGTGGTGTTCGTGATCTCCGCCTTCGTGGTCCCGGCGCCGGGCCCCACGCGCGCGACCACGCTTGCGCTGGCCATCGCGGTGCCGGTGTATGTCGCGATCGCCGTCGCCGTCGGAGCAGCGGTCGGCACCGCGACGACCCTGCGCGCGCTGCGATGGATCCTGAACGAGCGATCTCCCACCGACGCCGACCGCACCGGCACCCTGCGCGCGCCGCTGCGCCTGACCCAGATGCAGGCCCTGCTCTGGGCCGGCGCCACGGGCGTCTTCACCGTGCTGGCCCTGGCGGTGCAGCCGAGTCGGGCGATCTCCACCCTGCTGACCGTCGGGATCGCGGGCTTCGTGGTCAGCGCCGTGGCTTACTTGCTCGCCCAGTTCACCTTGCGCCCGATCGCCGCCCGAGCCCTGGCCGAGGCACCCCTCACCGACCGGCCGCGCGGCGTCGGGGTGGGCGATCGCATGGTGATCTTCTGGGGACTCGGCACCGCCCTCCCCCTGATCGGGCTGATGGTGGCCGCAGTGGTGGCGCTCGTCGGCGACCAGACGTCCCTGACCAGGCTCGCGGTCGTGGTGCTGGTCATCGGCGGGGTGGTGCTGCTGTTCGGCCTGTTCATCACCGTGCTCAACGCCCGCTCGGTCGTGGCGCCGCTGGTCTCGGTGCGGGACGCCCTGCTCGACGTCGAGCGGGGCGACTTCGACCGCACGGTTCCGGTCTACGACGGCACCGAGCTCGGCCAGCTCCAGTCGGGCTTCAACCAGATGGTGCGGGGGCTGCGCGAGCGCGAGCACCTGCGCGATCTCTTCGGGCGCCACGTGGGTCAGGAAGTGGCTCGTGCTGCGGCCGACGGTCACGTCGAGCTCGGCGGGCAGACCACCGTGGCCTCGGTGCTGTTCGTCGACCTGGTCGGTTCGACGTCGTACGCCGCGGAGCACTCCGCCCAGGAGGTCGTGGGCATGCTCAACCGGTTCTTCGGGGTCGTGGTCGACGAGGTCGACCGTCACGGCGGGCTGGTCAACAAGTTCATCGGCGATGCGGTCCTGGCGATCTTCGGCGCTCCGGTGACCCACTCCGACCATGCCGGCGCTGCCTTGTCGGCGGCTCGCGCGATGGCCACCCGGCTTGCTCTCGAGGTGCCGGAGGTCGGCGCGGGGATCGGCGTGTCGACCGGGGAGGTCGTGGCCGGCAACGTCGGGCACGCGAGCCGCTTCGAGTACACCGTCATCGGTGACGCGGTGAACTGCGCGGCCCGGCTCACCGACCTCGCCAAGGACGTCCCCGGTCGGGTCCTGGTGGCATGGAGCAGCGTCGAGCAGGCGGCCGGGAAAGAGCCCGAGCACTGGCTCAGCCGTGGCGAGCTGACCTTGCGCGGCAGGACGTTGCCGACACCCGTCGGGATCCTCCTAGGATCCGACCATGACCTCTCAGCCTGACGCCGGAACCGTCGTACGCACCTGCTTGGAAGCGCTGCAGGCCGGCGACTCCGAGGAGGCGTTGGCGCTGCTCTCCCCCGACGTCGAGTGGCGCAACACAGGGCTACCGGCCATCCGGGGTCGACGGGCCCACCAGGCGCTGCGTGACATGGCCGAGCGTGGCATCGGCTTCGAGGTGGTCCTGCACCACCTCGCCGTGGACGGCGAGGTGGTGCTGACCGACCGCACCGACGTGCTGTCGTACCGACGTTTCCGGATGACGTTCTGGGTATGCGGGACGTTCGTGGTGCGCGACGGACAGATCGTCCTCTGGGACGACCACTTCAGCCCGACGAACTTCGCAGCTGCCGCGGTGCGCGGACTGCTGGGCTCGGTCCTTCGCCGCTGAGCTGTGCCGCAGAGGACGGGAGCGTCAGCCGAGAGCGGCGACCGCGGCGTCGTAGTCGGGCTCCTGGGCGATCTCCGGGACGAGCTCGGTGTGGACCACGGAGCCGTCCGCGTCGATGATCACCACGGAGCGGGCCAGCAGGCCCTCGAACTTGCCGTCGACCAGGGCGACGCCGTAGTCCTGGCCGAAGCTCGACTTGAAGCCGGAGGCCGCCGTGACGTTCTCGATGCCCTCGGCGCCGCAGAATCGCGCCTGGGCGAAGGGCAGGTCGTTGGAGACACAGACCACGACGGTGTTGTCGAGACCGGCCGCGAGCTCATTGAACTTCTTCACGCTCGCCGCACACACACCGGTGTCGACGCTGGGGAAGATGTTGAGGACGGTCCGGGAGCCCGAGCCCAGCGAGACATCGCTGAAGTCGGAGCCGGTCAGGGAGAAGGCGGGGGCGGCAGTGCCGACCGCGGGGAGATCTCCGACGGTGTTGACGGGGTTGCCCCCGAGCGCAGTAGTGGCCATGCGCTATGTCTAGCAGCACGGCACGAACACCCGGCGGGTGGTGCGGCGGCGAGGCTCAGTGGAGCCTGCGCTGGTCCGACTGGAGACCGACTCGAGTCCGACTGGAGACCGCCGCGTGCGCTCAGTCCTGGGTGGCCAGGCAGGAGTCGCCCTCGGGGTCGTCCGGGTCCGGGTCGTCCGCTGGGTCCTGCGGCCCGTCGGAGTCGCCGGCGCGACCTTCTGGTCGGCAGGCCTCGACGTCGTCCTCGGTCGGCTCCTCGGTCGGCTCCTCGGTCGGCTCCTCGGTCGGCTCGTCGGCCGGCTCGGTCGCCGGGTCGGTGGGCCGATCGCCGGTCGTGCTCTGCTCCGCAGGTGGCTCGGCCGGCTCGGCGGGCGAATCGGTGGGCGAATCGGTGGGCTCGGTCGCCGGCTCGGTCGCCGGGTCGGTCGCCGAACCAGTCGGCTCCTCGGTCGGCTCCTCGGTCGGCTCAGTCGGAGCACCCGGCGTGGCCGGAGTGGTCGCCGGATCGACGGGCTCGGGCGGGACCGGCGCGGACGTCGCCGGCTGCTGGCCTCCCGCGGTCCACGGCTCCGCCGTGATCTCTCCCCCGTTGCCTCGCGGCCCCTTGCCCATCAGGTCGGCGCCGGCCGTGGCAGGACCACGCGACGAGTCGGCGCGGGGGCCCCGCAACGGCACCAGCGGCACGACGTAGCCCGCCCGGACGCTGAGGGCCATCGGCAGGACGTCGTTGCCGGCGAGGTAGTCGTCCATGATCGAGACGACCTGATCGAGGTAGGCGGCACTGTGGTTGTAGCGCAGCACCGCGGCGCGCAACCCGGGCGTCGTACGCAGGTCCTCCTCGCCGGAGCAGAGGTAGACGGCGGCACCCAGTGCGGCGTCATCGATGTCCTGGGGATCGCGGGTGCCGTCGCTGTCGGCGTCGACCCCGACCACCGCCCACGTCGACGGGATGAACTGCATCGGTCCGACCGCGTGGTCGAAGTCGGCATCGCTGTCGAGCAGCCCGGCGTCGGTGTCGCGGACGAGCGCGGTCCCCTTGCGACCGTCGAGGACCGGGCCGATGACCGCCGGTCGGGTCAGGCCGTCAGGGCCCAGCCGCGCGCCGTCGACCCGTCCGTGGTCGGACTCGACGCGGCCGATGGCGGCGATGAGCTGCCACGAGAGGTGGCAACGCGGATCGGCGGCGCCGATCAGGCTCTCGGCGCGCTGGTAGGCGGCCAGGGCCACGGAGGGGATGTCTCCCGCTGCCGGCCGCGTCACGACACTGGCGAACCGGCCGTCGGAAGCCGATCGGACCCGCTGCGAGGGCGACACGCTCGCCGGCAGGTCGACTTCCCGCTCGGTGACGAGGTCGGCCGGGGCCGGGCCCGGAGCGGTGCGTGGCGCCACGGGGCCGGCGGAAGCGAGGTTCACGGGCCCGGCGAGCGAGACCGTGGAGACAGCGGAGAGCACTGCCAGGGGGGCGACCAACGCCGTCCGAAGCACTCCGCGTCTCATGTGCTCAGTCAAACACCCCAACCCGCATCCGGGGAGGGGTTCGCCGACATCAACCAGACGAACTGCGCCTCACCACGGCCAGGAGGTGCTCGTCCGCTCCTCGGAGAGCTCCCACAGTCGCCGCGCGACCTCGGCGTCGCGCGACTCCGCGGAGCGCGGGTTGGGGCCCGGGTCGCCGCGCAGGCCTTGGAAGCCGGTCGGTCCGATGTAGGAGTCACCCGGCAGGTCGGCCACGACCGCGTGCACGGTGGGACGCGCTCCGAACTCCGCGCTGGTGGCGATGAGCAGGTTGCCGATCCACATCACCTTGTTCATCAGGGGGTTGGCGTGGTGGGTCTGCAGGTTCGTCGCCGAGTACCCGGGGTGGGCGGAGTGCGCCTGCACAGGGGAGCCCGCCGCGACCAGGCGCCGCTGGAGCTCGGCGGTGAAGTGGAGGTTGGCCAGCTTGGACTGCTGGTAGGCACGGGTCGGCTTGTAGACCCCCTCGAGGTCGAGGTTGTCGAGATCGACCTGTGGTCCGTTGTGGAGCCCGGACGAGATGGTCACGACCCGATCGGTGACCTGAGGCAGCAACAGGTTGGTCAGGGCGAAGTGGCCGAGGTGGTTGGTGCCGATCTGCCGTTCGAACCCGTCGACCGTGCGGCCTTCGGCGACCATCATGATTCCGGCGTTGTTGACCAGGGCCGTGATCGGGCGGCCCCACCCCTCGGCGAAGGCCCGGACCGACGCGAGGTCGGCGAGGTCGAGCTCGCGGACCTCGGTGGAGCCGGCGATCTTCGTCGCTGCCTCCTCGCCGCGCGAGGGGTCCCGCACCGCGAGTACGACGTGCCCGCCGGCGCCGGCGAGCTTCTTGGCGGCCTCCAGGCCGATCCCCGAGTTGGCGCCGGTCACGACATAGGTGGAGCCGGTCAGGTCGGGCAGGGTGGGCGCGGCAGTCATGCTCGCAGTCTCCTCGGTGCTTCTTCTACCTCGGGCAGGGCGGGTCAGGGGTTGCTGGAGAAGGGCTCGGTGCCCTGGGTCAGACGCAGGCCGGCGATGCCGGAGTTCGCGCGCGCGAACTTCAGCTCGCGCAGCACGTCCCCGGTCTGGTTGGAGAGCGGGATCGGAGCGATCGCGACGGTCGAGAGCGTGCCGACGGCCTTGCCGCGACCGGTCATGAAGCCCGACCCCGAGTCGCCAGGGATGCCGGGGGTGACGGTGTAGACCTCGTGACTCCACCCCTCGTCGGAGGCAACGTCGCCGAGGGCGTAGCCCGTCTTGGGCGAGAGCCGGGAGATGCCGGCCCGCAGGCTGGAGTTGCCGTAGCTGTAGACGCTCTCTCCGCCGCGGGTGCCGTTCTTGTCGATGCCGGTGGGGCCACCGAAGTGGGGCACGCTCGGGTTGACCTTGGAGACGTCGCGATCGCGGACCTTGACCAGCGCGAAGTCGTTGTAGGCGCAGGTCGCCTCGTCGGTCGTCCCGGCCTGGTCCATGGCCAGCCAGGAGGAGTAGGCGAGCGTGCCGCGGCCGAGCCGGGTGCCGTTGGTGACGAGGCTGCCGCCGCGCACGAAGTCGACCTTGGTGCCGAGGGGCAGCGACTCCACGTCGCAACCGTTCGTGTCGGTCGCTTCACCCGTGCCCGCGCAGTGGGCGGCGTAACCGACGTACACCCCGCCGACGGCATCGGTGAAGACGAAGTTGGCGGTGCACTGCGCACCGTCGGTGTACATCATCACGCCGGGGGTGATCTTGGCTCGGCCAACCGGCGCCCAGGACGCGATCCGGTCGGACGCGGACGACCGGTCGGTGCGGGCGCGGGACCCGTCGCGTGCCTCGGCCCCGCCTGCCGAAGGGGCCAGGCCGCCGAGGGCGAGCGTGGCAGCGAAGCACAGCGCCAGCGGGGCGACAGCCGGACGGCGGGGCAGGACTCGGAGCAGGTTCACGAAGTGGCAACGACTCAGCCCACCGACGCGTTACGCGTCGGTGGGCTGTGTAGGGCGATCCGGGCCACTCTCCAGCAGCGGCGTTGCAGAGATTGACCCGGACCGCGTCCGTGGCGCACCGCCGAGCGCGAGGCCCGGGCAGCGCGGAGGTCAGGATCTTGAAGGGTTCGGACGGGGAAAGACCCGGACCGGATGGCGTACCGGTCCGGTCCGGGTCCTGTTCCCTTGACCCCTCAAGGGGTCCTGGTGGCGATCAGCGCAGGCCGCGGTTGTTGCTGCGGGCCTTCTTCGTGGTCTCGGTCTTGGCGACCTTGGCGAAGTAGCGCGTCTTGTCCTTGCCGTTCTCGTCCTTGACGACGAAGCGAGCCTTGCCGGCCGCGTCGATCTTCTTGATCGCGACGAGCACCTTCTTGTTGCCCGTCTTGTTGCCCACGACCTTGAAGAGCTTGACCATCGCACCGGCCGCGCGGCCGTCGCTGTTGGTCTTGATGGTCACGACGTCGTTCTTGGCGCCGTTGTTGCGACCCTTGGTCTTGGCGATCACGTCCTGGATCGGGTCGGCTCCGGCTCGGGCTCCGGCTCCGGCTCGTCGCCGACGAACGACCACTGTGTCTTCCAGGCTGGTGATGCGGGTGCTGCCGTTGCGGATCACAGCCGAGACCGTGGCCGTGCCCGCGGAGCCGCCCACGAAGTCGTAGTAGGCGTTGCCCTCGGCATCGGTCACGTCGCCGCTGTTGCCGTCGCTGTCCTCGTCGGACGGTCCCGCACGCAGGAACGTGACGTTGAGGCCTCCGATCGCGCGACCCTTCTGGTCGACCGCGGTGACCTTCTCGGTGACGCGGGTGCCGACCGGCACCGACTCGTCGCCGACCTGACCCAGGGTGAAGGTCGAGGCGGCGAAGTCGATCGCGTAGAACGCGAAGTCGGCCGAGTCAGTCAGGTTGCGGTTGCCCGCGACCGTGACGAAACCGGTGGCCGGCGGCGTTGCGGCGGCGTACTCGCTGAACGGGGCGTTCCACGTCGCGGTCAGCTTGCCGGAGTCAGCGGCGCCCGCCGTCAGGGTGACGTCGCCGGTGCTGGTGAAGTTCGACGTGGCACCGGTAGCGCTCGTGTTGGGACCGTTCTCGGTGATGTTCACCGACTCGCCGCCGACGCGGTTACCGAACTGGTCGGTGGTGAACACGTCGTACATGACCGTGTCGCCCACGCGGGCCGGGTCGGCGGCCGTGGCCGGACGCGAGCCCGGGGTCAGGACGAGCTCGACAGCGCCGCCGTTGAGCGGGTTGCTCGAGTCGAAGTCGTAGTCCTCGGAGTCGGTCGTCGTGGTGACCGTCGCCTTGACGATGGCCTCGGCCTTGCCGTTGTCGTCGAAGTCGACGTTGCGCTCCATGGCGACGGCGGGGACGGTGGCGCCACCGGTCGCGTCGGTGACCACGGTGACAGTGGTGCCGAGGCTCTTCAGCTCGCCGGTGTCGTTGCCGGCCGCGGGGGCCGGGTCGGGGTTGCCGTTGGTGAAGAAGCCCTCGTTGTCGACCGTCAGGGTGACCTGGATGCCGGCGATGGGGCCGGCAACCTTGGGGCCGGTGCCGTCGGGGTCACCGGACACCATGACGGTGCTGGTGTCCGAGGCGACGCCCGGCTTGTTGGTCGGGTTGGCAGCGTCGTTGCCGACCTTGCTGCCGATCTGCACCACGACGCCGGTGGTGCCGGCGGGCGGGGCGGTGATCGCGAAGTCGACGTCGAGCTTGCCCGTCTCGTCGGGGTCGTCGTTGCCGTCGGTGGTGTTGGCCGGGTTGTCGGCGGTCGTGCCCGTCAGGGTGTTGTCGAGCTCGGCCTGCTGGGCGGAGGCAGCCGGGTCGGCGATCGCGACGCTGACCTTGCCGGCCGCGTCGGTGGTGTCGCGGGCGCCACCGGCGGTGCGCGTCGTGCCGGCCGGCTGGGCTGCCTGGGCAGCGACCTGCGAGTCGGCGGTGGGCGCGTAGGTGAAGTCGACGAGGCGACCCGCGAGCGGCGTGCCGTTGAAGAGCTTCAGGGTGGCGTCGAAGATCGCCGTCGTGCCGGCGGGGGCACTCTCGGAGGGCGCGCCGTCGAAGACGAGCGAGGAGTCACCGGCCGTGAGGACCAACGGGGCGGCCTGGAGGTCACCGGACGTCGGGCCGGGCGTGCCGTCGGTGTCGCGGTAGACCTCGACGTTGTAGGAACCGTTGACGGGCTTGATGTCGACCGGGATGACCGCGACGCCCTTGGAGTCGGTCGTGGCGGTGCCGACCTGGGCCGGGTAGGGAGTCGGCGGCGTGGTGGGCTTGTCCGCGGTGAACGTCACCCGGTAGCTGATCGGCGCGTTCGGGATCGCCGCACCGGTCTGGTCGACGAGCTTGGCGGTGACGTCGCCGAGGAAGTACTCGTCGGAGTCGAAGGCAACGCCGTCGGCCGAGGAGGTCGTCAGCGTCGTGGCGGTCTGGTTGACCGAGGTCACGGTGACCGTGCGCTTGAAGTCCTTGGCGGGCTCGTAGTCGTCGCCACCGTCGACGTTGACGAAGAAGTCGTAGGCCTTGCCGGCCGCAGTGCCGGTGAGCCCGAAAGCGGTGATCTGACCGTCGCCGTCGGTGTAGTAGGACTCCTCGGTGGCGTCCCAGATGCCGTCACGGTCGGTGTCCTCGATGACCTGCGCGCCGGCGAGCGGCCGACCCTGCGTGTCGAGGACCGTCACGACAGCCTTGCTGGTCGTGCCGTTGTTGGGGATCGTGGCGGGGTCGGCGACGGCGGTGACGCTACCGATCGCCTGCTTCTCGAGGTTGACGACCTCGGCGTCGTCGCTGCCGCCGTCCTGGGTGACCCCGACGATGGCCTCGTTGACCGCGCCGGCGCCGGTGCTGAAGGGCGCGTAGTCGGCGAAGTTGACGGTGCCCTTGAAGGTGCGCACGCCGCTCGTGGCGGCACCGGGGGTCACCGCGGGGCGGGGGGCGGAGTTGTCGCTCAGGTCGCTGATCGTGACCTTGCCGGAGCCGGAGGTGGTGCCGGTGATGGCGCCCTGGGCGGTGCTGTGGTCGACGCCGTTGCCGGGCTGACCGGGGCCCTCCTGGGCCTCGACGCCGTAGGGCTGCTGGAAGATCGGGACGACCGAGCCGGGCGCGTTGGCGATGTCGATGGCGGCCTTGTCGGCCGAGACCACTGCGGTCGCCGTGCCGGTGGCTCCACCGGTGGGGTTGCCCACGCTGTTGAGACCGACGGCGCGCATGCATGACGGGGGTGCCGTAGACGGCGACCGGCGGGGCCCACTCGGCCGAGAAGACGCCGTTGGTCTTGGCGACCGTGGCGATGGTGGTCGGCGAGCCGACCGGGCCGTACTCGAAGCGGACCTGGGTCACGTTGGCGCCGCCGCCGGCGAGCAGGTGGACGGTGGTGTTGACGCCGTCGTTCTGCACCGAGGCGAAGCCGCTGCCCTGGGTGTAGAGCGAGGTGTCGTTGGCCGCGGCCTGCTGCTGGGTGACGGAGTCGGCCGAGGCGGAAGTGGCGAGCGCGGGAATGCCCGAGATCGCGAGTGCGGA
>CAVXGJ010000010.1:0-298011 GCA_963761285.1 uncultured Actinomycetota bacterium | reverse complement strand
CGTGGCGCGAGAGGATCTGGGTGGCGCGCAGCTTGTCGCGTGAGTTGCTGATGCCCCAGGAGGTGCACGGGGTGTAGACGTCCATCTGCTCGAACTGCCGCACCACGGCCGTGCCGAAGTAGGTCACCGAGTTGCCGATGCGGGGCAGGATGGCGTCGTACGTCGACAGCTGCTTGCCGCGGAACTGTAGCGCCGGCTCGTCGCCGGCGAGATCGATGCCGAAGCGCAAGGTGTTGAGCACCTTCACGTCGTGACCCCGGTCCAACGCAGCCGTGCGGAGGCGCTGCGTACTGTACGACCGGGGCGCGCGGGACAGGATCGCGAGTTTCACGTGAGTTTCACCAACTGATGACGGAGGGATTCGGGCAACGTGTCGGAAGTGTCGATGGACCAGTCCTACACCCTCGCGGGTTGGCGTGAGTGGGTGAGCCTGCCCGAAGCCGGCGTCGAGTGGATCAAGGCCAAGCTCGACACCGGCGCGCGCAGCTCGGCGATCCATGCCTTCGACCTCGAGGAGTTCGAGCGCGACGGCGACGCCTGGGTGCGCTACAGCGTGCACCCGTGGCAGGCCAGCGACGAGGATCCCGTCCAGGTCGAGAGCCCGGTGCTCGACGCCCGCGAGATCCGCAGCTCCTCCGGCCACAGCGAGGAGCGCCTCGTCGTGCCGATGACCCTGCAGCCCATGGGGCGCACCATCACCGCCGAGGTGACGCTGAGCAACCGTGACGAGATGGGGTTCCGGATGCTGGTGGGGCGCGAGGCCCTGCGGCAGGGATTCGTGGTCGACCCCTCCCGGTCCTACCTCGCGCGCCACGCGGCCGCCGTACGACGACGCAACCGAGGACGCTGAGCGATGGCCCGTCCCTCCTTCGAGATCGGCACCGTCAAGGTGCGCCCCGGCCTACGCCAAGCCCTCACCCTGCCGATCACCCGACTCGTCACCGGCGCCGACGTCGACCTGCCCATCCGGGTCGTCCACGGCCGCGAGGACGGCCCGACGATCTGGATCAACGCCGCGATCCATGGCGACGAAGCCGTCGGCGTCGAGGTCATCCGCCAGGTGCTGGCCGAGCTCGACCTGAAGACGCTGCGCGGCACCGTCATCGCGATCCCGATCGTCAACGTGCTCGGTTTCATGAACGCCAGCCGTTACCTGCCCGACCGGCGCGACCTCAACCGATCGTTCCCGGGCTCCGCGCGTGGCTCGCTCGCAGGCCGGATCGCCCACTTGATGATGACCGAGGTCGTCGACAAGTGCACCGTCGGCATCGACCTCCACACCGGCTCCGACCGGCGCACCAACCTGCCGCAGATCCGCACCGACCTGGAGGATCCCGAGACCCGCAAGCCGCCGCTGCCTTCGCGGCCCCCGTCATGCTGCACGCCAAGCTGCGTGACGGCTCGCTGCGCTATGCCGCTCGTGAGCGCGGCGCGAAGGTGCTGCTCTACGAAGCCGGCGAAGCGTGGCGGATGGACGACTGGGCGATCGATGCGGGGGTCGCCGGTGTACGACGCGTGCTCGCTGCTCTCGACATGACCGACGCGGTGCCCGGTGACGAGCCGCAGACCAGCGTCGAGAGCTGGCGCAGCGGATGGGTCCGCGCCCGCGGCACCGGCATGATCCACCTCGATGTCCGCCTCGGCCAGGAGGTTGCGAAGGGTGAGCGCATCGGCGGCTTGTTCGACTCCCTCGGCAGCCGCGTGCGGCTCATCCATGCCGACCGCGACGGCCTCGTCGTGGGTCGCACCGAGGCGCCCGTGGTCAACTCCGGCGACGCGGTCGTGCACATCGCCGAGATCGGCGCCCCCGACTAGGGCTGCAGTGCGGCGAACCGCTCCCTGACTGGGTCCGAGAGTGGTGTCGAGCGCCGCGTCTCTGGATCGGTCTGCACGATGACGGTCTCGGCGCGGGCCACGATCCGCCCGTCCTGGAAGAGCGCCTGCTCCATCCCCACGGAGGCTCGGCCGATGCGTTGGACCCTGGTGCCGATGTCGACCTGGCCGGGCCAGCGGATCTCGCCGAGGAAGTCCAGGGTCAGTCGGGCGATCACCCACTCGCGGCCGTCTTCGGTGAGCTGCGCGGTCGCGTCGCGCAAGACCTCGATGCGCCCGGTCTCCAGGAGCGTGGCGAAGACGGCGTTGTTGACGTGGCCCTGGCGATCGGTGTCGCCGTAGCGGAGCTTGTCGTGGCTCTGGGCGGGGAAGTCGTCGAGCGTGGGGTGTTCGGTCACCCTCGTAGTCTGCCGTGGGGCCCTGGGGGTCAGCCGTTCAGGCCTGCCGGCAGCGGCGCCAGGTCCGGGTGCTCGCTCGTCGCGGCATCCTTGGCCGGGGCCGTTGCGGCCACTCCCTGGGTCAGCGGCAGCTCGACGCTGAAGATGCTGCCGCCACCCGGGTTGGGGATCACCACGATCTCCCCACCGTGGCGTTGCACCACGTGCTGGCAGATCGCCAGGCCCAGGCCGGTGCCGGTGTAGGCCCGTCCCTCGGGGGTGTCGGTGTGGACCCGCACGAACGGACGGAAGACGTCCGCGCACTTCTCGGCGGCGATCCCGATCCCGCGGTCTGCGAAGCGCAGACGCACCCGACCGTCGTGCGCGCCGGCCGTGATGTCGAGCAGCGGCACGGTGCCGGGCACGACGTACTTGACCGCGTTGCCGATGAGGTTCGCGAACAGCTGTCGGAGGCGGTCGGGGTCGGCCTCGATCGTGGGGAGCTTGCCCACGTGAATGTGCGGGACCGGACGCGAGTCGTCGCCGCCGGCGTCGAGGTGCGTGGCCGCGACCTCCTGGACGAGCACGTTGAGGTCGACGCTCTGCCACGCCATCTCGGCATCACGAGCAGTGGTGTAGGCGAGCAGGTCGCTGATCAGCTCGCCCATCCGGACCGCCCCCGCGTTGGCCTTGGCCAGGTAGGTGGCGGTCTCCGCCAGCAGCTCGGGGTCTCCCTGCAGCTCGGGCAGGCAGTGGTCGGTGAGCATGCCGATGTAGCCGCCGATGACGGTCAGCGGGTGCCGGAGGTCGTGGGCGACGACGCCCGCGAATCCGGCCAGCTCGGCCTGCTGGAGGCGCTCCTGGGTGACGTCGCGGAACACCGCGAGGGCACCCTGCTGGCCGTCACCCAGGGTGAGCGGACGCCCCGACACCTCGATCTGTGCGCCCTCGGGGCGGTTCTTGTTGCGGACCAACATCGGGAAGGCGTCTGTGCTCTCGCCGTGCAGAGCCCGCATCAGCGGCATGTCGTCCAGGTCGATGCGCGATCCGTTGAGGTGGAACAACCCGAAGTTCCCGTGCGACAGCTCCGGCATCGTCGGCCAGGCGGGCTCGCCGCCCGCCTCGCTCTCGTCGACCCCGAGGATCTCGCGTGCGGCCCGACTCTGCAGCAACAGCCGCCCCTCGGCGTCGATGACCGACACGCCTACCTCGTCGATGGTCTCCACCATCGCGTCGAGCATCGAGGCCTGGCGACGCGAGATCGCCACGGCCGCAGCGAGATCGCTGGTGGCCTCGCGCACCTTCTGCGCAGAACGATTACGCCCGCTCACCAGGACCCAGACCAGGAAGCCGACGAGGAGGGAGAGGACGACGCCCGCGATCATGCTGTTGCGGGGCATGAGGCGGCTCGGCCCGACCAGGGACTCCAGGTCGGCCTCGACGTCCAGCGTCCAGGTCCTGCTGCGCGACCGTCAGATCGCGCTCCGCCGGCTTGGTTGTCCCGACGAACTCGTGTCGCTCGACCGCCACCTGCGTCGTCGTGCCCATCGCGCCGGTGGCGCTGAGGACTGCCTCCATCCGGCCCTCGGTGGCGATGTCGAGCACGTGCCCGAGGAAGCTCTGTCCGCGGAGTCCCATCAGCACCCAGCCCTCGAAGCCATCGTCGCTCGCGATCGGGACCACGAGGGAGAACGACGTCTGGCGGTCCTGCTCAGGCAGCTGCTGGTCGATGATGAGCTGGTAAGGATCGGAGATCGTCGGCGAGCCGCTGCGCCTGGCCTCCATCAGCGCCGCGTACGGCGCGGGTGCGACGCTCAGGTCGACCCCACCGGGGCGATCGGGGGCACCGTCCAGGCTGGTGGAGACGAGGGCGAAGACGTGCTCCCCACGGGTGTCGTTCGGCGTCAGCTCCAGGTCCGGGGCGAAGGCCTTGCGCCACTCGCGCTGGGCGGCCGCCACGTCTGCGGTGGCCACCGGCGGGGCAATGAGGACCACGGAGGTCGCGCCGTCGAGGCCCAGCTCGTTGAGACCGGAGGCGAGCCGGCGGAACTTGGCCTCGGTGACCCCGTCGAAGGACCCGAGCCCGTCGGCCAGCACCTGGGCCACGCTCAGGTAGCGGGAGACCTCGACCTCCGCGGCGGCCGCAACCGCGTCCGCGCGCAGGCTCAGGGATTCCTCGGCGGTGCGATCGACGAGTCCGCGCTGGTAGTTGCTGCCCACCACGCCCAGCATCAGCACGGCGAAGGCAGCGATCAGCGCCCACACGACTCCCCGACCGGTGAGCGACGCGCGGGCACGGCGCGACGACGACTCTGATCGGTCGGTCAGGATCTGGCTCATCGGGGGGAGTCCTTGCGGGGGCGATGGGGCGGGGGGAGTGTCATGCACCAAGTGCACGACGCGGCGCGAGATCCCCATCAGTCGCGACGTATACAGCGATCCTACGACCAATCCACCGGGCGGGGAAGGAAATCAGGTTGAAATCCCAACTGGTCTGGTCTGGTCGAGGAGCCGCGGGGCCTAGGGTGCGTGCCATGCCTCCCCGGAGCCGAGCGGCCACCTATGCGCGCCGCCGCAAGAAGCGCATGGCCCAGGTGGAGCACGACCTCACCGATGCGCAGTGGGGCGAGCTGAAGGAGTCGTGGGAGGGCTGCGCCTACTGCGCGTCACGCGAAGGGACCCTTCAGAAGGACTGCGTCCTGCCGATCTCGCGCGGCGGTCGCTACACCGTCGACAACGTCGTACCCGCCTGCCGGTCGTGCAACGCGAGCAAGTGCAACGCCGAGGTCACGACCTGGATGCGCCGCAAGAAGCTCGACGAACAGCGCTTCCTCGGCCGGTGGGTGCAGATCGCTCAGCGCCTCAGCACGCCCGGCTGATCGGCCGGTCTGGCCCCTGCGGGTGTGCCCCGTCGTCGCGGCCGCCCCCTACCCTCGGACGAAGGACAGGGCCGTCCTCACACCGATCGACGACGAGGACAAGATGCCGACCACTGACCAGCCGTTCCAGCCGTTGCGGATCCTCGTCACCGGCGCCACCGGATACGTCGGCTCACGCTTGGTGCCCGAGCTGCTCGAGCAGGGTCACACGGTGCTCGCCGCTACCCGCGACCTCACCGCGGTCGACGACTTCCCCTGGGGGTCCGAGGTCGAGGCACGACGCTTCGACATCGAGGACGAACAGCTCGTCGAGGCCGCCGTCGCTGACGTCGACGCCGTCGTCTACCTGGTGCACTCGATGGCCTCCGGCGACTTCGTCACCAAGGATCGCGAGGCAGCCCAGCTGGTGGCGCAGGCAAGCGCCCGCGCCGGGGTCAGCCGGATCGTCTACCTCTCGGGTCTCGTGCCGCCGGGCGACCTCTCCGACCACCTGCGCTCTCGTCTCGAGGTCGAGGAGGTCTTCCTCGACTGCGAGGTGCCGGCCGTGGTGCTCCGGGCGGCGATGATCATCGGAGCCGGCTCGACGTCGTACGAGCTGCTCAGCCGGTTGAGCCAGCGAGTTCCGTGGATGACCCCGGTGCCACGCTGGATGCGCCACCTCCTGCAACCCGTGGCGATCGACGACGTCGTCCACCTTCTCGGTCGGGCGCTCCAAGGCCCCTCGCGCAACCGCGGCTACGACGTCGGCGGCGAGAGCGTCCTGACCTACACCGCGCTGCTCGCGCTCTTCGCCGAGGTCGCCGGTCTGCGTCGCCTCCGGTTCACGGTGCCTGGCCTGCCGAAGTGGCTCGTCGGTCGTGCCTGTGCCTGGATCACCGGCATGCCCAGCGGCACGGTGCGCGCCCTCGTGCAGAGCCTGGAGCACGACATGGTGTGCCGCGAGGACGACGTACGCCGTGACCTCCTCGACGCAGGCCACGAGTTCACGTCGGTGGCCGCTGCCCTGCGCCGCTCGCTCGATCCCGCCGCTGAGCCAGGCACGAGCCGTCAGGGCGATGCGCACGCGATGGCGGCGACCGACCCCGCGTAGTCACCACTGTCGGGGCGTTTCCGGGCGTAGGCTGCCAAGACGTCGAGTGAGGGAGCGCCCGTGACCACGAACGACCTGTTGGAACAGCTCGAGCCCGTCGTGGCCGAGAACCTCGATCGTCACCTCTCGCTGGCCCAGGAGTGGCATCCGCATGACTACGTCCCGTGGAGCGAGGGGCGTGACTTCGCCTTCCTCGGCGGTGACGACTGGGCCCCGGAGCAGTCGCGACTGTCGGAGACGGCGAAGGCCGCGATGATCACCAACCTGCTCACCGAGGACAACCTGCCCTCCTACCACCGCGAGATCGCCACCCGCTTCGGTCGCGACGGCGCCTGGGGCACGTGGGTCGGGCGCTGGACCGCGGAGGAGAACCGACACGGCATCGCGATGCGCGACTACCTCGTCGTCACCCGCGGCGTCGATCCCGTCGAGCTCGAGCGGGCCCGGATGGACTACATGACCTCCGGCTACGACTCCGGCGACAAGACCGCCCTGCAGGCGGTGACCTACGTGTCCTTCCAGGAGCTCGCGACCCGGGTTTCGCACCGCAACACCGGGAAGGTGACCAATGACCCGATCGCCGACCGGATGCTCGCCCGGATCTCGAAGGACGAGAACCTGCACATGGTCTTCTACCGCAACATCGTCTCCGCTGCCCTGGAGATCGCTCCCGACGAGACCATGCGGGCGATCGCCGACGAGGTGATCGGCTTCGAGATGCCCGGTGCCACCATGGCCGGCTTCCGCCGTAGCTCGATGATCATCGCCAAGGCCGGCATCTACGACACCCGCCTGCACCACGACGAGGTGATCCAGCCGATCCTGCGGCACTGGGCCTACTTCGACCGCACCGGGCTCGGCGCGGTGGGCGAGCAGGCCCGCGACGAGCTCGCGACCTTCCTCGAGAAGCTCGATGCTCAGGCAGCTGTCTTCGTCGAGCGTCGCGCCGAGAACCGCGCTCGCACGGCAGCCCGGTCAGGCAGCGACCAGACGCCTGACATCGCTTCCTGAGCTGCACACTCGGGCCCGCGGCCTCACTTGCGGTTTTCTGCAATAGGATCGCTGTCGCGGACACAAGGGGGTCCCCAACAGGACGACTCGGGATTCTGCGAGGGGAGACCAATGGCGCAGTCGAGTGGCGGCTTCGTGAACCTCGGCCCCCAGATGGTCTTCGGGGTCGACCTGCAAGGACGGTGCACCTTCTCGGTGGGCCCGGGTCTGGCGGCGCTGGGCCTCGAGCCGGGCGAGCTGGTGGGCCGGGACCTGGTGGAGGTCTACGCCGGCCTGCCCACAGTCGTGGCTGACTTGGCGCGGGCAACAGCCGGGGAAAGCTTCGTCACTCGGGCCCGCGTCAACGGCCGGCTCCTGCAGACCTCCTTCGAGCCGGTCCGCGATGCCGACGGAGCGCTTCGAGAGCAGCATCGGCGTGACCACGGACCTCACCGATCACGTGCAGGCACGTGAGGACCTCAGCAGGTTCCGGGCGCTGGCCGACGACTCCCCCAACTTCGTGGCCATCGCCGACACCGAGGGGCAGATCACCTACGTCAATCCCCGGATCACCGAGCTCAACCTGTCCCTCGCCGTGGACGACCTCTGGTCGACGGTCTCCGAGATGGTCAGCGCGGATCGAGCCACGGAGCTCATCGACCGTCTCGCGAGCGGCGAGCGTTGGTCGGAGGACCTCGAGCTGCGGCTCCCGTCGGGTGACATCGTCGTCCGCGGCCAGCTCTTCCCGCTCTACGACACCGACGGGGTGCGCAGGCTCGGCACCGGCTGGATCGCCCAGGACATCACCGAGCTGCGGGCAGCCGCGGCCACGCTGCAGGCCGCCAATACGGATCTCAAGCAGTTCCGGGCACTGGTCGAGGCCTCGAGCGACTTCATCGCGATCGCCGGGATGGATGCCGGCATCCGCTACCTCAACCCGGCGGCACGCACCCTCGCCGGGCTGGCGCCGGAGGTCGACGTTGCCACCACAGTGATCTCGGACTACCTCACACCCGAGGGCGTCATCCAGTCCGAGGAGGTCGAGCAACCCGCGGTCCTCGAGCACGGCAGCTGGACCGGGGAATCGACCCTCCGGCGAGCTGACGACTCCTCGATCCCGGTCGAGATCGTCAGCTTCATCGTGCCGGATCCCGAGACCGGCGAGCCACTCGCCCTCGCCACGGTCCAGCGCGACATCACCGAGCGACGGGCCGCGGAGTCGGCCCAGGAGGATTTCGTCGCCCTGGTCGCGCATGAGCTCCGCACTCCCCTGGCCTCGGTGAAGGGCTACGTCGAGATCGTCGGTGAGGCCCTTGCCGCCCGACCCGACGCGACCCAGATATCCACCCATCTCGACGTCGCCTCGCGCAACATCGTCCGGATCGAGCGTTTGGTGGAGAAGATCCTGCGAGTCGCCGGCGAGAAGCGGCAGCCAGGCGATCACCGGCAGACCCTCGACCTGGTCGGCGTGGTGGAGCAGGCCATCGAGTCCGCCCGCCCCAGCGTCGAGAGCGCCGGGCTCTCCCTCGACCTGACGACCTGTCCCCCGATCGTGATGACACTCGACGAGACCTTCACCGAGGTCATCGACAACCTTGTGTCGAACGCCGCGAAGTACACCCCCGCCGGTGGCCGGATCGAGGTGAGCATCACGCGCGAGGGCGACGATGCCGTGCTCAGCGTCACCGACACGGGATCGGGGATCCCCGCCGAGGAGCGCAGCACCATCTTCGACAAGTTCGTCCGCGGCGACCTGGCCGAGCACCAGTCGATCCCCGGCCTCGGGCTGGGGCTGTTCATCACCAAGGCGATCGTGGAGTCCCATGACGGGGAGATCAGCGTCTACGAAGGACCGGGCGGTGGCACGCGCTTCGTCATCCGCGTGCCGATGACGGCACCGGAATCCCCACCCACCGGCGGCTGAGCTTCGTGGCCGACGGCCTGGATCGCCTCGGTGTTGCTTCCGAGGCGCTCGCCGCAGCTGCGCGGACGGAGATCGCTCAGCTCACCTCGCGCCGGTGACGAAGCAGACGGTGGCAGAGTGATGCTCATGACGGATTACGTGCGTGAGGACTGGAGCGGCAGCCGGTTCGAGGAGGTCGACTTCAGCCGATCGCGCTTCCACAATGTCTACTTCCAGGACACCGTGATCCGAGGCGCCTGGCTCCAGCGCGTGTCCATCGACGGCCATGTCGACGACGTATCGATCAACGGGGTCGACATCGGTCCGCTGATCGAGGCCGAGCTCGACCGACGCGACCCCGACCGCATGCTCGTGCGTCCCGTCGACGCCGACGGGTTCCGGCGGGCGTGGGACGTCGTCGTACGACGGTGGGAGGCGGCGCTCGAGCGTGCCCGAGCGCTCCCCGAGGACGTGCTGCACGAGCGCGTCGCCGGCGAGTGGTCCTTCATCGAGACCCTGCGACACCTCGTCATGGCCACCGATGCATGGGTGCTCCGGGCCGTCCTGGGTGACCCAGCGCCGTTCCACCCCCTCGGCCTGGCCCACACCGAGATGCCGGCCGACACTCCGGGCGTCCCACACGATGACCACGCTCGCCCCACGCTCGACGAGATCCTGGCCGTGCGCGCCGACCGGATGGCGACGGTGGCGCGGGTGCTCCACGAGCTGACCGACGAGCGCCTCGAGGAGATGACCGAGCCGGTGCTCGAGCCGGGCTATCCCGAGTCCGAGTCCTTCGCGGTACGCCGGTGCCTCGGCGCGGTCGTCAACGAGGAGTGGCTGCACCGCGAGTACGCCGAGCGCGACCTCGCCGTTCTCGAGGTCCGGCTGACCTGACCCTGCCTGATCGCCGGCCGTCGCCCAGGGTCCAGCTCAGCGTAGTGAGCCACGATCGCATCAACATCCATCTCCACCTCGGGATGGACGATCATCTGGCGGCGGGTCACTTCCAGCGAGACCCCATCCGGGCGTCCGGACTGTCACGCACGAGCAGGTCTGCGGTCCAGCTCAGGTCGACCCGATCGGGCGGCATCGGACACTGGCGCCACCACCATCCCCCCGAGGATGCAGAAGCCGACGGGTATCGAAGCCGGAAGGCACATTACCCGGCCTGTTCGCGATGACCCGTACTCCGAGTGTGCCGGGATGCGGGGTGGGCGAACTTCCAGCAACTGTAACTCTGAGTTGCACCGCGTGTTACCGTCCCCTATGAGCTTCCACGGCCTGACGTGTTCTCAACCATCCGCGCCGCGGCTGAGGGGCCGCGCCCCGATCAGGTGGGTTCGCGCGACGGCTACGGCACTCCTCACTGGCAGTGGCGCTGGCGGGTCCGGGGTCGGCCTCGGCCACCTGGCAATCGGCGGTGGCGATCCCGCCTCTGCCCACCGCGGACAAGGGCTGCGCGGGCAAGCACTGGGTCGGATCCTGGGCCGCCGCACCCAGCGACGGCGGCGTCAGTCGACTGGTGCTCGCCGAGCAGAGCCTGCGGATGGTCGTGGCGCCGCATCTTTCTGGCAGCCGGGCCCGGGTCCGGCTTACCAACAGGTTCGGCGAGAAACCGATCACGCTGGGACCCGTCACCATCGCCAGGCAGAAGGGCGGCCCGTCGGTCGCCACAGGCTCACTGCGTCCGGTGAAGTTCGACGGCCAGCGGACGGTCACGATCCCGGCCGGCGAAGATGCCTTCGAGCGACCCTGTCTCGGTCCGGATCCGGTCCTTCTGCGCCAGTTGCCATCACCGTGTCCGTTCCGGACGTCGTCACTTTTCCGACCGAGCACTACATCACCCGCCAGACGAGCTACCTGTCGCCGGTGGGATCCGGCGACCACACCGGCGACTTCGACGGGGCGGCATTCACTGAGACCTCGAAGGTCAACGGCGCCTCCACGGGGTGGTACTTCCTGGCCGGCATCGACGTGCGGTCTCCGCGAAGCACGGGGTCGATCGTGACGTTCGGCGACTCGATCACCGACGGCTTCCAAGGCAACTCCAACGTCGTGAGTGAAGACCTGGCGACCGTGGACAAGAACGTGCGGTACCCGGACTTCCTGCAGCGGCGGCTCGATCGACGTGGGATCCCGCTCTCGGTGCTCAACGCGGGCATCGGAGGCAATCGCGTCCTCGCTGACGGCCTGCAATCGCAGGGCGGGCCGAGTGCCCTGAGTCGGTACGCCATCGACGCCCTGTCTCAGGCCGGCGTGACGGAAGTAGTCGTGCTCGAGGGCATCAACGACATCGGCCAGGGACACGCGGGCATGAACGACTTTCCCGTGATCGACAGCCTGGAGGGCGGCGTGACCGCCGAGCAGCTGATCCACGGATATCGACGGTTGATCCGTCGAACCCATCGAGCCGGAGTCCAGATCTCCTTGGGCACCATCGCTCCTTCCGGGGGCATGATCGTTCCGACCTATGGCAACTCATCGGCCGACGACCTGCGTAGGGAGGTCAACAGGTGGATCCGCAACCAGCATCTCGCCGATGGCGTCATCGACTTCGATGCGGCCGTGCGGGATCCGCGCGATCGCAGCAGGATCAGGCCTCGATACGACGGTGGCGATCACCTGCACTTCTCACCCGCTGGCAACCGGGCCTTGGCGGGCGCTGTCCAGCTGTCCCGGCTGACCCGCTCCACCTGCGGATGATGTCTGTGAACGCCCGACTGTGAACGCAATGTCTGTGACACCGCCCCGACCTCACTCACTCGAACAAAGGATTAGCGCTGTGCGGTTCTTCCTCGTTATGGCCATGACCGCGTCGCTGCTCTTCGCTGGTAGTCCGGCGGAAGCGACGCCGGAGACCCAGCCCAGGAGCGTGCAGGTCAAACCCAAGAACGGTGTCGTCTCCGACGGACGCGCTCGATTCCAGGTCATCACGCCCACGCTGATCCGGATGGAGTACGCCGCCGACGGCGACTTCGAGGACCGACCGACGATGACGGTGCCCGACCGCTCGCGTCCCGGCGGCCTGGGTGCGGCGCCGGAGTTCGTCACCAGCGTGAAGGGCGCCTGGAGGATCGTGCGGACCGCGAAGGTGGAGCTGCGCTGGCGCCGCGGCCGCGACTTCAGCACCGCCAACCTCAAGCTGTTCTTCCGCGACGGCACCAAGATCCGCAGCGTCCGCCCGAGCCCGCAGGCAAAGCACTCCTACCTCGGCGGCTGGACCCGTGGCCTCGACCTCTCTTCGGGACGCGAGCCACTCAACAACGGGATCCTGACCCGCGAGGGCTGGTACGTCGTCGACGACAGCGACACCGTGCTCCTGACCGACCAGGGCGCCGGGTTCCGGGTCCGCCCGGCGCGCGAGAGCACCTACCGCGACTGGTACGCGTTCGCCTACGGCCACGACTTCAAGCGAGCGCTGGCAGACCTGCGCACGCTTACTGGCGACACCCCGCTGCTGCCGCGCAATGCGTTCGGCGTCTGGTTCTCGAAGTACTTCGCCTACACCGAGGCCGAGTTCCGTGACCTGATCACGCGCTTCGAGAAGGAACGGGTTCCGCTGGACACGCTCTCGCTCGACACCGACTTCAAGCGTCAGAACGATCCCATCGGATCGGCCCTCGCGACCATGGTCGTGGGCCAGCCAGGCAGGGCGTTCTCGTGGAACGGCTGGGACTGGAACAAGGATCTCTTCTCCGACCCAGACGCCTTCGTGGACTACGTGCACCGGCGTGACATCGCCCTGGTCGCCAACATCCATCCCTCGATCAGTAGCAACGCCCCCGAGTTCGACGCCACCAACCAGGCGGCGGGTGGGCTCGAGACGGACCAGGACTGCCGCCCTATCCAAGCCGACACGACCGGTGAGTGCCACGTCTTCGACTGGACCGACGAGCGGCAGTTGACGGCGTACTTCGACCTTCACGACACGCTCGCCGACACCGGTATCGACGCCTTCTGGCTCGACTGGTGCTGTGAGGCGCAGGGCGCCGCGAAGGCTCCCGGGCTGAGCCCCGACACCTGGATCAACTCCCAGTACGCCACCTACAACCGAGGGCTGGGGACACGCTGGACGACCGCTTCACGGATTGGCGGCGAGTACCGCAACGACGGCTCGTACGGCGATCGCAGCGTCGGGGCGGGAGGGACCGGCGCGTTGGCGGAACACCGCAATGCCATCCACTTCACCGGTGACACGTGTGCGACGTGGGAGATGCTGGCCTTCCAGGCCGAGCTCACCGCTGCCGAGGCCGCGATCGGCATGCCCTACGTGACCCACGACATCGGCAGCTTCAACGGTGAGCCCCAGGCAGGGCAGTGCAACGCCGTCGCTGCGGCGCAGGCCAAAGCGCCGATCTCCGACGACCTCTACGTGCGCTGGCTCCAGTTCGGCGCGTTCCAACCCCTCGACCGGTTGCACTCCAACCACGGCGACAGGCTGCCGTGGGAGTACGAAGGGCGGACCCGCAAAGCCGCGATGAAGGCGTTGCGTCTGCGGGGCGAACTGCTTCCCTACACCTACACGTCGGCTCGTCGGGCGACCGACACCGGACTGCCGATCGCCGGCCCGCTCTACCTGAGCTGGCCGCGTCAGAAGGCCGCATTCCGCTACCCGAGCCAGTTCACCTACGGCCGTGATCTGGTCGTAGCGCCGGTGACGTCGCCAGGCGCTCGCGCTGCCGTGCCTGTCTGGGTCCCGCCCGGCCAGTGGGTCGAGCGCACCACCGGCCGACGGTTCAGCGGACCGGCTGTCAAGACCATCAAGGTCGGCCTGGGTCGCATCCCGGTGCTGGTGCGGGCCGGAGCGGTGCTACCGAGCCACCGCACAGGTGAGGGCGCCGGGATCGCCCCGACGAAGCGAATGGTGGTGACTGCCTACGCGGGACGGCGCGGACGCGGCCAGTTGTACGACGATGCCGGGGACGGCTTCGCCTACGAGCGCGGCGACCATACCCGGACCTCGTTCAGCCAGCGGCGGCGTGGCAATGTCGTGAAGGTTCGGATCGGGCGTGCTCGCGGCGACTTCGCCGAGGCCCTTCGGGCCCGCACCTGGGATGTGACCGTCCTCGACGTGGCGCGGCCGAAGTCGGTGCGCGTCGACGGGCAGCGGGTGCGTTCCTGGACCTACGACGCGAAGGCCGACTCGGTGCGGGTGCTGCTCAAGCGGGTGCCCAGCCGCCTCAGCACGACTGTCCGGCTCGTAGCACCCAAGAAGTAGAAAGGGCTCGCTCATGGCCTCGACAAGCCAAACGTGGAGGACCGTCCCCCTGGACGGGGACTACGGCCTGCCCGGGAGACGACCACAAGGCGAGGTGGATTGGCCCCGCCACGTGCACAGCGCTGACATAGCCGGGTCCAGCTTGCACTACCTGGACTACGGGGACGCTGGGCCGGACGGTCTCGTGTTCGTTCTCGCCCACGGGCTTGGGGGGCGCTGGCAGCACTGGACGGAGAACATCCCCGAGCTGGCAGAACACGGTCGAGTCATCGCTGTCGACCTACCCGGCTTCGGCCGTTCCGAGCCGCTTCTGGGTGGGTACTCCCTCGACGCATTCGCGGACGCGATCGCCGAGCTTGTCAAGCGACTGGAGCTGCCCAGGGTCGTCTTCGTCGGACATTCGATCGGCGGCCCTCTTGCGGCACGATTCGCTGGCCGTCATCCGGATCTGGTCGACGCGATCGTCTTAGCAGCGGGCACTGTGCAGGCTTTCGCCGACGTGCTCGGTCTTCAGAATGCCGGCTCCAACGTGCGCAGACGGCCCACGACGGTCGCGGCGACGTACTTCGAGGTGCTCACCGCAGGCCTGCCCGCACCAGCGTTCGTCCGCAATCAAATCATCAAACGCGCGCTACTGCGGCGCCTCTTCCTGTGGCCCTACCTGCATCGGCCGGAGGCACTCCCGTCCGCGAGCATTGCGTTGCTGGTGGACGGAGTCGGCGCCCGCGGCGTCCTGCCCACCGCTCGCGCCGTCGCCAGGCTGCGCCCTGGACAGTGGCTTGTGCAAGCTAGTTGTCCGATGCTCGCCATCGGCGCGGACCACGACGCGGTTGCCCCGTTGGCCGAGCTCGCGAGGTTCGCTGAGTGCGTGCCCAACGCTCGCACCGTCGTCCTGGAAGGCACTGGCCACATGATCATGCTCGAACGGGCGAGCGCGTTCAGCGCCGAGGTCATCAACTTCGCCAAGCAGCCGACGATGGGACTGTGACGTGCACGTGCGAGACACCCCGCTCCGAAGTCTCTTGATCGCGCGCCAAGCAACGCCGTTCGCAGGAATCCGCCACACGACCAGGTAAGGACCCGGCCATGCCCCACCCGCAGCTACCCACCCAAGTCAGGCGTGACCTCGCGCGGCTCATCGAGTCCGAAGCGCTGGGCGAAGCTCACTTCGCCACAGCAGCGCACCTCAGTCGCACCGACACGGAGCGGCGCGCATGGTCGGCGTTGCGAGACCTTGAGACTCAGACCAAGGCCGGCGTCAGCAGCTTCATCGAGCGAGCCGAGCTGCCCGGCAACGCCACCAACCGCATCGCCTCCACGGCAGGGCACTCCAGCGCGACCGGACTTCGAGTCGTCCCGTTCAGCACCCGTCTCAAGGTGACCCGGCACGGGACCAAGCGCTACCTGCCGGCCTTCCAGCGTCTCGCCGAGCACTACACCGGAACCGACGACGAGAAGTTCTTCGACTACATCGTGAGGCACGAACTGGCCATCATCTCGTTCACCACCATGGCGCTCGCCGCAGAACGTAGCGCGCTCGAGCCCAGTGCTCAGGCTTCTCGACGAGCCTGTTCCCGGCCTGCCGTCCGACTGATACGCCGATCCGGAGAAACCTAGACCTCGTTGGGCGACGACACTCCGCCGCGGCACAACCCTCGCACCGGCCGGCAGCGCGCTCAACCAGGGACGCCCACAGGCCTCGGCCCTACACGAACCGCCCGATTCACACGTTGAAGCGGAACTCCACCACGTCGCCGTCGGCCATCACGTAGTCCTTGCCCTCGATCCGCACCTTGCCGGCTTCCTTGGCCTTGGCCATCGAGCCAGCGGCCATCAGGTCGGCGAAGGAGACGATCTCGGCCTTGATGAAGCCCTTCTGGAAGTCGGTGTGGATGACGCCGGCTGCCTCGGGCGCGCTTGCACCCTTGGGGATCGTCCAGGCCCGCGACTCCTTGGGGCCCGCGGTCAGGTAGGTCTGCAGACCCAGGGTGTCGAAGCCCACGCGGGCCAGGGTGTCGAGACCGGGCTCGGTCACGCCCATCTCGGCCAGCATCTCGCGCGCCTCGTCCTCGTCGCCGAGCTCGACGAGCTCGGCCTCGAACTTCGCGTCGAGGAAGATCGCCTCGGCGGGCGCGATCAGGGCGCGCATCTCGTCCTTGAGCGCCTCGTCGGCCAGCTCATCGGCGTCGCAGTTGAAGACGTAGATGAACGGCTTGGCCGTGAGGAGCGACAGCTCGCGGACCAGGGTGAGATCGAGGTCGGTGTCGATGATCGGGGTGCCGGCCTCGAGGTGGGCGAGCGCTTCCTTGGTGACAGCGAGGTTGGCGGCGAGGTCCTTCTTGGTGCGCGCCTCCTTCTCCAGCCGCGGGATCGCCTTCTCGACGGTCTGCAGGTCGGCCAGGATCAGCTCGGTCTGGATCGTGGAGATGTCGCTGCCGGGGTTCACCTCGCCGTCGACGTGGGTGACGTCCTCGTCGCGGAAGACCCGGGTCACCTGACAGATCGCCGAGGACTCGCGGATGTGGGACAGGAACTTGTTGCCCAGCCCTTCGCCCTGCGAAGCGCCGGCCACGATGCCGGCGATGTCGACGAACTCAACGGTCGCCGGCAGCAGCTTGGCGGAGCCGAAGACCTCGGCCAGCTGCGGCAGCCGCTCGTCGGGGACCCCGACGACGCCGACGTTCGGCTCGATCGTGGCGAACGGGTAGTTCGCTGCGAGGACGTTGTTCTTGGTGAGGGCGTTGAAGAGGGTCGACTTGCCCGCGTTGGGGAGTCCGACGATACCGATGGTGAGTGCCACGAGCGGGAAGTCTACGGAGCCGACACCGCAAGGTCACTTCGCGGCACCCCTCGGCCGTGAGGCCACCCGGAAGGAGTCTCCCCACGGTGGCGACGCATCGGCAACAATCGCGACCACGAGCCGTCCACCCGATCCACGCCAGCGAGCGGAGCCCACCCATGACCGACCCGAGCGCCGACCCCGTCCTGAACCCCGATGACTCCCCCTCGTCGGACTTCCTCGGCTTCGAGCTCCTCCTCGAGGACCAGGACCGTGAGCTGCTGAGCCGGGTGCGCGGTTTCATGAACCAGGTCGTCGAACCCGTGATCAACGACCACTGGATCCGGGCGGAGTTCCCCCACCAGCTGATCCCCCAGATCGCCGAGCTCGGCATCGCCGGTCTCGCGTATGACGGACCCGGTTGCCCCGGCCGCGGCGCGCTCGTCGACGGCATGGTGGCGATGGAGCTCAGCCGGATCGATGCCTCGATCGGGACGTTCATGGGGGTCCACGGAGGGCTGGCGATGGGTTCCATCGCTCTCTGCGGTTCCGACGAGCAGCAGGAGCGCTGGTTGCCCGCGATGGCTCGGATGGAGCAGATCGGAGCCTTCGGCCTGACCGAACCGGATGTCGGCTCCGCGATCTCCGCGGGCCTCGAGACCTCGGCCCGACGCGACGGGGACGGCTGGGTCCTCAACGGTGCCAAGAAGTGGATCGGCAACGCCTCCTTCGCCGACCTGGTCATCATCTGGGCGCGCGACACCGAGGACGGCGAGGTGAAGGGCTTCGTGGTGGAGAAGGGCACCGACGGCATGTCGTTCCAGGTCCAGCAGGACAAGATGGCGCTCCGGGTCGTGCAGAACGCAGAGATCACCCTCGAGGACGTCTTCGTGCCGGAGACGCACCGGCTGGCTCGCGCGGACTCCTTCGCCAGCACCGCCGACGTCCTGCGGGTGACCCGGATGGGGGTGGCCTGGCAGGCGACCGGCTGTGCGCGTGGCGCCTTCGAGCACGCGATGCGCTACACCAAGTCGCGCCAGCAGTTCGGGCAGTCCATCGCCGGCTTCCAGCTCGTGCAGGACCTCCTGGTCAAGATGCTCTCCAACGTCACGGCCGCGACCGCGATGAACGTGCGCGCCTCGCAGCTCCAGGACGCCGGGGGCCTGCGCGACGAGCACGCTTCGTTGTGCAAGGTCCACTCCACGGTCCGGATGCGCGAGACCGTCGGCTGGGCCCGCGAGGTGCTGGGCGGCAACGGCATCCTGCTCGAGCACCATGTCGGGCGGTTCGTCGCCGACGCCGAGGCGATCTACTCCTACGAGGGCACCCGCGAGATCAACACGCTCATCGTGGGCCGCGCGATCACCGGGGAGAGCGCCTTCGTGTGACCCCGGCCGGGTGACCCCTAGGCTGCTCCTGTGCGACTGGCTACCTGGAACGTCAACTCACTGCGCTCACGCATCGACCGGGTGGAGGCCTTCCTCGTCCGCCACGACATCGACGTCCTCGCGCTCCAGGAGACCAAGGCCCGCGAGGATCAGCTGCCCCTGATGGGACTCCAGTCCCTGGGCTACGAGGTCGCCGCCGCCGGCTACCACCAGTGGAACGGCGTGGCGATCCTCAGCCGCGTCGGTCTCACCGACGTCGAGGTCGGCTTCCCCGAGATGCCGCCGTTCGGCGACCCTCCGGTGCCCGAGGCGCGGGCGATCGGGGCGACCTGCGGTGGGGTGCGCGTGTGGTCGCTCTACGTGCCCAACGGTCGCAAGGTCGACGACCCCCACTACGTCTACAAGCTCGACTGGCTGGCCAAGCTGCGCGCCTCGGCTGCCGGTTGGGTCGACCAGCAGACAGCACTGGTCGGCGACTGGAACATCGCGCCGACCGACGACGACGTCTTCGACATCGAGCAGTTCCGGACCAGCACGCACGTCACCGCCCCCGAGCGGGCCGCGTTCAACGCCCTCATCGAGGACGGGTACGCCGACGTCGCCCGACCTCACACCCCGGAGCCGGACTCCTACACCTACTGGGACTACTACCGGCAGCGCTTCGAGCGCAACCGCGGCCTGCGCATCGACTTCGTCCTCGGCTCCCCCTCCTTCGCGAGCCGGGTGACCGGCGCCTTCGTGGACCGCGACGAGCGCGCCGGCAAGGGCGCCTCCGACCATGCCCCGGTCGTGGTCGACCTCAGCGACGGCTGACCCGACGCGACCCGAGACGTCAGTCCCCGACCTCGCGCCGTCCCGGCGATGTCGGTGGTCGCCCTCATGCTGGGTCTCATGGAGATCCCGACCGCCGCCCTGCTGCTCCTCGCCCTCGCCGTGCTGGCCGTGGGCGTCGCCCTCGGCGCAGCAGTCGGGTACGCCGCCGGCGCACTTCGTCCGCGGCCGGACTCCCCGGCCGAGGACCGACTGACCCGGGCGCTCGACCAACGAGTCGCCGACGAGGCGGTGGTCCGCGAGAGCCTCGAGCGGCTCCACGACCAGATGCGCGACCTCGAGCACACCCGGGTGGCGTGGCAGAGCCAGCTGCACGAGCAGGTCAGCGACATGCGCCACTCCACCGAGACGCTCCGTCGCGAGACGCAGACCCTGTCGACGGCGTTGCGGCGCCCCCAGGTGCGCGGCCGCTGGGGCGAGCTCCACCTGCGTCGTGCCGTCGAGCTGGCCGGACTCGTCGACCGCTGCGACTTCCACGAGCAGGTCCAGCTCGACGACGGCGCGCTGCGACCCGACCTCGTCGTGCACCTGTCCGGCGGACGCCACGTCGTCCTCGATGCCAAGGTCCCCCTCGACGCCTACCTCGACGCCACCGGCACCGACGACGAGGAGGCTCGCACCCACCACCTCGCGCGGCACGCGCGCCAGGTCCGCACCCACATCGACGCTCTGGGGTCGAAGGCCTACTGGAGGTCGCTCAGCGAGACCCCGGAGTTCGTGGTGCTGTTCGTGCCTGCCGAGTCGTTCCTCTCCGCAGCGCTCGAGAGCGACCCCGACCTGATCGAGCATGCGGCGAGTCGGCAGGTCGTCCTGGCGACCCCGACCACCTTGATCGCCCTGCTGCGCACTGTCGCCCACGGCTGGAGCCACGAGGCCCTCAGCACCCAGGCCGCGGAGATCCACCGGCTCGGGCGCGACCTCCACCACCGGCTCGACACCTTCAGCAGCCGTCTCGACCAGGTCGGACGCTCCCTCAACGCCGCCGTCGGACACTTCAACGCTGCCGTCGGGTCGCTGGAGTCCCGGGTGCTTGTCGGTGCCCGTCGCTTCTCCGACCTCGGGGTCACCGACGACGCCCTGGCTTCACCGCGGGCCGTCGAGCTGCGCGCCGTCGACCGGCGCGGCGACACCGACGAGGACGCGACCCCTCGTAGCGTAGGGCTGTGAGCCTGCCCGCCTCCCGCACGATCTGGGAAGAAGGTCACGAGTCCGGCCGTCAGTTGGTCGCACTCGGGGTCGCCCTCGCCCTCACGGTCGCCGCTCTCGACCTCCTGGTGACCGGACGCGTCGGCTTGCTCTTCGACCTCGGCTTCGTCGCCCTCTGCCTCTTCCTGGCCCTGGCCGTACATCCTCGTGACTTCTTCACCGTCGGGGTGCTGCCGCCGCTGCTGATGCTGGCCACGATCTGGCTGCTCGCGGTCACCCGAGCCGATGCCGTGGCACGAGTCGACGACGGTTTGGCCCAGGCCGTCATCTCCGGGCTGTCCCACCACAGCCTGGGGTTGGTGGTGGCCTACTTGTCGAGCCTGGCCGTGCTCGTCATCCGGGTCAGGGTCCGCGTGCAGCGCGAGAGCGCCGGCCCGCACGGGCTCACAGGAACCGGTCCGGGTCGCCGGCTCCCCGCCTGAGGATCTCCGGCGCACCGTCGGACCAGTCGACGACCGTGGTCGGCTCGGCCGAGGTCTCCCCCGCCTCGACGACCACATCGAGGTCGTGGTCGAGCTCTTCCTTGATCTCCCACCCCATGGTCCGGGGCTCGCTCTCCCCCGGCAGGATCAGCGAGCTGCTCAGCAGCGGTTCACCCAGCTCCTCGAGGATCGCCTGGACGACGAGGTGGTCCGGGATCCGCACCCCGACGGTCTTCTTCTTCGGGTGCAGCAGCCGCTTCGGCACGTCCGGCATGCCGGGGAGGATGAACGTGTACGGCCCCGGCGTGGCGGCTCGGATCGCCCGGAAGGCCGCATTGTCCACGTGCACCAGCGAGCCGAGCTGAGCGAAGTCCTTGCAGACGAGGGTGAAGTGGTGCCGGTCGTCCAGGCCGCGGATCCGCAGGATCCGGTCGCGGCCGTCCCTGTTGCCGACCCTCGATCCCAGGGCGTAGCCCGAGTCGGTGGGGTAGGCGATCAAGGCGTCGTCGCGCAGGGCGGCAACCACCTGCTGAATCAGACGCGGCTGAGGGTTCTCCGGGTGGATGTCGATGAATCGGGCGGCCATGGCACGATCCTCGCACTCACACCCTCCCCACGGCACCTGCACAGCGCCGGGCCGAGGGAGGCGATGTTGAATGTTCGAAGATGCCCCCGGCGCAGAGTCCACTCAGGGAGGACGACCACAGCGATGCGCACGACCACCACGGATGCCGAGACCGGCATCGCCGAGAAGACCATCAGCTACGTGCTCCCCGTCTACAACGAGCAGGACAACATCGCGGCCTTCCACGCCGCGCTGGTCGAGGCCACCGCGGCCCGCACCGACTGCACGTTCGAGTTCGTGTACGTCGATGACGGCAGCCGCGACGACTCCCTGCCCCGTCTGCTCGCACTGCGCGCCGCCGACGACCGGGTCACGGTGCTGAGCCTCTCGCGCAACTTCGGCCACCAGGTCGCGGTCACCGCCGGACTGGATGCCTGCCTGCACGCAACGGCGGTGATCGTGATGGACACCGACCTCCAGGACCCACCCCGGGTGAGCATCGAGATGATCGACCTCTGGGAGAGCGGCGTCGACGTCGTCTACGCCCAGCGCCGTAGCCGCCGCGACCCGGCCTTCAAGCGCGCCTCCGCGTACGGCTTCTACTGGCTCCTCGACCGGATGGCCTCCATCGAGATCCCCCGCAACGTCGGGGACTTCCGGCTGATGGACCGCAAGGTCGTTGCCGAGGTCTCGCGCTACCGCGAGCACGACCGCTTCCTGCGCGGCATCGTGGCCCACGTCGGCTTCCGCCAGGAGGCGTTGCTCTTCGATCGCGACGAGCGCCACGCCGGCAAGACCGGCTACGCCCTGCGCACGATGATCGCGCTGGCCGCCAGCGGCCTCTTCGGCTTCTCCACCGCTCCCCTGCGCTGGATCTCCAAGCTCGGCTTCGTGATCTCGGGGATCTCGGTGCTGCTGGCCTGCTACGTCGCCGGCGTCCGGCTCTTCTTCCCCGAGCAGTCAGTGCCTGGTTGGGCGTTCCTCGGCGTGGGCATGTTCCTGTTGAGTGGGCTGCAGCTGATCATGATGGGCGTGATCGGCACCTACCTCGGTCGCGTCTACGTCGAGACCCAGGACCGGCCCCTCTACTCGTTGGCGCTGGCGGCCCGGGGTCCCGGGGACGGCGCATCCTGACCAGCACCACTCGTGGCCCGCGGACCACGCTCGCCCGCTTCGCCCTCGTCGGGCTGGTCAACACCGGGCTCGACGTGAGCCTGTTCCTTGCCTTGGCCGGCGGACTCGGCATCGTCGGCGCGAACTTCGTGTCGACGAGCGCCGGGATGGCCTTCAGCTTCGTCGTCAACGGGCTCTTCACCTTCGGTGCGGGGCGCCTGACGCTGCGTCACGCGGCGCTGTTCCTCAGCACGACCGGTGCGGTCATGTGGCTGGTCCAGCCTGCCGTGATCCATGCGCTCGTCGCGCTGGCTGATGCCGGCGGACTCGAGAGCCGGGCGACGTCGGTGCTGCTCGTCGCCAAGCTCGTCTCGATCGGGGTCAGCCTCGGCGCCAACTTCGTCGCCTACCGCTTCGTTGTGTGGCCCCACGCGCGCCGCGACTAGGCAGCCGAGCGCTCCTGCTCGTCGCGCTTGTCCTTGGCCAGGCTCGTCACCGCGGTGACCGCCAGCGTCACGATGATGACGCCCAGGCTCACCAGCGAGCTGATCTCGGGCACCGCCGTGATGTGCTCGCCGCCATTGAGGAACGGGAGCTCGTTCTCGTGCAGGGCGTGCAGCACCAGCTTGACGCCGATGAACGCCAGGATGAAGGACAGCCCCAGCGAGAGGTAGACCAGGCGCTGCAGGAGGCCTCCGAGGAGGAAGTACAGCTGGCGCAGCCCCATCAGCGCGAAGACGTTGGCGGTGAACACCAGGTAGGGCTCCTGGGTGATGCCGAAGATCGCCGGGATCGAGTCGAGAGCGAAGAGGATGTCGGTGGTGCCGAGAGCGATGATGACGATCACCATCGGCGACACGAAGCGGATCCCCTCCAGGCGGTACCACAGCTTCAGACCCTTGTAGTCCGGCCCGACGTTGAGCCGCTTGCGAGCGAAGAGGACGACAGCGTTCTCCTCGGGGTGCTCATCGTCCTCGTTCTGCCGATAGCTCTGCACGAGCTTGTAGGCGGTGTAGACCAGGAAAGCCCCGAAGATGTAGAACACCCAGCTGAAGTTCTCGATCAGCGTGTAGCCGGCGGCGATGAAGATCGCGCGGAACACCAGCGCGAGGATGATGCCCACCATCAGCGCCTCCTGCTGGAGGTGGCGCGGCACTGCGAGGGCATTCATCAAGATGATGAAGACGAAGAGGTTGTCGATCGAGAGGCTGTACTCGGTGAGCCAGCCGGCGAAGAACTCGACGCCGAAGTTGTGCCCGTCGGCGGAGCCGTGGAAGAGGAAGATCCAGATCCCGAAGGCGATCGCCGCTCCGACGTAGATCGAGAGCGCGGTCGCACACTCCTTCATCGAGGGTTCGTGCGGGTTGCGCGCGATCACCACGACGTCGAACAGGATCACCCCGACCGTGACGGCGACGGTAATGATCCATTCGAGAGCTGAGACATCCACGTGGCGGGATTCTGCCACGCGCGAGGACCCCCACCCGCATCAGCGCTGAGTTGCCCCCGGCGTCAGTCGCCGCCGTAGGGGACGCCGAGGGCAGCAAGCTGCGCTCGGCCACCGTCCAACGCGGTCAGCACCCACGCACCCTGCTCGGTCAGGGTGAAGGTGTGCTCGCTGTGGGCCGCCCAGGACCCGTCCACGGTGACGACGGTCCAGTCGTCGGCCAGGAGGTCGGTCTCGGCGCTGCCGAGGGTGATCATCGGTTCGACGGCGAGAGCCAGCCCCCGCACCAGCCGCGCCCCGCGCCCGGGCTTGCCGTAGTTGGGGACGTCGGGAGGCTGGTGCATCTCCGAGCCGATCCCGTGGCCCGTGTAGTCCTCGAGGATGCCGTAGTCACCGCAGGCCAGGACGTGACTCTCCACGGCGTGCGAGATGTCGCTGACCCGTCCGTCGAGCCGCGCAGCACCGATGCCGCGCCACATGGCTTCCTCGGTGATCCGCATCAGGGCCTCCACGTCGTCGGCCACCTCGCCCAGGGAGAAGGACGTCGCAGCATCGCCGTGCCAGCCGTCGACGATGGCACCGCAGTCGATCGAGACCAGGTCGCCCTCGGCGAGCACCCGCGGGCCGGGCACTCCGTGGACGACCTCGTTGTTGACCGAGACGCAGATGGAGCCGGTGAAGCCGTGGTAACCCAGGAAGGACGGCGTCGCTCCGAGGGAGCGGATGTGCTTCTCCGCGACCTCGTTGAGCTCGCCGGTGCTCAGACCGGGACGAGCCACGTCGCGGAGCATCTCCAGCGTGCGGCCCACCACCAGACCGGCAACGCGCATGCCGGCGATCTGCTCAGGGGTCTTGAGCTCGATGCCTCGGTCGCGCCAGCCCATCAAGATTGCGGAATGGTGTCCAGTGCGGCGAAGATCCGAGCCGTCACGTCGTCGACCTCACCCATGCCGTCGACCTCCACCAGCACGCCTCGCGCGCGATAGAGATCGATGAGGGGCTCGGTCTGCTCTGCGTAGACCTCTTGGCGGCGTCGGATGACGTCCTCGGTGTCGTCGGTGCGGCCGTCGGTCTGCGCTCGCTGGAGCAGGCGCTGGACCAGCTCCTCGGCGTCGACCGTCAGGACCACAGCCGCGTCGATCTGGTGCCCGGTGTCCACGACCATGCCCTCGAGCTCGTCGACCTGCGCGGTCGTGCGTGGGTAGCCGTCCAGCAGGAAGCCAGGCTGAGCGTCCGGCTCCGCGATGCGGTTGCGCACCATCTTGTTGGTGACCTCGTCAGGGACGTACTCGCCGGCGTCCATGTACTTCTTGGCCTCGATGCCGAGGGGGGTGCCCTCGCCGACGTTGGCCCGGAAGATGTCGCCGGTCGAGATCGCCGGGATGCCGAAGTGCTGGGCGACGTACGTCGCCTGGGTGCCCTTGCCGGCCCCCGGAGGCCCCATCAGAATCAGTCGCACTGGCTACCTCAAGAATCCTTCGTAGTTGCGCTGCTGGAGCTGGCTCTCGATCTGCTTCACCGTGTCCAGCGCGACGCCGACCATGATGAGGATAGACGTTCCGCCGAACGGGAAGTTCTGGTTGGCGTCAATCAGCACCAGCGCGATGAGCGGCACCAGGGCGATCAGGCCCAGGTAGAGAGCACCCGGGAACGTGATGCGGGACAAGACGTAGGACAGGTAGTCCTCGGTCGGCTTGCCTGCCCGGATCCCGGGGATGAAGCCGCCGTACTTCTTCATGTTGTCGGCCACCTCGTTGGGGTTGAAGGTGATCGACACGTAGAAGTAGGTGAAGAAGATGATGAGACCGAAGTAGACGGCCATGTAGAGCGGGTGGTCGCCGCCGACGAGGTAGCTGTTGAGGAAGTCGATCGCCGGGTTGGTGCTGGTCTGGTTGAACTGCACCGCCATCGCCGGCAGGTAGAGCAGCGAGGAGGCGAAGATGACCGGGATGATGCCGGCCTGGTTGACCTTCAACGGGATGTAGGTCGAGCTGCCGCCGAACATCTTGCGTCCGACCATGCGTCGGGCGTACTGCACCGGGATCCGGCGCTGGGCCTGCTCGATGAAGATGACCGCGGCCACGATGACCAGACCGATCGCCAGCACGACGCCGAAGACCCACCAGCCCTGGGTGCGACCGACGGCCCACAGACCGGCCGGGAAGGTCGCGACGACCTGGGTGAAGATGAGGATCGACATGCCGTTGCCGACGCCGCGGTCGGTGATCAGCTCGCCCAGCCACATGATGACGGCCGTGCCGGCGGTCATCGTGATGACCATCGTGATGAAGGTCGACAGGTTGTCGTTGTGCAACAGGTCCTGGGGGCAGTTCTGCAGCAGGTTGCCCGAACGGGCCAACGCCACGATGCCCGTCGCCTGGAGCAGCGCGAGGCCGAGCGTCAGGTAACGCGTGTACTGCGTGATCTTGGTCTGGCCCGCCTGACCTTCCTTCTTCAGCGCCTCGAGCCGCGGGATGACCACGACGAGCAGCTGCAGGATGATGCTGGCGGTGATGTAGGGCATGATCCCCAGCGCGAAGACCGTCAGCTGGAGGAGCGCACCACCCGAGAACAAGTTGATCAGGTTGTACACGCCGTCCTGGTTGGCCGCGTCACTCAGGCAGGCCTGGACGTTGCCGACGTTGACGCCGGGAGCGGGGATCTGTGAACCGGCCCGGAAGATGACGATGATCATCAGGACGAACAGCAGCTTGCGCCGCAGGTCCGGGGTTCGGAAAGCGTTGACGAACGCGCTGAGCACGATTCCTCTTTCTCCAGCTGATTCTGGCCCCGCGGCAAAGAGCCCGCCGAAGGTGCCGGCGGACCTGTGGGACTCGGGAAGCCTAACAGGAGCCTGAACACGTCACAGGCGCCCCGTCGGGCATCGCGGACGATGCCTGCCGGGGCGCCCGGTGACGTTTCAGGCCTGCCGCAGCGAGAGCCCGACCGGAGGTCGGGCTCTCACCGAAGCGGGGTGGTGATGAGATCAGGCGACGGTGACGGATCCGCCCGCGGCCTCGATCTTGTCCTTGGCCGAGGCGGAGAAGGCGGAAGCGGTCACGGAGACCTTCACGCCGATCTCGCCCTGACCGAGCACCTTGACCGGGTGGCCCTTGCGCACCGCGCCACGCTCGACGAGCGAGGCAACGGTGACGTCGCCACCCTCGGGGAACAGCTCGGTGAGGCGGTCGAGGTTGACGACCTGGAACTCGACCTTGAACGGGTTCCGGAAGCCCTTGAGCTTCGGGAGGCGCATGTGGATGGGCATCTGCCCACCCTCGAACGCCACGGGGACCTGGTAGCGAGCCTTGGTGCCCTTGGTACCACGGCCGGCCGTCTTGCCCTTCGAGCCCTCACCGCGACCCACGCGGGTCTTGGCGGTCTTGGCTCCGGGAGCCGGGCGGAGGTTGTGAAGCTTGAGCGTCATGTCAGTTGACCTCCTCGAACGTCACGAGGTGACGAACGGTGTGGACCATGCCCCGGATCTCAGGGCGGTCCTCCTTGACGACCACGTCACCGATGCGCTTGAGGCCCAGCGAGCGGACAGTGTTCCGCTGGTTGGCCTTGCACCCGATGGTGGACTTGAGCTGCTGGATCTTGAGCTGCGCCATCAGGACGACACCCCCGAGGCGGCCGCAGCAGCAGCCTTCACGCCCTCGGCCTGGGCCCGCAGGAGCGCCGCCGGGGCGACGTCCTCGACCGGCAGACCACGGCGAGCCGCGACGTCCTCGGGACGCTCGAGCATCCGCAGGGCCTCGACCGTCGCGTGGACGATGTTGATCTGGTTGGACGACCCCAGCGACTTGCTGAGGACGTCGTGGATGCCGGCGCACTCCAGGACCGCTCGCACCGGGCCACCGGCGATGACGCCGGTACCGGGGGAAGCAGGCCGCAGGAACACGACGCCGGCTGCCTTCTCACCCTGGACGGGGTGAGGGATGGTGCCCTGGATACGAGGGACGCGGAAGAATGCCTTCTTCGCCTCCTCGACGCCCTTGGCGATCGCCGCGGGCACCTCCTTGGCCTTTCCGTAGCCGACGCCGACCATCCCGTCGCCGTCACCGACGACGACCAGGGCGGTGAAGCTGAAGCGTCGACCACCCTTGACGACCTTGGCAACACGGTTGATCGCTACGACGCGCTCGAGGTACTGGCTCTTCTCAGCACCCTGTCCGCGACCTCCGTCGCGTCCACGGCCCTGACGGTCGCCGCCCCCACGCTGTCCGCGCTGAGCTCCGCTCATGACTATCTCCTAGTTCTCTACTGGCTCAGAACGACAGCCCGCCGGAGCGGGCTCCGTCGGCCAGGGCCGCGATGCGACCGTGATACTTGTTGCCGGCTCGGTCGAAGACGACCGACTCGACGCCCTGGGCCTTGGCGCGCTCGGCGACGAGCTCACCGACTCGCGTGGCCTTGGCAGTCTTGTCGCCGTCGAGGGACCGCAGGTCCGCCTCCATGGTGGAAGCCGAGACCAGGGTCTTGCCGACCAGGTCGTCGACGACCTGCACGGTGATGTGCTTGGTGGAACGGGTGACCACGAGGCGCGGACGCTCCGTGGTGCCGTTGATGCGCTTGCGACCGCGCACCTGACGCTTGAGGCGCGACTGCAGGCGCTTCGAGGCGTGCTTCTGCTGCTTGAGCTTGATAGCCATGGACTACTTACCAGCCTTTCCGACCTTGCGGCGGATGTGCTCGCCGGCGTACCGAACGCCCTTGCCCTTGTAGGGCTCGGGCTTGCGCAGCTTGCGGATCTTCGCAGCGGTCTCTCCGACCAGCTGCTTGTCGATGCCGACGACACCGAGCTTCGTGGGGCTCTCGACGACGAAGGTGATGCCTTCGGGTGCGTCGAAGACGATCGAGTGGCTGTAACCGAGCTGGAACTCCAGCTGGTTCGGTCCCTTGGACAGGACGCGGTAGCCGACGCCGACGATCTCGAGCTTCTTCTCGTAGCCGTCGGTGACACCGACGACCATGTTGTTGACCAAGGTGCGGGTCAGCCCGTGCAGGGACTTGCTGATGCGCTCCTCGTCGGGACGCTTGACGTCCAGGACACCCTCGCCCTGCTCGACAGTGATCGGGGCGGCAACGGAGTGGCTCAGGGTCCCCTTGGGGCCCTTGACCGTCACCAGCGCGCCATCGATCGCCACGTCGACACCCGACGGGACCGCAACAGGCAGCTTGCCAATTCGCGACATGTGCTTTGTTCTCCTATCTCGGTCTCGGGTTACCAGACGTAGGCGAGGACTTCTCCGCCCACGCCCTTCTGGTTGGCTTGACGGTCGGTGAGCAGGCCCTGGCTGGTCGAGATGATCGCCACCCCGAGCCCGCCGAGCACCTTGGGAAGACCGGTGTGCTTGGCGTAGACGCGCAGACCGGGCTTGCTGATCCGGCGTACGCCGGCGATCGAGCGCTCGCGGTTGCGGCCGAACTTGAGGGTGATGGTCAGCGTCTGGCCGACACCCTCGTTGTCGGTGATGTCGAAGGAGGTGATGTACCCCTCCTGCTTGAGGATCTCCGCGACGCCCTGCTTCAGCTTGCTGTAGGGCATCGCGACCTGGTCGTGGTACGCCGAGTTGGCGTTGCGCAGACGGGTCAGCATGTCTGCGATCGGGTCAGTCATCGTCATGAGTCGGAAGTTCTCTCTCTTCTGTGGTTTCCACCCGAGGGGTGGACCTTCAGCGGTAGTTGTTGGTGCGAATCACCAGGAGGACTTGGTAACGCCGGGCAGCTCGCCGGCGTGAGCCATCTCGCGCAGGCAGATACGGCAGAGGCCGAACTTGCGGTAGACGGCCTTCGGACGTCCACAACGCTGGCAACGGGTGTAGCCGCGAACGGCAAACTTGGGCTTGCGGGCCGCCTTGACCCTCAGTGCAGTTTTCGCCATGACTTCCTCAGTTCTCCTTGAACGGGAAGCCGAGCTGCTTGAGCAGCGCGCGACCCTGATCGTTGGTGGTGGCGGTGGTGACGACAGTGATGTCCATGCCGCGCGACCGGTCGATCTTGTCCTGGTCGATCTCGTGGAACATGACCTGCTCGGTCAGACCGAAGGTGTAGTTGCCGTTGCCGTCGAACTGACCGGGGTTCAGCCCACGGAAGTCACGGATACGCGGGAGCGCGAGCGACAGCAGTCGGTCGAGGAACTCCCACATCCGGTCGCCGCGCAGCGTCACGTGGCAGCCGATCGGCATGCCCTCGCGAAGCTTGAACTGGGCGATCGACTTGCGTGCCTTGGTCACCGACGGCTTCTGGCCGGTGATCGCGGTGAGGTCGCGGATGGCGCCCTCGATCAGCTTCGAGTCGCGAGCAGCCTCGCCGACACCCATGTTGACCACGATCTTGGTCAGGCCGGGCACCTGCATGACGTTCGCGATCTCGAACTCCGACTTCAGAGCCGGCAGGATCTCGTCGCGGTAGCGGGTCTTGAGGCGGGGAATGACGTGCTCCTGAGCATCGGTCACGGGGGCCTCCTGGGTCTCAGTCATCAGATCTCCTTCCCGGTCTTGCGGGAGATGCGCACGGAGCGCGTCGCAGCGTAGGTGGAGCCGTCGGGGCGACGCTTGGTCACCTCGTCGCGGCGGAAGCCGATCCGGGTGACGCCGTCACCCTCGACCAGCATCACGTTGGACGCGTGGATGGACGCCTCGACGGTGATGATCCCGCCGGTGCTTCCCGCACGACCGCCCTGGTTGACGACCTTGGTGTGTCGCTTGACCCGGTTGACGCCTTCGACGATCACGCGCTGCTCGTCACGGAGCACCTTGATGATCTTGCCTTCGGCGCCCTTGTCCTTGCCTGCGACGACCTTGACGGTGTCGCCCTTCTTGAGGTTCACGGTTGCCTTCTTCTGCTGGGCCATGTCAGAGCACCTCCGGAGCGAGCGAGATGATCTTCATGAACTTCTTCTCCCGCAGCTCGCGACCGACGGGCCCGAAGATGCGAGTGCCACGCGGCTCCCCATCGCTCTTGAGGATCACCGCGGCGTTCTCGTCGAAGCGGATGTAGGAACCGTCGGCGCGACGGCGCTCCTTGACGGTGCGGACGATGACGGCCTTGACGACCTCGCCCTTCTTCACGCTGCCGCCGGGGATGGCGTCCTTGACGGTAGCGACGATCGTGTCGCCGATCCCGGCGTAGCGCCGGCCCGAGCCGCCGAGCACCCGGATGCAAAGGATCTCCTTGGCACCCGTGTTGTCGGCGACCTTGAGCCGCGACTCCTGCTGAATCATTACTACTCCTTGTCACCACGGTTCTCGTGCTCAGCACGAGCCTGTGAGAACTTCAGTTCATTGTCCGGCTGTGCCGGGCTGTCTTGTTCGTTCCGCCGAGCCGAGCTCGACGGTTCGACGGGTTACTTCGCCTTTTCGAGGATCTGCACGACGCGCCAGCGCTTGGTGGCCGACAGCGGGCGGGTCTCCATGATCAGGACCCGGTCGCCGGTGCCACACTCGTTGGGCTCGTCGTGCGCCTTGAGCTTGCTCGTGCGCCGCATGACCTTGCCGTAGAGCGCGTGCTTGACGCGGTCCTCGACCTCGACCACGACGGTCTTGTCCATCTTGTCGCTGACGACCAGGCCCTCGCGGGTCTTACGAGCGTTGCGCTCGCGACCGTTGGCAGCGTTCTCGGCGTTCTCGGGGGTGGTCGTGGAGTTCGTCTCGCTCATGCGCTCGCCTCGTCGGTGTCGGAGCCCGGCGCGGTCCGGATGCCGAGCTCACGCTCACGCACCACGGTGTAGATCCGGGCGATGTCCTTCTTGACCGTGCGGAGCCGGCCGTGGCTCTCCAGCTGGCCGGTGGCCGCCTGGAAACGGAGGTTGAAGAGCTCCTCCTTGGCCTCGCGCAGCTTCGACTCCAGGTCGACAGCGTTGAGCTCGTCGAGCTCGTGCGCCTTGGTGTCCTGACTCATCAGAACTCACCAGCCTCTCGGGAGATGAAACGGCACTTCATGGGCAGCTTGTGCATCGCGCGGCGCATGGCCTCGCGGGCCACGTCCTCGTCGACGCCGGCCAGCTCGAACATGACGCGGCCGGGCTTGACGTTGGCGATCCACCACTCGGGCGAACCCTTACCGGAACCCATGCGGGTCTCGGCGGGCTTCTTGGTGAGCGGGCGGTCCGGGTAGATGTTGATCCAGACCTTGCCGCCACGCTTGATGTGACGGGTCATGGCGATACGAGCGGACTCGATCTGACGGTTGGTCACGTAGTGACCCTCGATCGCCTGGATGCCGAAGTCACCGAAGGCCAGCGAGGTGCCGCCCTTGGCCGCTCCACGGCGGTTGGGGTGGTGCTGCTTGCGGTGCTTGACGCGACGGGGCATCAACATGGCTCAGCCCTCCGTTCCGGGAGTCTCGGTGGCGACCGCGGCCGGGGCCGCAGCGGCCTCGGTGCCCGCAGGAGCGTCACGGTCGGAGCGGACCGGACGGGTGCCCCGGCTGGGACGCTCGCCGCCACGCTGCGGACGGTTGCTGCCGCCACGGCCGGGGACACCGGCGCGGGCAGCGGCCTGGGCCTGGCGCTCGGCACGGGTGCCGGCGACCTCGCCCTTGTAGATCCAGACCTTCACGCCGATGCGACCGAAGGTGGTCTTGGCCTCGTAGAAGCCGTAGTCGATGTCGGCACGCAGCGTGTGCAGCGGGACGCGACCCTCGCGGTAGAACTCGGTGCGCGACATCTCGGCGCCGTTGAGCCGACCCGAGCACTGGATCCGGATGCCCTTGGCACCCGAGCGCATCGTGGTCTGCATCGCCTTGCGCATCGCGCGACGGAACTGAACCCGGCCCGCGAGCTGCTCGGCAACACCCTGGGCGACCAGCTGGGCGTCCATCTCGGGGTTCTTGACCTCGAGGATGTTGAGCTGGACCTGCTTGCCGGTCAGCTTCTCCAGCTCGCCACGGATCCGGTCGGCCTCGGCGCCGCGGCGACCGATGACGATGCCCGGACGGGCGGTGTGGATGTCGACGCGGACCCGCTCGCGGGTGCGCTCGATCTCGACCTTGGAGATGCCGGCCCGCTCCATGCCCTTGGAGAGCAGCTTGCGGATGGCAACGTCTTCACCGACGTAGGCCTTGTAGAGCTTGTCGGCGTACCAGCGGGACTTGTGGTCGGTGCTGATGCCGAGTCGGAACCCGTTCGGGTTGATCTTCTGGCCCATCAGGCACCCTTTCCGTTCTTCGCGGTCCTCTTGGCGGAACCGAGCACCGAAGCCGGCTGCACCACGAGGGTGATGTGGCTGGTGCGCTTGTTGATCCGGGTCGCACGACCCTGGGCACGGGGGCGCCAGCGCTTCATCGTCGGACCCTCGTCGACCCGGGCGGCGGAGACAACGAGGTCACTGGCGTCCAGGCCCTCGGTGGTCTCGGCGTTGGCGATCGCGCTCTCGAGCACCTTGTAGACCGTCTCCGAGGCCGCCTGCGGGGCGAACTGGAGGATCGACAGGGCGTCCTCGATCGGCAGACCGCGCACCATGTCGACGACACGGCGGGCCTTCATCGGGGTGATCCGGACGAACTTGGCGCTCGCGTAAGCACCCGGGGCGTCGCCCAGGAGGCTCGTACGACGCGCGCTGGTGCGCCGGCGTTCTGTGGTCGACATCAGCGACGACGTCCTTTCCGGTCTTCCTTGACGTGCCCGCGGTAGGTGCGGGTCGGGGCGAACTCGCCCAGCTTGTGGCCGACCATGGAGTCGGTCACGAAGACCGGGACGTGCTTGCGTCCGTCGTGCACCGCGATGGTGTGCCCGATGAAGTCGGGGGTGATCATCGATCGGCGCGACCACGTCTTGATCACGTTGTGTGAGCCCTTGTCGTTCTCGGCGTCCACCTTCTTCTGAAGGTGGTCGTCGATGAAGGGGCCCTTCTTGAGGCTGCGAGGCATTTGTCGTCTTCCCTATCAGCGCTTGTTCTTGCCGGACTTGCGACGGCGAATGATCTGGGAGTCGGAGGCCTTGCGCTTGCGCGTGCGGCCCTCCGCCTTGCCCCAGGGGGACACCGGGTGACGTCCACCCGAGGTCTTGCCCTCGCCACCACCGTGCGGGTGGTCGACAGGGTTCATGACGACACCGCGGACGGTCGGGCGCTTGCCCTTCCAGCGCATGCGTCCGGCCTTGCCCCAGTTGATGTTCGACTGCTCGGCGTTGCCGACCTCGCCGACCGTGGCGCGGCAGCGCACGTCGACGAAGCGCATCTCGCCGGACGGCATGCGCAGCGTGGCGCGCGAGCCCTCACGAGCGATCAGCTGGGCGCTGATGCCGGCCGAGCGGGCGATCTTCGCACCTCCGCCCGGACGAAGCTCCACACAGTGGATCGTCGTACCGACGGGGATGTTGCGCAGCGGCAGGTTGTTGCCCGGCTTGATGTCCGAGGCGGGACCGGACTCGATCCGGGTGCCCTGCGTGAGGTCCTTCGGCGCGATGATGTAGCGCTTCTCGCCGTCGGCGTAGTGCAGCAGCGCGATGCGAGCGGTGCGGTTGGGGTCGTACTCGATGTGAGCGACCTTTGCCGGCACGCCGTCCTTGTCGTAGCGACGGAAGTCGATGATGCGGTAGGCACGCTTGTGACCGCCGCCCTGGTGCCGGGTGGTGATCCGGCCCTGGTTGTTGCGGCCGCCCTTCTTGGGCAGCGGACGCGTCAGCGACTTCTCAGGCGTGGTGCGGGTGATCTCGACGAAGTCCGCGACCGACGAACCTCGTCGGCCGGGCGTCGTGGGCTTGTACTTACGAATAGCCATGGTGTCTCGTCCTAGTCAGGAGCCCGGTCAGGAGACCGGACCTCCGAAGATGTCGATGCGGTGACCCTCGGCGAGGCTGACAATGGCGCGCTTGGTGTCCTTGCGCTTACCAAGACCATTTTTCGTACGGCGGGTCTTGCCCTTGCGGTTCATCGTGTTCACCGAGGTGACCTTGACGTTGAAGATCTTCTCGACGGCGATCTTGATCTCGGTCTTGTTGGCGTCCGGGCGCACGAGGAACGTGTACTTGTTCGCGTCGAGAAGGGTGTAGCTCTTCTCGGACACGACGGGTGCCATCAGGATGTCGCGGTGGTCCTTGTGCAGGGTGCTCACTGGTCGGCCTCCTCGGTGGTGGCAGCGCTGGTCGAGGACTTGCTCGCCCAGGCCACGAACGCGTCGTAGGCGCCCTGGGTGAAGACGATGTCGTCGCACGCCAGCACGTCGTAGGTGTTGAGCTGGTCGACAGCCACGATGTGCACCTCGGCCGCGTTGCGCAGCGAGAGCCAGGTCAGCGAGTCGTTGCGCTCGAGGACCAGCAGGTACTTGTGACGGTCGGTCAGACCCCGGAGTGCGGAGAGAGCGGCCTTCGTCGACGGCTTGTCGCCGCTGACCAGGGAGTCCACGACGTGGATCCGCTCGTTGCGGGCCCGGTCGGAGAGGGCACCGCGCAGTGCGGCGGCCTTCATCTTCTTGGGGGTCCGCTCGCTGTAGTCGCGCGGCTTGGGGCCGTGGACGACGCCACCGCCGACGAACTGCGGAGCGCGGGTCGAGCCCTGACGGGCGCGGCCGGTGCCCTTCTGGGCGTACGGCTTGCGGCCACCGCCGCGGACCTCGCCGCGACGCTTGGTCGAAGCGGTGCCCTGACGAGCAGCAGCCTGCTGGGCCACGACGACCTGGTGGATCAACGGGATGTTGACCTTGGCGTCGAAGATCTCGGCGGGCAGATCGACCTTTACGGTGTTGGTGCTCATATCTCTCAGGCCTCCCCGCCGGTTGACACGGTCTGCTTGGCAGCCGAGCGCAGGACGATCAGTCCGCCCTTGGGGCCGGGAACGGCGCCCTTGAGCAGGATCAGGCCCTTCTCGACGTCGACAGCGTGCACGGTGACGTTCTGGGTGGTGACGGTGTCGCTACCCATGCGGCCGGCCATGCGGGTGCCCTTGAAGACACGACCCGGCGTGGCGCAGGCGCCGATCGACCCGGGCTTGCGGTGGTTGCGGTGGGCACCGTGCGAGGCGCCGACACCGTGGAAGCCGTGGCGCTTCATGACACCGGCGTAGCCCTTGCCCTTGCTGGTGCCGGTCACGTCGATGACGTCGCCGGCGGCGAAGGTGTCGACGGCCAGCTCCTGACCCACGGTGTAGGTCGAGGCGTCAGCGGTGCGGATCTCGGCCAGGTGACGGCGCGGGGTGGACCCGGCCTTCGCGAAGTGTCCGGTAGCCGGCTTGTTCACCTTGCGGCCCTCGATCTCGCCGAAGCCGACCTGGATGGCGTTGTAGCCGTCCGTGCTGGGCTGGCGGACCTGGGTGACCACGTTGGTGCTCGCGGCGATCACGGTCACGGGGACGACGCGGTTGTTGTCGTCCCAGAACTGGGTCATGCCGAGCTTGGTGCCCAGCAGGCCCTTCACGTTGCGTTCGAATGTCATAGCTGAAGACCTCAGAGCTTGATCTCGATGTCCACACCGGCAGGCAGGTCGAGTCGCATGAGCGAGTCGACTGTCTTCGGGGTGGGATCGATGATGTCGATGAGCCGCTTGTGGGTGCGCATCTCGAAGTGCTCGCGCGAGTCCTTGTACTTGTGGGGCGAGCGGATGACGCAGTACACGTTCTTCTCGGTCGGCAGCGGCACAGGGCCGGCGACCTTCGCACCCGTACGGGTGACGGTGTCCACGATCTTGCGCGCCGAGGTGTCGATCACCTCGTGGTCATAGGCCTTGAGCCTGATGCGGATCTTCTGTCCCGCCATAGGTCTCTCTCGTCCTTACTTGTGAGAACTCGCCAGTACTTCACTACGTACCGCGTCTGTCTGTGTCCGGTGCGTCCTCGGGTTTGAGTCAGCTCCGCCTGTTGCTCGCCACCCCCACCCCCGCGGTCGGGCGTGTCGCGCAGGTTTCTCGCGACACGCCCCAGCCGGATCTCTTCGGCCCGATCACTCGGGCCGCGTCCTCCGGGACGGGGCGAACAGGTTGTTGGTGGCGCCTGACGGTTCGTCAGGCTGGTCGGGTCTCCGGTGCGGTGCGGCTCAGCCAGACCTCTGAGGCCGGATCACGCAGCTCGCGCGCCAATGGCGTCGAACGGGAGACACGATTCAGTGAGTCAAACTTGCCGCACCCCGACAACCCAGCCGGGGCAACCCGGATATCTTGACAGAGATCCCGGACCGCGCCAAATCGAACCGCGATCGTGGTCCGCAGGCCCCGGACACGTCGTTTCCTCTGCGGATCCACCCTCGCTGGACGGCGGCGCCCCACCTGACAGGATGTGGGCACGCCGGCCACGCAAGCAGGGAGCGATCAACGCGGATGACCGACCAACACGATCAGCCCGGGCAGCCCGAGCAGCCCGAGCAGCCGCCGGTGTGGGGCGCCTACCCGCCCCCGGGAGCCCAACCTCCCCCGCCGGGCGCCCAGCCTCCTCCCCCGAGCCCTCCCGGTGGCCCCTTCGCCGGCCCCTTCAACGCTCCACCAGGCGGCCCTCCCCCGCCGCCGGATCCGCGCTGGGCGCCGGGGATGCACGGGGCCGCGCACAAACCGGGTGCGGTGGCCCTGCGCCCGCTGTCGCTCGGCGACATCTACGACGCCGCCTTCCGGATCATCCGCTTCAACCCGAAGGCCACCGTGGGCTCGGCCGTCCTGGTGGCAGCGGTGGCGATGGCCATCCCCCTGCTGCTCGCCGCGGTCCTGAGCTACACGATCGGGCTCACCTACGACGCCACCGTCTCCGAGACCGACATCGAGTCCGGCGACGCCGCGGGGATCATCGCGTCGTTCGGGGCGGTGGCCTTCGGTGGGGTGCTGCAGTCGATCGGACTGATCTTCGTCACCGGGATGGTGGCCCACGTGACCGCCGCCGCAGCCGTGGGGCGACGCCTCACCCTGGGCCAGGCCTGGGCTGCGACCAAGGGCAAGCGCTGGCGCCTCGTCGGGCTCTCCTTCCTGCTCGGCTCCATCCTCGTCGTCGCGGTGATCCTCTACGTCCTCCTGTGGGTCGTGGTGGCCGTCACCGCGTCCACCGCGGTGATCGTGGCGTGGGGGTTGGTGACGGTCCCGGCGTTCATCGCGGCGCTGTGGTGGTTCTGGATCCGGATCTACTACCTGCCCGTGCCCGCCCTGATGCTCGAGGACGTCGGCGTCCTGGGAGCCGTCGGACGCGGCTACCGGCTCACTTCGCGACAGTTCTGGCGCACCTTCGGCATCGCCCTGCTGACCGTCATCCTGGTCAACGTCGCGGGTGGGATCTTGTCGTTCCCGATCACCCTCGTCGGTCAGGTCGGGGTGCTGGCTGTCGACGAGCGCAGCGCGCTGCTGCTCCTCATCGCCACCCAAGGGCTGGCCAGCGTCGTCTCCACCGCCTTCGTCGCGCCGTTCTCCGCGGCCGTCGCCTCCTTGCAGTACCTCGACCAGCGGATGCGCAAGGAGGCCTACGACGTCGACCTGATGAGGCAGGCCGGAGTGCTCGAGCAGTGATCCGCGGCCTGTTGTCGGAGCCGCCCCTTCTCCCGACGCCCGACGAGGCTCGCGGCTCGCTGCGCCGCGAGCTCGTCGACCCGCAGTACTACGACCAGGACCTCGTCCAACGCATCCTCGACTGGATCCAGCGACGCATCGACGGGACCGTCGAGAGCGCCTCCGCGCTGCCGGCGCTCACCTGGTTGGCGGTGACGACGATCGTGGTCGCCCTGTCCGTGGGGCTGATCCTGCTCGTGTCCCGTGCCAGGTTCACCGCCCGGCAGCGGGCCGACGACCGGGCGGTGCTCACCGGCGACCAGGTCAGCGCCGCCGAGCTGCGCTCCCGGGCCGAGCAGGCTCACCGCGAGGGACGATTCGGCGAGGCCGTCATCGAGGGGTTCCGGGCGTTGGCCGTGCACCAGGTCGAGCGCGGCCGTCTCGACAACGCGCCGGGCAGCACGGCCCGTGAGGTCGCCGAGACGCTGGCTGCGCAGCACCCCGAGCAGCGCGGACCGGTGGAGTACGGCGCCCAGCTCTTCGATGCCGTCATGTATGGCGAGCGTTCCGCCAGCCGTGAGGAGGCCGACGCGGTCCTCGCGATCGATGCCCTGCTGCGGAGCCCTCGATGACCGCCCCCGACGCACCGACCGGCCTGCGTCGGCACGGCTCCACGCTGGCCATCCTCGGTGCCCTCCTGGCCGCCCTCGCGCTCGTCGTGCTCACTCAGGGCCCGGTGACGCGGGGCGCCGATCTCGACCCCGACAACCCCGGGCCCGACGGGGCCCAGGCGGTGGCGCGGGTCCTGGCCGATCAGGGCGTCGACGTCGAGGTCGCCCGCGGCGCCGACGACCTCGACCAGGTCGGGCTCGACGACACGACGCTCGTGGTCGTGACCTCCGCGAGCGACCTCGGGACCAGCACCATCCAGCGGCTGCTCGGCGCGGTGACCCGGGCCGACAGCCGACTGATCGTGGTGGACCCGACCCCTGCGCTGCTCGCCGGTCTCGGCATCAGCGGCGATCTCGACGGGATCGAGGTCGAGCAGGGGATCCGCGGCGACTGCACCGATCCGTCGTACGACGACCTGGAGCTCGTCGTCGACAACGCGCGAGCCAACCCCACCAGCGGTTGCTTCGACGATGCGCTGTCCGTCGACCGCGGAACCGACCGCCCCGACCTGACCCTGCTCGGCGCCGGAGAGCTGCTGAGCAACGACCAGGTCCTGCGCGGCGACAACGCCGCCATCGCCCTGCGGCTGCTCGGCGCCGAGCAACGCCTCGTCTGGTACGTCGCCTCCGCCGACGACCAGGTCGCCGACGACGGCGTCAGCATCTCCTCGCTCCTCCCCCCGTGGATCGGACCCGGCCTGGCGATCCTGCTGCTGGCCACCGTGCTGCTGGTGCTGTGGCGCGGACGCCGGCTGGGGCCGCTCGCCAGCGAGCCGCTGCCGGTCATCGTGAAAGCCATCGAGACCACCCGCAGTCGCGGACGGCTCTACCGCAGGTCCGGCGATCGCGCCCATGCCGCGGCGACCCTGCGTGGTGCCACGCAGACCCGAGCCCTGTCGCGGCTGCGGCTCGGGACCGGCATCGACGAGTCCACACTCGTGCGAGAGGTCGCCCGGCACACCGGTCGGGCCGAACGCGAGGTCGCAGGCCTCCTGTCGACCACGGCCTCCATCCCGGAGTCCGACCGAGACCTGATCACCCTGGCCAACGACCTGGCCGCACTCGAGGAAGAGGTACGTCGCCCATGAGCGATCTGTCAGGCCGGTTCGACGGCTCCAGCCCACCCCCGCCGCCGCCCCCGCCCACGTCGGCCGGACCGGGAGCGCTCGACCACGCCGCCGCACGCGAGCGACTGGTCGCCGTGCGCCACGAGGTCGCGAAGGCCGTCGTCGGCCAGGACGCCGCGGTCTCCGGGCTGCTGGTCGCGCTGCTGTGCGGCGGTCACGTGCTCATGGAGGGCGTGCCCGGCACGGCGAAGACCCTGCTGGTGCGCACCCTCGCAGCATCGCTGTCGGTGGAGACCCGTCGCGTGCAGTTCACTCCCGACCTGATGCCCGGCGACATCACCGGCTCGATGGTCATCGACTCCACCCACGCCGGCCTGGGCGAGCTGAGCTTCCGCGAGGGTCCGGTGTTCACCAACCTGCTGCTCGCCGACGAGATCAACCGCACGCCACCCAAGACGCAGTCGGCCCTGCTGGAGGCGATGGAGGAAGGCCAGGTGTCGGTCGACGGAGTGACCCGCCTGCTGCCCGAGCCGTTCCTGGTCGCCGCGACCCAGAACCCCGTCGAGTACGAAGGCACCTACCCGTTGCCGGAGGCCCAGCTCGACCGCTTCCTGCTCAAGGTGGTGCTGCCGATCCCCGAGCGCGACGCCGAGCTGGAGATCCTGGCCCGCCACGCAGCCGGTTTCGACCCGCGAGACGTAGCGGGAGCAGGGGTCCGCGCGGTTGCCGACGGGGCCGACATCGCAGCCGGCCGCCGGGCCGTGGCCACCGTGCAGGTCTCCCCCGAGGTCGCCGCCTACATCGTCGACATCGCCCGGGCCACCCGGATCTCGCCGTCGCTGTCGCTGGGAGTCAGCCCCCGTGGCGCGACCGCTCTCCTCCGGGCCTCGCGGGCCTGGGCTTGGTTGGGCGGCCGCGACTTCGTGACCCCGGACGACGTCAAGGCGCTCGCGCACGCGACGCTGGCCCACCGTCTGGGTCTACGCCCCGAAGCCGAGCTGGAGGGCGTCGACGTGGCTCAGGTGCTCGCCTCGGCCGTCGGCTCGGTGCCCGTGCCGCGATGACCCTGACTGGACGGGCGCCGCTCCTGGGCCTGCTCGGCCTGGTGGCCGTGGTGCTGCGCCCGTTGCCCAGCAGCGCGTGGCTGTGGCTGTTGCTCGTGGTCGCGCTGATCACGCTCGACCTGGTCCTGGCCCCGCCCACCGGCGCTGTTGCCGTCATACGACGCCCGACACCGGCGGTGCGCACGGGTGAGCGCGCCGAGACGCTGCTCATGGTGGAGAACCGCGGTCGGCGCCGGGTGAGGGGCGTGCTGCGCGACGCGTGGCAGCCCAGCGCCGGGGCCGAGGACAACCGGCACCCGTTGCGGTTGGACGCGGGCGGGACCGTCCTGCTCACCACAGCGCTACTGCCCCACCGTCGGGGCGACCTGCGAGCCGTGGGGGTGACGATCCGGTTGATCGGGCCGCTCGGCCTCGCTGCCCGACAGCGGACCACGGTGGTGCCGGGCTCGGTGCGGTCGCTGCCTCCGTTCGAGTCGCGCAAGCACCTGCCCTCCCGGCTGGCCCGGCTGCGCGAGCTCGACGGTCGCGCCGCGGTGCGGGTGCGCGGGCCGGGCACGGAGTTCGACTCGCTGCGCGAGTACGTCCGCGGTGATGATGTGCGCTCCATCGACTGGCGCGCTTCCTCGCGCACGGCGAGCGTCGTCGTCCGCACCTGGCAGCCCGAACGCGATCGCCGGGTGGTCCTGCTGCTCGACACCTCACGGACCTCCGCCGGACGCGTCGACGACGTGCCCCGCCTCGACTCCGCCATGGACGCAGCCCTGCTGCTGGCGGCGCTCGCGACCCGTGCCGGCGACCGGGTCGACTTCGTCGCCGGCGACCGCAAGGTCCGGGCCCGGCTGCGCTCGAGCGGCTCGCGCGACCTCACCGGTCGGCTGCAGGACGCGATGGCCGAGCTCGAGCCGGTGATCGCCGAGGCCGACTGGAACACGCTCGTCGGTGCGGTGCAGGGGCTCGGCCGACAGCGCGCGCTCGTCGTGCTGCTCACCCCGATCGAGCCGTCGGCGATCGAGGAGGGTCTCCTCGCGGCCCTGCCCACGCTGACCCGGCACCACCGGGTGGTGATCGCCTCGGTGAAGGACCCCGAGCTCGAGCGGATGACCCGGCTCCGCTCGACCATCACCGAGACCTACGACGCCGCCGCTGCGGAGCGCGAGCTGCGGCGTCGGGCCCACACGGCCGCGGTGCTCAAGCAGCTCGGGGTCGCCGTGATCGACGCGGATGCGGGCGACCTGCCGCCGGCGCTGGCCGATCACTACCTGGCGTTGAAGGCGCGGGGACTCCTGTAGCCCTGCTGCGGCGTCAGGATGCGGTCGCGACGGTGTCCTCGAGGAGGTCGGCGGACAGGTCGCCCGTGTGGCCGCGCTGCACCGCGCGCCGTCCGAGGACGAACACGTAGGCGAAGAAGGTCACCTCGGCCAGGACGCCGATCCCGATGCGGGCCCAGGTGGGGAGCGCCGACGGGGTCACGAAGCCCTCGATGACGCCGCTGATGGCCAGCACCACGATCAGTCCCAGCGCGATCGTGATGGCCGTGCGGCCCTCCCGAGCGATCGAGGCGGTGCGGCTGAGCCGACCCGGCTCGATCCACGACCAGAAGAGCCGGATCCCGACCCCGCCGGCAACGAAGACGGCGGTGAGCTCGAGCAGGCCGTGCGGCAGGATCAGGCCCCAGAACAGCTCGCCCCGGTCGTTGCGGATCATGATCGAGCCGATGATCGCGAGGTTGAGGATGTTGCTGAACAGCACCGCGATCACCGGAAGCCCCAGGATGCCGAGCGCGATCGCCTGCGCGCTCACCCAGGCGTTGTTGATCCACACCTGAGCCGCGAAGTGGCTGGCGGCGTACTCGCTGTAGTAGCCCTCGAAGTCGTTGTTGACCAGCTGGTCGACCTCGGTGGGCGACAGGAGGTTCTGCTCGACCGTGGGGTGGCCCAGCAACCACAGCATGATCACGCCGGTGACCACGACGTTGGCGGCCAGGCATCCCAGCCACCACCAGCGCAACCGGTACAACGCTGCGGGGAACCGCTCGGTGAAGAACGTCGCGACGCCGTGCCACGAGCTGACCCGGGTGCCGACCAGGCGGATCCGTGCCCGCGCCAGCAGTGACGACAGATGCGCGATGAGGGCACCGTCGGGCGCGGACGTGCGGATGACCGACAGGTGGGTGGCGACCTGCTGGTAGCGCTCGACCAGCTCGTCGCTCTCGGCGCCGTCGAGCCGGCCTCGCCCGGAGAGCTCGTCGAGCCGGGCCCAGTCGTGGCCGTGCGTCATCACGTAGGCGTCGAGGTCCACGCCGACAGCCTAGGCTGTCGACCCATGACCCCCGGTCCGGAGTTCGCGATGCTCACCACCGACGATCTCGTCACCGGGGAAGCCGTCGCGCTCGACCTGCCGCCGGCAGGGTTGGCCATCCGGATCGCCTCGGGGCTCATCGACATCATCGTCACCCTGCTGCTGCTCGTGGCGCTCGCGCTGATCTTCCAGATCGCCTCGCTCCGCGCCGACGATGCCATCGCGACGATCGCCTTCATCGCGGTGACGGTGCTGGTCTTCGTCGGGTTCCCCACCACCCTGGAGACCCTCACCCGAGGACGGTCGCTCGGCAAGCTGGCCACCGGCCTGCGCACGGTGCGCGACGATGCCGGCCCGATCTCCTTCCAGCACGCCCTGATCCGCTCACTGGTCGGCTTCGTGGAGATCTACCTCTTCTCGGGCGTCCCGGCGTTCTTCTCGATGCTCGTCAACAACCGGGGCAAGCGTCTGGGTGACTTCGCCGCCGGCACCTACGTCGTCCGCTCGCGCGTCGCGCTGAAGCTCCCCCTCCCGCTCCCCATGCCGCCCCACCTCGCCGGGTGGGCTGACGGGGCGGACATGGCGTCCTTGCCCACCGGGCTCGCGCTCGCCGTGCGCCAGTACCTCGGTCGCGCGCAGAGTCTCGACCCGACCTCACGCGCAACGGTCGGGGGCCGACTCGCCGAGCAGGTGAGCGCTCACGTGGCACCGGCCCCGCCTCACGGGACGTCCCCCGACGACTTCCTGGCGGCCGTCGTGGCGACGCGCCGCACGCGCGACCTGGACCGCCTTCACCGGCAGGGCGAGGCGCGACGCAGGCTCACCCCCGGCGGCTGACCCCCTCACTCCGGGGGGAGATCGTCCAGGCCCGTGGACGAGCACGCCGGCCAGGCGCGAGGATGCCGTCATGACCGATCTGGACGCGCTGTGGGACTTCGAGGACCCGTCAGGTTCCGAGGAGCGTCTGCGAGCCGCCGCCGAGCACGCGACCGGGGACGACCGGCTGGTGCTGCTCACCCAGGTCGGCCGCGCGCTCGGCCTGCAGGAGCGCTTCGAGGAGGCGCGCGCGGTGCTCGCCGACCCCGAGCTCGACGCAGGCCGCTCCGAGGTCGCCGTACGCCGGGTGCTCGAGCAGGGTCGGCTTCAGCGCTCCTCAGGTGACCCACGCGGCGCTCGTCCGCTCTTCGTCCAAGCCGCTCTGGCCGCCGGGGCGGCCGGCCTGGATGCGATTCAGGTCGACGCGTTGCACATGGTCGCCCTGGTGGGGCCGCCTGCCGAACAGGTCGCGCTCACCGAGGAGGCGCTGGCGCTCGCCCACAGCTCAACCGCCGCCGACGCCCGCGCCTGGGTGCCGTCGCTGCTCCACAACCTGGGCATGGTCCACGCCGACGCCGAGCACTGGCCCCTGGCCCTGGCTTGCTTCGAGGAGGCACTCGCGGCGCGCGAGTCGCTCGACGACGACGCGCGGACGCGCGTGGCACGCTGGATGGTCGCGTGGGTGCTGCGGCACCTCGACCGGCGTGACGAGGCCCTGACGATCCAGGAGGCCCTGCGGGCCGAGCTCACCTCACTCGGCCAGGAGGATCCCTACGTCGATGAAGAGCTCGAGCTCCTGCGCACGTAGCGCAGGTCGGTGATGTCACGCCCCGCAGCGATGCCGCGCCGTTCGAACCGGGTGACCGGACGATCGTCCCAGCGCTCGACCCGGCCCCCTTGCAGAGAAGTCTCGGCATCGAGGACCTGCACCATCTGCTCGGCGTACTCCGCCCAGTCGGTCGCCAGGCGCCACACCCCGCCCGGTCGGAGCAGGCCACCGAGCACGGACGCGTGCGGCGGCGTGACCAGTCGACGCTTGTGGTGGCGCACCTTGTGCCACGGGTCCGGGAAGAACGTCCACAGCTCGTCCAGGCTCCCGGGAGCGATCAGGTGGTGGGCACTCCACACCGCATCGACCGAGCAGAGCCGCACGTTGTCGGCACCGATCTCGGCCAGCCGTCCCAGGGTCTCGGCGACCCCTGGGGTCCACACCTCGAAGGCGAGCACGTTGTGGTCGGGCCGCGCTGCGGCCAGCGCCGCCGTCGCCTCGCCGATCCCGGAGCCGATCTCCACGATCAAGGGGGCCTCGCGGCCGAAGTGGTCGAGCAGGGAGAACTCCGGTGAGTCGACCGCTTCGTCCGGGATCACCCACGCCTCGTGGTGGGCCTCCCAGGCCTGGGCCTGGCGAGGGCTGAAACGACTCCCCCGCCGGGCGTAGGTGAGCACCTCGCTCACCCGCCGTCCGTCGTGCATCAGCTTCTGGTGCGGCCGTTCAGGGCGCGACGGGTCAGCGTCGACCCGCTCAGGGTGCTGTTGCGAAGACACCGAGCACCGCGACGAGCACGACGAAGAAGAACACCAGGCCGAGGATCAGCAGGATCGACATGATGATGCCGAGGATCCACCCGATGGTGACCTGCTGGAGACCTCCGAGCCGGCCACCAGAGGCTTCGATCTCCTTCTTGGCCTTCGAGCCGAGGTACCAGGCCACCGGACCGACGACACCGACGAAGACGCTGACGATGCCGAGCACCAGGATCGTCATCGCCTGCGGGTGGTCGGGGACCGGCTGGTAGGCCCCGTGGGCCGGCGCTCCGTAGGGGTTCGGCTCCTGCGGAGGCGGCGGGGGCTGCTGGGAATACTGGTCGCTCACGCGTTCATCATCGCACTCGGCGCCTCGCGCTGCTCGCTGGAGCTACATGCGCGCCGGAGCTTCGATACCGAGGAGATCGAGGCCCGTGACAAGCGTGCGCAGGGTCACTGCGCTGAGGGCCAGGCGCGAGGCACGGACCGCCTGGTCGTCGGCCTTGACGACGGGACACCGTTCGTAGAAGACCGAGAACGACTGCGCGAGGGAGAACAAGTAGCTGCACAGTCGATGTGGCTCCAGGTGCAGGCCGACGTCGCGAACGGTCGGCCCCATCTCGAGGAGCTGAAGACACAGCGCGCGCTCCTCCGACGTCTCGACCACGATGGGCGCCGAGGCGATCAGGGAGTCCTCCGGGTCGAGTCCAGCGGTGCGGAAGATCGACCGCACCCGAGCGGCCGCGTACTGGATGTAGGGACCGGTGTTGCCGGTCGGAGAGATCATGCGTGCCAGGTCGAAGACGTACTCGCTGTCGTGAGCGACCGACAGGTCGGCGTACTTCACTGCGGCCATGCCGACCTGCGGCGCGACAGCCGCCCTCGTCTCCTCGTCCAGGGAAGCGCGATGCTCGTCCAGGACGGCACGTGCTGCGGCCACTGCCTCGTCGAGCAGCGCCATGAGTCGCAGTGGTGAGCCGCTGCGAGTCCGCAGGATCTTGCGATCCTCCCCCAGGACGTTGCCGATACGCACGTGCACCGGCTCGACCTCGGGAGGCAGCCAGCCAGCCAGTCGCGCTGTCGCCCACACCATGTCGAGGTGCAGGGACTGCGGTGCACCGATGACGTAGAGCAACCGCTCCGCCCCGAGGGTCCGGATCCGGTGTCGCACTGTTGCCAGGTCGGTGGTCGCATAACCGTACGCACCGTCGGACTTGCGCACGATCAACGGGACCGGCTTCTCCTCCCGCCCGAGTGTAGCCATCGAGGAAGACGCACAGCGCCCCCTCGCTCTCGACCGCGATCCCCCGCTCGACGAGCTCGTCACAGACCGAGGCGAGGTCGTCGTTGTACGTCGACTCCCCCGCCAGGTCGGCGTCGGTCAGCGTGACTCCCAGGCGGCTGTAGATGGCGTTGAAGTAGTGCCGCGAGAGCCCGACGAGCCGCGCCCAGGTAGCCAGCGTGGGTGGGTCGCCGGCTTGCAGGGCCACCACGCGTGTCCGGGCGCGTGCTGCGAACACCTCGTCCTCGTCGAACTTCGCACGCGCGGCCTGGTAGAACCTGCTGGGGTCGCTCTCGATCAGCAGCGCCTGGTCGGAGTCCTCACCCACGTCCAGGAGGTGCTCGATCAGCATCCCGAAGGGCGTGCCCCAGTCGCCGATGTGGTTCTGGCGCACCACCTGGTGCCCGAGATGCTCCAGCACCCGGGCCAGGCAGTCACCGACCACCGTGGTGCGCAGGTGCCCGACGTGCATCTCCTTGGCGACGTTCGGAGCCGAGTAGTCGATGACCACGATCTGCGGATCCACCGGGTCCACGCCGAGCCTTGGATCGGCGGCTGCAGCCATGGTCCGGGCACTGATCCAGGCATCACTCAGCGTCAGGTTCAAGAAGCCAGGACCGCTGATCTCGATGTTGTCGCAGATGCCGTCCAGGTCGAGGTGCTCGGCGATCCGGGCAGCAACATCACGCGGCTTCTCGCCCAACCGCTTTGCCAGCGCCAGAGCCGCATTGACCTGCACATCGGCGTAGTGGCTGGGTCGCAGCACCGGGTCCACGTCGCGCAGCGCCGGCCCGTAGGCACGCAGGATCGCATCGGACACCAAGGGGGCGAGAACGTCTTCCGGCGACGGCATGTGCTCAGGCTAGACACCGCGCCTGCCAGCAGGAAAAAGGCACGAGGCCCCGCACCCGGAAGGGTGCGAGGCCTCGAACGATGAATCAGTCGATCACTTGGTGATCTTGACGACCCGGCCGGCGCCGACGGTGCGGCCACCCTCACGGATCGCGAAACGCAGGCCCTCGTCCATGGCGATGGGCTGGATCAGCTCCACCGACATCTCCGTGTTGTCGCCGGGCATGACCATCTCGGTGCCCTCGGGGAGGGTAACGACGCCGGTCACGTCCGTCGTACGGAAGTAGAACTGCGGGCGGTAGTTGTTGAAGAACGGCGTGTGACGGCCGCCCTCGTCCTTCGAGAGGATGTAGACAGACGCCTCGAAGTTGGTGTGCGGCGTGGTGGTGCCCGGCTTGATGACAACCATGCCGCGCTCGATGTCCTCGCGCTTGGTGCCTCGGAGCAGCAGCCCGACGTTCTCGCCGGCCTGACCCTCGTCGAGCAGCTTGCGGAACATCTCGACGCCGGTGACGGTCGACTTCTGCGCGGTCTCGCGGATGCCGATGATCTCGACCTCCTCGTTGACCTTCACGATGCCCCGCTCGATACGGCCGGTGATGACCGTGCCACGACCGGTGATCGTGAAGACGTCCTCGACAGGCATGAGGAACGGCTTGTCCGTCTCACGCTCGGGCGTCGGGATCGACTCGTCGACAGCCGCCATCAGCTCGATGATCGACTCGCCCCACTTGGCGTCGCCCTGCAGCGCCGGGAAGGCAGCCACGCGGACGACGGGGATGTTGTCGCCGTCGAACTCGTAGTCGGAGAGGAGCTCACGCACCTCCATCTCGACGAGCTCGATGAGCTCCTCGTCGTCGACCATGTCGCACTTGTTGAGCGCGACCACGATCGAGGGGACACCGACCTGGCGGGCGAGGAGCACGTGCTCCTTCGTCTGCGGCATCGGGCCATCGGTCGCGGCGACCACCAGGATCGCGCCGTCCATCTGCGCGGCACCGGTGATCATGTTCTTGATGTAGTCAGCGTGACCGGGGCAGTCGACGTGGGCGTAGTGACGGTTCTCCGTCTGGTACTCCACGTGCGCGATCGAGATCGTGATGCCGCGCTGACGCTCCTCGGGAGCCTTGTCGATCTCGTCGAAGGCCGAGGCCTCGTTGAGGTCGGGGTGCTTGTCGTGCAACACCTTGGTGATCGCCGCGGTCAAGGTCGTCTTGCCGTGGTCGATGTGACCGATCGTGCCGATGTTGACGTGCGGCTTGGTCCGCTCGAACTTCGCCTTAGCCACTGGGGCTCCTCCTGTGTGTTGGTACTTGACTCGTACGGGTTGGATGGTGCGCCGAGGGTCCTCGGCGAGTGAAACCGGGAGGGTTACTCGCCCCGGACCTTCTTGATGATCTCGTCGGCGACGTTCGTGGGAACCTCGGCGTACGAGTCGAACTCCATCGAGTACGAAGCTTGGCCGGAGGTCTTGGACCTCAGGTCGCCAACGTACCCGAACATCTCGGACAGAGGCACAAGCGCGTTCACGACCATGTCGCCGTGACGCTCTTCCTGTGCCTGGATCTGACCCCGACGACTGTTGATGTCGCCGATGACCGTGCCGAGGAAGCTGTCGGGCGTGATGACCTCGACAGCGAACATCGGCTCGAGCAGCACCGGCTTCGCCATGCGCGCAGCCTCCTTGAAGGCCTGGTTGCCGGCGATCTTGAAGGCAAGCTCGGAGGAGTCGACGTCGTGGTAGGCGCCGTCCTCGAGCGTGAACTTGACGTCGACCATCGGGTAGCCCGCGAGGACACCGAACTCCATGGCGTCCTGGCCACCCTGGTCGACCGAGGGGATGTACTCCTTGGGCACGCGGCCACCGGACGTCGCGTTGACGAACTCGTAGCCTGCGCCGACGCCGGTCTCGGGGTCGATGTTGGGCCCGAGGGAGATGACGACCTTGGCGAACTGGCCGGAACCACCGGTCTGCTTCTTGTGCGTGTAGGAGTGCTTGGTGACGTCCTTGCGCAGCGTCTCGCGGTAGGCCACCTGCGGCTTGCCGACGGTCGCCTCGACGCGGAACTCGCGCTTCATGCGGTCGACGAGGATCTCGAGGTGGAGCTCGCCCATGCCGGCGATGATCGTCTGGCCGGTCTCTTCGTCGGCCTTGACCGTGAACGTCGGGTCCTCGTCGGAGAGCCGCTGAATGGCGGTTCCGAGCTTCTCCTGGTCGCTCTTGGTCTTCGGCTCGATGGCGACCTCGATCACCGGGGCCGGGAAGGTCATCGACTCCAGGATCACCTGGTGGTTGGGGTCGGAGAGCGTGTGGCCGGTCTTGGTGTCCTTGAGACCCATGACGGCGACGATCTGTCCGGCACCGACCGAGGCGATCTCCTCACGCTTGTTGGCGTGCATCTGGTAGACCTTGCCGATCCGCTCCTTGCGACCGTTGACCGAGTTGACCACGGTCGAGCCGGCCTCGAGCTTGCCCGAGTAGACGCGGACGTAGATCAGCTTGCCGAGGTGCGGGTCGGTGGCGATCTTGTAGGCCAGACCCGAGAAGGGCTCGTCGTCGGACGGGAGGCGGCGGATCTCCTCGTTCTCGTCCTTGACCGAGTGACCGATGATCGCGTCGACGTCGAGGGGCGAGGGGAGGTACTTGACGACCGCGTCGAGCAGGGGCTGGACGCCCTTGTTCTTGAAGGCCGTGCCACACAGGACCGGGTTGAGCTTGTCGGCCAGGGTCGCGCGACGGATGGCGGCCTCGAGCTCCTCGACGGAGAACTCGCCCTCGTCGAGGAACTTCTCCATGATCTGGTCGTCGGCGTCGCTCAGGGTCTCGAGCAGCTTCTCGCGGTACTCCGCAGCCTGCTCGGCGAGCTCGGCCGGGATCTCCTCGATCTCGTAGTCCTCACCGATCGCGGTCTCGCCGCGCCAGACGAGGGCGCGCATCCCGACGAGGTCGACGACACCGAGGAAGTCGCCCTCGGCACCGATCGGCAGCTGCAGGACCAGCGGCGTGGAGTTGAGGCGGTCGACCATCATGTCGACGCAGCGGAAGAAGTCGGCACCGGTGCGGTCGAGCTTGTTGACGAAGCACATGCGGGGCACGGAGTACTTGTTGGCCTGGCGCCAGACCGTCATGGTCTGGGGCTCGACGCCGGCGACACCGTCGAAGACCGCGACGGCACCGTCGAGGACGCGCAGCGAGCGCTCGACCTCGGCGGTGAAGTCGACGTGCCCGGGGGTGTCGATGATGTTGATCTGGTGGTCCTTCCACCAGCAGGTCGTCGCGGCCGACGTGATCGTGATGCCGCGCTCCTGCTCCTGCTCCATCCAGTCCATGGTCGCAGCGCCGTCGTGGACCTCACCGATCTTGTAGCTGATCCCGGTGTAGAAGAGGATCCGCTCAGTGGTGGTGGTCTTGCCGGCATCGATGTGCGCCATGATCCCGATGTTGCGAACGACGTTCAGGTCGGTGGTGATGTTGACAGCCACGTGAGTCAGCGTTCCTTAGGGGTCTGTGGTGGGGCGGGGTGAAAGGACGACGAGAGGCGGCAAAGGCCTCGAGCCACGACGGCGGGCGGCCACCAATGGTGACCACCTGACCGCCGCAACCACGTCACCAGCGGTAGTGCGCGAAGGCCTTGTTGGACTCGGCCATCTTGTGCGTGTCCTCGCGCTTCTTGACAGCGGCACCGAGACCGTTGGAGGCGTCGAGGATCTCGTTCATCAGGCGCTCGTGCATGGTCTTCTCGCGACGCTCGGCGGCGTAGCCGACGAGCCAGCGCAGGGCCAGCGTCGTGCCGCGGGTGCCCTTGACCTCGATCGGGACCTGGTAGGTCGCCCCACCGACACGGCGGGACTTGACCTCGATGGCCGGCTTGACGTTCTCGAGCGCACGCTTCAGCGTGACGACCGGGTCGGTCTCGTTCTTCTGGCGGCAGCCTTCGAGAGCGGTGTAGACGATGCGCTGGGCAACCTGCTTCTTGCCGTCCTGCAGCACCTTGGAGACGAGCTGGGAGACCAGCTGCGAACCGTAGACGGGGTCGATGTCGATCGGCCGCTTGGGGGCCGGACCCTTACGGGGCATTAGCTCTTCTCCTTCTTGGCGCCGTAGCGGCTACGGGCCTGCTTGCGGTTCTTGACACCCTGGGTGTCGAGCGAGCCGCGAATGATCTTGTAACGGACACCGGGGAGGTCCTTCACCCGGCCGCCGCGGACGAGCACGATCGAGTGCTCCTGGAGGTTGTGACCGACACCCGGGATGTAAGCGGTGACCTCGACGCCACTCGACAGGCGCACGCGGGCGACCTTGCGGAGAGCGGAGTTCGGCTTCTTCGGGGTGGTGGTGTAGACGCGGGTGCAAACACCGCGTCGCTGGGGCGAACCCTTGAGGGCAGGCGTCTTGCTCTTCGACACCTTGTCCTGACGGCCCTTTCGGACCAACTGCTGAATGGTGGGCACCTGGTGGTTCCCTTTCGTGGTGACTCTCGGTGCGCGGCGATCTGCCGGGCACGTAGGTAGCAAAATCTGATGGTGCGAGATGCTGCTTCGCCGAGCTCTCAGGAGGGCTTGCCTGCTGCGGGCACGCGTCAGTGCCTGGATCGACCAGGCACGAGGAGCGAGGCTACCCGCCGCCCGACACAGGAGCAAAATCTCGCGAGCGCGCCAGGGCACGCTCGTGGCGGGCCTCCCAGACGACGACGTGGTGCCGTCCGGTGCGCACGTAGATCAACGATGCCACCACGACGCCCAGGATCGTCACCAGGCCACCGACGATGAGCGTCCAGCGAGCGCCGTACATCTCGCCGACCCACCCGATGAAGGGCGAGCCGAGCGGCGTACCGCCCATGAACACCATCAGGTAGAGCGCCATCACCCGGCCACGCATCCCGGCGTCGGTGTTCATCTGCATGAACGTGTTGGCCCCGGTGATCATGGTCAGCGCCGCGAGCCCGAGCAGCGGGCTGAGCAGCGCGAAGGTCAGGTAGGACGGAGCCAGACCGGCGACCACCTCGATGGCCCCGAAGGCGATGGCGGCGCCGACGACGAGCCGGTGCCGGACGCGGACGCGGCGCGCCGCCAGCAGCGACCCGGCGAGCGAGCCGACCGCCATGAAGGTGCCGAGCAGGCCGTACTCGGTCGGACCCTTGTCGAAGACCTCGGTGGCCATCAGTGCCGACGTCATCTGGAAGTTGAGACCGAACGTGCCTGCGAAGAACACCACGGCCAGGATCAGCAGCAGGTCGGGGCGACTACGCACGTAGGCCACTCCCGCAAGGATCTGACCCGGACCGCGCGGCACGAGGGCCGCGGACTGCAGCCGGGTGCCGTCGAGACGGGCCAGGGTGAGGATCGGCGCGGCGTAGCTGAGTCCGTTGGCCAAGATCACCCACCCGGTGGCGGTCACTCCCCCGCCGAGCAGCGCGATGGAGAGCCCGGCGACGGCCGGGCCGACGATGCGCGCGACGTTGAAGCTCGCCGAGTTGAGGCCGACGGCGTTGCTGAGGTCGTCCGGCTCGACCATCTCGGAGACGAACGACTGCCGGGCCGGGGCGTCGAAGGCCGCCGAGATGCCGAGAGTGAAGGCGAGGACGTAGACGTGCCAGACCTGGACGGCACCGGTCACGGCCAGCAGACCCAGGATCAGCGCGGGCGCAGCCATGCCGACGTTGGTCAGCTGCAGCAGGCGCCGCTTGGGGATGCGGTCGGCAATGACCCCGGCGAAGGGTGAGAGCAGCAAGATCGGCAGGAACTGCAGGCCGGTCGTGATGCCGATGGCGGCCGCGGAGTTGGCGGTGAGCAGCAGCACCAACCAGTCCTGGGCGACGCGCTGCATCCAGGTCCCGACGTTGGAGACCAGGTTGCCGCCGGCGTACAGGCGGTAGTTGGCGTTGTGCAGGGATCGGAATGTCGGGCTCAATGCTCTCTCAACTCGTGCTCAGCTTCTCCAGGATCGGAGCCGCGGCGCGCAGGACGGCTCGCTCGTCAGGGGTCAGGTCGCGCAGGCGCAGGGCCAACCACTCGTCGCGTCGACGGCGGTCGGCCAGGAGCGTGTCGCGGCCGTGGTCGGTCAGGCTGACCAGCACCTGGCGGCGGTCGGTCTCGTGCGGACGACGTACGACGTGGCCGCCGGTCTCGAGGCACGCGACGGTGCGGGTCATGCTCGGCGGCTGGACCCGCTCGTGCGCGGCGAGCTCGCCGGGGGTCAGGTCGCCGTTGCGGTAGAGCGCGCCCAGCACCGCCATGGCGTTCATGCTCAGCTCGTTGTCGGGGTGCCGCTCGCCGGCGAGCCGTCGGCGCAGCCGCATGACCGACAACCGGAGCTCTGAGGCGAGTCCGGCGTCGGTGCGGGCGGCGCGTTCCACGGTAGGCATGTCATCAGCATAACTAGTTACCCTTGCTAACTATTCCGAGCCACTTGGACCTGGTCCCGACCTGCTGTCCTGCAGGACCAGATCGAGGACGAGGTGCGCTCGGCGCTCGTCTCTGCCGGTGCCGGATAGCCTGTTGCCGTGGACTTCAGCGACGAGCAGCCGACCGAGCACGAGTTCCGCAACAAGACCTACCTGATCGCCGATGTCGAGCCCCTCGACGTCGACGGGGTGCGCACGGTCCAGGTCGGCACCGCTGTCTTCTTCGTGGCTTTCGTCGCGCTGCTCCCCTTCTATGGCCGACTCCAGGACGACGGCCGTTCCTGGTGGCTGTGGAGCTGCCTGACCGGCGTCGGGCTCGGGCTGCTGGGGCTCGAGTACTGCCTGCGTCGACGCCGCGCACGCCTGACCTCGCAGACCGTCGACTCATGAGCGCCACGGACCCGGTGCCGATCACCCGGTGGGCCCGGGCCGGCGAGGCCAACGCCGGCTACGGCAAGAAGTTCGCCGAGCTGGTCGCCACCGGCTCCGACGTGGACGGCGAGGCCCGGCTCGCCGACGCCCTCGTCGGCCGGGGCGCCCGCATCCTCGACCTCGGGTCCGGCATGGGCCGGGTGGCGGCAGCCCTGGCCGCCCGCGGGCACGACGTGACCGCTGTCGAACCCGACTCCTCGCTCGTTGCCCAGGCTCGAGCGACCTATCCCGACCTGGCGGTCGTCGAAGCCGACGCGATGGCGTTGACCTCCGACGTGCTCGCGGCCGCGGGCCGCCCAGCTGCCTACGACCTCATCGTGTGCGTGGGCAACGTGCTCGTGCTGCTGGCCGAGGACACCGAGCGAGCGGTGCTCGCCCACGTGGCCGCACTCCTCGCTCCGGGCGGGCGGGTCCTGGCCGGCTTCCACGTCGCCGGCGGCGGGCCCGACTTCGCCCGGCACTACTCACCGGCGGAGTTCGCAGCCGACGTCGAGGCGTGCGGGCTGTCGGTCGACCTGCACCGGGGGTCCTACGAGCTGCACCCACCGAGCGAGGAGTACGCCGTCTGGGTGCTCTCGCTCGCCGACGCCGCGCCCCCGACGACCGCTTGGGGCCACCCGGTGCGCTGACTGCTCAGAGAGCGTCGAGCGTGAGCGTGTCGACCACGTGGTCGGGCAGCGGGATCGGCTCGTGCTTCTTGGCCAGACGCACCTCGGAGTGGGCGCCGCAGCCGTGTCCGAAGGCCACGATCCGACCGTCGTCGTTGGCATCGCCGTTGGCGCAGACCCCGAAGGTCTGGGCGAGCGGTCCGGCGATGCGCATCAGGAAGCCGCACGTCGAGCACGGGTCGGGCGAGCCCTGGGCGAGCGGGGAGTCGGGGCCGGAGTCGCCGTCGTACCAGCGCTCGGCGGCCGCATCGCGGCCCTCGCGGGACAGGGTGCGCACGCGACCCAGGCCGAGGTCCTTGGCGACCTCTCGGATCTGCGCCTTGTCATCGGCGTCGAGCGGGTCGTCGCCGAACAGGTAGGTGGGGACCAGGCGCGGGTCGTCGTCATCGACGGGCAGCAGGTCTCCCGGGGACAGGTCACCCGGCTTGATGCGCTCGCGGTAGGGCAGCCAGGAGGGCGCCACGATGGCGTCCTGGCCCGGAAGCAGGACGACCTCGCCCACGGTGATCTTCTTCTGGCGCGAGGCCCGCGCCACGATCACCGACCAGCGCCAGCCGATGTAGCCCGGCATGGTGCAGGCGAAGAAGTGGGTCACGACCCGCTCCCCCTCGCTCTCGACACCGAGGTGATCGCCGACCTGGTGGGGAGCGACCTCCTCGAGCAGAGCCGCGCGCGCCTGGTCGACGGCCGCTGCGGCGACGGAGTCGGGCTGCTCACGGTGCTGGAGAGGGGTGTTCACAGGCCACAGCATGGCTCATCGCCGCAGCGATGTCAGGTCGGGGGCGGGTCTGGCAGGAGGATGTGGGTGCCACGGGGCAGGATGGTCCTCATGACGTCCGGCCGCTCCGATCACCGACCCACGTCGGGTTCGGGTGGCCACCACGAGCCGTCGTACGAGCCCCCGTACGACCCGCCCAGCGACGCGCCGTATCGACCCTCGGCGAGCCTCGACGACCCGCCCTACGACCCGCCGACCGGTCCCGGGGTCGAGGACGACCACCTGCCCCGCTCCACCGGGCCCGAGCGGGCCCGAGCGGTCGGGCAAGGTCTCGGCACCGGCGCCCGCGCCACCGCCCGCGGGGTCCGGACCACCGCGGTGGCGACCGGACGGGTCACCGGCAAGCTCAGCCGCGGCGCGGTCCGCAACGCGCAGCGTGCGGCCACGGCCCAGGGCGCCGACGAGTCCGGGCTGCACCGACTGATCTACCTGCACGCCGCCAACGCTGCCGGCGACGCCGCCGTCGCGATCTCGCTGGCCACGACCGTCTTCTTCGCCGGCGCGACCAGCGACGCCCGCGGCCAGGTCGCCCTCTTCCTCGGCCTGACGATGCTTCCCTTCGCGATCGTGGCGCCGCTGATCGGCCCGTTCCTCGACAGGTTCAGCCACGGACGGCGCTGGGCGATCGGAGCGACGTTCGCCCTGCGGGCGTTCCTGTGCTGGGTGCTGGCCGGCGCCGTGGCGACCGACTCCCCCCTGCTCTACCCCGCCGCCCTCGGCGTGCTCGTCTCGTCCAAGGCCTACGGCGTGACCCGAGCGGCCGCGATCCCGCGTCTGCTCCCGGCGAACTTCACGCTCGTCAAGGCCAACGGGCGGGTGTCCCTGGCCGGCGTCGTGGGCGGCGCCCTGGCCGCGCCGCTGGCCGGAGGGGCCGCCTATCTCGGTGCGGAGTGGTCCCTGCGCCTGGCCTTCCTGATCTTCGTCGTCGGCACCGTCGCGGCCATCATGCTGCCCGCCAAGGTCGACTCCAGCGAGGGCGAGCAGCAGGTCAGCCTGCGCCTCGACTCCGGCTCGGCCCGCAAGGGCACCAACATCCCGCCGGCGGTCGCCTTCGCCCTGCGAGCCAACTGCGGCCCGCGCTGGTTGTCGGGGTTCCTGACCATGTACATGGCCTTCCTCCTGCGCGACCAACCGCTGCCCGGGTGGGAGGGCAAGGAGGCGCTGCTCCTCGGGATCGTGATCGGCGGCGCCGGCCTCGGCAACACCATCGGCATCCTGCTGGCCTCGGGGCTGAAGAAGATCAACCCGGCGATCACCGTGGTCGCCGCGCTCCTCGCCGATGCGGGGATGGTCGCCCTGGGCGCATTGTTCTACGGTGTGCTCGCGCTGGCCGGGCTCGGACTGGTGGCCGGGTTGGCCCAGTCGCTGTCCAAGGTCTCGCTCGACTCCACGATCCAGAGCGGGGTGCCGGTCTCGGTGCAGGCCAGCGCCTTCGCGCGCAGCGACACGACCCTGCAGCTGGCCTGGGTGGCCGGAGGGTTCGTCGGGATCGCGCTACCCCAGTCGGCGCGCCTCGGACTCGGCGTCGGCTTCGCGGTGCTCGCGGCCTGGACCGTCTTCGTCCTGTCGTCCCGACCCCGCCGGACCCGTGGCCGCACCCGACCACGCCCGAACTCCGATTCGCGACCCCCACAGGCGTCACGGACCCCGCCGGCGCCGCCGCCGGGAGGTAGGACGGAGCCCCCGGAAGGCCCGTGGACGGGCCCGCCGGCTGGTCCGCCGTACCCGCCTCCGGGCGACTAGAGCTCGAGCTCGTCGGCCAGCGCGCGCAACACCTTTGCGGCGGGCTTGGAGGCCCGCGCGTCGGGGTGCCGACCGTGACGGTAGGCCTCGCCGACGCCGTCGAGCATCCGGATGAGGTCCTCCACGATCGTGGTCATCTCCTCCGGCGACTTGCGTCGCGCGTGCGACTGGTTGCGCGAGATCGAGGCCGGGGCGTCGAGCACGCGCACCTGCAGCGCCTGGTCGCCACGGCGACCCTGGGCGATCCCGAACTCCACGCGGGTCCCGGGCTTGATCACCGTGCTGCCTTCGGGGAGCGCGTCGGAGTGGACGTAGACATCCGCCCCGCCGTCCTGGGACAGGAAACCGAACCCCTTGTCGGGGTCGAACCACTTCACCTTGCCACTCGGCACTGCTCTTGCCCCTCTCAAGCAACCAGCCCGACCCAGGTCAGGGTCGAGCCTCAACCCGCACCCTATCGGTCGCGGCCCACCAACCACGACGGGAATTCGTGGAGGCCGTCGAGGACGACGTGACTGCCGGCCGCGACGAGGTCGGCGCGAGAGCAACCGCCGGTCAGCACCGACACCGAGGTGATGCCGGCAGCCAGGGCACCTTCGACGTCGTGGACGTGATCGCCGACGTAGATCGAGGCCCCCTCGCGCAGCAACGCGTCGGCCTTCCCGACGCCCCAGACCCAGCCCTCGAGCACGTCGACGTCGAGACCGAGGTGGTCGAGGTGCAGGCGGGCGTTGGGGGCGTACTTCCCGGTCACGACCACCACCCGCCCCGCCTGGGACCGCACCGCGGCCAACGCCTCCGCAGCGCCGGGCAGCAGAGGGACCGTGGTGATCGCGTGGTGCGGGTAGAGCGCCCGGAACCGGTCGCCGGCTGCGGCGATCGCCGACTCCGGGAGGTAGGGCGCGAGCATCAGGTCGAGCGGCGGCCCGAGCGCCGCAGTCATCTGCTCGACCGGGAAATCGACCCCCAGCTCCTGGCCCAACGCCGTCAGCACCGACCGGAAGCCCGGAGCCGTGTCGATCAGGGTCATGTCGAGGTCGAAACCGACGGTGAGCGGAGCGGAAGTGGGTGCCACGGAGGCGACGATAGTGGGGCGTCGTGCACCGATTCACCCGTTGGGGTGCGGCGCCTGGGGTATGTGCGTCACAATGGAGGATTCCGGCCCCCGCCGGAGCACGGTGAGCCCCGCAGGCCTGCTGCCCGCTCACCGTCCTACCAATTCCTCCCGGACAGGAGCGAGCCATGCATCACCCACAGCGATCACGTCCCGCGCTCCGCTCCGGGCTGCCGCGCCTGGTCACCGGTCTGGTGACCGGCCTCACCCTGGTCGCCGGGATGCTTGCCGGCGCGTCCGCGCCGGCCGCCGCCCGCGAGGGCGGGGACCTCTACCTCGTCACGCTCCAGGGCCCCGGGACCGCCGGTTCGAGCGCCTTGCTGCCCCGGTCGCTCCGGGAGGCCCGGATGCTGGCCCAGCAGGACGCGTCGTTGCGCGCCGTCGAGGCAGCGGACCCGCTCTACCGTTGGACGACGGCGCTGAACGGCTACGCCGTCCGGCTCACCACCGAGCAGGTCGAGGGCCTGGAGTCCGACCTCACGGTCGCCTCGGTCGAGCGCAACGAAGTTCGCTCCCTGACAGCCGTCGCCGGCGCCTCGGACGCGGCTGACGCCCTGATCTCCAAGCGCCTCGACGCCGACCGCCCCAGCACCGGCGGCGCCGGCACCGTCATCGGCATCATCGACACCGGCGTGGCCCCCGAGAGCCCGCTCTTCGCCCAGGTGCGCCACCAGAGCACGACGGACTTCAGCGGCACCTGCCCTGAGGGCCAGGGCTGGTCCAGCTCGGAATGCAACGGCAAGCTCGCCGGTGCGCGCTGGTATGTCCGCGGCTTCGGCACCGAGCACCTGGGGGCCACCAGCTCGCTCTCCCCTCGCGACACCGACGGCCACGGCACCCAGATGGCCTCGATCGCCGCCGGCAACGCCGGAGTGCCCGTCACGGTCGGCGGGGAGCGGCTCGGCGTGCTCGGCGGCTTGGCCCCCGAGGCGCGCCTCGCGGTCTACAAGGCGTGCTGGGGCGCCCCCGATCCTGACGATGACGGGTGCGCCACTGCCGACCTCGTCACCGCGATCGACGACGCGACCCGCGACGGCGTGGACGTGATCAGCCTCGCGGTCGATGGTCCGGGCACGATCGACACCGTCGAGCGCGCCCTGCTCGGCGCTGCGGAGAGCGGCGTCGTGGTCATCGCGGCAGCCGGCAACGGCGGCGCGGACACCACCACGGCCCACGTGAGCCCCTGGGTCACCACGGTCGGCGGGACCACCGGCGAGCTGCGACGCGGACGGGTGCAGGTGCCACAAGAGCTGCGCACCAAGCGGCTGGCCGACCTGTCCGGGGCGATGCTGTCGCGCCGCACGATCGGTCCGGCCCCGGTCGTCCTCGGCGCCGACGTCGCCGCGACCGACGTACGACGTGAGGACGCGCGGGTCTGCGCCCCCGGCAGCCTGGACGCCGCGTCCGTGGCGGGCGCCATCGTCGTCTGCGAACGAGGTCGGATCGGTCGCATCGACAAGTCCCGCACCGTCGCAATGGCCGACGGCGTCGGGATGGTGCTGGTCAACCAGCGCCGCGGCTCGGTCGACCTCGACGTGCACAGCGTCCCGACGGTCCACCTCGACGAGACCTCCGGCAGCCGCCTCGTGCGCTGGATCAAGCGCAACCCAGGCGAGCGGCTGACGCTGCGCTCCCTCGGCATGATGCGCCGCCCGGCGCGTGTCGTGGGTTTCTCCCCGACGGGCGCCTTCGGTGCCGGCTTCGTCAAACCCGACTTCCTCGCCCCGTCCACCAACGTGCTCGGCGCGGTGCCCGACACCGGCGGTGCCGACTGGGCCTTCCTGACCGGCACCTCCGCGGCGACCGCCTACACCGCCGGCGTCGCGGCCTCCCTGCTGAGCGACGGCGACCGCTCTGCCGTCGAGGTGCGCTCCGCGCTGGCCACCACCGCCGCGCCCGTCGACGACTCCAACGCCCTGCGCACGGGCACCGGGCGCCTGCGCCCCGACCGCATGCGCTCCCCCGGTCTGGCCTATCTCATCGAGCCGAGCGACTACCGAGCCTGGCTCGGCGGTGGCCTGACCGACCTCAACACCCCGTCTGCGGTCCTCTCCTTCGACACGACCACGGTGACCCGCACGGTCACCAACGTCACCAAGCGCCGGCTCTACTTCTCCTCCTCGGCCCGCGGCTTCGACTCGAGCGTCTCGGTCTCCCCCGCGGCGCTGCGTCTCGGCGCCGGGGAGAGCGCGACCTACACCATCACGGTCGAGCGACACAGCCCCACGATGGACGACGGTTACGTCGTGTGGCGTGGCGCCCGGGGCACCGTCACCCGCATCCCCGTGGTCATCGGCCGCTAGGCCACCGGAGGCTGAGCAGCGAGCGCCAGCGAGCGTCGACGAAGCCCGAGTGACGCACCCAGCCCACGTCAGGAACGGTCCGCGTTCGGCTCACAGGGGCTTCGTCGACGGGCTCGCCCAGGGGCTCGCCCTGCTCAGCCTCCGATGCCGGAGGCTGAGCAGCGAGCGCCAGCGAGCGTCGACGAAGCCCCGCAAGGCACCCACCCACGTCGGGAACGGTCCGCATTCGGCTCACAGGGGCTTCGTCGACGGGCTCGCCCAGGGGCTCGCCCTGCTCAGCCTCCGGAGAGCGCCAGCGAGCGTCGACGAAGCCCCCGCCGGCCAACCGACCACGTCATCCACAAGCGATGGGAACACACTGTCGAATGTCGGTGGTCGCCTCTAGAATCAGGACATGGAAGAAGCCACCACCCCGACCGCGATCACCGCGGTCCGCGACCTCAAGAAGGAGCGCGACACCGCCGAAGTCGCCCTCCTCCAAGGCGTCGTCACGTGGTCGGCCGAGTTCCGCGTCGACAACTCACTCGTCGATGAACTCACCTTCGGCGTCGACGGGATCCTCCTCGGCGGCGTCGGCTGCCCGCTCGTCTGGAGTTCGACGTCTACGACCTCGCAGTCGGCCTCGGGATGTCCACCGACGCCGGGTGCACCTACGTCGGCAAGGTCCTCGAGCTGCGCTACCGCCTCCCGAAGACCTGGGAGAGGGTGCTGGCCCTCGAGGTGCCGGTGTGGAAAGCGTTCCGCGTCTGCGAATCAACCATGAACCTCAGCTACGAAGCAGCCCGCTACATCGACCAGATGCTCGCCCCCGTCCTGCACTCCTGCACCTTCGCCCAGATCGAACGCACCGTCGCCCAAGCTGTCGACCTCTACGACCCCGACGAAGCAGAACGCCGCGCCGCCAAGGCCGCTGATGACCGGTCCTTCGACATCCACCTCGGCACCCGCGGCCCCACCACCGACGGCACCATCGCCATCTCCGGGTCCGTCTCACTCGAAGACGCCCTCGACCTCGAGCAGGCCGTCAAGGACGGTGCCAAGAACCCTCGGCGACCTCGGCTGCGACGAGAGCCTCGACGTCCGCCGCTCGATGGCCGTCGGAGAGATGGCCCGCAACCAACTCGCCCTCAACCTCGAAACCGAAGACGCAGACGCAGACGCGTCAGAGCACGACATCGGGTGGCAGCACCTGTGGTGGGCGTGGGGTGAACCTCTACGCCCACCTCGACCCCGACACCCTCCACGCCACCGTCGACAACGTCGGCGCGCCTGACGTGCTGATCGAGCAGATCAAGGCCTGGTGCCAGACCGTGGGGAACACGGTCATCATCCGGCCCGTGATCGACCTCAACACCCAAATCTCCACCAACGCCTACACGCCGACCGAGAAGCTCGTCGAACAAGTCCGACTCCGTGACCAGGTCTGCGTCTTCCCCCACTGCCCCCGACGCGCACGGTGGTGCGACCTCGACCACCGGACCCCCTACGACAAGAACCAACCCCAGCGCCGGTGGGGAAACCGTCGACCCAGAACCTGGCGTTGCTGTGCCGCAAGCACCACCGCGCCAAGACCTTCTCCCCCTGGACCTATCAGTCCCCCGAACCCGGGGTCTACGACTGGACCAGCCCCTCGGGACTCCGCTACCGCGTCACCCGCGGACGCCGCCACGGACGCCTCCCCATCACCACCCCCCTCGAAGAACCCTGAACACCCAGCCCCGACACCCCGCCCACCCAGCGGGGACATCGGCACGTCCACACCCACCGGAGGCTGAGCAGCGAGCCCCAGCGAGCCCCACCGGAGGCTGAGCAGCGAGCGCCAGCGAGCGTCGACGAAGCCCGCGCGACGTGCCTCAGCCCGCGCCGGGGACGGCCGCGCGTCACGGCCTCCACAGCGGGCTTCGGTCGACGGGCGTCGCCCAGGGGCTCGCCCAGCTCGCCCAGGCGCCGCGCCGGAGGCTGAGCAGCGAGCGCCAGCGAGCGTCGACGAAGCCCCGCAAGGTGCCCACCCGCCCCCGGGGACGGTCGGCGTACGGCTCACAGGGGCTTCGTCGACGGGCTCGCCCAGGGGCTCGCCCTGCTCAGCCTCCGTCGCCCGCCGGAGGCTGAGCAGCGAGCCCCAGCGAGCGTCGACGAAGCCCCGCGACGTACCCACCCGCGTCGGGGACGGTCGGCGTACGGCTCACAGGGGCTTCGTCGACGGGCTCGCCCAGGGGCTCGCCCTGCTCAGCCTCCGGTACGCCGCGCCGGAGGCTGAGCAGCGAGCGCCAGCGAGCGTCGACGAAGCCCCGCGACGTACCCACCCGCGCTCGGGGACGGTCGGCGTACGGCTCACAGGGGCTTCGTCGACGGCCTCGCCCAGGGGCTCGCCCTGCTCAGCCTCCGGAGAGCGCCAGCGAGCGTCGACGAAGCCCCGCAACGTGCCCACCCGCCGCCGGGGACGGCCGGCGTCCGGCTCACAGGGGCTTCGTCGACGGCCTCGCCCAGGGGCTCGCCCTGCTCAGCCTCCGGGGCGCGGTGCCGGCTTGCTCAGCCTGCGGAGAGGCCGAGCTGGGCGGTGGTCTTCTCGCGCATCTCGACCTTGCGGATCTTTCCGGTCACCGTCATCGGGAAGTCGTCGACGACCAGCACGTAGCGCGGGATCTTGTAGTGCGCGAGCTTGCCGGTGGCGAACGTGCGGACGGCGGCCGCGTCCAGCGGGTCGCTGCCGGGCCGCAACCGCACCCAGGCGCAGAGCTCCTCGCCGTAGCGCTCGTCGGGGACACCGATCACCTGCACGTCCTCGATGTCGGGGTGGGAGTAGAGAAACTCCTCGATCTCACGCGGGTAGATGTTCTCCCCGCCACGGATCACCATGTCCTTGATCCGCCCGACGATGGCGCAGTAGCCGTCCTCGCGCATCACAGCGAGGTCGCCGGTGTGCATCCAGCCGTCGGCGTCGATCGCCTCGGCGGTCTTGGCCTCGTCACGCCAGTAGCCGAGCATCACCGAGTAGCCGCGGGTGCACAGCTCGCCGGTCTCACCTCGCTCGATCGTGTCACCGCTGACCGGATCGACGACCTTGATCTCGACGTGCGGGTGGACCCGTCCGATCGTGGCCGTGCGGTGCTCGAGGTCGTCGTCGGCGCGGGTCTGGCAGGAGACCGGCGAGGTCTCGGTCATGCCGTAGGCGATCGAGACCCCGGCCATGTGCATGTCGTCGACGCACCGCCGCATCACCTCGACCGGGCAGATGGACCCCGCCATGATGCCGCTGCGCAGAGTGCCGAGGTCGTAGTCGGCGAAGTCGGGGAGGCTCTGCATGGCGATGAACATCGTCGGGACGCCGTAGACGACCGTGCACCGCTCGTCCTGGATGGCACGCAGGGTGGTGGCCGGGTCGAAGCCCGCCGCCGGGATCACCATCGTCGCGCCGTGGGTGGTGCAGCCGAGGTTGCCCATCACCATGCCGAAGCAGTGGTAGAACGGCACCGGGATGCAGAGCCGGTCCTCGGCGGTCAGCTCGATCGTCTCGGTGGTGAAGTAGCCGTTGTTCAGGATGTTGACGTGGCTCAACGTCGCACCCTTGGGGTAGCCCGTGGTGCCCGAGGTGTACTGGATGTTGATCGGGTCGGACGGCGACAAGCCGGCCGCCCGCTCGGCGAGCATGCCCGGGTCCACCGCGGCTCCCGCAGCCACGAGGTCCGCCCAGTCGTCGGTATCGACGTAGATCGCCCGCTCGAGCGTGGGGCACCCGTCGCGCACCTCGCCGACCATCGTCCGGTAGTCGCTCGTCTTGAAGCGGCTCGTGGCCAGCATGACCCGCAGCCCGCTCTGGTTGACCGCGTAGGCCAGCTCGTGGGTGCGGTAGGCGGGGTTGACGTTGACCAGCACGATGCCGGCCTTCGCGGTCGCGAGCTGGACGATCGTCCACTCGGCGCAGTTGGGCGCCCACATCCCGACCCGGTCGCCCACCTCGAGCCCGATCGCAATCAGGCCACGCGCCACGGCGTCGACGTCGCGCTCCAGCTCGGTCCAGGTCCAGCGGCGACCGCTGGCGACCTCCACCAGCGCCTCCCGGTCCGGGTAGGACGCCACGGTGCGCGCGAAATTCGCGCCGATGGTCTCGTCGAGCAACGGCTGGTCGGTCTCACCCCGGGCGTAGGACTCCATGCTGCGAACGTAACGCGCTGCACGAGCCGCCGGAAGACCTCAGCCCTCGTCACCCGCCCGGTCGACGTCCTGGCCAGCACCGGGTTCGTCGGACCCGTCGGACCCGACTGAGCCAACCGGGCGACGAGGGGCACGCAACAGCTGCAGCGTCCCGATCACCATGCAGGCGGCGGCGATCACGATGCCGAAGACGTCGTCGACCCACAGCGCCAAGCCGAGGAACACGAACGCCACCCAGTAGAGACCCGGGATGCCCCGCAGCAGTTCGCTCATCAAGCGAACATAGCGGTCCTCGCTTCCCTGCCCGGGCGCGTCGCGTACATTCGCCTGCGTGCCTGACGACAACCCGACCGGACCGTCCGTCGACAACCCGAACGGCGACGGCTCCGATGCAGGCGCGGTCGACCCCAGTGGTCCGGACGCCCCGAAGCAGAAGCGTCGTACGCCGTTGTGGCTGGAGACCGGCATCCTCCTCGTCGTGGCGCTCGGGATGGCGTTGCTGATCAAGACGTTCCTGGTGCAGGCCTTCTACATCCCCTCGGCCTCGATGGAGCCCGGCCTCGTGGCGAACGACCGGATCCTCGTGCAGAAGGTGTCCTACTGGGTCGGCGAAGGACCCTCCCGCGGCGACGTCGTCGTGTTCGAGGATCCCGGCAACTGGCTCACCGGGCCCGAGCCCGGTCCGCGGACCGTGCTGGCCAAGGGGTTGGCCCGGATCGGCCTGTACCCCACCGGCGGACACCTGGTGAAGCGCGTCATCGGCACTCCCGGCGACACCGTCGTGTGCTGCGACACCGCGGGCAAGCTCGAGATCAACGGCGTTGCCATCGACGAGGACGACTTCATCAGGCCGCAGGAGAAGTGTGACGGCCCGATGCCGAACGGGTGCCGCGACGACTGGTCGGTGACCGTCCCCGAGGACCGCCTCTTCGTGATGGGTGACAACCGGGCTGCCTCTGCGGACTCCTCGGACCGGCTGTGTGGCGCCGATCAGCCGCGCTGCGACTCCGATCGGGCCTTCGTGCCGATCGAGCTCGTCGTCGGCAAGGTCTTCACCTTGGTCTGGCCTCCGAGCCACGCCGGCTTCATCGGCCGACCCGACGTGTTCGATGCCGTGCCCGACGCCGGCTGATCAACCCTGCCGATCAACCCTGCAGGGACTCCTCGGCGCGAGCCACCAGCCGGGCCAACGCCTGCGGTGCCTCGGCAGTCACCATCGGCCCGATCGCGTCGGCGCCGGGTCCGGTGATGGTCGTCGAGACCGTCACCTCGCACCCGCCGACACCGCCGGCGTCATCAGCACGGTCCTCGACCACGTGGTCGATGCGGATCACCAGCTCGCCCATGGTGAGCTGGTCGAGGTAGCGCGTCCCCGGCTCCACGACCTCGAGGCTGACCGGCACGTCGAACGGGCCGGCCAGCGTCATCGTGCCGGTGGCTCCGGCCGCGAACGGCCCCGCCAGGCTGACCGCGACGACCGACGGGTCCCAGTCCGGCCAGGTGGTGGTGTCGCTCCACAGGGCCCACACCGCCGATGCCGGGGCGTGGGACGTGATGGTGCCCCGATGCTCGAAGTGCTCGATCTCGGCGGTGCTGTCGGTCATGAGTTCTCCTGGGTGACGATCATCGAGCGGTCACCGAAGCGGACGGTGTCGCCGTCGAGCAGCGTGGCAGGACGCCCGGCCGGGAGGGGCCTCGACACGCCCTCCCGCACCAGCACCGAACCGTTGGTCGACCCGCGGTCCATGACCACGAGGGCGCCGTCGGGCACCACCTGGAACTGCGCGTGGGTCTTGGAGACCGACATGTCGGAGGACCGCAGGGGTACGACGTGGCGCACCGGCTCGTCGCCGCGGGCCTCGGGGCGGCGTCCGACCAGAGCCAGGCCCTCGACCACGAACTCCTCACCGGTGTCGAACGCGACCCGCCAACGGCCCGGCGAGCGCACGGGGGCCGCCGGGGTCGGGGGCTGAGCCGGGGCGGCTGATGGAGGCGGGCTGGTCGGACGGCGGCTCGGAGGTGGGGCTGCCGGCGGCGGCTGCGTCGGCATCGGGCCCGTCGGCGCCGCAGGCGCCCGCGGTGCAGGGCCAGGCGTCGGCGTCGGCGTCGGCGTCGGGACGGGACCTGTCGCCGAAGCGGGCGTGGCAGCCGGCAGGAGTCGCATCGCGGTCAGGTTGACGATCTGACGCGGACGCGGGTCCACCGCGTCGGTCGTCGTTGGGACGGGCCGCACGTCCACCACGACCGCATCGGTCATCCGGTCGTGTCCGCCGCGGCGCCGACCGGCGGGATCCATCGCCGCGGTCCAGGCAAGGGTCGCGAGCCCGAGGCCCGCGGTGGGCAGGGTGAAGAAGCCCAGCACCGCGGTGCGCACCAACGCCAGCGGCACCCCGATCGGCCGGCCGTCGGCGGCGGCCACGACCCGGAGCCCGAGCGCCGCCTTCCCGGGGGAGACACCGGCGATCCCCAGGGCGACCGCGAAGGCGAGCGAGACCACGAGCACCGTGCCGACGATCACCGCCGCCCCGGCCGCCGCCCGGTCGTCGGCGATCAGCTGAGTCCAGGCGAGGTAGCCGACGCCCGCGAACAGCCCCCATGCCAGGAGCCGGTCGAGGACGAAGGCGTAGAAGCGTCGGTCGAGGTCGGCGGCAGGGAAGGTGATCCCGGCGCCGGCGTGGCGCGGTGTGCTCAAGGTCGGAGGACCCGGATCGAGACGCCGTCGCCGAGGTTGATCGTGGCGCCGGGCATGAGCTGGACCGCGATCCCCGGACGCAGGCTCTCCGGCCCCAGACCGGGCTGGTCGATGACGGTGCCGTTGGTCGAGCCCATGTCGGTCACCACCGCGGTGCCGTGGTCGGCACCCGAACCGGGTCGGACCTCGACATGCGTCGAGGAGATCTCGTGGAGGGGGCTGGGCACCTTGACCAGACGCGGCTGGTCGGTGCTGGTGAAGCGGCGCGCCTCCGGGGCGCGACCGATCAGGACCACCCGGTCGACCTCGACCGACTCCCCGTCGGAGAGCAGCAGTCGCGCGACCGGAGCGACGACGCGCGGGGCCTGTTGCTGACCCGGGATCCCGGGCAGCTCGCGAGAGAACTCCTCGCCCGTGCGACCGGTGCGGGTGAGGCCGTCGTGATCGACCGACCCCCCGGCCTCAGCGGACTCGGGCAGCTCCGGGGACTCAGGGAGCCCGACGGTCTCGGGCAGCGGAGGCGGCAGCAGCGGCGCCGGCGGGAGGTCCGGCGGCGGCAGGTTCGGCGGCGGCAGGTTCGGCGGCGGCGGGGCCGGGGACTCCACGGCGTCCGGCGGATCGATCGGTATGTCGAGGGGCGCGGCGTCGGCGTGGTCGGTGGGGTCCACCGGTTCCGTGTCGGGCGCCTCCTCCTCCGGCGGCACCGGGAGCGCGACGTCCACCACTGCGCTGTCGGCGACCGGTCGCACCCCCGGCTGGTCGACGCGGGAGACCCGCACCAGCCCTCCGATGATGAGCAGGTCGGCGACGGCCTCGATCTCGTCGTCGTCGTGGGCGACCGCCTCGTCGTCAGGCTCTGTCGCCTCGACCTCGATGCACAGGGACTCGACGTCGACCAGGGTGCGCTCCACCCAGGTCAGCGCGGCGCTCCCGTCGATCCGGACCTCCTCGCCGCCCGCGATGCCGGTCACCACGACGCCACCTCGGGCCAACAGCTTTGTCGGACCCTCGCCGGCGCTGAGGAGCACGAAGCCCGGCAGGGTCCCGAGCCCGGAGGCCAGCAGCTCGTCGAGCACCGCGTCGAACTCGGCACCGTCGTCGATGCGAGCCCAGAGCGCGCCGACCCTGGCCTTCTCCGAGCCGGGGAGCAGCAGGGTGGTCGCGCTCCCGAAGACACCGAACCAGCCGCCCGGGCGGTAGGAGGACAGGGTCACGGGAGGGCTCCCAACTTCTGCTCGAGACTCAGGCGTTGCGCATCGGAGTCGTACGGTCGGTCCGGGACCAATCCCACCACATCCACGACGACGGCAGTGGCGTTGTCGCGCCCACCGGCGGCCACGGCCGCGGCGACCAACCGGTCGGCAGCGTCGCGAGGGTCGGAGGTGCTGGCGAGGATCGCGGCGATCGCCGAGTCGTCGATCATCCCGCTGACGCCGTCGGAGCACAGCAGCAGGCGCTCGGCCCCCGAGAGCGGGAGCACGAAGAAGTCTGCCTGGGTGCTGCCCTCGCCACCCAGCGCACGGGTGATGACGTGACGATCGGGGTGCACGGCAGCATCGGCCGCGGTGATGGAGCCCGCGTCGACGAGCTCCTGGACGACGCTGTGGTCGACGCTCACCTGGTCGAGCCCCGACTCGTCGTAGCGGTAGATCCGCGAGTCGCCGAGGTTGGCCAGCAACCACATCGGCTCGACCCCCTGATGGACCAGCAGCGCGACCACGGCCGTCGTACCGGCGGCGAAGCCGTGCGCCCCCTCGGCGCGCTGGTGCGCGTCGTAGGCCGCGATGCGGTCCTGACTCGAGCGGAGCGTGGCGCTGACCGCCTCCGGGCCTTGGGCGGGGTCGTAGCCGGCCTCGGCCAGGGCCGCGAACTCCTCCACCACGATCCGGCTCGCCACGTCGCCGCGGTCGTGACCACCCATGCCGTCGGCGACCACGAAGACGGGCGGCGCCACCAGGTAGGCGTCCTCGTTGATCTCGCGCACGAGTCCGACGTCGCTCGCCGCGCCGTGGTGGAGCTCGACGTCCGTCATGGTCGGTCCTCTCCGGGCGTGGGGTGGGGGGATAGCGTAGGAAGGATGGCAACCAAGACGCCCCGGGGGCAGCACGACGCGGGGCACCGCTCCCTCGCCGACCAGCTGCGCACCTGGCCCGACGAGCGCCTCGGTCGGCTGCTGCTCGCACGTCCCGATCTGGTCACTCCGGCCCCTCACGACTTCGGACAGCTGGCGTCGCGAGCCGCAGTGCGCGCCTCGCTCTCGCGAGCCCTCGACGCGCTGACGCGTCTCGAGCTCTCGGTGCTAGATGCCCTGATCGTGGCCGGCCAAACCACCCGTGAGGACCTGCGGACGATCGTGCGCGCCGAGCCGAGCGCCGTGGATGCCGCCTTCGACACGCTCGTCGAGCGGGGTCTGGTGTGGTCAGCGGTGGGCGGCTGGCGAGCCGTGACCGGGGTCAACGATGCTCTCGGCACCGGTCCGGGCAGCAGCGGCCTGCGGCCACGATCGGCCGAGGCCGTCCCCGCCGACGTCCTCGCTGCCGCCCTCGACGAGCTCTCGCCCGCGGCCCGGGGCATGCTCGCGCACGTCGTCGACCACGGCGGCGAGGCCACCAGCGGTGCCGCGCGGCTCACCGTGCTCCCGGCCGACGCCGCCACCCCGGCCGAAGAGCTCGTCTCCCGCCGTCTCCTCGTGCCCAGGGCCGGCGGCACGGTCGTGCACGCCCCCGGCGAGGTCGGCCTGGCGGTGCGGGGTGGCTGCACGACCCTCGAGGTCCTCGACGACATCCCGGAGATCGCGGTCGCCGAGCGGTCCCCGGACCTCGTCGATCGCGCCGCGGCCGGCGCCGCGTTCGAGGCGGTACGACGAGTCGAGCTGCTCCTCGACCACTGGGGCACCCAACCCCCCACCATGCTGCGCAGCGGTGGGCTCGGCGTCCGCGACCTCAAGGCAGCAGGGGCACACCTGCACCTCGACGAGTCCACGACGGCGCTCGTCATCGAGACCGCCCACACCGCCGGGCTCCTCGGCACCGTCGCCAACGCCGACGGCAACCCGGTCTGGGTGCCCACCGACGGGTACGACGCCTGGGTCGCCCTCGCCCCCGCCGAGCGCTGGGCGGCGTTGGTGCGCGCCTGGCTCGGGAGCGCCCGGCTGCCCGCCCTCGTCGGCACCCGCGACCCGGCCGGCAAGACCTGGAACGCCCTCGCCCCCGAGCTCGCCTCCCACGCCGTGGCCGAGGCCAGGTTGGCCACCGTCGAGGCCCTCGCCTCGCTGCCTTCCGGCGCCGCGCTGGCCGCCGGCACCGGCCTCCCCTCGCTCCTCGAGCGGGTCTCGTGGGACCGCCCACGGCGCCCCCGCTCGCGCGGCGACTACGTCACCTGGACCGTCACCGAGGCCGCCGCGCTGGGCCTGAGCGGGCTCGGGGCGATCGCGTCCTGCACCCGGGCGCTGCTGAGCGACGACACCCCCACCGGCCTGGCCGAGCTGATGCCGTCGCCGGTCGACCACGTCCTCATCCAGGCTGATCTGACCGCGGTCGCCCCCGGTCCCCTGGAGTCGTCGCTGGCCCGCTCGCTGCAGCTCGTCGCCGACGTCGAGTCGCGCGGCGGCGCGACGACCTACCGCTTCACTCCCTCGTCCGTACGCCGTGCCCTGGACGTCGGGTGGACCGCAGCGGAGCTGCACGGCTTCCTCGCGCAGGTCTCACGCACCCCGGTGCCGCAGCCGTTGACCTACCTCGTCGACGACACGGTGCGCACCTTCGGGGCCATCCGGATCGGCCACGCGGAGGCGTTCCTGCGTGCCGACGACGAGTCGGCGCTCACCGAGCTCCTGCACCACCCCAAGGCGGGTCCGCTGGGGCTGCGCCGGATCGCCCCCACGGTGCTGATCAGCTCGACCCCGATCGACGTGCTGCTCCCCCGGTTGCGCGAGCTCGGCAGCGCCCCGGTGCTGGAGTCCGTCGACGGCTCGGTGCAGGTCTCCCGCCCCGATGTCCTGCGCGCCCGGCCGCCGCGCGAACGACGTACGGCCGTGCGCTCGGTGCGCGAATCGGCCCGGGTCGCCTCCGTGGTGACCGCGATCAGGGCCGGCGACCGGGCCGCGTCGGCGCGGCCCGCGACCGCCGCCTCCACCCCGCTGACGCCCTCCGGGGCGCTGGCCGCGCTGCGCGAGGCGATGGAGATCGAGGCCACCGTCCTGGTCGGCTACGTCGACAACCAGGGTGTCTCCTCGGAGCGGGTGATCGATCCGATCTCCATCGAGGGCGGGTCGTTGACCGCTCACGACCACCGGGCCGACGACGTCCGGGCCTTTGCAGTCCACCGCATCACCACGGTGCGCCCGCTGACCCAGAGCTGACGCCCGGCGGGGGTCCGCACGAATCGTCGGGGCTGGGTCGGCTCCGTAGACTCGGCAGGTGAATGACGGCCCCCTCATCGTCCAGTCGGACAAGACCCTCCTGCTCGAGATCGACCACGAGCGCGCTCAGGACTGCCGCAAGGCGATCGCGCCGTTCGCCGAGCTCGAGCGGTCTCCGGAGCACGTCCACACCTACCGACTGACCCCGCTGGGGCTGTGGAACGCGCGCGCCGCGGGCCACGACGCCGAGATGGTCGTCGACACCCTGCTCGCCTACAGCCGCTACGCCGTCCCGCACTCGCTGCTCGTCGACGTGGCCGAGACCATGGCCCGCTACGGGCGGCTGCGCCTCGAGAAGCACCCGGTGCACGGCCTCGTCATGGCCAGCACCGATCGCCCCGTGCTCGAGGAGGTGCTGCGCGCCAAGAAGGTGCAGGGCATGCTCGGCGCCCGCCTCGATGACGACACCGTCGCCGTGCACGCCTCGGAGCGCGGCAACCTCAAGCAGGCGCTGCTCAAGCTCGGGTGGCCGGCCGAGGACTTCGCCGGCTATGTCGACGGCGAGGCCCACGCGATCGCCCTCGACGAGACCGAGTGGCACCTGCGTGACTACCAGCGCGATGCCGCCGACTCGTTCTGGCACGGCGGCTCCGGTGTCGTGGTGCTCCCCTGCGGCGCCGGCAAGACGATGGTCGGGGCGGCCGCGATGGCCATGGCCCAAGCCACGACGTTGATCCTGGTCACCAACACCGTCAGCGCCCGGCAGTGGAAGGACGAGCTGATCAAGCGCACCTCCCTGACCGAGGAGGAGATCGGCGAGTACTCCGGCACCGTCAAGGAGATCCGGCCCGTCACGATCGCGACGTACCAGGTGATGACGACGCGCCGCAAGGGCGTCTACTCCCACCTCGAGCTCCTCGATGCCCGCGACTGGGGCTTGGTGATCTACGACGAGGTGCACCTGTTGCCGGCGCCGATCTTCCGGATGACCGCCAACCTGCAGGCCCGTCGGCGCATCGGGCTGACGGCCACGCTGGTGCGTGAGGACGGTCGCGAGGGCGACGTCTTCTCGCTCATCGGGCCCAAGCGGTACGACGCGCCGTGGAAGGACATCGAGAGCCAGGGCTGGATCGCCCCGGCCGACTGCGTCGAGGTGCGGGTGAGCCTGCCGACGGAGGAGCGCATCGTCTACGCGACCTCCGAGCCGGAGGAGCGCTACCGCCTGGCGTCGTGCACGCCGCAGAAGATCCAGGTCGTGCGGGACCTCGTGGCGCAGCACCCCAACCAGCCGACGCTGGTCATCGGGCAGTACATCGACCAGATCGACGAGCTCGCGGAGAAGCTGGGCGCCCCGGTCATCAAGGGCGAGACCCCCGTCAAGGAGCGCCAACGCCTCTTCGACGCCTTCCGCACCGGGGAGATCGGGATGCTGGTGGTCTCCAAGGTCGCCAACTTCTCCATCGACCTGCCCTCGGCCGAGGTCGCCATCCAGGTGTCCGGGTCCTTCGGGTCCCGCCAGGAGGAGGCGCAGCGCCTCGGACGGCTGCTGCGGCCCAAGGCCGACGGCAAGTCGGCGCACTTCTACACCGTGGTCTCACGAGACACCGTCGACGCCGACTTCGCCCAGAACCGGCAGCGTTTCCTCGCCGAGCAGGGCTACGCCTATCGGATCGTGGACGCCGAGGACCTGCCGGCCTGATCGCCGGTGATTGCCCCCACCGGCCCGGCGGCTCTACTCTGGGGGCCTCCTGTGCTCCGGGAGACCCCCCAGCTGAACGAGGCTCCCCGTGAAGCGCACCATTGCTCTGTTGTCGACCGTCGCGCTCATCGCGTCCGGCGCAGCCCCCGGCCACGCCGGCACCGAGTCGCGCATCCGCGTCGAGGGCGCCGACTTCAACGGCACCCTGGCCATGCAGTCCGGGAGCTGCCGCGATGCAGGGCGCCCCAGCACCGCGAGCTTCGGGTTCGAGGTCGTCCCGGCGTCGCAGGCACCGCTGGGCTCGCACGCGATCCAGTGGACGCCCTCCGGCGAGAAGTCGGCGCGCGGACCCATGGCGCGGGTGGACGACGCCTCCCGGCTCTCCGCCCTGTCGCTGTATGTCTACGGCAAGATCGACAAGGATGCCGGGGTCGTCTTCGCGCGCTACCAGCCCGAAGGACAGTCCGGGACCTGGACCGGTCTCGCCGACCTCAAGATCCCCGAGGGCGAGGAGTGGCGTCGTGTCGATGCCGCGGACGTCGAGTTCGAGTGGGTCCACTACACCGATGGTGTGGAGGACGACGACGAGGACAAGGAGACGATTCAGGAGTTCGCCGCCGATCGCGGGCCGGGCGCGGCCGCCGTGGGCATCGGCTTCGGCTGCGACGCCACAGCGGTGAAGATGGATGCCTTCCGCGTGGCGACCGACACCGCTGACCGCACCTACGACTTCGAGGGCTACCGCACGACGTCGAAGATCTCGTTCGGCAAGACCGTGCGTGACCACAAGGCGATCCGCTACGGGAAGTCGGTGCAGCTCAAGGTGGGCGCCCGAGCGGCGTCCGGCAGCCGCGCCCTGCCCGGGACGGTCGTGGTCAACGCCAAGCCGACCACCCGCGACCGCTACGCCCAGATCAGGAAGCTCTCCCTCGGCCGCGACGGCAAGGCCTCGACGATGTACACCCCCAAGCGCAGCACCAAGGTGCGCAGCAGGTTCGTCGCCCGCGACGCCTACGGCGGCTCGGTCTCGCGCGTGCTGAAGATCGTCGTACGCCGCGCCGTGGGCGCCTCGGTGAGCGACAAGACGCCCCGCAAGGGCCAGCGCATCGTCTTCCGCGGCAAGCAGCGCCCCGGCGGCAAGACCAAGATGCTGCTCCAGCGCCGTGCCGGCTCCGGCTGGGTCACCGTGCGCCGGACGAAGTCGTCGGGTTCCGGCAAGTACCAGGTCTCCACCACCGCCTCGAAGGCGGGCAAGACCACGTGGCGGGTCGTCGCGACCGGTGGCCCCGGTCTGGCCAAGGGCACCTCCAAGCGCATCGTGATCTCCACGAAGGCCCCGACGCCTCCTCCGTCCTCACCACCGTCGAGCGGAGGCGGCAGTGGTGGCGGCACCGGCGGTGGGACTGGCGGCGGCACCGGCGGCGGTACTGACGGCGGCACCGGCGGCGGCAGTGGCGGTGGGGAGACCCCGCCTCCTCCGCCGTCCGGGCCGCTGCGCTCCCAGCGCGGCTGAGCCCCTCCCGGTCGAGTCAGGGCGCCTGAAGCGTCATCGTGGTGCTGACCGAACCGGCTCGCATGGTCAGCTCGGTCGTACGGGCGATCCGCACGTACTGCGCGATCTTGGCGCGGCCTCGCTTGTCGATGCTTGCCTTGCGGCACTCGAACGTCGAGCCCGGCACCGGGACCTTGCAGTAGCTCCGACCCTCGGCGGGCAGGACGTCCACCAGCGGGGCTGTCCCGGGCTCGAAACCGCTCAGCCGCACGCCGTACCACTGGCAGGAGTAGGCATAGCCGTTGGCGAGCGCTGTGCACGGCTTGTCCGAGGCCACGATCCTGATCGTCGGCTCCGCAGAGGTGCCACAGAACTTGCGGACAGGGCTGTTGGTGACGGCCCCGGCGCTGGTCTCGACGACGCTGCGCGCGCGAATGCAGGCGGTCAGGCCGCCGGCCTTGGTGAACCGTACGAGGGTGGGTTCGGCGGGCGTCCAGGTGTCGTCGAGCAGGTACTCGACGCGGACCTCCACCCCGGGCACCTGCTCGGGTGGTTCGTAGGCGAAGCGCACCGAGCGGTAGTCGGAGGCGGTGCGGACGCGCGGCGCAACGGCCACCGCGAGTAGTTCCTCAGCGGGGGTGCTGCCCGCGGAGGCCCCGCTCGCGGGCGGCGAGGAGCCCGCCGAAGCAGGGGCGGACTCCGGCTCGTCGGGTGCGGCGACGGCGCCGGGATCGGTGCGTGGGGCAGGATCGATGGCCTGGGCTGCCGTCAAGGCGCCGATCACGACCGCGACCACGGCTGCGGCGAACCAGATGGAACGCCGCCTCGAGTGATGACCACGCGGCCTGGCGGTGACGGGCGCGGCCCCCCGGACCCTGGTCTCGCCCTTTCCGGGTCCGGTCCCGGTGAAGAAGTCGGCGAAGTCCGCCGGCTGGTCGGCCGCCGGCCCTGGTGGCCCTGCCGGCCCTGGCGGCACTGGCGCGCGCGACAGGCAGCACAGCCACGGTGGGTTGGGCGGCCGCCACCGACGGCGGCACCGGGTGGAGCCCACTCATGGGCGGCGCACCGGCGACCGCAGCGTGGATCTTGCGCAGCTCGTGGCGGAACTCCTCCGCGCTCGCCAACCGGTCGGCGGGATCCTTCGCCAAGACCTTGCGCAGCAGCGCATCGATCTTGTCGTCCACCGGGTCGCCGGTGGCCAGCTGCGGCACCGGTCCCTGCACGTGCTGGGTCATCACGTCGAGGTCGGTCCCGCTGTAGGGCGCCTCGCCCGTCAACGTCGACCACAGCACGCACCCGGCGGAGTAGACGTCGCCGCGCTCGTCGTCGCCGCCGGTGCCCATCAGCCGCTCCGGCGGCATGTAGGCCGGGCTTCCGACGACGGCACCCACCTCGGTGAGCTCGCGCTGGGTGTCGTCCCCGATCGCCGCGGCGATGCCGAAGTCGCAGAGGAACGCGATGAGCCCGTCGGTCCTGGCCCAGAGCAGGACGTTGCTCGGCTTCACGTCACGGTGGGCGATCCCGGCACGGTGGGTGTCCTCGAGGGCCTCGCAGACCTGGGCGGTGACCGAGAGCGCGGCCCGCCACGGCATCGGCCCCTCACGCATCAGCCAGCTGTGGAGGTCGCCGTCCGGCATCAGGTCGGTGACCAGGAAGACGGTTCCCTCGACCTCGCCGTGCTCGTGGATGGTCACGGTGTGTCGTGAGCGGATCCGCGCCTGCATCTGGGCCTCGCGCGCGAACCGTTCGGCGTAGCGGTGGTCGTCGTCGTCGGCCGCCCGGACCACCTTCACCGCGACCGGCCGGTTGAGTGACTCGTCGTGCGCCTCGTAGACGACCCCGACCCCACCGCGCCCGATCTGCTGCTCGATGCGGTAGCGCGACGCGTAGAGCGAATCAGGGCGCAACAGCCCGCCCGTCGTCTCGGGTCGTGGCGTTGGGGACATGGATGAGATCCGTCCGGGGGGAGGGGGAGCTGGGCCCAGCATAGTCCCTGGCCTGGGCGAGGATGGGGTCGTGACCGTTCCAGCGCCCGTCGGCAGCGCCCCGCGCCAGCTCACGCTGATCGCCGTGGTGCAGGTGCTGGCCATGTCGAGCTGGTTCTCGGCCTCCGCGGTGGTGCCGAGCCTGCGCAGCGACTGGGGCATCACCACGGGGCAGGGGACCCTGCTGACGATCGCGGTCCAGCTCGGCTTCGTGACCGGCGCGGTGGCAAGCGCCGTCCTCAGCCTGGCCGACCGGTGGCCGGCGCACCGGCTGGTTGCGGGCTCCGCCCTCGTCGCTGCCCTCTCCACCGCCACCATCGCGCTCGCCGTCGACTCTCTCGGCCCTGCGCTACCGCTGCGTTTCCTCACCGGGGTGGCGCTGGCCGGCGTCTATCCCCCTGGCATCAAGCTGATGGCGTCGTGGTTCGAGCGCGGACGCGGGCTCGCCGTGGGAGTGCTGGTGGGCGCCCTCACCCTGGGCAGTGCCCTGCCTCAGCTGCTGGTCGGGCTGTCCGACGCTCTCGGCGACCTCCCCTGGCGCTCGGTGCTGCTCACGTCGTCCGCGTTGTGCCTGGTCGCGGCTCTGCTCACTGCTCGGTTCGTGCGCCTCGGCCCGCTGGCCGCACCCGCGCCGCCGTTCGACCCCCGCTACCTGCTCCGGCTCTTCGGCGACCGTGGACCACGGCTGGCCAACCTCGGCTACTTCGGCCACATGTGGGAGCTCTACGCGATGTGGACCTGGCTCCCGGCCTACCTCGCCGCCAGCTTCGCCGTCTCCGACACCTGGGCCGGCTCGCGCACGGCGATCGGGCTGGTCTCCTTCACGGTCATCGGTGTCGCCGGGGTGATCGGTGCTCTCGCCGGTGGATGGCTGGGCGACCTGATCGGGCGCGCCCGGGTGGCCGGCGGGGCGATGGCGATCAGTGCGTCCTGCTGCCTGCTGGCCGCGGCGGCATACGGCGCCTCGCCCTGGGTCCTGCTGCCGATCCTGCTGCTGTGGGGCTTCTCGATCATCGCCGACTCGGGGCTCTTCTCGACGCTGATGACCGAGGTCGCCGACCGGCGTTACGTCGGCACCGCGCTGACGATGCAGACCGCGATCGGTTTCCTGCTGACGGTGGTGACGATCAACGCCGTTCCCTACGTCGTCGACTGGATCGGTTGGCGCGGGGCCGTGGCCCTCCTGGCGATCGGCCCGATCGCCGGCGCCGTCGCGATGGCGCGGCTGCAGGCACTGCTCGACGCCGACGTCCCTGCTCCTGGCTCGACGTAGGGCGGCACGTCGGACGACCCGGTCAGAGTCAGACCGGGACCGGCTCGCGTCGGTGCCAGATCACCATCGGCACGAGGAGCAGCGCCAGCACCCCGCCGGCCAGCGCCAGCACGGCGTAGCTCGTCAAGGTGACCACCAGGCCGGACATGACCCCGCCCCCGGCACCGGCCAGCGCCACCAGGACGTCGACGTTGCCCTGGGTCCGGGCGCGGCTCTCGAGAGGGGTCGAGTCGATGAGCAGGGCGGTGCCGCTGATCAGCCCGAAGTTCCAGCCGAGCCCGAGCAGCATCAGGGCGATCGTCAACATCAGCAGGGAGTCCCCCGGCGCGAGCGCCGCGACCAGTCCTGCCGTCAGCAGGGTGACGGCTGCGGCGAGCGCCATCGGCACCCGCCCCACGCGATCGACGAGCCGGCCGGTCACCAAAGACGGCAGGAACATCGCCCCCACGTGCATCCCGATCACGAAGCCCACGTCACCGAGGGAGTGGTGGTGGGCCCGCATGTGGACCGGGGTCATGGTCATGATTGCGACCATCGCGATCTGGGTGAGCACCATGACCGTCGCGCCGACGACGACACCGCGACTCATCGCGCCTGCCGGGGCGAGGAGCGCGGGTGCCGGTCGCGCCCGGGCGTCGGCCTGCGCGACGAGCAGCGGGTCGGGGCGCAGGAAGATCCACACGACGGCACCCGCGATCGCGTAGGCGACCGCCGCCAGCAGGAACGGCCCCGCCAGGGCAGGGATGCCGATGCTCTCGGCGAAGCCGCCGGTGAGGCCGACGGTGTTCGGCCCCGCGACCGCTCCGAACGTCGTCGAGACCAGCGCGATCGAGACCGCGGTGCCACGCTGCTGCTCGTTCGCGAGATCGGTGCCGGCGTAGCGGGCCTGGAGGTTGGTGGCGGTCCCCGCCCCGTAGACGAAGAGCGCGGGGAACAGGAGCGCCGGGCTCTCGATCGTGGCCGCGACCACGATGCCGACCGCGCCGACGGCGCCGGCGAGGAACCCCCCGCTCAGGCCGCGGCGACGGCCCGCTCGCTGGGAGATCCGGCCGACGGCGTACGCCGTGAGGGCCGAGCCGAGGGTGAAGAGGGCGGCCGGCAGCCCGGCAGCAGCGGCTCCGCCGAGGAGGTCCTCGGCGAGCAGCGCCCCGACCGTGACGCCGGCCGCCAGACCCGCGCCACCGAAGATCTGCGAGATCACCACCACGATGAGCGTGCGGCGGTAGAGCGCGGAGCGATCCGTGCCCTCGATGCTCTCCACAGCGGTGAAACTACGCGATCGGTCGCACCGAGCCGACGGGCGTCGGCGACTAGTCGGCGTCGACCACGGTCACGGTCCGCTTGAACCGCTGCCCGGCGAAGCGGAAAGCCAGCGTCAGCTTCTCCTTGCCCTCGACGCGGGAGTCCCGGGAGGTCGGGATCACGATGTCGATCCGGCGCTCGCCGGCCGGGACCTGGTCGTAGAGGCCGACGTAGAGACGGAAGAGCGGCCGGCCGGGCTTGCGCGGGTTGCCGTGCTCCCGCAACCACGCCCGCGGGACGTCATCTCCGCGCAGGTCCTCCCCCGGACCCTTCACTGCCGTCGCGGTGACGGTGGCGTCATAGGTCGCGAGCGTCGAGAGCTTCGCCCGGAGCACGATCGGTTGTCCCTCGACCACGCGTCGCTGCACGGGCTTGACGCTGAGCTCCGGCTGGGGGTCGTCATCGACGACGATCAACCGGCCGAGGTAGTCGTCGGTGATGACGCCCTCGAGCGCCCACGCCGCGATCTCGGTGCGCTGGTCGTAGTCGGCCAGCGTGTTCGCGCCGTACCTGATGGGGATCGTGCCGGAGGTCTGGCCGGGGGCGAGGTCGATCGCGAACCGCGACTTGTCCCCGCGGGACTGACCCACCGTCAGCACGACGATGCGGCCGGGTCGGGTCAGCGCGCCGTCGATCTCGAAGGGGACGCGGGCCACCCGGGAGCGGGTGGCCTTGCTGGTGCCGCCCTCGGGAAGTCGTACGTCGCCGAGCCGCACCCGCGCGAGCCGTACGTCGGGCACGGCGGCGAGGTCGGTGGGAGCGGCGGCGAGGTCGGCCACCCACAGCCGTCCACGGTTGCTGAGGCCGACGAGCTCGATCGAGACGATGTCGCTCAGATCGGCGGCGTTGGCCGGGTCGGCCGGGTCGGCTGCGGCGGCGTCGACGACGAGGGCCTGGGCCCAGAGCTTGGTCAGTCCACGGTCGACCAGCAGCGCGTCGAGTGTGTGGCCGTCCTGAGTGGCGTTCGACGGGGCCAGCGTGGTGGTTGCGCCGGTGCTGTCACTCAGTCGCACGTCGAGGTCGACCGGTCCGCGGCGCGGGTCCACGATCGTGCGCAGCTCGAGGCGCTCGGCGCTCAGGTCGAGGGGGTCGTCGAAGCGCAGCCCTCCCACGGCGCCGGCAGCGGTCCACTCCAGCTCGAAGAACTGCCGGTTCGGCACAGCGGAGCCCTCATAGACCCAGTGGGGCGCGATCAGGTTCTTGCTGTTGGCTCCGCAGATCGCGAACGAACCGCCGGAGTAGGCCGCGACTCCCCGGCACAGCCGGGTCCGGGCTCCGCCCGTGGCGAGCGTCGGGGTGGCCTCGTCGCCGGGGCGGCGCAGGTCGCGGCCGCCCCCGAGGGCGTGGGTGCGCACATCGGCGTCGCCGATCGAGTCGACGGTGACCGCCGAGCCGTCGTACAGCGGCAGGTAGTCGTCGTTGCCGGTGAAGACCTTCACCGCGCCGGCGACGTAGGCGGTGCCGACAGCGCGTTGCTGCACCCGGCCCAACCGAGAGGGGTGCTTGGTGCCGCACGGTTCGGCCTTGTCGCCGTACCAGTCGTCGAAGGCCGGAGCCACCGCGGCGCCGGGCGTCCACTCGGTGTTGAAGTAGTTGTGGTTGGCGCCCATCACCAGCACCGAGCTCTTCAGTGAGGTGTCGTCGGTGGTCAGGTCGCGGCCGGTGTCGGTGAACTGCTGACCCTGGATGTCGTAGACGTCGCCGTCGCAGTAGGGCAGCACCGTGACCGTCGGGACGTAGGGCGCCGACTGGGCACCGAAGTCGGTCGGCGCGAGGAGCACCTGGCCGGCGATGCGGTAGGGCGCCGTGGTCGGGATCTGCAGCGAGGCCCGGTTGGCGCCCTCGCCGCCGCGGCTGTGGCCCACCAGGACCACCTGGTCGAGGTCGACCTGGTGCTCGGCAGCCAGGTCGACCCAGTGGTCGAGGTGTCGGCGCACGATGGCGGCGCGCGCATCGGCGCCGCCGTCGGGCAGCCGGTAGTCCTGGGCGTTGATGCCGTTGACCCGCACCGAGACGGTCGCGTAGCCCTGCGAGGCCAGCACCTGCTGGAGGTAGTCGTAGCCGAGGTGGCTGGGGATCTCGGCGAACGGCGCCGGGCACGGCCAGCTCTCGGCATACCCGTCGTCGCCCGTCGGGTCGTAGCAGACTTCGTGCCGACCGTGGAGGAACAGCACCAGGGGGCGGGCGGAGGGCGCGGCGGCGCTCGGCTCGACGACGTGGCCGATCATCTCGATCGGCTCCCGCATCCCGGGGAGCTTCACGGGGTCGAGGTCGTAGTCGCTGGTGACTGTCTCGAACGACCCGGGCAGTGCGGGGTCGACGGTCGGGAGCAGCGAGGTCCGTGGGGGTGTGCTCGTCACCCCTCCGCCGCTCGAGCCGACTCGCGCGGCGGGGTCGAACCCGGCCTCGTCGAGCCGGTCGCCCGACAGCACGACGTCGAGGTCAGCCGGGTCCGGAGCATCATCGGTGGTGACGAGAGCGCGGACGGTGCGTCCGTCGTCCTCGATCGTCGGCGCACCGAAGTCGAGGCCGGAGCCGGTGATCGTCGGTCGGTCGGACGACATCGGCAGGTCAGTCGGCGAGGTCCAGGAGACGTCGAAGCGCCCGCCGCCGAGGTCGGTGACCTCCCAGCGGTCGAGGCTGGTGCGGCCGAGCGGCGGCGCCGCCGGATCGGACGCGACGGCGCCCGGGGCAGCGGTCGTGACGAGGCTGATCTGGCTGCCGGGGGCGAGAGCACCGCCCGGACCCGGGGTGGCGATCACGAGGGCGACGCCGGCGGCCAGCGCAGCGACTCGAGGGGCGAACGTGGAGCTGGCGCGGCCCGAAGCGCGCCGACGAGAGGTCTGCACGACGAATAGACGCAGCAGCACGGCCGGAGGTTGCCTCCCGCGGCGAGAAATCTCCACCGGTCTAGACCTGAGCGCGCTTTCGTCTCAGCGAAAGGGCTGCGGCCAGGCACGGCGACGCCGCTCTCTAGGCTGGTCCGTGTGAAGGCCCTCCTGCTCGAGAACATCCACCCGCTCGCTGTCGAGTCCCTCCAGAGGGCCGGCTTCGAGGTCGAGCTGCGCGCGGCGTCGATGACCGAGGCCGAGCTGCTCGCGGCCCTGCCGGGCGTGTCGCTGCTCGGCATCCGGTCCAACACCAAGGTGACCGACACCGTGCTGGCCGGGGCTCCCGACCTGCTCGCGGTGGGCTGCTTCTGCATCGGCACCAACCAGGTCGACCTGGTGGCCGCCGCCGGGCACGGCATCGCGGTGTTCAACGCTCCGTACTCCAACACGCGCAGCGTCGTCGAGCTCGTCATCGGCGAGATCATCGCCCTCGCCCGGCGGTTGCCGGAGAAGACGCTCAAGATGCACAGCGGCGTGTGGGACAAGTCGGCCGCGGGGAGCCACGAGATCCGCGGACGCACGCTCGGCATCGTCGGTTACGGCAACATCGGCACCCAGCTCTCCAACGTCGCCGAGGCCCTCGGCCTGCGCGTGATCTTCTTCGACAACGCCGATCGCCTCGCGCACGGCAACGCGCGGCGGATGGCCACCCTGGACGACCTGCTCGCCGAGGCCGACGTCGTCTCCCTGCACGTCGACGGCCGTCCGGGCAACGCCGGCTTCTTCGGCGCCGCCCAGTTCGCGAAGATGAAGCCCCGCTCGCTGTTCATCAACGCCGCCCGCGGCATGGTCGTCGACGACGTCTCGCTGCGCGAGCACATCTTGTCGGGCCACATCGCCGGCGCGGCGCTCGACGTCTTCCCGGTCGAGCCCAAGGCCCAAGGCGATGAGTTCGAGTCGGTGCTGCGCGGGCTCGACAACGTCATCCTCACCCCGCACGTCGGCGGCTCCACCCAGGAGGCGCAGGAGGAGATCGGTTGGTTCGTCGCCGGCAAGCTCGCCGGCTTCGCCCTCCAGGGCCGCACCGAGCTCTCCGTCAACGTGCCCGCCGTGCTGGCGCCCCAGCTGAGCGCCGGCTCGCGGGTCGGCTTCCTGCACGTCAACGTGCCCGGGGTGCTCGCCGAGCTCAACCAGCGCCTCGCCGAGCAGGGCGCCAACGTCTCGGGCCAGTACCTCGCCACCCACGGCGAGCAGGGCTACGTCGTCACCGACGTCGTCGACCCCCTCAGCGAGGCCTCCCTCGCGGTCCTCGCCGACTCCCCGCAGACCATCTGGCTCCGCACCTGGCACGCCTGACCGACCACCCCTGGGCAGCGCGCCCAAATTGTGGGTCGAGTCGGCGACTATAGTCGCCGACTCGACCCACATTTTGGGCATTGTGCACAAGGACGGACCACCCGTTGGGGTCGGCAGGAGCGACGTAGGCTCGATCCGTGATCAACGCTGCGCGGACCCGACTCGGTGAGGTCATCTTCCACCGCGTCGCCGGGCCCGAGGGCGAGGCACATCGCGACCGGATCCACGGCCGCGAAGGACCGCGCTGGTTCGAGTCCGGGAGCCCGATCGCGGAGGTCCACGGCGATGCCTCGATGTTCGTCGGCGGCATGCGAGCCCTGCTGATGCAGACCCTCCACCCGGCGGCGATGCGCGCGGTCTCCGAGCACTCCGGCTATCGCGGCGACATGTGGGGCCGCCTGCACCGCACCAGCCGGTTCCTCGCGGTGACCACCTTCGGCCACGAGGACGACGCCCAGCAGGCGATCGAGATCGTCCGCTCGATCCACACACGCGTCACCGGCGAGATGCCCGACGGCACGCCGTACGCCGCCTCCGACCCGCACCTCCTGCGCTGGGTGCACGTCGCCGAGGTCGACAGCTTCCTGCACGCCCACACCCTCTACGGACGCCACACCCTCGACCAGGCCGGCCGCGACACCTACCTCGACCAAGCAGCGCGGATCGCCGAGGAGCTGGGCGCCGTCGACGTGCCGCACTCCGAGGCCGAGCTGCGCGACTGCCTGGCCGCCTACCGCCCGGAGCTGCGCGGCACGCCCGAGGCACGCGAAGCCGTCAAGCACCTCCTGCTGACTCCCCCGCTGCCCTTGGTCGCCCGAGCGCCGTACGGCGTCCTCGCGGCCGCCGCGGTCGCGTCGATGCCGGCCTGGACCCGGCCCCAGCTGCGCCTGCCGTTGCTCCCCCTCGCCGAACGCACCGTCGTGCGCGCGATGGGCACCGCCGCGACCGCCACGATCCGTTGGGCGATGACCCCGCCCCCGGCAGCCGTCGCGACCTGACCGCCACCCGGCGGCGGTCGGGGCCTTCGTACCTCGACCAGCATCAGCGCCGTCGTGCCAGGATGAGCCGATGCCCCCCGCCCCGCTCCCCGACCCGCTCCCCGACCTGCTCGCCGCCTGGCCCCTGGACTCCGGCGACGCCCTGCGCGACGAGCTCCTGGCCGCCTACGGCGACGCGTCGCGCGGCTACCACGACACCACCCACCTGGCCGAGGTCCTCTCGCGCATCGACGTGCTCGGTGAGGCCGGAGAGCCGTTCGCGCCGCTGCCGGTCGTCCTCGCCGCGTGGTTCCACGACGGTGTCTACGACGGCGAGCGCGACGCCGAGGAGCGCTCGGCGCGGTGGGCCGAGGAGTCGCTGCCGCCCTTCTGCGACGAGGCGACCGTCGCGGAGGTCGTCCGACTGGTGCGGCTGACCGAGACGCATCGTCCCGAGGACGACGACGCCGAGGGATGCGCCCTCTCCGACGCCGATCTCGGCATCCTCGCGGCCCCGGCCGAGCGGTACGTCGCCTACGTGGCCGCTGTCCGCACCGAGTACGCCCACCTGGACGACGCGACCTTCCGGGCCGGACGCATCGCCGTGCTCGACCATCTCCTCGACAAGCCTCGGCTCTTCCACACCGCCCACGCGATCGAGCACTGGGAAGCACCGGCTCGCGCCAACGTCACCCGCGAGCTCGATGGGCTACGGGCGCTCCTCGCCACCTGAGGGCACCGGCCCACCGGCCGCCCCCCGACGTCGCCGCAGCCCCGCCGCCAGGAGGGCCCGCACCAGCTCGCGTGAGCTCACCGGGGTCGCGCCGGCGGCGATCATCGCGTCGTAGTACTCCGACGGGACGTCGTAGTGGTCACGGTCGAAGCCGCGCTCGGGGATGTCGAGGGTGCGGGCGAAGGCGTGCAGCTCCTCGAACGAGGTGTCGCTGGCCAGGTGCGACCAGAGCCGACCGTGCCCCTCGACGGCCGGCGGATCGATCAGGATCGTCACGGTCCGGGGACCCGCTCGACCACGACGTCGTCGAGCAGCAGCCGCCACGAGCGCACGAGCGCGGCGTCGACGTAGGCCCGGTCGCTGCCGCCGGGACGCACCTGCTCCTCGACCTGGAACTGACGGACCCCGGCGCGAGCGAGCCAGGGCACCTGCTCGGGATTGAGCCCGCCGGAGGCGAGGAGGAGCTCGGCCACCGCCGGTGAGCCCTCCACCAGCGCGAGGAGATCGTCGTACCCCTGGGCGAGGCCCTGCGGCGAGCCACCGGACGCGACGGCGCTCAACCCGGGCAGCCCGATGAGTCGGTTCCACGCGCGCAGCGGCTCGAGGGTCGCATCGATCGCGCGGTGGAAGGTCCAGGGCACTCCTGGGAACGAGTCGGCCAGCGCCCGCGTCGTCTGGACGTCGATGCCGAGGTCGGCGTCGAGGAAGCCGAAGCTGAAGCCTTCGGCGCCGAGGTCGAGGTACTCGCGGCCCAGGCCGATCAGGCGCATGAGGTCGCCGCCGTTGGTCGTGTAGGTCTCGTCCAGCCGCAGGACGACCCGCACCGGCACCGACGAGGCCCGGATGACCGAGGAGGCGGTGGGCACGTCGGGTGAGCGGCCGTCGACCGCGAGCGAGAGCCGATCGGCTCCCCCGTCGACGGCGCCGGGCACGTCGCGGGCGTGCAGCACCGCGACCTCCAGCACGCCCCTCACCGCGGGTTCCATGGCACCACGGTAGGCCGCCGGAGCGCGCGGATCAGGGAACCGACCCGCATTCGAGCCGCGCCCCTTGCGCGAGGAGCACAATGGGCAGGTGGACGAACGGCTGCTCATCGATGCCAGGGCACGGGTGCTCGCTGACCTGACGGCTCGCCGTCAGGCGACCGCGGCTGCGGTCTCTGCTCTCGAGGACGCGTGCGAGGCACGCCAGTGGTGGGCGCAGCAGTGGCCCGAGGGGCACGTGTACGTCGCCGGGCTCGTCGCCCAGGACGTGCAGGACGCTCTCTTCGAGTCAAGCGGCAGGTGGCCGGTGTGCGAGGACTGCACCGAGGGTCCGGTGCACTCGCTCTACATCCAGCCCGACCTCGGCGGCCCCGACCCGATGTGGGTCTGCGAGGAGAGCGGCGCGGTGGCGGCCGGTCTGGGCTTCCTCGGCCGGCGCTGACGCCCGGCCAGGACCACGTCGCGAGTGCGCGACGACCAGGGCTACGGCCTCGGCTGGCTGTCGTCGCCGAGCTGGATCCACATCGTGAACCGGTCGGCCCGGTAGACGCTGCGGGAGACCTCGACGACCTTGTCGCCGACCATGCCGCGGCGGGAGTGCCGCAGGACCACGGTGTTGCGCACGATCTCGAGCTGTTGGGCCTCGTCGGGGCTGGCGGTGTCGGCGGTGATCGAGTCCTCGACCCAGGTGGGCCGGAGCCTGCGCGCGTCGAGGGCCTCGTAGAGGCTGGTGGGCATGCCTGCCTGCAGGAAGCCGGGCAGGAGCACCTCGTTGAGGTAGGCGTCCTCGATGCAGACCACGACCCCGTCGGCGCGGCGCAGCCGGCGCCAGTGGATGACCGCATCACCCTCGGTGACGTTGAGGGCCCGGGCCACTCCGGGCCCGGCCTGCTCGCGACGAGCGAGCAGGGTCTGCGACTCGGCCAGCAGGCCGCGACGCGACATCTCCTCGGTGTAGCCGCTGATCTGGGTGGCCAGTCGGCGAGGCCGGGCCACGAACGTGCCGCGGCCGGGGATCCGCTCGAGCAGTCCCTCGCTGACCAACGCATCCAACGCCTGGCGCACCGTCATCCTGGCCACGCCGAAGCGGTGCACCAGCTCGCGCTCGGAGGGCGCCGGCGATCCAGGAGCGTGTCCGGCGACGAGGTCGCGCACGTATTCGCGCACCACAACGTGCTTGAGCTGCCCGTCCCTGGTGATCGTCGCCTCCTCGGTCATGCCTGCAGCCTAGGCAACGCGACCCCCTCGCGTCAGTCGTTTGGCAACTACTCCGTGGAGATCGCCTGAAGGACGTCGAGTCGCGCGGCTCGCCGAGCCGGCAGGATCGCGGCGATGACGCCGACGATGACCGCGAGCACCAGGAACACTGCGATCTGGCCGAACGGCACCCTGATGACGTCGAGACCCTCGTCGCGCACGGCCGTCAGCAGGGCGTAACCGAACCCGATCCCGAGGATCACCCCGAGGATGGCGCCGAGGGTCGCGATCACGATCGACTCCAGCGTGATCATCAGTCGCAGCTGGCGTCTGCTCACCCCGATCGCGCGCAACAGCCCGACCTCTCGGGTCCGCTCGATCACCGACAGCGCCAGGGTGTTGACGATGCCGAGGACGGCGATCAGCAACGCCAGGCCGAGCAACGCGAAGATGATCAGCACGACGTTGTCGATCTGCTTGCTCTGCTCCTCGGCGTAGGCCTGCTGGTCCTGGGCCTTGACGATGGGCTGGTCGGCGAGCGCGTCATCGAGCTTGGCCTGCATGTCGGTGGCACCCGGCTCGTCGTAGAGCACGAGGAAGTTGTCCTGGGCGGGGTAGCCGGCCGCCTCGTGGGTGGCGATCGAGGTGAGGAAGCCGCTCTGCACCAGGGTGCTGGCCGCGAACGTCCCAGCCACCGTCCACTTCACGGTGCCTGTGTTGACCTCCAGCTCGATGGTGTCGCCGAGGGCCAGGTCGTTGCTGCGGGCGAAGGAGGAGCCCAGGAAGACCGTGCCGACCTCCTCGAGATCAGCGGCGGACCCGGTGGTCAGGGTGAGGTCGAGCCGGTCGAGGTCGTCGGGGTCCGTCGCGCCGATGGCAGCGAAACCGCCGTCGTAGCGGGCGAAACCGATGCGCTGCTGGACGACGTCCTCGACGCCGTCGACCTTCTCCAACCGCTTCGCGATGCTCGAGGAGAACGGCCCCTGGAAGATGCTGCTCACGACGTAGTCGCCGACGAACGTCTCGTTGATCTGCTTGTCGACGGTGGCCTTCGCCGAGGCTCCGACCATCGCCATCGTGCAGGCCAGGGTCAGTCCGATCATCAAGGCCGACGCGGTCGCCGTCGTACGCCGCGGGTTGCGCAGCGAGTTCTGCCCGGCGAGGTTGCCGACCGCACCGAAGAGCCTGGCGAAGAGGGCGCGCGCGCCCTCGAGCAGCGGCCTGGCCAGCACCGGGCTCATCGCGGTGACGCCGAGCAGGATCGCCAGCACCCCGCCGCCGACGTAGTAGAGCGAGCCGTCGACGTCGACGAACGCGCCGAGCCCCACGGCCAGCGCCACGCCGCCCAGTGCGGCGAGGACGAGGCCGCGACGGAAGCGTTGGCGCACCGAGTCCTCGGGCAGCGCGATGTCGTCGCGCATCGCCTGCACCGGGGAGATCCGCGCGGTGCGTCGGGCCGGCAGGTAGGCGGCCGCCATCGTGACCAGGATGCCGACGGCGTAGGCGGCGACGAAGGTGCCCGGACGGAGCACGAGCGACTGCCCCGACAGGTCGAGGCCGAGGGTGCCGAAGATCGCGCGCAGCCCCAGCGCCAGGACGAACCCGAGCCCGACCCCGACCGTGGCCCCGAGCACCCCGAGCACGAAGGACTCCAGCTGGACCGACCTGACGACCTGTCGCTGCGAGGCCCCGAGGGCGCGCAGGAGCGCGAGCTCGCGACTGCGCTGCGCGACGAGGATCGAGAAGGTGTTGACGATGAGGAAGGAGCCGACCACCAGGGCGATCCCGGCGAAGACGAGCAGCAGGGTGGTCAGGAAGCTGATCGCGTCGAGCAGGTCGTCGGCCTGCTCGCGGGCCTGCTCGTCGCCCGTCACCGCCTCGAGCCCGTCGGGCAGCACCGCCTCGACCTGGGCGAGCAGGTCCTCCTGCGTCACGCCGTCGGCTGCGGTCACCCAGATGGTGTTGTAGACGTCCTGGCCGTCGAAGAAGAGCTCCTGGGCCCGGGAGACCTCGAAGGCCGCGAGCGTGGCGCCGTTGAGCGAACCACCGTCGGCGAAGTCGGCGATGCCGACGAGGGTGGGCTCGAGGTTGGCGGTCTCGTCGACGGTGATCATCGGCACCTGGTCGCCGAGCTCCCACCCTGACTTCTCCGCGGTGACGGAGTCGAGGACGACCTCGTCGGGCCCGGAGGGCTCCTCGCCCTCGCTGATGCTCAGGCTCTGCAGCCCGTTGCCGGCCGGCGCGTCGGACCAGTTGCCCCCGAGCGACGGCGGGCCGAAGCCCCCGATCGGCTTGCCGCCGGTGTCGACGACGTACACGCCCTGGACGCCGATCTGGCCGTCGGAGCGCGCGGCGCCGGGCAGCTCGCCGAGGGTCGCCACCAGCTCGCCGGGCACCGTGGCGGTCGAGTCGCCGCCGCCCGGGGTGGCGCCGGCCTCGGGCTGTACGACGACGTCGCCCACGGTGTAGGCGAACAGCGAGATGAAGCTGCGGCTGAGGGTGTCGGAGAAGATCAGGGTGCCCACGACGAACGCCACGCCGAGCACGATGGCGAACGTGCTCATGAACAGGCGCACCTTGCGCGCCAGCAGGCTCTTGAGCGCGGCGCGGATCACTGCGGGTGATCCGTCGGTGCAGCCATCCGAGCCATCGTCTCCAGCACCTGCTCCCGGTCGGGGTTGCGCACCTCGTCGACGACGTGGCCGTCGGCGAGGAAGATCGACCCGGTCGGTGTAGGCCGCCGCCACCGGGTCGTGGGTGACCATCACGACCGTCTGCCCGTGCTCGTCGACGGCGCTGCGCAACAGCTGGAGCACCTCGGCGCCCGACTTGGAGTCGAGGTTGCCGGTCGGCTCGTCGGCGAAGACGATCCGGGGCCGACTGACCAGTGCGCGCGCCACCGCCACCCGCTGCTGCTGGCCGCCGGAGAGCTCGTTGGGCTTGTGCCCGAGACGACCCTCCAACCCCACGGTGGCGATCACCTCGTCGAACCACTCGCGATCGGGCTTCTTGCCCGCGATGGCCAACGGGAGCGTGATGTTCTCCTCCGCGGTCAGCGTCGGCACGAGGTTGAACGACTGGAAGACGAACCCGATCTCGTCGCGGCGCAATCGGGTGAGCCGCTTGTCGGAGAGCCCGCTGATCGGCGTACCGCCGATGACCACCTCGCCTGACGTGGGCTGGTCGAGCGCGGCGCAGACGTGCATCAGGGTCGACTTGCCGGAGCCACTGGGCCCCATGACCGCGGTGAACTCGCCGGCATAGATGTCCAGGGTCACGTTGTCGAGCGCCCTGACCACCGCTTCGCCGGAGCCGTAGGTCTTGGACAGCCCGACAACTCGGGCAGCGACGCCATGGGGCACAGCCGGGGAGGAGTACGCGGGTGAGGACTGCGGTCCGGTCATGGCTCCACTCTGTCGTGCCCAGGGGGGTGTGCGCCACCGGCCCATCCCTGAGCCGACCCTGGACCCAGCCCTGAGACGCGGCCCGGTCGGCGGGTGTCGGGTCCGTAGGCTCGAGTCATGCACGTCGAGCGCACCTTCACCGTCTCCCGGCCGATCGCCGAGGTCTTCGCCTTCTTCGCCGACTTCACCACCACCGAGCAGTGGGACCCCGGCACCCGCTCGACCACCCGCACCTCCGGCGACGGCGGCCTCGGCACGACGTACGCCAACACCTCGGAGTTCATGGGGCGCCGTGTCGAGCTGACCTACGAGACCGTGACCCACGTCGAGCCGACGAAGGTGCAGTTCCGGGGCCGCAACGGCCGCACCGTGGCCACCGACTCGATGACCCTGACGGCGCTGTCTGAAGCCAGCACGTCGGTCCACTACCGCGCCGACTTCGAGTTCCCGTTCCTGATCCGGCTCGTCGCGCCGCTCGTGGTGGGGCGCAAGCTGCCGGCGCTCGCCGACGAGACGATCGCGCAGATCAAGCGGTCGTTGGAGTAGGGGTTGCGGGGAGCAGGAATCCCCGGATATCCGGGGATTCCTGACGTTCTCAGGGAGAACTTCCCCTGAGAACGTCAGGTTTTCCCTGAGAACCACCCGCGTCGCCGTCGAACATCTGTTCGACCACGGTCTAGGCTGAGCGCATGGACTTCCAGACCACCCTCTTCGCGCCCCCGGCCGTCGGGGTCGGCGACCTGGCCAGGCTCGAACGCCGTGAGCTCACCGACGGCGCGTGGGTCGATGTGGCCCGCTCCTGGCTCGCCGCGCCCGACGACGTGTTCTCCACCCTGGTCGACGATGTGCCCTGGCGCGCCGAGCGGCGCCAGATGTACGACCGAGTGGTCGACGTGCCGCGGCTGGTGCACACCTACATGATCGGCGAGGACCTCCCCCACCCGTTGCTCACCGAGGCCCGCGAAGCACTCAGCGCCCACTACGCCGACGAGCTCGGCGAGCCGTTCCGCACCGCCGGCTGCTGCTACTACCGCGACGGCCGCGACTCCGTCGCCTGGCACGGCGACACGATCGGTCGAGGTTCGAGCCTCGACACGATGGTGGCGATCGTCTCCCTCGGCGACCCCCGCAAGCTCCACCTCCGTCCGCGCGCCGGCGGTGACGCCATCGCCATCGAGATGGGGCACGGCGACCTGGTGGTGATGGGTGGCTCCTGCCAGCGCACCTGGGAGCATGCCGTGCCGAAGGTGGCGCACGCCGGGCCGCGGATCTCGGTGCAGTTCCGTCCCTTCAACGTCTTCTGACGCGCCTGAGCGAAGCGAAGGCGCGGATCAGAAGAGGTTGAGCAAGCGCCGCCGACCGAGCCTGCGAGGTCGCGGCAGCGCGTCGAAACCCGGTGCCCGCTGAGGGACCCGCGCCACCCACCCCGCCCAGGGGTAGCCACGTTTGGCCCCCAGGGGTTGAGTGGACCCATGTCACCCACCGCCACCGTCGGCCTCACCGGCCTCGCCGTCATGGGCCGCAACCTGGCCCGCAACATCGCCCGCCAGGGCCACGTGATCGCCGTCCACAACCGCACCACCGAGAAGACCACCGCGCTCGTCGAGGAGTTCGGCGACGAAGGGGACTTCGTCGCCACCGAGTCGCTGGAGGAGTTCGTCGCCGCCATCAAGACCCCACGCGTGGTGCTGGTGATGGTCAAGGCCGGCGACCCCACCGACGCCGTCATCGACGACCTGATGCCGCTGCTCGAGGAGGGCGACATCGTCGTCGACTGCGGCAATGCGCACTTCACCGACACGATCCGCCGGGAGAAGGCGCTCACCGAGCACGGGCTGCGCTTCGTCGGTGCCGGCGTCTCCGGTGGCGAGGTCGGCGCCCTCGAGGGTCCCTCGATCATGGTCGGCGGGAGCGACGAGGCCTACGAACGTCTCGGTCCGATCCTCGAGTCGGTGGCTGCGGCCGTCGACGGCGAGCCGTGCTGCGCCCACGTCGGCGAGGGCGCGGCCGGTCACTTCGTGAAGATGGTGCACAACGGCATCGAGTACGCCGACATGCAGCTGATCGCGGAGTCCTACGACCTCCTGCGCTCCGCCGTGGGGCTCGAGCCCGCCGCCATCGCTGAGGTGTTCTCCGGATGGAACGACGGTGAGCTGGAGTCCTTCCTGATCCAGATGACCGCCGACGTGCTGCGTCATACCGACGGCGAGACCGGCACCCCCTTCATCGACGTCATCGCCGACGCGGCCGAGCAGAAGGGCACCGGCCGCTGGACGGTGCAGAGCGCCCTCGACCTGGGCGTCCCGATCACCGGCATCGCCGAGGCGACCTTCGCCCGGAGCCTCTCCGGCCACACCGCTCAGCGGGCTGCGGCGCGCGAGATGTTCTCCACGACCACCGAGGGCGACCGCCTCGACGTCGACCCCGAGGCGTTCACCGACGACGTCCGCGCCGCGCTCTACGCCTCCAAGGTCGTCGCCTACGCCCAGGGGTTCGACCAGATCGCCGCCGGCGCCGAGGAGCACGGCTGGGACATCGACCTCGGCCAGGTCGCGAAGATCTGGCGCGACGGCTGCATCATCCGGGCGCGGTTCCTCGGCCGGATCACCGAGGCGTATGCCGACGAGCCCGACCTGACCACGCTGCTGACCACCCCGTTCTTCGCCGACGCGGTCAAGGACGGCGTCGACGCGTGGCGCCGGGTCGTCGCCGCCGCGGCCACCGGCGGCATCCCCACGCCGGCCTTCTCCTCGTCCCTGGCCTACTTCGACGGGCTGCGGCGCGAGCGACTTCCCGCGGCGCTCATCCAGGCCCTGCGCGACAACTTCGGCGCCCACACCTACCAGCGCGTCGACCGGCCGGGCACCTTCCACACCGCGTGGGCCGGTGATCTCGCCGAGAGCGAGCAGTGAGCTCGTGGCCCACCAGGAGAGGACCGCTCAGAACTCCACGCCCGGCACCGACTCGTGCGAGTCGGGCGCCTCGTAGAAGTCGCGCTTGCCCACCTTGGCCAGGCCGGTGAGAAAGAGCCACGGCAGCGTGACGACGAGGGTGTTGAGCGTGGCCACGGCATCGTTGTAGTACTGCCGTGCGAAAGAGATCTGGTTCTCGGTCTCCCCCAGCTGGCGCTGGAGGTCGAGGAAGTTCTGGTTCGCCTTCAGCTCCGGGTAGGCCTCGGCCACGGCCTGCACCCGCACGAGCGCCTGCTGGAGCGCGGCGTCGGCGGCAGCTCTGGCCGGTACGTCGGCGCCCGCGGCTGCCCGCTGCACCTGGGCCCGGGCTGCGGTGACCTCCTCGAGAAGGGCCTTCTCGTGCGCGGCGTACCCCTTGACGGTCTGCACCAGGTTGGGGATCAGGTCCGCGCGGCGGGTGAGCTGGACGTCGATGCCGCCCAGTGCTTCCTCGGCCCGGACGTCGGCGGTGCGCAGCTTGTTGAAGCCGGTGAACACGAGGCCCGCGAGGGCCACGACCACGACGACCGCGATGAGTGCTGGGAGCATGAGGTGGGTCCTGTCAGTTGAAGGGATGCGCGGCGTCGTACGACGAGGGCGTGCTCACCACGAGCCGCCGCCGCCTCCTCCGCCACCGCCGCCGCCCCCGCCTCCACCGCCACCGGAGCTGGAGCTCTGGGTGGCGTCGTAGGAGGAGATCGCGCTGCCGACGGCGGAGTCGAAGTCGTGGACCATGGTCGTCACCGGGGAGACGAGCATGGTGCCGGAGTCGTAGCCCGGGCCGAAGTAGCGCGGTGTCGGCGGCTCGGCACCCATCTCGGTGCGGAACTTCTCGGCCCACTGCTCCGCACACCCGAAGGCGACCGCCCACGGCACGTAGGCGGTGTAGAGGTCCTCGTGTCCGGCGAACTCGAAGCGGTCGACCGCCGACGGCGTGGACAGGATGCGTCTGAAGCCGCCGAGCTGCGACCACAGCTCGCGCCCCTGGGCCGTCCGTCGCGTTGCCGACCCGGTCTTGAGCAGCGAGAACGCGAAGATCCCGTACAAGCCCGGGATCAGCCCGACCATCGTCATCTCGAGCGGGTTGAAGATTGCGATGGCGAGCGCCCCGCCGAGGCCGATCCTGGCCAGCCAGCCGAGCATCAGCCCGAACGGGAGGTCGACGAGGTTGCCCGAGTCACGCGCCCACCGCTTGACGCCCGCGGCGAAGCTCTCGGTCTCGGTCTTGAGCCGCAGCCCGGCCGAGACGCTGGTGGGGTCGGCGGTGAACGACGTCCCCGGTCCACCCAGCAGGTGGGCCACGCCGAGCGTCACCGGGTCGAGACCCTGCCAGCCGTCTGCGCCGCCCTTGTCGGTGATCGTCCACGACTGGCCGTGCGGGGTCAGGTCGATCGCGCCGTGCTCGGCGGCGTGGAGCAGGGAGGCGACGAAGGCCGTGCGGTCGGTGGACTCGGTGAGCAGGTAGGCGCCTTGCGCGGGGCCGATGCCCTCGGGGGGCGCGTAGAGCACCGGGAAGGCGGGCGGCTTCTCCCGTGCACGCAGGCCTGCCAGGGAACCGCCGATCGCTGCAAGGACGCCGAGCACGACCACGAACGCCATGGCCCAGACACTCTGACCGAACGCGGGGTCGAGCTTGGCGACCCACGGCAGTCGCCTGCCCGGCTCGGGCGTGGGCACGTCGAGGCCGGCGCGCAGGGTGATCGGGGTGTGGTCGGCCAGCGGGCCGCTGGTCACCACCAGACGCTCCGTGCCCGCCCCGTCCACCGAGCACGGTGCCCCGGCGCCTGCGCCGGCACCGTCGAGGCGTCCGAGACCGATCCCGCACTCGACGTCCAGTCCCGGCGCCGGGAGGTTGACCACCAGCCTGGCCCGCTCGATGTCCTGGGCCCACCCGGCGGGGATCAGGTCCCAGTAGAAGGAGCTCGTCGCGCCGCCGACCGCGCCCTCGATCGTCCCCGGCACGGTGTAGGTGATCACGTAGGTGTGTTCACCTGGGACCACGAACACGTCAGCCGACCCGATCTTCGCGACGTCGAACCGGCCGAGGTCGCGGGTGGACAGCTCGAACTCCACGGGTCGACCGTCCAGAGTGACGCCGACGTCCTCGACGACACGACGTACGTAGGGGTCGGACACGTCGTAGCGGTCCCAGAAACGGAAGATCCCGTGCCGGGCGGTGTAGGCGGGGAAGAGCACCGTGAGCCGCTCGGTCACGGCCAGGTCGCCGTCGCGCGCGAGGTCGAACCTGGCGTCGTAGCTGGTGATCGTGGTCGGCTCGGGCACATCGCCGGTGGCGGCGGACGCCGCGGTGGCCTGGTTGCCCAGCCAGAGGACGTACGCCGGCAGCAGCAGGATGCCGAACAGCACCCCGATGGCCAGGACGTAGCCCACGACCTTCTTCACCCGCGTGACTGTAGGACGTCGCGGCGCCGATCGGCGGAAGTGGTCCAGACCGCATCGTCGAGAGCGGCCACCGACGCGACCGAAACCCGCTGGCGACGCGCACCCTGCGGCAGGGACAATTGCGTCCTCATGAACGCCGCCCCCTCCGCCGAGTCCCGCACGTCCAACCCGGGGCTCGCCACCTTCTGGCGCGACCTGCCCCGCGAGGGCCGGCTGCTGCTCTCGATCGTCGTGGTCGAGTTCCTCGGCACCGGCCTGGTCCTGCCCTTCCACGTCGTCTACCTCAACGAGGTACGAGGGTTCGCGCTCAGCGACGTCGGGCTGCTGCTCGCGCTGCCGCCGCTGGCCGGTTTCGTGCTCACGGGTCCCGGCGGGGTGCTCATCGACCGCTTCGGAGCCCGGGTGATGCTGATCGGCACCCAGCTCCTGCTCATCGCCGGCAACTGCGTGCTCGTGGTCGCCGACACGATCCAGCTCGCCGCGCTGGGGCTGGCCCTCAGCGGAGTGGCCTTCGGCGTCGCCTGGCCCGCCGTCCAGAGCCTGATCGCGACCGTCGTGCCGCCGGCCCAGCGTCAGCGCTACTTCGGCCTCAACTTCGCCCTGCTCAACCTCGGCATCGGCATCGGCGGGATCACCGGCGGCTTCCTGGTCGACGTCGACAAGCTGGTCACCTTCCAGGCGATCTACGCCGCCGACGCGCTCAGCTACGTGCCGGCGCTCGTGCTGCTGCTCGGCCCCCTGCGCCACGTCGCGGGACGCCCGGTCCACGACCCGGAGTCCCCGCTGGAGCAGGTCTCCTACCTCGAGGTTCTCCGCCGCCCAGCGGTCGCGCCGGTGATGGCACTGGGCTTCGTGGCGGCGTTCGTCGGCTACGCCCAGCTCAACACCGGGATGCCCGCCTTCGCCCGCGCGATCGGTGAGGTCTCGACCCGCGGGCTCGGATTCGCCTTCGCCGCCAACACCGCGGTGATCGTGGTGCTCCAGCTGTTCGTGCTCGGCCGCATCGAGGGGCTACGTCGCACGCGCGTCATCGCCGCCATGGGCGTCGTGTGGGCCGGGGCCTGGCTGCTGCTCGGGGCCTGCGGGTTCGTGTCCGGCACCGTCGGCGCCACGCTGCTCGTCGCCGGCTGCGCCTCGGTCTTCGCGCTCGGCGAGACCCTCCTGCAGCCCACGATCCCCGCGCTCGTCAACGATCTGGCGCCGGACCACCTGCGCGGGCGCTACAACGCACTGAGCTCGGCCTCCTTCAGCCTGCCGGGCATCATCGCCCCGGTCACGGCCGGCTTCCTGATCGACCACGGGCTCGCAGGGGTCTACATCGGGCTGCTGGTGGGCGGCTCGGTGGCCATCGGAGCGATCGCGATCTGGTGGGTCGAGCCGCACCTGCCGCCCGACGTCAACGGCGTCCGGTTCCCCGACCCGGTGAGCGACGAAGCGCCGGAGCCCCACCCCGGACCACTGGTCCTCTGACGGGGCGGGACTCCGGCGCTCGCAGGTCGGCTTCCTCGGCTGGATCAGCCGCGTCGCAACCACTTCACCAGCAGCGCCACGACGACCAGCCCGCCGAGACCCTGCTTCCAGTACGCCTTCAGCAGCACCGGGATGACGGCTGCCCCCAGGTCGAGGGCGTCGTCCTGGGGTTCCACCGTCGGCCGTGCTGCGGCGGGGCGCGGGGCTGCCGGAGCGGCTCCCGCCGAGGCCGCCGCCGCCTCGGCGATCGGAGTCTCAGCCGGAGCAGCAGCCGCCTCTGATGCAGCTGGCTCCTGCGCCACAGGCTCCGCCGTGAGCCGCTGCTCGAGGCACGCCACGAACTGACCCAGCAGCTTGTCGGAGACGTCCTGCATCACCCCGCGCCCGAACTGGGCCGGCTTGCCGGTGATCGCGAGGTCGGTGATGACCTCCACCTCGGTGGAGCCGTCGGCGGTCTCGGCCATCGACAGCTGCACCTTGGCGCCGGCGGTGCCGTTGCCGCGCTTGTCCTTGCCCTTGGCGTCGACCTTGAAGCTGTGCGTCACCTCGTCCTTGTCGACGAAGGTGCCCGAGCCGTTGTAGACCAGGGCGATCGGACCCAGCTTGACCTTCACCGAGCCGGCGAACGACGTCGCGTCGGAGGACGTCAGGCTCGCTCCCGGGAAGCACTCGGCCAGGGCCGCGAGGTCCTCGAAGTGCGCCCAGGTCTGCTCGATGCCGGTCGGGACGGTGAAGCGGTGCTCGAGATCCACGGGCGCCCCTCACGCCCCCGCAGCCGAGAGCACCGCGCGACGGGTCAGCACCGTCGCGAGGTGCCGGCGGTAGTCGGCGTCGCCGTTGAGGTCCGAGGGCGGGTTGGACCCGTCCGCAGCCTGCGCCGCAGCAGCGCGTACGGCGTCATCGGTCGCCGGTTGACCGGCGAGCGCGGCCTCGACCCCACGGGCACGCAACGGCGTCGAGCCCATGTTGGTCATCGCGACCCGGGCCTCGACGATCGTCCCGCCCTCGGTCCGCACCGTCGCCGCGATGGCCACGATCGACCACTGGTGGGCGACCCGCACGAACTTCTCGTACGTCGCTCCCCAGCCGGTGTGCTTGGGGATCCGGACCTCGGTGAGCAGCTCCCCCTCGGCGATCGCGGTCTCGAAGAGGTCGACGAAGAAGTCGTCGGCCGCCACCGTGCGGGTGCCGTTGGGCCCCTGGATGACGAACTCCGCGCCCAGGGCCAGCGCCGGGGCGCCGACGTCACCGGCCGGGTCGGCGTGCGCGAGCGCACCACCGAACGTGCCCCGGTGGCGGATCTGCTCGTCGGCGACCTCGGCCATGGCCTTGCTGAGCAGCAGGGCGTGCTCGGCGACCAGCGGGTCGCTGACCACCACGCTGTGGGGCGTCATCGCGCCGATGACGATGGCGTCGCCGTCGTCGCGCACCCCGCGCAGGCTCTCGATCTTCCCGAGGTCGATGACGACCTCGGGGGCGTTGAGCCGCATCCGCAGCACCGGGAGCAGGCTCTGCCCGCCGGCCAGGACCTTGGCGTCGTCGCCGTGCTCGGCGAGGGCCGCGATGGCCTCCTCGACCGTCGTGGGGGCGAGGTAGTCGAACTCTGCGGGGATCACTGTGCTGCTCCTTCCGTGCCTTCGGCGGCATCGAAGTGCGGCGCCGCGGCACCTTCGGTCGCGGCCTCACCTCCTGCGCCCTTCGAGTGAATGGCCTTCCAGACGCGCTCGGGCGTGCACGGCATCTGGATGTCGTTGACACCGAAGTGCCGGATCGCGTCGACCACGGAGTTGACGACCGCCGGGGTCGAGGCGATGGTGCCGGCCTCGCCGACGCCCTTCGTGCCGAGCGTGTTGGTGATCGACGGCGACGAGGTGTGGTCGATGTCGAAGCTCAGCGTGTCGGCTGCGGTCGGGAGCAGGTAGTCGACGAAGGAGCCGGACACCAGCGTCCCCGCGTCGTCGTACACCGCCTCCTCCCAGAGCGCCTGGGCGATGCCCTGCACCAGTCCACCGTGCACCTGACCGGCCACGATCATCGGGTTGATGATGGTGCCGATGTCGTCGACGCAGACGTACTTGCGGATCTTGACCCCACCGGTCTCGGTGTCGACCTCCATGGCACACAGGTGCGTGCCGTGGGGGTAGTTGAAGTTGATGGGGTCGTAGGTGGCCTCGGAGTCCAGCGACGGCTCGATGCCCTCCGGGTAGTCGTGGGCGGTGAAGACGGCCGTCGCGATCTCGGTCAGGGCCATCCCCTGGTCGGTGCCGCGCACCGTCAGCCGCCCGGCGGAGAACTCGATGTCGTCGACGGAGGCCTCGAGCAGGTGGGCTGCGATCGGCTTGGCCTTCTCGATCACCTTGTCGGCGGCCCGCACGATCGCCTCGCCCCCGACGACCAGCGAGCGCGAGCCGTAGGTGTCGAGGCCGCGCGGCGACGTCTGGGTGTCGCCGTGGAGGATCTCGATGTCCTCGAACGGGATGCCGAGCCGATCGGCGACGATCTGGCTGAACGCCGTCTCGTGGCCCTGGCCGTGCGCCGACGTACCGGTGACGACCTCGACCTTGCCGGTCGCGAGCATCCGGACGCTGGCGTGCTCCCAGCCGCCGGCGCCGTAGTTGAGCTGGCCCAGCACTCGCGAGGGCGCGAGGCCGCACATCTCGGTGAACGTCGAGATGCCGATGCCGAGCTGGACGGGGTCGCCCGACTCGCGCCGCTGCTTCTGCTCGGCGCGCAGCTCGTCGTAGCCGAACATCTCCAGCGCCTTGGCGGTCGCGGCCTCGTAGTTGCCGGTGTCGTACTCCAGGCCGGCGACCGACATGAACGGGAACTCTTCGTGGGTGATCCAGTTCTTGCGGCGGATCTCGATCGGGTCGACGTCGAGCTCGGCGGCGAGCTCGGACATCAGGCGTTCGATGGCGTACGTCGCCTCCGGTCGCCCGGCGCCGCGGTAGGCATCGGTCCACGTCTTGTTGGTGAGCACCGTCTGGCAGTTGAACTGGTAGGCCGGGAACTTGTAGATCGCGTTGAACATGAACGCGCCGAGCACCGGCACGCCGCCGCCCACGAGGGAGACGTGGGAGCCGAGGTCGGCGAGCAGCTCGACCTTGAGTCCGGTGACGGTGCCGTCCTTCTCGGCCGACAGCGTCAGCTTCTGCCACTGGTCGCGGCCGTGGTGGGCCGCCATCAGCGACTCCGAGCGGGTCTCGGTGTACTTCACCGGCTTGCCGAGGCGGTTGGCGATGCAGAAGGTCAGCCACTCCTCGGGGGTGGTCTGCAGCTTGCCGCCGAACCCGCCGCCCACGTCGGGGGCGATGACGCGGATCTTCGACTCGCTGATGCCGGTCGTGGCGGCGAGCGCGAAGCGGACGATGTGGGGGACCTGGGTGGCCGACCACATCGTGATCTGCTCGCCCGTGGGGTCGACCACCGTCGAGCGCGGCTCCATGAACGCCGGGATCAGCCGCTGCTGGCGGTACTCGCGCTCGATGACGACACCGTCCGTGCGGGCCTTCGCGATGGCGGCATCGACGTCACCGCCGGTGCCGGCCTCGGCTGAGTCGAACTTCCAGAAAGCGGACTTGTTGGTGCCGAGGTCGGGGTGGGCGAGCACCTCGTCGTTGGCGGCGGCCTTGAGGTCGATCGCGGCGGGCAGCTCTTCGTACTCGACGTCGACGAGCTCGGCGGCGTCGCGAGCTTCGGCCGCGGTGCGGGCCACGACGACCGCGACGATCTCGCCGGCGAAGGCAACCCGGTCGGCCGGCATCGGCACGTGGGTGGGCGCGACCTGGTCGGGGGTGATCGCCCAGGCGTTGATGAGCACGCCCTGACTCTCGCCGAGCTCGGCGCCGGTCAGGACCGTGACGACGTTGCGCGAGGCCTTGGCCTCGGTGGTGTCGATCGAGGTGATGTTGGCGTGGGCGAACGGGCTGCGCACCATCGCGAGGTGGAGCATGCCGGGCAGGACGATGTTGTCGGTCCACCGGGTGCGGCCGGTGATCAGGCGCTGGTCCTCCTTGCGGCGACGGTCGCGGCCGATCTCGGCGGACGACTCGACGGGCGGGTCCTGGAGGGCGGTCATGCCGTCACCTCCGCGGCGTCGGCCTGGCCCGATGCGTGCTGCACGGCCTTGACGATGTTGTGGTAGCCGGTGCACCGGCACAGGTTGCCCTCGAGCCCGACCCGGATCTCGGCCTCGGTGGGCTTCGGGTTGTTCTTGAGCAGGTCGACGCTCTGCATGATCATGCCGGGAGTGCAGAAGCCGCACTGGAGGCCGTGGCACTCACGGAAGGACTCCTGCACCGGGTGCAGGTCGGCCTCCACGGTGTCGGCGAGACCTTCGATCGTCAGGACCTCGCAGCCGTCGGCCTGGACGGCGAGGACGTTGCAGGACTTCACCGACGTACCGTCGAGGTGGATCGTGCACGCACCGCAGTTGCTGGTGTCGCAACCGATCACGGTGCCGGTCTTGCCGAGCTTCTCGCGCAGGTACTGCACCAGCAGCATCCGCGGTTCGACGTCGTCGGAGACCGACGATCCGTCGACGGTGAGGTTGATCTTGGGCATGTTCTCTCCCTTGCGATGGCACGTCACTGTGACCCGGCTCACGTTAGGTAGCCCCGGTTGGGTGATGGTTGGCACGCCCTGGAGGCTGAGCAGCGAGCGCCAGCGAGCCTCGACGAAGCCCGGCGAAGCCCGGCGAAGCCCGGCGACCGTGGTTGCGGTCTGCAGTCGGCCCCCGGGGCTTCGTCGACGGCTCGTTCCTCGCCTGCTCAGCCTCCGAGACCTTCAGTGCGAGGCGGCCGCGAGCTTGCCCTTGATCAGCGCCTTGGCCGGGTGCGGCTCGGAGCCGAGCGCGGCGAGCCCCCGCTCCATCACCTCGGTGTCGTATGGCGCCAGCTCGGCGTAGCGCAGCACCGCACCGGGTTCGGGGTCGGCGAGGAGCGCCTCGCGCACCGCGACCGCGAGGTACTCGGCGAGCTCGGTGAGGGCCGGCGAGTTGGTGCCGGGGAGCAGGTCGCCGCCATACGCCTCGAGGGCCTCGGCGACGCGGCCGCGGCGCAGCAGCGCGAGCACGTGGTCGACGTCGGTGGCCACCGGCATCATCAAGCGGTAGGGGCGCGAGGCGAGCTGGCCGCCGAGCGCCGCGCGCAGGTGGGACACCTCGGCCTTGAGCGTGGAGAACGTGATCGCCGAGTCGCCGTAGACGAAGGCGTGCAGCCGGTCGAGGGAGAGCCCTTCGGGGTGCAGCGCCAGCAGCGCGAGGACCTCGGTCTGGCGCCGGTTGAGCAGCAGCCGCTGTCCGTCGAGGCGCACCTCGGCGGTGCCGAGCAGGGTCATCACCAGCCCCGGGTCGGCGGTCTCGTCGGGTCCCAGTCCGTCGGGACGTGCGGTCGGGTGGTGCGCCGAGTGGGGCAGGGCGGTCTCGATGAGGCGCGCCATCACGCGCGCGGTCGCCAGCCCGATCGGGTGGGTCCGGTCCCAGGTCGTCGACAGGTCGATGACGCCGAGCTGACGGCCGGTGGCCGGGTCGAGCACGGGCGCGGCCCAGCAGACCCAGTTGTGCACGATCGAGGCGTAGTGCTCGGCGGAGAAGACCATCGACGGCTCGGCCAACCGGTTGGCCAGGTCGAGGGCGTTGGTGCCGACCGACTCGTCGTCCCAGCGGGCGCCGGGCACGAAGTTGACGGTCTCGGCCTTGCGGCGCATCACCCGTCCGCCATACGTCCACAGGATGCGGGTGTCGGCGTCGGTGACCGCGAGCACGAGGTCGCCGTCCTCGGCGGTCCGGCGCAGGTCGGCCTCGACCCGCTCGACGGCGACCTGGAGCGGCGAGTCGCGCCACATCGACGAGGTCTCGCTCTCATCACTCAGCGGGGCAGCCGTGACGTCGTGGGCGACCGCAGCCCCGGAGCGAGTCCAGCTGCTGAAGATCTCCGGACGCACCAGCGCGGCGGCCGCATCACCCTGCTCGACGAAGCTGGTCCAGGCGCGCAGGGTCTCCTGCTTGCGCGTGTCGAGCTCGCTCGTCCCGCGTGTCGACATACCCACGTCTAGGCCACCCTCCGGAGTCGGTGCCTTCACGCTACACACCGGGTGTGAGCAGGGTCACCCGTGAATGCGGCCCTTCGTCTCGGCCAGGTGCTGGCCGCTGCCGCCCCACCGGCCGGCGATGAACTCCGCGGCGATGCTGATCGCGGTCTCCTCGGGCGTACGGGCCCCCAGGTCGAGCCCGATCGGGCTGTGGAGCCCGTCGAGCTCGGCGTCGCTGAGGCCGGTGTCACGCAACCGGGCCATCCGGTCGTCGTGCGTACGTCGTGACCCCATCGCGCCGACGTAGGCGACCTCGGGCAGCCGGAGCGCCACCTCGAGCAGCGGCACGTCGAACTTCGGGTCGTGGGTCAGCACCGTGATCACCGTGCGCTGGTCGATCGCGCCGGCCTCCTGCTGCTCGCTGAGGTAGCGGTGAGGCCAGTCGACGACGACCCGGTCGGCCTCGGGGAAGCGGCTCGCGGTCGCGAAGACGGGGCGCGCGTCGCACACCGTGACGTCGTAGCCGAGGAAGGAGCCGACCTTGGCCACCGCGGCCGCGAAGTCGATCGCACCGAAGACCAACAGGCGCGGCTTGGGCGCGAACCCCCACACGAAGACCCGCATGCCCTCGCCGCGCCGCTCCCCGTCGGGGCCGTAGGTGAGGGTCGCGTTGGAGCCGCTCGCCAGCAGCCCGAGGGCGTCATCGCGCACCGCGTCGGTGGCCCGCTCCGACCACAACCCCGGTAGTCCCTGACGAAATGGCCCCTGATTCGGCCCGGAAGGGGCCAGTTCGTCAGGGACTACCGCCTCGACGGGGTCGGGACGGACGATCATCCGCTGACCGAGCTTGGTGGGGTCGGGGTGCTCGATCACGGTGGCCAGGGCGATCGGCCGACCGGCCTCGAGGTCAGCCGCGACCTCCCCGAGCTCGGGGAAGGTCTCCCGCGAGACCTTCTCGACCCACACGTCGAGGATCCCGCCGCAGGTCAGCCCGACCGCGAACGCATCGTCGTCGGAGACGCCGTAGCGCTCGAGGACCGGCATGCCGTCGGCGACGACCGTCTGGGCGAGCTCGTAGACGGCCCCCTCGACGCAGCCGCCGGAGACCGAGCCGACCGCACTCTGGTCCGGTCCGACCAGCATCGAGGCCCCGGCCGGGCGCGGTGCGGACCTGAAGGTCGCCACCACGGTGCCGACGCCGATCGTCTCGCCGGCCTCCCACCACTGCATCAGCTCACCGAGCACCTCACGCACGAGCGATCACCTCCACCAGCTCCTCGAACGTCGCCAACGAGTGTCCCGCGACGAAGTCGTCGACGTGCGGCAGGACCGCCACGATGCCGCTCTGCAGCGCCTGATAGCCGTCCTTGCCGCGGTGTGGGTTGACCCACACGACGCGGTGCGCGACGGCGTGCAGCCGCCGCACCTGCTCACCGAGCAGCGCGGCGTCCCCGCGCTCCCAGCCGTCGCTGAAGACCACGACCACGGCACCGCGGGCGAGACCGCGACGTCCCCACCGATCGAGGAAGACGCGCAACGTCTCACCGAGCCTGGTGCCACCCGACCAGTCGGGCACCGCCTCCCCCGCCGCAGCCAGCGCCCGCTCGGCGTCGCGCGAGCGCAGGGCCCGGGTGACGTGGGTCAGGCGCGTGCCGACGGTGAAGGTCTCGACCCGGCCGCCGCGGACGGCGTGCCCCTGGGTGATCGCGTGCGCGAGACGCAGCAGCGCGTCGGCGTACCCGCTCATCGAGCCGGAGACGTCGACGAGCAGGACGACGCGGCGGGCTCGCACGCGGCGGTGGCGCCACTCGATCTGTGCCGGCTCGCCGAGGCGTCGCATGCTTGCTCGCAGCGTGCGGGCGGCATCGACCTGACCGCGGCGCCAGGACTCGTGGCGCTGGGTGCGCCGTAGCGGCGGACGCGGGCGCAGGGTCGCGAGCATCGCCGCCAACCGCTGCTTCTGCATCGGCGTCATCGCCGCCACGTCGCGGTGGCGCAGGATCTCGGCCTCGCTCGCCGCGGCGCGCAGCTGCTCGACGTCGCCGGTCCCGGTGTCGTCGTCGCTGTCGTCGGAGTCGTCGAGGTCGAGCTCGGAGTACGACGGGGGGCTCGGCGCCGCGGGCTGCTCGCGCGGCAACCCGGACCGGGCGTCGAACCACGCCTCGAACACCTGGGCGTAGCGCACCAGGTCGTCCGGCGACGAGCACAAGGTCGCTTGGCCGGCCACGAACGTCGCGCGACGATCTGCCAGCCCGACAGCAGCGGTCGCGGCGAGGAAACCCGCGGCGCGGTCGTGGGTGACTCCGACGCCGGCCGCTCGCACCGCACGGGTGAACCCGAGGAGGACCTCGTCGGGCTCGTGCGTGACGGTCATGGGCGCAGCATGATGTCGAGGGCCTGGCGCACCCGATCGGCGTCCTCGCGGTACTTCACCAGCGCGCCCAGGGTGCGTGCCGACGAATCCAGATCGAGCTCGGTGGCGCCGAGGTGCTGCAGGGCCCGGGCCCAGTCGAGGGTCTCGGCGACGCCCGGCGGCTTCTCGAGGTCACCACGGTGACGCAGCTGCTGCACGACCCCGACCACCTGTTCGGCCAGGGTCGCGGACACCTCGGGGGCACGCGAGCGGACGATCGCCACCTCGCGCTCGAGGCCGGGGTGGTCGATCCAGTGGTAGAGGCAGCGGCGCTTGAGGGCGTCGTGCAGCTCGCGGGTGCGGTTGGAGGTGAGCACCACGATCGGAGGGACGGCCGCGCGCACGGTCCCTAGCTCGGGGATGCTCACCTGGTAGGTCGAGAGCACCTCGAGCAGGAAGGCCTCGAACTCGTCGTCGGCGCGGTCGATCTCGTCGACGAGCAGCACCGCCGGGCTCTGCTGCAGCGCCGTCAGCACCGGGCGCGCGAGCAGGAAGCGCTCGTCGTACAGATCCTTCTCCGCCTCCTCGATGCCCGTCGCTCCGGCCTGGCCGACGGCCTCGAGGGCGCGCAGGTGCAGCACCTGGCGGGGGAAGTCCCAGTCGTAGAGCGCCTGGGTGGCGTCGATCCCCTCGTAGCACTGGAGTCGGACGAGCGGAAGGTCGAGGGAAGCTGCGAGAGCCTCGGCCAGGGCGGTCTTGCCCGTGCCGGGCTCGCCCTCGAGCAGCAGCGGTCGCTGCATCTTGAGCGCCAGGAACGCCACGGTCGCCAGGTCGTCGTCGCACAGGTAGCCGGTGCGCGCCAGACGTTCGGCGACTTCGGAGGGGGACGTGTCCACTGCCACAGGCTAGCCAGAGGGGCGTTGGCGCCAGGTTGGCTGATCGGGGTGAGCCACTAGCTCTGCGTTCACTGCCACTATCTGGCAGTGAACGCAGAGTTAGCGGCACGGCTAGTGGCACGGCTAGCGGCACGGGAGGTGGCAGGGATGGGCACGATCGACGCCGAGCTGGAGGCAGCAATCACCGAGCTGCTCGCCGCTCGGTCGCGGACGTCGACCATCTGCCCCTCCGAGGCTGCCCGGAAGGTCGGCGGCGACGACTGGCGTGACCTGATGGAGCCCGCCCGTCGGGCCGCCCGCCGCCTGGTGGACGCCGGCGAGGTCGAGATCACCCAAGCCGGACGCGTCGTGGATCCCTCGACCGCGAAGGGTCCGATCCGGATCCGACGTACGGCTGGGGGCTGAGGCTCAGCAGCCGCTCACACGTGCGCCGGCGCCGCGACCGGCGTACCCCGGTAGCAGCCGACGACGTAGGGGTACTCCAGCGTCACGGAGTAGTGGTAGATCTTCTGCTTGGTGCCGTTCCACTTGACCTTGCTGGTGCGCCCGTGGCACTTGTCGAGGTCGGCGTTGGTGGGCAGGTTGCCGAGCTTGTCGCGCTCGACATAGATGCCGTACCCGTCGAGGGCGTAGCCGACCAGCGTCGAGCCGCGCTTGTCCGGCACGGCGCTGAGCAGGCAGTCGGGCATCGCATGGAAGTGATAGGCCTGTACGCCGTCGGGGTGGCCGTCGCAGGCGTCCTGGGTCTCGTGGGCGGCGGCATCCTCGCCGGCACCGTCGAGGGCGTTGTAGAGGAACACGCCGTTCTTGAGGACCCCCACCGCCCCCATCCCCACGCACGACGCCGACGATGCCTTCTCGGGAGTCTTGTCGAGCTTCAGCTTGACGGTCTTCTCAGCGATGCCGTTGGGGTTGCGGTCGTACTGGTAGGCCTCGTCGTCAGGGTCGATCGGGAAGGTGCCGGTGTACTTGGCGATCGGGAGATCGTTGGACTTGATGATCCGCTTCCCGTTCTTCGTCTTCTCCTCGTAGTAGGCCTGCGGCCACTTCTGCTTGCCGTCCACGGTCACCTTGGCGACTGAGTCCCAGGTGCCCGCTTCCTCGTCGATCCACGGCCCACCGTGCGACGGGCCGCGCGGGGTGAAGGTCGTCTTGCAGGAGTAGAGGTTGTCGGTCGCGGGCTTGGTCGAGAGGTTGCCGTCGCCGAGCGGGATGGCGTCGGGCTGGACCACGGCCGACCAGCGCTTGGGGGTGCCCTTCTTCGCCCCGGTGGAGAGGCTCAGCTCGGAGCCGGCGGACGACTTGCTCGCCGACGTCGGTGTCACCCCGTCGACCATCGCGGAGGAGGTCACCTCGCGGCCGGTGCCGGGCGCTGCGCAGGCGGCGACGGTCAACGCAGGAGCCAGGAGCAGGATGGTCAAGACAGGGAGGCGCGAGGTCATCCCGCGATCATCACGCGCAGTCGCTGCGCCGCGGCTGTCAGTGACCTGTGAATGCACCCAGAATCAGGTAGGCGCCACAGGCTCATCCTGGTCGGCGCCGCTCGCCAGGTCACCACAGTCGACGAGGACGCACCCGTGCGCGCGCAGGTAGGACTTGGCCCCCTCATCGCCTGACACGTCGGCCGCGATCGGCGACCAGTGTTGGCGCCCCAGGACGACCGGGTGCCCCGGGACACCGTCGTACCCCGCCCTCCCGAGGTATGTCGGTCCGCTCGCCGCAGCGACCACCCGGCCGACCACCTCCGCGGTGACGTCCGGCAGGTCGACCAGCGTCACCACAGCCAGCTCCCCGACCTCGAGCGCCCGCAGGCCGCACCGCAACGACGCGGCCATGCCGTCCGCCCAGTCGTCGGCCACCACCACCCGCACCCCGGCGGGGGCGAGGGCGCGGGCCTCGGCGGCCCGCGCTCCCAGCACCACGACGATCTCGTCGCACCCGGCACCACGCAGCACCGCGACGCTGCGCGCCAACCACGACGTGCCGTCCGGGTCGTGCATCAGTGCCTTGGGCATCCCCATCCGGGACCCCGCACCGGCAGCAAGCAGCAGGCCGCTGATCACCACCGCGGACTCATCCGGCGAACGCCTCGTCGTAGACCGCCGCGAGCCGCTCGGAGTAGGGCCCGCTGAAGCCGCACAGCGTCACCCGCCCGTCGGTGGCCGAGACCAGGTAGCGCTCGCCCTCGGCGAACTCCACCCCGAGGAGCAGCCGCGACAGGTCACCGCTCGACTCCGCGACGGTCACCAGGTCGGTGGGATCCCCGGCGTAGAACCGGGTGGGGGCCAGCGTGACCACTCCCCCGCTGATCGACTCCACGGTGGCGTCGACGACCAGGGTCTGGGCGGTGACGACCTGGGGTGCGGACTCCGGGGCCAGGCACTTGGCCGAGGTCGTCTCTCCGGAGATGCTCAGCTCGGTGACGCTCGGGGCCTCGGCCTCACCACCGGGGCCGCTGCTGTTGATGACCTGCGGCGAGCCGGAGGCCGTCTGCGGACCGTCGTCGTCATCTGTGCCGAGCAGCGCGAAGGCGGTGCCGCCGACGATGATCGCCGCGGCGGCGGCAGCGACGATCCAGGTGAGCCGGCTGCGACCGTGCAGGTGGTCGGTGCGCGTCTCGGGTACCTCAGCAGTCTCTGGCATGTGGGACATCGTGTCCTCCATCAGTCGGGCCACCCCGGCGGGGTCGGCTGCAGGCAGGGTGGCCGCCGGGTCGGCGGCGGCGAGCAGGGCCCGCAGGTCCTCCTCGTGCTGCTCGTCGTTCATGGCGCCATCCCTTCCCTCGACCCTTCATGTCCGGCAGCCGCACGGATCTTTCGCAGCTCATCGCCCAGCTTGCCGCGGGCCCGGTGCAGGCGGATGCTGACGGCATTGGTCGTGATGTCGAGGACCATCGCGATCTCGGAGGGACCCAGCTGCTCCCACGCCCACAGCCGGAGGAGCTCGGCGTCGCGGTCGGGCAGGGCGCTCAGGGCTCGGCGTACGTCCTCGGCTCCGTCGGCTCCGGCGGCGCCGTCAGCTGGCTCGGCCGCTACCTCGACCGGGGGGTCGATCACCGCGATCTTGGCGGCCACCCGACCCTGGCGTCGCCGACCGCGCTCGGCGTTGGCCAGGCAGTGCCGAGCCACGCCGTAGGCCCACGGGAGCTCCTCCCCGGCCGGCACCTCGTCGAGGCGGCGCCAGCAGACCAGCAAGGTGTCGCCGAGGGCATCGTCGGCGGTGCTTGCGTCGGTACGTCGGGCCAGGTAGCGCCGTAGCGGCTCGATGAGGAGGGGGGCCAGGGCCTCGAAGCGATCCCGGCGGGCGGTCGACGTCACGGGAGCAACGGTGCCACAGGCCACCGACGCTCAGGCCGGCCACGGCCCGGGGCACGGCGCGTCGAAAAGCGCTGACCCGCCACGACCGAGGTCGTGACGGGTCAGCGGGTGTTGCTGTGGGGCTAGCGGACCTCGATCAGAAGTCCATGCCGCCCATGCCGCCCATGTCGCCGCCGCCGGGCATCGGCGCCGACTTCTCGGGCTTGTCGGCGATGACCGCCTCGGTGGTGAGGAAGAGCGCGGCGATGGAGGCCGCGTTCTGCAGCGCGGAGCGCGTGACCTTCGCCGGGTCGATGATGCCCTCGGCGATCATGTCGACGTACTCACCGGTCGCGGCGTTGAGGCCCTGACCGACGGGAAGGTTGCGCACCTTCTCCGCGATGACGCCGCCCTCGAGGCCGGCGTTGATCGCGATCTGCTTGAGCGGGGCCTCGATCGCGACGCGCACGATGTTGGCACCGGTCGCCTCGTCACCGGTGAGGTCCAGCTTGTCGAACGCGGTCGCGCCGGCCTGGGCCAGAGCAACGCCACCACCGGCGACGATGCCCTCTTCGACGGCAGCCTTCGCGTTGCGAACGGCGTCCTCGATGCGGTGCTTGCGCTCCTTGAGCTCGACCTCGGTGGCCGCGCCGACCTTGATGACTGCAACGCCGCCGGCCAGCTTGGCCAGGCGCTCCTGCAGCTTCTCGCGGTCGTAGTCGGAGTCGGACTTCTCGATCTCGGCGCGGATCTGGTTGACCCGGCCCTCGATCTGGCCCTGGTCGCCGGCACCCTCGACGATGGTGGTCTCGTCCTTGGTGATGACGACCTTGCGGGCCTGGCCCAGCAGCTCGACACCGGCCGACTCGAGCTTGAGACCGACCTCCTCGGAGATGACCTGGCCACCGGTCAGGATCGCGATGTCCTGCAGCATGGCCTTGCGGCGGTCGCCGAAGCCGGGGGCCTTGACGGCCACGGACTTGAACGTGCCACGGATCTTGTTGACGACCAGCGTGGAGAGAGCCTCGCCGTCGACGTCCTCGGCGATGATGACCAGCGGCTTGCCGGACTGCATGACCTTCTCGAGCAGGGGCAGCAGGTCCTTGACGTTGCTGACCTTGGAGTTGGCGATGAGGACGTAGGGGTCCTCCAGCACGGTCTCCATGCGCTCGGGGTCGGTCACGAAGTAGGCCGAGATGTAGCCCTTGTCGAAGCGCATCCCCTCGGTCAGCTCGAGGTCGAGGCCGAACGTGTTCGACTCCTCGACGGTGATGACGCCTTCCTTGCCGACCTTGTCCATCGCCTCGGCGATGATGTCGCCGACGGTGGAGTCAGCAGCCGAGATCGAGGCGGTAGCAGCGATCTGCTCCTTGGTCTCGATGTCGATGGCCATGTTGGACAGGTGGTCCGACACGGCGGCGACAGCGGCCTCGATGCCGCGCTTGAGGCTCATCGGGTTGGCACCGGCGGCCACGTTGCGCAGGCCCTCACGGACCATTGCCTGGGCGAGCACGGTGGCGGTGGTGGTGCCGTCGCCGGCGACGTCGTCGGTCTTCTTGGCGACCTCCTTGACGAGCTCGGCACCGATCTTCTCGTACGGGTCCTCGAGCTCGATCTCCTTGGCGATGCTCACACCATCGTTGGTGATGGTGGGCGCACCCCACTTCTTCTCGAGCACGACGTTGCGGCCCTTGGGACCGAGGGTGACCTTGACGGCGTCGGCGAGCGTGTTCATGCCACGCTCGAGACCGCGCCGGGCCTCCTCATTGAAAGCAATCAGCTTCGCCATAACCTGCGATTCCTCTTGTGGGAGTCGGTGGGTCCGGGTCGGTGGGCTGCCCGCGACGGACGATCCCACCCTCCGACGAACCATTCCCGTCGGGCTCGGGGACCTCAGCTGGCACCGCTCCGGTTTGTCACTCTCATGGTGAGAGTGCCAGCCTCAGTTTTAGCACTCGACCCCCGAGAGTGCAAGTGAAGAACCCCTTCACGAGGCACGAGTGAAGGGGTTCTGAGCGCAGGCCAAGCGAGCGAGCAGCCGCCGTGCGAGGAACGAGCACGGGGGCGTGGCGAGCGAAGGTTGAGCGAGCCCCGCGCCCGACGAAGGAGGGCGCGACGGGCGAGTCGAAACCCGGTGCGCGCTGAAGCACAGACGCACCGAGCCAGCCGGCCCGGAGAATCAGCGCCCAGCGATCCGCTTCAACCGAGCCGGCACACCGACGACAACCCGTCCGGCCTTCCACGTCGCGCTGTCGCGCACCTCTGCCAGCTCAGCCTGAGCAGCCTCGAGCCGCCCCTGGACGCGAGCCAGTCGACGCTCGGCCCGAGCAGCGACCTTCTCGGCCTGACGTGCGCGGCCCTCGGCCTCCCGCACGTCCTTGAGCATCGTGGCGTGCAGCTGGCGGGTGGTCTTGATCGACCACTTGCGCTCGGTGGTGAGCAGCCGCTCGAGCCGGCGCACCCGGACGAGGTGGCCCTGGCCGAAGGTGGCCGGGTCGACGCCGGTGCTGGCGTCAGTGGCGAGCACGGGGCCATCCGTCCCGCTGGGGTCGAGGGAGTTGCCGTGGGTCACGACTTCCTCCAGTAGACGCCGGCCCAGTCGATCTCGACGATCTCGTCGGTGATGCCGCGGGCGTCACGGAAGTCGTGGATCGCCTTCGCGCAGGCGTCGACGGCGCCGTAGTCGTCGACGATGACGTAGCCGCCGACCGGGACCTTGTCGTAGAGGGGCTCGAGAGCATCGATCGTCGAGGCGTACATGTCGCCGTCGAGGCGCAGCACGGCGATCTTCTCGATCGGCGCGGTCGGCAGGGTGTCGGAGAACCAGCCCTTGAGGAACTTCACCTGCTCGTCGAGCAGGTCGTAGCGCGCGAAGTTGTCCTGGACCTGCTCGACCGAGATGGCCAGCTCGATCTTGGTGTGGTGCTGGTCGCCGGCGTCGGCCTCGAAGCGGCCGTCCGGGGCGGGAAGGCCCTCGAAGGAGTCGGCCACCCACACGGTGCGGTCGGTGACGCCGTAGGCGCCGAGGATCGCGCGGGCGTAGATGCAGGTGCCGCCGCGCCAGGCGCCGGTCTCGATGAAGTCGCCCTCGATGCCGTCGGCGATCACGCTCTCGAGGCAGTAGCGCACGTTGGCGAGGCGCTTGAGACCGACCATGGTCTCGGCGTCGGCCGGCCAGTCGCGACCGATCTCACGGGTGGCGGCGTCGAACTCGCCGGCCTCGACGATGCGGATGTCGCGGTCGCGGGTGGCGGTGCGCACGAGGTTCCAGAGGTAGGACTCATAGGTGCGCGGGTTGAACTTGACGGTCACGCTGCGACCCTCGAACCCGAACCTGGTCAGCATCTTGGCCATGGTGTTGAGGTACAGGTCTACGGCGGGGCCGGCTGCCAGGGCAGGGGACGTGTCGGTGGTGTCAGTCACGGGGGGACTTTAGCCCACCAGCGACCGACACTTCACGTTCACGCGCGGGCGTGAACGCGTTCGGCGTGGGCCGCATTTCTTCACGTTGCGCTCAGCATCGTCTTGAGCACGAACTCGTCGTCGACCACCGCGGCGTCGGGGTCGGCGGAGATGAACCGCGGCACTCCCCGGTTGTCGTAGCGGACCACGATCCCGTCGGCCGTGCGGTAGAGCCGACGCAGCAGCCGGTAGAGCTGCTCGACCTCATGGCCATGCTCGGAGGTCATCTCGCCTGGTTGCCCTGCATCGTCGATCTCCCTGACGCCACTGACCAGCGGTCCTTCCACTCGTGTGCGCAACGTCGGAAAGTCGCCCTCTCCGGCCTGCAGGGTGGCCGTGATCGAGTAGTCGCGGATGGCGCGGTCACGCCACGTCTGCCAGTTGCGGCGTAGCACCGCGCGATCCTCGGCTCCCAACCGGAACGGCAGGACGGCGTAGGCGAAGTCAGCTGCCTCGTCGGCCTGCCTCAACCGGACCAGATAGCGCTCCTCCGGACCGGGCCTGCGTGGCCTCCGGTCGATGGCGATCGTCGACAACGCCCCACGGTGGTAGGTGGCCACGACCCCGTCGGACTCTGCGTAGGCGGTCCGCAGGATGCGGAAGAGCTCCTCCATCTCGTAGCCGTGGCGCTCGAGCTGGTCGTCGCTGTGCAGGTCCGTCACCGAGGTGACCTCGCCGTCCTCGACGTCGGTCTTCACCCGCCCCTCGGGCACGCACTCGCACGAGTGGCCCACCACGGTCCGATAGCGGGAGTGCGCCCGACCCTGCCAGGCGCGCCAGGCCCGGACCAGCCGCGCGTCGTCACTGCTTCGCGGGTGGAAGGGCTCGATCTCGTAGCGCGGCTCGTCGTACGACGCGCTCGTCGGGGCGAGCGCTGTCGCCGGGCCGGTCGTGGTGGTCAGCGCGCCGCCGAGGAGCAGGACCGCGAGCAGGAAGCGCACAGCGGTCGTCCGGGGGCCGGGTCGTTCGGAGGGCGGGTTCATGCAGAGTAGACGGGCCGGGACCCTGAAACGTTGCGTCGCGGGTGAGCCCTCAGGTGTCGGTGCCGGTGCCGAGGCCGGTGCCGAGGAACGCGGCGTACGACGGTGCGATCGTCGCGGCGGGCGAGACGATGTCGCTGACCGCGTCGAGGGTCTTCAGCCCGTGACCGGTGTTGATGACCACCGTGTCGAGCGTCGGGTCGAGCTGACCGCTCTCGACGAGCTTCTTCAGCACGCCCACGGTGGTGCCGCCGGCGGTCTCGGTGAAGATGCCCTCGGTGCGGGCGAGCAGGACGATGCCGGCGCGGACCTCTTCGTCGGTGATGTCCTCGACCGCCCCACCGGTCTCGCGGCAGATGTCGAGCACGTAGATGCCGTCGGCAGGGTTGCCGATGGCCAGGCTCTTGGCGATCGTGTCCGGCTTGACCGGGCGGATCGCGTCGACGCCGGCCTTGTAGGCGACCGAGACCGGCGAGCAGCCGGTGGCCTGAGCGCCGTAGATCTTGAAGGGCTTGTCCTCGACGAGCCCGAGCTGGATCAGCTCCTTGAAAGCTTTGTGCACCTTCGTCAGCTGGGAACCGGAGGCCACCGGGATGACGACCTGGTCGGGCAGGCGCCAGCCGAGCTGCTCGGCGATCTCGTAGCCGAGCGTCTTGGATCCCTCGGCGTAGTAGGGCCGCACGTTGACGTTGACGAACGCCCAGCCCTCCTCCTCGCCGGCGATCTCCTGGGCAAGTTTGTTGACGTCGTCGTAGTTGCCGTTCACCGCGACCAGCGAGTCGGTGAAGATCGCGGAGTTGACCTGCTTGGGCTGCTCGAGGTTGCTCGGGATGAACACCACCGTGCGGATCCCGGCGCGGGCGCCGGCCGCGGCCACGGCGTTGGCGAGGTTGCCGGTCGAGGGACAGGCGAAGACCTTGCTCTTGAACTCCGTGGCGGCGCTCAGGGCACAAGCCACGACCCGGTCCTTGAAGGAGTTCGTCGGGTTGGTCGAGTCGTCCTTGACCCAGAGGTTGTCGATGCCCAGCTCTCGGCCGAGGTTGTCGGTCTTGAGGAGCCGGGTGAAGCCGGGCTCGGTGTTGGGGCTCTGCTCGATGTCGGTCGGCACCGGCAACAGCGCCTTGTAGCGCCAGATGTTGCGCGGACCGGCCTCGATCTCCTCACGGGTGATCGTGGGGTAGGCGTAGGCGACCTCGAGCGGGCCGAAGCACTCCGGACACGCGTAGAAGGGGCCGAGCTCGACGGTGTTGCCGCACTCGCGACAGGAGAGGCCGGTGGCGTTGCCGAAGGCACCTTCGCGGGGACCCGCGTCGGCGCGGGTTTCTGCGGGAATGGCAGCGGGAGTGGCGGTGGCCGGGTTGGCCTCGGTGACCGTGCTGGACAGGGTGCTCATGAGTCCTCCTCCTCATCTTCCCTGGGGCGAATCTCGCTTCCAGGCGGAATTAGCACCGTTTCCACGATCCGTACCCGGTCTTGTCCGGAGGCGGAGGTCTCGTGGCGGTTGCCGGGACTTCACTGGGCCGTTCCCTCAGTCCCTCTTGATGAGCTGTGCAGAACAGTACGTGGGTTCGTCTCACGATGCGTCATCGGGTCTCGACATGTGGACGTGCCTCAGGTCACGCGGCCCACGGGCGGTGTGCTGGCCACCGTCTGCCGCCACCGAACCGTGGCTCACGCACCGCCAACCCCCGCACCCCGTCGGCGCGGTGCCCCAGCCACCGTCTGCCGCCACCGAACCGTGGCTCACGCACCGCCAACCCCCGCACCCCGTCGGCGCGGTGCCCCAGCCACCGTCTGCCGCCACCGAACCGTGGCTCACGCACCGCCCCGACGGTCGCGGCCGCTTCTCGGCTCACGGCGTCTCGACACGCGGGTCACGACCTCGCAAGCTCGGTCGTGCCGCTTGCTCGACGACCATCGACGGGTTCGCCCTCGTCCCTCGGGCGTCCCCGTCCTCGGGCGTCCCCGTCACGCCCGGGTGTTGCGGGCATCCTCGGTGAGCTGGGCCAGCAACGCCAACACCCCTTCCGGCCCGGCGACGACGACGTCGGCCAGGTCCTGCAGCGCGTTCTCCTCCTCGGAGGAGGAGCAGACCAGCAGGGTGGGCATCCCGGCTCGACCGAGGTCCCGGACCGCCTCGAAGGCCTCGAGGTCGCCGAGGTCGTCGCCGGCGAAGAGGAAGCCGCCGGGCCCGAGCTCATCGACCAGCGTGGTGACAGCGGCGCCCTTGTGCATGCCCGGAGAGCGCACCTCGATGACGCTGCGCCCGGGCTCCACGACGAGGTCGTGTCGTTCGGCGAGCTCACGCAGCGCCGGCAGCAGCCGCTCGAACGCCGCGTCCGGATCGTCGAGACGTCGGGTGTGGACGGCGACGGCGAGGCCCTTGTCCTCGACGTACGCCTCGGCCGCATCGAGGCGGCGCAGGGTGCGGGTCAGCTCGCGCTCGAACGACGCCAACCCCGCAGGCGGGCGCGGGCCGACGACCCGGCGCGCGCTCGAGCTCCACCGCTCGTTGCCGTACTGCCCGAAGAGGTGGAGGTCCTTGCCGACCGCGGCGATGTCGTCGCCCACCTGCTCGAGCCCCCCGAGGTCGAGGGCCTGGCGGGCCGGGCGCCCCGTGATGACGGCGACCCCGAGGACCTGGGTCGCGAGCTCGACGAGCACCGCGTCGGCGTCGGGGTGGATGTGCGCCTGCTCGGGGTCGTCCACGATCGGAGCGAGGGTGCCGTCGAAGTCGAGGCCCACCACCGTGTCGGAGGCTGCGCGGACGAGCGCGGCGTAGCGCTGCTCCCCCTCGATCGACGTGAACTCCATCGGATCAGCCAACCACGGGTGGCGATCCTGGTCGCGGCCAGCGCTCGCTTGACTACAACGCAGCGGTCAGGATGACCGTGAGCCGGTCGAGCTTCATCGCGCCGTCGGCCGGCGCGGTGCGGCCGATGCCGAGGTCGAGCGCGAGCTGCTTGGCCTCACGCTGGAGCCGGTCGGGGAAGTAGACGGTGTTGGTCGGGATGTTGCCGTACCAGTTGTCGGTGCCGACGACCTGCCAGCCGACCGCGGTGGCCTTGCTACCGACCTGACCGGCAAGACCGCTGATGCCGGAGTTGTTGTAGACCTCGACGAAGACCTTGGCGCGCTTCACGGCGGGCTTCGGCTTCTTCGTCTTGACCGGCTCGGTGGGCGTCGGGGTGGCCGGAGCGCTCACCGACGTGTCCTGGCGCACCGGGGTGGCGATCTCCTTCTCAGCGGGGGCGGCTCCGCGCGTGGCCAGGAAGGCGACGGCTGCCATCGCCACCGCGACGATGCTCAAGATCACGACCGGCGACGGGAAGACGACACCGTTTCCCCGGGTGGAGGCCATGGGCTCAGACCTCGAAGCCGAGGCGGCGGGCCGAGCGCTGACGCTGACGCTGCGAGCGCAACCGGCGCAAGCGGCGCACCAGCAGCGGGTCGGCCTCGAGGGCCTCGGGTCGGTCGATGAGGGCGTTGAGGACCTGGTAGTAGCGCGTCGAGCTCATGTCGAACTTCTCGCGGACTGCGCTCTCCTTGGCCCCGGCGTACTTCCACCACTGCCGCTCGAACTCGAGGATGTCGCGGTCGCGGTCGCTCAGACTCTCCACGACCGACTGCTGGTCGTGATTGTCGCTGCGCTGGGCCTCCATGAGGACCACTGTAGACGGCGAATCACAGTCTTGTCATTCGCCCCCGCCGCGGCGTGACCACTGGGACGTGTGGGGCCGCTGACCCAGCACCTTGCCAGAGGTAGGGCCAGAGGTAGGGCCAGAGTGGTCCCCATGACCGCACCCATCGGCTGGGGGATCCTGGCCACCGGCAAGATCGCGCGTTCTTTCGCCGCGGACCTGGCCCTCGTGCCCGATGCCCGCCTCGTGGCGGTCGGATCGCGCTCGAGCGCCTCTGCCCAGGCGTTCACCGACGAGTACGGCGGCCGTCCCCACGGCTCGTACGCCGAGCTCATGGCCGACCCCGCCGTCGAGGTCGTCTACGTCGCCAGCCCGCACGCGCTGCACCTCGAGCACGTCGCCCTCGCGCTGGAGGCCGGCAAGCACGTGCTGTGCGAGAAGCCCCTCGCCGTCACGGTGGCGCAGGCCGAGGAGATGGTGGCCCTGGCCCGCCGTCACGACCGGTTCCTCATGGAGGCCATGTGGACCGCCTGCCATCCCGTCGTCCGGGCGATCGCCGACGGCGTGCGTTCAGGGCGATTCGGACGGCCACGCCATCTGCACGCCGAGCTCGGCTTCCGGGTGGACGCGGGCCCCGACGACCGGCTGCTCGATCCTGACCTCGGCGCGAGCGCCCTGCTCGACATGGGGATCTACCCCCTGACCCTGGCTCACCTCCTGCTCGGCGAGGCCCGGTCCCTCCACGCCGTCGCCGATCTGAGCGAGCGCGGGATCGACCTCGACATCGCGATCACCGGGCGCTACCCCGACGGTGCGCTCGTGACCCTGACTGCCTCGATGACCTCGTGGTCGAACCGCTCGGCGTCGTTGGCCACCGATCTGGGTCGCCTCGAGCTGAGCGACTTCCACCACCCGACCGCCGCGACGTTCACGCCGTACGACGTTGGAAGCGGGCGCGGGAGCACCCCGGGCCGGCCGGTCGACCTGACCATCGACTCCGAGCCGGTCATCGGGCGTGGCTACGCCCATGAGGTCATCGAGGTGCACCGGTGCCTGCGGGCCGGTCTGCGCGAGAGCCCGTTGGTGCCGCACGAGCAGACGTTGACCCTGATGCGCCAGATGGAGGGGCTGCTCGCCCAGGTCCATGACCAGGTACCAAGACCGCGACCAGGACCACCGGCCCGGGTGAGGAGGCGCTACCCGCCGCTCGTCTAGGGTGCACACGTGGCCGCTGACCTCGTGATCGTTGCCAACCGGCTGCCCGTCGACCGGGTCACCCTGCCCGACGGCACCGTGGAGTGGCGCCCCTCCCCCGGCGGCCTCGTGACCGCCATCGAGCCGGTCATGCGCGCCAACGACGGCACCTGGATCGGCTGGCCAGGAGGCACCGAGCAGCACCTCGAGCCCTTCGAGGCCGACGGCCTGCACCTGGTGCCGATGTCGATGAGCCCCGAGGAGATCGCGGGCCACTACGAAGGCTTCTCCAACGGCACCCTGTGGCCGCTCTACCACGACCTGATCGCCAAGCCCGAGTTCCACCGGGAGTGGTGGGACTCCTACGTCTCGGTCAACCAGCGCTTCGCCGCCAAGGCCGCCGAGGTGGCCGCCAAGGGCGCCACCGTCTGGGTGCACGACTACCAGCTGCAGCTGGTGCCGCAGATGCTGCGCGACCTGCGCCCCGACCTGCGCATCGGCTTCTACCTGCACATCCCGTTCCCGCCGGCCGAGCTCTTCCAGCAGCTGCCGTGGCGACGCCAGCTCCTCGAGGGCCTCCTCGGCGCCGACCTGCTCGGCTTCCAGCTGCCCGGTGGCGCGGCCAACTTCGTCCGGCTCGTGCGCCAGCGCGTGGGCCACAAGACCCACCGCGACCTCGTCTACCTGCCCGACGGTCGCACCGTACGGGCGGCCGCGTTCCCGATCTCGATCGACGCCGCCGGCTTCGAGAAGCTCGCCCAGACCGACGCAGTCGCCGAGCGGGCCGCAGCGATCCGTGAGGCGCTGGGCAACCCGCGCAAGATCTTCCTGGGGATCGACCGCCTCGACTACACCAAGGGCATCTACGCCCGCCTGCGTGCCTTCGGCGAGCTGATCGAGGACGGCCACTTCGACGTCGAGGACGCCGTCTTCGTGCAGGTGGCGGTGCCGTCGCGCGAGCAGGTCGAGCAGTACCGCATCCTGCGCGACGAGATCGACCGCCTCGTAGGTCGCATCAACGGCGACCTCGGCCGCATCGGACGACCGGCGATCTCCTACCTGCACTCCTCCTACCCACGCGAGGAGATGGCCGCGCTCTACCGGGCCGCCGACGTCATGGTCGTCACGCCCTACCGCGACGGCATGAATCTGGTCGCCAAGGAGTACGTCGCCTGCCGCTTCGAGAACGACGGAGCCCTGGTGCTCTCGGAGTTCGCGGGCGCAGCCGACGAGCTGCGTCAGGCCTGGCTCATCAACCCCTACGACATCAACGGCATGAAGTCGGCCCTGCTCGAGGCCTACGAGGCCGACGACAAGCAGCTCACCCGGCGGATGAAGGCGATGCGCAAGACGATCAGCCAGCACGACGTCGCAGCATGGGCGGCGTCGTTCATGCTCGAGCTCGGCGACAGCGGGGACGGCTCGCACGTCAAGACCGTCCGCGCCCCCCAGGTGCCGTGACCCGACCCGACGAGGGCGTCCTGCCCGACTGGCAGGACGTCGTCCTGATCAGCGACGACGCCGTCACCTCGCTCGCCCTGCGCGAGCGCGGTGACGACCTGGTCGACACCGCCGGAGTCCTCCCGTGGTCGGGTCCCTCCACCGACCCGGCCTCGCGCTGGGTGCGCAGCGCACTGCTCGAGCGCCTCCACGATGCCGCCGCCGCGCTCCCCGCCGACCTGCGCCTGGCCCTCAACGAGGGCTACCGCCGACCCGACACCCAGCGCCGATCCTTCGAGGGCTACCGCGCCCGCCTCGCGCTCCTGCACCCCGAGGCGTCCCCGAGCGAGCTCCACCGGCTCGCGAGCCGCTACATCTCCCCGCCCGAGGTCGCCCCGCACACCGCCGGCGCGGCAGCCGACGTCGTACTCATGACTCCGGAGGGCGTCGTGCTCGACGTGGGCTGCCCCATCGACGCCAACCCCGAGGAGAGCGGCGGGCGCTGCTACACCGCCCATCCCGACGTGACCGGCGAGGCGCTCCTGCTCCGCCGGGCACTGGTGAAGGCGCTGAGCGGGGCGGGGTTGGTCAACTACCCGACCGAGTGGTGGCACTGGTCGTTCGGTGACCGCTACTGGGCGCTGGTGACCGGCGCGCCGCACGCGCTCTTCGACGTACGCGAGCCTGCTGAAGGCTGAGTCCGGGCCGGCCACCCCGGCGGTGCCCCAGCCACCGTCCAACGTCACCAAACCGTGGCCCACGCACCGCCCACCCGGGCCGGCCACCCCGGCGGTGCCCCAGCCACCGTCCACCACCACCAAACCGTGGCCCACGCACCGCCCACCCGGGCCGGCCACCCCGGCGGTGCCCCAGCCACCGTCCAACGCCACCAAACCGTGGCCCACGCACCGCCCACCCGGGCCGGCCACCCCGGCGGTGCCCCAGCCACCGTCCAACGTCACCAAACCGTGGCCCACGCACCGCCCACCCGGGCCCAGCACCACCAGCGGATGGGCCGAGACGAGGAGCGGGCAAGGTAACTTTCGCCCTGTGGACCTGATCCCGAAACCTGCCCAGGTGGTCTCTGCCGCCAGCAACGTCGCGCACAAGGTGTTCTACGGCGGCCTGGCCGACCTGCGCCCGATGCCACGCACCCTCATCGACGACGGGATGCTGCGCGAGGTCTACCACTACCGCCCGGCCGCGAAGGTGCTCGATCAGGGCGACCCGGTCCTGCTCGTCACTCCGCTCGCTGCGCCGGCGATCTGCTACGACCTGCGCCGGGGGTGCTCGTTGGTCGAGCACTTCGTCAGCGAGGGCCGCCCGACCTACCTCGTGGAGTACGGCGAGGTCTCCTTCCGCGACCGCAACCTCGGCATGGAGCACTGGATCGAGGAGGTCATCCCCACCGCGATCCGCGAGGTCTCCGCGCATGCCGGCGGACGGCCGGTGCACGTGATCGGCTGGAGCCTCGGCGGGATCTTCTCGCTCCTGGCCGCGGCTGACGACGCCGACCTGCCGATCGCGTCGCTGAGCATCGTCGGCTCGCCGTTCGACGTCAGCCTGGTGCCCCTCGTGGCACCGCTGCGACCCCTGCTCAACCTCGCGCCCGGCGGCGGCCGGGGCCTGGTCACCCGCGGCTACCAGGCGATGGGCGGCGCCCCCAAGCCCCTGGTCAAGTGGGCCTTCCAGCTCTCGTCGTTCCAGAAGCTCATCACCAAGCCGATGGCGCTGGCGACCCACCTCGACGACGCCGAGTTCCTGGCCCAGATCGAGGCGGTCGACCGCTTCACCGCCAACATGATCGCCTACCCCGGCCGGACCTTCGGCCAGCTCTACCACCGCTTCGTGAAGGGCAACGGCCTCGTCGACGGCACCTTCGAGACCGACGAGCGCACCATCTCGGTGGCCGACATCGCCGCGCCGGTCCTGGTCTTCGGCGGTGCCAACGACGGCATCGCCCCGGTGCCCGCGGTCCGCGCCCTTCTGCCCCTGCTGACCGGGTCGCAGGAGGTGCGGTTCGAGATCGTCCCCGGCGGCCACCTCGGCATGCTCACCGGACGCGCCGCACGAGGCACCACCTGGGCGGTGCTCGACGAGTGGATCTCGAAATGGTCGAGCGCCGACGACGAGCAGGACCCCGAGATCCCTGCGCACCCGACGCCGACGCCGGCGACGACAAGGCGCCGAGTGCGTCGCGGGCGGGGTCGATCGGCACCGGGCGGCGTACGCACGGGTCGAAGGCGTCTCGGACCCTGGCCCGGTAGTGGCGGCCATCTCGGGCAGCGACACCCTGCCGCGCGGCGTCAGGATCGGCTACGGGATGGGGTCGGTGGCGACCGGCGCCTTCGGCACCGTCCCCGGACTGATGCTGCTGCCCTACCTCACCGACACCCTGGGCATCACCGCCCTGGTCGCCGGGATCATCGTGGTCCTCCCCAAGGCCTGGGACGTCGTGCTCAACCCGATCGCCGGGCGCATCAGCGACCGCACGGTCGACCCCCGCGGCCCCCGGCGGCCGTGGCTGTTGCGCGGTGGGCTCGCGCTGGCGCTCTCCTTCGCCCTGCTCTTCGCCGCCCCCGATCTCGGGTCGGGCGTCCTCAACGCCGCCTGGGTGCTGGTGGTGTTCCTGGCGTGTGCCTCGGCCTACGCCTTCTTCCAGGTCCCGTTCGTGTCGATGCCGGCCGAGATCACCGACTCCGCCCTCGAGCGGACCCGACTCATGACCTGGCGGGTGGCACTGCTCGCGCTCACCATCTTGGTGGCCGGCGCCAGCGCGCCGCTGTTGCGCGATGCCTTCGACGGGCGCACGGGCTACCGCGTGATGGGCCTGGCCATGGCTGTGGTGATCACCGTCGGCGTGGTGGGGGTCTACCGCGGCACCCGTGACGCGCCCACGAGCAGGATCGAGCCCGGCCCGGGCACCCTGCGGGACCAGCTGCGGGTGGTCGCCGGGGTGCACGAGTACCGGATGCTGCTGAGCACGTTCATGATCCAGGCCCTGGCCATCGGCTGCATGCTCGCCGGGGTCGCCTACCTGGCCGATGACGTGCTCGATCGCCCCGGCGCGGCCACGATCCTGTTCGTCTGCTTCGTGGGGCCGGCCCTGCTCCTCACCCCGGCCTGGTCGGCCATCGGCGCCCGGATCGGCAAGCGCGCCGGCTACCTCGCCGCTTCCCTGGTCCTCGCGACGGGTGCCGCGCTCACGCTCTCCGCCCGGGTCTCCTCGCCCGGGGTCGTCTTCGCCGCCACGGCGATCGTCGGGGTCGGCTACGCGGGCTGCCAGGTCTTCCCGCTGTCGATGCTCCCCGACGTCGCGGCTCTCGATGCGCAGCGCAGCGGGCAGAACCGGGTCGGGGTCTTCACCGGTGTCTGGACCGCCGGCGAGACCCTCGGCCTCGCCCTGGGCCCGGGGCTGCTGGCCATCACCCTGGCTGTCGGAGGCTACGTCTCGAGCACGTCCGGCGACGTCGTGCAGTCGGCGAACGCGCAGACCGCGATCGCCCTCGGCTTCTCGGTGATCCCGGCGCTGCTGATCCTGAGCAGCCTCTACTGGCTGGTGCGCTACCGCCTCGACGAGCAGCCCCCGCTCACCCCGAACCCCGCCCAGCGCTCCGAGGAGACGACATGACCGACCCGATCCCCGCTGTCACGCCGAGCACCGACGCCGCACCCCCGGACGAGATCCGGGCTCGGCTGCGCACCCTGCAGTCGGCCGATCTTCCGGTGCACGGCGGTCGCACGCTGGCCTACGTCTACGACTCCGGTCTCGCCGAGGTGGACCGGGTGGCCCGCGAGGCGGTCGCCGCCTTCGCGGGCTCCAACGGCCTGGACCCCACCGCCTTCCCCAGCCTGTTGCGGATGGAGAACGACCTGGTCGCCTTCGCCGCCGACCTCCTCGACGCCCCCGCAGGTGTGGTGGGCACCATCACCTCCGGCGGGACGGAGTCGGTGCTGCTGGCCGTGCAAGGCGCCCGCGACGCCCGCCCCGACGTCGTCCGCCCGTCGATGGTCCTGCCCAGCACCGCGCACGCCGCGTTCCACAAGGCTGCCCACTACTTCGGGGTCGAGGCCAGGTTGATCCCCGTGGGGGCGGACTTCCGAGCCGACGCCGCTGCCATGGCCGCAGCCGTCGACGACAGCACGGTGCTCCTGGTGGCCAGCGCACCGTCGTACGCCCACGGGGTGGTGGACCCGGTCGGCGCGATCGCCGCCATCGCCGCAGAGCGAGGCCTGCGCTGTCACGTCGATGCCTGCATCGGCGGCTGGGTGCTCCCCCACGCGGCCCGAGCCGGACGCACCATCGCGCCGTGGACCTTCGCCGTCGAGGGGGTCACCTCGATCTCGGTGGACCTGCACAAGTACGCCTACGCCCCCAAGGGCGCCTCGTTGCTGCTGCACCGCAGCCCGGAGCTGCGCCGGGCCCAGTACTTCGCCAGTGCCGCCTGGCCCGGCTACACGATGCTGAACTCCACGATGCAGTCGACCAGGTCGGGCGGGCCGGTCGCGGGGGCCTGGGCCACGGTGCGCGCCATCGGCGTCGCCGGCTACGAGCGACTGGCCGACGAGGTGTTCGAGGCCGTCGACGCCCTGGTCGCGGGCATCGAGGAGATCGAGGGGATCGACGTGCTGGTGCCCCCCGACTCCACACTGATCGCCCTGGTGACCGACGACTCGTGCGACCCGTTCACGCTCTGCGACGAGATGGCCGAGCACGGCTTCCACGTGCAACCGCAGCTCTCGTACGCCGGTCAGCGCGCGAGCATCCACCTGTCGGTGAGCGCCGCGACCCTGCCCCACGTCCCGGAGCTGCTCGCGGCCCTCGGCCAGGCGACCCACGCCGCCCGAACGGCCGGTCCGGTGCAGGTCGACCCGAGCATCGCGGCCTTCGTGGCCGCGCTGGACCCGGCCGGCATCTCCGAGGAGGACTTCGACGGCCTGCTCCTGGCCGCGGGCTTGCTCGCACCGGCCGACGCGGACGGTGAGGGGTCTGTGGAGGGAGCCGAGCAGGAAGCCGCGCCACTCGCCCTACCCGGTCGGATGGCCGAGGTGAACGCCTTGCTCGACCTCGCGGAGCCACGGCTGCGGGAGGCGATGCTGGTGGCGTTCCTCGACCGGCTCCAGCGACCGGACCGGGTCGAGTAGGCGGGGTTCGCCTTTCCTCCCTCCGTGACGTCTGGTGCCTGTGCGACAGGTGTGACGGCGCAGGGCGCTCGCTGGTCCGAGCGCGATCCAGCACGTGACCGAGATCGGCGAGGCCTAGTCATTAGTGACTAGAGATCCCTGCCCCGCTGAGGGGCCAGATGTCGGGGGAAGCACGTATCCTCATGACTGAGAGCGACGCGGCGGTCGCACTCACCTCCCCCCACTTCATCTGACCAAAAATCCGATCTCGAAGGGGAGCGCTCATGACCAGCGCCACCGCCCGGCTCAAGCTCATGGCAACGTCGCCGGACGCCGATGCCGATGCCGAACCGGCTCTGACGGGCCTGGCCGGGATCGAGATGGATGACGGTCGGCTCGCCCACCCTGCGACGCATGGCGTCAAGAGCGGCGCCGAGGCGCCCCGCAGCCGGCAGCAGGCCGAGAACGAGCTGGTCGGTTTCGTCTGCGACCTCCTCCGGGCCCCCGACGACACCGTCGGGTCGGTCGCCGCCGGCATCGTGGAGTCGGCGCTGATGATCGTCCGCGCGGCCCGCGACGCCCGACCCCATCTCAAGCGCCCCACCGTGGTGCTCCCGCAGTCGGCCCACCCGGCCTGGTTCGCAGCCGCCGCCTCGGTAGGCGTCACCCCGGTCGTGGCTCCCGTGGCGCTCGACGGGTCGGTGCAGGTCGGTCCGATGACGGCCCTGATCCGCGAGGAGACCGTCCTGGTGGTCGCCTCGGCCCCGTCCTACACCCACGGGACGGTCGATCCGGTTGCCTGGATCGCGGCGGCCGCAGCCGCCAACGAGGTCCCCCTCCACGTCGACGCCTCCAACGGCGGTTGGGCCCTGGCCTACGCCGAGCTCGCGGGCCGGGTGCGGCACGCCTGGGGCTTCGCCGTGCCGGGTGTCAGCTCCCTCACCATCGACGTCGGCCCCGATCGGGGCGTCTCCTCGGACCTCTCCGTGCTGCTCCACCGTGACGCCGCCGACCTTCGCGGCACCTACGCCTCGAGCCAGAGCGAGCACGGCCCCCTCGACACCGCTGCCGCTTGGCGGCCGCCGAGCGGGGTCCTCGGCGAGCTCGCCGAGACGCTTCGCGAGGTCGGTCATGTCCGCTGCGCCGAGCTCGCCCTCGACAGCCTCGAGGCCACCGCCCGTCTGGCCGAGGGGCTGCTCGACGCCCGCGGGATCACCCTGGTCGCCCGGCCCGATGCCACCACGATCGCGCTGCGCGCCGACACGACGTGCGACATCTTCGTCTTCGCCGATGCCTTGCACCATCGCGGCTGGTCCGCGCAGCCGCTCTTCCCGGAGAACGCCCCGCCCATGCTGCGGCTCCCGGTGACCGCGGCCATGCTGCCGTTCGTCCAGGAGTGCCTCACTGCGATGGAAGAGGCCGCCGAGGACGCCCAGGACCGCGGACGCGCCCAGGTCGACCCGACCCTGGAGCGGCTGCTGGAGAAGCTCGACCCCGATGCGATCAGCCCTTACGCAGCGGCGTTGCTGCTCGATGCCGCCGCCGTGCTCGATGAGTCCGAGACCGATCAACGCGGTCGTCGTCAGGCCACCAACCTGCTGCTCAAGGCCGCTCCGCCCGAGATCCGCGAGGCCCTCGTCGCCTTCCAACGCGAGCGCCTCAGCAAGCCGCTGCGCCACGGCACGCCTGTCCTCACCTTCGGCGAGGCCGAAGCCTCGACCGGCGATGCCTAGCAGCGCCTGACTGACCCTGGCCCGATCCTCAGCCGTCGCCGGACTGAGCGAGCAGGGCGTCGAGCGCATAGTCGCCCGCATCGGTCCCGAGCCCTCGGGCGACCTGGGCCGCGGTCGCGCACCCCAGCCGGGCCGAACGCACCCGGTCGTGACCGAGCGAGAGCCCGCGCAGGAAGCCGGCCGAGAAGGCGTCACCGCAGCCGGTGGTGTCGACCAGGTCCTCCGGCGCGATCGGGTATGCCGCGACCTCGACCACCTCGTCAGAGGTCACGACGAGAGCGCCCTTGGCACCCTGGGTCACCGCCACGCAACCGGCACCCGCCTCGACGAGTCGGCGGGCACCGACGACCAGGTCGTCCTCGCCGGTGAAACCACGCACCTGCTCGTCGTTGGGCAGCAGGTAGTCGGCATGCGGCAGGGCGTCGGCGATCCAGGCGAGCAGGTCCGGATCGCCCGGCGCCAGCACGTCGATGGAGGTCGTCATCCCCTGCTCGCGCGCCCAGGCCAGCAGCTCGCCGGCCGCCGGGCCGCCCAAGAACTCGGGGCCGCCGAGGTGGAGGTGGTCGCACCCCGCGAGGGAGTCACGATCGAGGTGGTCGAGGGTGAAGGCACCGTTGGCGCCGATGCAGTGCCAGGCGGGGCGATCACCGTTCGGCCGCACGGGCAGCACCGAGGCGGAGGTCTGGTGGTCGGGCACGCGCACCAGCCCGGAGACGTCGATGCCCTCCCGTTGGAGCAGGGCCACGAGCACGTCGCCGAGCGGGTCGGTCCCGACGGCGCCGTACGACGACACCTCGGCGCCGAGCCGCGCGAGCACCAGCGCCGTGCCGCCGGCGGTGCCGGCTGCCGACATCCGGATCGTCTCGACGAGCTGGCCGTCGCTGCCGGGCGGGATCGACTCGATCCCGATGACGTGGGTGTCCAGGACGTGCACCCCGGCGCAGGCGACCTTCATGACTTCTCCTCGAGGTTGCTGGGATTCTTCGGATGCTCGGTGGCCTCGGGGCTCGCTGCCCGTGAGCCGTAGTTGCGGGCCAGGGCCGCGAGGATCACGGCCTCCTGCTCGTCGTCGGTCAGCGGCCGCACCGGACCGAGGGCGCTCGCCCGGTGGTGCAGGGCGCAGAGCCACTCCAGCAGCACGGCGTGGTCGACCGCCTGCTGCAGCGTCGGGGCGATCGCGACCGAGCCGTGGTTGCCCATCAGCGCGGCCTGCCGGCCCTCGAGGGCGGCGCGCACGTGGGCGGCGAGCTCGGGGCTCCCGAAGGTGGCGTACGGCGCGACGCGGGTCGCCCCACCCAGGAGGAGGTGCTGGTAGTGGAGCACCGGCAGCTCGGTGAGAGCGCAGGACACGGCGGTGGAGAACGGGGCGTGCGTGTGCACGACGGCACCGATGTCGGGCCGGTCGGCGTAGACCCCCAGGTGCAGGTCGAGCTCGGAGGTCGGCGCGAGCGTCCCCTCGACATACGAGCCGTCGAGGTGGACCACCACGACGTCGGAGCGCTGCGCCTCGCCGAGCACCACGCCCGAGCCGGTGACGGCCACCAGGTCGCCGACACGCAGGCTCACGTTGCCGGAGGTGCCGATCAGCAGGCCCTCGGCCGCCAGGGTGCGGGCGGCCGCGGCGACGTCGTCGCGGTGGCTCACCTCTGGGCTCCCTCTGGGGCGCTCGACTGGTAGCGCTCGAGGTAGGACGTGAGCAGGACGATGCCCTCCTCGATGATCGCGACGTCGCCCTGGTCGTCGTGCTCGAAGGCGAGCTGGAAGATGCGGTCGCCGAGCTCGACGGCCAGCACCGCCGCGGTCTCGGGCAGGTCGGCGCGAGCGAGACCGTCGTCGACGGCGAGCTCACGCAGGGTGGCTGCGATCCGCTTGTTGTGCTCACGCCCGTAGGCGTGGACCGCGGGGTTGGTGCGCCCGCGCAGGTAGATCTCGACGAAGGCCCGCCGGCGCAGGTAGACCTTCACGAAAGCGCGCATGCTCGTCTCGACGAGGTCGGCCACGCTCAGCGGACCGCGGGCCCGCGCGGCCTCGAGGTCGGCGATCGTCTGGTCGTCCATCTCACTCATGTGCCGCTCGGCCAGGGCGAGCAGGACACCCTCCTTGTCGGCGAAGTACTGGTAGAGCGAGGCGACCGGGACCTTGGCGGCCTCGGCTATCTCGCGGGTGGTGAGGGCCTCGACCCCTCGACGTACCACCAAGCGTTCGGCTGCGTCGAGGAGCGCCTCGACACGTTGCCGACTTCGGGCCTGCACGGGGGCCCGTCGTGGCGCAGACTGCTCCTGCTGCCCGGCTCCGAGAACGGATGACTCAACCATGTCGGGGAGTGTAGAGTACCGAACGGAAACATGACACACATTCAGGTTTGATGCCCGGACTGCCCCCGAGGAGCCCGCCCGTGACCCACCACCAGTCAGTCGATCCCCTGCGTTTCGACCTGTCCCGACGCAGCCTCCTGGGCGCCGCCTCGGTGGCCGGCGCAGCCACCGGGCTCGGCGCCTTCGGCCTCGACGCCGCGGCTGCAGGGCCCGCCGGACTCCAGGGCCGACTCCCCCGGCAGGTCGACGTCGTCGTGGTGGGTGCCGGACTCGCCGGCCTGGTGGCGGCTCGCAACGTCGCGCGCAAGGGCCTGTCCGTGCTGCTCGTGGAGGCTCGCGACCGGGTCGGTGGGCGAGTGCTCAACCACGAGCTGAAGGTCGAGAAGGCCACCATCGAGGCGGGCGGCGCGTTCGTCGGCCCCACCCAGACCCACATCCGGCGCCTGGCCAAGGAGCTGCACGTCCCGACGTTCAAGGAGTACAACGACGGCAACAGCGTCTACGTCTCCTCCACGCTCGGTCGCCTGGAGTACTCCGGCACCGTCCCGCCCGACCCGACGATCCTCCCCGACGCCGGCGTGCTGCTGACCCTGATCGACGAGTACGCCGCCGAGATCGCCGTCGACGCCCCGTGGAGCCACCCGCGCGCTCGCGAGTGGGACAACATGACGCTGGCCGACTTCATCCGCGACAACGCGCTGCTCAACCCCGACGGCGTCTCCAACCTCATCGAGAACTGGACCCAGCCCGGCTTCGGGGCAGACCCGCGACAGCTCTCGTTCCTCTTCGTGCTCTGGTATGTCGCCTGCTCCGGCGACGAGCGCCACGTCGGGACCTTCGCCCGCAACTCCGACACCGCCAAGGGCGCTCAGGAGCGCCGCTTCGTCGGTGGCTCCCAGCTGATCCCCCTCCGCCTGGCCCGTCAGCTCGGCGACATCGTGGCGCTGCGCGCGCCCGTCGACAAGATCGTCCAGCGCAACGGTCGGGTGCGGGTGCACACCAAGCGCGGTGTCGTCACCGCCAAGCGGGTCATCGTGGCCGCTCCCCCGCCGATGGTGCTCGACATCGACTGGTTCCCGAGGCTGCCGGCCCGTCGCCGCAAGCTCCTCAAGAGCCAGGACATGGGCAAGCTGATGAAGTGCGACGCGGTCTACGACACCCCGTTCTGGCGCGAGGACGGCCTCAACGGCTTCGGCATCAACGACAGCGGCGCCGCTCGCACCGTCTTCGACAACAGCCCCAAGGACGGCGACCCCGGCGTGCTGCTCGCCTTCGTCGGCGGCGACGCGTGGCGCACCTACGGGCGGCTCAAGCGCTCCGAGCGGAAGCAGGCGGTGCTCGAGGGCTTCGCTGCGATGTTCGGCGAGCAGGCTCTGCACCCCATCGAGTACACCGAGCAGGACTGGACCAAGGAGCGCTGGACCGGCGGCGGTCCCACCGCGATCCACCACGCCGACGGCTCGTTCACCAAGTACGGCCCCGCGATCCGGCGGCCCTTCGGCCGGGTGCACTGGGCCGGCACCGAGACCTCGACCTACTGGAGCGGCTACATGGACGGCGCGGTGCGCTCGGGCGAGCGCGCGGCCGTCGAGGTCACGGAGCGTCTGCGATGAGGACCCCCCGCGCCGCGACCACCCTCGTCGGGCTGATCCTGACCGGCCTCCTGCTCGCGATCGTGCCCGCGTCGTACGCCCCGGCAACGGCGCTGCGCCCCGACGACGAGAAGTGGACCACCCGGGTCTTCGCGATGGTGCCCTCCCCGGGTTTCCCCGCCTACGTGCACCGCCACACCAACAAGCGCGTCTACGCCGGCACCTACGTCGCCGGCGACCGCCAGCGCTCGCGGGTCTTCGAGTGGAGCCGCGGCGGCACCCTGCAACGCTCCTGGACGGTGCCGGGCCAGCGGCTCGGCGCTGATCACGGCGTCCAGGTCGCCAACCAGACCCGCGACGGGCGGCTCGTGCTGCTCGAGACCTCGCGCCGGGCGCTGCTGACCCTCAACATCCGCACCGGGAAGTTCAAGCGCATCGCGACCTTCCCCGAGGGCTCGGTGCCCAACTACGCAGCGTGGGGTCCGAAGAACCTCTTCGTCACCGACTACGCGCAAGGCATCATCTGGCGGGTCCGTCGCAACGGCGACGTCGAGGAGTGGTTCGCCGGTCCCGAGCTCGAAGGTGTCGACTCCTTCGGCACCACCGGGATCGTCTACCGGCCGAAGCAGCGCGACTTCCTGATCAGCCAGCAGACCACCTCCGACGGCAGCGCCGAGCCGTCGAGCGGCAAGCTCCTGCGCCTCAAGGTGCGCAAGAAGGGCCCGGGCCCGATCAGCACGCTGTGGACCTCTCGGCCCACCGACCTGCCGGACGGCATCGGGATCGGCCGGTCCGGCCACCTCTACATCGCCATGGTCGGCGCCACCCAGCAGCTCGTCGAGCTCTCCGCCAAGGGCGAGGAGCTCGACCGCTTCCCGGACGTCCCGTTCACCGGCGAGAACGGCTCGCGTATCCCGTTCGACAACCCGAGCAACGCCACCTTCCACGGCACCACCGTGCTGGTCGCCAACCAGTCGGCCGTGCAGGGCGATGCCTCCCACCAGGCGATCCTGCGAGTCGAGGTCGGTGAGAAGGGCGTCGAGCCCTACCTCCCCCGCTCCGCTACCTTCCGCAAGCGCCGCTGACCGTGGGCTGAGCAGGGCGAGCCGGAGGCGCCAGCGAGCGGGCGCGGGGCTTCGTCGACGCTCGCTGCTCAGCCTCCGGGTCCACCGACTAACCTCCACCAGATGAGCGCGCTCGCCGGACTCGTGGAGCAGGGGCTGATGGCGCCCGACTGGGCCGCCGCCCTCGCGCCCGTCGACGACCGGATAGCCCATCTCCAGGACTTCCTCCGCAACGAGGAGGCGAGCGGGCGTGGCTACCTGCCGGCTGCGGACGCGGTCTTCCGTGCCTTCCGCCGACCGCTGGCTGACGTCCGAGTGCTGATCGTGGGTCAGGATCCCTATCCGACGCCGGGGCACCCGATCGGGCTCAGCTTCGCTGTCGAGCGTGACGTCTGGCCGCTGCCGCGGAGCCTGGTCAACCTCTACGCCGAGCTGCGCGCCGACCTCGACGTCGTACCCCCGCGTCACGGCGACCTGAGCGGGTGGTCGGACCAGGGCGTGATGCTGCTCAACCGGGTCCTGACCGTGCGACCCGGCGAGCCCAACTCCCATCGCCGCACGGGCTGGGAGGAGGTCACCGAGTGCGCGATCCGCGCCCTTGCGACTCACGCCGAGACGGCGCCTCTGGTCGCCGTGCTCTGGGGACGTAACGCGCAGTCGCTCGCCGCCCTGCTGGGTCCGGTCCCGAGGGTCGAATCCGCGCACCCGTCACCCTTGTCGGCGTCGCGAGGCTTCTTCGGCTCGCGCCCGTTCAGCCGGGTCAACGCGCTGCTCGCCGAGCAGGGCGCGGCCACCGTCGACTGGACGGCGCTCGCCGACCACGACGCCAGCGCCTAGCCCCACCCGCTCGGGAACTCTACTGTGGGGCGGTGACCTCCCCTTTCACAGAGAGCGGCCTGATCGACGCCGCACTGTTGATCGCCCAGGTGAGCGACTACGCCATCATCGCCCTCGACCCCGATGGCACCATCGAGTCCTGGAACTCCGGCGCCGAGCAGCTCCAGGGATATCGGGCCGAGCAGGCGCTCGGTCGCAACTTCGCGATGTTCTACACCGAGGAGGACCGCGCGGAGGGACTGCCGGTCACGTTGCTGGCGCGCGCCCTCGCCGATGGCAGCGTGCGTCACAGCGGGTGGCGAGTGCGACGCGACGGCACCCGTTTCTGGGGCGACGTCCTCGTCACCGCTCTCTACGACTCCGACGGGGTCTTCATCGGCTTCGCCAAGGTCACCCATGACCTGACCGAGCGTCACGCGCTCCAGGAGTCCCTCGAGCGCAGTGAGCAACGCTTCCGACTCCTGGTCGAGCAGGTCCGCGACTACGCGATCATCTGCCTCGACCCGGGCGGCACCATCGAGACGTGGAACGCCGGCGCCGAGCAGGTGAAGGGCTACCGACCCGACGAGGCGATCGGGCAGCACTTCTCGATCTTCTACACCGGAGCAGATCGCGAGGACGAGCTGCCACAGAGGCTCCTTGCTCAGGCTCGACGTGACGGTCGCGTCGAGCACACGGGCTGGCGGGTGCGCAAGGACGGGACGACGTTCTGGGGCGACGTGATCATCACCGCGCTGCACGACGACGACAGCTCCCTGCGGGGCTTCGTCAAGGTCACCCGGGACCTCACGGCCAAGAAGCGCTTCGAGGAAGCCCGCGCGACGTTCCTGGACACCTTCGCGCACGACTTCCGCACTCCGGTCACCGCGATCGCCGGGTACGCCGAGCTCCTCACGGACGCGACAGGTGACGAGCAGGCCGCGTGCCTCGCGCGGATCCAGCTCAACGCTCAGCGGCTGACCGAGATGACCGCCGAGCTCATCGACCACTCCCACCTCCGGTCGCACGCCCCGCCGCTCGAACTGGTGGCGGTCCCGTTGGCCGAGCTCGTCGCCCAGACGGTGTCCGGTCTCAGCCACCCCTCTGCGACGACCCGCGTGCGGACCGCCATACCGACGATCGAGGTCCTGGCCGACCCGATCGCTCTGCAACGGGTGCTCGCCAACCTGATCGGCAACGCCCTCGCCTACTCGCCCGACGGCTCACCGGTGGTCGTGCGCGCCGCGGAACGCGACGACCGTGCCTACATCATCGTCATCGACGAAGGGCGCGGCATCCACCCGGCCGACCTCCCCCACATCTTCGACGAGTTCCAGCGCGGTCGGCTGGCCTCCGACGACGGCGGCACCGGCCTGGGCCTGACGAGTGTGAAGCTGCTCGTGGAACGCATGGGTGGCGCCGTCAGCATCGAGAGCCACCTCGGCAGCGGCACCACGATCACCTTCGAGCTGCTTCGCGCCTGACGCCTTTCAGCCTTGCGCCCGGCCTGTCCCCGGGCGCGGGCGCGGGCGCTAGGCGCGGGTCTGGCATGTAACGCACCGTTACGACCTCCACCACACCCGTCAACCGGTGTGGTGGAGGTCGTAACGGTGCGTTACATGCTGCCGACGGTCAGCGGATCCGCACCTTGCGCATCATCTTCAGCCCGGACAGCATCCCCTTGACGTAGTCCTCGTAGTCCTGGCCCGGTCGGGCACCCATGACCTGCTTCTTGAGGACGGCGAGGTTCTGCACGTCGGTGTACTTCAGCAAGCCCTGGTCGCCGTGGCGCGCGCCGACCCCGGAGGTCTTGACCCCGCCCGAGGGCGTGCCCTTGGACGCGAAGGCGGTGGCGAGGATGTCGTTGACGTTGACGTTGCCGGCCTCGATCTGCGCCGCGACGGCGCAGGCGGCGTCGAGGTCGGTGCCCCAGACCGAGGCGTTGAGGCCGTACTCGGTGTCGTTGGCGAGACCGATGGCCTCCTCGACGGTGCGGTAGGAGTAGAGCGCGACCACGGGGCCGAAGGTCTCGGTCACACCACAGCGCATCTCCTGGGTGACGCCCTCGAGGATCGTCGGCTCGAAGAACGCCGGTCCGAGGTCGGGGCGCGCCTTGCCTCCGGTGAGCACGGTGGCACCCCTGGCGACAGCATCGTCGACGTGGGCCTGCACGTTGCGCAGGTGGTCGACGGAGACGAGCGAGCCCATGTCGGGCCCGAAGTCGTAGGCCGCCCGTACGTCGAGGGCTTCGGCGGCCGCGACGAACGCGGTCTTGAACTCTTCGTAGCGCGAAGCGGGCAGGTACATCCGCTCGATGTGCATGCAGATCTGCCCGGTGTTGCCGAACGCGCCGAAGAGAGCGCCCTGGACGACGTCATCCATGTCGGCGTCCTCGAGCACGATCATCGGGTTCTTGCCGCCGAGCTCGAGGCAGCAGCCGATCAGGTTGCGCCCGGCCCGCTCGCCGATGACACGACCAGTGGCGGTCGAGCCGGTGAACATGACGTAGTTGGCGTTGTCGATCAGGGTCGGGCCGATGTCGGGGCCCTCACCGCAGACGACCTGGAAGAGGCCCTTCGGCAGACCGGCCTCCTCGAGCAGCTGGACGCCGTACAGCGGTGACAGCGCGGTCTTGTTGTCGGGCTTGAGCACGATGCCGTTGCCGGCCATCAGCGCTGCGATCGAGTCGGAGATGCCCGTGGCGAACGGGAAGTTCCACGGTCCGATGATGCCGACGACGCCCTTGGGCTGGCGGATCTCGGTCGAGGTCGTCAGGAACGGCACCGGGCCGCCACGCTTGGTCGGCGCCAGCAGCTTGGCCGCGCGCTTGAGGTAGTGGCTCATGACCATCGGCGGGTCGCAGGTCTCCTCGATCGCCATCCGCCGGTTCTTGCCACTCTCGACCTGGATCAGGTCGGTGGTGGTGTGGGCGTTGTCGAGGAAGATCTGGTGGGCACGCTTGAAGACCGCGAGCCGCTTGGCCAACGGCCAGGCAGACCACTCCGCCTGCGCCTGACGCGCCCTGGCGAAGGCGCGCTCGATGTCGGACGGCGTCGACTGGGGCAGCTCGACGAGCACCTCGCCGGAGTAGACCTCGGTCAGGCTCCAGGTGTCACCGCCGGACCCAGGAACCCGTGAGACCAGGCCTTGGAGGAAGCCCGGGGTGACCGAGGCGGGGCGGGCGAGGCGGGGCGACGAGGCACCGGCCGCCTGGGATTGCTGGGAGGGCTGGGAGGGCTGGGCAGTGGTGGTCATCGCTTACTTCCCGTTGAGGATGAGCGCTGCGCCCATCTCGCCGATCATGATGGAGGGCGCGTTGGTGTTGCCGCCGGTGATCGACGGCATGATCGAGGCGTCGGCCACGCGCAGCCCCTCGATGCCACGCACGCGCAGCTGCGGGTCGACGACCGCGAGCTCGTCGACGCCCATCCGACAGGTGCCGACACCGTGATAGACCGAGGTCGCCCGGTTGGGGATCTCGTCGCGCAGCGCCTGGCCCTGGAGATGGGTGCCGGGGTGGAGCTCGCCGCTGATGGAGTCGCCGAACGCCTTGCCGCTGAAGATCTCGCGCACCAGCTCGGTGCCCTCGACGAGCAGGTCGAGGTCGGCGGGGTCGGCGAGGTAGTCGAAGTCGATGAGCGGGGTGGCGCCCGGGTCGGCCGAGGCCAGCCGCAGCGTGCCACGGCTCTTGGGATAGATCAGCGTCGTGAGCACGGTGAGCGAGGTGCCCTTGTCGACGTCGTGGCGGATCGGCGCGTCCTGGTTGGGTGAGGGGTAGGCCCACGGCAGGAGGTGCAGCTGCAGGTCGGGGATGTTGCCCGACGACGCCGCCTGCGAGGTCTTGAGGAACGCCAGCACCTCGAAGACCGAGTTGGCCATGAAGGTCGACCCCGGTCGCGCGAGCTCCTTCATCAGGCCCTTGGCGAAGTAGGGGGCGGTGCCCTTGTTGGTGCTCGAGCTGGCGTGGAACGTGAGCGCGTGGAACATGTGGTCGTGCAGGTTGTCGCCGACCGGGAGATCGGAGAGCACCTCGATCCCGTGGTCCTTCAGGTGCTGGGCGTGACCGACCCCGGAGAGCATGAGGATCTGCGCAGAGCCGACGAAGCCGGCCGCCAGGACGACCTCCTTGCCGGCGCGGATCGTGCGCTTGCCGCCGCCCTTGGTGAGGTCGGTGACCTCGACGCCGGTGGCCCGACCGTTCTCGATGACCACCTTGGTGACCAGGACCTCTGACTGGAGCTCGAGGCTCCGGGGCGCGAGGTGGTGGATGTAGCCGCGCGAGGCGGAGTAGCGAAGGCCGTCGGCAGCGTTCTGCTGCATCCGACTCACGCCCTCCTGCGACCCGGCGTTGTAGTCGTCGAGGATCTCGCAGCCGGTGGCGTCGGCGGTCGCCTGGAGGAACTGCAGCGAGCCTTCCTGCGGGATCTTGTTGCGGGTGATCCGGATCGGCCCGCCCGCGCCGCGGAAGTCGTTCTCGCCGTCCTCGAAGTCCTCCATGCGCTTGTACGCCGTGTTGACGCTGTCGGCGTCCCAGCCGACGTTGCCCTCGGCGGCCCACGAGTCGAAGTTGGCGCGGTTGCCGCGCACGTAGACCATGCCGTTGACCGAGCTCGAGCCGCCGACGACCTTGCCGCGCGGGACCGGCATCCGGCGGTCGAGCAGGTGCTTCTGCGGCACCGAGTAGTAGCCCCAGTCGATGGTCTTCTTGATCTCGGGGACCGAGTGCATCGGGCCGATCATGCCGGGCTTCTTGGTGAGGAGCTTGTTGTCGGTCTTGCCGGCCTCGAGCACGATCACGCTCGCGCCGGACTCCGCCAGCCGACCGGCGATGGCCGCTCCGGCGCTGCCGGATCCGACCACCACGTAGTCGGCCTCGCTGCTGTAGGTCTTCTTGGCCATCGTCGTACGTCTCCTCGCAAGTCTCCGGACCGGCTCTAGCCCGGGCCACACATCGGCGTAACTGTAACGCGTTCTAGTTTTTTCGTACAGGACTCCTACAGGCGAGAATGTCTTTCGTGAAGATCCTCTCGATCCAGTCCTCGGTCGCCTACGGCCACGTCGGCAACTCCGCCGCGACCTTTCCGTTGCAACGCCTCGGGCACGACGTGTGGCCGGTGCTCACAGTGCACTTCTCCAACCACACCGGTTACGGCTCCTGGCGCGGGCCGTTGCTCGACCCCGACGACGTCGCCGACGTGATCACCGGCATCGCCGAGCGCGGCGTGCTGGGCGAGGCCGACGCGGTGCTGTCGGGCTACCAGGGCGACCCGGCCGTCGGCGCGGTCGTCCTCGACGCGGTGGCGCAGGTGCGGGCGGCGAACCCGTCCGCGGTCTACTGCTGCGACCCGGTGATGGGCGACGTCGGGCGCGGGATGTTCGTCAAGCCCGGCATCCCGGAGTACCTGCGCGACCAGGTGGTGCCCCGCGCCGACATCGTCACGCCGAACCACTTCGAGCTCGACTTCCTGGCCGGGCGCACCACCACCACGCTCGCGGAAGTGCTCGAAGCCGTCGACGTCGTCCGCTCCTCCGGGCCCCGCGACGTCCTGGTCACCTCGGTGCTGCACGCCGACTCCGCGCCCGACACCCTCGACGTCATCGCCGTCTCCGACTCCGGCGCCTGGGCGGTGACGACTCCCTTGCTCCCGATCTCCCCCAACGGCTGCGGCGACGTCACCGCAGCCCTCTACCTCGCCCACCTCACGACGACCGGCTCGACCGCCGTGGCGCTGGAGCGCACGACGTCCTCGGTCTTCGCGATCCTCGAGGCGACCCTGGCCGCCGGCACCCGCGAGATCCAGCTGGTCGCGGCGCAGGAGGCGATCGCCACGCCGCCGGAGCGGTTCGTGGCGCGACAGCTGCGCTGAGGCTTCCGGTCGGGCTCAGCTCCGGCTGAGCTCAGCCCGACCTGAGGTGAGTCGGCATCATCGGCCGGCGTTGTGCACGCAGACGGCGATCTGCACCCGGTTGCTGACCGAGAGCTTGTCCAGGATCCGACCGATGTGTGACTTCACCGTCGTGACACCGATGAAGAGCTCGGCAGCGATCTCGGCGTTGGACAGTCCGACAGCGATCGCCTTCGCGATGTCGAGCTCCCGCTCGGTCAGTTGGTCGAGCAGCTGCTTCGCTCCGGTTCGGAGCTCGGTGCTTGGTTGCTCCGCGACGGCTGTGATGAGCTGCCGCAGGACCGACGGGGACAGGATCGTCTCGCCGAAGGCGACCTTGCGCACCGCTGCGATCAGCTCACCCGGCGGCGTGTCCTTCAGGAGGAACCCGCTCGCGCCGAGCCGGAGCGCCCGCAAGACGTACTCGTCGGTGTCGAACGTGGTGAGGACGATGATCTTGGCCTCGGGTCGCTCAGCGAGGATGCGCTCCGTGGCGTCCAACCCGTCGAGGTGCGGCATCCGGACGTCCATCAAGATCACGTCGGGGTCGGTGGTTCTGACACTGTCGATCGCGGCAAGGCCGTCTGCTGCCTGGCCTACGACCTCGATGGCGGGGTCACCTTCGAGAATGAGCTTGAGCCCTATCCGGACCAGAGACTCGTCGTCCACGAGGATCACCCGCACCTGCGCGGTCAACTCGTCGCCCACGGCAGCTCTACTGTCACGACGAAGTGGTCGCGCCCGTCCGGACCCGCCGACATCCGGCCGTCGGCCACACGGACTCGTTCGTGCAGTCCCGTCAGGCCGACGCCGGAGCCGGGCTGCCGAGTTTGCCCCTGGTGCGCATCGACGGGGTTGCTCACGGAGACCCGCACGACTCCGCCGACCTTCCCGCCCAGCGAGACGGTCACCGGCTGCCCCGGAGCGTGCTTGCGAGCGTTGGTGAGGCCCTCCTGGATGATGCGGTACAGGTGCCGGCTGGTCGACTCGGGCAGATGCGCGAGCTGCGGCGAGACGAGGTCGTCCACCTGGAGCGTCGTGGGGTTGCCGGCGGTACGACTGTCGTTCAGCAGCTCATCAAGACCGGCCAGCGTCGGCTGGGGGCGAGACGACGCCGGCCCTGAGTCGCGCGCAGCACCCGGCTGGTTGCGCAGCACTCCGAGGACCTCGCGCAGCTCCGTCAAGGCGAGGTGGGCGTTGTCGCGAATGACGCCCGCGGTGGCGGCGGTCTCCTCGGGTGACAGGTCGGTCCTGGACTCCAGCGCACCCGAGTGAAGCGCCACCAGGGAAAGCCGGTGCGCGAGCACATCATGCATCTCGCGAGCGATCTGCGTCCGCTCGCTCTCTCTGGCGGCCTCCGACACAGCGGCTTGTTCGCGGCGCGCGCTGACGACCTCCTGCTCGAGCGCCGCGCGCAGCTGCCGGCGCCCACCGACGTACATCCCGATGAGGATCAGCACGCCGAGCACGGCGAAAGCGATGGCGAGCAGCTGCCACCACGATGACTGGTCCGAGCTGGGGAGCACCTGGTCGCTGACAAGAACCGCGACGACGAAGACCGGCGTGATCGCGAGGAGCTCACGCCAGTGCCGCCGGGTGGCGAGCGACACGATCGCGAAGACAGCCGCTCCGACGGCGAACGTCGACAGCGCGCTGAGAGCCACGATGCCACTCGCGACGAGCAGGGGTGCTCGGTGGCGGAAGGGATGGAGGACGACGGCGACTGTCCCCAAGGCGAGGTCGAGCACGAAGAGCGCGGCGTAGCGAGCAGGGGGATCGGCGCCGGGGCCGTAGGAGTCGAAGAGCTCCCCGTAGGTGATCACCAACGAGAGCGCGCCCAGCACGAGGATCGCCGCCATCCGCCAGGCCGTGGCCCAGGCAGCGGCGCCACGAGGTGGTGGCGACGACTGGCGCGGGCTCTTGATCACCCGTCGAATGCTAGCTCCGGGTCACCGCGCCTCCATCAACCGGAAGTACCTCCCCAGCCTCATCCTTCAGGCCGCAGCATCCGGTGCCTCCGCACGATGTGCGCCGCCCGGCTCCGACCGCAACCTGGAGCCATGACCACGATCACCGAGCTGCCCCAGACACCCTCCGGCCAACCGCTCGACGATGGAGCACTGCACTACCACCGCCTGGCCCGCTCCACACAGCGGTACCGATGGTGGAAGCCCCTGACGGTAGGACTCGCGGCGACGATCGCCTACCTGCTGATGCTGGCCGCCTTCCTCGTCGCCCTCGCGGTCGCGGGGCTGGGGATCCCCGGAATGTCGGAAACCACAGACCACTTCCTCAACGACCCCGTCGAGGACCTGCGCGACCCCGGCACCTACGCGCTCGGGATGATCCTCGTGGCGCTGATGCTGCCCGCGGTGCTGCTGGCAACGAGGGTCCTCGGTGCGAGGCCCGTCGGTCTGGTGTCGTCGGTGGCAGGACGTGTCCGGTGGCGCTGGTTGCTCCGCTGTCTTGCGATCGCCGGCGCCGTCTACGGCGCTGCCCAGCTCGGCGCCGCTGCTGTGACAGCACTGCGAGGCGAGCCGCTTGACCCTTCTTTCGAGAGCTCCGACCCGCTCGTCCTCGTAGGGCTCGCTCTGATCCTTGTGCCCGTCCAGGCTTCGGCCGAGGAGTACCTCTTTCGCGGTTACCTGATGCAGACCCTCGGCGCCTGGTTCCGCCACCCCGCCATCGCCATCGCGCTTCCGGTGCCGCTGTTCGTCATCGGGCACGACTACGAGGCACAGGGAATGATCGACATCGCCGTCTTCGCCTTCGCCGCCGGCTGGCTGACCTGGAGGACCGGCGGCCTCGAAGCAGCGATCGCCTTGCACATCGTCAACAACGTCGCCTTCTCCGGACTGGGGGCCTTCGGCATCGTCGATCTCAACGCAACGAGCGCGACCACGACCGACTTCATCGCCTCCTTGCTGGTGACCGTCGGCTTTGCGGTCGTCGCGGTCAAGGTCGCCGATCGCACGGGGATCGAGCGCGTCAGGAGCCTGACGCGGTGATGCAGCGAGAGGAGCGCTCGGTCAACAAGGACAACAGGTCGGCAACGGCACGGTGGTGGCTGCGGAATGCCGCAGGAGCCGCAAGACCACTGGTCATCGCCGGGCTCATCCTCGCGACGGGAAGCCTGGGCATTCTCACGTGGCCGCTCGTGGGTCTGCTCCTGCTCGTCTCTTTGCTGCGGTCGGTGGACTCCTGGGGCGATCGACCCCATGTCAGCGGTGGAGGACGGTAGGCAACCGCCCGAGTCGCCGTGGATCCTTGGGAGGTGGTGAGCACCGGTTGCGGGCGGGTGACATCCCACTGGTTGCCGGACAGGTCGAACCCGTCGTCGAGACGTGCCAGGCCCCCATTTCAGTCGCTGCCGCATTCGTGCTCACACCCATGAGACGCTCCGAGCCCGCAAGCGTTGCCGATCAGGCGCCGCCGGAGCGGGCGATCGCACACCGCGAGGCCGTCCGGCGCCGAGGCCCGCGCCCCGCCACGACTGCTCAGAAGGAGCGCCCCTCGGCGTAGCGTTGGCGGCGAGAATGTCGGCCGCGGCCGCGGTTTCGGCTCTTGTAGGTGGACAGCTGCGAGTCGCAGTTGGGACAGACCAACCGCAGATTTTCACGGCGGTTGTTCGTCGAATCGCCGTCGATGTGGTCGAGCACGAGGGTGAGCGCGGTTCCTTGCCACATTCGGGCCTGACCGCACAGGGCGCAACAGTCCTTTTGCTGCTCCAAGAGATACAGCCGCACGAAGTGCCGAGGTTCGGCCCTGATCACGACCTGGCCGGTTCGCAGCCATTCTTCGGTGGCCTCGCGTCGCAACCTGGCTCGATGACAGGCATTGCTGCAGTAGACCTGCTGGCTGGGCTTGACGAGAGGCGATCCACACCCGAGGCACGTGCTCATGACCGAAAGGTAGGGCGGTCCACCGACGAGAGCCGCGTGAGAGAGTCGAACTCTCGACATTCGCTTTACAAGAGCGATGCTCTGCCAACTGAGCTAACGCGGCGTGCGCCTCACGGCGCGCTGGAGATCTTACTGGTCGCCGACCCGCGTCCGGAAACCGATCGCAGACAGCGCCTCAGGTCATCCCGCCGTCGAAGGCGAGGACGGCGCCGGTGATCATCCGGGCCTCCTTCGAGGCGAGGTAGACGATCGAGGAACCGAGCTCGGCGGGCGTGATCGAGGGGCCGGGAAGCATCGGCATCAACCGGTCCATGACACGGGGATCGAGGTCGTCGGGGAAGCGTTCGGCCACCTCGGTGATCATCGGGGTGTCCACACTGCCGGGGCAAACGGCGTTGACGCGGATTCCGTCGGGGGCGAGCTCGAGCGCGAGCGCCTTGGTCATCGAGGTCAGGCCGCCCTTGGCCGCGACGTAGGCCGTGGCGTAGGGCTGGACCTTGTTGCCGGCCACCGAGGAGACGTTGACGACGTTGCCACCGCACGCCTTGAGGTGCGGCAGGGCTGTCTGCATCACCAGGAACGGGCCCTTGAGGTCGATAGCGACGACGCGGTCCCACTCGTCGTCGGTGACGGTCTCGAACCGGCCGAACTGCACGACGCCGGCGATGTTGGCCAGCACGTCGATGCATCCGTGCTCGGCCACGCAGGTGGCGATGGCCGCCTCCACGGAGGCCCGCTGCCCGACGTTGCACTGGACGTAGGTCACTCCATCGGGAACGGTCGGGGCGATGTCGAGGCCGAAGACGACGTCGCCGAGGTCACGGAAGCGCTCGGCGGTGGCGAACCCAATGCCGGAGGCAGCGCCGGTGATCACCACGATGCGGGGGTGTGCGGACTCAGTCATGACGGGACCGTAGCAGCGAAACTAGAACCTGTTCTAGCAATGGCGGGGCTAGGGTCGACCCATGGCGCTCCACATCGTGGCCAACCGGCCGGACCCGGCCCTGCTGGGCCTGCCGTGGTCGACTCCGCTGGACCAGTGGGGTGACGAGCACGTCATCCCGCTCCCCCGCGGCCTGTCGCGCCACGTCGTACGGATCGTGCGACTCGGGGAGCGCGTGTACGCCGTCAAGGAGACCGTCGAGGAGATCGCCTTCCGGGAGTACCGGCTGCTCCGCGACCTGCAGCGGATGGGGCTCCCCACCGTCGTGCCCCAGGGCGTCGTGACCGGTCGGGTCGGTGCCGACGGCGAGCCGCTGCCGGCAGCTCTGCTGACCCAGCACCTGACCTTCTCGTTGCCCTACCGCAGCCTGTTCGCCCACGGGTTGAAGGCCGAGAACCTGCCCTCGCTCGTCGATGCGGTCGTCGTGCTGCTGGTGCGCCTGCACCTCGCGGACTTCTTCTGGGGCGACGTCTCCCTGTCCAACGTGCTCTTCCGGCGCAGCGCGGGCGGCTTCGCGGCCTATCTCGTCGACGCCGAGACCGGCGAGCTGCAGCCCACCTTGTCGGCCAGCATGCGCGAGCACGACCTGACCGTGGCCAGGGAGAACATCTTCGCCGAGCTCCTCGACCTCCAGGCCAGCGAGTCCCTCGACGACAAGGTCGGCGCTCTCGAGATCGTGGACCTGCTCGACGAGCGCTACCACGCGCTGTGGGACGAGCTGACCGACGCCGAGGAGTTCGGCTCCGACGAGATGTGGCGCATCGAGCAGCGCATCGAGCGGCTCAACGAGCTCGGCTTCGACGTCGACGAGCTCGACATCGTCACCGACATCGGCGGCGACCGGGTGCGGATCCAACCGAAGGTCGTCGAGCTCGGCCACCACCGCCGTGAGCTGCAGTCCCTCACCGGCCTCGACGTCGAGGATGCTCAGGCCCGCCGGCTGCTCAACGACCTCGCAGCCTTCACCGCCTACTTCGACCTCGGCCGGGAGGACCGCGGGCTCGTCGCCAACCGCTGGCTCACCGAGATCTACGAGCCGATCATGGCGCTCGTGCCCCCCGCAGCACGCGGCAAGCTCGAGCCCGCCGAGATCTTCCACGAGGTGCTGGTGCACCGCTGGCTGCTCAGTGAGCGGGCCGGGACCGAGGTCGACATCTTCCACACCGCGCGCGACTACGTGGAGCACATCCTGCTCAACCGCCCCGACGAGCTCGTCGCTCCCCCGCTCAGCTAGTTCGGAGGCTGAGCAGGCGAGGAACGAGCCGTCGACGAAGCCCCACGAGCCGTACGCCGACCGTCCCGACGCGGGTGCCCACCTCACCGGGCTTCGTCGACGCTCGCTGGCGCTCGCTGCTCAGCCTCCAGTGCGGGCTCGCTGGCGCTCGCTGCTCAGCCTCGAGCAGATCACCGAGCCGAGCAGGCGAGGAACCCACGACCGAGCCGTACGCCGACCGTCCCCGACGCGGGTGCCCACCTCACCGGGCTTCGTCGACGCTCGCTGGCGCTCGCTGCTCAGCCTCCAGTGCGGGCTCGCTGGCGCTCGCTGCTCAGCCTCCGGCGCTCAGTGCTCCGGTGACGATCAGGGCTTGCAGACCCGGCAGCTGGTGAGGCCGGGGCGGCCGGCACCGGGCTGGAGGTCGTCGCGGTGCGCGATCAGGGCGCAGTCGCGGCGGTGGAGCGTCGTACCGTCACCGGCAGTGACCGGCAGCGCCTGGAGGTCCTGGTTGGACGGCGACTCGGCCGAGGCCGCCGCCCGCGACGTCACGTCGGCGAGCACCAACAGGGTGTCGGCGAGCCGGGTGGCGGACTGCTGGTTGTCGTAGGCGATCCGGGCGAGCCAGGCACCGAAGTACAAGAACCCACCGAGGAACGTGATCGCCAGGCCGAGGAAGCCACCCGAGGCGGTGTAGGCCTCACGCTCGAAGTCGTAGACCGAGTTCGCGACGCCGTAGTAGCCGAGCAGGATGATCACGATGCCGAGCGGCATCATGATCGCGCCCGCCCAGAACAGGACCGTCTGGAGGAGCTGGGCGTTGTTGCCCTTGATGGGCGACACCCCCGACGGCTTGGTGCCGGCGCGCGGCAGGCTGGTGGTGCCTGCGCCCATCCGGCTGCCGGAGGCGCGTTCGGGCTGGGTGGAGGTGGACGTGCTCATGTCAGGCCATCTTTCGCAGGTCGGGGAGGCCGGAGGTCAGGCCGTGCGGGCAGGAGGTCGAGCCGCCGAGGGCCGCGAGACCGAGGCGTCGTACGTAGGAGCCGAACAGCGATGCGAGGCCGATGCCGAGCAGGATCATCAGGGTCGGGATCGAGAACAGGGCAGGCAGCCCGGGCTGCTGCGCCGCGGCGACCGGAACGATCCCGGTGTCGGTCGAGACCGGAGCGGACTCGCCGCCCACGGGCGCACCCGAGTCGGGCACCGAGGACTCTCCGCCGCTCGACACGCTGCCGCTACCGCCGCTGGACGACGAGCCCCCGCCGGTGTCCGTGGGCTCGGGGTCGGTGGTGTCGATGTCGATCTCGGGGATCTCGATCGGCTGCGAGGTGTCGACCGAGCTGGTCGAGTAGCCGAGGGTGAACACGATGCGCGGCGACAGGTTCGCGGCCGCCTGGATCAGGCTCTTGAGCTTACCGGTCTCGGCCGGGATCTGGGCCAGGATGTCGTTGAGCGCCCCGGTCAGCGGTCCGAGCTGGGAGCGCAGCACCGTGAGGTCGAAGTCGAAGATGATGCCGGGCACGGTGGCGCCGGCCGCATCGCCCTCGATGCTGTACGTCGGCTTGGGGGTCGAGATCGCAAGGCCGAGCTGAGCCAGCGCCTTGGCGCCGTCGTCGGGCAGGCCGGGGATGGAGCCGCCCTGGCCGGCGGCCTCGTAGCCGTCGGCGCCGTACTTGAACCGCTGGCCGAAGGCGATCAGGTCGCCGTACTGGGCCTCGCCCTCGGCGACACCCTTGGCGCCGTCGCTGGACGTGCGGGACAGGGTCTTGATGCTCTTGATCGTCACGGCCCCACCGAGGACGGTGATGTCGCTGACGTTGGCACGCGAGCGCGAGAAGGCGATCTTGTTGACGTTGGAGGTGCTCACCGAGGTGAACCCACCGATGTCGACCAGCGCTGCCAGCTCGGGCGGGAGGAGCGGTGCGGCGTCGGCCGCAGCCGTCGAACGCTTGGTCGGGGCCTTGCGACCCAGGACTCCGCCGGACCCACCGGAACCGCTGGAGGAGCCGGACGAGAGGCCGGGCAACGCGGGCACGGGCAATCCGGGCACGGGAAGCTCCGGAAGGGGAAGACCTCCGCCGCCACCGTCGCCGTTGCCATTGCCGTTGCCGTCGGTCTCCTCCTCGTCGTCGGGCGCTCCGTCGCTGGAGTAGCCGTTGATCGCCTCGGCCTGGTCCTGCACCGCGCGAGCCCGCTGGATCGAGCCCGGGACAGCCTCGTCGCTCTGCTCCTCGGGGCCGCCGGGGAAGACTGCGTTGACCTGGATCGGGTAGCCACCCTCACCGAGCGGGCCGGAGATCTCGGGCGGCAGGCCGAGGTTCTCGGCGATGGTCTTGAAGCCCTCGCCGACCGGACCGCCGGGCCACAGGTAGCTGGAGCGCGCGCGGGCGCTGGTGGAGTCGGCGACGATCGCGGTGTAGCCGTAGTTGAGCTCACCCTGCGGCGTTGCGGGGAGCGGGATGGTCGGCTCGTAGATCTCGACCTTCATCGGTGACCCGGCAGCCGTGGTGGAGTATCCGACGAAGCCCGGCTCTGCCGCCTTGGCGAGGACGACCTTCTCCTGGGCACGCGGCTCCACGGCCTGGACGGGGCTGACGCCGACCGGGAGCAGCGCTCCCACCACGGCAGCGGCCGCGAGCGGCAGAACTGACCTTCTGGTGCGGGACCTGGTGCGGGACATGGTGCTCATGCTGCTCCTCCGAGGATCACGTCGGACATCGTTTCGAGAATTTCGTCGGGTTCGCCGGTGGCGACGACCCGTCCGCCGGACATCACAGCGGCATAGTCGGAGACCCGCAGGGCGGTGCGGGCGAACTGCTCGATGCACAGGATCGAGACCCCGGACTCCGCGATCTGCTGCACGGTGTCGTAGAGCTCGTCGACGATCAGGGGCGCGAGCCCCATCGACAGCTCGTCGAGGAGCAGCAGAGCCGGGTCGGAGGCCAGGGCCCTCGACATCGCGAGCATCTGCTGCTCGCCGCCCGACATGGTGCCGGCCATCTGGCGGCGTCGCTCGGCCAGGCGTGGGAAGTAGGCGTAGGCCGTCTCGAGGACCGCCTCGACCGAGACCCCGGCATACGACATCAGGGTGAGGTTCTCCTCGACCGTGAGGTTGGGGAAGACCGAACGACCCTCGGGCACCGTGCACAGCCCGAGTCGGGCCAGCTCCTCAGGAGCGGCGTTCTTGACGTTGATCCCGCCGAGGTGGATGTCCCCGCCGGTGGCTTCCTTCTGGCCCGAGATGATCTTGACCAGCGTCGACTTGCCGGCGCCGTTGGGACCGAGCAGGGCCATCACCGCACCGCGGGGGATCGTCAGGTTGACGCCGCGCAGCACCTCGATGCGGCCGTAGGCGGCGGTGACGTCACACAGCTCCAGGATCGGCACGGTCATGACTGCACTCCTTGGGGGGCTCCTTGGACGACGGGCAGCGTGAGGGTCTCGTCGGTGGCGGCCGGCGGCTTGAACCCGGAATGGTCCGCAGCCGCAGCTTCTGCCTCTGCCTCGGACTCGTCGGAGTAGCCGAGGTAGGCCTGCTGGACACGCTTGTCGGCGCGGATGGCGGCCGGGTCGCCGACCGCGATGACCTCACCGAAGTCGAGGACCCGGATCGTGTCGCAGACGCCCATGACGAGGTCCATGTCGTGCTCGACCATGAGGATCCCTCGGCCCTCCGCGGCCAGGTCGCGCAGCAGGTCGCCGAACGCCTCGGTCTCGGTCTCGTCGAGGCCGGAGGACGGCTCGTCGAGCAGCAGCAGCTTGGGGTCGCCGGCCAGGCAGCGGGCCAGCTCGAGCAGGCGGGCGGTGCCGGTGGGGATCGAGTCGGCGCGATCGTCGGCGTAGGAGGCGATCCCGACGCGTTCGAGCAGCCCGTCGATGTCGGAGCGGGCCGGCTTGAGGACGCCGGCGATGCCGCGGTGGATGTCGAGGGCGACGCGCACGTTCTCGCGCACCGACAGCGAGCCGAACGCCTCGAGGCGCTGGAACGTGCGTCCCATCCCCCGCTTGGAGCGACGGTGCACGGGCACCGAGGTGACCACCTTGCCGTCGAAGTGGATCTTGCCCTTGGTGGGGCGCTGGAGACCGCTGATGACGTTGAAGCAGGTCGTCTTGCCGGCACCGTTGGGTCCGATCAGCCCCGTGACGGTGCCTGCCTCGGCGGCGAAGGAGGCGTGGTTGACCGCGGTCACCCCGCCGAACTGGACGACGACGTCGTCGACTTCGAGAAGCGCCATCAGGACTCCTTGGTTCCGGCGCCGACGGGGACCTCGGCGTCACGCGAGTAGGTGCCGTCGGCCTCGTCGAGGGCCTCGGCCAGTGGCCGACCCTCGCCGTCTGCTGCTGGGGCACTGGATCGTCCGGGCAGCTGGGGCAGGTTGAGGTCGACCCGGGACAGCACCCGGGTCTGGATCTGGCGGCCGAGCTTGAAGAGGAGGTTGGCCAGACCGTTGGGGTCGCGACCCGCGAACACGGCCCCGAACCCGATGATGAGGAACACGATCCCGCCGGCCACCGGGCTGGAGCCGGAGAGCACGGGCAGGAGCATCAGGCCGATCCCGCCGAGGGTCGCCCCGGTCACGGAGGTGATCCCGAAGACCACGGCGAGCAGCAGCAGCGGCAGCGAGTTGAAGTACTGGAAGTCGGCCGCGCCGATCGTGCCACGCAGCCCGGCGAAGAGCGCCCCTGCCAGCCCGGCCACGCCGGCCGAGAGTCCGAAGAGCGCAACGCGCGCCCAGCGCAGGTCGAGACCGAGCGTGCCGCACGCCGCCGGGCTGTCGCGCATGGCGACCAGGAGGCGTCCCAGCACTCCGCGACGCAGGATCAAGATGCCCATGGCGACCAGGACGAAGAAGACGCCCATCACCATCACGTAGGCCTGGGTGGTCTCGACGGTGTTGCCGAAGAACGACAGCCGTTTGGCCTCCAGCGCCCCACCGAAGCCGAAGGCACGCTCGTTCTGGAAGACGACCTTGTCCATGAGGACGCCGAAGGCCAGCGTCGACAGGGCCAGGTAGAGCCCGGTCAGGCGCAGCACGGGCAGCGCCACCAGGGCGCCGACCGCCATCGAGATCAGCGCCGCGATGAGCAGGCCCATCAGGTTGGGCGAGTCGAGCTTGGCGTAGGCCAGAGCACCGACGCCGGCAAAGGTCAGCTGGGCGAGCGACACGTGACCGCCGTACCCGGTGAGGAGGACGAGCGAGAGCATCACCATGGCGTACGTCGCAGCCGTTCCGACGAGCAGCAGGCGAGCCTCGGGCATCGGGGAGACGACGACGAAGAGGACCACCAGGAACACCGCCCCGGAGATCGCCATCCGCCGGATCGTCGGCACCGGCGCGGACACGATGCCCTTGACCTGGCCGATGCGCAGCTGGGCCTGGGGCAGCAGCACGAGGGCCGCGAAGAGGAAGAGCGGCGGCACCACCGGGCGGAGGTCGGCCAGGAAGCTCTCGGTCGGGATGTAGCCGAGCGCCATCGAGTCGATGATCCCCAGCCCCATCGCTCCGACGAAGGTCAGCGGCAGGCTCTTCAACCGCCCGACCATGGCAGCGGCATACGCATTGATCACCAGCAGGGTGAGCTCGAAGTAGCCCAACCCGACCACCGGCACCAGCAGGATCCCGGCCAGCGCGGCCAGCGAGATCCCGATCGCCCAGGAGAGCGCAGCCACGGTGTCGGGCTTGCCGCCGTAGAGCTTGAGCAGCTCGGGGTTGTCGACCGCGGCGCGCATCGCGGTGCCGATGCGGGTGCGGGTCAGGAGCAGGTAGAGCGCGATCGCGACCGCGATGGAGGCCAGCACGGTGATGATCTGCTGGGCGGTCACGACGGTCTCGCCGATGCTGAAGGACTTGTCGTTGCCGGTGGCATCCGCCAGGAGTGGCGGCACGAAGCGCGGCTCGGGCGGCCACACCGCGGTGGCGACCCCGATGAGTCCCACGAACAGACCGACCGTCACGACCAGCGAGACGCTGACCGGCGAGTCGCCCAGGTTGCGGGCGACGAAGCGCTGGATGACGAAGCCCAGCAGCGGCGCGACGACGAAGAGGACCAGGATCAACGACAGCCAGGTCGGCAGCCCCTGACGCTGGGAGAAGTCCCAGAAGAGGAACGCCATCACCATGCCGAAGGCACCGTGGGCGATGTTGAAGACGCGGGTGGTGGTGTAGGTGAGCACCAGACCGCTGGCGGCGATGGCATAGGCCGAACCGGTGAAGATGCCCGGGATCAGGTACGCGAGAAACTTGTCCATGCTCAGCCCCCTAGTCCGGTGCTGACCAGACCGCCGCAGAGGTAGTCCCCCTTCGACACCTGCTTCCAGCTGCCACCGGTGTATTGGATGATTTTCACGCACTTGCCCGTGGCCTTGCCGCCGACGGTCTGCGGGCCGTGCAGCCCGTTGCCCGTCCAGTTGTTCACCTTGCTGACCGCACCGATCAACGAGGACCGGGTGAGGTCGCCGCCCAGACCGAGGGCGTTCTCGAAGAACAACCGCGCGGCCGACCAGGAGTAGGCCCCGAAGAAGTTCGGGTCGGCGCCCGGGCTGACCTGCTCCAGCCAGGCTCGGTAGAGCTGCATCTCCTTGTTGCTGGTGTCGGTGAACAGCACCGTGCTCGAGTAGACGTAGGCCCCCTCGGCAACGTCACCGGCCTGCTGGACGTACTTGGCGTCGTAGATCGTGGCGTCCTGGAAGTAGATGTCGGGCTTGAACCCCTGCTGCTTCATCGCCTGCTGGATCTTGATCGTGGTCTGGTAGGGCCCGACGTAGTAGACGAGCTTGATGCCCTTGTCCTTCATCTGCTGCACGTAGGGGGCGAAGTTGAACTCCGCCACGTCGATGCCCTGGAAGTAGTCGACCTTCCAGCCCCGGGTCTCCCACGCCTTCTTGAACGAGGCGGCGTTGGGCGGCGCCGCGCCGGCGTTCACGTAGAGCAGCGCAGCGTGCTGGGTGGCGTCCTTGTTGATGCTGGTGAAGTAGTCGGGGATCGAGTCCGGCACCAGGCCCGGAGCGAGGGACTGCGCCGCGAAGCAGGTCTTGCACTTGGAGCGCTCGGGGTTGACCGCGGTGGAGCGGATGTCGGGCAACCCGCACTTCTCGGCCGTGGCCGCGCCGCCGGAGTCGAAGGCCGACATCGATCCCACGGCCGCGAAGGTCTCCGTGCACGCTCGCGCGTAGGCCTGCTGATCGGCGCCGGCGTCGGCGCGCGAGTCGAGCTCGAGGAGCTTGATCGAGCGACCGCAGAGCTTCTGGGTCGCGTTGAAGTAGGAGATGTAGGCCTTGGTGGCCTGGCGCGAGGACTCGAAGATCCCCGGCACCGGGCCCGAGATGTCGGAGACGTTGGCGAGGGTGATCGTCGAGGAGGTGACGCCCGGCTGGTCGTTGTCGAACCCGTCGCACGAGGCAGCCTCCGAGCCACCCCCGGCGTCAGGGGAATCGGTCGACGGCGAACCGGGGGTACCAGCGCCGCTGCTGCTGCCGGAGTCGGCCCCGGAGCCCGAGCCGGAGTCGGCCGGGCCGCTGATGGGTGCGCCGTCGATGCCCGGCACGCTGCCGTCGGTGCCGGGGACGGACCCCGCGTCACCGGAGCCCGGAGCTGCGGCACTGTCGCCCGGGAGGAGCACCTGTCCGTCGGTCCCGACCTGGGTGGTGCCGCCGGAGACCCCTGCGACCTCACCCGGGGTCAGCTGCGAGCCGCAACCGGCCAGCACGAGGCTGACGACCAGCGCCAGGGCCGCGGCGGGGCCGCGGCGGTGGGTGGGGGTGAGGGTCATGAGGTATCCGTAGGTGTCGTAGGGGTGATCTGGTCAGGGCGCTCTAGCTGGAGGAGGACAGCCCGTTGCAGGAGTACTTCGTCGAGCCGACCGGCTTCCACTGACCGCCGGTGAGCTTGATGAACCGCCAGCACTCGCCGGTGCCCTTGCTGCCCACGGGCTGCGGAGCGTGCATCCCGTTGCCGGTCCACGAGTTGACCTTCTTGGTCTCGGCCAGGAGCGAGGCCCGGCTGAGGTTGCCACCGAGCTTGGTGGCGAGGTCGGTGAAGAGCCGCCCGGCCGACCAGCTGAACACCCCGAAGAACTGGGGGTTGGCGCTCGGGTTGACCGCCCGCAGCGAACCGACGTACGTCGCCATCTCCGGGTTGTTGCCCGCTTCCTCGAACGGCACGAAGTTGGTGAACACGACAGTGCCCTCGACGGCGCTGCCGCCCTGCTTCACGTAGTCGGGGTTGTAGTCGGTGGGGTCGCGCAGGTAGAGCTTCGGGGTGTAGCCCTGCTGCTGCATCGCCTTCCGCATCCGGACCGAGAACTGGTAGGAGGTGGTGAAGAAGACGACGTCGATGTCGTTGTCCTTCATCTGCTGCACGTAGGTGGAGTAGTTGAACTCCGCGGTGTCGATGCCCTGGACCACCGGGAACTTCATGCCGCGCTTGATCATCGCGTTCACCTGGGCCTTGGCATTCTGCGCAGAAGCGCCGGCGTTGGTGTAGAAGTACGCCGCCTTCTGCGCCGAGGCTGTGCCGACCTGCTCCTTGACGAAGTCGGGCACGGCGTTCTCGAAGAAGTTCGTGTTGACGGCCTGGACGCCGAAACAGGTGGAGCAGGCGTTGCGCTCGAAGGTGACCGACCCGCCGCGAAGATCCGGCAGGCCACAGTCCTCAGCGGTCTTGGCGCCACCGAGGTCGAAGGCGGAGACGGAGCCGACCATCGCGAAGACCTCGGTGCAGCCGGCGGCGTAGGCCTGCTGGTCGGCGGAGGCGTCGGTGCGGCTGTCGTAGGTCTTCAGCACCAGCTTGCGACCGCAGATGCCGTCGGGGTTGGCCTTGTTGTAGTAGGTGACGTAGGCCTTCATCGCGTCCTGGGCCGTCTCGAAGAGGCCGGGCACCGGGCCGGAGATGTCGGAGGCGTTGCCGATCGTGATCGCGGAGTCGGTGATGCCGGGACCGTTCTTGAACCCGTCGCACGAGGCGGCCGAGGGGGCCGGGGCGCTGGTGTTGCCGCCGGACGGCTCCCCGCCCGAGGTGTCACCGCCCGAGGTGTCACCACCGGAAGTATTTCCACCGGAGGTGTCGCCGCCCGAGGTGTCACCACCCGAGGTGTCACCACCCGAGGTATCACCACCCGAGGTGTCGCCACCCAGGTCACCGCTGGAGGTGTCCGTGCCGGCGTCGCCCTCGACGAAGGTGCCGTCGCCGTCGACCGCGACCCCACCGACGACGGTCGAGCCGCCGCCGGTGCCCGCTACGTCGTTGGGGTTCAGGTTGGAGCCACAGGCGGCCAGGACGAGCACCAGGCACGTGCTCGCGGTGGCGGCCATCAGGCCGCGCTTGGGACGTGCGTGGGTCACGGTGCCTCCGGAAGCGTGCGACGAAAACTAGAACAGGTACTAGTTCAACGAAGCACGACTCTAAAGGTGACGCCAATCACGGCGCCGGTTTATCCGGAATCCGACACACCCCAAGGGAGGGGGTTGCCGCTCAGGCCTTGCTGGCGCGCGCCTGGGAGATGGCGAACAGCGTCACCGAAGCAGCCACGCCGGCGTTGAGCGACTCCAGCGAGGTCGCCATCGGGATCGAGACCAGCTGGTCGACGGTCTCCGAGACGAGGCGGGACAGACCGCCACCCTCGGCTCCGACGACGATGACGAGCGGCCCGCGGGCGAGCTCGGCGTCGGCGACGACCTGCGGCAACGTGATCTCACCGTCGGCGGCCAGACCGAGGACCATGCAGCCGGCGTCCTGGTAGGCCTTGATCTGGCGGACCAGGTTGACCGTCTGGGCCACCGGGATCCGAGCGGCGGCACCGGCGCTGGTCTTCCAGGCCGAGGCGGTCATCGCGGCCGCGCGACGCTCCGGGATGACGACCCCGTGGGCGCCGAACCCGGAGGCGCTGCGCACGATCGCGCCGAGGTTCCGCGGGTCGGTGATCTGGTCGAGGATCACGATGAGCGGCTTCTCGTGGTTCTGCTTGGCCAGGTCGAGCAGGTCGTCCGGGTGGGCGTACTCGTAGGGAGGAATGCGCGCGGCGAGGCCCTGGTGCACGGCACCGGTCGTCATCTTGTCCAGCTCGTTCTTGCTGACCTCGAGCAGCCCGAGGCCCTTGTCCTGGGCGAGCTTGAAGACCTCACGCAGCCGGCTGTCGCGGTCGGCGCCCTCGGCGACGTAGACGTTGGTGATCGGCACGCCCTCGCGCAGCGCCTCGAGGACCGAGTTGCGCCCGGCGATCCATTCGGAGTCGGTGCCCTTGCGGCGCGGTCGGGCCGCTGCCTTGCGCTTGGCGTCCTGCTCGGACTTGTGGGCCTGGTGGTAGGGCCGCTCCGTCGCCTTGGGCGTCGGTCCGCGGCCCTCGAGGCCGCGCCTGACCCGACCGCCGGAGCCGGCGGTGGGCTTCTTGGTGGTCTTGCGGATCGATCCTTTTCGCTGCGAATTGCCGGCCATGCGTTCAAGCTCCCCTGTTGATGGACCACTGCGGACCGGCGGGGGTGTCCTCCACCTCGATGCCGGCGGCCTTGATCTGGTCGCGGATGACGTCCGCGCGCGTGAAGTCCTTGGCAGCGCGCGCCTCGGCGCGCTGCTCGAGCAGGCCGGCGACGAGCGCGTCGACGGCTGCGATGAGGGCGGCGTCGTCGCCGCCGCTGCTCCCCCAGGCCGGGTCGGCCGGGTCGAGGCCCAGCACGGCGAGCATCGCTCGCACCGAGCCGGCGGTGCCGCGCAGGGCGGTCATGTCGTCGGCATCGAAGAGCTTGTTGCCCTCGCGCGCGACCTCGAAGATCGCCGCAACGGCCGCGGGGGTGCCGAGGTCGTCGTCCATGGCAGTCACGAAGTCGGCGCACGGCATACCGCTGGTGACGGGCTCACCGATGGCGGACTCGGCGCGGGTCAGGAAGCTCTCGAGCCGGCGGAAGCCGACCGCGGCCTCGTCGAGGGCCTCGAAGGAGAACTCGACGTGGGAGCGGTAGTGGGCGCTGAGCATGTAGAAGCGCAACTCGATGCCGCGCACCCGCTCGAGCACCTTGGGCACCTGCAGCGAGTTGCCCAACGACTTGCTCATCTTCTCGCCGGCGGTGGTGATCCAGGCGTTGTGCATCCAGTACGACGAGAACGCGTGGCCGGCCGCGCGTGACTGGGCCTGCTCGTTCTCGTGGTGGGGGAAGCGCAGGTCGACGCCGCCGCCGTGGATGTCGAAGGCGGGGCCGAGGTACTTGCCGGCCATGGCGGAGCACTCGATGTGCCAGCCGGGACGGCCGGGGCCGTAGGGGCTCGGCCAGGCGGCGCTCTCGGGCTCGCTCTCCTTCTTGAACCCCTTCCAGAGGGCGAAGTCGCGCGGGTCGCGTTTGCCACGGGGGTCGGCGTCTCCGGCGGCCTCCATGTCGTCGATCTTCTGCCCGGTCAGCTCGCCGTAGGCCGGCCAGGACCGGACGTCGAAGTAGACGTCGCCCGAGCCGTCCTCGGCCGCGTAGGCGTGCCCGCGCTCGATCAGCGTCCCGATCATCTCGAGCATCTCGGGCACGTGGCCGGTGGCACCGGGCTCGTAGGACGGCGGCAGCACGTTGATGCCGGCCAGTGCCTCGCGGAGCTTGCCGTGCATCTCGAAGGCGAGGTTCCACCACGGCCGGCCCTGCTCGGCGGCCTTGGCCAGGATCTTGTCGTCGATGTCGGTGACGTTGCGGATCAGCGTGACGTCATAGCCGGTGTGGCTCAGCCAGCGCCGCAGCACGTCGAAGTTGACCGCCGAGCGCACGTGCCCGACGTGCGGCTCCGACTGGACCGTGAGCCCGCAGACGTAGATCCCCGCCTTCCCCTCCTCGAGGGGGACGAAGTCACGTACCGCGCGCGTAGCGGTGTCGTAGAGCCGAAAGGTCACCGGTGAAGTCTAGGGGCGCGAACCGTCTGCGCCGAGTCGGCGACTATAGGCGCCGACTCGACCCCCGGGGTGGGGCAGAAGTGGAAGCACGGGACAGGAGGGGCGGGTGTGACGTACCGTGCGGTGGTGCGCTTCCCCCGATCGCGCCCCCACCTGCGGGCGCTTCCCCTCGTCCTCACGCTCCTGCTGGCGCCCTGTTACGTTGCCGCGGTGACCCCAGCGACGTCCGCCGATGCAGCCGGCGCGCCGCTCGCGGCGGCCAAGCGGACCGACCTACGCCAGATCGACTACCGCCAGTTCGACTCCGGCGCCGAGCTGCGCACCGGCACCGGTGACGGCATCCGCGTCGCCCGCGGAAGGCTGCGCATCGCCACGGCCACCGCCGAGCGGCGCCTGGGCGGTACCAGCTATGAGCAGGCCACCTGGGACTCTCCCTGGGTGGAGCCCGGCTTCGCCTTCACCGAGCTCATCCCGTCGTGGTCGGCGACCACCCCCGGCGACAGCTTCGTGGAGATCCGGGTCCGCGGCCGCAACGCCGCCGGCGCCCTCTCCAGCTGGGACCTCATGGGCCGCTGGGCCAAGAGCGACCGCTTCCTGGAGCGTCGTACGTTCGGCAGCCAGGCCGACGACCTCGCCGACGTCAACGTCGACACCTGGCGCGCCCCGGGCGGGCTGACGGCCTACCAGCTCCGGGCCACCCTCGTCCGCAAGGCCGGCACCACCCGCAACCCCGGCATCGACACCATCGGGGCCGTCGCGTCCCGGCTCCCGTCCGACGCCGGCACCACCTCCAAGCCGGGTCCGGGCCGCGGCATCGTCCTCGATGTGCCGCGCTTCTCGCAGATGATCCACGGCGGCCAGTACCCGCAGTACGACAACGGCGGCGAGGCCTGGTGCTCGCCGACGTCGACCTCGATGGTGCTCGGCTACTACGACTCACTGCCCGGCGCGAAGTCCTACCGCTGGGTGCCCGACGGCTACCAAGATCCCTGGGTGGCCTACGCCGCACGGATGACCTACGACTACAAGTACGACGGCACCGGCAACTGGCCGTTCAACACCGCCTACGCCGCCCCGCGGGTCGGCAAGGCCTTCGTGACCCGGTTGCGCTCGCTGCGCGAGGCCGAGAAGTTCATCGCCGCCGGCATCCCGCTGATCGCCTCGATCACCTTCGGCTCCGGCCAGCTCACCGGCGCCCCGATCTCCTCGACGAACGGGCACCTGCTGGTCATCGTCGGCTTCACCGAGGACGGCGACGTGGTCGTCAACGACCCGGCCGGCCGCGACAGCAGCGCCGTACGTCGAACCTATGACCGCGCTCAGTTCGAGCGGGCCTGGCTGCCGCGCTCCGGCGGACTGGTCTACGTCATCCGCGACAGCGCGCACCCGCTGCCGGAGGGCAACCAGACCAACTGGTGATTGTTCGGCGCTTCGGTCGGGTTCGGAGGCGGGAGATTCACCGCCTAAGCGGAGAAACTCCCCCAGGACTGAGCGGTCCGGGCGTCGGCCATCGACAAAACTCCCGCTTCTGGTACGGAACTTCATGACAGAAGCGGGAGAATCACCGCCTAAGCGGAGAAACTCCCGGACCGCAGCACCCCGTCACACCCCGAAACCACCATCGACATCGAGCTTCTGCCCGCTGACGAAGGCGGCGCGGTCGCTGGCGAGGAAGCAGACGGCCTCGGCGATGTCGGTGGCCGAGCCGAAGCGCCGCAGCGGGATGTTGGCGCGGGTGATCTCGAGGTCGGCCTCGGACAGGTCCCCCGAGTCCATGAGTCGTTGGGCCATGCCGTCGGTGAGCATCCCCGGCCCCACCACATTGAGCCGGACACCGAAACGGCCCTCCTCGGCGGCGAACGCCCGCACCATCGCCTCGACGGCCGCCTTCGGGGCCGACGACAGCCCGTCGCGCACCGGGAAGCGTGTGGTGGCGGCCGTGGTGACGGCGACCACCGAGCCGCCGCTCTCACGCAGGTGCGGCAGCGCGGCGTGGACGACCGCGAAGAACCCGGCTGCGTCAGCGGCCAGCTGCGCTGCCATCGCGACGGGGTCGACGCGGGAGAGGTGGCGCATCGGCACGTGCGGGCCGGCGGCGTGGACGAGCGTGTGCAGGCCGCCGGCCTCGGCGACCACGCGCGCGATGACCTCGGGCACCGACGCGAGGTCGTCGAGGTCGAGCCGGTGGGCGCCGGCGGTGAAGGAGCCGGCGGGCGGCGTACGACGGTAGGTCACGGCCACCCGGGCACCCCGGGCCGCGAGGAGTGCCGCGATCGGCGCCCCGAGTCCGCCGTTGCCCCCGACCACGAGGGCGGCACCGGGGTGATCGGCGAAGTCCGCGGACAGGTCCTGCTCGGTGGTCGACATGGCCGGATCGTGCCACGCCCGGCCCGGAGTCCGACTCAGGCGACGGAGAAGGTGATCTCGTCCCAGCCGGTGGCGCCGTCCGGGAGCACGTCGGCATACGCCCCGGTCTGCACCTCGCCGCCCTTGCTGATCGCGCGGACCTTGGCCCGGTGCCGGCCCTGCTCCAGCGGCACCGCGATGCGCCACTGGGTCCAGGAGTCGTCGGACGGCGAGCCCGCGAGCTCCGCCGGCTTCCAGGCACCGCCGTCGACGGCGACCTCGACGCCCTCGATGCCCTTGTGCTGGTCCCAGGCGGCGCCGGCGATGACGACCTCGCCGGAGTCCCCGGTCTCCAGCGTCGCGCCGCTCGCCGGGACATCGATGCGCGAGGCGATCTTGACCGGGCCGAACTCCCCCCAGCCTCGCTGGGTCCAGAACGCGTCGACCGCGTCGAAGCGGGTGAGCTCCATGTCGACGACCCACTTGGTGCCCGACACGTAGCCGTAGAGCCCCGGCACGATCGTGCGCACGGGGAAGCCGTGCTCGACCGGGAGCGGCTCACCGTTCATGTAGAGCGCCAGCATCGCGTTGCGCCCGTCCATCACGGTCTCGACGGGAGTGGCGCAGTTCCAGCCGTCGGAGGACGTCTGGAGGATGGCGTCAGCCCCTTCCTGGATCCCGGCCTCGGCGAGGATCGGAGCCAGCGCCACCCCGCTCCACCAGGCGTTGCCGATGTAGTCACCGCCGACCGGGTTGGAGACGCAGTTCAACGTCACCCACCCCTCGAGCAGCTCACGCTGGACGAGGTCGTCATAGGTGAGCGTGATCTCCTGGTCGACCATCCCGTGGATGCGCAGGCTCCACTCTGACGGGGTGATCGCGGGCTTCGAGAAGGCCGTGTCGATCAGGTAGAAGTTGTCCGAGGGCGTCATCCAGGAGGCCACCCCGTCGACGCCGATGGACGCCTCCGCCGGCACCTGCGGCTGGGTGACGGCCAACCGCATCGGACTGCTCGAGGTGCCACCGGAGGTCGCGAGGTCGCGCCGGGCCTGCTCGACGGCGCGCCGCGAGCCACCCTTGACGTTGCCCACGATGCCCGCCAGGGCCGCGACTCCGAGCACGGCGCCGGTCATCCCGAGGAAGCTGCGCCGACTGCGCACGTACGGCTGGGCGAAACGCTGCTGGTCGGCGACCTTCTCCAGGACCGCCAACCGCTCGGTGAGCAGCGCCGAGCCCACGATCATCACCACGAAGCCCGCCAACATGGGCGTCACGTCGGTGATGACCGACTCGGCTGCGGTGAGGATGGCGGCGATCCCGATCCCGGCGACCACGGAGAAGCCGGCCACCGGGCGCCACCAGGCCCCCCTGGCGAGCAGACCGATGCCGGCGAAGCCGAGCACCAGGAGGAGGTAGATCCCGGCGACGAGCAGCGGCTTTTCCGCCGTACCGAGATCGCGGTTGTTGGCGGCCGCGTCGGGAGCCAGGCGTACGACGAGCTCGGCCACCGCACTGACCGGGGTGAGACGCAGGTTCATCAGGGCCGCCACGAGATGGCCGGTCGCCAGGCCCGCGAGGCCGGCGGCGACGCCCGTCAGCGCCCAGAGCGCCCTCGGGGTGCTCGGGGCATCCACGGGCGCGGAAGTCGTCATGCCCCCATTGTTGCTCGGGCATGATGCACCAGTGGCCTCAAATATTACGGTCGGCGAACCATCCCTGCCGCCGCTCCCCCGCACCGGGATCGGCGTCGACGTGCATCGCCTGGTCGCCGGTGTCCCGCTGCACCTTGCGGGCCTCAGCTGGCCTGATGAGCCGGAAGGTCTCGAAGGCCACTCGGACGCCGATGTGGCAGCGCACGCCGCCTGCGACGCGCTCTTCTCGGCCGCCGGCATCGGCGACCTGGGCTCCCACTTCGGGACCTCCGAGCCCGAGTGGGCCGGCGCCTCGGGGACCGCCTTGCTGAGCGAGGCTGCCCGCCGGGTGCGCGAGGCCGGCTTCGCCATCGGCAACGTGGCGGTGCAGGTCATCGGCAACAAGCCCCGCCTGGGCCCGCGCCGGGCCGAGGCCGAGGCCGCCCTGGGAGCCGCCGTCGGCGCTCCGGTCAGCGTCAGTGCGACCACGACCGATGGGCTCGGCCTCACCGGTCGTGGCGAGGGCGTGGCAGCGATCGCGACCGCCCTGATCGTGTCCCGGTCCTAGCCGCCCAGCCCTGGCCCTAGCCCCGGTTCGCTCAGCCGGTCCGCCCCTTGCGGGCGCCGACCAGGACGACGCCCCCGACGATCTTGACGGCATAGACCGGGATCGACACGTGCACGTCCTCCAGGCACTTTCCGCTGCGCAGGTCGAAGGCGTGCTTGTGTGCCGGCGACGCCACGAACGGCACCCCCGCCCTGACCCCCACGATGCCCCGCGCGATGGCCGAGGTCTTCGAGAACGGGTCGTGGTTGCCCAGGGCGTAGACCGCGTCGTCCTGCGTCCGGAAGATCGCCACCGACTGCCCGTGCACGAGGGCGCTCACTCCGCGCTCGACCACGAGGTCGCTCAAGCCGCACACGGGTTGCCACTGAGCGCGGGAGGCGGAGCGGCGGATCATGGGTCGACGGTAGGTCCGGCCGGCGCACATCGAGGTTTCGCTGTGTTACAGCCGTGAAAACGTCCGCCGGGAAGTGCTGCGATGATCTCCGCGTGCCTGCCGCCATCGTCATCCTTGCCGCCGGATCCGGAAGCCGGGTCGGCGCTGCGATCAACAAGGTGTTGCTGCCCGTGGACGGCCAGAGCTCGTTGGCGCGTTCGTTGTGGACCGCACTTCAAGTGGCCGACGTCGCCAGCGTGGTGCTCGTCGTGCGCTCGGGTGACGAAGCTGCGGTGGCCGCCGCCGTCGAGCCCCTTCTCGGCGACCGCGAGGTGTCGCTGGTGCTCGGCGGCGCCGATCGGCACGCCTCGGAGTGGGCCGCGCTGCAGGTGCTGCGCCGCGACATCGAGGCCGGTGCGATCGATGTCGTCGCCATCCACGACGCGGCCCGGCCGCTGGCCGACGTCGCGTTGTTCGACGCCGTCCTGGCCGCGGCCCGCGAGCACGGCGGCGCGATCCCGGTGGTGCCGGTGGCCGGCCTCCTCGGCCCCGACGGCGCCGTCACGGGTGCGGCCGTCGTGCAGACACCCCAGGCCTTCGCTGCGGGCGCACTGCTGGCGGCGTACACCGCGGCGGAGGCGGACGGCTTCTCCGGCACCGACACCGCCTCCTGCCTCGAGACGTATGGCGACCGCTCCGTCACGGCGGTCGCGGCGCTCGCCGGCAGGGCCACGAACCTGAAGGTGACCTATCCCGAGGACGTCGTCCTCGCCGAGGCCCTGCTCAGCCGTCGCTGACCGCTCGGGCACCGCTCAGTGCCTCGAGCACTGCGATGTCCTCGGCGCTGTCGACCCGACGCCCCTCGGGCGGCGCCTCGCGCAGATGCACCGGGAAACGCTCGCGCAGGGTCGCGGCCAGCGAGGCAAGGTCTGCGAGGTCCTCGGGTCCGAGGTCGAGTGAGGCCACCACGGCCGGGGGCAGCACGATCGGCGAGCAGACCTGGACCAGCTCGTCCCGGTCGAGGGTCGCGCCGACGAACCCGTCGACGACGCGCTTGACGGTGTCGACGACCGGGCGTACGCCGATCACGACCCGCTGGTGCTCGACGGCATCGATGAGGCACTCGGCCAGGAACGACGGCGGGGTCATCGGGCACAGGACGTCGTGGAGCACGACGGGCTCGCCGGAGTCGATCAGACCGGCCCACTCCGTGCCGAGGTCGACGGGGAGCACCCCCGACTCGCCGAGGGCCCAGGCGGCAGCGGCGACCAGAGCCTCGCCGTGGATCAGCGAGAAGGGCAGGGCCCCGCGGTCGTCGACCAGGACCAGCCCGAGCGCATCGGGCACCTCGTACTCCATGGGCATGGTGTCCAGTATCGGCCCACCACCCCGGATACGCCGACAGGCCCCGGCGTGATGCCGGGGCCTGTCGGTGAAGCGGTGGTGCTCGATCAAGCGGTGAGGCTCAGGAAGCGAGGACCTCGTCGAGGATCGTCTCGGCCTTGTCCTCGTTGGTCTGCTCAGCCAGGGCGAGCTCGGAGACCAGGATCTGGCGGGCCTTGGCGAGCATCCGCTTCTCACCGGCCGACAGTCCGCGGTCACGCTCGCGGCGCCACAGGTCGCGCACGACCTCGGCGACCTTCATGACGTCGCCGCTGTGGAGCTTCTCCAGGTTGGCCTTGTAGCGACGCGACCAGTTGGTCGGCTCCTCGACGTGCTCGGCACGCAGGACATCGAAGACCTTGTCGAGGCCCTCCTTGTCGACGACGTCGCGGACACCCACGAGGTCGAGGTTGCAGGCGGGCACGCGCACCACCAGGTCCTGCTGAGAAACGATGCGCAGGACGAGGTACTCGCGGTCCTCGCCCTTGATCTGGCGGGTCTCGATGTCCTCGATGATCGCGGCCCCGTGATTCGGATAAACAACCGTTTCGCCGACGGTAAAAGTCATGTGTGGTGAACCCTTTCCTAGGCTCCCATCTTAGCACGGCTCAGAACCGGCTCAGTTCCTGTTTCCGCAGGTCAGGGCCCTGATCCGGGCTTGACAGGTTTCATTATTTATGGTGCGGCGGGCCTTTTCGACGGCCTTTCGGAGCCGTGACGCGGCTGCGGGTGGGGGTGATCTGCGCCACGCCGGAGGGCCGTGGTCGATACTGGACGACATGGCACGAGTGCAGCTCTGGAAGCGCGGCAGCGACCCCACCGACCCCTCCGACCCCACGGACAGCACCGCGGACAGTGGGGCCACCGGACCTGACCTCGAGAACGCCGGTGAGGGGGTCGAGCCGGGCGGGGCGACGCTGACCCGAGCCTCCGAAACCACCCCCGACGCGCCCCCACCGCCCCCGACAAGCCCGCCGACAAGCCCGGGCTGCTGGCCCGGCTGACCGGGTCGACCCCGGTACTTCTCGTCGTCACCGCGCACCCCCGCCAGACGGTCCTCACAGCCGCGGCGCTCGCCTCCGTCGCGCTGATCTCCGGACGACCGGCGCGCGAGGCCGGCATCGTGCTGGCGACCGTCCTGGTCGGTCAGGCGATCCTGGGCTGGCACAACGACCTCGTCGACCGCGAGCGCGACGCTCTTCACGAGATCCCCCGCAAGCCCCTCGCCGATGGGCGACTCGACCCGGGCAACGTTTGGTACGCGCTGATCGTCGCGCTCCTGCTGGTCATCCCGTTGTCGATCTCCGTCGGAGTCACCGCCGGCACCTTCTACCTCGCCTCGCTGATCATCGCGATCGTCGGCAACGTCGCCCTGCGACGCGGCCGCCTCTCGCCGCTGCCGTGGATGGCGTCGTTCGCACTGTTCCCCTTCTACCTCTCCTACGGCGGGTACGGCGGCGACGCCGAGGGTGCTGCCCCCGAGCCGGCGATGGTCGTCTTCGCCGCCCTGCTGGGGCTCGGCGTGCATTTCCTGCGGGCGATCTGGGGTCTGGTGGAGGACGACCGCGAGGGGTGGACCTACCTCCCGCTCGTCCTCGGGCGCCGCCTCGGCGCGACCCGGTTGCTCGTGATCGCGACGACATACACGGGGATCGTCGTGGCGGTCCTGGGGATCCTCGGATCGACGGTCGGGCTGCGGCAGTGACCAGGGCGAGTCTTCGGTAGGCTCTGTGCACCGGGAGTCGTCCCGGGTCCGCCTCTCCTCGACCTGCGAAGGCTCTGACACATGCTTCCTGGGCTCCCCCGCCGCTCCGGCACCATCCTCGCTGCCGCGCTCCTCCTGACCGGGACGCTGTCGTCGTGCGGTTTCGACCTCGCGACCAACAGCGTCAACACCATCAGCACGGGCATCAACGACCGCGACGGGGAGGTCGATGTCCTCGGAGCCGTGATCATCTCGGGAGCGCCCGACACCGGCGTCTTCGTGGCGACCCTGGCCAACGCCAACCCGGCCGTGCCGATCTCGTTGACCGGGCTCGCCGGCGACGTGGGTCCCGCCGAGGGCCTCGAGGCGATCGCCCTCGCTCCGCAGAGCGCCGTGAGCCTCTTCGACACCGGCGGTGTGGCCCTCACCGGCCCGATCGGACTCGGCGACTTCGTCGAGGTCGAGCTGACCTTCGACAGCGGTCAGACGACGTCGATCAACATCCCGGTCGTGCGTCCGTGCTTCGAGTACGACCCGGCCAAGTTCCCCGAGATGGACCTGCCCGGTGTCTCCGACGCCGAGGGCGCTGAGAGCGCCGAGAGCGCCGACGCCGAGGAAGGTGCCGCGACGCAGGCCACCGACGCCTATTCCTGCATCCCGTCCGAACCCATCGATCTCCATGGCGAGGGCGAAGCCCACGCCGAAGGCGAGGAGTGACCATGAGCCACACCCTGATCCTGCTCCGCCACGGCGAGAGCGAGTGGAACGCCAAGAACCTCTTCACCGGTTGGGTCGACGTCGACCTCACCGACAAGGGCCGCGCCGAGGCCGTGCGTGGCGGCGAGCAGCTCAAGGCCGCCGGGCTCGAGCCCGACGTCCTGCACACCTCGCTCCAGCGCCGTGCGATCAGCACCGCCTGCCTCGCCCTCGACGCCGCCGACCGCCACTGGATCCCGGTGCGTCGCTCGTGGCGGCTCAACGAGCGCCACTACGGCGCCCTGCAGGGCAAGGACAAGGCGCAGGTGCGTGACGAGTACGGCGAGGAGCAGTTCATGCTCTGGCGTCGTTCGTTCGACACCCCTCCCCCGCCGCTGGCCGACGACGACCAGTTCTCCCAGGTCGGGCACCCGCAGTACGCCGGACTCGGCGACGAGCTGCCCCGCACCGAGTGCCTCAAGGACGTCATCGCCCGCCTGCTCCCCTACTGGGAGAGCGACGTGGTCAGTGACCTGCGTGCCGGTCACACCGTGCTCGTCGCCGCCCACGGCAACAGCCTGCGCGGCATCGTCAAGCACCTCGACGGCATCAGCGACGAGGACATCGCCGGACTCAACATCCCCACCGGCATGCCGTTGGTCTACGAGCTCGACGACAACCTGGCCCCGATCACCCCCGGCGGCACCTACCTCGACCCCGAGGCAGCAGCAGCGGCCGCAGCCGCCGTCGCCAACCAAGGCAAGTAGCCGCTCTCCGCACCGGAGGCTGAGCAGTCCGAGCCCCTGGGCGAGGACGTCGACGAAGCCCCCGCACGCCGCACGCCGACCCCTCCGGAGGCTGAGCAGTCCGAGCCCCTGGGCGAGGACGTCGACGAAGCCCCCGCCAGCCGCACGCCGACCCCACCGGAGGCTGAGCAGTCCGAGCCCCTAGGCGAGGACGTCGACGAAGCCCCCGCCAGCCGTACGACGACCGTCCCCCACGCGGGTCGCTCACCTCACCGGGCTTCGTCGACGCTCGCTGGCGCTCGCTGCTCAGCCTCCGGGGCGGGGCTGAGCTGGCGATCGCCGACCCCCTCCGGAGGCTGAGCAGTCCGAGCCCCTAGGCGAGGACGTCGACGAAGCCCCCGCCAGCCGTACGACGACCGTCCCCCACGCAGGTAGGAACCTCACCGGGCTTCGTCGACGCTCGCTGGCGCTCGCTGCTCAGCCTCCGGGGCTCGCCTCCGGAGCTCAGCCGGCGGTGCTGTTGCTCGCCGGGTTCTCGCCGGTGACGACGAAGACGACGCGGTTGGCGACCGAGACGGCGTGGTCGGCGATCCGCTCGTAGTAGCGGCCGAGCAGGGCCATGTCGACGGCGGCCTCGACGCCGTGCGCCCAGTCGTCGGAGAGCATGTCGGTGAAGCTGGCCCGCCGGAGCTGGTCCATCTCCTCGTCGTCGTCGCGCAGCGTCGAGGCGGCCTCGATGTCGCGGCTCAGGATGATCATCGCCACCCGGCTGACCATGTCCTCGGCGACGTGCGCCATCCGACTGACCGTCGGTCGGAGGTCCTCGGGCACTGCGATGTCGGGCACCCGCAGCCGCGCGATCTTCGCGACGTGCACGGAGAGGTCGCCCATCCGCTCGAGCTCGGTGACCATCCGCAGGGCCGCGACGACCGTGCGGAGGTCACGGGCCACGGGCTGCTGGAGGCTGAGCAGCTCGAAGGCTGACTCCTCGACGGCGGTCCGGGCCAGGTCGATGTGGATGTCAGCGCTGATGACTCGTTCGGCAACCCCGGCGTCGCCTGTCATCAGTGCTTCGGTCGCTTGGCCGACAGCGGCCTCCACCAACCTGCAGATACCTGCGAGGTCGACGAAGATCCGGTCGAGCTGTTCGTGAAACTGTTCGCGCATGGCCGCACTCTAGGTGGCCAAGGAGATCGCACCACGCAATTGCGTGAACGGCGGATGAACAGGGCGTACTCCTTGTCTCAGGCGCCGACCAGCGGCGTGCGGCACCGTACGATCCGGGTGTGGATCCGACGACGCAAGCGTTCCTCGCCGCGCTCCTCGGAGCCGTGATCGCCGGCGGTGCCGTCCTCGCCTGGCATGTCAGCGATCGCCAACGGCGCTACCAGCCGGTGGCCGACGAACCGGCCATCCCGGCCTCGGTCGCGGCGGTCCTGTCGGTCCTGCGCAGCAGCGCGGTGATCGTCGACGACTCCGACGTGGTGCTCCGGGCCTCGGCCCCGGCCTACGCGATGGCCCTGGTGCGGGGCACCTCGATCGTCTCCGAGGAGCTCGCCACGATGGTCGCCGAGGTGCGCCGCGACGGGCAGATCCGTGAGAGCGAGCTCGTCATGGCTCGCAAGGACGCTCCCGCCCGACACGTCACGGTGCGCGTGGCCCCGCTCGGGTCGCGCCTGGTGCTCGCCCTCGTCGAGGACCGCACGCGTGAGCGCCGCGTGGAGCACGTACGACGCGACTTCGTGGCCAACGTCAGCCACGAGCTCAAGACTCCGGTCGGCGCCATCCGGGTGCTGGCCGACGCGGTGAAGGATGCCGCCGACGATCCTGAGGCGGTCACCCGCTTCTCCGACCGGATGCTCATCGAGAGCGAGCGCCTCATCCGGCTCGTGCAGCAGGTCATCGAGCTGTCGCGGCTCCAGGGCGACGAACGGCTCGAGTCGCCGTTGGCGATGGAGCTCGACGAGGTCATCTCGCTGGCCATCGACACCAGCGCGATCGATGCCGCCAGCAAGGGCATCTCCGTCGTCTCCGGCGGCGAGGCCAACCTGCTCGTGCTGGGCAACGAGGAGCAGATCACCACCGCAGTGGCCAACCTGGTCGCCAACGCCGTCCATTACTCCGACCCCGAGTCGACGGTGCTCATCACCACCAAGGGCGTGGACGGCTTCGTCGAGATCAGCGTCGTCGACCAGGGCATCGGCATCCCCTCGGTCGAGATCGACCGGATCTTCGAGCGCTTCTACCGCGTCGACCCCGCCCGCCACCGCTCCACCGGCGGCACCGGTCTCGGGCTCTCGATCGTCAAGCACGTCGCCGCGACCCACGGTGGCGACGTACGCGTCTGGTCCGTCGAGGGCCAGGGCTCCACCTTCACCCTGACCTTGCCTCGCTCCGAGGAGCGGCCCGCCGTGCACGCATCGTCCAAGGTGGCGCAGGATTCATCCGTACCGAGCGAGACACAGGTCGTGTCCGCAGAGCATCAGGAGGAACGACCGTGACGCGTGTGCTCGTCGTCGAGGACGAACCCAGCTACAGCGAGGCGCTCGCCTACATGCTGCGCAAGGAGGGCTTCGAGGTCGCGATCGCCGCCGACGGCCACGCCGCGCTGGTCGAGTTCGACCGCAACGGCGCTGACATCGTGCTGCTCGACCTGATGCTGCCCGGGATCCCCGGCACCGAGGTGTGCCGCACCATCCGCCAGACCTCGAACGTGCCGGTGATCATGGTCAGCGCCAAGGACGACGAGATCGACAAGATCGTCGGGCTCGAGCTCGGCGCCGACGACTACGTCACCAAGCCCTACTCCCCGCGCGAGCTCGTCGCCCGGATCCGCGCGGTGCTGCGCCGCGGCCAGGACCCCGACCTGCTGCCCGACACCCTCGAGGCCGGCCCGGTCCGCATGGACGTCGAGCGCCACGTCGTCACCGTCGCCGGGGTCGAGCAGCGGCTGCCGCTCAAGGAGTTCGAGCTGCTCGAGATGTTCTTGCGCAACCCCGGCCGGGTGCTCACCCGCGGTCAGCTCATCGACCGGGTCTGGGGCTCCGACTACGTCGGCGACACCAAGACCCTCGACGTGCACGTGAAGCGGCTGCGCGCCAAGCTCGAGCCGGACCCGAGCGAGCCGAAGTACCTCGTCACTGTCAGAGGCCTCGGTTACAAGCTCGATCTCTGAGGGCGGGAGTTTCTCCGCTTAGGCGGTGAAACTCCCGCTTCTTGTATGAAACTTCATGACAGAAGCGACAGTTTCACCGCTGAAGCGGAGAAACTGCCGCCAGAGCGCGCCCGCCTGCCGCGTCCGATACCCGCGCGACAACCAGCCATGAGCGTCCCTACGCTTCACCCATGACCAGTACGACGCCGGCAGCCGAGCCACTCGACACCGCTGCCACCGGCGCGCACGCAGCCGCACCCCGCCCCTGGCTCCCCCTGGCCGCCGTCGCGACCACCCTGCTCCTGTGGGCCTCGGCCTTCGTCGCGATCCGGCACCTCGCGACCGAGTTCTCCGCCGGTCCGCTGTCGCTGGGCCGGCTCCTGGTCGGCGCCCTCGCCCTGGCGGCGTTCGCCCTCCCCCGCGGCCTGCCGCGACCCAGCGCACGCCAGTGGCGCTCGATCCTGATCATCGGCCTGCTCTGGTACGCCGTCTACATGGTCGCGCTCAACGAGGGTGAGCAGCGCGTCGATGCCGGCACCGCCGCGATGCTGATCCAGGTCTCGCCGGTGCTGATCGCGGTGCTCGCAGCGGTCTTCCTCTCCGAGCGCTTCACCGTCCAGCTCGTCGCCGGTCTGGCGCTGGCGTTCTCCGGGGTGGCGGTCATCGCGCTCGCCAGCTCCTCCGACACCGACCGCGATGTCACCGGGATCGCCCTGTGCCTGCTGGCCGCGGCGGCGTACTCGATCAGCCTCATCATCCAGAAGCCGCTGGTCGCCACGATGTCGGCGCTGCACGTCACCTGGCTGGCCTGCTCCGTCGGCGCCGTGGCGTGCCTGCCGTTCGCGCCCACGCTCATCTCGGAGCTGGGCGAGACGTCGGCGTCGTCGGTGTGGTGGCTGGTCTACCTCGGTGTCTTCCCGACGGCGATCGCCTTCACCACCTACGGCTACGCCCTGCAGCACATGAGCGCCTCCAGCCTCGGCGTCACCACCTACCTCGTCCCGCCGATCACCGTCGTGCTGAGCCTGGTCTTCCTCGACGAGGTCCCGCCCGCACTGGCGTATGTCGGAGGCGCGCTCGCGCTGCTCGGCGTCGCCCTCGCCCGTCGTACGTCGCGCCCGCGACCGGTGCAGCCGGTCTGACCCTCGGTGCGGGGCTCAGGAGGCGAGGGCCTCGCTGAGGCTTTCGCGCAGCGCCTTGGTGGCCCGGGTGCGCAGCTGACTGACCCGCGACTCGGTCACCTTCAGGACCTGGCCGATCTCGGAGAGCGTCAGGCCCTCGAAGAAGTAGAGCGCGATGATGATCTGGTCGCGCTCGGGAAGGGTGCGCAGCGCGGCGAGGAGCGCGCTGCGGGTGCCGGCGTCCTCGAGAGCGGCATCCACGCCCGGGCCGAGGTCGTCGAGGGCGGCGATCTCGTCGTCCTCGGCCGAGCCGATGTGGGACGGACGCTCGCGCAGCTTGCGCAGGTCGGCCTTGGTGACGCCGGCCTCGGCGCAGATCTCGGCGTCGGTCGGTGCCCGGTTGAGCCGCTGCTGCAAGGCCTCGCGGGCGCGTTCGACGTCGCGCTGCAGGGTGCGGATCGAGCGCGGCACCCAGTCGGCGGCGCGGATCGAGTCGATGATCGCGCCGCGGATGCGCGGCACGGCGTAGGTCTGGAACTGCAGGCCGCGGTCGGGCTCGAACTTCTCGACGGCGTCCATCAGCCCGATGACGCCCTCGGAGACCAGGTCGGCGGAGTCCACCGACTGCGGCAGCCCGCTACGCACGCGACCCACGACGTACTTCACGAGCGGGGAGTACTGCAGGACCAGCTGGTTGCGCGCCTCAGGTGAACGGTCGCGGGCGAACCGCGCCCACAGCTCGTCGGACGACTCGCTCTCCATGCTGATGCCTCCCGTGCCGACGCCGTTGGCCGACTGCACAACCTTGCAGATCCCGGACCACAGGATCCTAGTCCGACGGTCCGCGGCTCAGTCGAGGAACGACAGCTCGCGCAGCAGTGAAGCCGCGTTCTGACCGGGCCGCGTGGCCGGCGGGGTGGCGGGACTGCCGGCGGTGAGGTGGGCGGGGACGTTCGAGAGGGTGTCCCAGGAGACGACCGGTGCTGGTTCCGGCGCAGCCGCAGGAGCGGGTTCCGACTCGGCAACGGGCGCCTCCGCCACGTGCTCGGTCTGCAGCTCCGCAGCAGGGGGCTCCTCGGTCCACTCGACCGAGGGACTCGCCAGGTCGATGCCAAGGGAGGCACTCAGCTCGGCGGCCTCGGCCCAGCGCAGCGACTCCACCTCGACGGCGGGCTCCGGCTCGAGCTCGAAGGGGACTGCCGGCGCCTGCCAGGTCAGCGGTGCGGGGTCGGTGGGGAGTTCCTCGACAGGCGAGGACATCTGCGCGGCCGGCAAGGACTCCTCGACCTCGAAGATGTCCTGTGCAAGGTCACCCTCGACATCAGCGGCGGGCTCGTCGGCCCAGGCGGCAGCGTGCTTGCCGCGGGGCGAGTCGGAAACCTCAGCGTCGAGGCTGCCCACGATCGGAGGAACATCTCGCCGAGCACGGGCGCCGCCGGTGCTGGTTGTCGGCGAGGGCAGCGACAGGTACGACGGCGCAGGGTCGGTCGCGGCGGTCCTTTCGACGGACTCGCGGCGGACGCGCCTACCGCCACCGCTGAAAGCTGGCGGGGGCGGGAACGAGATAGCTTCGTCGGGCTCGACGGGCTCCCGGCGGGCTCGCGCTCCACCGGTGACATGGCCGGCGACAAGCGGCGCCTCGTCGGTGGTTGCGCCCGGACGGATCCGGGAGCCTCTCGGGGCGGGCGCCTCGTCCTCCGACTCGGGCAAGGTCTGGGGATCAGCGGCGATCCCGAGGATCACACGACTCAGGGCCGCGAGGTCTTCACTGAGGGCGTTGTCCGGGACAGCGTCGAGGTCGGGCATCGGCGCCGGGAGTGCGGCGGCTGTCAGGTGGGAGTCCCGGGGCGCGAGGACCGTGACCTCGGCATCGCGGCCGGCGAGGGCCTCGGCGAGGTCTGAAGCATCACCAGGCGAATCGGCGTCCGGCGCGCTGGTGGCCGCGGGGTGGTCGAACCAGTGGCTGGTCCAGTCGTGGACGCTCATGAGGTCCTCCGGGGTGGGGGTGCGGCGGGGTCAGGCCGAGAGTGACAAGTGGATGGGGTGAGGCGGGAGAAGATGCTGCTTCGCCAGGTCTGGCGGAAGCTGTGGAACCGATGCCGTGGCGGCGCGGCGCAGAGCGCAGCGCCGCCACGGTCAGGTGACGTCAGGATCAGGCGCAGGACGCCGGGGCGATGACGACCGGTTGCCGAGTCGTACGTGAACGTCTGCGTCCGTGCCGTCGGGGTTGGTGCCGTCGATGCAGAACCCGGTCGCGTCGGCGGTCGAAGACCGTGATGGACGTTGCCGGCGGTCTCGCGGAACTCGGGGGCCTGGAAGTCAGCGTCGTCGGCGTACGTGCGCGTTGTCGATGTAGTAGGTCTCCTGGATCGTCGCGGCGTTCTTGAGGTCCGACTTGATGCCGGCCTCGACGCTCTTCTGCTTCTGCGACAGGAACAGCGGGATCGCGATGCCGGCGAGGACGCCGATGATGACGACGACCACGAGAAGCTCGACGAGGGTGAAGCCCTTGTCCTTCTCCTTCAGCGACTTCTGCAGACGGTTGATCATGGGTTCTCCTGGGGGGTGCTTGCGGGCCGTTGGGCTCCGGGGGGGATTGCTGACAGCGATGGTTTCGGCCGCACCGATTGCCGACTTGATCGCGGTCTAGACCATCAATTTGGACACTCAAGTCAAGTCGCGCGACTACCGATGAAGAGGACAGCGCTTTGCGCCGTTCCTTCGCCCCGCCCCCAGCCGCGCTCTCGCGCGCAGAGTCAGGAGCAACGCCCTCATGCCCGCACCGACGACGCGCAGCGACAGCGGCTTCACGCTGGTCGAGCTCCTCGTGGTGATCACGATGATGAGCGTGATCATGGGCTTCGCCGTCGGCGGCTGGCGCTCCTACGCCGCTGCGCGTGAGCAGAGCGGCGCCGGCCAGCAGGTGCGCGAGGCGCTGCGCCAGGCCCAGCAGCAGGCCGTCACCGAGGGCACCTCGATCTGCGTCGACTTCCAGGCGACCTCCTTCCAGATCTTCCGCGGCGCCTGCGACGACAGCAGCAAGACCGCCCTCGGCACCGGCCGGCAGCTGCCTCAGGGCCTCCGCTTCGACGCGCCCCTGTTCGCCACCGGCCCCGAGCACGAGCACCACCGGTGTCACCTTCCGTTCCCGCGGCTCCGCCACCCCGGGCAGCGTGAAGCTGAAGCGCGACGGGTCCAGCGCCACGACCACGATCTCCGTCGAAGGACTGACCGGCCGTGTCGCGCTCGACTGACCGCCGCCCAGGCCACGCCCCCGACGCCGGCTTCTCGCTGGTCGAGGTGCTCGTGTCGCTCGGCGATCGTCACCCTCCTGATCGTGGTGACGCTCCCGCAGCTCCTCGTGGGGATGAGCTCCAACGACGTCGCCCGCAAGTCGCTGCAGGAGAAGGGCTTCGCCCAGGCCGAGCTCGAGCGGATGCGCAACCTGCCCTTCCACATCGCGCCGGCGGCCGGCGACTTCATCGACGTCCTCGACCGCTTCTACCCGCGACCTGACCGCCCCGGCCACCGCGCCCGACTGCGCCGCCACCGGCCCCTACGCCGGCTCCGAAGCCAGCCTGGTCCGGCTACGTCGCGCCGAGCGCCAAGCACTGCCCCTGGGAGCCGCCCGGAGCGTTCTACCGCACCGTGCGCACAGTGGCGACCGATGCTCGGCTCCGCGGCTTCGTCGTCGTCCTCGACACCCAGTTCCTCGACGCCGCGACCCCGCCCGCCGCGGTGACGCCGCCGAGCCACCTACAACTCCGCGGTGGTCGGCAAGGACTCCCCCCCACCTCCCAGATCGGGGTGACGGTCAGCGTCTTCCGCACCGACCGGCTCACCCCGAACCCGATGACGACCTACGCCCAGATCGGTCGCCAGGACCAGCTCGAACCGCTGGTCGCCTCCACCCTCGACGTCGTCGCCCTCGAGCTGGGCTCGACGACGCCGGAGGGTCTTCCGCTCACGCTGTCCGGCGGGCTGCTGGGCCTCCAGGCCTCGCTGACCTACGCGAGCCGCTCCACGGCAGTGACCTCGTCGACCGCCACCGGGATCGCCACCGGCCAGCAGGCCGGCGGCGCCGGCTCCTCCCTACAGGCCCCGCCGACGGTCAGCGCCGCCCAGAGCGATGCCAACGGGGCGAGCCTCGACGCCGCGGGATGCCTGCTGGTCTGCTGGGGCAACACCCGCCGCGCACCGCTCACCCTGTCGTCAGGCACCGGCCTCCCCTGGTCGGCTCGCCGACGCGCCCGGCTCAGGTCAGCGTGCCAGAACGCCAACAACGGCGTCATCACCCTCGGCGCCGGCACCGACGACACCGTCCCCGAGCTGTCGCTCAAGGACTCGACCCTGATCGACTTCGACCCGGCCAACGGCGCCGCGGGACCGACAGCGACGACGCGCGCAACATCGTGCGGGCCGGCGTCAGCTCCACCTGCGCGGGAGCCGAACGGCGACGCCGTCCGGCTGGTCTCCAGCGGCTGGCTCAGGACCACCGCGCCCCAGGACACCGTCCAGCCGTCGTTGACCGAGGCGTGCGGGATCAGCCGAGCGGCCACCTTGTCGGTGCTGCCGACCACCTTCGCTCCGCGAGGGATCCTGCGGATGAAGCTCATCGACGCCACCGTACGCTGCGCGCGTCGCCGGCGCCGCTCACGCCGCCAGCGCCAGCGCTGACCTACTCGCGTGCAGATCTCGCGGTGGGAGTCCGGCGTCCTACGTGCGCGCTCGGCACCATCACCCACACCAACACCACCGACCCGCTGGCGCCGTCCCGCTCACCACCTCCTCTGGGCCAGGGCAACGGAACGCTCGGCAAGTACATCGAGTCCTGGTCCTCGGCCACCACGGGCGACATCCAGCAGTCGACCGCGACCGGCAAGGCCTCGGCGAGCGTGCCCGGCATCGCTATCGCTGCGCACCGTCCCGACGCGACTCAAGGCAACGGGGCGCCCGACCGCTCTCCGCCGTGTCGCTGACCCTCGGGTCGCTGTCCTGCACCGCGGAGGACCGCCGATGACCGCTCGCACCCGCCCGACGACCGGCGCGCCGCGACCGAACCGCCGTCCGACCGCGGATTCACCCTGGTCGAGCTCTTGGTCGCGATGAGCCTTTCGGCGTCCTGGCTCAGCGTCCTGCTCGAGCGTCGCGCTGTCGACCGCCGAGGTGACCGACGAGGTCGGTCGAGCCGCCGACCTGACCGGTGAGTCCCGGCTCGGCGATCGAGCGGATGAGCCGCGAGCTGCGCCAGGCGCGCGACATCGAGGCCGCAGTCATCACCGCCGCAGAACGTGGCCGATCACCTTCTGGACCGACTTCAACGGCAACGGCGTCCGCGACTACGGCGTCGCCGACCCCGAGGTGCTGACCTACCGGTGGACCGCGGCTTCGCAGCGGCTCACCCTCACCGCGGACGACGCGGGCGGATCGGCCGTCACCCGACCGGTGCTGGCCGGGAAGGTCGTCGACGCTCGACGTCCAGCTGCTGAGCAGCCTGTGGCAGTACGACGGCGCCGACGGCACCACGAAGGACGGCCCCACCGGGTGGCGCGAGCTCGACGCGGCCGGCGCCCCCGTGGGCAACAACAACGGCGCTCCCCGACGGCCCCGAGCTCGACCACATCGACCTGATCTCGGTTCGACTCGTCGGTCGCCGACGGCAGCACCAACCGTGAGTTCCTGATGCAGGCCGACCTGCGCAACCAGGAGGTGTCATGAGCCCAGATCCCTCCCACCAGCGACGCCCGCAGCCTCGACGGACCGCGACGAAGGCGCCGCGCTGATCATCACCATCATGGTGATGGCCGTGCTGATGGTGCTCGGCACCACCATCCTCAACGTCAGCGTCAACAACCTCGGCTCGGCCAGCCGGTCGCGCGACGCCGCCAGGGCGCTCGACGCCGCCGACGCCGGCATCAGCCAGGCACTTGCCCACCTGCGCAACAACGGCGCCGCGGGCCCTGGCCTGCTCACCCGACCTGCACCGCCAACCCGTGGGGCAACAAGACCACACCCGAAGAAGGTCGACGCTTCCCGGGGCCACCGACCAGCGCTACGAGGTGTGGATCGAGCCGGTGCCTCCGACCGCACCCGCAGTTCTACCGGGTGCACTCGATCGGACTAGCCGGACAAGGGCGTCCGCAGCGTGCAGGTGGACGCTGAGCTGACCCTGCTGGAGACCGGCCTGCCGCTCGGCGTCTTCGCACGCACCGTGCAGGGTGGCGGCAACGCCGCCATGCAGCGCGAGAGCATCTACACGACCGGCTGCGTCTACAACCGCAGCAAGATCGACATCACCGGCACCGACGCCGCCACCGGCCTGCCCGGCGGCCGTGCACTCTGCGCGCCTCATCACCGACAGCAACGGCAACAACGCGAACTGCCCGGCCACCGACAGCAAGGCGCATCCACCGGCTTCCTCGACTGCAACCCCAGCTACCCCTTCGACCAGGACGCCCTCGGCGGGCCACTCCTCACCGGCAGCGCCGTGCCGCACCGGCCTGTCCACCGAGCTCTACGACCGTTACTACGCCGCGCGCGACCTCGACGGCAACGGCTCGATCGACGTCGACGGGTCCTACCTCCGCGACGCCGCGGCACTGCAGACGCTTGTTCGCGATCGACGACGACCCGCTCTCGGCCTCGCAGCTCGAGCAGCTCAAGTCGGTCGCCCAGCAGCAGGGCACCTACTACATCCGCGCCAACGAGCTCACGTCGTCGAAGCAGCCAACCCCGGCCAACCCGCACGCGGTGATGTACTTCGACCTCACGGCCAGCCGACCCCGGCGGAGTGGTCGACCTCAAGGACATCACCGTCCACCGGCGCGCCGAACCAGAGCGCCCTGAGCCCCGGCGACCCGGCGTGCCGCGACGAGTCGCTGCATCATCATCATCACCGGCGGCAACGCCCGCTTCAACGGCAACCCCACGCTCGCCGCGACCCTGGTGCTCACCTCGCGAGCGCCGTACGGCGAGATCATCAAGGCCAACGGCACCGCCGGCCTGATCGGCACGGTCTTCGCCGACAAGATCAACATGGTCGGCACCCTCGACCTCGTCGCTGGACCAGTGCTTCCTGGCCAACCTCGCGCCCAGCCTCTACACCGCGACCGTCAGCAACTACCTCGAGGTCGACCGCTGATCCTGCTCCACCGAACAAGCGCCCGGAGCCGAGCTCCCGGCGCTTGTTCTGCGTGGGGGCGTAGGGGCCGAGCCTCGGCAACCATCAGCGATGGTAACCACGTGACCCTCTTCGGCTCCGCCCCGCACCTCACGGCGAAGCACGGCGCCGCACGCAACGTCAGCACGCGCACCAACGGGCGCCCGGCAGGTGCCGGACGCCCGAGAGCTGCTTGCTGTGAGGGCCGCTCTGGGCGGCCCCGAAGCTCACTCGATGAGGTTGAAGATGTTGAAGATCGGCAGGTACAGCGCCACGATCATCCCGCCGACCACGAGGCCGAGGAAGGCGATCATCAGCGGTTCGATGAGCGAGGTGAGAGCCTCGGTCATCGACTCCACTTCCTCGTCGTAGAACTGGGCGATCCGGCCGAGCATCTGGTCGATCGCGCCGGTCTCCTCCCCCGACGCCATCATCTGCACCACCATGGTGGGGAAGACGTCGTGCTTGGCGAGCGGACCGGAGATCGAGTCACCTTGGGCCACCGAGAGCCGCACGTCCTCCAGGGCCTTGCTGATGACGACCGACCCGGTGGTCTCCGAGACGATCTCCAGCGCGGACAGGATCGGCACGCCTGACTTCATCAGCGTGCTGAGGTTGCGGGAGAAGCGGGTCAGCGCGATCTTCTGGAAGAGCGCCCCGAAGACCGGCAGCTTGAGCTTGAGCGGGTCCAGGAAGTTGCGAACTCGCTCGTCGTTCTTGTGCTTGCGCCACCACAGGACGAAGACCACAGCCAGGACTGCTACCGCTGGGCCGACGTAGCCCAGCATGCCCGAGAGCGTCACCAGGATCTGGGTTGGCAGCGGCAGCTCTCCGCCGAGGTCGGCGAACATGCCCTCGAAGATCGGCACGATGAAGATCAGCATGCCGATGCACATCACGATCGCCATCACGAACACCACCACGGGGTAGGTCATCGCGGCCTTGATCTTCGAGTGCAGACGGACCTCGGCCTCGAAGGTGTCGGCGACCTGACGCATCGCGACGTCGAGGAAGCCGCCGGCCTCCCCGGCTCGCGCCATGCTGATCATGAACGGCGGGAAGGTGTGCCACTCGTCGCGGGCGAGGGCTCCGGAGAGGCTGTGCCCGCCTTCGACCTCCTTGCGGACCTTGTCCATCGACTCGCGCAGCGACGGGTTCTCCATCTGCTCGGCCAGGATGGTCAGGCCCCGCATCAGGGTGAGACCGGCGTCGATCATCGTGGCGAGCTGGCGGGAGAAGACGGCGAGGTCCTTCATCTTCACCCGTTTGCGGCCGAAGCTGATCTCCGTCTGCATCCCGGTGCCGGCTGCTTTGACCTCGAGCGGCACGTAACCCATCGCGAGCAGCTTCTCGGCGACGACGCCCTCGTTGTCGGCCTTGACCTTGCCCTCGCGGAAGCGCCCCTCGTGGTCGCGCACCTTGTAGGTGAACTGACCGGCACTCATCGGATGGCTCCTTCGGGGCGAGCAGAGGTCGCGCCCGCGGCGTGACCCCAGACCTCGGCGTCGTCGTTGCGCTGCTGGGATCGTCCAACCACCGCGGCGGCGTCGGCCGCGGCGCGGCTGTTGCCGCCCATCAGCGTGATGAAGTCCCCGACGTTGGAGCAGTACTCCAGCCCCGCGGTCTGGCTGATGCGGCCCGCCTTCACATGGTCGGCCAAGTGTGCGTTGAGGGTCTGCATCCCGTGCCGTCCACCGGCCTGCAAGGATCCGGGGATCTGCTGCAGCTTGTCGTCGCGGATCATCGCTCGGATGCCCTCGGTGCACATCATGATCTCGACCGCGGCGACGCGCCCGCGCCCGTCGACCGTGGGCACCAGCACCTGGCAGGCGACGGCCTGCAGGGTTGCTGCCAGCTGGGTCCGGATCTGCTGCTGCTGGCCGGCCGGGAAGACGTCGACGATGCGACTCACGGTGTCCTGGGCCGACTGGGTGTGCAGGGTCGCGAGCACGAGGTGCCCGGTCTCGGCGGCGCTGATCGCGACCGAGATGGTCTCCAGGTCGCGCATCTCGCCGACCAGGATGACGTCGGGGTCCTGTCGCAGCACACTCTTGAGAGCACCGGTGAAACCATGGGTGTCACTGCCGACCTCGCGCTGATTGACCAGACATCCCTTGTGGGAGTGGAGAAACTCGATCGGGTCCTCGATGGTCATGATGTGGCCGCGACGCGTCCGGTTGATCTGGTCGATGATCGCCGCCAACGTGGTCGACTTGCCGGAACCGGTGGGGCCGGTGACCAGCACGAGCCCGCGCTTCATCTTGGAGATCGAGCTCAGGACCGAGGGCATCCCCAGGTCCTCCAGCTTCTTGATCTCCCACGGGATCATCCGGAACACCGCGCCGAGCGACTCCCGCTGCCAGAAGGCGTTGACGCGGAAGCGGCCGACCCCGTGCACGGAGTGGGCGAGGTCGAGCTCGCGGTTCTCCTCGAGCACCTTGCGCTGCTGCTCGGTGAGCACGGCGTACAGCGACTCCTGCAGGGCGCGCGGCTCGAGGACAGCCGTGCCCTCCATCGGCACCATCGAACCCCGCACGCGCAGCGTCGGCGGTGCGCCCACGGTCAGGTGGAGGTCCGAGGCTCCTGCTTCCGCGGCCCGCTTGAGCAGGTCGTCGAGGTCGAGCACGGGTGCGGCGGCCTGGCCGGGCTCATCCCACGACACGGAGGACCTCCTCGATCGTGGTGCGGCCCTGCGTGATCTTCAGCCAACCGTCCTGGCGCAACGTCGTCATCCCTTCGTCGCGGGCAACTCGCCCGATCTCGTCCGTCGAGGCGCGGCGCACCGTCAACCTTTCGATCTCCTCGGAGACCGTCATCACTTCGTGCAGGGCCATCCGGCCGCGGTAGCCGGTGCCGGAGCACGAACGGCACCCGACCGGGCGGTAGAGGTCGACCACGTCGTCGGGCAGCTCGAAGCCCAGCGCGACCAGCTCGGCGCCGTCGGGTCGGTAGGTCTCGCGGCACTTGAGGCACAAGGAGCGGCACAGCCGCTGGGCGACGATGCAGTCGAGAGCAGAGCCCACCAGGAACGGTTCGATGCCCATCTCGACCAACCGGGTGACCGCGCTGGGCGCGTCGTTGGTGTGCAGCGTCGAGAGCACGAGGTGACCGGTGAGCGAGGCCTCGGTGGCGATCGACGCGGTCTCGTGGTCGCGGATCTCACCGATCAGCACGATGTCGGGGTCCGAGCGGAGGATCGAGCGCAGCGCGGAGGCGAACGTCAGGCCCGCCTTCGGGTTGGTCTGCACCTGGTTGATGCCCGGCAGCCGGTACTCGACGGGGTCCTCGACCGTGATCACGTTGACGTGCGGCTGGTTGAGGATGTTGAGCGTCGCGTAGAGCGTCGTCGACTTGCCCGAGCCCGTCGGCCCGGTCACCAGGATCATCCCGTAGGGCTTGGCGTACGACTTTGCGAAGCGGTCGAAGTTCGACTGGCTGAAGCCGAGGTCGTCGAGGCCGAGGCGGGTGTTGGAGTTGTCGAGGACTCGCGCCACGACCTTCTCGCCCCACACCGTCGGTAGCGTGGCGACTCGCAGGTCCATCGTGTGGCCGTCGTTGTGCACCGAGAGCCGGCCGTCCTGGGGCACGCGACGCTCGGCGATGTTCATGTCGGCCATGATCTTCAGCCGGGAGACGACGCCGTTGGCGATCGACTTGGGTGCTCGGTGGGCGTCGGCCAGCACGCCGTCGATGCGGTAGCGCACCCGCAAGTCGTGTTCGGTCGGCTCGAGGTGGATGTCGGAGGCGCGGTCGGAGATGGCCTGCGCGATGAGCAGGTTGACGAATCGCACGACCGGAGCGTCCTCGGAGACCTGGGTGAAGTTCTCCAGCTCCTCGTCGGCTGTCGTCCATGTCGAGGTCCGAGCCGAGCGTGGCGAGCTCGCCCTCGGCCCGGTAGTGCTGGTTGATCCGGTGCTCGATCTCGGAGCGGCCGGCGAGGGCGAAGACGATCCGGCGGCCGGTGAGGCGAGCGAGGTCGTCCTTCAGCTCGAGGTCGTTGACGAGGCGAAGAGGTACGGCGACCTCGACCTCGCCGGGCCCGAGGGCGACCGGCAGCACCGAGCGGCGTCGCGCGAACTCACCCGGCAGCAGGGCCACCGCCAGCGGATCGACGACCGCCTCGGTGAGATCGATGTAGGCGATGCCGATCGACTCGGCGGCGAACTGCATCAACACCGAGCGTTCGACCAGCCCCTGGGCGACCAGGGTCTCGACCACCGACCTGCCCGGCTCTGTCACGCCACGAGCCTGCTCGACGTCCTCGACGGTGACGATGCCCTCGTGGATCAACGCCTCGATCGTGTCTCCGACGCTCGTCAGCATCTTGCCCTCCTCCGTCAGCCACGGCAGTCCGCCACGTCTCGCGAGGAGTGTCGGCGTGCGGAGGGGGTGACTTGAGGGATCGGAGGACCCCCACGCTGGTCCGCTCAGGCAGTACGGGCAGCGAGTGCGATCAGTCGCGCAGCAGCGTCAGCGCGCGGGACGGATCCGAGCGGTAGCGCACGATCAGCTCGGCGGTGGCCTCGTCGATGCGCTCGTGCAGGCCGCGCCGGTAGTCGGTGAGCGTGAGCTCCGCCTCGCGGAGCCGGGCCAGGGCTGCGGCGACCTCGAGCTCGTCGGTCGGGGCGGACCAGACCTGCTCGAGGTCCGGCAGGTCGGGCAACGGGTCCGCGGCTCGCACCCGGTGGAGGGCGGCGCGCACCCGACCGGTCCCCGTGTCGCCGAGGACCCGCCCCAGGGCGTCCACGTCGATGACGCCGTGCGCGAGCTCGCCGGCCTGGATCAGGTCGAGTCGGGCATGGATGAGTCGCCGCCAGTAGGAGATCTTCTCCTCCTCGGCGCGCAGCCGCTCGCGGTAGACACGGAGCTCACTGAGGTCCACCTCGGCCAGGTGGGGTGACGCCGTGGCGTCCACCACGGTTCGTCGTTGGCCACTGGCGGGCAGGTCGTCTTCCACCCTGCCAATCTAGGTCGTCGGGAGCCGCGGCGTCAGCGACCCCGGCGACAAGGCGAAATCAGCCCCGGTCCTGGGGTAACGGGATCGGCGGAGAGACCGGGGTTCGCGTCCAACCCGCCCGTCGCAGCATGACCGACAGGTCGTGGGGCTTCGAGGCCACGGCGGTGGCGGTGTCCTCGTCGAGGACCCCTTCCATCACCAGCTTCAGGAGGTGCTGATCGAAGGTCTGCATCCCGGAGTACCCGCCGGCGGCGAGGATGTCGGGGACGCTGTGGGTCTTGTCGTCGTCGGCGATCGCTTCGCTGAGGCGTGCGTCCAGCACCGCGATCTCGATGACGCAGGCCCGGCCCACGCCGTCGGCCCGTGGGACCAGCCGCTGGCACACGATGCCCTCGAGGGCACCGGCCAGGACGGCTCGCACCCGGTGCTGCTCGTCCGGCGGGAAGAACTCGATGAGCCGGTAGATCGTCTCGCGGGCGTCGTTGGTGTGCATCGAGCCCAGCACCAGGTGCCCGGTCTCCGCAGCGGTCAGCGCGGCGTGCACGGTCTCGGTGTCGCGCAGCTCGCCGATCAGGATCACGTCCGGGTCCTGCCGCATGGCCGACTTGAGCGCCGCCGACCAGTCCCGCGTGTCGGTGCCGAGCTCACGCTGGGTGATCGTCGCTCGCCGATCGGCGTGGAGGACCTCGATCGGATCCTCGAGAGTGAGGATGTGAACGGCGCGCTCGGAGTTGATCTCGTCGACCATCGCGGCCAGGGTCGTCGACTTGCCGGACCCAGTGGGTCCGGTGACCAGGACCAGGCCGCGCGGGCGGAGCGCCATCCGACGTACGGCGTCGGGGAGGTCGAGCTCGGCGAGCGACACCGCCTTGTCGCGCACCCGCCGGAGCACGCACGCATCGGCGCCGCGCGTGCGGAAGGCATTGGCCCGGAAGCGACCGGAGACCTCGTCCACGATCGCGTAGTCAGCCTCCATCCTGGCGATGTACTCGTCGCGCACCAGGTCGCTCATCGAGGCGTCGATGACGTCGGTGACCTCGTTGGCGGAGAGCGCTCGCGAGCCCAGCTCGGTCAGGACCCCGCCGACCCGGAGCTTGGGCACCGCGCCCGGACGCAGGTGCAGGTCAGAGGCGTCGTGGTCGACGACCTGCGCCAGGAGGCTGCTGAGCAGGTCCTTCGCCGGGTGGTAGGTCATCAAGGCTCCTATTGAGAGGGTCGCCTCTCTCATCGGCACAGCCGGTCGGCGACTTGACCCCCGGGACCACTCAAGTCCACGCCCGCGACCGCCGATGACCCCCTTGACTTCCCAGCTCGCCCCACTCGTCACTCCTGGAGGACCCATGGCTCGCATCGTCGGGCTCGACATCGGCAGCTCGGCCATCCGTGCTGTCGAGATCGAGACACGCGGCCGCCGCCCCACGATCCGCAAGGCCGGCCGGGTCCCGCTCGCGCGCGGCGTCGTCGAGGGCGGCCAGGTCCGCTCCCCGGGTGATGTCACCCAGGCCCTGCGTCGTCTGTGGCACGAGCAGAAGTTCAGCACCAAGGCCGTGCGCCTGGGCGTCGGCAGCGGATCGGTCCTCGTCCGCCAGGTCGAGCTCGACTGGATGCCGGCCCAGGACCTGCGCAAGGCGATGCGGTTCCTCGTCGCAGACCTCCTGCCGGTGCCGATCGACGAGGCCAACATCGATCACATCGTGCTGGAGGACGTCGAGCGCCCCAACCCCGAGCTGGAGGGCACGACGAAGCGCATGGTGCGGGTGCTCCTCGTGGCCACGGCCCGCGAGGGCGTCGACGCCGTCGTACGTTGCGTGCAGGCCGCCGGGCTCCGACCCACCACTGCCGACCTCTCGCCCCTCGCCCTCGTGCGGACGGCCACGCTGCTCGCTGAGCCGGCCATCGGCACCGAGGCGCTGGTCGACGTGGGCAGCGACAAGGTGTCCATCACCGTGCACTCGCAGGGTCGCCCCCGCTTCGTGCGCGTCATCCCCGGGATCGGCGGGGAGTCCTTGACCCGGGCCCTCGACGAGGACGAGGACAACGGCCCCGGCTGGGCAGATCAGCTCAAGCGCGAAGCGACCCTCGGGTCCGCAGGCCCGCACCCCACCGCCCGCCCCGACGCCTCCCGCAGCGGCTCCACGGCGGCCATGCTGAGGCTCGAGAGCGCCGCCCAGCACATCGCGGACGAGATCGCGGACACGCTGTCCTTCTACTCCTCGAGCGACCCGCAGAACCCACCCGTGCAGGTCCGCCTCAGCGGCCAGGGTGGCCGGGTGCACGGCTTCGACGCCCTCTGCGCCACCACGCTCGGGATGCCGGTCACCCACCTGCTCGACACCCACTCGGCCGAGCCGGAGGGGAAGACATCGCGCGGTCCCGTCCTGCCCGACCAGGACCTCGCTGTCTCCGTCGGTCTCTGCCTGGGTGCGTCCGCATGAGCAGCACCACCTCGCCGATGCCGTCGACCGACGCAGGATCCCTCCCGCTCCCCGGGGAGAGCCCTCCTGGGGCTCCCTCCGAGACCGGCGCAGGACGTCGTCGCGGACGATCCAAGCCGGCAACGATCGAGGTCCCTGCTGCGGCGGCGGTCAACCTGCTCTCGCCGTGGGTCCGCGAGGAGAACAAGATCCGCACCCTGCGGCTGCGCTTTGCCGCGGGCGCCGTGGCGCTGGTCGTCGTGCTCGCCCTGGCCTGGACCGGGCTGCACCTGGCCATCAAGGGCCACCAGCAGGACCTCAGCGACCAGGAGGCCTCTGCCACCGTGCTGCGCGCGCAGATCGCCGACATGGCGCCGCTGCGGGCCTACACGGCCTCCATCCGAGGACGCGAGCAGCTCCTGACGACCTCGATGTCCTCTGAGGTGACGTTCTCGCGGGCCCTCGCCGGCCTGGACGACCTGCTCCCCAAGGGCACGAGCATCGGGACGTTCAACGGGACCCTGACCCCGTCCGACGACTCGGGCCTCGTCCCGACCTCCGGTGAGGCCTCGGCCTGCCCCGGCCCCGACCCGTTCGGCGTCACCACCGTGGTCGCCTGTGTCGAGCTGTCCGGGCTGGCCCCGTCGCGCGAGGCCGTCAGTCAGCTGGTGCTGGCGCTGGCCAAGAGCCCGCTGTTCGTCGAGCCGTTCATCTCGACGACCACCACCGACGACGCCAAGATCGTCGCCTTCTCCGGCTCCATCGGCCTGGACCCGCGACTCCTCAGCGGCCGCTTCGCCGACCCCGACGCGGATCCGGCCGAAGCCGCCGAGACCGCCCCCGCCGAGGAGACGTCATGAACCTGCGCACCGCCCCGGCCACGCTCGCCCTGGGCGCCGGTGGGCTGCTCCTGCTGCTCGCCCTGAGCTGGATGTTCGTCCTGAGCCCCAAGATGGGAGCCCTGTCGGAGGCCAGCGAGCAGAGCACCGCCCTGCAGGACAGCAACCTGTCGATGGCCGGTCAGCTCAACACCCTGCGAGCCCTGGCCGACGACGTGCCGCAGCTGCAGCGCCAGGCCGACGACCTCACGGCGATCTTCCCTGCCACCGCGGACCAGCCCGGCTTCTTCCGCGCCGATCACCGTGGCCGCCGAGGACGCAGGCCTGCCGGCGTCGTCGCTCACGACCGTCAGCCCCGGGGTGCCGGTCCTGCCGCCGCCCCCGCCGGCGCCGGTCGTCGAGGAAGGCGCCGCCGCGGCCCCGGCCGCCGCCCCCGAGCCCCAGGTCGCCGTGCAGGCGGTGAGCATCTCCATCGACGGCTCCTTCGATCAGCTGCGCTCGTTCCTCGGCAACCTCGAGTCCATGGATCGCGCGACGCTGGTCCAGAGCATCACCCTGAGCGCCAACGAGGGTTCCCTGGCTCTGACCGTCACAAGCGCTACGTTCGTGGCTCCACCGCTCGGCGACCCGCCGAGCGACGATCTCGTGACCCCGAGGACAGCGGTGAGCGAGCAACACGGAAGCGAGCGAGGATCTGCACGAGGACGGCTGGGCGCGCGACACCCTGACCGGCCTCGGCCTTCGCGGCGACCTCGAGCGGCGCGGCCCCGAGGTGCTCCGCACCGCCGCCAGCCGTAGGTCGCACCCGTCGCTGCTGATCGTCGACCTCGACAGCTTCAAGCACCTCAACGACTCGGCCGGCCACCACGTGGGCGACCAGGTGCTGCTCCAGGCCGCGCAGCGACTACGGGCGGCCGTCGGTCCTGAGGACGTCCTCGTGCGCCTCGGCGGTGACGAGTTCGCCGTACTCACCGACCCGGGCCGGGACTCACTCCATCCGGCGGCTCCCACGGCAACCCTGGCCGAGCGGGTGCTGGGCTGCTTCGACCGTCACTTCGACGTCGACGAGCTGCAGCTCTCGGTGCAGGCCTCCGTCGGCGTGGCGAGCTTCCCCGAGGACGGCGACACCATCGCCGCGCTCTGCCTGGCCGCCGACCAGGCGATGTACGAGGCCAAGGAGTCCGGCACGGTCCGCTGGCGAGCAGCCAGCTCCGACGCAGCCTGGCCCGCCGGGTGGAGCGCCCGGATGGTGGCCGACCTGAGCGACCCTCGGTCGAGCGAGCAGATGAAGGTGCACTACCAGCCCCAGGTCGACACCCGCACCGGTCAGGTCTGTGGCTTCGACGCCCTGGTGCGTTGGGAGCACCCCGAGTACGGCCTGATCCCGGCGAGCGCGTTCGTGCCGCTGGCCGCCCGCTCGGGGCTGCTGGCCCCGATCGCCGACGTGGTCCTCGCCCAGGCGCTCGACGCCGTACCGCTCCTGCAGCGTCACGCACCGGGCAGCGCGGTCTCGATCAGCATGACCCGCCGCCACCTGCTGGGCCGCGGCCTCGTCGAGCAGCTGACGGACGCCCTCGAGCAGCGCGGGCTGAGCCCCAGCGACCTGCTCCTCAAGATCTCCGAGCCGCTCACCCGCTCGAGGTCGACCCCCCAGCCCGTCTTCGAGGAGCTGGCTGCGCGCGACATCGGGGTGACCATCCGTGGCTACGGCCGGGCCTGGTCGTCCCTCACCGCGCTGTGGCTCAACCCTGCGGTGCGGGAGGTCAAGATCGCCCCCGACCTGGCGCGCGCGGTGACCACCGACCCCCAGGCCCACCGGCTGGTCCGGGCGCTCACCCAGGGGGCCCGCGAGCTCGGCCTCCGGGTGGCCGCGGAAGGCGTCGAGCGCAGCGAGACAGCGCTCGCGCTCAGCGAGATCGGCTGCGACGCCACCCAGGGGTTCTGGGTCTGCCCGGCCCTCCCCCTCGCCGACGCGGTCGAGTGGTGCCACCAGCACGCCGAGACCCGGATCGATCCCATCGGCTGAGAGGCTCAAGTCGCCTCCGCCCGGTGCCGAAGATCTGTTCAGACCCCCCCGGTCCACCTCGCACGCCGGTTCGTGTCGTCCCCCCACCGACACGACCCCCGGCGGCAGCACGCCATCCCCCCGCGCACCACCGAACACCCACCCCCGGAGGCCCTCGATGTCGAGAGTCCGATCACTGCTGCGCCGCCGCGCTGCCGACCCGCTTCCCCAGGAAGCACCCGACGCCGTGGCGGTGGCACCCGAGCCCGTCGCCGCAGACCCCGACCCCCGCGGCTGGGACGTCGCACCACCCGAGCGGACGCCGGCCGTCGCGCCGGCCGAGCTCCCTGAGCTGGTTGCCGAGGTCGACCCGACCCCGTCGACCGAACCGGCCGAGCCTGCCGAGCTGGCCGAGCCGAAGACGGCACCCCCTATGGGGTGGGGTGCCGTCCACGTCGGCGGAGGCGACCTGGTCGCCCTCTCCCACGCGTACGCCGCCGCCGGCCGCCTCCACGAAGCCGCCCTCGCCCAGTGGGCAGCCGACCTGCAGCTCGTCGCGCCCCACCTCGGATCGCGCGCCGCCGAGCTCTGCGACGCCGTCGAGTCGCTGTCCCCCCTCGATCCCCAGAGCGCCCTGACCGCTGCGCGAGCAGCCCTCGCGTCGCTGGTCGACGAGGATGTGCCGGTGCTCTCCCTTCTCGGCCCCACGTCGCACCTGGCGGATCGGAGCGGGGCGTCTCTCCGCCCACGCCAGATGCACCAGGAGCGCCGCCGAGCTGCCCGCGGACGTGCAGCTCGCGCTCGACGCCACCCTGGAGGATGCCGCTCGCCGGGCCGGTGACAGCCACGAGGTCTCCGTCGCTCTGCGACGCAGCCTGCTCCGCCAGCGCGCCTCCCGGCACCGCGACGAAGAACCCGTCAGGCTGGTGCGCGGGGTCCTCGAGCCGCACGAGCACCAGGCCTTCGACCACCAGCTCCTGCACCTGGCTCGATGATGGGCGCTGTGCTGCTGTCCCCGATGCCCCTGCTCGTCGGGCTCCTCGGCGTGCTCGGCCTCGCTGTCGGGTCCTTCCTCAACGTCGTCGTGCACCGCGTCCCGGCCGGACTGTCCGTGGCGTCGCCTCCCTCCGCCTGCCCGGGCTGCGCACACGAGGTCAGGCCACGCGACAACATCCCCGTCGTGTCCTGGCTGCTCCTGCGGGGTCGCTGCCGTGACTGCGCCATGCCCATCTCCGCGCGCTACCCACTGGTCGAGGCCGCGACCGGGCTTGCCTTCGCCTTCACCGCCTGGCGACTCACCGACCCGGTGCTCCTCGGGGTCGGCCTGGTGGTCGTCGCCGCCGGGATCGCCCTGGCGCTCATCGACCTCGAGCACGGTCGGCTGCCCTTCGCCATCACCGGTGTCGCCGCCGGCCTGGTCGTCGCCGTCCTGGCGGTCGCTGCCGTCGCCGGCGTCTCGCTCGACCTCGCGACCATCGCTCTGTCGACCACCATCTGGCTGGCGCTGTACGGCGGCGTCTGGTTGCTGACTGCAGGCCGCGGCATGGGTCTCGGCGACGTCGCCCTGGCTCCGCTCCTGGGCGTCGTGCTCGGGTTGTGGGGACTCGGACCGAGCCTCGTCGGACTGATGGCGGGCTTCGCCGTCGGCGCCGTCACCGTGGTCAGCCTCATGGCGAGCGGTCGGATCCAGCGCGGCGCGGCCGTGCCGCACGGTCCGTTCATGCTCGTCGGAGCCGCGATCGGCCTCTTCGCCGGCGAGCCGGTGGCGCAGGCCTACCTGCGCCTCGTCGGCCTGGCCTGAAGAACCGCCCGGCCCGCCCACCTTCCGATGGTGGGCTAGACAATCTGCCGTCGTTGAAGCCAAAACGATCCGCGCGCTGGCGAATTCGGTTACAAAGGGTCACGCACCTGTTTCCCCCCATTCGGCCCCGGCCGAGAAACAATGCTTCGGAGCTCCCCACATGACCCCCCACCCGACTCCCCCGACGACCCGTGCGCAGGCAAGCCATGCGCCGGTCCTCGTCATCGGCCACGACGAGGCCTGCCTCGAGGCCACGCGCGACGCACTCTCCTTCGGCCGCCTCGTCAACCCCGTGCTGGCGTGTGACGACCTCGCCGAGCTCCGCAACCACCTCGACTCGCGCGACCTTCCGGCCGTCGTCGTGACCGAGCTGCACCTGCCCGACGGCACCGCGACCGACGTCCTCCGTCTGGTGCGCAGCAACCTCGCCCTGCGTCGTACGCCCGTGGTCGTCGTCTCCGACGGCGCGAGCGCCGAAGAGATCGTCGAGGCCACCGCGCTCGGCGCCACCGCGGTCCTCGACCGTGGGGTGGCCGTCGACGTCCTGGTCGGCGTCCTGCGTGACGCCGACCTGCCCTGGGCCATCTCGCCCTCCGCTCCCGCTCCCGCGCTGCCCGACAACGTCCGGCCGCTGCGCGAGGTGGCGCGATGAGCACCGGACCCGAGCTCGACCTCATCCCGGACCAGCACGGGGCGTCCTTCCCCACCACCGGTTCGCTGGTCGACGCCATCGGCGAGGTGCGCCGCACCTGCGTCGACGACGAGCACACCCTGGCCCTGCTGGCGGTGACGCTGTCCAACGCCTCGGAGGTCGTCGACTACCACGGCACCGTGGCCCTGGAAGCGCTCACCACCGAGCTCGCCCGTCGGATGCTGCAGCACGAGCACCTGCCCGCCAAGCTCCTGCGCGTCTCGCCGCTCGGCGGCTTCCTCCTCGTCGTCGTCGTACGTCGCGACGTGGCGCACACCCAGATCTCCCACCTGGTGTCCCGGGTGCAGAACCTCGTCGCCCTCAACGGTGACATGGTCTGGCCTGTCGTGACCGTGGGTGCCCGCCTGGTGCAGGACGACGATGACGTCCGGATCGCCGTGCAGGACGTGCGCGCCACCGTCGTCCGCGCCGGCCACAGCGCCGTCGGCGCCATCTTGTGGCACGAGCCCGGCAACGAGGCCGACGCTCCGTTCGACCTGCTCCTGGTCCGCGACCTGGCGCACGCCCTGGCCCACGAGCCCACACAGATCGCGTTGCACTACCAGCCGGTCCAGGACCTCAACACCGGCGCGCTGGTCGGCACCGAGGCGCTCCTGCGCTGGACGCACCCCGAGTTCGGCCCCATGTCGCCCGCAGCCACGATCGAGGCCGCCGAGCGCAGCGGACTGATCCTCACGCTGGGGCGTCACGTCCTGCGGACCGCCCTCGCTCAGCTCGACCAGTGGCGCGACCTGGTCGGCGCGGACTTCCGGATGCACGTCAACGTCTCCCCGCTGGAGCTGCGCAACCCCGAGTACGTCGACCACCTCGATGCTGCGCTCGAGCGCAGCGGCGCACGGCCGCAGCAGGTCCTCCTCGAGATGACCGAGACCGTCGTGGTCTCCGACGACCCGGTCGTCCAGCGCACCCTCGAGGGCATCACGCACCTCGGCGTCGCCCTCGGCATCGACGACTTCGGCACCGGCTACTCCTCGATCATGCACCTGCAGCGCCTCACGATCGACACCGTGAAGATCGACCGGTCCGTGGTCTCCGGGATCTCCACCAGCCCCGCCGACTTCCAGCTCGCCCGCTCGGTCATCCAGCTCGTCTCGACCCTGGGCGTCCGCATCGTCGCCGAAGGCATCGAGTGCGAGCTCGAGGCTGCCCACCTGCGCGCCATGGGCTGCCGCCTCGGCCAGGGCTACCACCTCGGCCGTCCGGTCCCGGCCGCGCAGATCTTCCCGGCCGTTGCCACCGAACGGCGCTGGGAAACCGCCTGACGCACCGGAGGCTGAGCAGCGAGCGCCAGCGAGCGTCGACGAAGCCCCCGCGACGCCCACCCAGCGGGCGCCGGCGAGCGTCGACGCAGCTCGACTCCAGCCCCGGAGGCTGAGCAGCGAGCGCCAGCGAGCGTCGACGAAGCCCCGCAACCGTGGCTGCGGTCGGCGTACACCTCACCGGGCTTCGTCGACGTCCTCGCCCAGGGGCTCGGACTGCTCAGCCTCCGGCGGAGGCTGAGCAGCGAGCGCCAGCGAGCGTCGACGAAGCCCCGCAACCGTGGCTGCGGTCGGCGTACACCTCACCGGGCTTCGTCGACGTCCTCGCCCAGGGGCTCGGACTGCTCAGCCTCCAGCGGAGGCTGAGCAGCGAGCGCCAGCGAGCGTCGACGAAGCCCCGCGACATGCCCACCCACGCCGGGGCACGGTCGGCGCCCACCTCACCGGGCTTCGTCGACGTCCTCGCCCAGGGGCTCGGACTGCTCAGCCTCCGGTAGGTCGGGGGCGGCCGAGTCCTCGGCCTCCAGCCACCCGCGGAACGCCTCGAGGTTGTGGGTCGGCTCGCCGCGCAGCTTGCGCCACTCCCACTCCTTGCGGATCGAGGTGGAGAAGCCGAGCTCGAGGATCGTGTTGAACGACTCGTCGGCGACCGACAGCACCGAGCCGAGCAATCGGTCGAGCTCGTCGTCGTTGACGCTGCTCAGCGGCAGCCGCGCGTCGAGGTAGATGTCACCGAGACGGTCGATGGCGAACGCGACGGCGTAGAGCCGCAGGTTGCGCTGCAGCAGCCAGCGGTAGACCTGCTCGTGGTTCTCGTCGGGCGAGCGGCAGACGAAGGCGTGCACCGACAGGGCGTGCGGGCCGAGGTCGAGGCGCACAGCGGTCTGCAGCTTCTTCTCGCCGGGCAGCGCGAAGGAGAACACCCCGGTGTCGGCCTCGGTGTAGTCGAGGTCGTTGGCGTCGAGGTAGCCGCGCAGGACGGCGGCGGCGTCGCTTCGCTCTTCGGGCGCGTCGTGGCTCATCTGACCGAGGATCGCATGCGGAGCCTCGCCCGTTGGTAGACGTCCGCGGTCGCTTCTGCGGTCGCCTCCCACGAGAAGAGCCGGGCCTGCTCCAGGGCTCCGGCGGACAGTCGCGCGTGCAGGGCCTCGTCGCCGATCACGCGGGCCAGCGCGGCGGCCCAGTCGCGGGGGTCATGGGTGTCGAGCAGCAGTCCGCTGTGGCCGTCGCGGACCACGGTCGTCAGGCCCCCGACGGCAGCCGCCACGACCGGCACCCCGCAGGCCTGGGCCTCGGCGGCGACCAGGCCGAAGGACTCGTTGTAGGACGGCACCGCGACCAGCGTGGCGGCCGCCATCCAGTGCGCCAGCTCGCGCTGCCCGACCGGCGGCACGAAACGTACGACGTCGGCGACGCCGAGGTCGGCGGCCAGCGTGGCGAGCGCGGCGGGCCGGTCGAGCCCCGTGCCGGACGGCCCGCCGACGATCGGCACCACCAGCCGCGACCGCAGGGCGGGCTGCTGCTCGAGCAGCACCGCCACGGCGCGCACCAGGATGTCGGGGGCCTTCAGCGGCTGGATCCGACCGGCGAACATCAAGACGACCGCGTCGTCGGGGACTCCGAGCGCGGCTCGCACACCGGTGCGCGGCCGGAAGACCTCGAGGTCGACGCCGGGATGGACCACCTCGACGTCACCGGCCTCGGCGTCGTAGAGGTTGATGAGCTGCTTGGCCTCGAGGTCGGTGTTGGCGATGAGCACGTCGGCAGCCTCGACGACCTGCTCCTCACCGATCACGCGGGCCGCGGGCTCGGGGGTGTCACCGGCGGCCAGGGCGTCGTTCTTGACCTTCGCCATCGTGTGCATGCTGTGCACCAGCGGCACGCCCCAGCGGTCGCGCGCCAGGGCGCCGACCTGGCCGGAGAGCCAGTAGTGGGAGTGCACGGCGTCGTAGTAGCCCACCGGGTGGGCTGCCTCCGTGCGCAGGACCTCACGGGCGAAGACGCACAGCTGCCCCGGCAGCTCGTGCTTCGTCAGTCCCTCGAAAGGGCCCGCGGGGATGTGGTGCACCGAGACCCCGTCGGCGAGCGGCACGACGGGCGGCAGGCTCGAGCTCGTGGCGCGGGTGAAGATGTCGACCTCCACCCCGCGCGCTGCGAGTCGGCGGCTCAGCTCGACGACGTAGACGTTCATGCCGCCCGCATCGCCCGTGCCCGGCTGGTGCAGGGGTGAGGTGTGCAGGCTGATCATCGCCACGCGGCGCAGATCGTCCATCGGTCCCCCTTCGAGCATCCGGACCCGGAATGGTCCGTTGCATCAACCACCTCGGTCCCGCGATGATTCCCGGCGGATTCCCGCCCTACGCCTCCGCGCGCCAGAATGTTCGTCATGACCACCCGTCGTACCGCCGTCGTCACCGGCGCCAGCAGCGGCATCGGTGCCGCCACCGCCCGCGCCCTGGCCGCCGAGGGCTTCCACGTCGTCTGCGCGGCGCGCCGCACCGAACGCGTCGCCGCCCTGGCCGAGGAGCTCGGCGGCACCGCCGTGACCTGCGACGTCACCGACGCCGCCTCGGTCGCCGGCCTGAAGAGCGTCGTCGACGAGCTCGGCGCGCTCGACGTGCTGGTCAACAACGCCGGCGGCGCCTTCGGGGCCTCGTCGGTGGCCGAGGCCGACGCCGACGCCTGGCGCCGGATGTATGACGTCAACGTGATCGGTCTCGTGCAGGTCACCCGGGCCCTCCTGCCGGCGCTGCTTGCCGCACCGGCCGGGATCATCTGCAACGTCGGCTCGACCGCGGGGCGGATCGCCTACGAGGGCGGCGGCGGCTACACCGCCGCCAAGCACGGCACCCAGGTCGTCACCGAGACCCTGCGTCTGGAGCTGTGGGACCAGCCGGTGCGGGTCGTCGAGGTGGCGCCCGGGATGGTGCGCACCGACGAGTTCGCCCTGGTGCGCTTCGACGGTGACGCAGAGGCGGCCGCCTCGGTCTACGCCGGCGTCGCCGAGCCGCTCGTCGCCGAGGACGTCGCCGAGGCGATCGCCTGGATGGTCACCCGGCCGGCCCACGTCAGCGTCGACGAGCTGGTGATCAGGCCTCGGGCGCAGGCGGCTCAGCACAAGGTCCACCGGGTGCACCAGACCCCCCTGGATCCGACGGACTGAGCACCAGGTCGACGATCCGGCGCAGGTCGGGCGTCAGCAGGTGCTCGGGCACCCGCGCCCGCGCTCCGCAGAGGTCGAGCTCGTAGCTGAACATGTCGGGCAGCGTCGTGGCCTGGCGCACCCGTCGCAGGTCGACCCGTTGCACGAGGAGCGCGAGCTCGTCGTCGTCGGCACGATCGGTCAGGTCGACGCTCGCCTGCGCCACCCGGCCGGCGAACCCGCCGCTGCGTCGGACCCACACGCTTCGGGTCGACACTTGATCGGGCGTGACGTCGCCTGGGCCGGTCGAGCCGGTCGGGCGGTCCCGGCGCGCGGCGCCGAGGCGCACCCCCACCTCGCTCCAGGCCGCGGCGACTTCGTCGGCGTGAGCACCGGCGACCGCGACGGTGGCGGCCGCGAAGCCGGCGAAGTCGGTCTCCGGACCGACGAGGTCGCTGACGAGCGCGTCGTACCAGATGCGGCCGGCGCCGTCCCAGGTCGTGCCGCCGATCGTGGTCGCGGCGAGGTGGAAGGCGCGGTTGGGGATCCCCGAGTTGAGGTGGACCCCGCCGTTGTCCTCCGGGCCGACGATGTAGTCGTCGAAGTGCGCCGGCTGCGGGTCGCGGCCCAGGCGGGCGTCGTCGTAGGCAGTGCCGGGCGCGCGCAGGTCGCGCAGCCCCCGGGCGTCGACCCCCGGCAGGAACAGCTCGGCGCCGATCAGCCAGTCGCCGTCGACGGCGAGCTGGCCCAGCAGGCGCTGCTTGAGGCAGGTCGCGAAGACGTCGGAGAGCGACTCGTTGAGCGCGCCCGGTTGGTCGCGGTAGACCAGGCCGGCGCTGCGCTCGACCACGGCGTGGGTGAGCTCGTGGCCGAGCACGTCGACCGAGGCGGTGAAGCGCCCGAAGATCCGCTGGTCGCCATCACCGAAGACGAGCTGGGTGCCGTCCCAGAACGCGTTGGGGTAGTCGCGGCCGAAGTGGACCGTCAGGCTGACCGGCGCCCCGAGACCGTCGTACGACGAGCGCCCGTAGACCTCGGCGAACAGCGCGAGCGCGCCGCTGATCCCCTCGGCCGCCTCGTCGACGGCGACGTCGTCGCTGGGGCCCTGCCCGTCGCTGCGGATGACGCGCCCGGGCAGGTCGGTCGTCTGCTCGGCGGAGTGGACCGTCCAGGCGGGTCGCGCGAGCACCGACGGGGGCGACGGGGCGCCGGGTCGGGCCGCCGGCCCGGGCGCTGCGGAGCCGGTCGTCGAGCGCGGCGTCCTCGAGCAGGCCGAGGCGCCGGATCAGGTAGGGCGGCACGAACGAGCAGTGGGTGGGGGTCGTGCGGGGAGTCCCGGGGGTCATGGCTCCAGCCAAGCCGACGCCGCCGACACCCGCCAGGGGCACGCCGGGGAACCAGCGGGTGAGGCAGCCCCGCCGCCGTTCTGGTTGGGTGGGTAAGCACCTGTCCTCACCACCGGGAGACCCCATGAGCACCCCCACTGCCCGCGCCCACCCCGCCGATCCGCCGGTCGCCTCCGGCGTCGACGACGACCGCCTGCAGAACCTCCGCCGGTGGAACCTCGCCCTGACCGTGCTGCACGCCGCCCAGGCCCTGGTCGTGCTCGTGCTGGCCAGCGACTTCGCGATCACGGTCACCTCCAACTTCCCGACCGGACCTCCCGGCACCGAGGCGCCGGCGCCCGAGGCGCTGTTCGACGTCCGGATCGGGTGGGCGATCGCCGCGTTCCTGCTGCTCGCCGCCCTCGACCACGGCCTGACCGGCTCGCTGCTGCGCGCGCGCTACGAGAGCGACCTGCGCCGCGGGATCAACCGCTTCCGCTGGGTGGAGTACTCCGTCAGCGCGACGATCATGATCGTGCTGATCGGCTTCTACAACGGCATCACGACCATCACCACCGTGATCGCCATCATCGGCGCCAACGTCGCGATGATCCTGTTCGGCTGGCTCCAGGAAGTGATGAACCCGCCCGGGGCGCGAGCACACCACGATGCTGCCGTTCTGGTTCGGCACCGTCGCCGGCGCCGCCCCCTGGGTCGCCATCCTGGTCAACACCGTCGGCGCCGGCGGCGAGGTGCCCGGCTTCGTCTACGGCATCATCGTCTCGCTGCTCATCTTCTTCTCGAGCTTCGCGATCAACCAGTGGCTGCAGTACAAGGAGATCGGCCCGTGGCGCAGCTACGCCTACGGCGAGAAGGTCTACCTGGTGCTCAGCCTGGGCGCGAAGTCGGCGCTGGCGTGGCAGATCTTCGGTGGTTCGCTGGCCGGCTGATCGCGGCCCGGTGCGACTTTCGGGCGGCGGGTGTCGCCAAGGTCGCACCGCCGACGATGCACGGGGCAGCACGACACGCCAGTAGACTCGCCGAGCCCGTTCGGGCCCCTGAATCCCCAACGAAAGCGACGTCGTACGTTCATGTCTACCCTCCGCTCCGACCTGCGCAACGTCGCGATCGTCGCCCACGTCGACCACGGCAAGACCACCCTGGTCGACGCCATGCTCCGCCAAGCCGGCGCCTTCACCGAGCACCAGGCCGAGAGCGTGGCCGAACGGGTCATGGACTCCGGCGACCTGGAGCGCGAGAAGGGCATCACGATCCTCGCGAAGAACACCGCGGTCCACTACGCGGGACCCGCCGGTGGCGGCAAGCCGATGGTCATCAACATCATCGACACCCCCGGTCACGCCGACTTCGGTGGCGAGGTCGAGCGCGGCCTGTCGATGGTCGACGGCATCGTGCTCCTCGTCGACGCCTCCGAGGGCCCCCTGCCCCAGACCCGCTTCGTGCTGCGCAAGGCGCTCAACGCCGACATGCCCGTCATCCTGGTCGTCAACAAGACCGACCGTGGCGACGCCCGTATCGCCGAGGTCGTCGACGAGACCTACGAGCTCTTCATGGACCTGCTCGACGAGTCGCACAGCCAGGACGCGCTCGACTTCCCCGTCGTCTACGCCTCGGGCCGCGCCGGCATCGCCAGCCTCATCCAGCCCGAGAACGCCACGATGCCCGACGGCGACAGCCTCGAGCCGCTCTTCAAGACGATCCTCGACACCATCCCGGCCCCCTCCTACACCGAGGGCGCCCCGCTGCAGGCCCACGTCACCAACCTCGACGCCTCGCCGTTCCTCGGCCGGCTCGCGCTGGTCCGCATCCACGAGGGCACCCTCAAGAAGGGCCAGCAGGTCGCGTGGATGCGTCGCGACGGTGAGGTCAAGAACGTCAAGATCACCGAGCTCCTCATCACCGAGGGCCTCGAGCGCAAGCCCGGCGAGTCCGCCGGCCCCGGCGACATCGTCGCCATCGCCGGCATCCCCGAGATCACCATCGGCGAGACCCTCGCCGACGTCGGAGAACCCGGTCGCGCTGCCGCTCATCCACGTCGACGAGCCGGCCATCTCGATGACCATCGGCACCAACACCTCGCCGCTCGTCGGCCGGGTCAAGGGCTCCAAGGTCACCGCCCGTCTGGTCAAGGACCGTCTCGACCAGGAGCTCATCGGTAACGTCTCGCTGCGCGTGCTGCCCACCGAGCGTCCCGACGCGTGGGAGGTCCAGGGCCGCGGCGAGCTCGCGCTGGCCATCCTCGTCGAGCAGATGCGTCGTGAGGGCTTCGAGCTCACCGTCGGCAAGCCGCAGGTGGTCACCAAGGAGGTCAACGGCAAGCTGCACGAGCCGTTCGAGCGCCTGACCATCGACGCCCCCGAGGAGTACCTCGGCACGATCACCGAGCTGCTGGCCAGCCGCAAGGGCCGCATGGAGCAGATGACCAACCACGGCACCGGCTGGGTGCGCATGGAGTTCATGGTGCCCGCGCGTGGCCTCATCGGCTTCCGCACCCAGTTCCTCACCGACACCCGCGGCACCGGCATCGCCCACGGCATCTCCGACGGCTACGAGCCGTGGGCCGGCGAGATCCGCTCGCGCGTCAACGGCTCGCTCGTCGCCGACCGCAAGGGTGCCGCCACGGCATACGCCATGACCAACCTGCAGGAGCGCGGGACGATGTTCGTCGACCCGACCACCGAGGTCTACGAGGGCATGATCATCGGCGAGAACTCCCGCGCCGACGACATGGACGTCAACATCACCAAGGAGAAGCAGCAGACCAACATCCGCTCCGCCACCTCCGACAACTTCGAGAAGCTCATCCCGCCGCGCAAGCTGTCGCTCGAGCAGTGCCTGGAGTTCTGCCGCGACGACGAGTGCGTCGAGGTGACCCCCGAGATGCACCGCATCCGCAAGGTCGTCCTCGACGCCAACGAGCGCGGTCGCACCGCGTCGCGGAACAAGAAGCCCAAGTAAGTCGCTCGCGCCGTGATCCGGCGCGGCAGGGCGATAGTCCCTGACGATATGGCCCCCTTTTCGACGAAATCGGGGCCACTTCGTCAGGGACTATCTTCGTTTGGCGGGGTGACCCCTCCTTTTCCAGCGCTCGACCCGTATCAAGGTGCATTCCTGGAGGAGGACTGATGACGAGCCTGCACGAACGCCTGACCGACCTGGCCGACCTCGGCGCGCCCGGCGGCGCCGTGGACCCCAGCGAACCGGCAGCCGCATGGCAGCGCGGGGTGGCGTTCCGGCGGCGGCGCCGGGTCGGCACCGCTGCGATCGTGGTCGTGGCGCTGGCACTCCTCACCGCACTGAGTGGTACGGCGTTCGTGCGCTCCGACTCAGTCATCGCTCCGGCCGGCTCCACCCCGTCGGCCGGACTCCCCGACCGCTTCTACGAGCCGAGCCCATGGCTGGCCGGCACCGACGACGAGGGGCCGCTGGGCCAGCTCGCCGTGATCCTCCCGGCCGACCGAGGGTCCTGGACCGGCCTCGACGAGCGGGAGTGGGTCGGGGTGTCGGCCACGACCGGGGAGTACCGGTTCCTCGACCTGCCCGACCGGGCCGAGGGCGGGGAGCTGTCGCCCGACGGGACGCGGGTGGCGTACTGGACGACGGGTCCGGTCACGGGGACGCCCAACACCTCGTACGGGCAGGCTCTCGTCATCGACGGTTTCGCGGTCCACGACAGCACGTCGGGAGAGACCAGCCGGGTCCCGATCGAGTCGGAACACGGTCTGATGCTCTCCTCCGACGACATGTACTGGGCAGACGAGGACACCCTGCTCATCGAGCACGGGCGCTACCTGGTCGGCGACGAGGCCGAGGACTCCCCGACGGGATCGGGCTTCGGCAACGACTTCAGCTGGACTGTCTGGTCGATGACCGAGGACGGACCGGTGCTCGACAGCACCCTGCCGGAGCGTGCCAGCGTGTATGCCGCGGCCGAGGGGAAGGTGCTGCTGGACAAGAACGTGCTGGATCTCGCGGACGGCTCGCGCTCCGCGATCAAGTACAGCGTCCCGCTCCTGAACGTCACCGCGCTGGACCCCAGCGGGACCCGGGTCGCTCTGCCCGGAACCGGTGGGAAGAACAACAAGACACCCAGCACGCTCCAGGTCACCAGCACCGACGGCACGACCACGATCGTCCCCGACTCGGCGAGGACCTACGCCGTCCTCGCCTGGTCCGACGACGACCATGTCGTGGTGTGGACCAGACCCCAGAGCGCCAAGAACCGCGCGCTGCCGGATCCGGTGGTGGAGCTCATCGATGTCGGCGACGGCACCCGACAGCGACTCATCGACACCCACTATGTCGGCGGCAACACCTTCCAGCTCGCCACCGACCTGCTTGCGGCCCCCACGGTGGCCGCAGTCGAGCCACCCCGCCCGCTCGACCCCCGCTGGGTCGCCGGCGGTCTGGCGAGCATCCTCGTGCTCGCCGGCGTCGCGCTGGTCATGTGGAGGCGCCGTGTCGCACCCTGAGCCCGGCGCGAGGAGCGCGCAGCCGGTCGACTTCGAGGAGTTCGTGCTGGCCCGCCGCGGCGCGCTGCTGCGCACGGCCTACCTGCTGGTCGGCGACCCCCACGACGCCGAGGACCTCGTGCAGGTCGCGCTGGCGAAGGTGGTGCCGCAGTGGCGCAAGATCGCGCACCGCCCCGAGCCCTACGTGCGCACGGTCCTGGCCCGCGAGAGCGTCAATCGGTGGCGCGCGCGGAGGTGGCGGGAGGCGCCGCGCGAGGTGCTGCCCGAGCCGGTGACGGTGGGGAGCGCCGGCCCGCCGGCGGACCGCCATACGGACGAGCGGTTGGTGTTGCAGGCCGCGCTCGCGACCCTGGCCCCGCGGCAGCGGGCCGTGATCGTGCTGCGCTACTTCGACGACCTCACCGAGAAGCAGACCGCGGCGGCGTTGGGCATTGCCGTCGGCACGGTGAAGTCACAGGCCCGGGACGGGTTGGCGCGGCTGCGCACCGTGCTCGGCGAGGACCTCGTCGAGACGCCGTAGTCAGCGGCTCTCCCACTGCTGCCACTGGGGCTCGGCCTCTGCCGATCCTGCGGACCCCGACAGAAGCTCCGCGCGCCGGGCCACGAGCCGTTCGGCCTCCGACTCGGTCTCGGACTTCCGTCCGGCCAGCACGCCGCTGACCTGGCGCACCGAGTGGCGGGCATCGATCGCGCCCTTCAGCGCGTCCCCGATCCGCGAGCGCACGCTCCAGTCGCTGAAGATGTTGTCGAACCAGATGTCGAAGGTGCGGGTCAGGTTGGCCACCTGCATCTCGGGTACGCCGGTGAGGTCGACGTCGGCGAGCTCGACGCGGAGGGTGCGCAGCCGCGCGTCGGCCCCGCGCAGGGCAGCCGCGGCCTTGTCCATCTTGTCGTACTTCATCGCGTCGGTGAACAGGCCGCCGCCGCCGAAGGTGTCGAAGGTCGCCCAGCTGCTGGCGCTCTGCAGCAGCTGCACGGCCCGGTCCAGGTAGATTTCCGCGTCGCGGCCCGCGGCGTCGGCCTCCTCGAGCTCCTTGCGCTCAGCATCCAAGGCTCCGCGGCGCTCGGCGATCTCGACCAGCTCACCGGCGGCCCCGATCTCGCTCGCAACCAGCAGGCGCTCCTTGTCGGCGAGGGCCTGCGTGTAGCGCGCCTCGACGTCGCCGAGCGCCCCGATCGAGGCGGCGATCTGCTCGGCCTGAGCGACCGCAGACGCGTGCCGCTGCTCGGCGGCGGCGAGGGTGTAGTCCGCGGCCTGCAGCTCGGCCTGCTCACGGCTCAGCTCGACGTCGCGGTTGCCCCGGATCCCGGCCCAGATCCTGGTCGGGCTCCACGACTCGAGCGACTCCACGTCGGCGGCTTCGGCCGCACGGGTCCGCGCCGCCTCGTCCCGGGCCGCCGAGGTCGCCGTCGTTGCTGCCACGGCGGCGTCGTGCTGGGCTCGCAGGTGCGCGAGCTCGGCCCGGTCCCTGGCCACCTCCGCGAGGGCTTGCTCCACCGTTGCCAGATCTCCCGAGTTCATGCTGCGTACCTTAGTAACCGCTCTCGATGCCCGGCGTCCGGCGGCTCGCTAGAACCTGGAGGGGCACGCGGACGGGTAGACGATCCGCTGGGTGGCACCCTTCGGGAAGCCTTTGGCCTTCGGGTTCTTGGCGACGACCTTGCGGTAGAGCCACACCGTTGTCTCCACGTCGTCGACGGTGCAGGTCATCTTGGTGCGCTTGCTGAGCTTCAGCGTGCCCTTCTTCGACACCGAGCACTCCTCGCCGGGCTCCGTGCAGATGCGCTGCGTCTTGGTGGCCACCTTGGCCTTCTTCGAACCCCAGCCCTTCCACGCCTTCGGCTTGGCGATCGTGGACTCGAGGAACACGAACGACGATCCGGCCGCAGCGAGCTTCTTGGGCTTCTGCACGCCCACGGTGGAGTCGCTGTAGCCGAATCCCTTGTAGTACTCGCTGGTGTAGGCGTACGTCTTCGAAGCCGGTGCCGCGGTGCTCACCGCAGAGCCGCCGACCACCGAGAGCATCGCGAGGCACAAGCAGGCCACCGCTGCTGCGACCACGGGACCCGGAGCGAGCTTGATCGTCATGGTCTCTCCTCGGCTGGTGCAGTCCGAGAGCTGCCGACGGTGCTGGTCTCCGCACAGTACGCCGGAGGGAGGGTCACCGCTAGAGCCGAAGCTCGCGGCCCCTCAACGTCCGGGTGCGACCGAGGTGCCGTTGACGATGCAGATGCTCGTGCCGGGCGGGGAGTCCGGGTCCTGGTGATAGACGTCGTCGCCGGCGACGCCTGCCACGTTGTCGTAGAAGGTGAGGTCGGCGGCGACGAAGGAGCCGGCGTTGCTGCACCACAGCCCGCCGCCCTCGGCGGCTGCGACGTTGTACGCGACCGAGCCACCGGTGTAGTCCACGACCGCCGGGCCCTGCATGTAGAACCCGCCGCCGACGCCGGGGTCACCTTGAGCCGTGTTCGTGTCGAGGTCGACGTCGCGCAAGGACACCTCACCCCCGCGCGTCTCGATCCCACCACCCGCAACGACGGCGTCGTTGTGGGAGAGCGTCGTGCCGCTGACGATCAGGGTCCCGTCGTCGTTGGCGATCCCTCCGCCCGAGCCGCTCCACCCGGTGGCTCGGTTGCCCATGAAGGTCGAGTCGGTCACGGTGAGGGTGCCGTTGCGCTGGTAGAGGCCGCCGCCGCCGTCCGTCGACCCCCGGTAGCCGCCGGCCACGTTGTCCTCGACGCGTGTGTTGACCACCACCATCGTGCCGGGGCCGTACTTGTAGATGCCTCCGCCGCCGTTGCTGGCTTCGTTGCCCGCGATCTGTGAATCGCTGATGTCGACGCTTCCGCCGGCGGCAACGAGGCCGCCGCCGTCGCCTCCGACCGGATCGAAAGCAACGTTGCCGCGCAACGTCGACTCCTGGATGGTGACCGAGGCGAAGTTGCTTGCGACTCCACCGCCGCCGTAGGCGCCGATGTTGGACGAGAGCACGCTCCGCGCGATGTCGAGGACACCACCGTTGGTCAGGATGGCGCCGCCCAGGCCGCCCGTCTCGTTGTCATGGAGCACCGAGTCGCGGACAGCCAGCGTGCCGCCGTCGTCGTACATCGCCGCCCCACCCACCCGGATCCCGAACCCATCGGCCTCGTTGCCCTCGAAGGTCGACCCGACCACCGTGACGACCCCGGCTGCGGAGTTCCACAGTCCCCCGCCCGCGCCGAAGGTCCCTTGCGCGACGTTGTCACGCACGACGCTCTCCCGGATCTCGGCGTCGCCGGCTCCGGTGAGATGAATGGCGCCTCCGGCACCATCCACTCCGGACGACCCGGCGGTGTTCCCGGTGAGCTGCGATCGGATCACGACGCTCGTTCCGGCAATCGTTTCGACGGCGCCCCCGGCAGTCGCTGCCGAGCCGCCGGCGATCTCGGTGTCGATCACCCGCAGGTCGCCACCGTCGTTCAGGATCCCGCCCCCGGACCCGCCGGCACCGGACGCAGCGTTCGAGCGCAGCTGCGAGTCGCGCACGAGGAGGTCGCCGCCATCGTTGGCCAGACCGCCACCACCACCCGCAGCGCCTCCCGTCGCCTCGTTGCGGCGCACCCGCACCTTGATGACCCTCATCGTGGCCTCGGCCGAGTTGAAGAGGGCGCCACCACGAGCGGTGGCAGTGTTGTCCCTGATCAAGCCCTTCTTGATGGTCGTGGTTCCCGCACCAACGCTGTGGACGGCTCCCCCGTACCCCGCAGCGTTGGCCCTCATGAACGTCGAGGAAAGGCGCGCATCACTCGAGGAGACGCTGATGGCTCCGCCGGCGTGGGAGGCCCTGTTGTCGACCAGCCGCGAGTCCCTCACCGTCAGCGCTCCACCGGTCGTGGCCACAGCACCACCCTTGGCTCCTTCGCCCACCACCCGGCTCTTCGTGATGTAGACGTCGACCAGGAGCAAGCCCGCTCCGGAGCCCCGGACGGCACCACCACTCTGTCCCTTGGCCGGGGCACCCTTCTTGAGGGTCAGGTTCCGCAACGTCAATCGGGTGCCGTCGACCGCGTCGAAGATCCGGTCGCGCCTGCGGGCGTTGATGGTGTTCGCACCGCCGATGACGACCAGGTCGTCCGTGACGTCGAGATCACCGGCGCGTGCCCCGCGACCTGCAACGCGCTTGTTCTTCTTGAACCGGATGTCGGAGGTCAGCCTGATCCTGTCGGTGCCGTCGCGACGATTGGCGCGCACCACGGCCTTGCGCAGCTGCTTCTCGTTGGCGACCGAGGTGGTCCTGAGCCTGGCTGGTGCCTGCCGGACCGAGAGCGGCTCTGCCGCCGTGACCGCGGCGAGCGTCGCGCCGATCGCCATACTCTCGCGTTCGGGCACACCGGCCGCCGACGCCGACGGACGGCGGCCCGGCCGTGGCAGCGGACGCGCCGAGCACACTCGCAATGAGCAGCTGCGCGATTCGCGCCCGCGACGACGTCATGACTTGGCCTTCCAGGGCTTGGGCAGATGCGCAGCATCATTCCGGAGATGACGGTCTGCGTTCGACGTACCCACACACTGGCACATCTCAGAAATTTGCTGGACCGCTCCACCGACAACTAGAACACGTTCTAGAATGCTCGCATGCTTCTCGACGTCCAGCTCGACGCCCGGCCCGATCTCGTCGCGGCGCGCGCCCGCGACCTCGCGAGCACGGGGGTGGCCGGGCTCTTCACCTTCGAGGGGCCGCACGACGTCTTCCTGCCCCTGGCTGCGGCCGCGGGGGTCGTGGAAACCGACCTGATGACCAACGTGGCGATCGCGATGCCGCGGAGCCCGATGCACCTGGCCAACGCCGCCTGGGACCTGCAGCTGATGAGCAAGGGCCGCTTCCGGCTCGGGCTCGGCTCGCAGATCCAGCCCCACATCGAGAAGCGCTACGGCGCCACGTGGAGCCCGCCCGCGGCCCGGATGCGCGAGATCGTGCTGGCGGTCAAGGCGATCCTGACCTCCTGGCAGGACGGGACCCGACTCGACTTCCGCGGCGAGTTCACCCGTCACACGCTGATGCCCCCGACGTTCGTCCCCGGCCCCAACCCCTATGGCCCACCCCCGGTCCTCCTCGGCGCGCTCGGACCATTGATGACGCGCACCGCCGCCGAGGTCGCCGACGGTCTGCTCGTCATGCCGTTCAACACGCGCCGCCACTTCCAGGAGCGCACCCTCGTCGCCGTCGCCGAGGGCCTCGAGCTGGCCGGCCGCGAGTCCACCGCCATCTACCCACAGGCGATCACCGCCATGGGCCGTACGCCGGAGGAGCAGGCCGCGGCCGACCTCGGCGTACGCGGGCTCCTGGCGTTCTACGGCTCCACCCCGGCCTACCGCCCGGTCCTCGACGCCGAAGGCTGGGGCGACCTCCAGCCCGAGCTCAACGCGCTCTCCAAGACCGGCGACATCATGGCGATGATGGAGCTCATCTCCGACGAGATGATCGCCACGATCGCGGTGCGAGGGACCCCCGAGCAGTGCGCGGCCGAGGCCAAGCTGCGCTTCGGTGACGTGGCAGACCGAGTGTGCTGCTACTTCCCCGGGTACGACGCTCCCCTCGACGCGATCGCCGAGCTTGCGACAGCGCTGGGTTCCACCGGAGGCTGAGCAGCGAGCGCCAGCGACCCCACTGGAGGCTGAGCAGCGAGCGCCAGCGAGCGTCGACGAAGCCCCGCGACATGCCCACCCGCGTCGGGGACGGTCGGCGTACGGCTCACTGGGCTTCGTCGACGGGCTCGCCCAGGGGCTCGCCCTGCTCAGCCTCCGAAGATCCGCCAGCGAGCGTCGACGAAGCCCCGCGAGCCAAGCGCACTTCCGCAGCCCCGGCTTCAGTCCCCCGTGGCTGCTGCGTCGAGCACTCGCTGGATCAACTGGGTGGTCGAGATACCTCCGACGCGCGGGACGAATGCGAAGCATCCCCTCTCGACTGCGGGCCCGTAGATGAGCTTCGCGCCTTCCGTCGACAGGTCGTCGCCATGCACCACGATCGTGATGTCGTGGGCGTCGAGGAACTCCTCGGTCACTCGGAAGGGTGCATCCGCGATCACCTCGTCGACGTACCTGCACGACTCGATCACGGCAACACGCTCGGCGAGAGTCATGACGGGTTGTCGCTTGTAAGCGGCGGCGCTCTCGTCAGACAGCACACCGACCACGAGCCGGTCTCCATGTCGGCGTGCTTCCCGGAGGAGGGCAACGTGACCGGGATGGAACAGGTCGCCCACCATGTCGACGTACACGCGCGAGACGCCGGCTGACGCTGCGTCCAAGTCTTCCACGGCTACCCCCTGCCCTCGTCCGACCTGCGATTGACGCACAGTTCTACCGGAAGGTGTCGGCGGGCCGCCTCCGCGAGCCGCGAGGTGCTGCCTGAGCATGGCTCCACGCTGCCGAGCGTGCTCGGCAGGACATCGTCCTTGTGGTGTCGCAAGACATCGGTGACGGTTCTGCATCAGGACACCGGTGACACATCACGGGCTCTTCGGGGTGACTCTTTCTGCATCGAGTCCCGGGCGTCAAAGAACCCATCGCAGGCTGAGCAGCGAGCGCCAGCGAGCGTCGACGAAGCCCCCGCCGGCCGACCGCCCACGTTATCCACAAGCGATGGGAACACACTGTCGATTGTCGGTGGTCACCACTAGAATCAGGACATGAAGCAAGCCCCCACCCCGACCCCGACTCGCCGCAGTCCGCGACGCCCAGGGAGCGCGCGATGCCGCAGAGGTGGTCCTGCTACAAACCGTCATCACCTGGACCTGCGCCCACCGCGTCGACAACTCACTCGTCGATGAACTCACCTTCGGCGTCGACGGGATCCTCCTCGGCGGCATCGGCTGCCCGCTCGTCAGTGAGTTCGACGTCTACGACCTCGCAGTCGGCCTCGGGATGTCCACCGACGCCGGGTGCACCTACGTCGGCAAGGTCCTGGAGCTCCGCTACCGCCTCCCCAAGACCTGGGAGAGGGTGCTGGCGTTGGAGGTGCCGGTGTGGAAAGCGTTCAACGTCTGCGAATCAACCATGAACCTCAGCTACGAAGCAGCCCGCTACATCGACCAGATGCTCGCCCCCGTCCTGCACTCCTGCACCTTCGCCCAGATCGAGCGCACCGTCGCCCAAGCTGTCGACCTCTACGACCCCGACGAAGCCGAACGCCGCGCCGCCAGAAGGCCGCTGATGACCGGTCCTTCGACATCCACCTCGGCACCCGCAACCCCACCACCGACGGCACCATCGCCATCTCCGGGTCCGTCTCACTCGAAGACGCCCTCGACCTCGAGCAGGCCGTCAAGGACGGTGCCAAGACCCTCTCCGACCTCGGCTGCGACGAGAGCCTCGACGTCCGCCGCTCGATGGCCGTCGGAGAGATGGCCCGCAACCAACTCGCCCTCAACCTCGAAACCGAAGACGCGACGCGAGACGCGAGCACGCTCAGGGCACGACGCGCTGGTGGTGGGCGTGGGGTCAACCTCTACGCCCACCTCGACCCCGACACCCTGCACGCCACCGTCGACAACGTCGGCGCGCCGACGTGTTGATCGATCAGATCAAGGCCTGGTGCCAGACCGTCGGGAACACGGTCATCATCCGGCCCGTGATCGACCTCAACACCCAGATCTCCACCAACGCCTACACGCCCACCGAGAAGCTCGTCGAACAAGTCCGACTCCGCGACCAGGTCTGCGTCTTCCCCCACTGCCCCCGACGCGCCACGGTGGTGCGACCTCGACCACCGGACCCCCTACGACAAGAACCAACCCCGAGGCCGGTGGGGAAACGTCGACCCAGAACCTGGCCCTCCTCTGCAGGAGACACCACCGGGCCAAGACCTTCTCCCCCTGGACCTATCAGTCCCCCGAACCCGGGGTCTACGACTGGACCAGCCCCTCCGGACTCCGCTACCGCGTCACCCGCGGACGCCGCCACGGACGCCTCCCCATCACCACCCCCCTCGAAGAACCCTGAACACCCAGCCCCGACACCCCGCTGAGACCAGCGGGGACATCGGCACGTCCACACCCACCGGAGGCTGAGCAGCGAGCGCCAGCGAGCGTCGACGAAGCCCCGCGACGTGCCCACCCGCGCCGGGGACGGTCCGCGTCCGGCTGACAGGGGCTTCGTCGACGGGCTCGCCCAGGGGCTCGCCCTGCTCAGCCTCCGGTACGCCCCGCCGGAGGCTGAGCAGCGAGCGCCAGCGAGCGTCGACGAAGCCCAGCGACGTACCTACCTGCCGTGGGAACCGCGGACGTACGGCTGACAGGGCTTCGTCGACGGGCTCGCCCAGGGGCTCGCCCTGCTCAGCCTCCGGTGCACGGTCCGCACCTACCTCACCGGGCTTCGTCGACGGGCTCGCCCAGGGGCTCGCCCTGCTCAGCCTCCGGGGCGCGTCGCGGTCAGCGGGAGTCCTCGAACTTGATCAGCCAGGCCGCCAGCCCGCCACCCACGGCGCCGAACAGGTGGCCCTGCCAGGAGATCCCGGGCTGGCCGGGCAGCACGCCCAGCAGCAGTGAGCCGTAGAGGAAGAACAGGAGCAGTCCGAGGAGGATCTGGCCGATACGGCGGGTCCAGATCCCCCGCACGATCAGGTAGACCAGCCACCCGAAGATCAGCACCGAGGCGCCGAGGTGGATCGAGTTCGTGGGCGCCACCAGCCACACCCCGATGCCGCCCACGACCCAGATCACGGCCGTCGCCTGGAGTCCGCGGGAGATGCCTGAGAAGAGCACGAGGAAGCCGAGCAGCAGGGCCGGCAGCGTGTTGGCCTCCAGGTGGGTCCACCCCGAGTGCAGCAGCGGGGCGAACAGGATGCCCCACAGGCCGTCCGCCGAGCGCGGCTCGACTCCCAGGCGATCGAGGCGGTTGTCGGCGATGACGTCGGCCAGCTCGATGGCGTAGAGCAGCACCACGAACGCACCGGACAGCACCGCCGCGGTGACCCACGTGGAGGACCTGTCGGCACCAGGCGTCCGACGCAACGACCTGCTCACGAGGCCGCACCCCCGACCAACAGCCCCGCCGACAACTCGGCGACCTGCTCGACCTGCGCCACGTCGGACGACGTCGGGATCAGGTGCACCTCGTCGGCCCCGAGGTCGGCCAGTCCGGTGAGTACGTCGCGCAGCTCGTCCGGCGTCCCGGCGAAGCCCGTCGCCGGAGCCATCGCATCGACCAGCTGGACCGGCAGCCAGTTCATGTAGTGCCGCAGGTGGCGGTGCATCTGCTCGCGCGCCGCCCCCGAGCCGTCGTCCAGCGCGAACCAGAACGACGTCGTCAGTCGCGGCGCCCCGCGTCCGGCCTCGGCCCACGCCGTGCGAGTCAGGTCGAACAGCGCGCCCACAGCCGCCAGGTCGAGGTCGAGGGTGACCCCGGCGAGACCGTCGGCCCAGGACGCGGCGTGCTTGATCGTCTTCGGCCCCATCGTGCCCACGAGCAGCTCCGGACCGCCGTCCTGCACCGGCGGCGGGCCGACCGGGCGCACCGAGTCGGTGATGTGCTCCCCCGCCCACACCTGCTTCATCACGCCCACGCGTCGAGCCATCTCCGCCATCCGCTGATCGGCGAGCTCCCCGCCGACCGCGCGGTAGTCCTCCTCGCGCCCCCCGACCCCGAAGCCCACCGTGAGCCGTCCGCGGCTCAGCTGGTCGCCGGTCGCCAGCGACTTCGCCAGCAGCACCGGGTCGTGCAGCTGCGGCACGATCACCGTCGTCACCAGGCGCACTCGCGACGTCCACGCCGCAACCGCCCCCAGGAGCGTGAGCGTCTCGGGGTTGTCGAACGCCATCCGCTCGCCGAAGCACAGCGACGCGTACGGCCCCTCGTCCACCGCGCGCGCCCAGGCCTCGAGGACACCGGGTCCGTCACGCCACAGGTCCGGCTCCATCACCGGCAGGGTCATCCCGATCTGCATGACTCCACTGTGGCAGAGCACGGGTGAGCGAGCAGGGCTTCAGTCGGTGCTGGTCGCGATCTGCTCGGGCGTATGGCGCAGCTCGGGCCGCAGCGCCAGCAACGCACCGACCGGCAGCACGGCGAGCAGCAACAGGCTCTGCCACATGCCCCAGGCCTCGCCGAGCCCGCCCACGACGGCGGAGCCGACCGAGCCGCCGACGAGGAAGACCAGCGTGGCGACGCCCAGCGCCACCCCGCGCACCTCCGGCGCGACCGCGTCGGAGACCGCCGCGCTCATCGCCGGCTGACCGACCCCGAACGCGATCGTGACCAGCGCGACCGAGACGGCCAGCAGCGCCGGCCACACCAGAGCGGCACCGAGGGAGGCGACCAGCAGCGCCACGATCGCGACGACCGCGGAGAAGGCCAGGGACCGGCTCGGGCCCACCGCCGCCATCAGCGGACCGGTGACCCGCGGGATGAACAGCGCCACGACTGCGCTCGGCACCAGGACGAGACCCACCTGCCAGGCCTCCCAGCCATCTCCGATGAGGACCGCGGGCACCGCCACCAGCAGAGCGAACCACGCGCCGGGCACTGATGCGCCGGCCGCAGCGTTTCGGATCACCGAGCGGTCGCGCACGACCTCGAGCGGCAGGAAGCCACTGGGGTTGCGCCGCACCCAGCCGGTCGTGGCCGGCACGCCGACCAGCGCGAGGATGATGCCCGCCAGGAGCACGGCGACCCCGGTCGACGGCGACTGCACGACCAGCACGAAGCCGCCCGCGGTCAACGCGACCAGGATCGCGCCGACGACGTCGAGCCGGGCGACGCTGCGCTGGTCGGTGAGGGCGCGCCAGAGGAACGGGACCACGAGAGCGCCCAGGATCGGCAGCGCCAGCACAGCCCGCCACCCGAAGGCGGACTCGACCAGGCCGCCGACCAGTGGACCGAGGCAGCTGACGGCGGCGGCCATCGCGGCGAGCCGTCCGAGAGCGAGCCCGCGGATGCCTCCGGCGTACCGGCCGTTGATGATCGCCACCCCGAGGGTGGGGACGGCTGCCGCGCCGGCTCCCTGCACCATCCGGGCGACCAGCAGCATCTCGAACGTCGGCGCCAGCGCCGCAGCCAGCGCGCCGCTCGCCATCAGCGCGAGCCCGATGATCAGCGGGATCCGGGTGCCGAGCAGGTCGGAGACTCGTCCGTAGACCGCCGTGGTGACCGCGAGCATCAGCACGTAGAGGCTGATCGTCCAGGTGGCCGAGCCCTGTCCGACGCCGAGGTCGGTCGCGATCAGCGGCACCGCGATCGCGGCCGAGGACGACCCCATCCCGGCGATGCCGAAGAGGAGTCCCAGGACCAGGGAAACCCGTCGGGAGTCGTCAGCGGTCACAAGAGTCACGGCACACCCAACCCCCGCAGGTCCCGGAGCATTCCCGGGCCGACCGGACGCAACCGTCAGCTGCGTGGATCGGTGATCACCACCAGCCCCTCGATCCGCACCTTCTTCTTGCTCGTCGTGGTGATGGTCAGGGTGCCGGTGAGCGGCTTGCTGGACGACCGGATCGCGATCACCTGCTGGAAGCTGCGCGAGCCCTTCAGCTTGATCTTCTTGAGCAGCTTGCCGTCGAGCTCGATCCGCACCTTGCCGTGCTTGCCACCCTTCGAGGCGACCAGGGCCAAGCCCTGGGCGTCCTTGACGTTGCGCTTCAGGGTCGCGCCTCGCTTGGTTGCCTGGCGGTAGCTGCCCAGGTAGGCCTTCGCGGACTTCTTCGACTTCGAGAAGCCGCGACCGTCGCGCTTGAGCTGGCGGTCGTTGAGCGGCAGCGTGAACGTGCGCGAGGCCGGCGTCGGGTCGGCCACCCCGTCGACCACGGCGGCCACGGTGAAGACATGCGTACGACGGGTCGGCTTCAGCGTCACCTGGCCCACCGGGCAGCTGCGGTCCCGGCCGTCGAGGGTGCAGACGTAGGACACCCCGCTCGATGCATCGCTGGTGTAGCCGAAGGTCACCTTCTTGGAGAGCACGATCGCGCGCTCGGCCGGGCCGGCCACGATGAACGTCTCGGGCTCGGTCGGCTCGGTGCCCTCGACCGTGACGACCAGCGGCGAGTCGGAGGTGGTCGCACCCGTGAAGTGTCCGCCGATGCTGACGGCGATGGAGTACGTGCGACCCGAGGTGGGCGGCAGGTCGGCGCTGTGGACGCACGACGCCGTGCCGGCGCCTGGGGCGCCGGCCACCGTGACCGGTGCGACGCAGAGCTCGTCACCGGTGGTCGTGTCGGTGAACGTCGCAGCTGCCAGCGTCAGGTCGCCGGGCGTGCCGTCTGCCTGGGCCAGGACATCGGCGGTCAAGGTGAGGTCGACCGCGTCGTCGCCACCGGTGGGCGCCTCGGCGCTGGAGGGTCCGGTGTAGCTCACCGACGCGTCCTCGCGCGTGACCGTGATGCTCACCGGGTGCTCCGCGGAGTCCGTGCCATCGGTGACGGTCACCGTCGCGTCGTACACGCCGGGGCCGGCGCTGACGTTGCCCTGAAGAGCCCAGGTCGCCGGCTGCGTCGCCCCGACCGAGGTCTTCACGACCGACAGACCGGCCGGAAGCCCGGTCGCCGAGGCCGCGAGGACGGCGCCTTCACGCCCGGAGACCGCTGAGAACGTGACCTCGACCGGGTCGCTGTACTGCGTCGTGGCCGCCGTCGGCGGCGCGGTGACGGCGAGGCCGTCCACGATCGTGACCACGAGCTCGGTGTCCTGCTCGGTGGCGCCGGAGTAGTAGCCGCCGACGCCCGCCTCGATCTGGTAGGTCCGACCCGGCCGGCGTGCCCCGTCGCCACGGCCCGCGCGGGCAGGGAGGTCGGCGGAGTAGACGCAGGACGCCTTGCCGATGCCGGAGACCGGGGAGACACACAGCGTGTCACTCGACGTGGCGTCGGTGAAGGTCACGAACGCCGTCGTGAGGTCACCACCCGTGGCGTCAGCGGCCTCTGCGACGTCAGCCGTCAGCGTGATGTCGACGGCATCGTCGCCGCCGCGCGGAGCCTCGACCGACGTCGGTCCGGTGTAGCTCACCGACGCGTCCTCGCGCGTGACCGTGATGCTCACCGGGTGCTCCGAGGAGTCCGTGCCATCGGTGACGATCACCGTCGCGTCGTACACCGCGGGGACCCCGCTGACGTTGCCCTGGAGCTCCCAGGTCGCCGGCTGCGTCGTCCCGACCGAGGTCTTCACGACCGACAGGCCATCGGGAAGCCCGGTCGCCGAAGCCGCGAGAGCGGCATCGTCACGCCCGGACGTCGCGGAGAACGCGACGTCCACCGGGTCGCTGTACTGCGTGGAGGCCGTTGTCGGCGGGGCAGTCACCGCGAGGCCGTCGACGAGCGTCACCACCAGCGCGGTGTCCTGCGCGGTCACGCCGGCGTAGTCGCCGCTGACGACGGCCCGCACCTCGTAGGTCCGGGACGGGGCGCGACCGGCGTCACCGGGCGAACGGAGCACCAACCCGGCCGGGAAGTCACAGCCGGCGCTGCCGTCGGCAGCCGTGGTCGCGCTGCACAGCACCTCGTTCTCTGCGGTGTCGCGGAACGTCACGGTCGACCTGGTGAGGTCGCCGGCGGTGCCGTCGGCCGAGGCGTCGACATCGGCGGTGACGGTGACGTCGTCGTTCGGGTCCTGGACGGTGACCGCCGTCGGGCCGGTGTAGGTGACCGCGGCGTCCTCGGCTGCGACCACGACCGTGAAGTCGACGACCTCGGTGGTCAGGCCGTCGGTGACGTCGATCGTCACGGGATAGGAGGCGGGGGGTGCGGTGACGTTGCCCTGCACGGCCCAGGTCGATGTGCCCGGGGTGCTGCCGGGTGCGGAGGCCGCCGTCTTGGCCAGGCTCAGTCCGCTGGGCAGCCCGGTGGGGGTCGCGACGAGGGCCGCGGAGTCCTGCCCGCCCGAGGAGGCCGAGAAGCTCGCGGCGACCGGATCGGTGTACTGCGTCGCGACCGTGTCGGGGATGGTGTCGACCACGGCGAGGGGCGCCGGACCGGTCGAGGTGATCGTCACCGCGGCATCGTTGATGTCGTAGAAGTAGTTGTCGACCGCCTCGATCTTGATCCGGGCGGTCGAGGTGGCGACGTCGGGGATCACGACCGCCTGGGTGCCATCGTTGGGCGTGCTGGCGAGCAGCACCCGGTCGAAGGTCACGCCGCCGTCGGTCGACAGCGAGATCTTCACGTTGGGCGCGAGCGGCGCAGCGTTGGTGCCGTTGACGTCCCACGTCACGGTCTGGGTGCTGCCCCCGGCATACGTCACCGGGGAGGCCTGGCTGGTGACCTGGAACGGGCCGGTGCCGGGCACCAGGCTCAGCTGGACCTCACCGAAGTGGGTGCCCCCGCCGTTGGCCCGCACGTCGCGCGCGGTCAGCCGGAAGTTGAGCGCGCTGGGGTTGAGGAAGCCGAGGTAGGACGCCGTGGGCAGGAACTCGGAGTAGCACTCGAGCACCGGACCGTTCTTGAGAGTCCCGCTCGAGCCGTTCTGGTAGTCGGCCGCCGTCGGGGTCGGACAGGTGCCGGCGGTCGCATTGGTCTGGCCCGCCAGGACCTGATCGGTGTCGGGGAAGCTGCGCCGCGGTGACGCGGTCGCGAGGTTCTCGCCGGGCGAGTTGTACTCCAGCGTGCCGGCGCTGGTGACGTCGGCGTAGGTGCCGAAGACCCGGAAGAGGGGACCGTCGATCTTGGTGTTGTCGATGAGCCCGGTGCCATTGGCGGAGCCGCGGTCGTTCTGCTCCCAGAGGTAGACCAGAGCATCGCCGTCGGAGTCGGTGGCTGAGCCGGTGAGCGCGAACGGCGTCCGGAGCGGGATCGACTTCGCGGCCGGGACCGTGACCGTCGGGTTGTGGTTGGCCGTGGTCGTGACGGTGCTGCCGCCGTTGGTCGACACCCCACCCTGGGTGATCGAGCCGCCGATGCCGGCGACGTCGCCGGCGACCGGGATCAGGACGGGGTTGGCGACGTCCGTGCCACCGTTGGTGCCGGACCAGGTGATCTGGAACCCGCGGGCATCGAAGCTGCCCGTGTTGAAGAACGCGGCGATCGTGGCGGTCCCGCCGATCGCAGCCTCCACGGCAGCCTTCACCCCGGCGCTGGAGTAGTTGGAGCCGTTCGCGATCACCGGGGTCTCGACGCCACCGAACGACAGCTTGAACGAGTCGACGCCGTCGAGGTTGCGCAGCCCCACCATCTGCAGCTCGTTGGTGCCGGACGAGGGGGTCGTGGTGATGTGGGTCCCGATCTCGGTCTGCGAGCGCTGCGAGAAGTACGGGTCGGTGTGGGGCTGCAGGTTGTCGGAGCCACAGATGCCCGCGTAGGCCATCACCGAGGAACCCGATCCCGGCTCCACGGACGTGCTGGAGCTGCGGTTGCCTCCGGAGCAGTTGACCTGGGTGCCGTTGAAGGTGTGGTTGCCGGCGAACTGGTGGCCCAGCTCGTGGGCGACGTAGTCGATCGCATAGAAGTCGCCGGTCGGGAACGGGAGCCCGGTGCAGCCCTGCGCCTTGCCGCTGTAGCCGACGACGCCGAGGCTGGCGATGCCGCCGCCGTTGAGCCCGAGCCCGATGTGGCCGACGTCGAAGTTGTCGGTGCCGGCGAGGAGCCCGACCACCAGGCGGTTGCGGCTCAGCAACGAGCTCGAGCACCCACCGATCTGCGCGGAGGTGTAGCAAGGCGTGACGCCGCAGGGACCGTTGGCACCGGTCGTCTTCGCCGACGTGTTGAGGTTGAGCCGGTCGGTGCCGTCGATGAGCACCATGAACGCGCCCAGGTCGTCGTTGTAGATCTGGTTGACCCGGTTCATCAGGGTCACCTTCGCGGCCAGCACCGCGGCGTTGGACTGCGCGTCCTGGGTGCCGTCGTTGAGGCCGGGGGCGACGAACTCGGCGTAGGTGTCGTCGGTCAGGAACGCCAGCTTGAAGATCCGCTGCTTGACCAGGCCGTTGGGCCCCTCCCCGATCCTCCGGGCATCACCATCTGCCGACGGCAGGTCGCTGCGGTCGACCTCGGGCTCCACCAGGGCCTGCTCGGGCTCGGGCAGGTCCTTGCCGAAGTAGGAGAGGTAGAGGCTGTCGTCACCGATGTAGGCCGGGTCGACGTACCAGGACGGACCGGAGCCGCGCACCGAGGCGTGGAACCCGGCCGGGGTGACGTCGAGACGGATGCTGACCGGGAAGCCGCTCGTGGCGTTGCCGGCGTACGTCGTGATCTCCGGGTGCGCAGCCGCGAGGCCTTCCTCCATCACCGGTGACTCGACGACGGCGAAGTGCACCAGCTCGCCGGTGGGGGCCGGGACGACGAGGTCGACGGCGCCACCGATCGCGCGCCTGGTGCCTTCGAGGGGAGCCTGCGCCAGCACTGCTGCCAGCGCCGCGTCGTCGAGCGTGTAGGCGCGGTACTCGCGCGGGTTCACCGTCGGGCTCAGCCCCGCCCGCGAGGCCGGCCGTTGCGTCGACGGCGACCACAGCTCGCTCGACGAGGTGCTGTCGGGGGCTGCGGCCTGGGCCGGCGGTGCGACGAACGCGACCAGCGGCAGGGCCAGGGCTCCGAGGGCGAGGGACACGGTGCGACGTACGGAAGCAGTCACGAGAAAGTCCTTACCGAACGCGCGGACCACGGTGGAGCGCGCGACCTCCAAACTAGATCGCGCCGCCGACACCTGTCCGGGATAGCGAGTAAAAGAATGATTCGCGCCACTGCCTGACGGGGCCACCCCTCCGGGGGACCCGGATGGCCTAGATTCTGCTCGGTGGACCTGATCTGGAGCCGCCTCGAGGCGCCGACCGCCGACCTGCGCGACGACGACGTCCGCGACGCCTATCCCTGGCCGGACGGCGAGCGCTGGGTCCGGGCGATGATGGTCACCACCCTCGACGGCGCCGCCGCCGGCCCCGACGGACTGAGCGGATCGATCTCCTCCGACGTCGACAAAGCCGTCTTCAACGCCGTACGACGTCTCGCCGGCGCCGTGCTGGTGGGTGCGGGCACGGTGCGGGCCGAGGGCTACGGACCGATGCGCGCCAAGCCCGAGGACGCCGAGGCGCGGGCCGCTGCCGGGCTGGCGCCGGCGCCGGTGCTGGCGATCGTGACCGGCTCGCTCGACCTCGACTTCAGCGGCAAGCTCTTCACCGACTCCACGATGCGCCCGCTGATCATCACCGGCGCCGGCCACGACCGCGAGCGGGCCGCCGCTGCCCGCGAGCACTGCGACGTCGTCGCCACCGCCGAGGACCGACCAAGCGCCGCATCCTTGCTCCAGGTCCTCGAGGAGCGCGGGCTGCGCCGCGTCGTCTGCGAGGGCGGTCCGACGTTGCTGGAGTCGCTGGTCGCGGCCGATCTCCTCGACGAGGCCGACATCACCGTCTCCCCCACGTTCGCCGGCACCGCCGAGACCCCCCGCACCTCCGGGTTGTCCTCGGTTGCCGGCTTCGACCTCGCCCACGTGCTGCAGGCCGAGAGCTTCCTGATGTGTCGCTACCTGCGACCGGACCGCACCGACACCACGAGCGGCCCGGACGCAGCGGACTCGACGTCGTGATCGGACTCCCCCAGCTGCTCGCGCTCGCCACCGAGCACGCCGCCGACCTCGACCACGTCGTCGTACCCCTCCGCATCGGCGAGCGGAGCTTCGACACCGACTCCGAACCCGTCGTCATGGGGGTCGTCAACCTCTCTCGCGACTCCACCTACCGCGAGAGCGTCGCCACCACCACCGACAACGCCATCCGGCGCGGCCGCGTGCTGGCGGCCCAGGGCGCCCACCTCATCGACGTCGGCGCCGAGTCGACCAGCGCCGCCAAGGAGCGGGTCGACCCGGAGGCCCAGACCCGCGCGCTCGTGCCCGTCATCGAGGCCCTGGCCGCTGACGGCATCGCGGTCTCGATCGAGAGCTACTCGGCCGGCACCGTCCGGGCCGGGCTCGCGGCCGGGGCGCGGGTGCTCAACCTGACCGGCTCGGACGACGACGAGGCGATGTTCGCCCTCGCCGCCGAGTACGACGCGACCGTGGTGCTCTGCCACGTCTACGGCGCCCATGCTCGCGCGCTCGACACGACGCCAACCGGGATCGACGGTGACGACCCGAGCACCGCCGACCCGCTGCCCGCGATGCTCGAGCAGTTCGAACGACGACTCACCGCGGCACGTGCCGCCGGGGTGCGGGACCTGACGATCGACCCCGGCCTCGGCTTCGGCTTCCGCCTCACCGACCAGGTCAGCAGGGCACGGCACCAGGCGATGGTGCTGCTCAACTCGTTCCGGCTACGGCGACTCGGAGTCCCCGTGTGCCACTCCATGCCGCACTCCTTCGACCTCTTCGAGGACGAGTTCCGCACCGCGGAAGGCTTCTACACGGTGCTGGCCCACCTCGGCGGCACCGGCGTCTACCGCACTCATGAGGTGCCGCGGATCGTGGCCGTGCTGAACGCCCTGCAGACCCTCTGACGCCGCCCCTGGACGGACTCCGGCCCCGACGCGGATCGCGCCGGGGCCGAAGGTGTCGTGCTGTGGATCAGTCGTGCACGAGCGGTTCAGCAGCCGATCAGAGGGCCCCGGGAAGACCACTGCCCTGCGGCACCGAGGTGCCGTTGATCGTGCAGGTGCTCAGGGTCGGCGGAGTGGCCGGGTCCTGGTGGTAGACGTCATCGCCCTCCACCCCGGCTGAGTTGCCCGTGAACGTGATGCCGGTCGCGGCGAAGTTGCCCGAGTTGCTGCACCACAGGCCACCACCCTCCTTGGCCGCGGTGTTGTCGGACACGGTGCCGCCGGTGTAGGTCACCGTGTTGGCGCCGCCGGCGTGGAAGGCGCCACCGTTGCCGGGGTTGGCACCGGTGGTGTTGGCGTCGAAGTCGACGTCGGTGAGGGTCACCGTGCCGGCTGCGGTCTCGATGCCGCCGCCGGCGCGCAGGGCGTCGTTGGCAGTGAAGACGGAGCCGGTGACGGTCAGGTTGCCCGCGTTGTTGAGGACCGCACCACCGGAGCCGGCGGCGCCGGTCGCGGTGTTGGTGTCGAACTCCGAGTCGCTGACGCTCAGCGAGCCGCCGTCGTTGTAGAGCGCGCCGCCACCGTTGTCGGCAGCAACACCCTGCGCCTCGTTGCCGCTGAAGGTGGAGTCGGTCACCGTCATCGTGCCGACGGCCGAGTTCCACAGGCCGCCACCCTCGAGGGCCGCGACGTTGTTGGTGACCGTCGTGTCGGAGACATCGACCGTGCCGGCACCGGTGAGGTGCAGGCCGCCGCCGTTGCCGGGAGCAGCCGAGGCGAGGTTGTTGTCGATGACCGTGCCGTCGGAGATCGTGGTGCTGCCGACGTTGGCCTCGATCGCACCACCGGCGCGAGCCGCGTTGTTGTTGGTCAGCATCGACGAGCGGATCTCGACGTCGGCGAGGTTGTTGAGGACGCCACCACCCGATCCGGCGGCGCCGTCTGCAGAGTTCGAGCGGATCTCGGTGTCCACGATCGTCAGGTCGCCGCCATCGGTGTAGATGCCGCCACCACCCTGGTCGGCTGCGTCACCGGAAGCCGTGTTGCCCACGATGTCGCTGCGCTCGATGCTCATCGTGCCGGTCGCCGAGTTCCACAGCGCGCCACCTTCGGCGGTCGCGGAGTTGGCGCCGAACGAGCTGGCCGTGACCACGACCGCGCCGGCACCGGTCAGGTGCACCGCACCGCCGTTGCCGGGGGCCGGACCAGCGGCGTTCTCCTCGAGGGAGGAACGGGTGATGCCGGTCGTGCCGGCGATGGCCTCGATGGCTCCGCCCGCGCGTGACGCGGACCCACCGTTGATGGTCGAGCCGATGACGCTGAGCAGCCCGGCGTTGTTGAGGATCCCGCCGCCGGAGCCGGCTGCGCCGGTCGCGGTGTTGGAGTCGAGGCTCGATGAGCGGACGATCAGGGTGCCGCCGTCGTTGTAGAGACCGCCGCCGCCGTTGTCGGCCTCGGCGCCGGCTGCGCTGTTGCCGCGGAGCGTGGTCTGCTTGACCTCCATCGTGCCGGTCGCGGAGTTCCACAGCCCGCCACCCTCGAGGGCCGCGGTGTTGTCGATGACGCGTCCACCGGAGACGAGGACGTCACCGGCACCGCTGAGGTGCAGGGCGCCACCGTTGCCGGGCGCCGAGCCTGCCGTGTTGTCGCGCATCACGGAGTCGGTGAGCGTCGTGCTGCCGCCGTTGGCCTCGACCGCACCGCCGGCGCGGTTGGCGGTGTTGCCGATCAGCTTGGAGTTCTCCACGGTGAGGTCACCGAGGTTGTTGAGGATCGCGCCGCCCGAGCCGGCCGCACCCGAAGCGGTGTTGCCGCTCAGCGTGCTGGTGTCAACGGTCAGGGCGCCGCCGTCGTTGTAGAGCGCACCTCCACCGTTGTCGGCCTCCGCTCCGCCCGCGATGTTGTCGGTCAGGGTGGTGCCGGAGACCCGGAAGATCCCGTCCGCGGAGTTCCAGAACGCCCCGCCCTCGGCGGCGGCGACGTTGTCGCTCGCCTCGCTCTTGTCGACCTCGACGACTCCGTCGCCGGTCAGGTGGATCGCCCCACCGTTGCCCGGTGCCGAGCCGGTCTCGTTGGCTGCCAGGACCGAGCTGATCACCAGCGTGTCGCCGGCGTTGGCCTCGATGGCGCCACCCGCGCGGGAGGCCGTGTTGCCGGCCAGCGTCGAGTTCTTCACCTTCAGCACGCCGTCGTCGTTCATGAACGCCCCGCCCGACGCGCCCTCACCGTTGGCGCTGCTACCGGTCACGACCACGTTGTTGGCCAGGACCGTGGCACCGGTGCCGCGCACCGCGCCGCCGCTCTCGCCGGCAGCCGGGCTGCCGTTCTTGAGGGTGACGTTGCGGAGCACCAGGCGGTTGCCGGAGGTGACGTCGAAGATCCGGTCACGGGTGCGGGCGTTGATGTTCTTCGCGCCGCCGACGACGACGAGGTCGTCGGTCACGTCGAGGTCTCCGACGAGCGCCCCACTGCCCTTGCCACTGCCACCCTTGAGGCGGACGTTGGAAGTGAGCACGATCTTGTCGGTGCCGTTGCGCTTGTTGGCGCGAGCGACGGCCTTGCGCAGCTGCTTCTCGTTCTTCACCTTCGTGGTCTTCGTGGCCTTCTTGGCGGCCACCTCCTGCGCACGGGTGGTGACCCCGGCGACCGGAGCCGCAGAGACGGTCGTGCTCCCCAGCCGGGTCTGGTCGGGTACGGCGGCAGCCGTGGCGGGCGCCGGCACCAGGGCCAGCGCGCCGAGCGTGAGCGCTCCGGCCGCGCTGCCCGTGAGCAGCCGGACCACTCGGGTCCTCGATGAGTTCATCAGTCATGTTCCTCTCGGGTTCGTCGGGGCACCGCACCCCAGACGTAGCCGCCGCGAGACGGCTTCAGGTGTTCCTACGGCTCTCACCTCGACCGCGTTCACCGATCGCCGGACCAGACCGGTGGGACCCGCCGACCCGCCGGCTGAACGTCATACCCAGCAGCGACGTAGACATGACCAGAGACAGAGCGCAGACATCCGGGGAGGGTGAGCACGTGGACGAGACCGTGGTCGCGGGGCTGCGCACCGAGGACGAGGTCTACGCCGCCTACCTCCTGCACGGTCCGGAGCTCTATCGGTTCGTGCTGCGTGGCCTCGGCGACTCCGGCGCCGCCCAGGACGTCGTACAGGAGACGTTCCTCAAGGCCTGGCGCTCGGCCGACCGCTACGACTCGGCGCTGTCCTCGCTGCGTGGGTGGCTCTTCGGGATCGCCCGCAACGCGATGATCGATCACACCCGGGCCGCCAAGGTGCGCCCCTGGCAGCGCGAGCTCGTGGATCCACCGACGGTCCAGGACCTCGCCGGCACCGCCGACGGCGACCCGACGGAGGCGCTGATGGTCTCCTGGGTGGTCGAGGAGGCCCTGCACCACCTGACCGAGAACCATCGGGTCGCCCTCGTGCGAACCCACCTGCAGGAACGGCCCTACGACGAGGTCGCCGCCGAGCTGGGGATCCCGGTCGGCACCCTGCGCAGCAGGGTCTTCTACGGACTCAAGGCCCTGAGGGTCGCAATCGACGAGATGGGGGTGACACCGTGACCAGCTGGACTGACAACGAGGAGCACCGCCGGCTGCGTGAGCTGCTGGGGTCGTTCACCCTGGGACACCTGGAGCCAACCGATCGGGCGATGGTCCAGGCTCACCTCGACGGCTGCGCGTCGTGCCGGGCAGAGCTCGCCGAGATCGCGCCGCTCGCTGGGCTGCTGGCCGGCGTTGACGCCGAGCGCTTCGACCTGCCCGCGCTCCCCCCGACCGGGCTGGGCGACCTGATCCGGGCGCAGATCGTCGACGAGCGGACGTCCCGCGAGGCCGACGAGCTCGCTCGCCGCCGCGCCCGCCACCGCCGTCGTACGACGACGCGCGCCCAGCTCGGCACCGCGGCAGCGGCCGTGGTGCTGGCGGCCCTCGTCGGTGGCGTGGTCCTGGGGCGCAGCACCGCCCCCGAGACCGCGGCTCCGGTCGTACCCATGGAGAGCGTGACCCTGAGCATCGAGCAGGCCTCCATCGAGATCGAGACCTCGGGTCTCGTCGACCACACGTGGGGGGTCGAGCTGCGGATGAGCGGCACGGGCTTCGACGACGGCGAGGTCTTCGAGGCAGCCTTCCGCGATGCCGACACCGGTGAGCTCGTGACCGCCGGTGCCTTCATCGGCACCGGCAGCGCCCCGATGGTCTGCAACCTCCAGTCGGCCCTCCTGCGGGATCAAGCCACCGAGGTCGTGGTGACCGACGAGTCCGGCAGCGTGGTCCTCACCGCCGCCCTCTGACGGAGGCTGAGCAGCGAGCGTCGATAACCGGAGGCTGAGCAGCGAGCGCCAGCGAGCGTCGACGAAGCCCCGCAAGGTGCCCACCCACCGTGGAAACAGCCCGCATCCGGCCGACAGGGGCTTCGTCGACGTCCTCGCCCAGGGGCTCGGACTGCTCAGCCTCCGGTACACGGTCCGCACCTACCTCACCGGGCTTCGTCGACGTCCTCGCCCAGGGGCTGGACTGCTCAGCCTCCAGCGGCGCTTCCAGAGACGAAGCCCCGCAAGGTGCCCGGACTCCACCGCCGGAGCAGTCCGCACCGGCCCAGCGGGCTTCGTCGACGTCCTCGCCCAGGGGCTCGGACTGCTCAGCCTCCGGTGGACGGTCCGCACCGTCCACCGGGCTTCGTCCGACGTCCTCGCCCAGGGGCTCGGACTGCTCAGCCTCCGGCGCACGGTCCGCACCTACCTCACCGGGCTTCGTCGACGTCCTCGCCCAGGGGCTCGGACTGCTCAGCCTCCGGAGCGGAGGGCTCACTCGTAGCCGAGGATCTCCTGCCGCTTCTCGCCCCACGCCAGCGCCGAGGCGATGGCGTCGTCGATGGTGAGCTCGGCGCGCCAGTCGAGCAGGGAGGCCGCCTTGTCGACGTTGGCGAAGGCGCCGACGACGTCGCCGGGGCGCGGCGGGGCCTCGGTGATCGGCACCGAGGACCCGAAGACCTTCTCGAAGGAAGCGACGAGCTCACGCACGGTGACACCGTCACCGGTGCCGATGTTGATGATGGCGCTGGGTGCGTCGGAGGCCTCGAGCACCTCGTCGAACTTCTCGACCGCCCGCACGTGGGCCTGGGCGAGGTCCCAGACGTGGACGTAGTCGCGCAGGCCGGTGCCGTCGCGGCTCGGCAGGTCGGTGCCGGTGATCGTGAAGGTCGGCTTCATGCCGCGCGCGGCCAGCACCAGCTGACCCAGCACGTGGGAGGGCTCCTTGACGTAGATGCCCGACTCGAGGTCGGGGTCGGAGCCGATCGGGTTGAAGTACCGCAGGATGACCGCGCGCAGGTCGGTGGCTGCGGCCATGTCCTGGAGCACCTGCTCCATCATGTGCTTGGTGCGCGCGTAGGGCGAGCCGGGAGCGAGCGGGTCCTGCTCGTCGACCTCGAACCCGTCCTTGGTGGCGTAGAGACTGGCCGAGCTGGAGAACAGCACCCGGGGCAGGCCCAGCTGGGTGAGCTCGTCGAACAGCTCCAACGACTTGGCGACGTTGTCGCGGTAGTACTCGTAGGGCAGCTCCATCGACTCGGGCACCACGATGCGCGCGGCCATGTGGATCGTGGCGTGCAGGTCGGGGTGCTCCTCGGCGATGCGCCGCAGCAGCGCCCTGTCGGCGATGTCGCCCTCGTAGAAGATCCGGTCACGCACGAAGGCGCGCGGGCCGCTGAGCAGCGAGTCGAGGATCACCGGGGTGTGCCCGGCCTCTTCGAGAGCCTTGGCCGTGATGGATCCGATGTAGCCGGCGCCGCCGGTGAGGAGAACCTTCATGCCGGGCAGGGTAACCGTCGGCCTGCGAACCGTCAGACAGGCACGGGCAGTTCTTGGTCACGCGCTGCGCCTCAGGGACGTCAGCCGGGAGCTCGACGCCGCCGAGCGCGCGACCGATGACGACTGCCAGAGGCAGCGGCAGCACGGTCCAGGCGAGGAGGCCGAGGATGATCAAGAGTCCGACACTCATGTGCGCTGTCCTTGCGGGGGGTGGGGGAGACCCTCAACGTATCCCAGATCCGCGCAGGTGAACGGGTTTCCCTCGACGACGGCCGGACGGCCGTCGGCGCCATCCAGCGCTCGCGATGCTGGCGCGGCCACCTGGTCTCGGGGACGAGTGGCCGCGCCAGCACCAGTCTGCGATCGCCGGATCGCCCGCGCAGTCGAGCCGAGCTCGGGCTCCGGCCGCCTACGTCAGCGTCGGGTCAGGCCTCGGCCCGGCTAGGCCGGGCTCCGCCCGCCGCGTAGCCGCCGTACGCTCGCCGCCGAGGCGCGCCGGCGCGCCGGGGTACGGCGTTCAGCACTACCCCGATCGTGGTCGCACCCACCTGCGCCAGCCGCTCCACCGCGGTGCGCACCGCTCGCCTGGTGGTGCGCCCGTGGCGCACGACCAGGAGCACCCCGTCGGCCCGGGCCGCCACGCAGCGAGGCGTCGGTGACCGGGTTGAGCGGGGCCCCGTCGACGACGACGACCTCGTAGTCGGCGCGCACCCGGTCGAGCAGTTGCGCCATCGCCTTGGTCTGCAGCAGCTCGGCGGGGTTGGGCGGCACGACCCCGCTGGGCAGCACCGCCAGCCCGGTGTCGGGCTGCGTCCACACCGCGTCCTCGAGCGTCGACCTTGCCGAGCAGGACCGTGGTCACCCCGGCGGACCCGTCGATGTCGAAGGTGCTCGCCACCTGCGGACGGCGCAGGTCGCCGTCGACGAGCAGGGTGCGCGACCCCGGCGCGCGCCAGGGTGAGCGCGAGGTTGACTGCGGTCGACGACTTGCCCTCCCCGGCCACGGCGGAGGTGACCACGACGACCTTGTGCGCGGCATCGGGGTCGGCGAACTGCACCCCGGTGCGCAGCACCCGGAAGCCCTCGACCCGCGACGACTGCTGGTCGAGGTCGGTGACGAGCTGCGAGCCGCGCGACGACTCGTGGGCGATCGAGGCCAGCACCGGGGCCCCTACCAGCGCGGCGACCTCCTCCTCGGTGCGCAGCGTCGACGCGAACGCCTCGCGCAGCCCGGCCAGCAGCAGTCCCAGCAGCAGCCCGGCGCCGCCGGCGAGCAGCAGCACCTGCACGGGTCGCGGCGAGATCGGCCGGTTGTCGAAGGACGCGAAGTCGATGACGGTGAAGTCGGCGTCCTCGAGGTCTTCGCCGTCGCCGGGCTGAGGCTGAGGTCGCCGGCCTCGATCTCGGCGGCGGTGGCGATCAGCTCCTCGGCGTAGGTCTGCGCGACCAGCTGGGCGAGGGACGGGTCGGTGTCGGTGACCCGGATCTCGACGATCGCCGTGCCCGGCACTCCCCTGGCCTCCACCTGCTCCTGCAGCCCGGCGCCCTTAGCCCGGCGTCACCGCGGTAGTCGGGGTCCTGCAGCAGGCGGTCGGCGACCCGGGTGGCGAGCACCTGGCTGGTCGACCACCGCGGCGTACGTCGACGTACGGGCCTCCGAGAGCTCGCGATCGACTCGTCGGTCTCCCCGCGCCTCGGCGTCGGCGGCGTCACCGCCCGACACCAGGACCCGCACCGAGGAGGCGTACTGCGGGGTCATCTGCTCGGTCACGAGGTAGGCCGCACCGAGCGCGACGGTCAGACAGATCAGGATGAGGAGCGGGTTGCGGAACAGCCCGCGCGCGAAACTGCGGATCATGGCCATGTCCGGTTCAGCCCCGCCGGCCGCGCTCGGCCGTCTCCTCGAGCAGGCCGAGCAGGTAGCGCTCCGTAGCCGCTCTTGAGGAGGCCTTCGGCGAGCGCGGTCAGCTGGGCGTCGTCGATGTAGCCCATCCGCCACGCGACCTCTTCCGGGGCACCGACCTTGGTGCCCTGGCGGGCCTCGATCGCACGGACGAAGTTGCTGGCGTCGTTGAGGTCGTCGAACGTCCCGGTGTCGAGCCAGGCCGAGCCGCGCGGGAGCACCTCGACCTGGAGCCGCCCCTGCTCGAGGTAGATCCGGTTGAGGTCGGTGATCTCCAGCTCGCCCCGCGCCGACGGCACCAGGTCCCGGGCCAGGCCCGACGACGTCGTTGTCGTAGAAGTAGAGCCCCGGCACGGCGAAGCTGCTGCGCGGCTCGGCCGGCTTCTCCTCGAGCGAGATCGCGCGGTAGTCGTCGTCGAACTCCACGACGCCGTACGCCGTCGGGTCGGCGACGCGGTAGCCGAAGACCGCCGCACCGTCGAGGTCGGCGAAGCGTCGCAGCCGGGTGCCGAGCCCGGAGCCGTAGAAGATGTTGTCGCCCAGCACCAGCGCCACGGGGTCGGAGCCGATGTGGTCCTCGCCGATGAGGAAGGCCTGGGCCAGCCCGTCGGGTGACGGTTGCGTGGCGTAGGAGATCTCCAGGCCCAGAGCGCGAGCCGTCCCCGAGCAGCCGCACGAACTGCTCCGCCTCGTGCGGTGTCGTGATGACGAGGACTTCGCGGATCCCGGCGAGCATCAGCGTCGACAGCGGGTAATGGATCATCGGCTTGTCGTAGACCGGCATCAGCTGCTTGCTCACCGCATGGGTGATCGGGTGCAGTCGACTACCGGTGCCACCGGCCAGGATGATTCCCTTCATGGCGTCAGCATGCCGCAAGCCCCGGGGGTATCGGTTTCAGCGTCTCCACGGGCGATCCACGAAGCGGCCACGAAACCGCCATTTCGCCTACACGAGAGTGAAACCGCCGACTATTCGTGGTTAGGTGAGACGTGTCCCCAGTTATGGGAGATGCGGTGGAATGTCTCGGATGAGACAGAAGCGACGCAGTTGAACGTCGACGATGACGGCGAGTTGGGGCACATGAGTTTAAGCGTGGGGACGCAGCGCGAGGCGTGGGTCAACCGGGCACCGCGGTCGCGAACGCTTGCCTATCTGCCGGCTTCGGCCTTCATCGTCGATCTCTTCATGATCTCGATCTCTGCTCTGTTGGCCGGTCTGATCCGCCAGCGCTGGCAGCCGTTCGAGACCGTCACCGGGATCCTCGACACCATGCCGATGACCGTGCTCGCTGCCGGGCCCGCGATCGTCCTGATCTGGATGCTGTGCCTCGTCTTCGCAGGCGGCTACACCGCCAGCCGCTTCGAGGTCGGCACCGACGAGTTCCGCCGGGTCGGCACCGCCAGCATCGGCACGGCCGGGATCGTCGGGGTCGCCTGCTATCTCGTCGAGTACCCGCTGTCGCGCGGGTTCTTCTTCCTCACCTTCGCCTTCGGGACGGTGGCTCTCTTCGTCGGGCGACTCGCCCTGCGGCGCGCGGTGCACAAGGCACGCAGCCTCGGCGGCCTGCAGCACAACGTCCTGATCGTCGGCAGCCGTGCCGGGGTCGACGAGATCGCCCTGGTGCTCGCCCGCGAGAAGCGACTGGGCTACCAGGTCGTCGGGTGCCTGACCCCTACTGATGACCAGGAGCCCGAGACCGAGCGTGGAGTCCCGGTGCTCGGCAACTGCAGCGCGGTCACCGAGAGCGTCGTCGCCTCGGGGGCCGACGTGGTCTTCTTCGCCAACGGCGGTCTCACCTCGGCAGTCCAGATGCGCCGTATCGCCTGGGATCTCGAGCACCACGACGTCCAGGTCGTCGTCGCCCCGAGCATCTCCGAGGTCTCCGGCCACCGGGTCCGGATCCGCCCCGTCGGCGGCCTCCCCCTGATCCACCTCGACCCACCCCGCTCGACCGACGCCGCCCGCTGGGGCAAGCGCCTGCTCGACATCGCCGGTTCGCTCGGCCTCCTGGTGCTCGTCTGGCCGATCCTGGTGTTCGCCGCGATCCGCATCAAGCTGCACGACGGCGGCCCGGTGCTCTTCCGTCAGACCCGCACCGGACGCAACGGCGAGGAGTTCTCGCTGATCAAGTTCCGCACGATGGTCGTCGACGCCGAGACCCAGCTGGCCGATCTGCACGCGCAGGTGGGCTTCGAGGGAGGGCTGTTCAAGATGGAGCAGGACCCGCGCATCACCAAGCCGGGTCAGCTGGCTGCGACGCTTCTCCATCGACGAGCTCCCGCAGCTGGTCAACGCGCTGCGCGGCGAGATGAGCCTGGTCGGCCCGCGCCCGCCGCTTCCCGACGAGGTCGCTCTCTATGAAGGCGACACCTCGCGCCGCCTGCACGTGCGTCCCGGTCTCACCGGGCTCTGGCAGATCTCGGGCCGCTCCAACCTGTCCTTCGACGAAGCGATCCGCCTCGACCTCTACTACGTCGACAACTGGTCGATGTTCCAGGACATCTCGATCCTGTCCAAGACGCTCGGAGCCGTCGTACGCTCCCACGGCGCCTACTGACCTTCCCGGTCCCGGCCGCGACCTCTACGGTTGAGCGGTGATGCGTGTACTCGTGACCGGCGGCGCCGGCTTCATCGGCTCCAACTTCGTCCATCACCTGGTGCGTCACACCGATGCCGTGGTGACGGTCCTCGACAAGCTGACGTATGCCGCCTCGCGCGCCTCGCTCGACGAGTTGCCGTCCGAGCGGGTGAGCCTGGTCGTGGGCGACGTCGCCGACCAACCCCTGGTGGAGCGCCTCGCCGGCGAGCACGACGCGATCGTGCACTTCGCGGCCGAGTCGCACAACGACAACTCGCTGAGCGAGCCCGGGCCGTTCATCCAGACCAACCTCGTCGGCACCTTCTGCGTGCTCGAGGCCGCCCGGCGCCACGGCACCCGCCTGCACCACATCTCGACCGACGAGGTCTACGGCGACCTCGAGCTCGACGACCCGACACGCTTCACCGAGACCACGCCCTACAACCCCAGCAGCCCCTACAGCGCTGCCAAGGCCGGCTCGGACCACCTGGTGCGGGCGTGGGTGCGCAGCTTCGGCGTCCAGGCGACGATCAGCAACTGCTCCAACAACTACGGACCGTGGCAGCACGTCGAGAAGTTCATCCCCCGCCAGATCACCAACGTCCTCGACGGGCAGCGCCCCAAGATCTACGGCACCGGCACCAACGTGCGCGACTGGATCCACGCCGAGGACCACAGCTCTGCGGTGTGGACGATCCTCCAGCAGGGCCGGATCGGCGAGACCTACCTGATCGGCGCGGACGGCGAGCGCAACAACCTCGACGTCGTCGGGCTGATCCTCACCCACCTCGGGCGTGACGCCGACGACTACGACCTGGTGACCGACCGTGCCGGCCACGACCTGCGCTACGCCATCGACTCCACCAAGCTCCGCACCGAGCTCGGCTGGCGCCCGACCTACCCCGACTTCGAGGCGGGCCTGGTCCGCACGATCGACTGGTACCGCGAGCACGAGGACTGGTGGCGCCCCCACAAGCAGGCCACCGAGGCGGCGTACGCCGTCAAGGGCCAGTGATGACCCTCTCCGTCGACACGACCGCCATCCCCGGACTGCTCGTCGTCCACCTCCCCCTCCACGAGGACAGCCGCGGCTGGTTCAAGGAGGGGTGGCAGCGCGCGAAGATGACCGCGCTCGGGCTGCCCGACTTCGGACCCGTCCAGCAGAACGTCTCCTACAACGCCACCCGGGGCACCACCCGCGGCATCCACGCCGAGCCCTGGGACAAGTTCGTCTCACTCACGACCGGGCGAGCGTTCGGCGCCTGGGTCGACCTGCGCGCCGGTGCCAGCTTCGGGGCGACGTTCCACATCGAGCTCGACCCGTCCGTGGCGGTGTTCGTCCCGCGCGGGGTCGGCAACAGCTATCAGACGCTGGAGGACGGCGTCGCCTACAGCTATCTGGTCAACGATCACTGGCGTGCCGGGGAGACCTACCCGGCGCTGACACTCGACGATCCGACCGCAGCGATCCCCTGGCCCATCCCTCTGGCCGACAGCGAGATCTCCGACAAGGACCGCGCCCAGCCAGTGCTTGCCGACGTCGCGCCGATGGCCCCTCGACGTCCCGTCGTGATCGGGTCGCGCGGCCAGCTCGGCCGGGCGCTGCTGGCTGCGTTCCCAGAGGCCTTGGGCGTCGATCTGCCGGGGTCCGGGGCCGAGGCGACCCTCGACGTCACCGACCCCGACGCCGTGGCCACCTGGCCCTGGCACGAGCACGACGTGATCCTCAACGCGGCGGCCTACACGGCCGTCGACGCCGCCGAGACCGCCGACGGCCGCCCGGCAGCGTGGGCGGCCAACGCCGCAGCCCCGGCCGCCCTCGCACGCATCGCCGACCAGCATCGCCTGACGTTGGTGCACTTCTCGTCGGAGTACGTCTTCGACGGCACCCGTGAGGTGCACACCGAGGACGAGCCGCTCTCGCCACTGGGCGTCTACGGGCAGTCGAAGGCCGCCGGCGACATCGCCGTGGCCACCGCCGAGCGCCACCTGATCCTGCGGACGTCCTGGTTGATCGGCGACGGCGCCAACTTCGTCCGCACCATGGCACGGCTCGCCGCCGACGGGGTCTCCCCCGCCGTCGTCGCCGACCAGGTGGGGCGGTTGACGTTCACCGCTGACCTCGCCGACGCCGCGCGTCACCTGCTCGACGTGGACGCGGCCGGCGGCCTCTACCAGGTCAGCAACAGCGGTGCTCCGATGAGCTGGGCCGACGTGGCAGAGGAGGTGTTCGCCCGCTGCGGTCGCGAGCGGACCGACGTACGACGGATCTCGACGGCGGAGTACGCCGCCGGCAAGACGCTCGCAGCTCGGCCCGCCCACAGCGTGCTGGACCTGACGAAGCTCGAGCGCACCGGCTTCGTGGCGCCGTCAGCGCTCGACCGGCTCGACGCCTACGTCGCAGCCCTGCTCGCCTGAGACGGACTCAGGCGCGTCGCTTGCCCGAGCCCTTGGTGTGCTTCAGCGACTTGCCGCCGGTGTGCGACTTGGCGTCCTCGGGCTCGTAGCCGTAGCTGTAGCCGTAGCCATAGCCGTAGCCGTAACCCCGATCGCCGCCGCGCTTCGTCGGGACCAGGTTGATGACCACACCGAGGCACTTGCCCCCGACCGAGTCCACCCGCTCGAGAGCGTGCTGGAGCTGGTCGCGCGTCGTCTTGCCGTGGCGGACGATCGCGAGCAGGCCATCGGCCCGCGCTGCCAGCAGGGCCGCGTCGGTGACGGGCAGCAGCGGCGGAGCGTCGAGGATGACGACGTCGAAGCGGCTGCGCAGGTCCTTGACCAGCAGCTCCATCGCGTGGGACTGCAGGAGCTCGGACGGGTTCGGCGGGCGCGGGCCACACGTCAGCACCGAGACTCCCGACTCGCGCTGCACCTGCAGAGCGTCGTCGAGCTCGATCTTGCCGATCAGCACGCTGGTGGTGCCGACCGCGTCGTCGAGGCCGAAGCGCTTGGCCATCGTGGGCCGGCGCAGGTCGCACTCGACCAGCGCGACGCTCTCGCCGGCCATCGCGAGGGTGATGGCGAGGCTGGCCGACGTGGTCGACTTGCCCTCCCCCGGCAACGCGCTGGAGACGACGAACACGCGACGGTCCTGGTCGACCTCGACGTACTGCATGTTGGTGCGCAGCACGCGGAAGGCCTCGGCCCAGGGCGTGGCCTCGGAGAGCGCGTGGACCTGCTCCTTCTTGACGGCCGCGGGGTCGTTGTTGATGTGGCCCAGGATCGGGACCGGGGTCACACCGTTGACGTCCTCGGTGCTGGAGATGGTGGTGTCGAGCAGCTCGCGCAGGACGGCGATGCCGATGCCGAGGAGGAGTCCGAGCACGACCCCGAGCCCGAGGTTGCGCGTCACGTTGGGGCTGACCGGGTTGTTGTTGATGACCGCGTCGGACGACACCTCGATGCGGATCGGCGACCCACCGCCGTCCTCGGGCGCCTCGAAGGTCGCGACCTGGTCCTTCAACGCCTCGGCATAGGCCTGCGCGATGTTGCGCGCCTCGACCTTGTCGGGGTTCTGCACCGTGATCAGGATGTTGACCGTCTGCGGCACGGCAGAGGCCGAGACCTGACTGAGGAGCATGTCGGGATCGATCTCGCCGCCGAGGTTGTCGGCCACGGTGGCCGCCAGGGCTCGGGACTGGTTGACGTTGTCGACGTAGGACAGCACGCGCGTCGTGGCGAACTGGCCACCGGTCGCGGCCTCCCCCGTGTCCGAGGAAGGCGTCGCGACGAAGAGCCTGGCGGACGAGGAGTAGAGCGGGGTCGCCTGGAGTGTCAGCAGCCCGGCAGCGAACGTGGAGGCCACCACCGCGAGCACGACAAGTCGCCATCTACGGCGAATGGTCAGCCAGTAGTCCTTCAGTTCCACAGTCTCCGCCTGTCGCTCTTGTCCCCGATGAAGCGCCAGCCTATCGTCCTACGGCCGCCGTCTCACCTTCCGGCGTCCTGGCGGTCAGCGCCGACGCAGGCTGCCCAGCGCCGGACGCACGTCGGCGAGGTAGACCAGGGCCGCAACCAGCAGCACCAGCTGGATGATGAAGAACCCCAGCGGGACGAACTGGATGGCCACCCCGATGCCCAGGATCGTGCACCAGGTGGTCTTCGTGAGCTTGCCCGCAGCCTCGTAGGCGTCGGCGGAGTAGAGCAGAGAGTTCACGAAGGCGAAGATCGACGTCGCCAACATCGCAAAGGTGACCAGCAGGATCAGATAGCTCTCGGCGGTGAAGACTCCCATAGTCCTTGCAGCCTATCCGGCACCCACCGGAGGCTGAGCAGCGAGCGTCGACGAAGCCCCACCCACCGGAGGCTGAGCAGCGAGCGCCAGCGAGCGTCGACGAAGCCCGGTGAGCATCCCCCCTGCGTCGGGGACGGTTGGCATTCGGCTGTCGGGGGCTTCGTCGACGGGCTCGCCCAGGGGCTCGCCCTGCTCAGCCTCCGTGGAGCGCCAGCGAGCGTCGACGAAGCCCGTGACATCCCACCGGCGGCTGGGCAGCGGTGGCAGTTCGGCTGTCGACGGGGCCTCGTCGACGTCCTCGCCCAGGGGCTCGGACTGCTCAGCCTCCAGTCGGCTCGACGGCTCGCCCTGCTCAGCCTCCGCGGCTGCGGACGCAGCACGGCCCCCGCAGGTGAAACCTGCGGGGGCCGGACCGGGGTGGTGCGAGGGCTGCTCAGAAGAGAGTCAGCTGGTCCTCGTCACCAGGGAGTGCTCTTCAGGCCTTGTCGGCCGAGGTCGCCGTGACGGTGGCGGCCTTCTTGGCCGGAGCCTTCTTGGCGGGCGCCTTCTTGGCGGCCGGCTTCGGGGTCGTGGCCTTCTTCGAGGCCGGCTTGCGGACCGGGGCCTTCTTGGCGGCGGGCTTGGTCTTGTTGACCTTCACCTCGACGCTGGCGGTCGAGGGCAGCTTGGTGCCGCGAACGACAGCCTCGCCGCGCTTGGCGAGGTCGCCGTAGGTGCCCACGACGGTGCCGGTGACGGTCGCAACGTTGTCGTTGACGGTCGTCTGGACCTTGGTCGGCAGGCTCTTCGCCTCGGTCTGGAGCTCGGCGACGCGGGCCTCGACGGCGGCGCGGCGGGCCTTGGCAGCCGAGAGGGCGGAGTTGCGCAGCGCCTTGGCGTCGAAGGCGGTGACCGTCTTCTGCACGTCGGCGACCTTCGTCTGAGCGTCCTTCTGGGCGCCGGTGACGAACTTCTGCACGTCGGCGACGTACTCCTTGACGGCGGTGACCGCGAGGTCACCGGCGCCGACGCCGGCGTAGAGGGGCTTCTGCGCGGCCGCGGGGACCTCGATGGACTTGAAATCGAACTTGGCCTTGGCCATGTCAGTTCTCCTTAGATGGTGGTGCAGATGAGGTGGTCAGGGTGGTTCCGTGCTCGTCCACGTCTGGGTGCGCGACCGGTTCCTCGGGGTCAGGGACCTCGTGATCGGAACCGTCGGCCTCGTTCATCGCGATGAACGAGGAGTAGACGTCCAGAAGTGATTGCTTCTGTCGCTCGGTGAGCCCGGTGTCGCTCAACACTGCGATCTCCACCGACCCCCCGACACCGTCGTCGGGGCTGATGATCCCTGCGCGGACGTAGAGCTGTTCCGCGGAGATCCGCAACGCACGAGCGATCTGTTGCAGCACTTCGGCCGAGGGCTTGCGCAGACCACGTTCGATCTGGCTCAGGTACGGGTTCGACACACCGGCTTGCACGGCGAGCTGCCGCAGGGAGAGACGCGACGCAGTGCGCTGCTCCTTGAGGTAGTCACCGAGCGACTCGACGGTCTGCCCGACCTTGCTCTTGGCCATGCCCCCATAGTGCTTGCTGGAGTTAGCACAATGCAAACTGAGCTAGCGTGACCTCGGGCACACCCCGGAGCACGGACCCGACCGGACGGCTCTCAACCGCGCTTCTTGACGGCCTCTGCGGCCTGCGTACGTCGGGTGCGCGCGTGCTGGCGCGGGGTCCGGCCCCGGTCGCTGCGCGAGCCGGTCGAGACGGTCACCGCGACCAGGTCGACCCCGAGCCCACGGAGCATGTCGACCTCGTCGCGCAGCCGGCGCTTGCTCGTGCGGACGTCGATGTCGAGCACCGTCGGGCCCTGGAGGTCTGCGACGACGTCCAGCAGGTCCTCCATCGTGGCGACGCTGGCGGCCAGCGTGATCCGCTCCTGGGGGGCGGTGTCCAGGATCTCGTCGAGGCGGTGGCCCGCGCCCACCTCCATCGGCTCGCCGGCCGGCAGGACGTAGAGGTTGCGCACGTGCGGCAGGTTGTTGAGCCGGGCGCCGCTCGGGGCAGGACCCTGACGAAGCTCGGACAGCCCGGGGGCCAGCTCCACGTCGTACTCGACGTGCACGGCGGGACGCGCGGAGTTGGCGTCGACCAGCAGCACGTCCTGGCCGCGCGCGGCCAGGAGCTCGGAGAGCAGCCCGGCGGTACGGGCATGAGCCTCACTTCCACTCTGTACGACGCTCAGCGTGCGCGCCGCGGCAACGGCGGGAAGCAGGGGCGTGAGCCCGGTGGCCGACTGGTCGGCGCGGATGGCGAGTCCGGGCACTCCGGCGATCTCGCCGGCGTCCTTGCCGGGATCGCGCGCCGAGAGGGCACCGCGCCAGGCGCGGGTGACCACGACGACCTCCGCTCCCAGGATCAGCGCGAGGATGAGGGCAAGCAGGGCGTCGCGCAGCGGCGCCGGGGCCGAAGGTGCGGTCGGCACCACGGCCGGCTCGAGCACGGCCAGACGCCACGGGGTCTTCTCCGCCAGGGTCCGCTGGGAGCCCAGCAGCGCCTCACGCTCACGGTCCAGGGCCGCTCGCTCGAACGGGTCGGTGCCGTCGGTCAGGGCCTTGCGACGATCGCGCCCCAGCTCGGCGAGGGCCGCGTTGACCGCGGCGAACTGGTCGGCGAGGTCGTCGGCCTGCTCGACGGCAACACGTTCGATGAGCACCGCCGCGAGCGCGTCCGCGAGCTCAGCAGCCTCGGCCCCCGACGGACCGATGGCCTCGATCAGCACGAAGCCCGGCTCGGAGCCGACCTCGGCGGCGACGTCGTCGACGGCGTCGTCAACGGCATCGGCGAAGTCGGCATCGCCGGGCTGGATGTCGTCCATCGCGGTGAGGGTGTCGGCCACGACGCCGCGGCTCGTCGCCAGACCGGCGACGGTCTCGGCGTAGAAGACGACCTGGCTCGAGGGGTCGCTCGAGACGGTGTCGGGCAGCCGGACCTGCAGGGTCGTCGTCGTGGCGTACTGCTCGGGCGCAGCGGAGCGCCAACCGTAGACGCTCGCCGCAACGAGCACTGCTACGCCGATGACAAGGAACTTACGGGCCCAGACGCCGGCGGCGTGCTCGAGCAGATCCATTAATTAGCGTCCTTTTTTGAGCACGCGACGCACGGCCTTGTAGGCCGGCTTGGGCTTGCCGTTGTACTTGAGTAGCCCGAAGTTTGCCTCAGGATCGCGGACGTCGCTGGAGAAGTCGCGCAGGGAGTAGAAGAACAACCGCTCGACGTAGGGTAGCTTCCGGCTCTCCCGGTAGGCGTCGACCATCAGCTTCTTGTGCCGCTTGAGGCTCACCGAACGCGAGGTGGTGCCGGTGCGGGCGCCGTACTCGGTCAGCCACATCGGCTTCGCGCCGTCGCCGTTCTTCTTCAGCACCTTGTAGATGTCGGGCAGCCGGTTGAAGGTGTTCCACTCCTCGTCGCCGCTCGGGAACGCGGGATAGCTGAAGGGGTGGACCGAGAACGAGTCGTAGGCGGAACGGTTGATGCCGGCCTTGTACAGGCGCTTGAGGAACGTGATCGGGGAGATCTCCTCGCCGTCGGGGTCATCGACAGCCGGGGCGAGCGAGCCCATCATGATCCGTGCCTTCGGCTCGTACTTGCGGATCACCGGGCCGACGGAGTTGACGAGGCGGGCATAGTCGGCCGGCACGGGGTTGGCGATCCAGGAGCGGGCCTGGTTGGGCTCGTTCCAGAGCTCCCAGGCGGCGACCTTGTAGCGGTAGCGCTTTGCCGCCAGCTCGACGAACTCGGTGAACTTGTCGACCCGGACCGACCCGTCCTCCTTCTCGCCCCAGACCGGCGCGAAGCCGATCACGGCGAGCACGTTGATCCCCGCATCCTTGGCCGCAGTGAAGACCCGGTCGGTCTTCTCCCAGTTGAAGACCCCGGGCTCGGGCTCGATCTGCTCCCAGCTGATGTCGAGGCGCAGCTGCTTGGCACCGAGCGCCTTGGTGCGGCGCAGGTCTCTGGCCAGCTGCGCGTCGGTGGCATCAAGGATGCTGAAGCCGGCGCTGACGCCCACCCGGAACTTCTTGACGCCCTTCATCCGGGCCACCGGCTGCGAGGACGGCTCGAGGTCCCGGGTCGCCGCTTTCGGAGTGGGGCGCGCGTCGCCACGCACGAAGGCGTTGGCGGAGGAACTCGGCGAAGCAGACAAGCCGAGCACCAGGGCGGCGGTGATCAACGTGGCGAGCGCTCGGGTCGCGCGCCTACCGTGTGATGACGTCGTGGGGGCTCTCATGGGGCCGTGCTCCTGAAAGTTCGTGGGGGTCTGGTGTCCTAGCGCTTCGTACCCATAAAGCGATCTCGGATGCGATGCGTGTCGTGCGCTCAACGCCTGTGAAACATGCCGAGAAAGCGAAGCGTCGTGTCTTCATCAGTTATCCGTAGCCACACAGGCGGACGGATTGGACCTCACTACCATAACCGAGACGCCGGCAGATATCCCGTTACGGACGAGGCGTCTAACCCGCCTCGCCCGCCACCCGGTCGAGCTGGTGATCGGGCCAGGAAGCAGCCGAGCGAGCCAGGTGGTAGGTCAGCCTCGCGGCGCTCTGGTGGGCGCCCATGGTCAGCCGTGGGAGCCGCAGTCGGTCGAGTCCGGTCTCGACGCGGCCGTTGAGGAAGGTGAAGGACGCCCGGTAGCCGGCCTCCTCGACGGCCTCGCGCACGGCCGGGTCGTGGTGACCGAAGGGGTAGGCGAACAGCTCGACGGGTGCTCCGGTCAGGTCCTCGAGCTCGGCGCGACAACCGCCGACCTCGTCGCGAAGACCCCCGCCGGGTTGGGCGGCGAGCGCGGTCAGCGAGGCGTGGGTGCGCGTGTGAGCGGCCAGGTCCACCCCGTGCGCGACAGCCTCGACCAGCTCGGCCCGGGTCATCGTCGGGGCTGATCCGGGCCACCAGGCGGGCGGTGCACCCCAGGCGGTGCTGACGGTCATCAGGGTGCTGGGCACCCCGAGCTCGTAGAGGATCGGCAGCCCGTGCCGCGCGACGCCGGCCAGGGCGTCGTCGAACGCGACCGCAGCGAGGTTGTCGACGGGTTCGCCGCGCAGCGCACGGTCGGTGAGGTCGGCCAGCGTCACGAACTCGAACCCCAACCGTCGTACGACGCGCAGGTGGGTGCGCAGCTGTGCCGCGGTGACGCTCCAGGGCCCATCGACGTCGGGACCGGCAACGACGTCGTGGTAGCAGAGCACCACGCCGCCGCCACGCCCCGCGCGACCGGTCAGCAGTCGTCCGGCAGCGCTGAGGGGACCCTCGAGCCGGGAGCTCATGAGACGCGCCGGCCGCGGGCGAAGGTCTCCTGCGCTTCGCGCAGCGTGTCGACGAGGCGGGCGGTGGAGATCGCCGCGTCGTACTCGGTGACGAAGCGACGCCGCGCGTTGGCGCCGAGCTCAGCACGCAGCGGCTGGTCGTGGACGAGCTTTCGCAGGGCTGCGACGAGGGCCTGGTCGTCATCCTTGTCGACGAGGATCCCACAGGAAGGCGGCACGGTGTCGGGCATCGCCGCGACGGTCAGGCCGACCACGGGCAGTCCAGCGGCCATGGCCTCGATCACCGCGTTGGGCGCTTGATCGATCTGGCTGGGGAACACGAACGCGGCCGCATCCCGCAGGACCTCCCACAGTCGACCCGACCCGACAGTCACGTCGTGGACGGCACGCACGTTGCGGCCGGGCGGCACCACCTCGCTGGTGACGATGACCAGCTCGCACTGGTCGGCGAGGTGCTCCTGATGGAGTCGGTGCAGACGCAGGGCGCCCTTGCGCTCGAGCTGGTGACCGACGAAGACCAGCTGCGGCAACCCCTCGGTGCGTACGACGCCGGGCGCCGGGCCGTCCTCGAAGTCCGGCGCCACGATGCCGAAGGGGAAGATCCGCAGACGGCTGTCAGGCACCGCGTAGTGCTCGCGCAGCGAGCCGGCGATCCAGTTGGTGTTGGCGACCACGAGGGAGGCCGAGCTGTAGACCGGCCGCTCCCAGCGCTGCGCGGCCCGGACCGCTCGTGGGGTGAAGCGGGTCGGGTTGCGGTTGGGCAACCGGTAGGCGTTGGTGACGTTGGTGGCGTCGGTCGAGACCACCGACGGCATCGAGGCGAGCAGGTCGGCGCTGCGCAGCCCTGCGTTGCCGGTGTAGACGTGCAGGACGTCGAACTCGTGCATGCGGGCCTGCACCTGACGACGTACCCACGTGCTCAGCGCGAGCTGAGCGCGCAGGGCTTGGAGGTCGATGTCGAGGCGGCCGAGGCCGGGGACCGACGTGCCGGCGAGGCGACGCCAGCCCTTGGACTTCGGGACGTCGAGGAACTCTGCCTTCACGTCGGGGTACGCAACGAGCGCCGTGCGCAGGTTGTTGTGGACGCTGCGGTGCCCACCGATGTTCTCGTTGACGAACAGCACTCTCATGCAGAGATCCCTTCCCGAGCGGAAGTCGTGAGGACACCGAGGAGCTGATCGGTCTGGACGTCTAGGCGGTGGGCCACGGCGATGCGTTCCAGCCCCTGGCGGGCGCTGACCTCACGCTGCGAGGCGCTCCGCACCATACGCGCAATGGCCTCGGCGAGGGCGTGGGCATCACCGGGTGGCACGAGCAGTCCGGCGCCGTCGAGGACCTCCGGCGAGCCGCCGTGATCGGTGGCGATCACGGGCAGCCCGATGCTCATGGCTTCCAGCACCGCCAACGGGCAGGCTTCCGGGTCGGTGCTGGCGCTCACCGCGACCGTCCAGGAGCGCATCCGCGCGAGCGGGTCGGGGTGGTGACCGAGGATGGTGACCTGCTCGGCGATGCCCAGCCGGTCGACCTGGCGCTGCAGGCCGTCGGCGTACGGCGCGTCCTTGGGCAGCGTGCCTCCGAGGAGCTCGAGGTGCACCGGCACGTCGAGCAGCGCGACCGCGTCGAGCAGCACCTCCTGCCCCTTCCACGAGGTGAGGAGTCCGTTGAGCCCGATCACGGCAGGGTGCTCGGGGTCGATGTCGACCGGCCCCTCGAGGCGCTCGCGGGCCGGGTCCACCGGGAAGGTGACCCCGTTGTGCACGACCTCGAGAAGCGGGCCGTCGCCGGTGTCGTTGCGCAGCTCGGCGATGACTGCCTCGGAGACGCCGACGACCTTGGTCAACGCCGTGGAGCACCAGCGGTAGAGCCGCAGCCGACCCGGTGCGACCACGACGTCGTGGGCCAGCCAGAGCGCCGGCACGCGGCGCTTGCCCAGCCGGTGGAGGCGTGCGAGCCGCACCGTCGGCAGCGAGAGCAGGGCATTGGCGAGTACGACGTCAGCGGTGCGGGCCGCGCGGCGCAGCGCCCGGGCGGCGCGCAGCCAGCGCAGGATCGTGACGAGGGCGGCCACCGGCTTGGGCCCGCCGGCCAGGTTGAGCTCGGGGATCACCGCGTGCCGGGCACCGGTCTCGACGAGCTGCTCGGCGAAGGGCCCGTCGGGGCAGACGCAGGTGACGTCCCAGCCGTCGGCGACGGCGGCGGTCAGGGTGCGCAGCAGCACCCGCTCCGCCCCGGAGACCTGGCCGGTGCTGGTGATCGCCACGAGTGTGGGGCGGGACTGTGCACTGCTCACGAGACTGACTTCTTCCTCGTCGGCAGGTTGATGCCGGCGGCCGTGGTGAGGCCCCCGAGGACGACGATCGCCAAGAACACGATCGTCGCGACCATCGCAGCGGGCACCCACGGCACCACGGAGTCGGTGGTCCACCCGGCGGCCAGGGCAGTCACGACAGCGACGGGGACCAGCGCCAGCGGCCGCAGCCCGATCGGTCGCAGGTCGCGCTCACGGAGCACCAGGATCCACATGAACGTGACCACGACGAGCTCGGCCCCGAGAGTGGCTGCGGCGGCCCCCTCGTAGGAGTAGCGCGGGATCAGCACGGTGTTGGCGCCCACGTTGAGGACGAGCCCGACCAGCATCACCAGGGGGTAGATCTTGTGGCGACCCATGGCGATGAGGCAGGTCAGGCCGAGGGAGGCGAAGAGGGTGAGGAACTGGGCGAGGATGAGCAGGCGGGTGGCGTGCGCGCCGACGGCATAGGACTCGCCGTACAGCAGAGTGGTGATCTGGGCGGGGAAGCCGAACAGCCCGACGACGGACAGCCCCCCGATGATCCCGAGGAACATCGCCCCCCTCCGCATGGCGTCGCGGAAGGCCACGAGGTCGTGGGGCCAGGCCCTCACGAGCAGGGTCAGCAACGGCACGGTCACCGCGGTGGCGGCGAAGTGGACGATGTCGATGAACTTGTAGGAGACGCCGTAGATGCCGACCGCGTCGAAGGTGTCGAGGCGCGACAGCATGACCGAGTCGACGCGGTAGTAGATGGTGGCCAGGCCGATGCCGAGGGTGAGCGGGATCGCCTCGCGCAGGAGCATCTTCCACACGGCGACGTCGATGCGGAGCCGGATCGGGAGCAGCCTGTTGGCGGCCGGGATCTTGAAGGCGAGGATGACGATCTCGGCCAGGACCGCGGGGATCGTGAAGTAGAGGACCGTGCCGCCGGCGGTAGCGATCGCTGCGGTCAGCGCGAACTGGGCGAGCTGTCCGGTCGCGCCGGCCACGCTGACCACGCCCATCCGCATCCGCGACTGGAAGACGACGTCCAGAGCCGACGAGGGCGTCGCCAGGACGATCACGATGGCCGCGACCGCGGTCGCCTTGACCACCTCCGCGGGGTAGCCGAGGAGCACCACCACCACCATCACCAGGCCGTAGCCGACGACGCCCATGATCGTGCGCAGCAGGATGTAGGCGCCCGCGAAAGCCGCCGGATCGTCGTCGGGCGAGCCGAGCATGCCGCGCAGGGCGATCCGCCCGATGCCCATGTCGGTCACGACCGACATGAGCCCCAGGACGGTGAAGATGATGGTGAAGCGACCGAACTCGGTCACCGTCAGATGCCGTGCGATCAGGACGGTGCCGGCCCAGCCGAGCAGCCCGATCACCAGCCGGCTGCCGATCAGCCACCCGGTGTTGGCCAGGAGCCCTCGCTCGACCGGCGGGTCGTCGAGCGTGGCCTCGAGCGGTGCTCCGACAGGGAGCCGGGCGTCGGCTGCGCGTTGCCGGCGAGCCCGGAGTGGGTTCAACATGGCGCACCAGTTAGCCGCGCGCCAGTTAGCCGCGCGCCGTCGTCCTGCTCGGCGAGCCCGTCATTCGTTTGCGCGGCCGCGGCCTCAGCCTCGGCGTGGGTGGCAGCGGGGCTGCCCACGGTCAGCAGGACTCCCAGCAGCAACCAGAAGTAGAAGTCCAACGGGAAGATCTCCAGGTAGTTGGCCACGAGCGAGGACGCCGCGGCGCCGATGATGGAGGCTGCGATGCCCTGCGCGAGGGCGCGGTCGTTGCCGGTCGTACGTCGAGCCACGGCCACCGCCGTCGCGACCCCTGCCGCGCCCCAGAGCAGGAGCAGCCACAACCCGAGTGGGCCCAGCTCGATGATCGTCTTCACGTACTGGCTGTCGGGGAGGTAGAGGTCCGCGCCGCTGCCGTAGGTGACCAGGTCGTCGATGTTGGCGCCGAGCTCCTCCGCCTTCTCCGCGGCCGCTCCGGTCGTGCCGATGCCGTTGCCGAGTGGTGCGGTGAGCAGGCTGTCGAAGATGGTCTGCCAACCGGTGGTGCGCTGGCCGAGGCTGCTGGAGGACACGTACGACGTCAGCACGCTGACCGGCACGAAGAGCACCGCGATGAACGCCGGGACCGCGGCGTGGAAGAGACCGCGGAAGCGCCACAGGGCCAGGACGAGCAGGCCGACCACCAGGGCCAGGGTCGCCCCGCGCACCACGGAGGTCGACATCCCGACGACGAGCAGGGGCGAGACGACGAGGAAGAGCAGGTTGCGGGTGCGTTTGACGTCGGCCATCGCGATCGGCAGGCAGATCAGCAGCGTCAGGGAGACGAACAGCCCGAACGAGAAGGGCTGGGTGAAGGTCGAGAACGAGCGCAGCAACCCGCCCGAGAAGCGGATCGCGCTGTTGTACTCGTAGCCGATGTCATTGAGCCGGGTCGGGCCGGCCACCTGCTGGGCCAGCCCGACCAGGGCGGTCACCGTGCCGGTGACCATCAGGATGCTCACCAACCGGTCGCGGTCGGACGCCGTGAACGGGCAAGCCCACAAGATGACCGGCACCACGGCATACAAGAAGCTGATCTTGAAGCCCCAGAAACCGATGGTTCCACCGGTGATGACCGCCGAGATCACGCCGAGCGAGATCATCGCGACAGCCGGAGGCACCCACGGCGGCATCGCGATCGGGCCGGCGGCATGGGCCGCTCGCGGGGAGACGACCACCGCGAGCAGCGTCAGCATCAGCACGGCCTCTTTCCACGGCCCCGCTGCTTCACCGCCGGGGACGATCAGGAGCAGGCCGTCGAACGGCAGCAGCGCAGCGAGGAGCAAGAGCCCTCGCTGGGGGCGCTGGATCAGCGCCAGGACCAGAACGACCAGGGCCGCCAGCCCGAGGACCAGCACCGTCGCCGAGACCACGAGGTGTGGGAAGGCCATGGGCGGAACCTTAACGTCTGGTGGCTTCGAGCACGGCGGTCAAGACCGCCGTGCTCGAGAGGGGGGAGGTGGGGAGTGAAACGGGGAGTGAAGTGGCGCTGCGCTGGGGGGTGGAGCAGGGGCGGGTCAGGAGCCCTTGGTGAAGACTACGGTGGAAACCGTGCGCGCGATGATCTTCAGGTCAAGCCACAGCGACCAGTTCTGGATGTAGTCGTTGTCGAAGCGGATGCGCTCCTCGATCGAGGTGTTGCCGCGCAGGCCGTTGACCTGGGCCCAGCCGGTGAGGCCGACCGGCACGCGGTGACGCTCGGCGTAGCGCGGGATGCTCTGCGAGAACTGCTCGACGAAGACGTCGCGCTCGGGGCGCGGGCCCACGATGGTCATGTCGCCGCGCAGGATGTTGATCAGCTGGGGCAGCTCGTCGATCGAGGTCTTGCGCATGAAGCGGCTGAAGGTGCCGAGTCCGGCGTGACCGTTGACGGAGAACACGATCTCGCCGTTGCCCATGCCCAGGGCCTCGGGGCGGACCGAGCGGAACTTCAGCACGGTGAAGATGGCGCCGTTGAGGCCGACGCGGGTCTGACGGTAGAGGACGCCGGGGCCGTTCTCGATGCGGACGGCGAGGGCGGTCAGGGCCATCAGCGGCGCGAGGATCAGCAGCGCGGTGCCGGCGGCAAGGATGTCGAAGCCACGCTTGATGGCGCGGGCGCCGCCCTGCCAGGTCTTGCGACGCATCCGGACGAGGGGCAGGGCCCAGAGCTTGTCCATGTCGCGGTTGCTGTGACGCACGTCGGCGAAGCGCGGCACGCAGAAGATCTCGGCGTTGAGGCGGTCGCACTCGTTGACGGCGTTGGCGAGCTCGGCGTCCTGGCCCTGCTGGCCGTCGGCACCGAAGGTCACGATGACCTCGCTGATGCCCTCGCGGCGCAGGCAGAGGGCCAGGTCGTCGTAGGCGCCGAGGAGCGGGACGGGCAGCGAGGCGGCGTCGGCGGGGGTGTGGGCGTCGAGGAAGCCGACCGGGCGCAGCCCGAACTCGGGGTGGTCGAGCATCGTCTGGGCGGCCTCGCGGCCGACCTCGCCGGCACCGAGGATCAGCGCGCGGTGCTCGACGAGACCGCGGCGGCGGGCCTCGCGGACCATGACGTAGGCGATCGAGCGGGCCACGGTGAGCAGGACTGCGACGACAAGGGCCTGGAAGACCAGGCTGGCCGGGATGCTCTGGCCGGTCACGGCGCGGGTGGTGAGCTGAGCGAACCCACCGACCAGGGCGGCGACGACGAACATCGGCAGGTCATCCAGGGCGGAGAGCGTGAGGCGCGAGCGGTAGGCACCGAGGTAGGTCAGCGTCATCGCGACGCCGGCGAACATGCCGATCATCGTGGCCACCGGCGGCGTCGGGACCAGGAACATGGCCACGGTGATCGCGGTGAGGTCGGTGAGCAGGAGGTAGGGGCGAGCGGTGCGCTTCCAGCCGCGGCGGCCGGTGCCGGTGACCAGGCGCTCGAGCTGGGCGGCGGTGACGTCCGCAGCAGCGATCCCGGACACCACGTCCGAGGTGGCCTGGACGTCGAGCGTCCGGCCGTGTGCTGCTGTTGCAGAGTGCTTCATCGCGGTTACCCCCATGGTGTGACCGGCCACTGGGGGACCGGTTCACTTGATGAGGAAAGTCTGTCGAAAGACGGGTAACGGACCGGATACCTGTTGTCCAACACCCACCCACAAAAAACCGGGAGGGGTATGAAGAAAGTCACGTTTCCGCAGGCCAGGTCAAGATCCTCGAGGAAACCTCAAGGTCCTTGAGGCTTTCTACGGGGTTGGCGCAGCACCGAGGACGGCGCGGATCTCTCCGACAGGAGCGCCTCCGCCGAGCAGCACGACGACTCCCGTACGGCGGACCGCGTCACCATCGACCCAGCTCTCGGCGTCGACACCCGAACGGGCGAGCGCTGCGGCCATCAGCACGGGGCGCACCCGCGGGGCGCCGTCGTCGGTCTTGAGAGCGAACGAGCGCCCGTCGGGCAACGCCACGACGTAGCACGACTCCGCGCCGGCCTTGCCGATCGAGCCGGGCATCGCGGTCAGGAGCGTGAGCTCGTCGCGCCGGGACCCCGACACCATCTCGGGATGGCTGCGGATCGCGGCAGCGATCTCGGCCTCGGGCCCGGTGGTGGCGACGGCAAGGGCACGGAAGGCGCGAGCCAGTCCGGTCAACGATGCTGAGAGCAGCGGTGCTCCGCAGCCGTCGATGGCGCTCACCTCGATCGGCTCGCCGGTCAGCTCGGCGAACGTGTCAGCGATCGCGACCTGCAACGGGTGCTTCGGGTCGAGGTAGGTGGCGGTGTCCCACCCGTTGACGACACAGGTGGCCAACATGGCGGAGTGCTTGCCCGAGCAGTTCATCGCGATCGAGGTGCGGGTGCCGCCGGCGGCGAGCAGTGCTTCGCGAGCCACGTCGTCGAGGGGGAAGTCGGGAGGCGTCTGGAGGTCGGACTCGGAGAGGCCGGCCGAGGCAAGGATGCGCCGCGCCCCGTCGAGGTGCATCTCCTCACCGGAGTGGGAGGCGCACGCGAGGGCGAGCAGCTCGGGCGGCAGGTCGAGACCCGCGCGCACCATCGCCAGGGCCTGGAGGGGCTTGTTGCACGAACGCGGCAGGATCGCGCTCGTCGCGTCACCCACCGCCCAGTCGACGGAACCGTCGGCTGCAAGAGCGACCACGGCACCGTAGTGGTGGCCCTCGACGAAGCCGGACCGGACGATCTCAGCGACGACCGGGTGGGGCGTCGCGGTCACGACGTACGGCCGAAGTCATCCTCGAGGCGGCAGATGTCGTCCTCGCCGGTGTAGGCGCCGTGCTGGACCTCGATGATCTGCAGGTCCTCGGCGTGCTCGTTGGACAGCCGGTGGGCCGCGCCGAGCGGTACGTCGATGCACTCGCCGGGTCCGGCCACCAGGACCGACTCCCCGACCGTGCACGTCGCCATCCCGAAGATGACGACCCAGTGCTCCGAGCGGTGCTTGTGGGTCTGCAGCGAGAGACGCATCCCGGGGTGCACCACGATCCGCTTGACCTTGTAGCCCTGACCGTCCTCGATGACGTGCCAGCTGCCCCAGGGTCGATCTTCAGAAATGACGGCCATGACACAACCGTAATCGGCTCCGCCCCGACCCCCGGCCGCGGGTACCTCCGGGGGCTTCGCCCCGGAGGCTGAGCAGGGCGAGCCCCGCACCGGAGGCTGAGCAGGGCGAGCCCCTAGGCGAGCCCGTCGACGAAGCCCCCGCAAGCCGAACGCCGACCGTCCCCACGCCGGCGCCCACGTCACCGGGCTTCGTCGACGCTCGCTGGCGCTCGCTGCTCAGCCTCCGGCGGCGGCCGGCATCGCCCCCTCGCCAGCAGCGGGAGGTCGTCGTACTCCCCCTTCATCAGCGCCTGCTTCTTCGCCCGGCTCCACCCCTGCACCTGCTTCTCGAACGCGAACGCGTCATCCACCCGCGCGAACTCCACCGACCACAGGAGCACGACAGGCCGCCGCCGGCGAGGACGCGTGTAGGCAGACCCCTCACCCAGGTTGTGCTGACTCACTCGCGTATCGAGGTGGAGGGTGCTTCCGGTGTAGTAGGAGCCGTCAGCGCATTCGAGGATGTAGACCCAGGCCATGACGGATCCGTACCCGGTCGCCGCCTGCACGGAAACACGCGAGATCCAGACCTGTGGACAACCCGGAGGCTGAGCAGGGCAGCCCTGGCGAGCCCAACGAAGCCCCCGCAAGCCGCACACCGACCCCACCGGAGGCTGAGCAGGGCGAGCCCCTGGGCGAGCCCGTCGACGAAGCCCCCGCAAGCCGCACACCGACCGTCCCCCACGCCGGCGCCCACCTCACCGGGCTTCGTCGACGCTCGCTAGCGCTCGCTGCTCAGCCTCCGGCGCCGGAGGCTGAGCAGGGCGAGCCCCTGGGCGAGCCCGTCGACGAAGCCCCCGCAAGCCGAACGCCGACCGTCCCCCACGCCGGCGCCCACCTCACCGGGCTTCGTCGACGCTCGCTGGCGCTCGCTGCTCAGCCTCCGGCGCTGGCTTCGTCGACGCTCGCTGGCGCTCGCTGCTCAGCCTCCGGGGTCTCGGCACACCGACGGCACGTCGATGTCGAGTATTTCGCTGGACTTTGGCATGATGCCCGTGTGCCAAATCCCGCCCTCCCCCAGCTATGCCCCTCCCCACGGGAGCTCGACGACCTCGAGCTGCTGATCGCCGGGGCGTTCGCCCCGGTGACCGCGTTCAACGAGCCCGGCAGCGCGATCACCCTCGCCGTGCCCGACGACCTGCAGGGCGCCGACGAGATCGAGCTCGTCGACCCCGAGGGTCTGCCGCTGGCCCTGGTGACCCGCCGCCCGGACGGCGCGCTCGAGGTCGCCTCGCTCGGCCCGGCGCAGTACGGCCCGTTCCGCGGGTTGCGCCTCTCCCCCGCCCAGGTTCGCGTCGAGGGATTGGGGTTGACCGGCCGCACGTTCGTGCCGGTCACCGACGCCCTGACCAACGTCCAGCTCGAGCAGCTGCGCGAGCTCGGCCCACTGGTGCTGCTCGCGCTCGTCGGCCACGGCACCCCTCAGCTCTCCCCGGTCGCCCTGCTGCGCGCCACCTTGCGGGTCGCCGACGACCTCGGTGATGCCGCAGTCGTCGCGGTCCCCCTCGCCAGCCATGGCGACGCGGAGATCGACCACGCCCTGGGCGTCCAGGTCGTCGGGGCGTACGCCGCCGGCGACCCGGTCGTCGGACTCGTCGACGCCGGCTCCCCCTTGTCCCTGGTGGCCGACATCGTCGATGCCGATCAGCCCACCCCTGACCGGCAGGGGCTCGTGCTGTTCTTCACCGGCCTCTCGGGCAGCGGCAAGTCGACGCTCGCCCAGGCCCTGATGGATCGCCTCCTCGAGCAGGGCGGCCGCACCGTCACCAGCCTCGACGGCGACGTCGTACGACGCAACCTCTCGGCCGGACTGACGTTCTCCAAGGCCGACCGCGAGACCAACATCCGTCGCATCGGCTGGGTCGCCGCCGAGATCTCCCGCCACGGCGGGGTCGCCGTGGTGAGCCCGATCGCCCCGTTCGACGAGACCCGTCAGCAGGTGCGGACGATGGTCGACGAGGCGGGCGGCGCGTTCTTCCTCGTCCACGTCGCCACACCGCTCGAGGAGTGCGAGCGACGCGACCGGAAGGGCCTCTACGCCAAGGCGCGGCGCGGCGAGATCCCCGAGTTCACCGGCATCTCCTCGCCCTACGAGGAGCCCGAGGATGCCGACGTACGCGTCGACACCACCGGCCGCACCATCGACGACGCTCTCGACGACGTCGTCCTCGCCCTCGCCGAGGCCGGGTACCTCGACCTCCGCAAGGGCGACCGCTCGCCGATCGGGGTACGTCCGGAGGCTGAGCAGCGAGCGCCAGCGAGCGTCGACGAAGCCCCGCCGCTCCACCAGCCTTCAGCGCCGGCCCCCCTCAAGGTCCTGTTCGTCTGCACCGCCAACATCTGCCGCAGCCCCTACATGGAGCTCTCGGCGCGCCACCTGCTCGGCGACGACGACTCCATCAGCTTCTCCAGCGCCGGCACGCACGGCTTCGTGGAGCACCCGATGGACGACGTGATGGCCGCGGCCCTCCAGGACGCCCAAGGCATCGACGCCGCGGAGTTCCGCAGCCGTCCGCTCACCCGGGACCTTCTCGCGGAGGCCGACCTGGTCATCACCGCCGAGGCCTCCCACCGCTCCTTCATCCTCGACGACGACCCGGGGTCGTTCCGCAAGGTCTTCACGCTCGGCCAGCTCGCCGAGACCCTCGGCGAGCTCGAGCCCGGCATCACCCGGAGCGAGCTGCTCCAGGTGCTCGGGGAACGCCGCGGCGCCGCCTCGACCGACCTCGACGTCTCCGACCCCTTCCGCCGCGGCCGGCCGGCTGCCAAGCGCTGCGCCGAACACATCGACTCACTCCTGCGCGTTGTCGTGCCGGCCCTGGTCGGATCAGAAAGGATCACCCCGTGGAAGATCTGATCACTACGGCGTTCTTCTCCATCATGGCCGCCGGCTTCATCGTCGGCATCGTGGTCGGTCTGACGGGCATGGGCGGTGGCGCCCTGATGACGCCGGCGCTGCTCTTCCTGGGCGCCGGATCGGGTGAGGCCGCGACCGTGGTCGCTGCCGACCTCACCGCTGCTGCGATCTACAAGTCGGGCGGCGCGGTCGTCCACGCCCGCGAGGGCTCACCCAACTTCACGCTCGCCAAGTGGCTGATCATCGGTTCGGTGCCCTTCGCGCTGCTGGGGCCCTACCTGGTCAAGGCGTTCACCAACGACCCCGAGCAGCTCGACTTCGTGCTCAAGCTCTCCATCGGCTTCGCGTTGTTGTTCGCGGCCAGCACCTACGCCCTCCGGCTCTACATCAACCTGCGGATGGTGCGCAGCGGCGGCTCGCTCGGCGACCCCGACCCGCACATCCGCCCCCTCGTCACCCTGGCGGTCGGCGCCCTCGGCGGCATCCTGGTCGGCATCACCAGCGTCGGGTCCGGCTCGATCATCATGGTCGCCCTGCTGATCCTCTACCCCGGACTCTCCGCGGTGAAGCTGGTCGGCACCGACCTCGTGCAGGCGGTGCCGCTGGTGATGGCCGCCGCCATCGCCAACGTCGCGATCCACGGCCTCGACTGGAACCTGCTCATCCCGCTGGTGATCGGTTCCGTCCCCGGCACGATCCTCGGCAGCCGCCTCGCGCCACGAGTCCCGCAGTCCTACATCCGCCGCGGCATCGTCGTCGTCCTGACCATGTCGGGCGTCGCCCTGCTCGACAAGGCCGGCTGGGCCCCGCTCGGTCGCGAGGAGACCTACCCCTTCCTCATCGCCGGCGTCGGCATCGCCACGCTCGTCCTGGTCCCGATCATCTGGGGCTTCCTGCGACGCGGTCAGGGCCTGCCGATGTTCGGCGCGCCCACCGTCGCCCAGCTCGAGGATCCGGCGTACGTCGCCGCCCAGCGCGGCCGCAGGGCCGCCGGCAAGGCAGCCGGCAAGGCGGCCGGCAACGCGGCCGGCACGACAGACGCGGAGGGACCCCACGATGCGAGCGCACCGAGCAAGGACCGCCGCAGGAAGTCCTAGCCATGTTCATCATGGGCAACGCCATCCGCAACTACCCGTGGGGCTCGAAGGAGCAGATGGCGCAGTTCCTCGGCCGCCCCGCCAGCGGCAAGCCCGAGGCTGAGCTGTGGATCGGCGCCCACGACGGCAACCCGTCGGCGCTGCCCGACGGGCGAGGCCTCAACGACGTGATCTCGGCCGACGCTGCCGACCTGCTCGGTCGCCGCTCGGTCGAGACGTTCGGCGAGCGGCTCCCGTTCCTGATGAAGGTGCTGGCGGTCGGCGAGCCGCTGTCGCTCCAGGTGCACCCGAGCAGTGAGCGCGCCCGCCTCGGCCACGCCCGCGAGGACGCCGCCGGCATCTCGCTCGATGCCGGTCACCGCAACTACAAGGACCGGTTCCACAAGCCCGAGATGATCTTCGCCATCACTCGCTTCGAGGGTATGGCGGGCTTCCGGCAGGTCGATCGGACCGTCGAGCTCCTCCACCTGCTGAACGTGCCCTGGGCCGACGACGTCGCCGAGAAGCTCCAGCGCGGACCCGCGGCCGAGATGCTGCGCGAGGTCGTCACCGAAACCCTCTCCATGGGCGGCCGGGCGTTGCCCCGCACGCTGTCGCAGGTCGGCGATGCCGCCCGGCACGCGGGGGCTCGCGCGCAGCGCGAGGAGCTCAAGCACCGCACCGAGCACCGCGGCGCCCTGCGGCGCATCGAGACCGAGGCCGTGCGCGTCTTCCAGCGCCTCGGCGAGCTCGTCCGCCACTACCCCAAGGACCCCGGCGCCCTGGTCACGCTGTTCCTCAACAACATCGTGCTGGCGCCCGGCGAGGCGATGTTCGTCAACGCCGGCGTGGTGCACGCCTACGTCGAGGGCTTCGGCGTCGAGATCATGGCCTCCTCCGACAACGTGCTGCGCGCCGGGCTCACGCCCAAGCACATGGACGTCGACGAGCTCCTGAGCGTGACCGACTTCGCGCCCATCGCACCGCCGCGCTGGGCGCCGTCCGAGCGGGCAACCGACTTCACCTACCTCGAGCCGCCGGTCGCGGAGTTCTGCCTGACCGTCGGGCGTCCCCCGATGCGCCGCGTCCCGGCCACCGGCCCCCGCACCGTCCTGGTCCTCGAGGGCCAGGTCGAGGTCGTCGCCCGCGACGAGCGGCTCGTCGTCAAGCGTGGTCAGTCGGTGTTCGTCTCCCACGCCGACGGTCCCATCGACATCGTCGGCAACGGCCGGGTGGCCGTCGGCTCCGTCCCGGTCTGACCACCACAACACGCACTAACGCGTGAGTTGCCTGCACGTGGTGCCGGTAAGTCGCGCGTTAGTGACCCCGACGGTGGTTGAGGTGCGAGGAGCGCCAGCGACGAGCCCTCCCCCGACGCTGGTTGAGGTGCGAGGAGCGCCAGCGACGAGCCTCGAAACCCCGTAACCCGACCACCAGCCGTACCCGACGCCGCCGTACACCTCACCGGGTTTCGAGGCTCGCTCCGCTCGCACCTCAACCACCGTCAGCCCGTCTCGGGCCCGTACTTCCAGCATCGCGTGGCGGAGCCCAGTCGATGGCAGGATCGCTGACATGCTTCCCGACCTCGACCAGACGGCCCTCGTGGTCGTCGACGCGCAGCAAGGGTTCGTCGATGTCGACTACTGGGGCAGGCGGGACAACCCGGCCTGCGAGGACAACATCCTGGCGCTCGTGACCCGCTGGCGAGAGCGAGGCCGTCCGGTCGTGCTCGTACGCCACGACTCCACCGATCCGAACTCGCCGCTGCACCCGTCCCAGCCCGGCAACGCCTTGCTGCCGGGGGTGGACGGCCCGCACGACCTGCTCGTGACGAAGTCCGTGAACTCCTCGTTCCACGGCGCCCCTGACCTGGACGCGTGGCTGCGCGCAGAAGGGATGGAAGCCATGGTGGTCTGCGGCATCACCACCAACCACTGCTGCGAGACCACCGCGCGGGTCGGCGGCAACCTCGGCCACCGGGTCCTCTTCGCCCTTGACGCGACCCACACCTTCGATCGGGCCGACCCCGACGGTGACGTGATTCCGGCCGAGGTGCTGGCCCGGGTGACCGGCACAAACCTGCACGGTGAGTTCGCGACCGTCGTACGGACCGCCGAGCTGCTCGCGGACTGATCGTCGTCCGTCCACGGAACAAACCGGTCCGCCTCGACGCTGTGGGAGGTACGAGAAGCAACACCCCCTGAACTGAGGAGCACCGCTGTGCCGAAGATCCTGACCGTGCTGACCGCTTCCGACCACTGGACGCTCAACGACGGGTCGAAGCACCCGACGGGCTTCTGGGCCGAGGAGCTTCTGTCCCCGCTGGAGGTGTTCTCCGAGGCCGGGATCGACGTCGACCTCGCGAGCCCCGGTGGCGTCACTCCCGTCGTGGACGAAGGCAGCCTGGACCCCGGCACCATCGGCGAGGAGGAGTCGGCGAAGCAGCGCAAGGCGCTCGAAGACCTCGCGGACCGGCTCAGCTCGACGCTGGTCCTCGCCGACGTCGACCTCGACTCCTACGACGCCGTTTTCGTGCCCGGTGGCCACGGTCCGATGGAAGACCTCGCCGTCAGCGAGGACCTCGGCCGCATCCTGGTGACCATGCTCGACGGCGGCAAGGTCGTCTCATCGGTCTGTCACGGTCCGGCCGGGCTCCTGCCGGCCCGTCGCGACGACGGCTCCTGGCTGTTCGCCGGACGCAAGCTCACCGCCTTCAGCGATGCCGAGGAGGAGCAGGCCGGTCTCGCCGACAAGGCCCCCTGGCTGCTCGAGACCCGGCTGCGCGAAGCCGGTGCCTCGTTCAGCTCCGGCGAGGCCTGGGCGCCGTTCGTGGTCGTCGACGACCGGCTGGTCACCGGACAGAACCCGGCGTCCAGCACCGAGGCCGCACACAAGGTCGTCGGCCTGCTCAACGCCTGACCCCGCCACGCCGGTTGAGGCGCGAGGAGCGCCAGCGACGAGCCCTCCCCCGACGCTGGTTGAGGTGCGAGGAGCGCCAGCGACGAGCCTCGAAACCCCGCAACCCGACCGCCAGCCGCACCCAAGGCCGCCGGAAACCTCACCGGGTTTCGAGGCTCGCTGCGCTCGCACCTCAACCAGCGGTGGGGTCGGTTTCGCCGGCCTCGCGCAGCTGGACGGACTTGCGTCGAGCCAGGGCGATCAGGGAGTCGTAGTCGCCTCGCATGAGCGCCTCACGCTTCTTCCGGCTCCATCCCTGCACTCGCTTCTCGAAGGCGAACGCATCCCTGATGGAGCTGAAGTCCGCTGACCACACCAGCGTGACCGGCCGTCGGCCGCGACGCTTCGTGTAGGCGGCGCCCTCGTCGGAGTGGTTGTGCTCCCAGAGGCGTCGCTGGAGGTCGATCGTGCTGCCTACGTAGTAGGAGCCGTCCGCGCAAAGAACGATGTAAACCCAGGCCATGTCGCTCAGGATGTGCTCGCGAGGCATCCTGCAATCGCCCGAGGATTGGCGCTGTGGAGAAGTCGGGTGGTCGAGGGACCTGGGTGCGGCTGGTGGGCACCTCGCCGGGTTTCGAGGCTCGCAAGCTCGCACCTCAACCACCGACGGGAAGTTCGCATCTCAACTACCGTCGGGCCCGACGCAATACCGTTGGCTCACGCACCGACCCTGGGGAGCCCTCCGTGAAGCACACCACCTCGACCATCGCCATGTCCGTGGCCGGGCTGCTCTGCGCCGGGCTGCTCGTGGCGCCGCAGGCAGCGACGGCCGTGGCCCCCACGCCCGGCCCGGGAGCCGTGGCCGGTGGACGCACCTCCGGCGACACGTTGTTCCCCAACCAGGGCAACAGCGGGTACGACGTGCGCCACTACGACGTCGCGATCGCGTACGCCGCCAACGGCTCGATCACGGCCACGACGACCATCGACGCGACCGTGACCGCGGCCGAGGCGTTGAGTGAGTTCGCGCTCGACCTCGAGGGGCTGACGGTCTCGGCCGTGACGGTCAACGGCGCGGCGGCGACCTTCAGCCGGGTCACCGACGCCGCGACCACGACGTACAAGCTCATCGTCACTCCGGCGACCCCGATCACCGGCGACTTCACCGTCGCGGTCACCTACTCCGGCACCCCGACCGCCCACACCGACCCGGACGGGTCGATGGAGGGGTGGACCCGCACCCAGAGCGGTGGCGTGGTCGCGCTCAACGAACCCGTCGGCGCGATGACGTGGTTCCCCAACAACAACACCCCGACCGACAAGGCGACCTTCACCACGAAGCTGACCGTCCCCTACTTCCCGCTTCCGGGCTTCCCGACCAACCAGACCGCTGTCAGCACCGGCTCGCTCGCGTCCGTGACCAGCACGACGAGCACCCGCACCTTCACCTGGGAGCAGCCCAACCAGCAGGCCACCTACCTCGCGCTCGCCGCGATCGGCACCTACACCACAGCGGAGTCCGACGTCGCCCTGACCACCGGCACCACCCGCGAGTGGAGCTACGCCAACACCGCGATCGAGGTGCCGTCCAGCTTCGGGACCCGCCGCGCCCAGCTCTCCCCGATGCTCAAGGCGATCGAGCGCAACTACGGCACCTACCCGGGCGCCAGCATCGGGATGGTCGTCGACCAGTCCACGCTCGGCTACGCCCTCGAGACCCAGGACCGGCCCTACTTCGAGACCAGCATCGGGCAGAACACCCTCATCCACGAGCTGGTCCACCAGTGGTTCGGCAACGCCGTCTCCCCCACCGACTGGAGCGACATCTGGCTCAACGAGGGCCCGGCGACGTTCGTGGCGACCCAGGTCACCGCCGAGCTGTATGGCGGCGACTCGACCGAGGACGTCTACTACGACGAGTGGAACACCACCGCCGCCAACAGCACCTTCTGGCAGACCCCGGTCGCCGGCTTCAGCGACCCAGCTGACCTCTTCGGCTCACCGACCTACGAGCGCGGCGCGATGACCCTCGAGGCGATGCGCTCGGCCCTCGGCGAGGAGGTCTTCCTCGAGATCATGAGCACCTGGATCGAGACCTACAGCGGCGGTGACGCCTCGACCGCCGAGTGGATCGCGCTGTCGGAGGAGATCTCGGGTCGCGACCTCACGGCCTTCTTCCAGGACTGGTTGTACGACACCGACAAGCCGGCCTGGCCGTCGCGGTGGGACCTCGCGCTGACCGACGACGCCGACCACCACCCTCAGCGGGGGCGATCCGCTCACCGTCGACCTGCGCGCGACCAACACCGGCAAGGTGGCGCAGACCGGCAGCATCGTCACGATCGACGCGACCTCGCTGCTGGCCCAGACCGACCTCGGCGCCCTGCCGGCCGGCGTGACCCGCTCCGGCTCGACCCTGACCTGGACGGTGCCCGACAACGCGCTCGCCGCCGCCAAGACCGTCTCGATCCCGGCCCAGGTCGTCGCCGACCCGACCTCCGAGCCGATCGTGCTCGAGGCGTATGCCGAGACCCTCGGCGCCGCCTGCACGCCCTGCACCACCACCCTGGCCGTCGACGGCACCGCCGTGCTCTCCCCCACCCCGACCCCGACCATCTCGGGCGTGACCCGCACCGGCCGAACGCCTCAGCGCGACCATCGGCACGTGGGCCGAGGGTGCAGCCCTCACCTACGCCTGGCGCCGCGACGGCGCCCCCATCGCCGGCGCCGACACCACGTCGTACGACCTGACGGCAGACGACGTGGGCTCGACGATCACCCTTGCCGTGACGGGCACGAAGGCCGGGTTCTCGCCGGTGACGAAGGTCAGCGACCCGACCGCAACCGTCCGCAAGGGCGTCCAGACCAAGCGCAAGCGACCCGCGGTCGACGGCACACCACGGGTCGGCCGCGCGCTGCGCGCCGTGCTCCCCGGCCGCGACAGCCGGCACCAGCACCCGCTACCAGTGGTATGCCGGCAAGAAGGCGATCGCCGGAGCCACCACGATCTGGTTCGCGATCACCCGTGACCAGCGCGGCAAGCGCCTCAAGGTCCGCACCACCACGACCAAGCCCGGCTACGTCACCGTCAAGCGGGTCAGCAAGCCGACCAAGAAGGTCAAGCGCCGCCGCTGACCTGCGGCTCAGGCGCCGGCCGGTCCCCGTCGGGCTCGCTGACGTCGTTGGGGTCGAGCGCTTCACGTCGTACGTCGACCACGTGGCCGCTGAGCGTGCCCACGAGGACGGCGAGCGCACTCAACGCGACCGTGTGTGCGCTGAGCAGCGTCTCCGGCGGCTCGTCGCCGAACGCGTTCTCGCGCATCGGCGTGGCGGTCCGCTCGGGGTTGAGGCAGTTGACCCGGACCCCGTCCGCGGACCACTCGTCGGCCAGCGCCTGGGTGAGGTTGACGACGGCTGCCTTCGCCGAGGAGTACAGCGAGTAGCCGGCCCGACCCCGGGTGTAGGACGACGACGTGAAGAAGAGCAGCGACCCCGCCGACTCCGCGAGGTGGCGGTGGAACTCCTGGGCGATCCACACCGGCGCGAGGTAGTTGACCTCGGTGGCGTTGTAGACGGTCTCCTCGCTGGTCGCCGTGATCGGGTGGCGCGGGAGGACGCCGGCGGTGTTGACCACGAAGTCGATGCGACCGGTGTCGGCGATGACCTCCGCCGCGGCGGCGGCGATGTCGGAGCGACGCTCGACGTGGGTGCCGGTCTCGGAGCGGCTGAAGACCCGCACGTGGGCGCCGAGCCTGCGAGCCAGGGCGACGACCTCGGCCCCGATCCCGTAGGAGCCGCCGAAGACCACCATCGTGCGCCCGGTCAGCGCCGCTCGCAGGTCGTCGTCGCGCAGGCCACGGGGCGCGGTGGAGCCGAGCTGGAACAGCTTGTCGGCGAGGAAGACATCGATCGGCTCGGTGATCTTCATGTTCGACTCGTGGCCCGGCACGACGGCGATCGGTACGTCGGGCAGGTAGCGCAGCACGACGGTGCAGTCGTCGGTGGCGGTGAAGTCGGGGTCGGCCGCGGCCAGCTCGTAGGCCCGGCGCAGGACGGAGAGCCGGAACGACTGCGGAGTCTGACCCCGGCGCAGCTCGGCGCGTGGCAGCACGTCGGCGATGCGCTCCCCCGACCCCGACCCCGACCCGGACGCCTCGACCCGGATCACGGTGTCGGCCGACATGATGGCTGTGTCGACGGCGTCGTGGTGCTCCAGCGCGGCGACGTTGGCTTCGATGATCGCCTCCGTGAGCAGCGGCCGCACGGCATCGTGCAGCAGCACCTGGCAGTCGTCGCCGCCGAGCCGGTCGCTGAGCGCCGCGATCGCCGCCCGGGTGGTGTCGTTGCGGGTGCCCGAACCCTCGAGCACCCCGCTCACCTTGGAGTACCCGCCGGACCGCACGATCTCACGCACCGGATCGAGGTGACCGGGGGTCATCATCACCAGGATCTCGTCGATGAGCGGGGAGTTGTGGAGCGCCGCGATGGCGTGCTCCATGATCGGTTTCCCGGCGATCGTGAGGAGCTGCTTGGGGGTCTGCAGTCCGACACGAGTGCCGGTCCCCCCTGCGAGCACGACGGCGACCCGGCGCAGACGTTGGTTGGGCATGACCGGGACCCTACGTGCCGGCGGCCCCCCGGTGGACTGGACCGAGATCAGGAGCGGGCTCAGGACCGGGCTCGGGACCGGGCTCAGGACCGGGTCGCGACGTACTGCAGGTCCTGCACGTAGGGAGGGTCCACCACCGGGTACGGCGACTCGACGGTCATCACGACCCGCGGCCCCCGCACGATCTGGGCGGACGGCTGGCCGACCCCGAGCGGCACCAGCACCGTCGAGACCCCGGCCGGCCGCTGCACCGTGGTCGTGTGGTCGCCGGACGCCACCGTCACCCACGCCGGGGCGGTCAGGAAGACCAGCGCCTCCACCATGTTGCGCGGCGGCACGGTCGAGCCGCCGAGGGTCGGCGCCATGGTCACGATCCCGCTGGTGGGCTGCGCAGACCAGAACTGCGTGCGGTGGGTCAGCACGAGGTGGTCGCCGTTGACGGTCGGCGGGGACCCCGTCGTGAACCACTCGCCGTAGTAGCCCATCAGCTCGAGGAACGCCCAGCCGTGGGAGACCGACGGCGCGATGGCGGTCGACTCGCTGTAGTCGTTCCAGGTCGCGATCTGCACCAGGTCGGCGCCGCTCTCGATCGCGCGGGCCCAGGTGGCGCGCAGGGTGTCGGTGTTGCCCGCTTCGGCGTAGTGGCCGCTGCGCGGGCGGGCGTCCTGGACGGCGACCGTGTGCATCCACTTCACCCCCAGCGCATGGGCCTGGGCGGCGTAGTCGGGGCTCGTGGAGGCCCCGGCCGCATTGCGGTAGCCCCAGGCGCCCAGCCCGTAGCTGATCGGGGCGAAGGCCTCGAGGTTGGTCGGCGAGGGGTTGTTGAACACGGCGATGAACTTGATCGGCAGCTGGTAGTCGTCCTCGAGCAGGCCGATCAGCTCCACCCACCACGCCACCGGCTCGGCCTCGGCCAGGAACGACGCCAGCACGTGCTCGCCCTCGATCAGCTGTGCCGACGGGTGCGAGAAGAGCTCGGCGAACGCAGCAGCGGCACGCTCAGGGGTCGCCTCGATCGACGATGCGTCCAGCATCGGGATGATCTCGAACCCCTCCAGGTCGGCCGCACGCATCATCGTCAGCGCGTTGATCCAGGTGCGGTCCTGGAAGGCGAGGATGTCGAGGGTGAAGCCGTCGATCCCCACGGAGGCCGCCTGGCGGATCTCGGTACGCATGTCCTCGAGCTGCCAGTCACCGCTCAGCGGAGCCCGTCCGATCGGCCGGTCGCGCAGCAGACCGCCATACGCGCGGTGCTTGTCGTCCTCCCCGCCGACCGTGAGGTAGTTGCGGGCGTAGTAGTCGCCGGCCGGATCCTCGTTGTCGATCGAGAGCGGGTACGGCGGGAAGTAGTGGGCGAACACGACGTTGTCGTCCTCGGCCTGCTCGGTGAGGGCGATGCCGTCGAGGAGACCCGGGGCCGGCCGGGCCGGCTCGATCAGCGGGGCGTTCAGCACCGAGACCGGCTCCGACACCGATGGGAACGACGGCAACGGGGGCGTCGGCAGGGCCGGCGGGTCCGAGGGCAGCGCCGTCGGGGGCTCGGACGACGGACCCGTCGGCGCGGTCGTCAAGGACGCCGACGTGCTCAGCCCGACCCCCAGGACCGCCAGCAGCACCGCGTAGAACACCGGGCGGCGAACCCGATCACCCACCCGCCCGTGAGCCCGCCGATGGAGGCTCCGGCGCTGCGGGCGCCTCACAGGGTGCACGTGACTCACCTCGTCGGCGGCGGCAGGAGGGATGTCACAGCGGGGTGATTCCCTCCTCGGTCGAGTCCAAGCATAGGTTGGACCTTGTCGTCCACGACACCGGCGAGCTTCGGGGCCCCTCGCAGGTGACCTAGATCTGCGGAGCAATCACACTCATGACCAAGACAGCGCTCATCACCGGCATCACCGGCCAGGACGGTTCCTACCTCGCCGAGCTGCTGCTCGCGAAGGGCTACGAGGTCCACGGCATCAAGCGCCGCGCGTCCTCGCTCAACACCCAGCGGATCGACCACATCTACGAGGACCCGCACGAGAGCGACCCCCGGCTCTTCCTGCACTACGGCGACCTCACCGATGCCTCCAACCTGACCCGCATCGTCGGCCAGGTGCGGCCCGACGAGATCTACAACCTCGGCGCCCAGTCCCACGTCGCGGTGAGCTTCGAGCAGCCCGAGTACACCGCGGACGTCGACGCGATCGGCACCCTGCGCCTGCTCGAGGCCATCCGGCTGCTCGACCTCACCGACCACACGCGCTTCTACCAGGCCTCGACCAGCGAGCTCTACGGCCTCGTCCAGGAGACCCCGCAGTCGGAGACGACGCCGTTCTACCCGCGTTCGCCGTACGCCGTCGCCAAGATGTACGCCTACTGGATCACGGTCAACTACCGCGAGTCCTACGGCATGTATGCCTGCAACGGCATCCTCTTCAACCACGAGTCCCCCCGGCGCGGCGAGACCTTCGTGACGCGCAAGATCACCCGCGGACTGTCCCGCGTGGCGCTCGGCATCGAGCCGACGCTGCACCTCGGCAACCTCGACGCCCTGCGCGACTGGGGCCACGCCAAGGACTACGTGCGCCTGCAGTGGATGATGCTCCAGGGCGACACCGCCAAGGACTACGTGATCGCGACGGGTGAGCAGATCTCGGTGCGCCAGTTCGTGACCTGGACCGCCGAGGCGCTCGGTCTCACGCTCCGGTTCGAGGGCACCGGGGTCGACGAGGTCGGCATCGTCGACTCGATCACCGGCGACCTGGCCCCGGCTCTGAGCGTCGGCGACGTCGTCGTGAAGGTCGACCCGCGTTACTTCCGCCCCGCCGAGGTCGAGACGCTCCTGGGTGATGCGAGCAAGGCCCACGAGGAGCTGGGGTGGAAGCCGACCATCGGTGTGCGTGAGCTCATCGAGGAGATGGTGCAGTCCGACCACGACAGCGCCCGCAAGTTCGCTCTCCTGAGGCAGCACGGCTTCGACTTGCCTGTCTCCTCGGAATCCTGATGGCCGGCAAGCGCCAGGTCTTCGTCGCCGGGCACCGCGGGATGGTCGGCTCGGCCATCGTGCGTCGGCTCGAACGCTCCCCCGACGTCGACATCGTGACCGCGACCCGCTCCGAGGTCGACCTCCTCGACTACCGCGCGGTGAGCGAGTTCATCGCCGGCAACGACATCGACGAGGTCTACCTGGCCGCTGCGAAGGTCGGCGGCATCGCCGCCAACCGCGACTTCCCGGCCGACTTCATCTGGGAGAACCTCGTCATCGAGGCCAACGTCGTCAAGGCCGCCCACGACGCCGACGTCAACCGGTTGCTCTTCCTCGGCTCCTCCTGCATCTACCCGCGCAACGCTCCCCAGCCGATGCCGGAGAGCTGCCTGCTGACCGGGGTCCTCGAGCCGACCAACGAGCCCTACGCCATCGCCAAGATCGCCGGCATCAAGATGTGCGAGAGCTACAACCGACAGTTCGGACGCGACTACCGCAGCGTCATGCCGACCAACCTCTACGGTCCGCACGACAACTTCGACCCCGTCGGGAGCCACGTGCTCCCGGCCCTGCTGCGGCGCTTCCACGAAGCCGCCGCCGCCGATCTGCCGGAGGTCGCGGTGTGGGGCTCGGGCACTCCGCGTCGCGAGTTCCTCCACGTCGACGACATGGCCGACGCCTCGGTGCACGTGATGGACCTCGACCACGACACCTACGCCGCGTCGACCCAGACGATGCTGTCGCACATCAACGTCGGCACCGGCACCGACTGCTCGATCCGCGAGGTCGCCGAGCTCATCGCCGAGGTCACCGGCTACCGCGGCACCGTCACCTTCGACGCCTCGAAGCCCGACGGCACCCCCCGCAAGCTGCTCGACGTCGCCCGCCTCAGCAGCCTGGGGTGGACCTCCACGATCCCGTTCGACCGGGGTCTGGGCGAGACCTACGCCTGGTTCCTCGAGCACGAGGAATCCGTCCGTGGTCACTGAGCAGCGCCCACTGCGGATCCTGTTCGTCGGTCTCAACTTCGAGCCCGAGGCCTCCGGCATCGCTCCCTACACCTCCGGCATGGTGCGCGGCCTCGCCGAGCGCGGTCACGACGTCCGCGTCGTCACGAGCTACCCGCACTACCCGCAGTGGAAGGTCCTGCCCGGCTACACCGGACGAACGATGAGCGAGGAGATCGGCGGCGCGCGCGTCCAGCGAGTGCGCCACTACGTGCCGCGTCGTCCCGCGACCGCCAACCGGTTGCTCATGGAGGTCGTCTTCGGTTTCCGGGCGATCTTCTCGCGCTGGTCGCGACCCGACGTGGTCGTCGTGGTGAGCCCGGCCCTGGTGTCCTCCTCGATGGCCTCGGTCCGGGCCCGGCTCGGCCGCCGTCCAGTGGTGACGTGGGTCCAGGACATCTACACCCTCGGGGTCGAGCAGACCGGCGGCAGCCCGCTCGGGCGTCTCGTACGGACGGTCGAGCGGAGCCTGCTGGCCCGCTCCACCCGCGTCGTGGTCATCCATGACCGTTTCCGCGCCTACCTCAAGCGCGACCTGGCGATCACCACGACCGTCGACGTCGTCCGCAACTGGTCGCACGTCCAGCCCGCGCCGGCGTTCGACAGGGCCGCCGTGCGCCGTTCGCACGGGTGGGCCGACGACGAGACCGTCGTGCTGCATGCCGGCAACATGGGCGCCAAGCAGGGCCTGGAGAACGTCGTACACGCGTCCCGGCTCGCCGCCGAGCGGGGCGACCGGTTGCGGTTCGTGCTCATGGGCGACGGCCTACGCCGCCACGTCCTCGAGCGCCTCGACCCCAACTCGCACCTGCAGTTCCTCGACCCGCTCCCCGACGGCGACTTCGAGCAGGCCCTCGGCGCCGCCGACGTGCTCCTCGTCAACGAGCTCCCCGGCCTCACCGAGATGTCGGTGCCCTCCAAGCTCACCACCTACTGGGCCACCGGCCGGCCGGTCGTGGCGGCGGTCGACAAGCGGAGCACCACCGCCGAGGAGCTCGAGGTCTCCGGCGCTGGGCTGGTGGTGGATCCCGCCGACCCGGCTGCGCTCGTCGAGGCGATCGCCAACCTGGTGGCCGATCCGCACCGCTGCGACGCCCTGGCCGAGGCCGGGCGGGTGTTCCGCGACAGCCACCTCAGCGAGCGCTCCGGCATCGACTCCTTCGAGTCGGTGCTGCGTCGCGTCGTCGCACCCGGCTCCCGCTAGGAGGCGGGGACGGTCCACTCGGCCGACTTGCCGGCCGGCGGGACGAACCGCACGGCAGCGACGGCGTCAGCCGCAGCGTCGGGCACTCCGATGACCACCCAGCCCGAGCGGCACTGGCCGGCCGGGAAGTCCTTGGTGGTCAGCATCTTCGCGACGATCCCGTCGGGTGCCGAGTTGTCGCCGGGGTAGGTCTCGCCGTCCTCGTCGACCACGACCCACCGCGCATAGGGCGCTCTTGCGCTCGACTGCGTCTCGCTCGCGCAGCGCTTGATCCGCAGACCGACCCACGCCTCGCCTTCCGGCGCCGCAAGCTCATCGGACGCGTCGAGGACGTCGACCTCGAGCACGGTCGAGGAAGCCCGCGTCCCGCTGAAGGTCTCCCCCAGCGCGAGCGCGTCGGCGTTGGGAGCGGCGGTGGCCGAAGGCTTCGTGGGCCGCAGGGTCGGGCCGTCGACGGGCGACTGGGCGGTGTCCGCGCCAGTGGTCGACCACGAGATGGCATACGCCGTGGACGCTACGACGACTGCCGAGGCGACGAACAGAACAGACGTCTCGAGCCTCGCGCGGCGTTGCCGAAACGTGCTCTGCGAGTCGGACTGCTTGTTGATGTCGACCTCCAGCTCTCGATCCTCGTCGCCTACGCCGAGTGCGAACGGGACGGGTTGGCCTGAAGCCGCAATGCTACCCGGAGGTGATCGGCGTCTCGGCAAGGACCGAGCACTCCGGGGGCTCGGGTCGCCGGCGGGGTTGCGACCACTAGGCTTCGAGGCACCACAAGCGGTTGAAGGACACCTGATGAGCAACCCCGGCCACCTCGGAGCCCCCTGGACTGTGGGCTACGCGAGCGGTGTCTTCGACATGTTCCACGTCGGCCACCTCAACATCCTGCGCAGGGCCGCCGAGTCCTGCGAACGGCTCGTCGTCGGCGTCGCCACCGATGAGTATGTCGAGCAGCTGAAGGGTTCGCGGCCGGTGATCCCCACCGACGAACGCCTCGACATCGTCTCGGCGCTGACCGTCGTCGACGAGGTGATGCTCGACCACAGCGAGGACAAGACCCTCGCCTGGGCCGCGCGACCCTTCGACGTGATCTTCAAGGGCGACGACTGGCGCGGCGAGCCGAAGGGGCTCCGCCTCGAGGCCCAGATGGCCGAGCTCGGCGTCGCGGTCTGCTACTTCCCCTACACGACCCACACCTCGAGCGCGATGCTGCGCCAGCGCCTCCGCGACCACAACTGGCTGTGACGTCGCCGGCGCACTCCGGAGGCTGAGCAGGCCGTACCGGAGGCTGAGCAGGGCGTACGGAGGCTGAGCAGGCCGAGCCCCTAGGCGAGGCCGTCGACGAAGCCCCCGCAAGGTAGGCACAGACCGCAACCACAGTCACCGGACTTCGTCGACGCTCGCTAGCGCGATCCGGAGGCTGAGCAGGCCGAGCCCCTAGGCGAGGCCGTCGACGAAGCCCCGCAAGCCGCACACCGACCGTCCCCACGCGCGTGCGCACGTCACCGGGCTTCGTCGACGCTCGCTAGCGCGCATCCGGAGGCTGAGCAGGCCGAGCCCCTAGGCGAGGCCGTCGACGAAGCCCCGCGAGCCGTACGCCGACCGTCCCCCACGCCGGCGCCCACCTCACCGGGCTTCGTCGACGCTCGCTAGCGCGATCCGGAGGCTGAGCAGGCCGAGCCCCTAGGCGAGGCCGTCGACGAAGCCCCCGCAAGCCGTACGCCGACCGTCCCCCACGCACATGAGTCCGTCACCGGGCTTCGTCGACGCTCGCTAGCGCGATCCGGAGGCTGAGCAGGCCGAGCCCCTGGGCGAGGCCGTCGACGAAGCCCCCGCAAGCCGTACGCCGACCGTCCCCCACGCCAGGCCCACCTCACCGGGCTTCGTCGACGCTCGCTAGCGCTCGCTGCTCAGCCTCCGGAGCCGTTGCGCTCGCTGCTCAGCCTCCGGTGCGCCGTTGCCCCGACGCTGCTAGGAGTAGGTGAGCGTCAGGGTCGGGCGGTACTGCGCCGGGCCCTCCCTCGACCACAACCGCAGGTTGTCGGTCGAGGTCGCCGGGCCGTCGAGGAGCAGCGTCACCGACTCACCGAGCGAGCCGACGAGGGCGGCCGGCACGCCGGTCGCGGTGATCGGCGCGTTGACCTCGGTGAGACCGGTCAGGTCGGCCACCTTGGCCCCGACATTGGTCGGGCGGTTGTTCCAGGTGACGGTGTCCTCGGCCCAGGCGCCGGTGACGATGCTCAGCGCGTAGGGGTGGATCGAGCCGGCCGTGGGATCGCCGGAGGTGCGCACGGTGACGCTCACCCCGGTCAGGGTCTGACCCGTCGGGGCGGCCGGGAGGTCGAAGCGCAGCAGCGACTCGATGACGTCGCCGCCACCGGTGGCGGCGACCTGCTGGTCGGTGCCGTAGTTGGAGTTCGGGGCCGGCTTGATCACCCGGGCATCGGCCGTCGGCACCACCTCGACCGTCTTCGCCACGACCGCGACCTCATGAGCCGCCGAGGCCGCGCTCACGTTGCCGGCGGCGTCGTAGGCGACGACCTTGTAGTAGTAGGTGCCGACCGGGCGCCCGGTGTCGACGTAGGACCGCGTTGCCTGATCCACGAGCCTGTTGCCCGCAGCCGGGGTGAAGCCCGCCGTCGTACCGCGGAACAGCCGGTAGCCCGTCACGCCGACGTTGTCGACGGCAGCCGACCAGGTCAGCGTGACCGACGCCCCGTCGACCGTGGAAGCGAGGTCGTCCGGGACGGTCGGGGCATCGGTGTCGGTGTCACCGAGCAGCACCGCCGCGACACCCGAGGGTGCGCTGTCGTTGCCGGCCGCATCGCGAGCCACGACCCGGTAGTAGTAGGTGCCCGTCGCCGGCGGGGAGTCGAGGTAGGACGTGCTCGACGACTGAGCCACCAGCGAGGCCGCGTCCACGGTGAAGCCGGAGGTGGTGCCCCGGTAGAGGCGGTAGGCGGTGACCGCGACGTTGTCGGTCGAGGCCGTCCAGCTCAGGGCGACCCTGTCGGCCCCGGACTTGGTGGCCGTGAGGTCTGCGGGCTTCGTGGGCGCATCGACATCGGCCACGGTGGCCGACGAGGCCGTCGAGGCGGCGCTGCGGTTGCCCGCCGCGTCGAAGGCGACCACCTTGTAGAAGGAGGTGCCCGCCGGGCGACCGGCATCGACATACCTCGACGCCGTGACGTCGGCGAGCTTCGAGGAGTCGTCGGCCACGAAGCCGGCCGTCGCTCCGCGGTAGACCGAGTAACCGGTGACCCCGACGTCGTCGGTCGAGTTGGGCCAGTTGACCGTCACGTCGCCGCCGTCGACCGAGGTCGAGACCACCGGCACCGACGGTGCGGTGGCGTCGCCGCCGGGGGCGTAGATCAAGGTCAGCGTCGGCGCGTACTCCGCCGAGGACTCCCGCGACCACAGGCGCAGGTTGTCGGTCACGCCTTCGCGACCGCTGATCCGCAGCGAGACCGTCGAGCCGACCGAGCCGGCCAGCGCCGAGGGATCACCCACCAGCGTGTAGGCCGTGTTGACCCCGGTCGCGCCGGTCAGGGTCGCCACCTTCGCACCCTGCTCCAGGGGCCGGTTGTTCCAGGTCACGCCGGTCTCGGACCAGCCGTTGGTCGTCACGTAGATGTCGAACGGATCCACCGAACCGGCCGTCGGGTCACCCGAGGTACGCAGCCCCATCCGGACCCCGGACAGTGTCGTGCCCGGAGGCGCCGCAGGCACCTCGAACTTCATCAGCGACCACATCGGCCACCCGCCACCGGTCGCAGCGAGCTGCACGTCGGTGCCGAGGGTCGAGTCGGCCTGCACGCTGTGCACCCGAGCGTCGACGGTCGGCCCGACCACGATCGTCGTCGTACCGACCACGACCTCGAGCGCCGCCGAGGCAGCACCCACGTTGCCGGCGGCGTCGTAGGCGACGACCTTGTAGTAGGACGTGCCCAACGGGCGTCCGGCATCGACGAAGGACCGCGTGGCCTGATCGACCAGCAAGTTGCCGGCCGCGGGGGTGAAGCCGGGCGTCGTGCCCCGGTGGACCCGGTAACCCGTCACGCCCACGTTGTCGACGGCCGCCGACCACGTCACCGTGACCGACGCACCGTCGACGGTGGAGGCGAGGTCGTTCGGCGCCGTCGGTGCGTCGGTGTCGTTGTCACCGATCAGCACCGCCGCGACACCCGAGGGGTCGCTGGCGTTGCCGGCCGCGTCGCGAGCCACGACCCGGTAGTAGTACGTGCCCGTGGCGGGCGGGATGTCGAGGTAGGAGGCTGAGGCCGACTGCCCGACGAGCGAGGAGCTGTTGACCGTGAAGCCGGCGGTGGTGCCGCGGTAGATGCGGTAGTTGGTGACGCCCACGTCGTCGGTCGAGACCGTCCAGGTCAGCGCAGCCTTGTCCGCCCCGGAGCGCGTGGCCGCCAGGTCGGTCGGCGTCGTCGGCGCCTGCACGTCGGCCACCAGCGCCGAGACCGCCGTCGAAGCGGCGCTGCGGTTGCCGGCCGCGTCGAAGGCGACGACCTTGTAGTAGTAGGTGCCTGCGGGGCGGCCGGCGTCGCGATAGGACGGGACCGACACGTCGGCGACCTTCGACGAGGCCTCGGCCACGAAGGCGGCGGTCGAGCCGCGGTAGACCGAGTAGCCGGTGACCCCGACGTCGTCGGTCGAGCTCGGCCACGACACCGTCACGTCGCTGCCCTCGACCGTGGGCGAGACCACCGGCACCGACGGCGCGGAGGTGTCGCCACCGGGGGCGTAGATCAAGGTCAGGGTCGGGCGGTACTCCGCTGCGGCTTCACGCGACCACAGGCGCAGGTTGTCGGTCACGCCTTCGCGACCGCTGATCCGCAGCGAGACCGTCGAGCCGACCGAGTCGGCCAGCGCCGAGGGATCACCCACCAGCGTGTATGCCGTGTTGACCCCGGTCGCGCCCGTCAGGGTCGCCACCTTCGCACCCTGCGTCATGGGCCGGTTGTTCCACGTCACGCCGGTCTCGGTCCACCCGTTGGTCGTCACGAAGACGTCGAACGGATCCACCGACCCGGCCGTCGGGTCACCCGAGGTGCGCAACCCCAGCCGGACCCCGGCCAAGGTCGTGCCCGGAGGCGCCACGGGCAGCTCGAACTTGAGCAGCGACCACATCGGCCACCCGCCACCGGTCGCAGCGAGCTGCACGTCGGTGCCGAGGTTGGTCCCCGACTGCACGCTGTGCACCCGAGCGTCGACGCTCGGCCCGACCACGATCGTCGTCGTACCGACCACGACCTCGAGGGCCGGCGAGGCGTCGCTGACGTTGCCGGCGGCGTCGTAGGCCACGACCTTGTAGTAGAAGGTGCCCAACGGGCGCCCGGCATCGACGTAGGACCGGGTGGCCTGCTCGACCAGACGGTTGCCCGCAGCCGGAGTGAAGCCGGCCGTCTCGCCACGGAAGAGCCGGTAGCCGACAACGGCTTCGTTGTCGGTCGCCTCGGCCCAGGTCAGGGAGACCGAGCCACCGTCGACCGTTGCTGCCAGGTCATCCGGCACCGACGGCGCCGTTTCGTCCGGCACGACCGCGGTGGCCGCCACGGCCGCCGAGGGGGCGCTGGCGTTGCCGGCGGCGTCGCGGGCCACGACCCGGTAGTAGAACGTGCCGCTCGCGGGCGGGATGTCGCTGTAGGACAGGCTGGTCGACTCGCCGACCAGCGTCGCGGGACCCGCGACGAAGGACGCCGTCGTGCCACGGTGGACCTGGTAGTCCTCCACGGCGACATCGTCGGTCGACGCCGTCCAGCTGATCGTGACCTGCCCGCTGGCGACCGAGGTGGTGACCCCGCCAGGCGTCGTCGGAGCGACGTGGTCGGGCACCGTCACCGCAGCTGCATCAGAGGCCGGGCTCACGTTGGCGGCGGCGTCGAAGGCGACGACCTTGTAGAAGTAGTCGCCGCGCGCGACCTCGGTGTCGGCGAAGGTCGGCGTGGTGCCGGTCGTGGCGACCAGGGTGCCGGCGCTGGGCGGGAACCCGGCCGTCAGGCCCCGGTAGACGCGGTAGCCGGTCACGGCCACGTCGTCGGTCGACTCCGACCAGGTCAGCGTCACCGCACCCGGGCCGGACGACGTGGCGGCCAGATCGGCGGGCTTCGTCGGCCCGGAGGAGTCGAGCACGTCGACGCTGAGCGCGGCGCTCGGGGCGCTGCTGTTGGGGACGCCGTCGTCGGCGATGACCTTGTAGTAGAACGGCCCGGCCGGCGGGGCCTCGGTGAAGGTGGGCTCGGTGCTGGTCCCGACCTGGTTGGTCTCGTCCGGCTCGAACGCTGCGGTCAACCCCCGGAAGACCCGGTAGCGGTCGAGGGCCACGTTGTCGGTGGACGCCGTCCAGGTCAGGGTCACGTCGCCGCCGCTCTGCGTGGCGGCAAGGCCGGCCGGGACGGTGGGGGGCTCGGTGTCGCCGAGGCCGAGGCTGTAGTGCCGCAGGACCGTGCCGCTGCTGAGGGTCTTCAGGTAGATCGCGGCTTCATCGATCGCGCCGGCGAAGTAGTCGGAGGTGGGCCGACCGGGCCAGTTGGCGAGGTTGCCACCGCCGAGGCGCCAGTAGCCGTCCGTCGTCTGCGCTGCGGTCGAGGTGCTCGAGGCGACCGACGCCCCGTCGACGAAGAGCTCGCGCCCGTTCGGGCCGATCTGGGCGACCGCGTGGTGCCAGTCCCCGTCGTTGTAGGACGACGGCGAGGTGATGATCTGGTAGCCACCGGAGGCGGTCCCGAAGGAGAGCTTGCCGTTGTTCTGCATGAACAGGTTCTTGTCGGTGACCGAGCCGCTGCCGGTGAGGGTGTTCTCGAACCCGAGGATCTTGCCGCCCTTGGTGGTCGTGGTCTTGAACCACACCTCGGCGGAGAACACCTTCGGAGGCGTCACCGTCGTCTTGGTCGTGAGCGTGCCGGAGGTCGTGCCGGGCAGCGTGACCGCGCGGTCACCACCGGTGCCGGACTGGGACGGGATCCCGACGGTGTTCTTGGTGACGGCCGAGCCGTAGGTGCCCGGGTTGACCCCGAAGTAGGAGGAGTCCGCGGCGGTGGTGCCGCTGGTCTCACCGAGGCGCCAGTAGAGCTCGGGGTCGGTGTCGAAGGTGTCCCCGCCGTAGGTGTCGGTCGGTCGCGGGTTGACCGCCGGTGTGCCGCCGGCGGCGGTGAAGTGCGCTCCGACGGCGTGCCGGTCGAGGGCGGTCGGGTAGATCGCGACCTCGTCGAGCTTGCCGTTGAAGTAGATCGCCGAGGGCTTGTTGGGCCAGCCCTCGAGGTTGTCGGCGGCGAGGTGCCAGCCACCGCGGTAGACCATCGGCGTGTTGTCGGCGGTGGCCGGGGTGCGGGCGGCGCGGCCGCCATCGATGTAGAGGACGAGCTCGTCGGAGTCCTGGGTGGCGACGATGTGGTGCCACTGACCGTCGTTGACGCTCTGGGTGCTGCGGATCGCCTGGCGGAGCGCGCCGGCGCCGAAGCGGACCTGCCCCGTGGCCTCGAGGTAGAGGAGCCGGTCGAACTTGCCCGGCGAGCTCTTGTTGAGACGCTGCGAGTCGGTGTAGGGCCGGCCGTTGCCGTAGCCGACCAGCAGCCCACCGTTGCCGGCCGTCGTCTTGACCCAGGTCTCGATCGAGTAGGTCTGCGGTCCGTTGACGAACTCGTCGGACCAGCCGAACTGGGAGGTGCCGTTGAAGTCCGTCGAGCCGGACGGGTCCGAGGGCAGCGGCGAGTCGCTGGAGTTCGGGGGGTAGTAGCTGAGCAGGCCGTTGATCCGGCGCGAGTCGGAGGTGTTGGCGCCCACCTCGGGCAGCCACAACGGCTCGGGGCCGTAGCGCGACATGTCGAGGTACATCGACGGCTGGTCGGCGCGGACCGTGGAGCGGTAGGTCGAGGACGGTGCGGTCGCCACGCCCGCGACGCCGTTGGAGAGCGCGCTGGTGTTGGTGCCGTCGCTGGCCTTGACCCGGTAGGTGTAGGAGTTCCCGGGGACCACCGCGGTGTCGATGAAGCTCAGCTGGGGGCGTTTCCACCACACCGAGCTGCTCTGGGTCACCCAGACCGGCTCGGGTGCGCCGTTGCGGTAGACGCTGTAGGTCAGCTCGCTGTCGTCGGAGTCGACCACGCTGCGCCAGCGGACCTGGATCGCGCCCTCGCTCGTGGCCTCGACCACGACCCCCGGGGTGGGCGGCGGGTTGGTGTCGTCGGGGCCGAACCGCGTCAGACCCTGCTGGGGGGAGCCGTTGATGAGCGTGAACTCGCCACCGCTCCAGAGGTAGGTCTTGCCGGTCGTGCGACCCACGACGGTGGTCAGGGCCCGTGGACCGATGCCCTCGCCGATCCCGTCGTTGGCGCGGGGGTCCCAGCCGAAGTGATCGGCAGTCACGGGGTCCTGAGCGGTGAAGAAGTTGCGGCGCCCGTCCGGGAACCCGTTCTGAACGCCGTCGGCGCTGCAGTTGTGGGAGTGGCTGGCCGCGTAGAGGGCGCCTTCGTACTCCAGCGTCGCCTGGGTGGCGCCGAGGCAGGTGTCGCGCCAGACCTGGTCGAGGGTCTCCCAGGAGATCGCCAGGCGGCCGTCGAAGACACCGCCTCCGGTGCCCTCGTTGGAGACGTAGAACCGGTCCTCGCTGCTGGTGATCCCGCGGGTGATCGATCGGGGCTCGATGAAGGTGGTGCTGTAGGTGCGCAGGTTGGCACCGGTCGTGCCGTCGACGACGGCGATCGAGTGCGAGGCGGCTCCGTTGATGTTGAAGAAGTCGCCGCCGATGGCCACCTTGGTGCCGTCGGGTGAGACCCCGATGCCGCGACCGGTCGCGTCGACGTCAGCCTTCCACGGGAGCAGGGCGCCGGTCGTGGCGTTCACGGCCGCGAAGCGCTGCCGGGCCACGCCACCGACGTCAGTGAACTCACCGCCGAAGTAGAGGGTGTTGCCCGAGATGGCAAGGGTGTGGATCCAGGAGTTGATGCCGTCGACCCGGAAGGGCCGCACCGTGCAGGTCTCGACGTCGATCGCGGCGACCCGACCGGTGGTCTGGCCGCCGATCTGGCCGAAGTTGCCCGCGACATAGACGGTGTCACCGTCGTCGGAGGTGACGACCGCGCGCACGGAGGGGGTTGCGCCGCTGGAGAAGGACACCGGCAGCTGGCAGACGTCGGGCGCTCCGGTCTCCCCGTCGAGGATCGCCAGACCCGTCAGCGACACCGGGGCGCCGGAGCCACCCTCGGGGGCCCGCAGCTGGGAGAAGGTGCCACCGGCCACGACCTTGCCGCGGGAGGCACTCATCCCCCAGACGACACCGTTGGTCTGCCAGGTCGAGAGACCTTCGGCCGAGAACGAGACATGCGGGGACAACGCGTCAGCCGTACGCGGCGTGATCACGACCGACATAGCCGAGAATGCGAGCACCGAGCACAAGATGGCAGCACTGAACGGTCGAGCACGTGTAAACATTTACGTGAATCCCCCTATGGCCTGCCAGCGTACGTGCTATTAGACGGGCGTCAGTACACAGCCGAGTAACAACTCCGCTACCACCGATCCGGCGGTTTTGACCTCCGTCGTGACTAGGGGGTTGTGCACGGTCGACGAATGGCTACCGACGGGTAGGTCGCCTACGGTGGGGGTGTCACTCAGCGTCGCGGCTGGGGTCCCGCCCACCTGCCGGCGGCCCCGAATGTCACTCCCCGACAACCCGGCAGGTGCGGAGTGAGCCCATTGACATCGGCTCCAGGCACGGCGATCTTCCCTGCCGTCTGACAGCTGGTCGAGCACCCCCCGCCACCCGAAAGGCCCCCCCGTGTCATCACGCCTGCCCAGCAGAGTCTCGCCACGCGCCGCCGTCCTCGGAATCGCCGCCGCACTGGCGATCACCCTGACCGTCGGGCTCGCCCCGGTCTCATCCGGCGCACCGGCGGTGGGTCGCACCCCGGGCTCCCCCGCGGCCTCCACCTCGGACCAGGCCGACCGGTCCTCCTCGGGCTCCGACGACTACACGACCTCAGAGGTGCTCCCCTTCGAGAAGCCGTCGACGAGCGCGTTGCGCGCCTCGGAGAAGAAGGTCTTCGCCAACTGGGTGGTCTCCCTGCCCGTCTCGCTGGACAACCTCGACCCGTCGGTCGACTACTACACCCGCCACTACCTCGACCCCGACGGCGAGAACGGCAAGCACCGCGCGTATGGCGGTTACCTGCGAGACCGCCCCCTGGGCCGGGCCCCCCTCTCCGGCGACTGGCGCCTCGAGGACCTCAAGCACGAGGTGCGCCAGGCCATCTCCGTCGGCATCGACGGCTTCACGATGGTCATCTACTCCATGCCGAGCAACCCGACCTCCACGGCCGACCAGACCTGGAACACCGCCCGCCTGATGATGAAGGCCGCAGCCGCCGTCGACCCGGGCTTCACGATCATCCCGATGCCCGACATGTACGCGCTCAACGGCATCGGCGCCGACAAGCTCGCCGCCAACCTCGCCTACCTGGCCGGCTTCAGCAGCATCCACCGGCTCGCCGACGGGCGCGCGCTCTACTCCCCCTTCTACCCCGAGCTGAAGTCGGCCGACTGGTGGGGCGGCTGGCTGTCGACGATGGAGAACACCCAGTCGACGCCGTCCGCCCTGTGGCCGACGTTCCTCAACGAGCAGCCCACCCTGGCCTCGTTCGGTCCGCACATGATCGGCGCCGGCAACTGGGGCTCGCGGCACCCGAACGCCAACCCCACGACCTCGACGCCGGGGATGCCCAAGTGGCGCATCCAGAAGGTCCACGAGGCCGGTGAGCTCTGGATGCAGCCCGTCTCGATCCAGGACGACCGGCCGCGCGAGGGCAAGTTCGTCGAGGCCCTCAACACCACGAACCTGCGCAACACCTGGGACATCGCGATCGACGGCGACGCCGACTGGGTGCAGCTGCTGACGTGGAACGACCTGCCCGAGTCGACCGGCATCCTGCCCAGCCTGCGCCACGGCTGGACCTTCCTCGACCTGATGTCCTACTACATCACCTGGTTCAAGACCGGTCAGGCGCCCGCGATCACCAAGGACGCGATCTACCTGACCCACCGCGCCCACTGGGTCGACGACAAGCCGTCCTACCCGCAGACGATCCTCAGCAAGAACTCCGGCGACACCCCGTCGCGCGACGCCATCGAGGCGATGGTCTTCCTGACGGCGCCGGCGACGGTGACCATCACGACCAACGCGTCCGCCTTCACCTGCAACGCCCCTGCCGGGCTCAGCACCTGCGTCGCCCCGCTGGGTGCGGGCACCATCCGTGCCGAGGTCGTCCGCAACGGCGCCGTCGCCTCGTCGATCACGTCCACGTCGAAGGTCACCCACTCGCCCTACGTGCAGGACCTCCAGTACGTCGGAGCCAGCAGCCTGCGCGAGGGCTACACCGCACCGCGGGTCATTCCTCCGGCGCCGGACACCGAGACCACGACGGCGTTGCGCCCGAGCGCCGACACGTTCGTCAACCGCAAGCGCCGCAACAAGAACTACGACCGCTCGCCCAAGCTGATGACGCGCGGCACCAAGGGCGCGATCAGCTACCTGCGCTTCGCCGTTCCCCCGGCACCCGCCGGCACGACCCTGACGTCGGCCACCCTGGAGATGCGGACCTCCGGCGTGCGCGCCGCCGGGTCGGTCGACCCCGCCACCGTCTCCACGTTCACCGCCGACTGGTCGGTCAGTGACATCACCTGGCGCAACCGTCCGCGGAACCCGCTCACGAGCGTCGGCGAGCTCCCCGGCGGCACCCGCCCCGACCGGTCGTACGACGTCGCGCTCACCGCGGCGGCGGTCGCGGCGGCCGAGGGCGGTTCCCTCAACCTCGCGGTCACCAGCGACGGCACCGACAACCTCAAGCTGTGGACCACCGCGCACTCCGTCGACGGCCACCAGCCCGAGCTGGTGCTGGTCTACGGCTGAGTTCTCCGGCCGAGGGGAGTCACCAGAAATCTGGTTGCCGGCCAGGTTGCGCCTACATTGGTGGAGCCACTCGGCAACATCAGGAAGGCCGACCACCCGTGCTCCCATCTCTGACCAGCCGAGGCGCGCCTCGAGCGAGCATCGCCGGAGCCATCGCCGCGCTCCTGCTTGCCACGACCATCGGGGCCGCCCCGCAGTCGTCCGGCGACGACCCGTCCGGCCCCGTAGCCGGCCCGTAGCCGACCCCGACGCCAACGGCGCGGCAGCCTCCGAGCCGACCACCAGCAAGCCCCGTTCGCTCACGTCCTCCTACGCCGACGCGACCTCCAAGGTCCTGCCGTTCAAGAAGCCGTCGACCAAGGCGTTGCGCTCCTCGTCGAAGAAGGTCTTCGCCAACTGGGTGGTCTCCCTCCCGGTCTCGCTCGACAATCGGCGCCCGTCGGTCGACTACTACACCCGCAACTACCTCAACCCCGACGGTGAGAACGGCAAGCACCAGGCGTATGGCGGTTACCTGCGAGACCGCCCCCTGGGACGGTCCCCGCTCGAGGGCAACTGGCGCCTCAAGGACCTCATGCGCGAGGTGCGCCAAGCCATCTCGGTGGGCATCGACGGCTTCACGATGGTGCTCTACTCCCTGCCCAGCGACCCCGGCTCCACCTCCGACGCCAACTGGAACAGGGCCCGGCTGATGATGAAGGCCGCGGCCAAGGTCGACCCGGGCTTCAAGATCATCCCGATGCCCGACATGTACGCGCTGCAGGACGTCACCTCATCCTCCCTCGCGGCCCACATGGCCGCCCTCGCCAAGTACAAGAGCGCCTTCCGGCTCTCCAACGGTCGCGCCCTCTACTCCCCCTTCTACCCCGAGCTGAAGTCGGCCGACTGGTGGGGCGACTGGCTGTCGACGATGCAGAACGCCCAGGCCACCCGGGCTGCGCTGTGGCCGACCTTCCTCAACGAGCAGCCCTACCTCGACTCGTTCGGCCCCCACATGGTCGGCGCAGGCAACTGGGGCTCCCGCCACCCCCGCGCCAACCCGACGTCGACGGCGCAGGGGTTGCCCAAGTGGCGCATCCAGCAGGCCCAGGCCTCCGGCGAGCGATGGATGCAGCCCGTCTCGATCCAGGACGACCGCCCCCGTGAGGGCACCTTCGTCGAGGCCCTCAACACCAAGAACCTGCGCAACACCTGGAACATCGCGATCCGCGGCAAGGCCGACTGGGTGCAGCTGCTGACGTGGAACGACCTGCCCGAGTCGACCGGCATCCTGCCCAGTCTGCGCCACGGCTGGACGTTCCTCGACCTGATGGCCTACTACATCACCTGGTTCAAGAAGGGCCGCGCGCCGAAGATCACCAAGGACGCGATCTACCTGACCCACCGCGCCCACTGGGTCGGCGACAAGCCGTCCTACCCACAGACGATCCTGAGCAAGAACTCCGGCGACACCCCGTCGCGCAACGCGATCGAGGCCCTGGTCTTCCTGAAGAAGCGGTCCAAGGTGATCATCAAGACCAAGCACCGGTCGACCACCTGCCGGGCGCCCAAGGGGCTCAGCATCTGCCTCGCGCCGCTCGGCACCGGCAAGGTGCGGGCGAAGGTCGTGCGCGGCGGCAAGCGCAAGTCGGCCGTCGCCTCCCGGTCGAAGGTGAGCCACAAGCCCTACGTGCAGGACCTGCAGTATGTCGGAGCCAGCAGCCTGCGCGAGGGCTTCACCGCACGCTGATCGACCTCGCTCGCAAGCGGGTCGGCGCGGGTCAGAGGTCGGCCGGCGCGGGCCGGGGCCGAGGGGTTCTCAGGGGAAACCTGACGTTCTCAGGGAGTACTTTCCCTGAGAACGTCAGGAGTACCCGGATATCCGGGTACTCCTGCAGATCACACGTCCGACTCCAACCACAACCGCCGCATCGGCACGCTCATCGCAAGCAGCTGCACCGCGAACGACGCCGACAGCACCGCCGCGGCGCCGGCCGCCCCCGCCCACGGGGCGACGACCGCGATCCCGGCCAGGCACACCGCGGTGCCGGCGGTGGTCGCGACCGCCACCGCACGCCCGCGGCCACGTCCTTGGAGGATCGCGGAGAACATCGCCGCGGCGGAGCTGAACGGCAGCCCGATCAGGATGATCCGGATGACCGCGACCGAGTCCTCGTACCGCTCGCCGAGGCCTTCGCGCACGAGCCACGGAGCGGCGGCGAAGATCGCGCCGTAGACGAGGCAGAGTCCGGCGACGACGGCCAGGGTCAGCAGACTCAACCGTCGCAGGGCGCGGCGCGAGGTCTCGGCCCGCGCCGAGGCCGGCAGCAGGATCGCGGCGAGCGAGAGCGGCAGGATCTGGAGCGGGTTGACCAGTCGGCTCCCGCTCGAGTAGATCCCGGCCTGGCCGGCGCCGGAGAACGATGAGACCACGACGGCGTCGAGGTTGCGCGCCTGGAGGGCGATGTTGGAGACCCAGTAGGGGCGGGCCTGCCTGAGCAGCTCGGCAAACGTGATGCTCGACGGCACGGAGACGCGCTGCCGGATGTAGAGGTTGGCGAAGAACGCCGATCCGAGCGCGGCGACCGCGCTGGCGACGCTGAAGGCCAGCACCGCGTTGCCCCCGAACACCCCGCCGGCCCCGGCTCCGGTGGCGAAGAAGATCACGATCGTGAAGGCGCGCCGCACCACCACGTGCAGAGTCGGCACGTGCACGTCGCCGTCGGCGAACGCGACGGCCAGGCGCATGTCGGCGCTGCGCTCACCGGCCCCCCAGAACGCCAGCGGCAGCATCGACCAGTAGACGCCGTCGACGGTCAACGCGACGACCGTCAGGCCCAGCGCGAGCAGCCCGCTCATCAGCAGCGAGCTGTAGACGGTGAAGCGCAGCGCGGTCGTCACCCCGCCGGACGTGGGGGTGGCGGCGCGCTCGCGCGAGATGTAGGTCTGCACCCCGCAGTCGACGCTCACCTGCACGAGGGTGACCACGCCGATGAAGGCCATCAGGTGTCCGAAGTCGGCGACCGCCAGGGCCCGTGCCGCCACGATCAGGAGCACGGCCTGCAGCACGGCGGCGAGGAGCCGCCCGCCGGTGACCCACACCAGCTGGCGCCCCAGCGCGGTACGCAGCGCTGCGCCGGGGCCGCGGCCGGGGGCCTGGACGCCTACCACGGGCGTCCGCCGGACGCCGCGGCCACGCGCTCGACCGGGAGGGCTCCGCGCCTCGACAGCTCGTCGAGGAGGGCATCGGCGGACCGGTCGGAGTGGGTCAGCTCGAAGATCTCCCGCGCGCGCTGCCGAGGCTGTACGTCGTCCCCGTCGCCGTCGCCGAGGACGGCGCGGCCGAAGCGCGCGAAGTCCTCGGCGGAGACCAGGGTGGGCCCGGGGAGGTCGTCGAGCGAGGCTCGGTGGACCCCGCGGCCGTCGAGGTAGGCGGCCAGGTCGGGGGTGAAGAACCCGATGGGTCGGTCGAGGGCGAGGTAGTCGGTCCAGACCGAGCTGTAGTCGGTCAGGAGGCCGGCGGAGGCCCCGAGGAACGAGTACACCGTCGTACCGGCACGGGTGAGGTCGTCGTCGGAGACCGCGGCGAACCCGTCGAAGGTGCGCGAGACCAGGTCGACGGGGTGCGGCTTGACGACCACCTGGATGCCGAGCTCGTCGAGGACTCGGACCCCCGCCTCGATCTGCTGGGCGAGGCTCCGGTCGGCGGCCGGGTCGGCGGTGTCGGAGCGGGCTCGGTTGCGCCCCGCGGCGCCGAACTGGCGCACCGTCGGCATCCACACGACGAAGGGCCGGTCGGGCTCGATCCCGAGGTCGGCCAGCACCCGGCCGGCGGTGGGTTCGCAGAGCTGGCGGGTGCGCGGCAGACCGGTCAGCAACAGGTCGTCGTGGGGCAGCGCGAAAGCATCGGCCAGCCTGCGCCCGAAGACGCCGCTGCCCGAGACCAGGTAGGACGACGGCACCGGAGCGCCGGCGTGCCGCTTGGGTCCGTCCCCGTGCCACAGGTTGACCATCGCCTTGCCGCGCACCGGTCGCGGGCAGCCGTAGAGGCCGTGGGTGGTGAAGACCGCCTCGGCGCCCAGGAACGCCAGGACCGCCCGCGGCGAGCGCTTGGCCAGGCGCGTGATGCGGGCGTCGTCGAGGCCGAGGTCGGCGAGCCGGGCGGAGTCGGGGGCGTCGATCCAGAGGATGCGGCCGCGGTAGCGCTCCAGCAGCGTGCGCACGACCTCGACGGCGTTGCCCTCATCGCGCGGGAACGCCGAGATCACCACGTGGCGACGCACCGGGTAGGCGGTCAGCAACACGTGGAACAGGACCGCGGCGGCGTGCTGCGCGATCCTGACGAGGGGCGATGACACTGAGCGCGAGATCTGGTCCTCCGGCGGCAGCTCATGAAGGGCCCCCCGTAGCCCACGGTCCGGCGATTCTAGCCAGGCCGGTCGCCCATCGTCGTCAGGCGGGTGCCGGGTCCGTCGCGATGCTCGGCTCGCCCGCGACGAGCTCGCGGAACCACTTGCCCAAGAACCCGACGAGGATCACCGCGTTGAGGACGAACAGCACCAGGTAGACGCCGGCGAAAACGTCGGTGAAACCCCACAGCAGGAAGCTCCAGCACAAGATGCCGTGGTCCGCCGGAAGCAGCGCCACGGCCCGCAGCGTCGAGCCACCACCCGCTCCCGCAGGACCGGACGCCGACCCGCGGGCGCGCTGGAGCCGCTTGAGGAGCAGCGCGGTCGTCAACCCCGAGAAGAGCACCACGGTGACGAGCTGGAAGAGCAGCGGCAGCACCAACCAGCGCTCGGTCTGCACGTCGAAGCGGTACCAGCCGACGAGCACCGCGCCGTGCAGCGACACGTGCTTGCCGGCATCGACGACATGGTCGAACCACTCCCCCGCAGCCGAGCTCGTGCCGGTCATCCGCGACACCTGGCCGTCGGCCGAGTCCAATGCGAACGACAGCACCAGCAGGAGCGCGACCGCGACCCCCGAGGCCACGGACGGCGGCGTCACGACCAGCAGGGCGATCGCGGCGACGGCGGCCACGGCCGAGAGGGCCGTGACGGCGTTGGCCGAGATCCCCCAGCGGCAGGCCAGCAGGGCGAGGACCCGGCCCACGGGGCGGTTGATGAAGCGGGAGTAGAGCGAGACGCCCTTGGAGGACTTCATGGCGCCGGAGGTGGTCGCGATTCCGTCAACGTTGGTCACCCTGTCTACCCTAATGAAGTCAATCCTTGGGGGGATAACGATGAAGTCCACGTCCACTCGGGTGTACGTCTCACTGCTGGCCTGTTCCGCACTCGTGGCATCGGTCTTCGGAGTGGTGAGCTCGGCACCCAGCTCTGCCTTGAGTCCGGGCGTGTCGTTCACCGCCGACGCGCTGCCGACCTGGCAGACCAACGGTGTCGTCTGGGCCCTGGGTCAGACCCAGGGCAAGGTCATCGCCGGTGGCACCTTCACCAAGCTTCGCCCGCCGGAGGGTGGCAAGGGCACCACGATGACGACGAGCTCGCTGGCGATCCTCGACGCCGAGACCGGTGAGCCCGACGACTGCCAGCTCGCGGTGACCCACGACGTGCCCGGCCTCAACCCCATCGTCTTCGCCGTGGCCGCCGCCGCCGACGGCACCGTCTACCTCGGTGGCGACTTCAGCAAGGTCGGCGGCGTCAACGTGAGCCGGCTGGCCGCGATCAACGTCGTCTCCTGCACGGTCACCCCCTTCCGCGCCGGCCAGATCGACTCCTTCGTACGCGCCCTGGCGCTGCACGACCAGACCCTCTACGTCGCCGGCGACTTCGACAACGTCAGCTCCCAGGCGCGTGGCCGCTTCGCCGCGATCAACACCGCCACCGGCGCGCTGCGCCCCTGGACCGCCAACGGCGACGAGGCGTCGGGCCGGGCGATCGGGGTGTCGCCCGACGGCACCCAGGTCGCCCTCGGCGGCGACTTCGACACGATCAACGGGGTCGCCTCTCACGCCCTCGCCGTGGTCGACGGCGTCACCGGCGCCGTCGAGCGCACCTACACGGGGGGCTTCATCCCCAGCCGGTCCACGACCAAGCACATCTTCAGCGGCCCCGACCGCTTCTACGTGAGCGCCGAGGGCACCGGCAAGAAGGCCTACGACGGCCGCCTCGCCATCGACTGGGACTCCCTCGACCAGGTGTGGCGCGACGGCTGCCAGGGCGCGACCCAGGCGACGCTCGAGTACGCCGGCACCCTCTACTCCGCCAGCCACGCCCACGACTGCACCCCGCTGGCCTACCAGAAGGGCAAGCGCAACTTCTTCAACGCCCAGAAGGCCTCCAACGCGGCCTTCCTCGGGTGGGACCCCCGCGCCAACGACGGCATCGGCGAGGGCATCGGTCCGCGCGCGCTGACGATCGCCACCGGTTCGACCTCGGGCAAGCCCTTCTTGTGGTCGGGCGGCGAGTTCACCCAGATCAACGGTGCCGCGCAGCAGGGCCTGACCCGCTTCGGCACCGACGACGTCGGCGCCCCGCCGCGACCGGCCGTCTACGCCGAGGCCACGAGCGAGGGCACCATCCAGGTCCGGTGGCGCACCGTCGTCGACCCCGACGACTCCCGCCTGACCTACTCGGTCTTCCGCAAGGGCAAGAAGAGCCCCGTCTGGGTCGGCACCGCCGACTCCCTGTGGTGGAAGTCCCCGCAGATCACGTTCGTGGACCGCAAGGTCAAGGCAGGCAAGAAGTACACCTACCGGGTGCGCGTCTCCGACGGCTCCCACTCGAGCCAGAAGTCGCCGGCCGCCAAGGCCCGCGCGACGCGCACGAGCACGACGTACGCCTCGGTCGTGCGCTCGCACAACCCGAAGCTCTACTGGTCCTCGCGCAAGACCGACGGCAACAGCCCGTGGGTCCAGGAGGTCGGGGCCACCAGCACGGGCACCCGACGGTTGGACGGTCGCGTCGCCGGCGGCGCGGTGCCCGACCCCGCCTCCCCGGTGCGCGGCGACTCCTCCGGCTCGATCAAGTACGACGGCAAGAACGACTACCTCTGGAACGACGAGTACGTCGCGGCCCCCCGGGTCTACTCCGTCGAGGCCTGGTTCAAGACCAGGACCAGCAAGGGCGGCACGATCATCGGCTACGGCAACGGCCGGCCCAAGACCAACAGCGGCAAGCGGGTCCCCAGCCCGGAGGGCAGCTTCGACCGCGTCGTCTACCTGACCAACAAGGGCAAGGTGCAGTTCGGCGTCGACCCCGGGAGCCCGGTGGCGATCAAGAGCAAGAGCAAGTACAACGACGGTCGCTGGCACCACGTGGTGGCCACCCAGAACGGCAGCGGGATGAAGCTCTACGTCGACGGCAAGAAGGTCGCGAAGCGTTCGACGAGCAGCGCCGGCTCCTACCTCGGCGTGTGGCACGTCGGTGGCGACAACCTGGCCGGCTTCCCGAACGAGCCCCGCACTTCGCGCTTCACGGGCCTGATCGACGAGGTCGCGGTCTACTCCAAGGCGCTCAAGCGCAAGCAGGTCAAGGCCCACACCCGGGCGGCCTCGAAGTACCGCGGCTGACCCGCGCCGCACCACATCGGGCCCACCCGTCACACAGGCCACACGAAGGCCCTTCTGCCCCGAAAACAGGCCGATTTTTGGGTGACATATTTTGCCTCGATGCTCAAGCGATCCCGGCCGACGTCCGATACTCTGGCTGTCCCCCCACTTCCGAGCCTTCCCCCGAGGCCCGGTGATGACCAGGACTCCGTGAGCTGACCAACACGGAGTTGCGGGGTCCCCCCCGAGGTCGTCACTTGCACGGAAGCGGTACTCCCCCCATGGACAGCCACGTCTCCAGGCACGCCAGAAAGTCTTCCCGGACAACCCTCAGGACCCGCGCCATCGGCATCGTTGCGGTCGTCGCAGCGAGTCTCACCGTCACTCTCGCCCCCACCAACGCCGTCGCCAACCCGAGCTCGAGCGGCACCGCCCCCACGAGCACCTCGCAGCAAGCCCCCGCAGCGAAGTCGTCCGCCAACGCCAAGCCTCGCCAGAGCGTGACCCTGCCGCTCAGCGATGCCGCCTGGACCTCGTCGCGCGCCCCGCGCAAGGTGATGGCCCCCTCCCGCCGGCTCCTGGTGAAGAAGAGCGCCGCGGAGTCCTACCTCAAGTTCGACGCCAGCGCCCTGGAGGGTCGTGACCTCGACTCCGCCAAGCTGCGGCTGTGGATGGTCGGCGGCCGCGCCCACCTCGGCGGACTCGTCGTCCAGCAGACGCTGGCGAAGTGGAAGTCGGAGAACGTCACCCACCGCAACCGCCCCAAGCTGCTCAAGGCCCGGCTCAACGGCAAGCCGCACCGCGTCGGCACGGGCCGCTGGGTCGATGTCCGCCTCAAGCGCTCGCCCCGTGACCTGCCCGGCAACCAGATCGCCTTCCGCCTCAAGCTCGAGCGCCGCAGCGTCGGCGCGAAGGTCTTCGCCCGCAAGGGCGCCAAGGCCCCCCGCCTCACCGTCGTCGCCGCCCAGGGCCCCGGCACCCCGCCCGTGCCGACCCCCGTCCCCAACCCGGTCCCGAACCCCGACCCCGGCACCGGTGGCGGCACGGTCTTCGGCCACTACTTCCCGCCCTACCCGATCTCGATCGACAACACCGCCTCGCAGGACGACTACTACTCGCGTCACTACCTGACGATCGACGGCGAGAACGGCAAGCACCAGTCGTATGGCGGTCTGCTGCGCGACCGCCCGGCCGCCCGTGCCCCGCTCAGCGGCGACTGGCAGCTGACCGACATGCGCACCGAGGTGCGCCAGGCCAAGAGCGCCGGCCTCGACGGGTTCGTCGTCGACGTCCTCGGCCTCTCGGGCCGCAACTGGGACGCCATCGAGGTCCTGATGCGCGCCGCTGACATCGAGGGCGACTTCGAGATCAGCCCGATGCTCGACACCTCCTCGGTCCGCAACAACACCCCCGAGCAGACCGCGGCCGCGCTGGCCACGCTCTTCGCCCACCCGTCGGCCCAGCTCATCGACTCCGAGTACGTGCTCAACTCGTTCTGCGCCGAGTGCCTCTCGGTCTCCTGGTGGACCTCCCTGATCAACCGCCTCGAGGGCGCGCACGGGGTCCCGATCAAGTTCATCGCCAGCTTCGTCGGCTCCTCCGACTCCATGATCAAGGAGTTCGCCCCGATCAGCTACGGCGTCGGCAGCTGGGGCACCCGCAACGCCCAGATGGCCCTCAACGGCCGCAACTGGGCCGCTCGGGCCCACGAGCTCGGCCTGGTCTGGATGCAGGCCGTGGCCATGCAGGACGCCCGCCCCCGCAGCGGCGTCTACGCCGAGGCCGGCAACACCGACACCTGGCGCGCGACCTGGGCCCGGGCGATGAGCGACGGCGCCGACTTCGTGCAGATCACCACCTGGAACGACTACAGCGAGTCGACCTCCATCGCCCCGTCCGCGGCCCACGGCAACGTCTTCGTCGAGCTGACGAAGTACTACGCCGACTGGTTCCGCGCCGGCAACACCCCGGCGATCACCGGCGACCACCTCTACCTCACCCACCGGGTGCACCCGTGGGACGCCAACCCGACCAGCGGCATCAAGAACATGAAGCCCAACCTGGGTCAGTCGTCGGTGGCGCCCCGCGACACCGCCGAGGCCCTGGTCTTCCTGACCGCGCCGGCGAGGGTGACGCTCACCTCCGGGTCCAACAGCACCACCGTCGACCTCCCGGCCGGGATCTCCACCGTGCTCGTCGCCCTCGGGACCGGCACCACGTCGGGCTCGATCAAGCGGGGCTCGACCACCGTCCGCGCCGTGACCTCCCCCTACAAGGTCACCAACTCGCCGGTGGTCCAGGACCTCCAGTACTTCGCCGCCGGAGCCTGACCCACACCGGAGGCTGAGCAGGCCGAGCCCTCCGGAGGCTGAGCAGGCCGAGCCCCTAGGCGAGGCCGTCGACGAAGCCCCGCAAGCCGAACGCCAACCGCCCCCGGAGGCTGAGCAGGCCGAGCCCCCAGGCGAGGCCGTCGACGAAGCCCCGCAAGCCGAACGCCAACCGCCCCCCGGAGGCTGAGCAGGCCGAGCCCCCAGGCGAGGCCGTCGACGAAGCCCCGCAAGCCGAACGCCAACCGTCCCCGACGCACATGAGTCCGTCACCGGGCTTCGTCGACGCTCGCTGGCGCTCGCTGCTCAGCCTCCAGCTCCGGAGGCTGAGCAGGCCGAGCCCCCAGGCGAGGCCGTCGACGAAGCCCCGCAAGCCGAACGCCAACCGTCCCCCACACGCGTGCGTCCGTCACCAGGCTTCGTCGACGCTCGCTGGCGCTCGCTGCTCAGCCTCCAACGACGCCCCGCACCCACCCCCACTAAGGTGAAGCGCGTGCCCACTCCACGTTCCCTCGCGGGCTTCACCGGGGCCGGCTACGACAAGGGCCGTTCGGTCCTGTGGCAGGCGCTGTGGATGCTCACCTCCGGCCTGCTGATCTCGCAGTGGTGGTGCCCGATGCGCCTGCGCGTCGGCCTGCTGCGCCGTTTCGGGGCCGAGATCGGCACCGGCGTCGTGATCAAGCACCGGGTGCGCATCCACTGGCCGTGGAAGCTGAGCATCGGCGACCACTCGTGGATCGGCGAGCACGCCTACCTCCTCAACCTCGAGCCCATCACCATCGGCAGCGACGTGTGCATCTCCCAGGAGGCGATGCTCTGCACCGGCAGCCACGACCGCCGCTCACCGACGTTCGAGTTCGACAACGGCCCCATCGTCATCGAGGACGGCGCCTGGGTCGCGGCCCGGGCCACCGTGCTGCGCGGCTGCACGATCGGCCGGGACGCCGTCGTCGGCGCCGGCGCGCTGGTGACCGCCGACGTCCCCGCCGGGGCCGTGCTGCTCGCTCCGCGCGGCACGACCGTCCTGCGTGAGAGCTGAGCCGCGCGTGCGCATCCTCAGCATCGTCACCCTCGTCAGCCCCCTCGGGGAGTACGGCGGTCCGCTCCGGGTCGCGGTCAACCAGGCCAAGGCGCTGGAGGCCCTCGGCCACAGCGTGACGATCGCCGGCGCCGCCCGCGGCTACGACGGTCCTCCCCCGACCACCGTCGAGGGCGTGACCGCGGTGCTCCACCCCGCGAAGACCCTCCTGCCCAAGACCGGCTTCGCCGGGCTCGGCTCCCCCGGGCTGTGGCGCTGGCTGCGCGCCCACGTCGCCGACTACGACGTCGTCCACGTCCACGCCGCCCGCGACCTGGTCACCCTGCCGGCGGCAGCGATCGCTGCGTCGCGGGGCGTGCGCTACGTCGTCCAGCCCCACGGCATGATCGACGCCTCCACCCGGCTGCTGGCCAAGCCGCTGGACGCGATGCTGACCCGGCGCGTGCTGCGCCGCTCCGCGCACGTCCTCTACCTGACCGGCCCCGAGCGGGAGTCCCTGCGCGAGCTCGCCGGTGACCTCGACCTGGTGCGCCTCATCAACGGCGTGCCGGAGCAGGACGTCGCTCCCTGCCCCGAGGTGCCCACCGTGCTGTTCCTGGCCCGGCTCGCTCCACGCAAGCGCCCGGTGCTGTTCGTCGAGGCCGCCGAGCGGGTCGCCCTGCGCCACCCCAGCACGCGCTTCGTCCTCGTAGGGCCCGACGAGGGCGAGGGCGACGCCGTACGCGCGGCCATCGCTCGGGCTCGCGCGGCCGGCGTCGACGTCACCTGGGACGGTGCGGTGGCCCCCGAGAAGACCATCGACGTCATGGTCCACGTCGTCGCTCTACGTCCTGCCGTCGGTCAACGAGCCCTACGGGATGACCGCTCTCGAAGCCATGTCGGTCGGGCTGCCGGTCGTCATCACGACCAGCTGCGGGCTCGCCGACCTGGTGCGTCAGGCCGACGCGGGCGAGGTGGTCGACGAGACGCTCGAGGCGCTCGTCGCCGGCATCGAGCGCCAGCTCGACGACCCCGAGCGGAGCCGGGCCCAGGGTGTCACGAGGGCGCGACCACGTGCGGGCCCACAACGACATGGCGGCGATCGCCGCTCAGCTGATGTCGCTGTACGAAGCCTGAGCCACGCGCTCCCGGTCGGAGTCGTCGTCTGACGGCACCGGCGCGGCGACCGGTGACGGCCGCGCGCGACCGTGCACCCACACCACACACGCCAGCGCGACGGCGAGCGCGCCGGTGGCCTGCAGCAGCGAGCCACGCAGCAGGATCATCGTGTAGACGGGGAAGACGGCTCCCACGAGCAGCCACACTCCCCCGGTGCGCAACGCCGGCGCGACCTTGTGGTCGAGGCGCCCCATGGCGAAGCCGGCGATCAGGAAGGTGACGAGCAGCGCCACCAGGCCACCGTTGACGAGCGCCTCGGCCCACAGCGGCGCCGAGAGGTTGTCGAAGGAGTAGCCGCGGTAGTCGGCGAGCAGGATGCCGGTGTCGGTGGGCTTGTCGCCCCAGACCGAGCGCGGCACCCAGAAGAGGGCGCTGCCGAGGTACTGGCGCAGCGGCTCGACCAGCCCGTCGCGCCAGTAGGCGTAGGCGTTGGCGATCTGCCAGAACGAGTCGTAGTCGGGGTTGCCGACGTACTCGCCGAAGAAGCCGCTGCGTCCGGCCTCGACCTGACCCTCGCGACGGAACGCGTCGGCCAGCGGGAAGACGAAGAGCAGCCCGAGGAACGTGCCGATCATCGTGATCCGCACCCGCAGCGCGGTGGTGAGCGCCCCGGCGTAGACCGCGAGCGCGAAGGCGACGGTGCCGAAGGTGTAGCGGGCGCTGCTGATCGGGCTGACCACGGAGAAGATCAGCACCACGCAGACCACCACCGACGCCACGACCCAGCGCCGGAGGATGGGATTCACCGAGAACCGGAGGTGGAGCAGCGCGCCGAGGGCGATCAGCACCGGCATCAGGCTCGCGGTCAGGAAGATCGCCCGGACCGCCGGGTCGGCCCACACCGCCACCCGGGCGGCGGTCCCCTCGTCGCGGGTGGTCTGGAGGAACGCGAAGCCGACCTCGCTGACGTAGTAGAGCGCGATGGTGGCGCCGACGACGAAGAGGATCAGGGTCCGCTGGGCACTCAGCAGCCGCAGAGCCGGGCGGGCCTCGGGCGCGGCGGCCGGCGCCACGGGCGGTACGTCGGCAACGGGTCGGCTGCCGCGGCGCCAGGTCGCGACCCACCGGCCGACCTCGTAGGCAGCGATGCCGCCCACGATGACCAGCGCCGTCGGCACATCGAGGCTCGGATCCATGCCCGGCGTCGTCTCGGAGATCAGATCCGCGCGGATCTGGGCGGTGGGCGCCAAGCCCAGGAAGATGTAGGTGAAGAGCCAGAAGAACATGTCGAACAGGTGGGCCCGACCGCGCGTGACCAGCAGCGAGAGCCGCAGACCCGACCAGATCATCACCGCCAGCGTGATCAGCCAGGCGCTCGAGCGGCCCACGTCGGCGATCGAGGCGACCAGGTAGGCGGGCAGCAGCACCGAGAGGACCGAGAGGCTCACCGCGCCGAGCACGATCCTGGCCCGCACGCTTGCGCCCACGCCCGCCGGATCGGGTGAGGTCGGGCGCGAGTCGGACTCGTGAGAGGATCGGGCTGCAGGTTGCGTGGTCAAGTCAGGGTCTTGAGAGGTAGTGGTTGTGATTCACACTGTTCGGAGTTGGGTTCGCTATCACGGCCGCATCCTACTGCCCGTCCTGATGATCGGAGCGCTGGCGGGGCTCGTCTTCACCGCTGTCAGCGACGTCAAGTACTCCTCGCGCGCCGACGTCTTCGTCTCCGCCCCCAGCTCAGGCACCGCCGACGACGCGGTCAACGCCGCGACCTACTCCTTCGAGCAGGCCACCAACTTCGCCGAGCTCGCCTCGCGCCAGGTAGTCCTGCTCCCGGTCGTCGATGAGCTCGGTCTCGACCTGACGTCGGCCAAGCTGCGCGAGAAGCTCAACATCCAGGTGCCGCTCAACACCTCGATCATCTCGATCCGCGCCACCGACACCTCCCCCGAGCGCGCCGCCGACATCGCCAACGCCGTCGCCGTCAGCCTCTCGAAGGTGGTCGGCGACCTCGAGGGCGACGCGCCGGTGAGCATCCAGATCGTGGAGGAGGCCTACCCCGCCGCGACCGCGTCCTCGCCGCGCCCCCTGCTCAACGTCCTCGCCGGCCTCGTGGCCGGTCTCCTCGTCGGCCTCGGCCTGATCTCCCTGCGCGGAGCAGCCCGCGACCGGAGGCTGAGCAGCGAGCGCCAGCGAGCGTCGACGAAGCCCCGCAAGCCGTACGTCGGACCCGTCACCGCACGCCCCTCAGGTGGTCGAGCCGCGAGGAGCGCCAGCGACGAGCGTGTCGAGACCCACCGGAGGCTGAGCAGGGCGAGCCCCCAGGCGAGCCCGTCGACGAAGCCCCGCAACCGTACGTCGGACCCGTCACCGGAGGCTGAGCAGGGCGAGCCCCAGGCGAGCCCGTCGACGAAGCCCCGCAACCACCCCCACCACCACCGGAGGCTGAGCAGGGCGAGCCCCCAGGCGAGCCCGTCGACGAAGCCCCGCAACCATGCCCACCACCCGCACCCGCTCCGCCCAAAACCCCGAGACAGATCGCAGATCGGGATAGTCGAGCCGTAGCCGCGCCGCGATGACTAGGCTCAACCCACTATGACGACCCCCTCCACCGGTGCCCCCCGAGCCCTCATCACCGGCATCTACGGTCAGGACGGCATCTACCTGGCCCGTCACCTGCGCTCCCACGGCTACCACGTCGTCGGTACGGCGCGTGGTGCCGGCGACGCCGACGTGGCCGCCGCCTACCTCCCCGGCGTCGAGGTGTGCGACCTCGACCAGCGCGACGGCGCCGGTTTCGCAGCCCTCCTCGAGCACGTCCGCCCCGACGAGATCTACAACCTCGCCGCCTTCACCTCGGTCGGCGCCAGCTGGGGCCAGGCCGAGGTCGTGGCCGAGACCAACGCGATGTCGGTGCTGCGGATGCTCGAGACCCTGATCGCCTACCGCGAGACCCACCACGTCGCGCCCCGCTTCTTCCAGCCGTCGAGCTCGGAGATGTTCGGGATCGCCGACCAGCAGCCGCAGACCGAAAACACCCCCCACCACCCGCGCAGCCCCTACGCCGCCAGCAAGAGCTTCGCCCACCACCTGACGGTCAACTACCGCGAGTCCTACGACCTCTTCACGGCCACCGCGACGCTCTACAACCACGAGAGCCCCCTGCGCAGCCCCGCCTTCGTGACCCGCAAGATCTCCCGCTCGGTCGCCGAGATCGCGCTGGGCCGACGCGAGTCGATGACGCTCGGCAACCTCGACGTCTGCCGCGACTGGGGCTTTGCCGGCGACTACGTGCGCTCGATGCACCAGATGATGCAGCTCGACGAGCCCCACGACTTCATCATCGCCACCGGCGGCTCCAACTCCCTCTCCTACCTCCTCGAGGTCGCCTTCGCCGCCGTCGGCATCAACGACCCCGAGCCCTACGTGCACCAGGACCCCGCCCTGATGCGCCCCGCCGACATCGTCGACCTCTACGGCGACCCCACCAAGGCCCGCGAACAGCTCGGCTGGGAAGCCACCATCGGCTTCGAACAGCTCATCGAGCACATGGTCACCGTCGACATCCGCCGCCTCGAGACCGGCGTCGAGCACGACGAGTCCTACCTCAACCCCAACGGAGGCTGAGCAGGGCGAGCCCCTGGGCGAGCCCGTCGACGAAGCCCCGCAAGCCGTACGTCGGACCCGTCACCGCACGCCCCCCAGCTGGTCGAGCCGTGAGGAGCGCCAGCGACGAGCGTGTCGAGACCCCCGGAGGCTGAGCAGGGCGAGCCCCTGGGCGAGCCCGTCGACGAAGCCCCGCAAGCCGTACGTCGGACCCGTCACCCCCAAAGCTGGTCGAGCCGTGAGGAGCGCCAGCGACGAGCGTGTCGAGACCCCCCGGAGGCTGAGCAGGGCGAGCCCCTGGGCGAGCCCGTCGACGAAGCCCCGCAAGCCGTACGTCGGACCCGTCACCGCAGCCGCCGGCCGAGGTCGCCCTTCAAACGCTGGTCGAGGTGCCGGCCAAGAGCCCTTGCGAGGACCCCAAAAGCGCGTCAAACTGGCCGCGCGGGCGGAACGTCCCCGTGTCGCACCACGTGTGTTGACCGCAGCTCGACTGCCTTGGTGGCGTTCCGTCCGCACCCACCCAAGAACACCTCACTCAAAGGCTCTTGTTCAGCAACTCCTAGCTGGTCGAGCGCGCGAGACCCACCGGAGGCTGAGCAGGCCGAGCCCCTGGGCGAGGCCGTCGACGAAGCCCCGCAAGCCGTACGTCGCACCCGTCACCGCACGCCCCTCAGCTGGTCGAGGCAGCGTCGAGACCCCCGCAACCACGCGCCCCAACGTCAGGTCCAAGCCCTCCCGACCCCGGGCGCCGAAGTCCCGTTCGTCGGCGTGGTGGTCGCGCCGACCCCACCCGCGGAGAGCCCCGTCACCGGCACGGTGAACGCAAACGTCTTCGACTCCGAGGACGGTCGCATTCGGCGCACCAGTGAAAGGTGCTGTTGGTGAAGGTGTAGGCGTACCCGCCGACCCAGCCGAGCGCTTTGCTGGCGAAGACGAAGCCCGCCCCGACATTCAAGACCGTCGGGTTCGCATCCACGATCGTCCCGCTGGTCGGCGCCACGGTGATCACCGCCGTCGTCAGCCAGGCGCCCCGGTGTTGGCATTCGTCACCTGGGTGATGACGGTCAGGACGTTCACCGAGTCACGGACCTCGTTGTAGGCCTCCTCGATGACCGGTCGTCAGCGCCGCAGCCCCACTGACCGCATACGCCGGAGCAGCAGTCGCCAGCACCACGACCGGAGCGGTCCACGCCGCACCCTTCAACACACTGCGACGGCTGGCACCAGATTCTCGATTGAGCACGTTGTCTCCAATAGCGATCGACCTACGAAAAGTCCCCCATGGACCCGGGCGCCGAGCGCCCGCGAGAATCTTGACCCACCAGGCCTCCGCTGTCACCACTTTCCCCGAACGCTGGTCGAGGTGCGAGGAGCGCCAGCGACGAGCCTCGAGACCCCGCAACCACCTGGCAACCCCACGGCCACCACCAAGGCCCCCAAGACCCGTACCCTGCCCACCATGAAGATCGCAGTCGCCGGCATGGGCTACGTCGGACTCTCCAACGCCGTCGTCCTCGCCCAGCACCACGACGTCGTCGCGGTCGACCTCGACGAGTCCCGCGTCGCGCTCCTCCAACAGAAGATCGCCCCCATCGAGGACCCCGAGCTCCAGGACTACCTGGCCCACAAGCAGCTCCGCCTCACCGCGACCCTCGACGCCGACGCGGCCTACGCCGACGCCGACTTCGCGATCGTCGCGACCCCGACCAACTACGACGAGGTCACCAACTACTTCGACACCTCGTCGGTCGAGTCCGTGGTCAAGGCGATCCTCGCCACCAACCCCACCTGCGCGATCGTCGATCAAGTCGACGGTGCCGGTCGGCTTCACCGCGCGGCTGCGCGAGACCCACCCGGGCGCCACGATCATCTTCTCCCCCGAGTTCCTGCGCGAGGGTCGCGCGCTGCACGACAACCTCCACCCGTCCCGGATCGTCGTCGGCGACACCACCGAGGCCGGTCGCACCTTCGCCGCGATGCTCCAGGAGGGCGCCCTCGACGCCGACATCCCGGTGCTCTTCACCGACGCCACCGAGGCCGAGGCGATCAAGCTCTTCGCCAACACCTACCTGGCCCTGCGCGTCGCCTACTTCAACGAGCTCGACACCTACGCCGTCATGCACGGCCTCGACACCACCCAGATCATCGAAGGCGTCGGCCTCGACCCGCGGATCGGCTCGCACTACAACAACCCGTCGTTCGGCTACGGCGGCTACTGCCTGCCCAAGGACACCCGCCAGCTCCAGGCCAACTACCGCGACGTCCCGCAGAACCTGATCAGCGCCATCGTCGAGGCCAACACGACCCGCAAGGACTTCATCGCCGACGACATCCTGCGCCGCAACCCGACGACGGTCGGCGTCTACCGGCTGATCATGAAGGCCGGCTCCGACAACTTCCGCGAGTCCAGCATCCAGGGCGTGATGGAGCGCATCAAGGCCAAGGGCGTCGAGGTCGTCGTCCACGAGCCGGAGTTCACCGCGGACCGCTTCCTCGACTCCGAGGTCGTCAACGACCTCGCCGAGTTCAAGCAGCGCTGCGACGTCATCATCGCCAACCGCCGAACCGACGTCCTCGCCGACGTCGAGCACAAGGTCTACACCCGCGACATCTACGGCCGCGACTGACCTCCTCAGGAGCGTCCGTGGAGGACGGTTTCGCAACACATGTCGCGGATGCCGGCCTTCCAAGTCCCAGGTTTCACGTACCTTTACGCCGAGTGGGTGGGACGCCGCCCCTGCCGATTATGGGGAGCACGCGTGCAACAACTCGCATTCGACCGCGACCGCGAGGCCTACCGACCCGACATCCACGGTCTACGGGCCGTCGCCATCGTTATGGTCGTCGGCTATCACGTCGGACTGCCGGGATTCGCGGGCGGCTTCGTAGGGGTGGACGTCTTTTCCGTCATCTCCGGTACCTCATCGTGGGCCTGCTTAGCAGTGAACTCCGCGAGACCGGCCGCATCGACTGGGTGGGCGTTCGACGCCCGTCGTGTTCGCAGACTCGTTCCTGCTGCGGTTGTGCTTTTCGTCGGCATTCTGATCCTAAGCAACATCATCATGACACCGCTGGGTGACAGGCAGGACTTGGCGAAGTCAGTGATCGCCGCTGCGGGTTTCGGCTTGAACTTTGACTTCGGCAACGGGTGCAGGTCGATTACTTCACCGTACCGGGTGCGGGCGCACAGGCATTGCTGCACACATGGTCACTCTCGCTCGAAGAGCAGTTCTATGTTGCACTTCCGCTCGGTGTCGTACTGGCGGGAGCAATCACTGAGTCGGAAGAAGCGACTTTCGCAAGAGTTACCCTTTGGCGCTCGCGTTCGCGTTCACCGTCGTCTCGCTCGTCTTTGCCGTGTGGTGGGGGGCAGCGTATCGAGCGCAGGGTTCTTCAGTCCGGTAACCCGGGCTCGACCAATTCGGGCTTGGGGCACTTCCTGTTCTCGGCGCCCTACATCCATATTGCTCGGGTCAGCGAAATTTGGTCGCACTCGTCGGCATCGTCATGGTTGCGTGGTGCTTGGTTTGGCCGCTGCCAACTGTCGGGTTCCCAGCGGCTGGGCACTAATCCCCAGCGTCGGAACCAGCCTCGTGATCTTGGCCGGACGCCAGGGAACATCAGTGACTTCCCGGCTCCTATCGCGACGCACACCCGTTTCCGTGGGTCGCATCTCCTACGGCTGGTATCTGTGGCACTGGCCAATGTTGATGCTTGGAGCCACGTACAACCTCGGGCCTCCCGCCGTTGGCGTGCGTGCGATGCTGGCGTTCGTTGCTCTGGGGCTTGCGGTGTTGCTTACTTCTTCGTGGAAATGCCCTTTCGGCGCCCAGCCCGAGGATCCGGCCGTCGTGCGCCGATACCGCGTCGATGGTCGGCCGCGGTAATAGGGGCAGGTGCGCTCAGTCTCACGGGATGCGTTGGACTCGCGGGCCTCAGCGGGGTGGCGGCGACCGGCGCGGCGACCGCGCTGCCCTGGGCTTCCCAGAAGGAGCAGATCGATGACTTTCCAGTCCTGCCACTCGCATGCACCCCAGACCCGGCGCAGCTCATGGGTTCGCCCGCAACGCCTTGCCCACTCACTGATGACGATCAACTCTAACGGTCATATTATGGGGGACTCAGATGCCCGGCACTTCTTGCCCAGTCTCGAAACGGCGACTCGCAGCGCCCCTGCCAACGTCGTTGACTGGAAACGGTCAGCAACCGCCCCCCGTATCTTCCGACGATCCCCGCATACGAAGCGTCAGGAATGACGCAACCGCAACGTGACCCATCGGCAATGTGCTACCGCCACAATGCGGCCGCGTGGGACCACGTGCAGCGGCTTGCCACCGCCGGCAGAGCGACGCGGCTGGTCCGTCAGCTCGGTGGGAAGTTCCACTCGGGCAAAATCCGATAAGCTTGGCTGATCGAACCTCCTCGGATCTGGACGCGCCGTTAATTGACACCTTGAAAGCGCGCCTCCAGTTCAAGTTGCCCGCCTTGCTCGCTGCAGCGGAGCAACTCGGAGTCGGCTTCGACCTTGTTGCACCAACCCCGGAACTGCCGCGGCCTGCCCCGCAATGTCCGCCGCGCAGTCCAGTTTCTTCGGTTGCGACGTTTCCCGCGAAACCATCGAATTATACCAGCGCCAGACTCGCTCTTGGCTGACACGGCAGTTGCAGCGCGTTTCCGGGTCCCGATTGATCGACGTGATGGATTTTTGTGCGATGCCCACACGTGCTTCGCACAGTCGAATGGAATTGTCAACTACTACGACGATGATCACATCAGCGCCACCCGCGCAGCGACGCTTGCCCCCATACGTTCGTGCCTCCCTGGTAGCGGCTAGGCGTGACTTACCACCTAATGCCCACTCGCTAGGGGGCTGAGGTCTGGCCGGTTGCATGGTTTGGAAGTGCCGATCCAGTAACGTGACCGGCTAGACAATCACGTCACTTCGCTCCGCACGTCCGGACGTCGCTACGATGCCCGTTGCTGCAATCCCGCGAGAGGCCTTCTTTCT
>CAVXGJ010000009.1:0-91587 GCA_963761285.1 uncultured Actinomycetota bacterium | reverse complement strand
ACCGGTGACTACCTCGCCGAGCTCACCATGCTCATCCTCGGCAAGGACACGATGAAGGACCCGAGCCTCGGCTACGCGCGCACCTTCGTCCGCCAGGTCGAGGACGTGCTCGGCGACGCCCTCGAGCGCGGCATCACGATCGTCAGCAACGCCGGCGGGCTCAACCCCGCAGCCCTCGCCGACAAGCTCCGCGAGGTCGCCCGCGGCCTCGGGCTCGACCCGGCGATCGCCCACGTCGAGGGCGACGACCTGCGCGGTCACGCCATCGCTGACAGCGAGGGGGGCGCGCTGACCGCCAACGCCTACCTCGGCGGGTTCGGCATCGCCGCAGCACTCACCCAGGGGGCTGACATCGTCGTGACCGGCCGGGTCACCGACGCCTCCCTCGTGGTCGGCCCCGCTGTCGCCCACTTCGGCTGGAGCCCGACGCAGTACGACGAGCTGGCCGGCGCCGTGGTCGTCGGCCACGTCCTCGAGTGCGGCACCCAGGCCACCGGCGGCAACTTCTCCGGCTTCCTGTCCCTGCCGCTGCAGGAGCAGGGCGGGGCGCCGCTCGGCTTCCCGCTCGCCGAGATCGCGGCCGACGGCTCGAGCGTGATCACCAAGCACGACGGCACCGGCGGCGCGGTCACCGTCGACACCGTCACCGCCCAGCTGGTCTACGAGATCCAGTCGACGCGCTACCTCAACCCCGACGTCACCACCCACCTCGACTCCGTCACCCTCGCCCAGCAGGGCACCGACCGGGTGGCCATCACGGGCGTGCGCGGCGAAGCACCTCCCGGAGCAGCTCAAGGTCTGCCTCAACACCCTCGGTGGCTACCGCAACTCGATGGAGCTGGTCCTCACCGGCCTCGACATCGACGCCAAGGCCGACTGGGTGCGCTCGCAGGTCGAGGGCTCGCTCACCGCTCGGGACGTCACCTGGACCCGCACCGCCCTCCCGATGCCCGACGCCGACACCGAGGAGGGCGCCTCCAGCCTGCTGCGGTGCACGGTGATGGACGCCGACGCGGGTCCGGTCGGCAAGGCGTTCACCGCGCCGCTCGTCGAGCTGGCCCTCGGGTCCTACCCCGGCTTCACGATGACCGCCCCGCCCGGACAGCCCACGCCGTACGGCATCTATCGCGCGGCCTACGTCGACCGCGCTGATGTCACTCACACCGTCGTCCACGCCGACGGCACACGCGAGGTGATCCCCGACCCGGCGGACTTCAGCTCGCTCGATCCCGGCGCGGGCCGGCGTCCCTCGCCCTACCCCGCACCCACCGACTCGATCACCCGCCGGATGCCGCTCGGCAGCTTCGTGCACGCGCGCTCCGGCGACAAGGGCGGCGACGCCAACCTCGGCCTGTGGGTCGCTCACGACGCGACGGTCAGCGACGAGAAGTACGCCGAGCGGGTCACCTGGTTGATCAAGCTGATCACCCCGCGCAAGGTGCGCGAGCTGGTGCCCGAGGCCGCAGACCTCGACATCGACGTCTTCGTGCTGCCCAACCTCGGTGGTGTCAACGTGCTGATCCGCGGGCTGCTCGGCGAGGGCGTGGCCGCCTCCACCCGCTTCGACCCGCAGGCCAAGGGCCTGGGGGAGTGGGTCCGCTCCCGCTCGGTCCAGATCCAGGAAGGCTTGTTCTGATGGCAGCCGCAGCGACGACGAGCGCGACCCACGAGCTGGGCGCGGAGTTCACCCGGCGCGAGATCATGCCGCACCTCCAGCAGTGGGAGGACGACCTGATGCTGCCCCGCGACCTCCACGTCGCGGCCGCCAAGCAGGGCGTGCTCGGCGTCGGGTTCCCCGAGGAGGTCGGCGGCCAGGGCGGCGACCTGCTCGACACCAGCGACCTCCAGGAAGGGATGTTCGAGGCGGGGGCTTCCTCGGGCCTCATGGCCGGGCTCTTCACCCACGGCATCGCGCTTCCCCACATCATCAGCTCCGGTGACGCGGGGCTGATTCGATCGTTTCGTCCGGCCGACCCTGGCCGGCGAGCTGATCGGCTCGCTGGCCGTCACCGAGCCCGGCGGGGGCTCCGACGTCGCCGGGATCCGCACCACGGCACGGCTCGAATCAGGAGGGGGGACGGCGACCACTACGTCGTCAACGGCGCCAAGACGTTCATCACCTCAGGCATCCGCGCCGACTTCGTCACCACTGCCGTCCGCACCGGCGGCCCCGGTCACGCCGGCGTCTCGCTGCTCGTCGTCGAGAAGGGCACGCCCGGCTTCACCGTCGACCGTGCGCTGACGCAAGATGGGCTGGCACTGCTCCGACACCGCCGAGCTGTCGTACGTCGACGTGCGAGTCCCGGTCGCCAACCTCGTCGGCGCTGAGAACTCGGGCTTCTACCAGATCGCCGAGCAGTTCGTCGTCGAGCGGATCGGGCTGGCGACCCACGCCTACGGCATCGCCGGTCGAGCCCTCGAGCTGACCGCGCAGTACTGCCGCGAGCGCGACACCTTCGGCAAGCCGCTCATCGCCAACCAGGTGGTGCGCCACAAGCTCGTCGAGATGCGGCGCCAGGTCGAGGTCGCCCGGGTGTACGCCCGCGAGGTCGCCCGCCGCCACGTCGCCGGCGAGAACGTCATCGCCGAGGCCTGCCTGGCGAAGGAGACCGCCTGCAACACCGCGACGTACGTCTGCGACCAGGCGGTGCAGCTGCACGGCGGCGCCGGCTACCTGCACGGCACCGAGGTCGAGCGGCACTACCGCGACGCCCGCATCCTGCCGATCGGCGGTGGCGCCACCGAGGTGCTCGCCGACCTCGCAGCCAAGCTGCTGGGCTACGCCTCGTGAGTACGTCACCGGGTCTCGACACGGACTCGCCGGCGCTCGCCCGGCTCGACCAACTGACAGGACAAGGTGGTCGAGCCGTGAGGAGCGCCGGCGACGAGCGTGTCGAGACCCTCGCACCCGAGAGGCACCCATGACAACGACACCGGCCACCCACCGCGAGGCGATGCTCGAGAAGATCGATGCCCTCGAGGCGGAGAACGCCAAGGCCGTTGCCGGCGGCGGTGAGCGCAGCGTCGCGCGCCACCACAAGCGCGGCAAGCTGATGCCGCGTGAGCGCATCGAGCTGCTCGTCGATGAAGGCTCGGCCTTCCTCGAGCTCAGCCCGCTCGCGGCCTGGGGCTCCGACTTCGCCGTCGGCGCCTCGGTGGTGACCGGCATCGGCGTGATCGAAGGCGTGGAGTGCATGATCACCGCCAACGACCCGTCGGTGAAGGGCGGCGCGAGCAACCCGTGGACGGTCAAGAAGATCTTCCGGGCCTCCCAGATCGCCGAGGAGAACGGGCTGCCCAGCATCTCCCTGGTCGAGTCCGGCGGCGCCGACCTTCCCACGCAGAAGGAGATCTTCATCCCGGGGGGCAAGCTCTTCCGCGACATCACCCGCGCCAGCGCGCGCAAGGAGCCGACGATCGCGCTGGTCTTCGGCAACTCCACCGCCGGCGGCGCCTACGTGCCCGGCATGAGCGACTACACCGTCATGGTCAAGGAGCAGGCCAAGGTGTTCCTCGGCGGACCGCCGCTGGTCAAGATGGCCACCGGGGAGGAGTCCGACGACGAGTCGCTCGGTGGCGCCGAGATGCACGCCCGTACCTCCGGCCTGGCCGACTACCTCGCCGAGGACGAGCGTGACGCCATCCGCATCGGACGCCGGATCGTCGCCCGCCTCAACTGGCGACAAGGCCGGCCGCCGCGACCTGCCGCCGTACGCCGAGCCGGTCGGCGACCCTGACGACCTGCTCGACCTCATCCCCAGCGACCTCAAGGAGCCGTTCGACCCGCGCGAGGTCATCGCGCTGCTCTGCGACGGCGTCAGCGAGACCAACGGGGCCGTGCTTCGACGAGTTCAAGCCGCTCTACGGCACGTCGCTCGTCACCGGGTGGGCCAAGATCCACGGCCGCCCCGTCGGCATCCTCGCCAACGCCCAGGGGTGCTGTTCAGCGAGGAGGCGCAGAAGGCGACGCAGTTCGTCCAGCTCGCCAACCAGAGCGACACCCCGCTGCTCTTCCTGCACAACACCACCGGCTACATGGTCGGCAAGGACTACGAGCAGGGCGGCATCATCAAGCACGGCGCGATGATGATCAACGCGATCAGCAACTCCACCGTCCCGCACCTGACGGTGATCATGGGGGCCTCCTACGGCGCCGGCAACTACGGCATGAACGGCCGTGCCTTCGACCCGCGCTTCCTCTTCACCTGGCCCTCGGCGAAGTCGGCGGTGATGGGACCCGCCCAGCTCGCCGGCGTCCTCGAGATCGTCGCCCAGACGTCGGCGGAGTCGAAGGGCGAGGTCTTCGACGCCGAGGGCTTCAAGGGCATCAAGGAGGTCGTCGAGGCCCAGATCGAGGAGCAGTCGATGCCCTACTTCCTCTCCGGGATGTTGTACGACGACGGGGTCATCGACCCCCGCGACACCCGCACCGTCCTGGGCATCTGCCTGTCCGTGATCGACAACAAGACGTTCAGCGGCACCGACCGCTTCGGCGTCTTCAGGATGTGACCAAGCGAGCAGGGACGCGCGAGGAACGAGCGCGGACCGTCGGCGAGACGAGGTTGAGCAAGCCCCGCGACCGAGGGACGAGGTCGCGACGGGCGCGTCGAAACCCAGTGAGGCCAAGGACGGCAATGACCACCGACAGTGCTGAAGGACTGGATTCATGATCAAGAAGCTCCTCGTCGCCAACCGGGCCGAGATCGCCAGCAGGGTCTTCCGCACCTGCCGCGACCTCGGCATCGAGACGGTCGCCGTCCACTCCGACGCCGACACGGACCTGCCCTACGTCGCCGAGGCCGACCACGCGGTGCACCTGCCGGGCAACGTCCCGGCCGACACCTACCTGCGAGCCGACCTGATCCTCGACGCCGCCCGCCGCAGCGGAGCCGACGCGATCCACCCCGGCTACGGCTTCCTCTCCGAGAACGCCGACTTCGCCCGCGCGGTGATCGATGCCGGACTGACCTGGATCGGGCCGGCGCCGGAGTCGATCGACTCGATGGGCTCGAAGATCGAGTCCAAGAAGCTGATGGCGGCGGCCGGGGTCCCGGTCCTGACCAACCACACCGTTGAGTCCGCGACCGAGGCCGACCTGCCGCTGCTGGTCAAGGCCAGCGCCGGCGGCGGTGGCCGAGGGATGCGGATCGTGCGCGCCCTGGCCGATCTGCCCGGCGAGATCGAGAAGGCCCGGGCGGAGGCCGAGTCGGCGTTCGGCGACGGCACCGTCTTCGTCGAGACGTACGTCGAGCAGGGACGCCACGTAGAGGTGCAGCTCGTCGGCACGAGCGTCTACTGGCGACCGCGACTGCTCGGTGCAACGCCGTCACCAGAAGGTCGTCGAGGAGGCGCCGGCACCGGGGCTGAGCGACGAGGTGCGCGTTGCGCTCCACGAGGCTGCGCGCAACGCCGCCGCGGCGATCGACTACCGGGGCGCCGGCACCGTCGAGTTCCTCTACGACGCAGCCACGGAGCGGTTCTTCTTCCTCGAGATGAACACCCGGCTCCAGGTCGAGCACCCGGTCACCGAAGCGGTGCACGGCGTCGACCTCGTCGCCCTGCAGATCGCTGCTGCTGAGCACGACTGGACGATGGGATGGGTCGACCCCCCGCACGGTCACGCGATCGAGGTGCGCCTCTACGCCGAGGACCCGGCCGCCGACTACCAGCCGCAGAGCGGACAGCTCACGACCTTCGACATCCCGACGCCTGACGGCGTCCGGGTCGACACCGGCTTCGTCTCCGGCAGCCTGGTCTCCACGCACTACGACGCGATGCTCGCCAAGGTGATCGCCTGGGCGCCGACGCGCGAGCGGCCGCTCGCAAGTTGGCCGGGGTCCTGAGTCGTGCCCGCATCCACGGACTGGTGACCAACCGCGACCTGCTCGTCGAGATCCTGCGTGACGAGAGCTTCCTCGACGGGGAGATGAGCACGGCGTTCCTCGGTGGTGACGCGAGTTTCGAGGCTCGCTTCGCTCGCACCTCAACCACCGTCAGGGCGTCGCTCGCACCTCGCCGCGAAGGCGACGCTGGAGCGCCGATCGCGGCTGCCCTGGCCCTCGCCGAGCGGGCCCGCACTGCGCGCACGGTCCAGCAGCGCCTGCCTGTCGCATGGCGCAACGTGCCGAGCCAGCCGCAGGTGACTGCCTTCCAGGGGTTCGACGACGATGTCAGCGTCGCCTGGTGGGGCACCCGCAGCGGCTACGTCGTCGACGGCCACACCGTCGTTGCCGCGAGCCCGACGGCCGTGACGCTCGAGACCGACGGCGTGCGCACGACGTACGACGTCGCGGTCAGCGGTGCGAGCATCGACGTCGACCACCCCGGCGGCCACCGCCGCCTCACCGTGGTCCCGCGGTTCGTCGACCCGGCCGACGCCGTGGCCAGCGGCAGCCTGCTCGCTCCGATGCCGGGCACGGTCGTGCGGGTCGGCGTGGAGGCGGGCCAGGAGGTGGCAGCCGGGGACGTCGTCCTCGTCCTGGAGGCCATGAAGATGCAGCACACCGTGACCGCTCCCGCCGCGGGCACGGTCACCGAGATCAACGTCCAGCCCGGAGCGCAGGTTGCTGCCGGCGAAGTCCTTGCCGTCGTCGAGTCCGTAGCAGAGGGAGAAGCGCAGTGACCACGAACATGTTCAGCGAGACCGAGGAGCGCCAGGAGCTGCGCAAGCAGGTCGCCAAGCTGGCCTCGAAGTACGGCCGCGAGTACTTCACCGAGAAGGCGCGCTCCGGTGGCAAGACCACCGAGCTGTGGCTCGAGCTCGGCAAGAACGGCTACCTCGGCATCAACATCCCCGAGGAGTACGGCGGCGGCGGTGGCGGCATCGGTGACATCGCCGCGGTCTGCGAGGAGCTCGCCGCTCAGGGCTGCCCGATGCTGCTCATGGTCGTCAGCCCCGCCATCTGCGGCACGATCATCACCCGCTACGGCACCGAGGCCCAGAAGCAGAAGTGGCTGCCGGGCTTGTGCGACGGCACCTCCACGATGTGTTTCGCCATCACCGAGCCCGATGCCGGCACCAACACCCACAACATCACCACCACGGCTCGCCGCGACGGTGACGGGTGGATCCTCAACGGCCGAAAGATCTGGATCTCCGGCGTCGACGAGTCCGACAACGTGCTGGTCGTGGCCCGCACCGAGGACGCCAGGACCGGCAAGCTCAAGCCCTGCCTCTTCGTGGTGCCGACCGATGCCGAAGGCTTCGAGGCCCACGCGATCCCGATGGAGATCGTCTCCCCGGAGAACCAGTTCCAGGTGTTCATGGACGACATCCGGCTCCCTGCCGACGCACTGGTCGGCGACGAGGACGGCGGTCTGGTGCAGCTCTTCGCCGGCCTCAACCCCGAGCGGATCATGGCCGCGGCGTTCTCGCTCGGCCTGGCGCGCTTCGCCCTGGAGAAGGCGACCCAGTACGCCAAGGAACGCGTCGTCTTCAAGGTGCCGATCGGCGCCCACCAGGCGATCGCGCACCCGCTCGCGCAGAGCCACATCGAGATCGAGCTGGCGCGGTTGATGAACCAGAAGGCCGCCGCGCTCCTCGACTCCGGCGACGAGATGGCGGCCGGCGAGGCCGCCAACATGGCCAAGTACGCCGCCGCCGAGGCCGCCTGCGATGTCGTCGACCGCGCGGTGCAGACCCACGGTGGCAACGGCGCGAGCCAGGAGTACGGCATGGCCGGGCTGCTCGTCGCGACCCGCGTCGGTCGGATCGCCCCGGTCAGCCGCGAGATGATCCTCAACTTCGTCTCGATGCACTCCCTGGGGTTGCCCAAGTCGTACTGAGTGCGCTCTCCGGTTCGGAGGCTGAGCAGGGCGAGCCCCTGGGCGAGCCCGTCGACGAAGCCCCCGCAGCTGGTTTGCCGACCGTTCCCCACTGTGGGTGGGGACCTCACCGGGCTTCGTCGACGCTCGCTGGCGCTCGCTGCTCAGCCTCCGTGCGGTCCCCCTAGTCTGTGACGCATGTCCTCTGCGTGGTCGATCGGTGGCGCTGCTGCCCTCCAGGAGCACGCCCCGACAGTTGGCGCGGCCCTGGGCGGGCTGGTGGCGCTGTGGCCGGCAGCGGTGAGCGAGGTCGATCTCGCCACCATCCGGATGGTCGCCGCGGAGGGCCTCGGCCTGACTCCGCTGCGCCGGCCACCGACCGGACCTCGCCGCCGCCTCGAGGTCCCGAACACGGCGGTGATGTCCTTCGCCGAGCAGTTCGCCGCTGACGTCACCGAGATCACCGACAAGGGTCGCTCGGCGTGGCTGACGGCCATGGGCAGCGACGCCTTCGACGCGACGCTCGCGGTCTACGTCGCTGACTTCGTGCCTCGGGTCCGCGCGATGCTCGACACCTTGTTCGGGCCGGAGGTGTGGTTCGACACGGCGCTGGTGCGCTCGGCGCACGCCCGGAAGGTCGTCGACGAGTTCATCCACGAGGTGGCCCTGCTCGACCGGGTCGACCCGGTCACCACCGAGCTGGTGCGTCTGCGCGGGGCCCGCCACCACCAGTGCCGCGTCTGCATGAACCGCCGCGACCTGACCGCCGTACGCGCCGGGGCCGATGCTGCGGTGTTCGCCGAGATCGACGACTACCGCCGCAGCAGCCTGTCCGACGCCCAAAAGGCCGCCCTCGCCCTGACCGACGCGATGATCTGGACCCCGGCCGACCTCCGGCCCGCTGATCTCGAGCGGGTCCGGGCTCACCTGGAGCCCGCGCAAGCCCTCGAGGTGGTGCTCGACGTCATGCGTCACGCCACCAACAAGATCAGTGTCGCTCTCGGCACCGATGCCCCCGAGCACGACAAGCTGCAGCTCTTCGAGGTCGACGAAGCCGGCCGACTGCACTTCCCCTGACAGACCAGCAGGGGGAGGGACTAGATTCCTCCCATGGGCGTGGTGAGCGGCATCGACCGCACGCAGCGCCGCTTCACGATCTTCGGCTTCCCACTGGCAGTGATCTACAAGTTCTTCGACGATCAGGGCAACTACCTGGCGGCGACGCTGACCTACTACGCGTTCATCGCGATCTTCCCGCTGCTCCTGCTCGCGTCGTCGATCTTCGGCTTCTTCCTCCAGGGCAACCCTGAGCTGCAGGACGAGGTCCTCAACTCCGCGCTGGCCACGTTTCCGATCATCGGCGACCAGCTCGGTCGACCCGAGGGCCTCCAGGGCTCGACCGGCGCCGTGGTCGTCGGTTCGCTCGCCGCGACCTACGGCGCCCTCGGCCTCGGGGTGTCGATCCAGAACTCGCTCGCGGTGGCCTGGGCGATCCCGCGCAACAGCCGGCCCAACCCGATCCTGCTCCGGATCAAGAGCCTGCTCCTGCTGGTCTTCGCCGGCATCGCGGTGCTCGGGATCTCGATCTTCTCCGCGATCAGCGCCAACACCGGGATGCTGTTCAGCGACCAGCTCTACCGGCTCCTCGTCCAGGTGGCCACGGTGATCATCGTCGGTCTGGTGCTCACCGCGCTCTTCCGCTTCGCCCGAGCGCCGAGCCCGCAGCGGATGCGCACGGCCCCGGGCGCCTTCACCGTCGCGATCCTGTGGCAGGGCCTGCAGTACCTCGGCACTCTCTACGCCCTCAATGTCCTGAGTGGTCCGAGCACCCTCAACAAGACCTTCGGGCTCGTCCTCGGTCTCATCGGCATCATCTACATCGCCGCCACGATGGCGATGCTGGGGGTGCAGGTCAATGTGGTGCTCGCCCGGCGGCTCTGGCCGCGGGCGCTGCTCACGCCGTTCACCGACAGCGTCGACCTCACCGAGGCCGACCGGCGGGCCTACGCGATGTATGCCCAGATGCAGCGGCACAAGGGCTTCGAGACCGTCGTGGTCCGGTTCGACGGCCGCGACGGCGGCACCCACGAGATCGCCCTCGACCCCCGGGCCAAGGCACCCGAGACCCGGGTGCTGGTCGAGCCGACCGCTGAGATCAAGCTCCCTCGGGCCCCGGACCCCCGGACGCCCCGGACGCCCCGGACGCCCCGGACGCCCGACGCACTGACCAGCCGGGCGCGCAGGGCAGCGAGGAGGGCGTCGTCCAGCCCCAGGCCTTCGCGCAGGTAGCCGTCCAGATCGCCGTACGTCGCCGCGACGGCGTCGTCGGCGGCCGCGAGGTAGGCGGTGTCGGCCAGCATGATCCGCTCGAAGACGGGCACCCGCTCGGCCCCGAGATGCTCGGCGACGAGGCCGAGGTACTTCTCCCGGGTCGACAGCCCGATGTCGTTGGTGCGCAGGTAGTCGGCGATGACGACGTCCTCGGGCACCCCGACCAGGCGCAGGAGCAGGGCGGAGGTCCAGCCGGTGCGGTCCTTGCCGGCGGTGCAGTGAAAGAGCTGGGGAGCCTGCGACGTCGCCAGCCCCCGCAGCAGGCTCGCGAACGAGGCGCGGGAGGCGGGGGCGTCGACGAAGCTGCGGTAGACGTCGCAGATCGCTTCCTCGGCAGCGTCCGGGTCGGTGAGCTCGGCGCTCACGCCGTGCGGGATGCCGACGACCTCGACGTGGTGCCAGGCCGTGCCCGGCACCTCGACGTCGGGGTGCGCCTCGATCTCGCTGGTCTCCCGCAGGTCGTAGATGGCGCCGATGCCGAGTGCGGCGATGGCGGCGGCGTCCTCGTGGGTGAGCTGGAGCTCGTTGGAGCGGAAGAAGACCCCGCGGCGCAGCGGGTGTCCGTCGGCGGTGCGGTAGCCGTCGCCGGCGACGTCGCGGAAGTTGTCGGCAGATGCCAACCGGATCAGGTCGTCGCCCCACTGGTCCGCGAGGTCGGGCTCGTTCGGGTTGCTCACCCGGACAGCCTAAGAGATCTCTTCAGTTGAAGGCCACACCGACCGGGGTCGTCACGGCTCTGGACTCTCCGCACGGCTCACCCCTACAGTCGTGCGCGACGGCACTGGGGAGAGTCGTCACTGCTGTCCCGAGGCCTGGTGGCGCAACCGGGCCGAGGGCGAAGGCGCCGACTCGGGTCGGTGGCCTGTGTCCTCGCCCGCGACAGTGCTGGACACCGGGGCTGCCACGGCCGCACACTTCTCCGATGATCAAGCTGCAGCTGTTCCTCGGGTTCCTCACGTTCGCGCTGTGGGTCTACTGCCTCGTCAACGTCATCACGACCGACGACTCGAGGATCCGCAACCTGCCCAAGATCGTGTGGTTGCTTCTCGTGGTCTTCCTCCCGTTCATCGGGTCGCTCGCCTGGCTCATCGCGGGCCGCCCGCGGTCGTCGGGGAGCAGGCCCGTGCCATCGAGTCGACCCACCCCAGCCTTCCCGGAGTACGACCGCCCGGGTCGGGCCGCAGCGCGCGACGACGCCGCTGACGAGGAGTTCCTCAAGAACGTGCGCGCTCGCGCCGAGGAGCAGCGCAAGCGGCACGAGCTCGCCCGTCGCGAACGCGAGCGGCAGCTCGAGGAGGAGCGGCAGCGCTATCGGAAGCCCAAGACGCCGAACGCGACGCCGAACCCGACGCCCGAGGACGCCTGAAGGCTCAGCCCTTCGACGGCGGACGCGGGAAGAACAGCGGGACCCGCTCGGCGTACTCCGGGAAGCCGGGGCGCTCCATCATCGTCTTCTCGAGCAGCTTGGCGCCGGTGACGTTGCGGATGAAGAACGTCATCGCTGCCGGACACGCGATCGTCGCCAGCCCTGCGACCCAGCCGGAGGCGAGGCCGGCGGTGAGCCAGAGGCCCCACCACATGCACGCATCGCCGAAGTAGTTGGGGTGCCGGGTCCAGGCCCACAGCCCGGTCTCCATCACCTGCGGTCGCTGGTCCTTCGGTGTGGCCTTGTAGGCCGCCAGCTGACGGTCGCCGATCGTCTCGAAGGCGAAACCGACCGCCCACACGACGACGCCGACCACGACCAACCAGACGTACTCGGTCGCCAGCACGGCACCGATCGCCACGGGCAGGCCGACGAACCACTGCACGCCGCCCTGCACGGCGAAGACGCGGCGTACGGCGACCCCCATCCCGACCTCGGAGAGTGAGCCGCCGAGCATCTCGGCGTAGCGCGGGTCCTCCTTGCCCTGATGATCACCGATCGCGCGGGAGCGGACGTGCCAGCCGAGCCGGCCGCCCCACACGGCGACCAGCACGAGGACCAGCCAACGTCTCGCGTCGGCCTCCTCGGCACCGAAGCCGACCAGGGCCGCGACCAGGGCGATCGCGACGAAGCCGAGGCCCCAGGCGATGTCGACGACCGCGACCTTGTTGAGCTGCTTGGCCCGCACCGCGGCGGCGCCCATGGAGAGAGCGACAGCGGCCAATGAGGAGATCAGCACGACAACGATCGCGGGGAGGGTGTCCATCCGCTCAGTGTCGCAGGGCCAGGCGACCCGAAAGTTTGACCCTTGCCCGGGCGCCACAGCGGACCATCCGCACTAAGGTGCCGAGATGACGACGTCGACCCACCGCCGTACGACACGCCGCCGTACGACACTGGGCGGTCTGCTCGCTGCGTGGGCTCTGGGGCTCACCGCACTGGCCGCGCTCCCGGGCGAGGCCGCCGTCGCGGAGGCGCCGGAGGCCTCGCCGAGCTTTCCTGCGCCGGAGGTCGTGGGCGACGGCAACCTGGCGGAGTTCGAGGTCGTGGGCACGGACCGCGTTCTCGTGGCGGCCTGGACCCGAGTCGCTGGGGGACTGATGGTTGCCGAGCGCCCGGCCGGTGACTCGTGGCAGGCAGGGGTGAGCCGCTCGGAGCCCGGCAGCAGGGTGAACGGGGGTTCGGTGCGACTCGGAGCCCTGGATGACGGCACGGTGCTCGTCCTGTGGCAAGCAGATCCGGACGAGACCGGGAAGTCGTCGATCTTCAGTCGTTCGCGCAGCCCCGAAGGGGTCTGGAGTGGTGTCACCCAGGTGTCGGGAGCCGCCGAGGACCTGCGTCGGATGGACCTGGCCGTGGCCGGGAACCGAGCGCTGGCCTCGTGGTTCGAGGTCGAGAGCGGCGGCGAGGTCTACGTCGCGGACTGGTCATCCGCCGATGGTTGGGCCGCGCCCGAGCGGGTCTCCGAGACGGGCGTCGGCTCCGGGTTCATGGCCGTGGCGATGGCTGACGACGCCAGCGCCGTGGTCGCCTTCGAGACCTATCCCGGGCCTGGCAGTGAGAGTGTCATCAACGCGACGAGCCGGAGCGGCACCGGCGGTTGGACCAACCCACAGGCCGTCTCCAGCGCCGCAGGTCAGTCGTACGACGTCCAGGTGGCGGTGGGCGACGACCAGGTGGTGCATGCCCTGTGGGTGCTCTACGCCGAGCCTGCCGAGCTGCGGCTGGCGTCCGCCACCGCCGGAGGCGCCTGGGGGCCGGCCAGCACGATCCAGGTCGGTCCCGTCACGGGGAACGACTTCTCCCACCCTCGCTTGGCGGTGTCCGGTGAGGAGCTGGTGGCGGCGTGGCTGACCCCCACCGACGTGCCCGCCTCGTTCGCGTTGGCGACGAGCATCCGGAGTCCCGGCGAGGACTGGACGGAAACCGCCGAGCTGGCCACCGGTGTCGGCGCCAACGATCTTGCAGGATTCGCCGTCGACCGCCGGGGCAACATCAACGCTGCCTGGTCCGACGCGCAGGGAACTCGAGTGGCGCGCTACCGAGCCGGCCGAGGATGGGGAGGCCCCAGCCTGGTCGCTGCGAGCTCTGACCGACCGCCCGTCGTCGCTGTCGACGGCCGTGGCGCGATCTCCGTGGCGATGACCAACCCGGACGACGAGGTGCTGGTGTCCGGTCCCCACGTCGAGGCGCCGACCGCAGCCTTCACCGCGCCGAGCTCAGCGTTCACGAAGTCGTCGGCCCCGCGCCTCGCTTGGGCGGCGGCCAGCACCTGGACCGAGGTCGCGTCCACGCGGGCGGACTACCGCAAGACGGCGTGGAACAAGAAGCTGCCCAAACCCCGCGCCTGGCAGCCGATCAGCGGAGCGGACGCGCCACAGGACTCAGCCCGGTTGAAGGCCCTCGGCGGCTACACCTACTGCGCCAGAGTGCGGGCGACCGACGACCTCGGCACCACCGGCGGCTGGTCCCAGCGATGCGTCACGACCCCGCTCGACGACCGTGCACTGGTCGGCAAGGGGTGGAAGCAGAGCAAGGCGAAGGGCAACTACGCCAAGACCCTGACCAGCACGTCGACCCGGGGTCGGGTCCTCGTGGCCCGAGGAGCCAAGGCACGCAGCATCGCCTTGTTGGTGCGCAGGTCGCCCAAGGCGGGCAAGGTCGCCGTGTTCCAGGGGAAGAAGCGCCTCGCGGTGGTGTCCCTGAAGGGCAAGCGATCGACCCGGGTCGTCGTGCCGATCAGCAACACTTCCGCGCTCCGCAAGGGCACCATCAAGATCAAGGTGATGAGCCAGGGCAAGCCCGTCGAGATCGATGGGCTCTTCATCGGCAAGTAGTGCTCCGGCCGCAGCAGGGGCCTACCAGGAGCGGATCAAGGGCAGCGTGTGCCGGCCGCCGGGGCGCACCATCAGGATCTGGTCGACGCCCATCCGTCCGTCACGGAAGGCCATGGCACCGCCGACGAGATAGAGCCGCCACACGCGCACGACCTCCTCGCCGACGAGCTCGGTGAGGCGGTCGATGTTGGCCTCGAAACGCTCCAGCCACCCGGCGACAGTGTGCACGTAGTGCTCGCGCAGGCCGTGGACGTCGCGCACCTCGAGGCCGGAGCGCTCGAGGAAGCCGACCGTCTCGCCGATGGGGCGCATGTACATGTCGGGGGCGATGAACGACTCGATGAAGGGTCCGCCACCGGGCCACTTGCCGGCGCGCGACATCTGCTGGATGAGCACGCGGCCGCCGGGCTTGACCGAACGGTGCAGCACCTCGGCGTACGTCGGGTAGTTCTTCTGCCCGACGTGCTCGCCCATCTCGATCGAGGACACTGCGTCGAACGTGCCGCGCTCGGGCACCTCGCGGTAGTCCTGCAGTCTGATCTCGACCTGACCCTCCAGGCCGCGCTCCTTGATGCGGGCGTCGATGAACTTCTTCTGCTCGGCCGCGATGGTGACGCCGACGACCTTGGCGCCGAAGTGCTCCGCAGCGTGCAGGGACATCGAGCCCCAGCCGCAGCCGATGTCGAGCAGGGTCTTGCCCGGCTCGAGACCGAGCTTGGTGCAGACGAGGGAGAGCTTGGCGTCCTGCGCCTGCTCGAGAGGCTGGTCCGGCGTGGTGTGGTAGCCGCTGGAGTAGGCCATGTTGGGCTCGAGGATCAACGAGTAGAACTCGTTGGACAGGTCGTAGTGGTGCGCGATCGAACGACGGTCACGCAGCGGGCTGTGCAGTCGTCCCCTGATCCGGGCCTGCGAGGCCGGCGCTGCCGGAGGGCGGCTGAGGGCGCCGAGGTCGAGCGCGGTGCGCACGGCCTTGACCATCGCCCCCGGCGTGGGACGGGTGCCGGTGAGGCCTCGCTCCCTTGCCACGGCGAACGCGTAGGTGAGCGCGGAGTCGAGGTCCCAGCCGTCGACCTCGGGCACGTCGAGCTCGCCGGTGACGTAGGCCTGTGCGGCCCCGAGCTCGCCCGGGTGCCAGAGGAGGCGTCGTACGGCATCGACGGAGTTGAGCACCACGAGCGGTCCGTCGGGCGAACCGGTCTCCGAGCCGTCCCAGGCACGCAGCCGCACGGGCAGCGCGCCGCCACCGATGAACGGTGACAACGCCTCGGCCAGGCGCTGGGCGATGCCGGCACTGGTCGGGACGGCCGAGAGCTGGGTCGAGTCGGTCTGAGTCATGTCAGTCGTCCTCGCGCGAGAACGTGAGCTGGTTGACGTCGATGTAGCCGGAGGCGAAGCCCGCGCGGGAGTACTCGAGATAGAAGTGCCACATGCGCAGGAAGATGTCGTCGAAGCCGAGCTCGAGGACCCGCGCCGACGAGGCGAGGAAGGCCTCGTCCCACAGCGTCAGCGTGCGGGCGTACTGGTCGCCCATCGAGAACGGCACCGCCATCCGCAACGAGGTGTGCTCGCGGGTGATCTGGTCGACGACCTGCACCGAGGGCAGGAAGCCACCGGGGAAGATGTACTTGTTGATCCAGGTGTAGGTGTTGCGGGTGGCAAGCATCCGGTCGTGCGGCATGGTGATCGCCTGGATGGCGACCTTGCCGCCGGGTGCGAGCACCTGGTCGATCTTCTCGAAGTAGGTGCGCCAGTACTGCCAGCCGACGGCCTCGATCATCTCGACGGAGACGATCGCGTCGAACTGACCGGCGACGTCGCGGTAGTCGCACAGCTGGATCGAGACCTGTCCGGCGTCGAAGCCGAACTCCCGGGCGGCAGCGGCCACGCGCTCGTCCCCCAAGGCCTTCTGCTCGGTGGACAGGGTGACCGACGTGATCGTGGCGCCGCGGCGGGCGGCACGGATGCACAGCTCGCCCCAGCCGGAGCCGATCTCGAGGACGCGACTGCCGGCGACGACGCCGGCCTGGTCGAGGAGGCGCTCGATCTTGCGACCCTGGGCGGCTTCGAGGTCGGCCTGGCCGGCCAGCATCGGGTCGCCCTCGAAGAGTGCGCTGGAGTAGGTCAACGTCGGGTCCAGGAACTGCTGGAACAGGTCGTTGGACAGGTCGTAGTGGTGCGAGATGTTGTCCTGGGAGTACTTCTTGGAGCTCTTCTGCGTGCGCGGGGGGCGCTTGACCACCACGGAGCGCAACGACTGCAAGCTCTTCGGCACCAGGTCCTGGATCTCGGAGGCGAGCACCTCGAGGAAGCCCCCCAGATCCTCGGCGTCCCAGGCCCCGGTCTGGTAGGCCTCGCCGAAGCCGATCAGCTGGTGGCGACCGAGGCGGGCGAAGAACTCGTCGGGGCGGTGCACGACGGCCACGGGGCCGCCCTTGCCGTAGGTGCCCTCGCCGATGACCACGACGGAGACGTCGAGGCGGTTGACCGCGGTCTTGAAGAGCTTGCGCGCGATTGCGGCCGAGAAGGCGACGCGCGGCCCGGACGGCACGGTGTCGAGACCGGGCCAGTGGTTGGCGCTGATGCGTTCGGGAGCGACGGTCATCGAATTTCCTTTGCTGGGTCGGCGTGCTGTACCTCGGCCTGGGTGTGCACCGGGCGTTTGTGCACCGGCAGCCGACGTAGCCACAGCCAGATGCCGTGGGCTCGGATGAACAAGGAGCCGCGCAGCGCCGTCGGGGCGGCGCGCAGGGCGGAGGTGTTGCTCCGGGTCCCGAGCAACGAGGCGCTGAACCGCACCTCGTCGTCGGTGGTGAGCTCGACGACGATCGTGAGCTTGTCGTCGGGCACCGGGACCGTGAGGTCGTAGGTGCCGTCGGTGCCGTGGAAGGGCGAGACGTACATCGCCTTGGGCGTCGTGGCGCGTCCCTTCTCGTCGGGGTGGACGAGGTAGGCGTGCCGGTCGCCATAGGTGTTGTGGACCTCGACGACGGTGGCGGCCAGGGCGCCCGCTTCGTCCCAGCACCAGAACACGCTGATCGGGTTGAAGCAGTAGCCGAACGCCCGGGCGTTGGTGGCCATCAGGATCCGACCGGTGCCGATCTCGACGTCGCGGGCTCGCAGGAAGGCGAGCACGTTGTCGCGGATCGACTCCTCGGCGTCTCCGAAGTGGTCACGGGCCTCGAAGCGACCCAGGAAACCGTGGTCGGGGAGGTCGTCGAGGTCGACCAGCCAGGTGTGCGACCGGTTGGTGAAGCGCCGCTTGAAGGGCGCGCGCCGGGTGTGGCTGATGGTCGTGTCGAAGACGCCCGGCTGGACAGCGGGTGCGGCGTCGCGGCCGGGGGCCACCGACAGCGGCCACTCCAGTCCGAGGTGGGTCACCGCGGCGCGACCCGAGCGTGCGCCGTCCTCGTGGAAGCCCCAGCCGTGATAGGCGCCGGCAAACACGATGCGGTCGGTGTTGATCTCCCCGAGGCGCTGCTGGGCAGCAACCGAGACCGGGTTGTAGAGCGGGTGCTCGTACTGCATCCGCTCGATGATCGTGCTCGGGTCGACGAGGTCGTCGCCGCCGAGGGTCACGAGGTAGTGGGTGTCGGTGTCGAGGCGCTGGAGCCGGGTGAGGTCGTAGGTGACCATCACGCCGTCATCGAGCGGACGGGGGACGTCGACACCGGGGCGCCGGAAGTTCCACGATGCCCAGGCCTTCTCGGCGGCAGGGAGCAGGCTGGTGTCGGTGTGGAGCAACGCGGTGTTGGGGGAGTAGGGCATCGCGGTGAGCAGCTCGCGCTGGAGAGCGGTCGGCTCGGCGAGCAGCGACAGCGCCTGGCCGGGGTGGGTGGCGATGACCACGGCGTCGTACGTCGTGACCGCGCCGCTGCCGTCGGTGATCTCGACGACCCCCTCACCATCGGCACCGGTGGTCTCGAGGACCGAGGTGACCTTGGTGCCGAGACGGACGTCGCTGAGCGCGGCGCCGATCTTGGAGACGTAGGAGTGCGAGCCGCCGGTGACGGTGCGCCACTGCGGCGAGCCGAAGATGCCGAGCATGCCGTGGTGGGAGAGGAAGGTGAAGAGGTAGCGCGCCGGGTAGTCGAGAGCGACCTCGGGCTCGCAGGACCACACGCAGGCCACGACGGGCTCCATGAAGTGGCGCACGAAGTAGGCGCTGAAGTGGCCGGCGTCGAGGAACTCGCGCAGCGTGCGCTGGTCGGACTCCTCGGCGAGCAGCGCCTTGGCCTGGCGGTGGAAGCGCGGGATCTCGACGAGCATCTTGAGGTAGCGAGGCTTGCGCAGGTTGGCTGAGGTGGGGAAGAGACCCTCGCGCCCCAGGGCGCCGGCCCACTCGAGGTCGGAGTCGTCGTCGATGATCGACATCGACATCTCCGAGGCCTGCGTCGCGACACCGAGCTCGGCGAAGAGCCGCAGCAGGGTCGGGTAGGTGCGCGGGTTGTGCACGATGAAACCGGTGTCGATGCCGAGCATCTTGGTGCTGCCGTCGGGCTGGAGCTCGGGCACCTGGTGGGTGTCGGCGTGTCCGCCGAGACGGTCATCGGCCTCGAAGAGGGTGACGTCGGCGGTGCGTGAGGCGATGTACGCCGCGGTGAGTCCGGCCACGCCGGAACCCACCACGGCGACCCGCTGGGGTCGTCGTGTCATCGCAGAGATCACGCCTTGGTCAGGTCGAAGCTGGCGACGATGAAGTCGGTGCTGGGCTGCTCGACCCCGCCCTTGGGCTCGATCGTGATGGCGAACGCCTGGGCAGTGCCCGGGTCACCCTCGACGATCACCTTGCTGGCATCGCCGTTGACCAGGCCGGCCGAGACCGGGACCCCGTCGTGGATGTTCCACAGCTGGTAGGTCTGGTTGCTCTGGAGTCGGGGCATGCCCTTCATCGCCACGTAGGCGGAGTTGAGGGACTGCGAGCGGGTCAAGGTGATCACGCCACCGCCGGCCAGCTCCTCGGTCAGGACCTGTACGTCAGGGGCCTTCTCCAGCTGCGAGGCGGAGATGTCGGTCGACGGCTTCTCCCAGGGGTGCCACACGGTGGTGCCGACACCACCGATCACGACCAGCGCGGCAGCAGCCGCGAGCATGGTCGGCAGGCGACGTCGGTTGGCTCGGGCTCGCGCCTGCACACCGGCCACCAAGGGCGGCAGTGGGCGCACCATCTCGATGTTCGACAAGATGTTGGCGCGCAGGGCGTCGGGTGCCGGCTGGGCGACGAGCTCGGCGAGGAGGGCAGTGCCCTCACGCAGAGACGCAACCTCCAACCGGCAGTCCTCGCACCCGGCGAGGTGTCGCTCGAACTGTGCCCGCTCGAAGTCGTCGACCGCGTCGACGGCATAGGCTCCAGAGAGAGCGTGGATGTCTCCGCTCATGAGCCCACTCCCATCTTGTCGCGCAACCGGATGAGGCCATCTCGGATGCGGGTTTTGGCGGTCCCTACAGGAATGTTCAGTATCCCTGCGACCTCGGTATGTGTGTAGCCCCCGAAGAACGCCAGCTCGAGAGCTTCGCGCTGTACTTCGGTCAGGCTGGTCATTGCGCTGCGGACCCGTTGGGCCTCCATGGAGGCCTGGGCGGAATCAGCAGTGGTGTCGATGTCGATCGTGTGGTTCTGCTGTTGGTACGTCGTGTCGCGTCGGGTGGACGCTTCGGCCGACCGTACGCGATCGACCGCCTTGCGATGACAGATCGTCATCAGCCACGAGAGCGCACTGCCCTTGTTGACATCGAAGCGACTGGCGGTGCGCCAGACCTCGAGGTAGGCCTCCTGGGTGACTTCCTCGGCTTGCGCAGGATCACGCACGACTCGGACGGCCAACCCGTAGACCCGGGACTTCGTGGCGTCGTACAGCTCGGCGAAGGCGACCTGGTCGCCTCGGGACGAGCGGTTGAGCAGGTCAGCGAGCCGTTCGGCGGCGGGCACCGCCGGCGTCCCCGCTCGGGGGACGCCGGACAGTGCTCGCTTGGCCTGACTCATCTGACTCAGTTGTCCTTGAGATCCCGGAGGATCGATCAGCCCAGCGGGCCGGTCAGGACGGTGTCGATCACGTAGACCGTGGCGTTGGCGGTGGGGATGTTGCCACACAGCACGGCGGCCGTGGCGGTGCCGTCGGTGACAGTCATGCCCGACTCGGCGTCGCCGGAGATGGTCAGCTGCGTGCCGGCCAGGGTCTCCTGGTCGCCGACGACAGCGTCGGGGTCGAGGTTCGCGCCGACGACGTGGTTGGCGAGCACGGTGAACAGCGCCGAGTCGGTGCCGTTGGCCTGAGCGTCCTCGACGAGGCCGCCGAGCGCCTCGGGGTCGATGGCCTCGAAGGCCGGGTCGTACGGAGCGAAGACCGTGAGGGCCTCGGCGCCGTTGAGCGTGTCGCCCAGGCCCTCGACAGCGCCGACGGCGCCGACGAGCTGCTGCAGGATCGGGTTGGCGCTCGCGGCGGTGGCGACCGGGTCGTCAGCCATACCGATGAACGAACCGTCGTCCTCGGGGTCGGTCGGGACGGCGTCGCACGCGGGGCCGAAGGTCTGGGCCTGCGGGTCGGCAGCGGCGGAGGTCTCGGTGTCGGTGCCACCGGTGCTGTCGGTGTTGGTGGTCTCCGAGTCCTCGCCACAGGCGGCGAGGGTCAGGGACAGGGCGAGAACGGCGGCGGCGGCGGTGCCGCGGCGGACGGTGTTGAGCTTCATGGGGTGATGCCTTCCGTAGTGGGACTTACAGGTGATGATTCGCTGCCTGGGCCGACTCGGATTGGTCCGGATCGACGAATCGCCCGAGTTTTAGGGTGATCGCGGTCACAAAGGCACGCTCGTGCCGGCTGTCACGGGGTGTCGGGGCCTGCCTGGGCCGCCTCGCTCCTCCACCTCGTCCTCCTGCTCCTCCTTCACCTCTTTCTCCCCCAAACGCCGACAGCGGGCCCGTCCACGCCGTATCGGCGTGAGCGGGCCCGCTGCGGTTGCTCCCTCCGGGATGGAGGTTGCGGGGTCCGGGGGACTACCCCACGGTGAAGAGGACCGTGTGGATCCCGCTGGCGCCCTCGGGGTACGGCTCGGCGCGGGCGGAGGTCTGGGTCTCGTTGTTGCCGTCGACGCAGCGGGCCGAGACCCGGTGGGAGCCAGGCTTGAGGTCCTTGGTCGTCATGAACCACTGGCGCCAGTAGACATTGTTGACGTCGGCGCCGATCTCGGCGTCCTGCCAGGGTCCACCGTCGATCTGGACCTGGACCTTGGTGACGCCGCCGTCGTTCTGGGCCCAGGCGACGCCGCCGATGATCAGCTCTCCGCCGGGGACGGTGGACAGCGAGCGTGGGGTGTCGATCCGGGTCGACGGCTTGATCGGGGTGATCGTGCCCCAGCCCTTCTTGGTCCAGTACGCCTCCTGGTCGGCATACGTCGTCAAGGTGAGCTTGGTGAGCCACTTCGTGGCGGAGATGAAGCCGTACAGGCCGGGGATCACCATGCGCACCGGGAAGCCGTGCTCGCGGGGGAGCGGCTCGCCGTTCATCCCGATGGCCAGCAGGGCCTCGCGGCCATCGGTGGCGAGGTCGAGCGGCGTGCTGATGGTCATCCCGTCGAAGTCGGTCTGGAGGATCTGGTCGGCCGAGGAGCCGACGCCGGCCCGGTCGAGGATGTCCTTGAGCGGCACCCCGAGCCAGCGCGCGCCACCGACGTACTTGCCGCCGACGCTGTTGGAGACGCAGGTCAGGGTGATGTCGCGCTCGACCATCGGCATCTCGAGGAGCTCGTCGAAGGAGATCTCGAGACGGTTGGCGACGTCACCGTCGACGGTCAGGGTCCAGTCGGACGACGAGACGACGGGGGTGTCGAGGCGGGTGTCGACCCGGTAGAAGTCGGCGTTGCTGACGCGCAGCGGGGTGATGCCCTTGACCTTGTCCTCGAGGCCCGCGGGGAAGGCCGGTGCGGCCTCGCCGGCGGCCGGGCTGGGCAGCACGATGTCCTCCGCGCGAGCGCGCAGGTTGCCGATGAAGCGGCCGGCCGAGCCGAAGACGAGCGCGGCGCCGGCGACGAGGCCGGAGGTGATGAGCACGGTACGTCGGGTCGGCGCGGGGCCGTCAGTGGTCGTGGTGGCGGCGGGGTCGCTGGACACGTCGGCGGGGTGGGTGGCGGGCTTGCCTGACGAGACGACCTTCTTGCGCGCCCCGCCGGTGGCAGCCGCGGCGCGGGGGTCGAGCGGCTGGCCGAGGGCCTTGCGGTGCAGGATCCACAGGGCCGCGATGCCGGCGGCGGCGGTGAAGAGGCTCGGGACGACGTCGACGAACGAGGCGCCGGAGCGGGTCACCGCGGCGAGGGCGGCGACGGCGACGAGGGCGAGCAGCATGCCGCCGCCGATCCGGAAGCTGCGGCGGGTCAGGATGCCGGCCACGGCTGCGAGGACGAGGACGCCGATCAGCACGGAGCCGACCAGGATGATCTTGTCGTAGTTGCGCGCGGCGAAGTCGATGGGCCCGATGCTGAAGCCGTCGGACTCGAAGGCCTTGATCGCCCACTCCTTGACGCTTGCCGGTGTGTTGTCGATGACGGCGGAGCCGACGGCGAGCACGGGGGAGGAGTCCGGCTTCATCACGGAGGCCACCAGGTGACCCACCGCCATACCGAAAACGGTGGCAAGGAGGCCGAACAGGGCGTAGAGACGACGGGACTTCATGTGGTTGGTTCGCTGCGGTGACCGTGTCGGATGGGTCGGGCAGGATGGGGCCCATGTCACAGACGCCTCCTTCTGCCAGCGCCCTGACGAACGACCCGGGTGCTCCCGACGAGCTCGTCCACCTCGCCGTCGACGGTCACCTCGCGACCATCACGCTCGATTCCCCCCACAACCGCAACGCCCTGTCGCGCCGGCTGGTGACCGAGCTCGGCGCGCACCTGGCGACGGTGGAGGCCGATGACGAGGTGCGGGTGGTCGTCCTGCAGTCGGAGGGTCGGGTCTTCTGCTCGGGGGCCGACCTCTCCGAGGCTTCCGGTGGGTCGATGACCCAGGGGACCCAGGCGATCGTCGACCTGATGCGGGCCATCGTCACCGCGTCGAAGCCGGTCGTGGCCAGGGTTGCCGGACCGGTCCGCGCCGGCGGCATCGGTCTGGTCGCGGCCTGCGACATCGTGATCTGCGCCGAGGAGGCGTCGTTCGCGCTCACCGAGGTCAAGCTCGGCCTCACCCCCGCCGTGATCTCGCTGACGGTGCTGCCCCGGCTGTCGTCGCGCGACGCGGCCTACACCTTCCTGACGGGGGAGACCTTCGGCGGCGCCGAGGCCGCCCGCATCGGACTGGCGACCGCGGCCGTGCCAGCCGACGCCCTCGACACCCGGATCGCCGAGGTGACCGCCTCGCTGGCGACCGGCGCCGCCCAGGGACTGCGCGAGACCAAGGCGCTCCTGGCGCGCGACCTGGTGGCCCGGATCGACGCCCAGCGCGACGACCTCGCCGCACTGTCGGCCCGGCTGTTCGGGTCGGACGAGGCCAAGCAGGCGATGGCAGCGTTCTTGTCGAAGGCGAAGTAGCCGGTCGGCGGGCCGGCGTGCGTCCCGGCTGCGGGTCACCCTCGGAGGTCGGCGGCGCCGGGCTTTGTAGAGTGGACGACTGCCACTTCTGGCAGCACGACATCGAGCACGACCCCCGGGGGAGCACCAAGCGTGAGTGAAGAGCTGGTCGAGCAGGAGATTGCTCGCGAGCAGGCGTTCGTCGACCGGGTCCACCGGCAGCTCGCCGACGCCGGCAAGGCGGCGCAGGAGCTGGCGCGCGAGGGGCACGAACGGGGTCGGTTGGGGCACGAGGGCGGCCTCGTCGAACGCGACGCGATGGTCTTCCAAGCCGCCAAGCGCATCGCGCAGCTCGATGCCGCCCACGAGGGCCTCGTCTTCGGGCGCCTCGACCTGAGGCCCGAGGTCGACAACGATCCCCGCTACGTGGGCCGGATCGGCCTGCGCGACGAGAACCGCGACTCGCTGCTGATCGACTGGCGCGCCCCGGCCGCCGCGGTGTTCTACCAGGCCACGGCCGCGACCCCGCAGGACGTCGTACGCCGCCGGGTGCTGCGCTCGCTCGGGACGACGGTCCTGGGCGTGGAGGACGAGCTCCTCGACGCCGAGGGCAACACCGACGACCTGCCGATCATGGGCGAGGGCGCCCTGATGGCCCAGCTGACGCGAGCCCGCGACCGCACCATGCACTCGATCGTGGCCACGATCCAGGCCGAGCAGGACCAGGCGATCCGCGCCCCGGGCCGCGGCGTCGTGACGATCTCCGGTGGCCCCGGGGTCGGCAAGACCGTCGTCGCGCTGCACCGCGCGGCCTACCTGCTCTACACCGAGCGTCGCCGCTACGAGACCGGCGGCGTCATGGTCGTCGGCCCCAGCGGCGTCTTCATGCGCTACATCGAGCGCGTGCTGCCGAGCCTGGGCGAGACCGCGATCGCGCTGCGCTCGCTCGGCGAGGTCGTCGACGGGATGCGCGCGACCCGCCACGACACCTCGGCCGTGGCCGACGTGAAGGGCTCGGCCCGGATGGCCGAGCTGATGCGCCGAGCGGCCCGCCAGCAGGCGCCCGGCAGCCCGGCTGAGTTCTCGCTGTTCTGGTACGACACCCGCATCAACCTCGACCGCGGCACGCTCGGCAAGATCCGCCGCCAGCTGATGTCCCAGGGCCGCCGCAACCGACAGATGCCCCGGGTCACGCCGACCCTGCTGGATGCGATGTGGCGTCAGGTCCGCAGCGAGCGCGGCCGGGAGCGCGGCCGGGAGCACTTCAACGACGACCTGCTCGGCAACGACGACTTCCTCGACTTCGTCATCGCGTGGTGGCCGCCCCTCAGCGCACCCGACGTCCTCGGGTGGCTGCGCGACCCCGAGGTGCTGCGGCGCATCAGCGATGGCGTGATCACCCCCGACGAGCAGGAGCTGCTCCTCGGCTCCTGGAGCGACCCGTCCCGGCTCACGATCGAGGACATCCCGCTCATCGACGAGCTCCGCTACGCCCTCGGCGACGTGCCGACCCGCAGCGACGACGAGCGCGACGACCCGATCTCGGCGATCCAGGGCGGCGTCGACATGCAGGAGCTGATGACTGCCTCCGAGCGTGAGTACGCCCCCACCGGTCGGGCCTGGACGCCCCCGACCCACTCGATCGAGGACGACGGCTTCGCCCACGTGCTCATCGACGAGGCCCAGGACCTCACCCCCATGCAGTGGCGCATGGTCGGACGGCGCGGTCGCACCGCGTCGTGGACCATCGTCGGTGACCCCGCGCAGTCGTCGTGGCCGGAGCCGACAGAATCTGCTGCGGCGCGCGCCGAGGCGCTGGCCGGCAAGGCGCTCCACGAGTTCCACCTCTCGACCAACTACCGCAACTCCTCCGAGATCTACGCCTTCGCTGCGGCGTACGCCGCCCGGGTCGGGCTCGACGCCGACCTGCCCACGGCCGTGCGCTCGACCGGCATCGAGCCGAAGGTCATCGGTCCGGTCTCCGACCTCGAGGCCGCGACGCGAGCTGCTGTCGACGAGGTGGCCGGCGAGGTCGGCGGCACCGTCGGCATCGTGGTGCCGGTCGCCCGGCGCTCAGAGGTCAACGAGTGGCTGGCGTCGTGGCCCGAGCGTGCCGACGACGCCCCCGGAGCGAAGGCGGCCATCGACTCCTCGGTCGCACCGTCGGGCGTCGACCGGGTCGTCGTGCTCAACGGTCTGGACACCAAGGGGCTGGAGTTCGACGCGATCGTCGTCGTCCGTCCCCAGGAGATCGAGGAGGAGTCGCAGACCGGGCGCGCGACGTTGTACGTCGTCCTCACCCGCGCGACGCAGCTCCTCACCACCGTCTCCTGACCGGAGGCTGAGCAGCGAGCGCCAGCGAGCGTCGACGAAGCCCGGTGACGTGGGCGCCCACGTCGGGGACGGTCGGCGTACGAGTCGCGGGGCTTCGTCGACGGGCTCGTTCCTCGCCCTGCTCAGCCTCCGGGGTGACGCTGGAGGCTGAGCAGCGAGCGCCGGCGAGCGTCGACGAAGCCCGGTGACGTGGGCGCCGGCGTCGGGGACGGTCGGCGTACGAGTCGCGGGGCTTCGTCGACGGGCTCGTTCCTCGCCCTGCTCAGCCTCCGGGGTGACGCTGGAGGCTGAGCAGCGAGCGCCGGCGAGCGTCGACGAAGCCCGGTGACGTGGGCACCCACGTCGGGGACGGTCGGCGTACGGCTGGTGGGGCAACGCCCGCGGCCTCGCCCAGGGGCTCGCCCTGCTCAGCCTCCGGTGACGGCCGGGGGCTGCTCGGTGTCCGAGCCGCCGGTGGCGTTGGCGACCGACTTCTTGATCAGGCCCTCGAGGTCGATCCCGGTGGTGGTCTTGAGCATGGCGAGGGTCTGGACGACGTTGTCGGTGACCTGCTTGGGCAGGGCGCCGGCGCCGTCGGTCGAGACCACCGTCAGCTGGTCGATCGCGGCGATCGGTGCCGCCACCTCGCGGGCGATCTGCGGGAGCACCTCGATGAGCATCTGCAGCACCGCGGCATCGTTGTAGTGGGCGAACGCCTCGGCGCGCTTGTCCATCGCCTCGGCCTCGGCGCGACCGATCGCCAGAGTCGCTGCGGCCTGGGCCTCACCCTCGGCGCGGGTCGCGTCGGCCTCGGCCGTACGGCGGGCCTTCTCGGCCTCGCCGCGCTTCGCGCCCTCGATCGCCTCGGCCTCGGCGAGCGCCGTGCGTCGGGCTTTCTCGGCCTCGCCGGAGAGCCGGTCCTGCTGGGCCTTGGCCTCGGCGGCCGCGATGGTGGAGGCCTTGCGGGCATCGGCCGCGGCGATCTCGGCGGAGCGCTTGCCCTCGGCGTCCTGCTCCACGCGGTAGCGCTCGGCATCCGCGGGCTTGCGGATCTCGGTCTCGAGCTTGCGCTCGGTCAACGCCGCCTGGCGCACCGCGACCTTCTCCTGCTCGGTGAGGATCGCCTGGTCGCGGTCGGCCTGGGCGAGCGGTCCGGCTGCAGCAGCCTGGGCGGAGGCAGCATCGGTCTCGGACTTGATCTCGGCCTGCTTCAGGGCCAGCGTCCGCTGGGAGATGGCGATCTCCTGCTCGGCCGCGATCTGGGCCTGCTCGGCGGCCTGGCGCGCGTTGGCCTCGGCGATCTTGGCGGTCTGGCTGACCCGTGCGGCCTCGGGCCGGCCGAGGTCGGCGAGGTAGGAGCCGTCGTCGGTGACGTCCTGGATCTGGAACGTGTCGAGGATCAGGCCCTGCCCGGTCAGTGAGTTCTCCGACTCGTCAGCCACCCGCTGGGCGAAGGCGGCCCGGTCCCGGATGATCTGCTCGACGGTCAGCCCGCCGACGATGGAACGCAGCGCACCGGCGAGGACCTCCTGGGTGAAGGGCTCGACGTCCTGCTGCTGGGAGAGGAAGCGTTGGGCGGCCAGTCGGATCTGGTCGGCGTTGCCGCCGACCTTGACGATCGCGACGCCCTCGACGTTGAGCTTGATGCCCTGGCCCGAGACCGCGCCGCGGATCTGCACCGAGATCCGGCGCGAGGAGAGGTCGAGGTTGGAGAGGCGCTGCACGAACGGGATCACGAAGACCCCGCCGCCGAGCACGACCTTCTGGCCTGACAGGTCGGTGCTGAGCTGACCCGTCTCCGGGTTGAGCACTGCCTTGCCCTTGCGGCCGGTGACGATGAAGGCCGTGTTGGGGCCGGCGACCTTGTAGCGACTGGTCACCAGCAGCACGAGCAGCAGGACCAGGACGATCAGGCCGATGACGGGGATGAGTGCTGATGGCATGCGCGGTTCTTTCTGAGGAGAACGGCGGTACGCCGTCGGTGAGTGGTGCGGGGGTGGGGTCAGCCGGGGTCAGCCAGGGTTAGTCAGGGTCAGCCGGGGTCAGCCGGGGTCAGGTCGGGGCTCGCTCCACATCGGCGCGACGGTGACGGCCGTGGGGGAGAGGACGCTCGTGACGTGCACCCGGGCACCGGCGTCGAGCTCGAGGTCGGCGCTGGCGTTGTACTGCAGGGTGTGGCCGCCGACGTGGACGCGGATGGTGCCGAAGCCCGCGTGGGGGATGTCGGAGAGCACGATGGCTTCGTGGCCGACCACGTCGCCCGCGGCCGGGGCTCCGTCGGTGCCGGCGCCGCGCACCAGCCGGGTGAACTTCGCGGCCAGCCAGGCGAACGACATACCGATGACGAGGCCGACGGCGACCGCCACCGGGCCGGGCGCACCGGCGGCGACGGCGATCGCACCGCCGAAACCGAGGGCGGAGACGAAGCCGCCGACCACCTCGGTGGAGAACCAGTCGCCGCCCAGCCCGTCGAGGGCTCCGTCGAGGAGGCCGTCGAAGACGTCACCCACCAGCAGCGAGACCGCGAGGATGACGAGACCGACGACGCCCAGGATCAGGTAGGTGGTCACGCTGGGCAACCTACCCCTGCGGGCGTGACCCGAAGCGACTGACGGGGGTGGCCGGGCCGTGCGGACCTCGATCAGGCGAAGAGCGTGACGCTGCCCGGGACCGGTGGCGGCACGCAGTCGCAGGTCGTCGAGCAGGAGAGGTAGCGGTGCGGGGCGTGACCGCAACGCACGCACGGGAGATCGTGCGACAGGTAGGCCACGCTGGCCTGGCCCGTGGTGAGGCCCGTGGCGAGGCCTGCGAGTCCCGTGCTGAGCGAGGTGTTGATCGCGGTGTCCCACATGGCGGTGCTCCTTTCGGTGTCGGGTAAGAGGACCCGCAACTCGTCCCGGTGATACCGGATCGGTCCCGCGGACGGGTCAGCAGGTATTCGTCGCGGACCCCGGACCGGACGGGTCGGGTGCCGTCCCGCTCCGAGAACCTGGTGCGGTCGCAGTGCGCGCCACAACTAGAGTTCGGGCCATGACCGCCTCGAGTGCCACCAGCGCCACGGACGCCATTGCCGCGCTCATGGGCCACGAGGCGTGGGCGATCATCCGGCGCTCGACCCGGGTCGGTGGCCGCGACACCGTCGGCCTGATCGGCGGCACTCGCACGGTGGTCGAGTCACTTCTCGACGTGCCTCTCGAGACCGGGGTGCCGGAGCCGGGCCGGGTGGCCGACCGGCTGCTCGCGATCCCGTTCCGCCAGGTCGCCGAACGCGGTTTCGAGGCCCACGACGACGGCACGCCCCTCGTGGTGGTCGATGTCGAGAGCGAGCACGAGTTCTCGGTCGCCGAGGTGATCGAAGCGATCGAGCCGGTGCCCGTCGAGTTCTCCGATCGCGGCGGTTTCGAGACCGATGACGAGGAGTACGCGAAGCTGGTCGAGGCGATCATCACCGACGAGATCGGTCAGGGCGAGGGCGCCAACCTCGTCATCGGACGCCACTACCGCGCCCAGATCGCCGACTTCGACCACACGGTCGCCCTCTCGGTCTTCCGTCGCCTGCTCGAGCGCGAGCGCGGCGCCTACTGGACCTACGTCTTCTTCACCGGCGACCGCTACCTGATCGGTGCGAGTCCCGAGCGACACGTCAGCGTGCACGACGGCGACGTGCGGATGAACCCGATCAGCGGCACGTTCCGGATCCCGAGGGAGGGCGAGATCAAGCGCCCGCTGCTCGACTTCCTCAAGGACGAGAAGGAGATCTACGAGCTCTTCATGGTCGTCGACGAAGAGCTCAAGATGATGTGCGACCTGTGTCACGAGGGTGGCCAGGTGCTCGGGCCGTTCCTCAAGCCGATGACCCACCTCATCCACACCGAGTACCTCCTCTCCGGGCGCTCCGACCGCGACCCGCGCGAGATCCTGCGCGACACGATGTATGCCGCGACCGTGACGGGCTCGCCGGTCGAGAACGCCTGCCGGCTGATCAAGGCCTACGAGACCGAGGGCCGCGGCTACTACGGCGCAGCGCTGGCGATCCTCGGCCGCGACGAGGCCGGCGGGGCCGTGGTGGACAGCCCGATCGTGATCCGCTCGGCCGACGTCGACCTCGAGGGTCGGCTGAAGGTGACCGCCGGGGCCACCCTGGTGCGCGACTCCGAGGCGGCGTACGAGGTGGCCGAGACGCACGCGAAGGCCGGCGGGATCCTGTCGGCGTTCGGACTGGTGCCGCAGGCGCCGGTGCCCGACATCGCCCTCGCCGAGCTCGTCAACGACGAGGACGTCCTGCTCTCGCTCAACGCGCGCAACCGCAGGCTCAGCTCGTTCTGGTTGACCGACCAGGCCGGTTCGCCGCCCGACCCACGGCTGGCCGGCAAGAGCGTGGTGATCCTCGACGGCGAGGACGACTTCGTCAACATGCTGCGCCACGTGCTCGGGGTGCTCGGCATGCCCAGCACCGTCGTGCGTCATGACGACTACGAGCCCGGCTGCCTCGACGGCTTCGACCTCGTGATCGTCGGGCCGGGTCCTGGTGACCCTCGCGACGGCGACGACCCCAAGATGAGTGCGCTGCGGCACGCGGTCGCCCACCTGCTCGCCGCCGGGCAGCCGTTCCTCGCGGTCTGCCTCGGCCATCAGGCGCTGTGCCACCAGCTCGGGCTGCCCCTGGCCTACAAGGACATCGTCTTCCAGGGCACCCAGTCGGCGGTGCCCTACGACGGCCGCACCGAGCGCGTCGGCTTCTACAACACCTTCGTCGCCCGGGTCGCCCCCGGCGACGTCCTCCCCGAGGGGGTCTCGGTCGACGTCGACGAGGCCACCGGCGACGTGCACCACGTGCGTGGCCCGCACTTCCGCGGCATCCAGTTCCACGCCGAGTCGATCCTGACCGAGCGTGGCTACGACCTGCTCCACGACCTCGTCGGCGACCTGCTCCTCGACTGAGCCCGGGCCAGGTGGGGTCGAGTCGGCGACTATAGGCGCCGACTCGAGCTCGGCCGGGGGGTCGAGTCGGCGACTATAGGCGCCGACTCGACGAGGGCGGATACGGTGGCGCGGTGCCCGTGCCGGATGTCGTCGTGGTCGACCACCACGACTCCTACACGTGGAACCTCGTCCACCTGATCGCCTCGGTGACCGGTGCCCTGCCCACGGTCGTGCAGCACGACGAGGTGAGCGCAGCCTCGGTGCTGGCGCACGAGTACGTCGTGCTCTCGCCCGGCCCCGGCACGCCGGCCGACCCGACCGACTTCGCGGTCGGCGCCGAGGTGCTCCGCGCCGCGACCCGGCCGGTGCTGGGCGTCTGCCTCGGGATGCAGGGCCTCGTGGCGGCGTACGACGGTCAGGTCACGCGGGTGCGTCCCGCCCACGGCGAGGTCGCCCGGGTGGCCCACGACGGCCGGGGGGTGTTCACCGGGCTGCCGCAGGGCTTCGCCGCCGTGCGCTACCACTCGCTGGCCGCGGTCGAGCTCGGCGACGACCTCGAGGCGACGGCGCACGCCGAGGACGGCACGGTGATGGGGGTGCGCCACCGCACACTGCCGCTCGAGGGCGTGCAGTTCCACCCGGAGTCGATCCTCTCCGAGCACGGCGCCGTGCTGGTCGCCAATTTCCTGGCAGGTGTGCGATGAGTCCGGCCGACTCCGCCACGACCGACCCGGTGGCGTTCTTCACCGACGTGGCGGCCCGCCATCCGCGCTGCTTCTGGCTCGACGGCGGCGGCGCCCGGGAGTGGTCGGGCCGGCGCTCGATCATCGGGTGGCTCGACGACGACGACGTGTCGCTGACCTACTCCGCCGCCCGGCGCGAGGTCACCCGTCATCAGGGCGGCCGCGCGACGGTCGTGGGCGACGACATCTTCGCCGTCCTCGAGTCCGAGCTCGCCGGGTCGGCAGGCGGTCAGTGGTTCGGCTACCTCGGCTACGCCTGCCGCCCCGACCTCCCGGCCCGGCCTGACCCCGACCTGCCCGACGCCGTGTGGATGCGGGCATCGCACGTGCGGTCGTTCGAGCACGAGGTTCTCAGGGAGAACCTGACGTTCTCAGGGGAAGTTCTCCCTGAGAACGTCAGGAATCCCCGGATATCCGGGGATTCCTGCACCCCCGCGCCCCCCTACGCCACCGCCTACACCCGCGTCCAGGAACAGCTCCACGCCGGCAACACCTACGAGGTCAACCTCACCTACCGGCTGGCCGAGGAGAGCGCCGCCGACCCCGCGGCGCTCTACCTGCGCCTGCGTGAGCTCAACCCGGCGCCGTACGCCGGCTTCCTCCAGCACGACGTCGCCACCGTGCCCGGCGCACGTGCGTGGTTGCTCAGCAGCAGCCCGGAGCGCTACGCCCTGATCACCGCCGACCGCGCTCTGGAGACCAAGCCGATCAAGGGCACCACGCCGCGCGGCGCGGACGCCGCGGAGGACGAGCGTCAGCGCCACGAGCTCGCCACGCATCCGAAGTACCGCGCCGAGAACCTGATGATCGTCGACCTCCTGCGCAACGACCTCGCCCAGGTCTGCGAGGTCGGGTCGGTCGAGGTGCCGCACCTCATGGAGGTGGAGTCCTACACGACCGTCCACCAGCTCGTCTCGACGGTGCGCGGGCAGCTGCGCGAGGACGTCTCGAGCATCGCCGCCCTGCGCGCGCTCTTCCCGGCCGGCTCGATGACCGGAGCGCCCAAGCTGCGCACGATGCAGGTGATCGACGCTGTCGAGGAGACCCCGCGGGGGGCTTATGCCGGCGCGTTCGGATGGATCTCCTCAGACGGGCGGGCCGACCTCGGCGTCGTCATCCGCAGCCTCATGACGGCCGGCAACGGGCGCTACCTGCTCGGCACCGGCGGCGGGGTCACCGTGCAGTCAGACCTGCAGCAGGAGTGGGACGAGGCGCGGTTGAAGGCCGAGCGGCTGCTGAGCGCGGTCCGCCCGATCACTCCAGGTTGAGGCCGGACTCCTCGGCCCGGGCTGCGAGCTCGGCCATCAGCTCCCGCACCCCGCTGAGCGTCGCTGCCTTGTCGTAGGGCGCGAGGTCCAGAGCGTTGACCACCTGGACGAGGCGACCGTTGCGCACCAGCCCCGTGATCGCCAACGCCTCGCCGTCGGAGTCGACGATGATCCTGGCCCCGCTGGCGCCCGGCACCTTGGGGGAGAGGAGCTCGGAGGAGTCCCCGGGGTCGCCGAGCTGGGTGACGATGTCCTCGAGGGTGCCGCCGTAGAGCTGGTAGTTGATGTCGAGCAGGACCTCGCCCTCGACGGTCGGGGTGAAGGTGCAGCGCGGCTCCTGGTCGCTACCGGTCTGCTGGTCGAAGGCGGCGTCGAAGATGGTGGCGACCGCCAACGGGTCGAGCGCGTCGCAGGGGTTCCACAGCGGCTCGGCCAGCTCGGTCGGGATCGGGGTCCGCGCCGGCAGCGCAGGCTCGTCGTCGCCCGAGCACCCGGAGGCGAGCAGGGCGAGTACGACGGCGCCCGCGACCGTCGACCTGGAGACCACCGACCTAGACATCGGCGTACGCCCGTCCTGGCAGCCGTAGCACCAGCCGCGCGCCGCCGTTGGGGGCAGCCATCGCCACCACCGACCCGGAGTGTCGCTCGGCGACCTGGCGCACGATCGAGAGCCCCAGCCCCGAGCCGGGCATGGTCCGCGACTCCTCGGAGCGCCAGAACCGGTCGAAGACCCGCTCCCGGTCCGCGGCCGCGATCCCCGGGCCCTCGTCGTCGACGGTGAGCACGCCGTCGGCCAGGCGCACCCGCACGGTGGCGCCCGCCGGGCTCCACTTGGCGGCGTTGTCGAGCAGGTTGGTGATGGCGCGCTCCAGCGAGCTGGCCTCCCCCACCACCGACCAGGGCTCGGTCTCCACGTCGAAGGTCGCGCCGACCGCACGACGTCGTACGCGCGCGACCGACAGGTCCACGATCTCGCTCAGCTCGACCTCTCCGACCACGGTGGCCAGCGGCTCGTCGCGGGCCAGCTCGGTCAGGTCGCCGATGAGGGTGGTGAGCTCGTCGATCTGGGCCCGGATGTCCTCGAGCAGCTCGGCGCGCGCGGTCGGGTCGAGCGGTCGCTCGGCAAGGTCGGCCTGGGTGAGCAGGTCGACGTTGGTGCGCAGCGATGTCAGCGGAGTACGCAGCTCGTGCCCGGCGTCGGTCACCAGGCGGCGCTGCCGGTCGCGAGAGGCATCGAGGGCGATCAGCATCTGGTTGAACGCGGTGGCGAGGCGCGCGATCTCGTCGTCGCCCTCGACCGGGAGGGGGGTGAGGTCCTCGGTGATCGCGATCTCCTCCACCGAGGCGGTGAGCTTGCGCACCGGGCGCAGGCCGCTGCGGGCGACTGCCCACCCTGCGATGCCGGCGCCGAGCACACCGAGGAGGCCGAAGATCAGGCTCGCGGCGCCGAGACGGGTCAGCAGCTTCTCCTGCTGCGCCAAGGACTGGGCGATGATCAGCGACCGGCCCTGGGTGCGAGTGGGGACGCTGACGATGCGGTACTCCTCCTCGCCCACCAGTGCGGTCCGCACGCTGGTGGTCGCCAGACCGTTCGCGACCGCGAGCTCTTGTTTTCCGACCGGCAGGGGCTGACCCCCGTCGAGGACGTAGAGACGGTCGCCCTCCAGCAGCGCGATCCGGATGTCCGAGGCGCCGAGCGCCACCGGTGGCGGGGTAGCGGTGGTGCCGAGGACGTTGGCCCGAGCAGTTTTCTGGGCCCGCTCCAACAACGACTCGTCGAGCTGCGACTGGAGCTGCATGCGCACGGTCACGTAGACCCCGGCGGAGAGGAAAGCCACCGACAGGCCGACCGCGATCGTGGTCAGCAGCGTCACCCGGCTCGCCAACGAGCGCCGGTAGTGCCAGCGGCGATCGGGCGGGCCGGACGCGGGCTCGGACGCGGGCTCGGACTCGGGCGCGGTGACCGGACCCGCCTCCACCCCGCTCATGACTCCTTGAGCACGTAGCCCACGCCGCGCACCGTGTGGAGCAGTCGCGCTTCGCCCTCGGCCTCGGTCTTGCGCCGCAGGTAGCCGACGTAGACCTCCAGCGAGTTGGCGGTCGTCGGGAAGTCGTAGCCCCAGACCTCTTCGAGGATGAAGGAGCGGTCCAGGACCCGCCGGGGGCGACGCAGGAACATCTCCAGCAGCGTGAACTCGGTGCGGGTCAGCTCCATGGAGCGTCCGGCGCGCAGGACCTCGCGCGTGGAGGTGTTCATCGACAGGTCGCTGAAGGACAGGGTCTCGTCCTCGACCTCGTCGGTGGGCACCACGCGACGCAGCAGTGCCCGCAGTCGCGCGAGCAGCTCGGGGAGGGCGAAGGGCTTGGCGAGGTAGTCGTCGGCGCCCGCGTCGAGACCCTCGACCCGGTCGCCGACTGCGTCGCGGGCCGTGAGCACGATGACCGGTACGTCGTTGCCGGCCGAGCGCAGCGCGCGGGTGGCGTCGAGACCGCCGAGTCGCGGCATCATCACGTCCATGATCACCACGTCCGGCGAGATCGCGCCGATGCCGGCCAGGGCCTCGGCCCCGTCGGCGGCCAGGTGCACCTCGTAGCCGTTGAACTCCAGTGAACGTCGCAGCGAGTCGCGCACCGCCCGGTCGTCGTCGACGACGAGCACCGACGGCTTGCCGGAGCCGGCCGGATTGCCGCCCGGGTTGCCGCCCGGGTTGCCGGCGCCACCAGGGGTCGGCAGGCCCGAGGAGGCCGGGGTGCCCTGGGGGCCGGGGGTCGCAGGATTCACAGGGTCAATGTGCCAGGTCGCCCTGAGCCAGCGCTGAGAAGGCTCAGAGGTAGCGCGACGCCGTAGCCGCTGCGCGGGCGCCGTAGCCGCCGCCGGCGAGGCAGGCGTGGACCAGGAGCGGGAACAGCTGGTGGAGTCCGAGCCGGTCCTCCCAGTCGTCGGCGAGGGGGTGGACCTCCTCGTAGGCCTCGGTCATCCGCGGCAGGTGCGGCAGCCCGAAGAGCGCCAGCATCGCCAGGTCGACCTCCCGGTGCCCGCCGTACGCCGCCGGGTCGATCAGGGTGACGCGACCCTCCTGTCCCCACAGGACGTTGCCGTTCCACAGGTCGCCGTGGAGCCGTGCGGGCGGCTCCTCGGGCAGCAGCGCGGAGAGTCGCCCCACGACGGCGTCGATGGTCGCGGACTCGGCGGTCGTCAGCGCGCCGCGGTCGTGGGCGAGCTTGGCGTAGGGCAGGAGCCGGCGGGTGGCGTAGAACTCTGCCCACGTCGGAGCGGCACCGTTGGGGAGGGGGAGTCGTCCGATGTAGCCGTCAGCCTCGCCGCCGTACGACGTTGCGCCGGCCAGGTGGGTGGTGGCCAGGCGTCGTCCGAGGTCGGCGGCGTCCTCGATGCCGCCGCGACCGGTCTCGACCCAGGCGATGATCAGGCAGTCGTGATCGACGGCGAGCACTTCGGGCACCCGCACCCCGTCGGGGACCTCGCCCAACCAGCGCAGCCCGGACGCCTCGGTGGTGAAGAAGTCGTCGGGGGCGCCGGTGAGGGTCTTCATCAGCGCGGTGGTGCCGTTGCTCAGCCGGAGCTTGGTGACCGTCGAGACGTCGCCGCCCGCGACCGGAGCGGTCGCCACGACGGCGGCATCGAGCAGCGTCTCGGCGTGGCGGGCGATCGTCGGCTGACGGGTCACGGGGCGCCGCCCGACTCGACGCCAGGTTGAGCCGGGTCGACCGGGGTGCCGGCGAGCGCGCCGGGGAGCAGCGCGACCAGCGCGGTGCAGCTGCGTTCGACCATCGCCAACACCTCCTCGAAGCCTCGGGCTCCACCGTAGTACGGGTCGGGCACGGGGTTGTCCTCGCCGGTCGGCGCCTCGGGGTCGAAGTCGCGCAGGAGCCCGACCCTGGCCGTGCGCCCGCCGAGGTCGGCGAGGTTCTGCTCGTCCATGGCCAGCAGCAGGTCGCAGCGCTCGGACCAGGTCGCGTCGTAGCGCTGGGCTGCGTGATGGCTCGGGTCGTAGCCCGCGGAAGTCAGGGTTGCGGCCGAGCGCTCGTCCATCGCCTTGCCGACGTGCCAGCCGGCGGTGCCGCAGCTGGCGACCTCGACGTGCTCGGCCAGCCCAGCCTCGGCGACCAGGGCGTTGAGCACCACGTCGGCGACCGGCGAGCGGCAGATGTTGCCCAGGCAGACCAGGCCGACCCGGTAGTGGCCGGGCTCGCGGGGCGGGGGAGGCGTCAGGGGCACGGCTGGGTCACTTGTCGTCGACGAAGCTGTCGACCACCCAGGTCACCAGGGTGATCACGATGGAGCCGCCCACGGCCGTCCAGAAGCCCGAGACCCGGAAACCGATGTCGAGCGCGTCGGCGAGTGAGCTGGTCAGCATCAGCATCAGCGCATTGATGACCAGCAGGAAGAGCCCGAGGGTCAAGATGATCAGGGGGAACGACAAGAACTTCAGCACCGGCTTCACGAACGACGTCACCACCCCGAGGATCGCGGCGACGATCAGCAGGGGCACGAGGTTGTGCTGCACCTCCTCCAGGCCCTGGTTGGGGCCCTTGAAGGCGATGCCGTCGAACAGCCAGGCTGCCGCGGCCACTCCGAGCGCGGTGGTCAGGAGTCGCAGGAGGATGCGCATGCGCCTCAGTGTGGCAGCACGCACGCAAGCAGGTGACGGGCCCGGGTCGAGCCCGATCGCGGGTCAGCTGACCTGGAGCGCGGTCAGGATCGCGTCGGCGGCTTCGTCGAGGTGGGCCCGGAGGAACTCGTGGGCGCCCTCGAGGTCGCCCCGCTCCATGAGCAGCACCAGCTCGGTGTGCTCATCGGCTTGGTCGTGGGCGTTGCGTCGCATCCGATCGACCTGGGCCAGGGCGAGCTTGAGCTCGACGACGAGGAGCTCGGCCATCGAGACCAGCCGAGCGCTCTGGGTCAGCCCGACGAGGGAGACGTGGAAGGCCAGGTGGCGCTGGTTGAGCTCCTGGTAGGAAGCGCCGGCCGCGATCGAGGCGGTGTAGTCGCGCAACGTCGCGCGCACGTGGTCCCGGTCGACCTGGTCTGCGGTGTCCCAGCGCAGCACCCCGGCGCCCTCGAGCACGAAGCGCGCCTGGCACACGTCGCGGACCGAGGTGGCCTCGGGTGTGGCGACGTTGACGCCGCGGTTGGGTTGGCGGGTGGCGAGCCCCTCGGCCACCAGTACCGCCAACGCCTCGCGCACGGTCGGCCGGGAGACCCCGAGTGACTCGGCGAGGGCGAGCTCGCGCAGGGGGGTGCCGCTCTCGATCTCTCCGTCGAAGATCGCCCGGCGGAGCTCGGCTGCGGCGCGGTCGACCGTGGAGGAGTGCTCCACGTGCAGCGTCGCGAACGAGGTGGGAGTGCCGGGCATGGGACCCATCATGCCGTGCCCCCTTGCGCGCCGTGCGGCCTTGCGTCACGATGGTTCTGTCAGATTGTCAGACAAACCTTGACGGGAGTGCACGATGACGACGAGGTCCGCACCGACAGCGGTGGCCTGGGGCCACCACTACCTGGCAGTCGCCCCCACTGCGTTCCGCATCGACTACGTCATCAACCCGTTCATGGACCCCGCCGTGCAGCCCGACCAGGCGCTCGCCCTGCGGCAGTGGCACACGATGGTCGAGACCCTGCGCGGCCTCGGTGCGCGCGTCGACGTCCTCGAGCAGCGACCCGACGCCCCCGACATGGTCTACGCGATGAACCTCGGGCTGGGCCTGGTCCGGCCCGACGGCACACCTCACGCCGTGATGTCCCACATGCGTTACGCCGAGCGTCGGATGGAGACCGCCACCGCCCAGCCCTGGCTCGTCGAGCACGGCTGGACGACGTCGTACGTCGGTCGCGACAGCGTCGGCGCCCACTTCGAGGCCGGAGACGCCTTCGCCTTCGGCGACGCCCTCGTGGTCGGCTACGGCCCGCGCACCGAGGAGCTCGCGCTCAAGCACCTCGCCACCGACCTGGGGGTCCGGGTACGCGGCGTACGCATCACGCATCCGGCGATGTACCACCTCGACCTCGCGTTCTGCCCGCTCGATGCGACTCGCGCGATGATCTGCCCGGGCGCCCTCGACGGACCGTCCGCCGAGGCCTTGTTGGCCCTGGTGCCCGAGCCGCTGGTGCTCACCGAGGACGAGGCGATCGGCTCGCTGTGCGCCAACTCGGTGGTCGTCGGGTCGACCGTCGTGATGCCCGCCTGCCCCGACCGGGTCCGTACCTGGCTCGAGGCGCGGGGTTTCGACATCGTGATCGTCGATGTCTCGGAGTTCCACAAGGCGGGCGGCTCGATCCGCTGCCTGACCAACCCCGTCGACATCACGATCGGCCGCGACCTCCCCGTCGTACCGGGTGGTGAGGTCGTGCTCCCGGCGGTCGTCGAGGAGCCTGCTGCCTGACCGGGGGCCGTCTGCTCCGGTGGTGAGCATGCTTGTAACGCACCGTTGCGACCACCACCACACCGCTCAACGGGCGTGCCAGTGGTCGTAACGGTGCGTTACATGCCGCCTGCCCGCCCGCCACAGAGCGCCGGACCGGGGCTTCGTCGACGCTCGCTGCCCGGGCTCCATGGCGGACCCCGACGCCGCATCGCCTAGTCTCTGACCGGTGTTTCCGGTCGGTGGTGTGGAGGTCATGCTCCTGGGCACCGTTGCGTCCGGGATCGTCTGCGGGGTGCTCGCGCTCGCGCTCCGGCGCCGCCTCGGCCTCGTCAGCGCCCTCGCGTTCGCCGGCCTGATCTGGTCGCTGGTCGTCATCGCGCTGATCACCCTGCTGCCTGCCAACGGCGCGCCCGGCGTGGTCTACGCCGAAGGGCGCCTCGACACCTGCTCGTGGGACATCGGCGGGCCGGCCCCGGACGGGTTCTGGATCTTCTCCGGCGGCCAGCGGCTGCTCAACGCCGCGGTGTTCGTGCCGTCCGGTGCCCTGCTGGTCGTCGCGGCAGCCAGGTGGCGCGCTGCCTGGATCACGGTGCCGGCGGGGCTGGTGCTGCTGGCGGCGTACTCGGTCGGCATCGAGGCCACCCAGCTCGCGCTCGCGCGCATCGACCGGGCGTGCGACGTCACCGACGTGATCGACAACGCGACGGGTGCGGCCATCGGAGTCGGCGTCGGGATCGTGCTCGCCGTGGTCCTACGTCCCTGGCGGAGCCGGGGCGTCACCCGGTACTAGCCTGGGCGCATGACCGAGCAGGCCACGCCCCGACCGCGCGCCAACGTCGCCCAGATCCCCACCTACGTCGCCGGCAAGCCGCCGACGGTGCAGCCAGGCGTGACGTCGTACAAGCTCTCGAGCAACGAGAACCCCTACCCGCCGCTGCCGGGCGTGGTCGAGGCTGCGATGGCTGCGGTCGCGGCGATGAACCGCTACCCCGACATGGGCAGCACCGCCCTCTACGCCGCGCTGTCGGAGCGCCTCGGCGTGCCGGTGAGCGACCTGGCCGTCGCGACCGGGAGCGTGGCGCTGCTCTACCAGCTGCCCTCGGCGTTCTGCGAGCCCGGCGACGAGGTCGTCTACGCGTGGCGCTCCTTCGAGGCCTACCCGATCTCGGTCACCGCGGCCGGCGCGGTCTCGGTGCAGGTGCCGGTCACCGCCGACGGTCGCCACGACCTGCCGGCGATGCTGGCCGCGATCACCGAGCGCACCAAGATCGTGATGGTCTGCACGCCCAACAACCCGACGGGTCCCTCGGTCACCCAGAGCGAGCTCGACGAGTTCATCGCCGCCGTGCCGCCCCACATCGTGGTCGTGGTCGACGAGGCCTACCTCGAGTTCGTCTCCATGGACGATGCCGTCGACGGGCTCGCGACCTACCGTGCCCACTCCAACGTCGTCCTCTTCCGCACCTTCTCCAAGGCTTACGGGCTGGCCGGCTTCCGGGTCGGGTACGCCGTCGCGCCGGAGCCGATCGCAGCCGCGATGCGCGCGGTCTCGCTGCCGTTCGGGGTCAACGCGGTCGCGCAGGCGGCGGCGATCGCGTCGCTCGAGGCTCGCGACGAGCTGCTCGAGCGGGTCGAGACCCTGATCGAGGAGCGGGCGCGGGTCCACGCCGCTCTCGGCGAGCAGGGCTGGGACCTGCCCGAGCCGCAGGGCAACTTCGTCTGGTTCGCTCTCGGTGAGCGCTCGGTCGAGTTCGCAGCAGCCGCCGACGCCGTCGGCGTCACGGTGCGCCCGTTCGCGGGCGAGGGGGTGCGGGTCTCGATCGGAGAGCCCGCGGGCAACGACCGGATGATCGAGGTCGCGCGGGGGTTCGTGGCCGGCTGAGGGCCCCGGCAGTTTCTCCGCTGAAGCGGTGAAACTCTCGCTTCTTGTACGAAGTTTCGTGACAGAAGCGGCAGTTTCACCGCCTAGGCGGTGAAACTCCCGCGCCGCACCCGCCCCCGCGTTACCGCTTCGCAACCCAGGACGGGCACTGTAGGGACATGTCGACCAAGGTCTCGATCGAGCACCGCACCACCTACCACTTCGCCGAGCCGGTGGCAGTGGGCCCGCACGTCGTGCGTCTGCGCCCCGCCCCGCACGCCCGGACGCCCATCGAGGCCTACTCGCTCGATGTGAAACCGGCCAACCACTTCCTCAACTGGCAGCAGGACCCGTTCGGCAACTGGATGGCTCGTCTGGTCTTCCCCGAGAAGGTGACGACCCTCGACATCACCGTCGGTCTGGTCGCCGACCTGATGGTGATCAACCCCTTCGACTTCTTCGTGGAGGAGTACGCCGAGTCGGTGCCGTTCGTCTACGAGTCGAGCCTGCACGCCGACCTCTTCCCCTACCTGCGCTCGGTCGACGACGCCGCCCTGGCTGAGCAGTTCCGCCAGACGGTGCCGCAGCCGCAGGCCGGGCCCGACGGGCGCGTGCGCACGATCGACTTCCTCGCCTCGCTCAACGCCGCGGTCAACCGGGAGGTCGCCTACTCGGTGCGGATGGAGGCCGGCGTCCAGACGCCCGACGAGACCCTGACCCGCAAGATCGGCTCCTGTCGCGACAGTGCGTGGCTGCTGGTCGCGCTGCTGCGCCAGCACGGTCTCGCGGCGCGCTTCGTCTCCGGCTACCTGGTGCAGCTCGCCTCCGACCAGAAGGCGCTCGACGGTCCCAGCGGCCCCGAGCAGGACTTCACCGACCTGCATGCCTGGGCCGAGGTCTACCTGCCCGGCGCCGGCTGGGTGGGCATGGACCCCACCAGCAGCCTGTTCGCCGGTGAGGGGCACATCCCGCTCAGCGCGACGCCCCACCCGAGCAGCGCCGCCCCGATCGAGGGTGCCACCGACCCGGTCGAGGTGACGTTCTCGTTCCACAACGAGGTCACCCGGGTCCACGAGGACCCCCGCGTCACGAAGCCCTACAGCGACGAGCAGTGGGCCCGCATCGACGCCCTCGGCGCAGCCGTCGACGAGCGGCTGACCGCCGGCGACGTTCGTCTGACGATGGGCGGTGAGCCGACGTTCGTCTCCCTCGACGACGCCACCACCGCGCAGTGGAACACCGACGCCGACGGCCCCGAGAAGCGCGCGCTGGCCAACACCCTGGCCGAGCGGTTGCGCGAGACCTACGCCCAGGGAGGCGTCGTCCACCGGGGCCAGGGCAAGTGGTACCCCGGCGAGCCGCTCCCGCGGTGGAACATCGGCCTCCAGTGGCGCACTGACGGGGTGCCGCTCTGGCGCGACTCGTCCCTCTTCGCCGACCCCTGGGGCCCGGGCAGCGATCCCGAGGTCGCCACGGCTCAGGCCGAGGCCCTCGCGCGCCGGATCGCGGCGGTGCTCGCGCTGCCCGCCGACCACGTCCACCCGGCCTACGAGGACCCGCTCGCCGCGCTCGCCTCCGACGTCCGCCAGCCTCACGGAGAGGCCCCCGACGAGGCTGCCGAGAAGCTCGACGCCCACGGGCTCGGGGTCCTCGACGCTGCCGTCGACACCCCGAGCGGGTGGGTGCTGCCGATCGTCACCAGCACCTCCGGTGAGTCCGGCCACGACGGCTGGGTCAGCCCCGCCTGGCGTTTCCGCCGCGGCCGTCTGGTGCTGGTGCCCGGCACCAGCTCGGTCGGCTTGCGGCTGCCGCTGGACTCGGTGGCCTGGAAGGAGCCCGGGTACGCCGGCGAACCGTCCTACCTCGAGGCCGGCGAGCCCCTCGACCCGAAGGTCCCCGTCGTCACGGTCGTCGACCCGGAGGGGGAGGGCACCACCGCGCTCGCCTTCGAGGCCAGGGACGGGCACGTCCACGTCTTCCTTCCGCCGACCCAGAGCCTCGACGACTACGCCGACCTGCTCAAGCTGATCGAGGTGGCGGCGCGCAAGGTCGGCTGCCCCGTGGTCATCGAGGGCTACGGCCCGCCGCCGGACCCGCGACTGACGATGCTGGTCGTGACGCCCGACCCCGGCGTCATCGAGGTCAACGTGCAGCCGACCCGCAGCTGGGCCGAGCAGCGCGACCTGACCCTGAAGCTCTACGAGGAGGCGCGCCAGGCGCGTCTGACCACGGAGAAGTTCGACCTCGACGGCCTCCACACCGGCACCGGCGGGGGCAACCACATCACCCTCGGCGGCATCGCCCCGATCGACTCCCCGCTGCTGCGGCGTCCCGACCTGCTGGTCAGTCTGATCACCTACTGGCAGCGTCACCCGAGCCTGAGCTACCTCTTCTCGGGGCGCTTCATCGGCCCGACCAGCCAGGCCCCGCGCTTCGACGAGGGCCGGCCGGAGGCGACCTACGAGATGGAGATCGCCTTCGCCGAGATCGAGCGGCTGACGGCCGGGACTGCCCAGGACGGCGCCGGTCCCCGCCCGTGGCTGGTCGACCGGGCGTTGCGCCACCTGCTCACCGACCTGACCGGCAACACCCATCGCTCGGAGTTCTGCATCGACAAGATGTACAGCCCCGACTCGTCCCGCGGCCGGCTCGGGCTGCTGGAGCTGCGGGGCTTCGAGATGCCGCCGCACGGTCAGATGGCGCTGGTCCAGGCGCTGCTCGTGCGCAGCCTGGTCGCGATGTTCTGGGAGCAGCCGCTCCGGGCGCCGCTGGTCCGGTGGGGCACCCGTCTGCACGAGGACCCGCTGTTGCCGCAGGGCGCGATCAGCGACATCAACGCCGTGGTCGCAGACCTACGGGCCTTCGGGATCGACTTCGAGGAGGAGTGGCTCGCACCCTTCACCGAGTTCCGCTTCCCGCGGATCGGGATGGCGAGCGTGGGTCCGGTGACCCTCGAGCTGCGCCAGGCGATCGAGCCGTGGCACGTCCTCGGCGAGGAGGCCACCGGCTCTGGCACTGCGCGCTACGTCGACAGCAGCGTCGAGAAGATCCAGGTCTCGGTCTCGGGGATTGACCCCCACCGACACCTCGTCACGTGTCAGGGTGTTCCCGTGCCCCTGACCCTCACCCCCGCGGGTGACCACTACGCCGGCGTCCGCTTCCGCGCGTGGCAGCCCTGGTCGGCACTGCACCCCTCGATCGAGGTGCAGGCACCCCTGCGGTTCGAGGTCGTCGACGCGGTGTCCGGGGTCAGCCTCGGCGGCGCGACCTATCACGTCGTCCATCCGGGCGGCCGCTCCTACGACTCGCCGCCGGTCAATGCCAACGAGGCCGAGTCGCGCCGCGCCAGCCGCTTCCAGCAGCACGGGCACACCGCCGGACGCCTCGACGTCGGTGCGTTGCGCGAGGCCGCCCGCCGGGCAGCGAGCGACGAGTACCCCCACACCCTCGACCTGCGCCGAGTCCCGGCACCCACCCCCACCCCGACCCGCTCGCGTCTCGGACCGTCCGGGGAGGACCCTGACGCGTGAGCCTGCTGCGTGACTATGCGGCCGGAGTCACCCAACCCACACTGGGCGGGGAGATCGCCCGCTTCGACGAGGTGGTCGGTGCCGACGGCTCCCTGCGCACGCCGTGGAAGGCGCTCGCGGAGGTAGCGGTCGACCTGAGCGCCGAGGACCTCCGTCGCCTCGACCACGACATCACCCGAGCCCTGTCCGACGACGGGGTGACCTACAGCCGTCCCGGCGAGCGGCGCAACCCGTGGCGGCTCGACCCGATGCCGCTGGTGCTCGACGCCACCTCGTGGAACCCCCTCGAGGTCGGGCTGGCCCAACGCACCGAGCTGCTCAACGCCATCCTCTCCGACCTGTACGGCGAGCAGCGGCTGCTGCGCGACGGGTTGCTGCCGCCGGCGCTGGTGCTGGGACACCCCGGCTTCGTGCGCGGGATCGCGCGCCGCTCGATCACCGACGCCCGCCCGCTGGTGCTGGCTGCGACCGACCTCGGCCGCAACGACCAGGGCGAGTGGACGGTGCTCGCCGACCGCACCCAGGCGCCGTCCGGACTCGGCTACGCGATGGAGAACCGGCGCATCCTCTCGCGGGTGATCCCGGAGATGTACCGCGCAGCCGGGATGCACCGGATGGAACCGTTCTTCTCCGCCCTGCGCTCGTCGCTGCTGCAGTCGGCAGAGGGTGATCTCGCCGATCCGCGGGTCGTGGTGCTCTCTCCCGGCTCGGCGTCCGAGACCGCCTACGACCAGGCGTTCATCGCCTCGGCGCTGGGTTTCCCACTCGTGCAGGGCAGCGACCTCGTCGTGCGCGAGGGCTGGGTGCAGATGCGGGTCTTCGGTCGCCTCGAGCGCGTCGACGTGATCCTGCGCCGGGTCGACTCGGCCTGGACCGACCCGCTCGAGCTGCGGGGGGACTCCCAGCTCGGCGTCGCCGGCCTGGTCGAGGCCACGCGCCGCGGCCGGGTCCGCATCGTCAACGGTCTCGGCGCCGGGGTCCTGGAGAATCCTGCCCTGCTGCCCTACCTCCCGGCGCTGTGCGAGGCGCTGCTCGACGAGCCGTTGCGCCTCGACTCCGTCCCGACCTGGTGGTGCGGTGACCCCGACTCGTTGATGCACGTGCTCGACCGGCTCGACGAGCTGGTCGTCCGTCCCATCGACGGCGCTGCCGACGCCCTGGCCGGTCTGGATCGCGACGACCTCGTCGCCAGGCTGGTGGCCCAGCCGCACCGCTACGTCGGGCAGGAGAGGCTGCTGCACTCGCAGGCGCCGACCTGGCGGCGTACGCCGTTCGGGGTGGGGGAGGCGACGCCGCAAGCGGTGCGGTTGCGGACCTTCACGCTGCGCTACGGCTCGGCCTACCGCACGCTCGTCGGCGGACTGGTGAGCGTCCTCGAGGACGACCGGCCGACGGCGAGCAAGGACCTCTGGGTGCTGAAGGACGACCCCGGCGATCCCGACCAGGGGCTCCCCGACATCCTGCCCACCAGCAGCGCACGCTCCTCGACCGGCACCGTCCCGCGCATCCTCGAGGACATGCACTGGTTCGGCCGCTACGCCGAGCGGGTCGAGGACCTGTTGCGCCTCGTCATCGTGACGCGCGGTCTGGCCGAGGACTACCAGGCCCGGCCGCACTCGACCGGGGGAGCGGGCCTCGAGGTGATGATGGGCGCCGTACGCCGGTTGTGCGGGCGCCGCTACGCCGACCTCGACCGGGACTTCCGTTCGGTGCTGCTCGACGAGAACCGCTCGGGTCGGTCGGCCACGGCATCGCCGGACTGCGCGAGGCGCTGGCCGGGGTCCGCGACCAGCTCTCGCTGGACGTCTGGCGCACCTTCGGCACCACCGACCGGGCCACCAGTGCCTTGCAGGAGAGCACCCACAGTCAACAGATCACCGAGTCGGCCGGACGGATGCTGACCGGGATCCTGGCCCTCCAGGGCGTCACGGCGAGCATGATCCGCGACGAGGGCTGGCACATGATCGGTGTGGGCCGGGCCCTCGAGCGGGCCCAGCAGCTGTGCCAGCTGCTCGTGGCCACCACGACCGTGCGCCGGGGGATCGACGTCGATCGCCAGGTGCTCAACGCGGTGCTGAGCGCCGCGGAGAGCTCGGTGACCCACCGGAGGCGCTACCGCGGCTACGTGCGACCCGGCGGTGTGCTCGAGCTGCTTCTGGCAGACCTGCAGAATCCTCGCTCGCTGGCCTTCGCCCTCGACGACCTCGCCACGCACCTCGCCGCGCTGCCGGCCTCGACCGGCTCGACCCGACCCGAACGGCTGGTCACCGACCTCCAGGAGGCCCTCGCCCAGACCGACATCGCCACCCTCGTCGCGATCGGGGGCATCGGCCGGCCGAACCTCGAGGCCTACCTGGAGCAGACCATCGCCCAGCTCGACCGGCTCGGTGAGGCGATCGTGGAGCTCCATCACACCAGCGGCCCGGCGCCCCGGTTGCTCGGCGGCCTTCCGCTGGTCGACTCGTTCACCCCGCCGGCTGCGACGGCCACGGGCGAGATCGTGCTGGGGCCTCAGGCATGAGGGGTTCGCCGTGAAGTACCTCGTGCGCCACACCACGACCTACACCTACGACGACAACGTGAGCGACAGCCTCGGCGTGGCCTACCTGGTGCCGCGGATGCTGCCCTGGCAGCAGGTCACGTCGTACGACGTGACGGTGACGCCGACGCCGGTCGACGCCTCGTCCGACCTCGACTACTACGGCAACCGCGTCACCTACTTCCAGGTCACCGAGCCGCACCGGCAGCTGGTCGTCGAGGGGCTCAGCGAGGTCGAGTCGCTCACGCCGGTGCACCCTGACGACGCGTTGGCACGGGCCTGGGAGACGGTGCGGCCCCTGCTCGAGCCCGGCAGCCCGGGTGCCTGGCGCGCCACCGACTTCGCCCTGGCCTCCGCGAAGGTCGAGCAGGTCGCCGCGGCCCATGACTACGCCGCCTTGTCGCTGACTCGGCACCGGCCGATCGGGGAGGCGGTGACCGAGCTGATGCACCGGGTCCACGCCGACTTCGAGTACGACAAGACCGCGACCACCGTCACCTCCACCGTCGGCCACATCCTGGAGCGCCGGGCCGGGGTGTGCCAGGACTTCGCGCACCTGATGCTCGCCTGCCTGCGCTCGCACGGCCTTGCTGCGCGCTACGTCAGCGGCTACCTGGCCACCACGCCGCCGCCGGGCAAGGAGCGCGTCGTCGGTGCCGATGCCTCGCACGCCTGGGTGGAGGTCTGGCTGGGCGGCGAGGAGTGGCTGGCGCTCGACCCGACCAATGACCAGTGGGCCGGCGACCGTTACGTCACCATCGCCTGGGGGCGTGACTACGGCGATGTGCCGCCCCTCAAGGGTGTCATCTTCACGGAGGCGAAGCGCTCGACCATGCGCGTCGCGGTCGACGTGGCGCCTTTGCAAGACTGACGCCATGCCTCCTGCGCGCCGCGTCCTTGTCCACGGACTGCTGGTCGCCTTCCTCGGACTCGGAGCAGCCGGGTGCAGCGGCGAGGCCGGGCCGGTCGACGACGGAACGTTCTCCTCGCTGCGGGCCGGAGCTCCGGCGATCCTGGAGGAGGCAGGTGTCGACCTGGTCTCGCTCGACACCCCGGCGGCGGCCAGCGCCGCTCAGGCCGCTGCGGCGCTGGAGCTGGCGCGGCTTCGACGCCGAGATCGCGTCGGAGAACTTCATGGACGGGGTGTCCCTGGAGCCCGAGCGGATCGCCGGGCTGATCGGTCTGGCGGGCGACGGTGACGCCCGCCGTGCCAACGGCCGCTTCGTGGTGCTGGCCTTCGCCGACCTGGAGTCGGCTGTGCTCTTCGCTGCGAGCGACCCGGAGGTCTTCGCCGACGCCGGGCTGGAGGCTGTCCGCACGTCGTACTTCACCGGCAACGTCGTGGGCTACTACGCTGCGGAGGGAGACACCGACGCGACCGACCGGTTCCGTGCAGCGCTCGAGGCGCTGACCGAGGCCTGAGGCGCGTTCCTACCACTCGGAAGTCGGAGGCCCTCATGAGCGACAGCGGCAGCAGCACCCCTCCCGGCTGGTATCCCGATGGGCAGGGTGGCCAACGTTGGTGGGACGGCACGGCGTGGGGGCCCGAGGGTCAGCCGCCGGCCATGACGCCCCGGCCCGAGACGTCGTACGAAGCTCCGACACCCACGGCGCCGATGCCGACCAGCCCGCCGCCGCAGTACGCGCCGCCCGGGTTTCCGCCGCCGGGCCAGGACCCGTCCCAGGCCGGCGCGGCCGGCAGGAATCCCAAGGTCCTGTTCGGGATCGTCGGCGGACTGGTGGGGGTCCTCGTGCTGGTCATCGTCCTGGTGCTGGTGCTCTCGGGCGGCAACGGGCCGTCCTCCGACGACCCCGCTGAGACGGTGGCGAGCTTCTTCGACGCCGCTGAAGACGGCGACTGCGACGCGGCCTTCGACCTCCTCACCGACAACGCCCGCAACACCTTCGGGGCAGGCGTCGACGAGTGCGAGTCGGCCGACCCCAGCGACGCTTTCGGCCAGGGCGCCTCGATCGACATCGGCGACGCCGAGGTCGACGGCGACTCAGCGACGGTGCCGGTGAGCGTCGAGGACGAGTCCGGTGACCTGGGTGGGCTCGGGGGGTTGGGCGAGGTGACTCTCGACTTCGAGCTCGAGAAGCAGGACGGTGTCTGGCTCATCGACGGCTTCGGATTCGGCAGCCTCTTGGACAACCTGCCAGACTTCTCAGACCTCCCCGACGACCCGTTCTCGGACCTGCCCGACGACTTGTTCACGGACTTCCCGACCGACCTGCCGACGGACTTGTTCTCGGACTTCCCGACGGACCTGTTCTCCGACTTTCCCACTGACTTCCCGACCGACTTCCCGACCGACTTCAACCCGGAGGACTTCATGTCCGACTTCCCGACCGACCTCTTCTCAGACTTCCCGACCGAGTGAAGTCCTTCCGCTGTCGCACGTGCGACAACCCACTGCACTTCGAGAACTCACTGTGTGTCTCCTGCGGGAGCGCCCTGGGCTTCTCCCGCGCCGAGAGGGCGATCGTGCCCGTCAACGCCGACGGCACCTACGTCGACAGCACCGGGCTGGTCTGGCACGTCTGCGCCAACCTCAACCTGTCCGGCTGCACCTGGCTCGCCCCGGTCGAGGGCGGTCAGTGCTCGAGCTGTGACCTGACCCGCACCCGCCCGAGCGACGACGACACCGAGGGCCTGGTCAACTACCCGGCCGCGGAGGCCGCCAAGCGCCACCTGATCGTCGAGCTCGACACGCTCGGCTTCGAGGTCGTCGGCAAGGACGTCGACCCCGACGACGGGCTCGCTTTCGACCTGCTCTCCAGCGTCGAGGAGAACGTCGTCATCGGTCACGAGAACGGGCTCATCACGATCGACCTCGCCGAGAGCGACGATGCCCACCGCGAGAAGGTGCGGGCCAAGCTCGACGAGCCCTACCGCACCATGCTGGGGCACTTCCGCCACGAGTTCGGCCACTACGCCGAGTGGCAGCTGGTGCGCGGCGATGAGCGGATGGCGCGCTGCACCGAGCTCTTCGGCGACGAGTCGGCCGACTACCAGGAGGCGATCAAGCGGCACTACGCCGAGGGACCGCCCGATGGCTGGAAGCAGTCCTACATCTCGACCTACGCCACCATGCACCCCTTCGAGGACTTCGCCGAGACCTGGGCTCACTACCTGCACATCTGCGACTCGATCGAGACCGCGCGCGAGTACGGCCTGGTCACGATCGGCGGGCTGGAGTCCTTCACCAGCTTCCGCGATGTCGTGACGGGCGTCTGGATGCCGCTCTCGATCGCCCTCAACCAGATGAACCGTTCGATGGGCAAGGACGACGCCTATCCGTTCGTGATCCCGGCGCCGGTGCGCGACAAGCTGGAGTTCGTGGCGTCGCTGCTGCCGAGGTAGCCGGCGTCGCACGGGCACGGCTGAGCCCTGGCTCGGCCGGCCCTAGGCTGGGCTCATGGGACACGGCCACGGTCACGCAGCGGGGCGGGCGGCCGATCGCTCGCGACTGCGCTGGGCGCTGCTGGTCACCGTGGTGGTCCTCGTCGTCGAGGTCGTCGGCGCCCTGCTCACCGGCTCGCTGGCCCTGCTGGCCGATGCCGGCCACATGGCGACCGACGCCGGAGCAGTGGTGCTCGCGCTCGGGGCGTCGTACGTCGCCTCCCGTCCGGCATCGCGGCGCTCGACGTTCGGCTACCACCGCGCCGAGATCCTTGCCGCGCTGCTCAATGCGGTGGTGCTGCTCGGCGTCTGTGCCTATCTCGCCTATGCCGGGATCTCCCGGCTCGCTGACCCGGTCGAGATCGACGCCGGGCCGATGGTGGTCTTCGCGACCGTCGGCCTGCTCGCCAACGGTGTCTCGCTCACGATCCTCACCCGCTCCGACACCGAGTCGCTCAACATGCGCGCAGCCGTCGCCGAGGTGGGTGCCGACCTGCTCGGCTCGATCTTCGCGATCGCGGCCGGCATCGCCATCCTGGCCTGGGGCTTCGACCGCGCCGACGCGATCGCCTCCCTCGCCATCGCCGCCCTGATCCTGCCGCGCGCCGGGCTGCTGCTGCGCGACGCCACCGTCGTCCTGCTCGAGATCGCACCCAAGGGACTCGACCTCGACGGACTCGAGCACCACCTGCGACACGTCGACGGAGTGCTCGACATCCACGACCTGCACGCCTGGACGATCACCAGCGGGATGTCGAGCCTCTCGGCTCACGTGACGGTCACCGATGCGGCCTTGACCGAGCGAGGGGTCGGCGCGATCCTCGACGAGCTCTGCGCATGCGCGGGCGAGCACTTCGACGTGCGGCACGCGACCTTCCAGGTCGAGCCGGTCTCCCACGGTGCGCACGAGGATCTCGGCGAGCTGCACTGAGGGTGCTGCATGAGAGCATCCCCGTCATGACCAGCTCAGAACCCGTCGGCCCTCCTGCGTCAACGGCGCCCGCCGCCGGCCCGATCTTCCCGGTGCGCAGCTGGCTCTTGTTGATGGCTCTTGTCACGGTCGCCGCGGTGGGGTTCGGGTACACCTTGGGGTCGAGCAAGGCGTCGCCCCGGGTCGAGGCCGTCGAGTGCGTTTCGACGAGCCGACAGATCGGCTGCACCATGGCAGACGGCTGGGGCGTCGGGGTGCCGCTGGATGTCTCATGGAGCGACAGCGAGATGAGGTACAGCGGAAGCCGGCCGTCGTGCTTGCCCAAGCGCAGCAGCACCGACACGGTCTCCGTCGCTTGGATGCCCGTCGAAGTCGATGGCTCGAAGTGGCGCGAGGTCGTGCACGTCTACTGCTGAGCCGACTACTCCGCAGCGACGACCACGGCGTACGACCCGACGCCACGCAGCCGCGATCCGGCGATCGAGTGCCGGTGCTTCTTCTCGCCCACGATGAGCTCGAGCAGCGCACCGCTCTCGAGGGTCGAGGTCGATGTCGTGGACCTTGCCGAGGTCCTCACCGGCGTCGGAGAGCACACGCTTCTTGAGCACCTGCCCGTCCTTGGTCGCCAGGTCGGCGAGGCGGCCCTCCGGGTCAGTGATGACCGAGGTGCCGGCGACGGTGACCGCGTCGGCCCCGACGGCGGTCAGGTCGGACCAGGCGACGGTCGAGCCGTGGTCGGTCTTCTTGAACTCCAGCGCGGCGACCGAGCGCGACGACGGGTCGAGCAGGAAGCCGTCGACCTTGCCCACCGTGTCGGCGGCGCTGGTGTCGACGAGCTTGCGGCCCTTGAGGTCGGAGTACAACATCAGCTCGCTCCGTTCAGCTGGGCGCGGAAGGCCTGGACGGCGGCCCCGAACCCGGCGAGGTCGTCGCTGACGAAGCCCTCCGCGCTCGCGGGGACCATGACGTGCTCGTCGGAGACGGCCAGCGTGTCCGGGAGGGGGAGCAGCAAGCGGGTGTTCTTGGCGTTCTTCGAGGTCGACTTCATCAGCGCCTCGGACGCCTCGATCTCGTAGCCGACCACGTCGCAGACACCGCCGGTGGCGTTGTCGTACTCGATGACCACGTCGGAGACCTTGCCGAGGTCGGTGCCGGTGTCGGTGAGCACGCGGTCGCCGAGCACGTTGCCGCCGCTGCCGGCCCCGGTGCCCGAGGACGCCGCTGCGGCCAGGACGCCGTCGACCGGCTCCAAGGCATCGGTGTCGGCGATCATCACGGCGTCGGGGCCGAGCCCGACGACGCGGGTCCACGCGAGAGCCTGCTTGAGCGGGCCGGACAGCAGGCCGCGTCCGGCCAACGTGAAGCCGGAGACGGCGCCGCCGTCAGCGGAGAAGACGATGTCCTTGATCTGGGCGACATCGTCGCCGGCCAGGGTCACCACGGGGAGCGAGGCGATCTCGGAGGTGCGCATCAGGCGGGTCATGGAGTGCTCCCCGAGGACGTCGTGTCGCTGCCGGAGGCCTCGCCGGGCTTGCCGACGATGACTCCACCGCGGCGGCGTCGAGCCTGCACGCCCAGCACGAGTGCTGCCAGCAGCACCAGCACCACGAGGGCAACGATCACCCATCCCCACCAATCCATGACGACTCCCTTCTCGGGGTCTCGCCGACACGTGGTCGAGACCTGGTGCTGAGCCTACGGCCGGACGGGTCGTCGCGGGACTGGATCAGACGACCTCGCTGCCTGCCTCATCCTCGAGGCTGACAACGAGGTCGTAGGACGAACGGTCAGGCGGTGGTGGAGTCGGCTTCCGCGGCTGCCTTCAGCTTCACCAGCGTGCCCTCGATCGCCTTCTGGGTCTTGGCGCCGAACGTGGCCGACAGGACGCCGCGCACGACCGGGTTGCACTTCGACAGGTCCCAGGTCTCGGTGACCGCGGTGCCGCCGTCGGCGGTGGGGGCGAGCTCGTAGCGCCAGACGTGCGGGTTCATGTGGCGCCAGGCGATCACCTTGTCGGTCTCGAACTCGACGACCTTGTTCTTGATCTTGTACTTCGCGCCCTGCTTCATGTCCATCCCGAACTCCGAGCCGAGCTCGAGGCGGTCGGGACCGGACAGCGATTCCTTGACGTTGCCCGAGCCGTCGATGCGCGGGTGCTGGCGCGGATCGGCGAGGATCGCGAAGACGGTGGCCGGCGGTGCGGCGATGGTGATGCTTGCGGACCTGCTCTTGTCAGCCATGCTCGAAGGCTATCGCCCGGGCCCCGCGCGCCCCCGTGTGCCCGTCGGGTTGGCCCCCCGCGCACAGCCCTTGTAGGTTGCTCCTCATCCGGACTGTGTCCCGGGTCACAGGCCGCCACACCCAGCGCGGATCGTGGTGCGGGGCACATCAGGTCCCAGCTTCCCGACAGCGGCAACCCCGCTTCCCCGGGTGATGAGAAGGAGTCAGCATGACCGACAACGCAGCCCCCGCAACCCGAGACGGATCAGAGGGCCACTTCGGCCCCGATCTGGTCGACGTCTTCGGACCCAGTCAGGCCGATGGTGGCCCCGAGCTGGTCCAGCTGCTGACGCCCGAGGGTGAGCGGGTCCACCATCCCGAGTTCGACATGGACTTCTCCGCCGAGGACCTGCGCGGCTTCTACCGCGACATGGTGCTCACCCGGCGCATCGACACCGAGGCGACTGCCCTGCAGCGCCATGGTGAGCTCGGCATCTGGGCCCAGCTGCTCGGTCAGGAGGCCGCGCAGATCGGCGCCGGACGCGCGCTGCGACCCCAGGACTACGTCTTCCCGACCTACCGCGAGCACGGCGTCGCCTGGTGCCGCGGGCTCGACCCCCTCAAGCTCCTCGGCCTCTTCCGCGGCGTCGACCACGGCGACTGGGACCCTGCCGAGGTCAACTTCGCGCAGTACACGATCGTCATCGGTGCCCAGACCCTGCACGCCACCGGCTATGCGATGGGCGTCCAGCGCGACGGCGACGTCGGCACCGGCGACCCCGACCGTGACGCCGCGGTCGTGGCCCACTTCGGTGACGGCGCGAGCAGCCAGGGCGACGTCAACGAGGCGTTCATCTTCGCCGCCTCCTACAACGCCCCGGTGGTCTTCTTCTGCCAGAACAACCAGTGGGCGATCTCCGAGCCCATCGAGCGTCAGTCCCGCATCCCGCTCTACCAGCGCGCGCTCGGCTTCGGTTTCCCCGGCGTGCGCGTCGACGGCAATGACGTGCTCGCGACGTACGCCGTCACGCAGGCCGCGCTCCAGCGTGCCCGCGACGGCCAGGGCCCCACGCTCGTCGAGGCCTACACCTACCGGATGGGCGCGCACACCACGACCGACGACCCGACCCGCTACCGGCTCTCCGACGACGTCGAGCGCTGGAAGCTCAAGGACCCGATCGCCCGGGTGAAGGTGTGGCTCGACCGCAACGGTCTGGCCGACAAGGAGTTCTACGAGTCGATCGCCAAGGAGGCCGACGAGCTCGGCCACACGCTGCGTGAGGGCTGCAAGGCGATGCCCGACCCGGAGCCGATGAGCATGTTCGACCACGTCTACGCCGACATGCCGCCCGAGCTCATCGCGCAGCGCGACGGCTTCGCGGCCTACCTCGAGACCTTTGAAGGAGCGCGCTGATGAGCACCGGTACGAGCACCCAGGGCACCCAGAAGATCACCCTGGCCAAGGGCCTCAACATGGGCCTGCGCCGCGCCATGGAGGACAACGACAAGGTCCTGCTCATGGGCGAGGACGTCGGCAAGCTCGGCGGGGTCTTCCGCATCACCGACGGCCTGCAGAAGGACTTCGGCGAAGACCGCGTCATCGACTCGCCGCTCGCCGAGTCCGGCATCGTCGGCACCGCGGTCGGGATGGCGATGCGCGGCTACCGCCCGGTCGTGGAGATCCAGTTCGACGGCTTCGTCTACCCGGCCTACGACCAGATCGTCTGCCAGGTCGCGAAGATCCACTACCGCTCCAAGGGCAAGACGAAGATGCCGATCGTCATCCGGATCCCCTTCGGTGGCGGCATCGGTGCGGTCGAGCACCACAGCGAGTCGCCCGAGGCGCAGTTCGCCCACACCCCCGGCCTCAAGGTCGTCGCCTGCTCCAACCCCGTCGACGGCTACTGGATGATGCAGCAGGCGATCGCGTGTGACGACCCGGTGATCTTCCTCGAGCCCAAGCGGCAGTACCACGCCGACAAGGCCGAGCTCGACGACTCGATCAAGCTCGAGGACGTCGACCCGCTCTTCACCTCGCGCATCGTGCGCGCCGGCAACGACGCGACGCTGCTCGCCTACGGCCCGACGGTCAAGACCGCACTCAAGGCCGCCGATGCAGCAGCCAGTGAGGGACGCTCGCTCGAGGTCATCGACCTGCGCACGCTCTCTCCGCTCGACATGGGTCCGGTCCACGACTCCGTACGCCGCACCGGCCACGCCGTCGTCGTCCACGAGGCCCACGTCAACCTCGGGCTCGGCTCGGAGCTGTCCGCGCGGATCAGCGAGGAGTGCTTCTACTCCCTCGAGGCCCCGGTGCTCCGCGTCGGCGGCATGGACACGCCCTACCCGGCGTCGCGGATCGAGGAGGACTTCCTCCCCGACCTCGACCGGGTGCTGGACGCCGTCGACCGCTCCCTGTCGTTCTAGAGAAGGAACTGCACCGATGCCTGAATACAAGCTGCCCGACGTCGGCGAGGGTCTGACCGAGGCCGAGATCGTCACCTGGAAGGTCAAGGTCGGCGACGTCATCGCCATCAACGACATCGTCGTGGAGATCGAGACCGCCAAGTCGCTGGTCGAGCTGCCCTCGCCGTATGCCGGTGAGGTCACCGCCCTGCTCGTCAACGAGGGCGAGATGATCGAGGTCGGCACGCCCATCATCGCGATCCGCGAGCCCGGCGAGTCTCGAGACGCTCGCTCCGCTCCCTCCTCGACCACCGGATCCGGGGCCGAGGTGAAGACGGAAGCCGACCTGGAGATCGACCTGTCCAACCCCGCCGCCAGCGGCGGCGGCGAGGGCGAGAGCCTGGTCGGTCGCAACAAGGCCGACCGCGGTCCGATCCGACGCGCCCGCAAGGGCGCTGCGGCCCCGACGGCCGAGTCCGCCGCAGCCACCCAGCAGGCGCTGCAGGGTGCCTTCGCGCCAGGCGGCGTCCAGAGCGAGGCGGTCCTCGAGCCCGAGGTCGCCGACGAGCCTGCCGTGCCGGCCGCACCCGCCCGCACCGTCGAGGCGCGGGAGCCGGGCACGGTGCGCGTGCTCGCCAAGCCGCCGGTGCGCAAGCTGGCCAAGGACCTCGGCGTCGACCTGACGACGGTGCCGGCGACCGGGCCCAACGGGACGATCTCGCGTGCTGATGTCGAGGGTTCTCAGGGTGGAAAGGCGGTCGAGGCCGAGCGCCAGCGAGGCGGTGTCGAGTCCCGGGGCACCTCGACCACCGGAGCCCGCGAGACCCGCGAGCCCATCAAGGGCGTGCGCAAGATGATGGCCGGCGCGATGGTCGGCTCGGCCTTCTCCGCGCCGCACGTCACCGAGTGGGTCACGATCGACGCGACGGCCACCGTCGAGCTGGTCGAGCGGCTCAAGAGCCACCGAGAGTTCCGCGGGGTCAAGGTGTCGCCGCTGCTCGTGCTCGCCAAGGCCGTGCTGCTCGCGATGCGCCGAGCGCCCGAGATCAACTCCTACTGGGACGACGCTGCCCAGGAGGTCGTCTTCAAGCACTACGTCAACCTCGGGATCGCGGCAGCCACCCCGCGCGGGCTCGTCGTGCCCAACGTCAAGGACGCCGACCAGATGTCGCTGGTCGAGCTCGCCGAGGCGCTCGGCGCCCTCACTGCGACCGCCCGCGAAGGCAAGACGCAGCCGGCCGAGATGGCCGACGGCACCTTCACGATCACCAACGTCGGCGTCTTCGGCGTCGATGCCGGCACCCCGATCATCAACCCGGGTGAGTCGGCGATCCTGTGCTTCGGCGCGATCAAGAAGCAGCCCTGGGTGGTCTCGACCCCTGGAGAAGGTGGCGGCGACGAGATCGCCGTACGCCACGTCACGACGCTGGCGCTGAGCTTCGACCACCGTCACGTCGACGGCGAGAAGGGCTCACGTTTCCTCGCCGACGTAGCGGGCATCCTGGCGGACCCGGGCTCAGCGCTGCTGTTCTGACACCTGCCCGGGGGAGCCAGGGGGTGCCATGACCACGACGGGAGTGGTCCCCGGGTTCCCCGAGCCCGGCGAGGAGCTGGGGCCGTTCCGGCTGGGACGTCGCCTGGGCCTCGGCGGCATGGGCGTGGTCTACGAGGCGCTGGACACCCAGCTCCAGCGCCAGGTCGCGCTCAAGATCATCGCGCCGCACCTCGCGCACGACGACGGCTTCCGGGCCCGCTTCACGCGGGAGGCGCGAGCCCAGGCGTCGCTCGACTCCACGCACGTGGTGCAGGTCTACTCCTTCGGCGAAGCCGGCGGCCGGCTCTACATCGCCTCCCAGCTGATCCCCGACGGAGACCTCGGCCAGATGCTGGCCGGTCACGGGCTGCCGCCGGTGCGGGTGGCGCTCCACCTGTTGGCCCAGGTGGCCGAGGCGCTGGTCGATGCCCACGCCGCGGGGCTGGTGCACCGCGACATCAAGCCGGCCAACGTCCTGCTGCGCCATCGCGACCAGGCCCTGAACGCCTACCTCGCGGACTTCGGGATCGCCCGCCAGGTCGGTGCGACGGCCGAGCCGCCCGTCGCCGGGGCGATCACCCACGCCGGCGCGCAGGTCGGGACGCCTGCCTACATGGCGCCCGAGCTCCACACCGGCGGCGAGGCCGGCCCGCTGTGCGACATCTACTCGCTCGGCTGCCTGCTGTGGGCCACGCTGACCGGGGCGGCGCCGTACGCCGGCGGCACGGACTACCAAGTCGTCTCCGGACACGTCTCGGGTCGGGTGCCGCAGGTCGGGGCCACCGGGCCGCTCGCGGTCGAGGTCAACCGGGTGCTCGCCCTGGCGCTGGCGAAGGAGCCCGGCGACAGGTATCCCTCGGCACAGGCGCTGCGCGACGACCTGCACCGGGTGCTGCGGCTGCCCGACGACGACCTGCCCCTACGAGCGGTGTCGACGGGCGCGGCAGAGGTCTTTCCGGACCCACCGCCCGGGCCGGCCCCTGCCGGTGCGACCCGCCGGTGGGTGCCGATCGGGGTTGCTTCCGCGGTGCTGGCGATCGCTGCGGTCGTCCTGGTGCTGCTCCTGGTCGACCGCGGCGGCGGAGCGGGCCGGGACGCGCAGGTGGTGGAGGTGCTCAGCGGTGCCTTCGCCGACCAGGCGGGCGTCGACGAGGCCGCCGGGGTGTGCGTCGCCGAGCGGGTGGTGGCCGAGGTCGGGGTCGAGGCCCTCATCGAGGCCGGCGTGATCGACGAAGAGCTGGAGGTGCTCGACGAGGACCTCACCGACCCGGACCTGATCTCGGTGCTGTTCTCGGCGTCGTTCGCCTGCGCCGCGGGTGCCGACACGGGTGCCGACAGGTGCCGATGCCGGCAGCTGACGTCTCAGCCCACGATCGCGACGTTCTGCACCTCCGCCTCCCGGGCGGCCTCGCGGTGGGTGGCCACGGCGCTGGAGATGCTCTCGAGCGCGGCGGTCAGTCGGGTGATGCCGTCGCGCAGTCGCTGCTCGTAGGCGCGCTGGGCGATGCGCGACGGGGTCTCGTCGGTCCAGCCCGCCATCGTGGTGTCGACGGTGGCGAGCAACGAGGTCAGGTGGGAGGTGAGGTCGGTGGTGGCTGCGGTCATCGCCGACTCGATCTCGGTGAGGGAGCCCTGGCGCACCACCAGGTCGCGCTCGCTCATCAGGAGCCTCCCTCGAGCCGGCCGATGAGGTGGCCAAGCCGCTCGGCCTGGCCGGTGTCGTTCACGCGGTGCTCGTTGGCAGTCTGCATGATCGCCTGGGCGTAGCCGTCCAGGATCGGACCGAGGGTCGCGGCCACCTCGAACCACGCCGTCAGCGACTCGCCGAGGCCGCCGGCCGCTTGCCCGCGGAAGCCGACCGAGGCCGCGCTCACCCGGTCGCTCAGCGCCGTCAGCAGGTCCTCGACCGGCGCGATCCCTTCGGCGATGGCAATGGAGGCGTCGTGCAGCTCCTCGAACTGGAGACCGATCGTCATGCGCGCTCCTCTGGGTCGGCTGGGTCGGCTGGGTGAGCTGGGTCGGTGGCCCGACCGGTCAGATCATGACCGGCGCGGTCGGCTGCGAAACCTGGTGGTTTGATGCCGCGCCATTGTGGCCAAGATGCTGCCATGCCCGACTACGACTACGAGGTGGACCTGCAGAGCCTGGGAAAGGCAGCGCAGGGCCTCTCCGAGACGGTGCAGCTCTTCAAGGACAAGGATGTCGAGGACCTGGTGCCCGGCAAGGGTGACCTCGGCAGCGACATCGTGTGGTCGGCGGTCGACGAGTTCAAGAACCGTTGGGAAGAGGGCGTCAACAACCTCTGCCAGGACGTCGAGGAGATGGCGGGGCGGCTGGGCAAGATCGCGATGAACTACTACGAGACCGACCAGGCCGGGTACGACGCGCTGCACGCCGTGGCCGGGGAGGTCTCGCAGGTGCGGGTCATGGACGCCTGATGCCGGACTTCGCGATCCCGGGCAACCCCGGTGCTGTGAGGTCCCGCGCGGAGGTGACCTCGGCCAAGGCGCAGCTGTTCTACGACACCGGCGAGGGATTGTCGAAGATCGACGCGTCCGGGTGGACCGGCCGGGCGGCCGACCACTTCCGCGACGCCCACGACCTCGAGCCGGACAGGTGGTTCAAGGCCGGCAACGGGTTCGCGAGGGCCGGGGCCGCGCTGACCACCTACGCCGGCCACCTGGAGAGCGCCCAGGAGATCGCGGTGTGGGCCCAGGGGGAGCACGCCCGCGGTGAGCAGGTCACGGCGTCCGCACGCTCGTCGTACGACGCCGATGTCTCCGACGCGCGGGCCAAGCTGGCGGCCGGCCTCTACTCCTCCTTGACGATCGTCCCCTTCGACGACCCGGGCGCCGCGATCCGGTCGCATGCGCTTGCCGAGCTCGCGGCGGCCAGGTCGGCGCTCGACAACGCTGCCCACGTCTGCGCGGGGGAGGTGCGCGCGGGGTGCGCCGATGCGCCGGAGGAGCCCAACTGGCTGGAGTCCGGGCTGCGGTTCGTCGGCGGGATCTTCGAGGGCGCGGGGGAGGCCCTGTGGGACCTGGCCACGATGATGCCGTTCAGCCCCATCAACCTGGTCAACGACGCCTGGAAGCTCGCCACCGGCGAGCTCACGCCGGAGGAGCTGCTGGCCAGGTACGAGCTCACGCTGGAGCAGGCGAAGGACATGGTCGACGCCCTGCGCGATGACCCGGTGGAGTTCGGCAAGGCGCTGGGCAAGGGGTTGCTCGACTGGGACACCTGGGCCGACGACCCCGCGCGGGCGCTGGGCCACCTGGTGCCCGACGCGATCGCGGCGGCCTTCACCGCCGGCACCGCCGGGGCAGCGACCAGGGGTGCCGGCTCGGTCGATGACATCGCCGACGGTCTGCGCGCCCTGGACCGGGTGGGTGACGCGAGCGATCTGCGGCGCCTGGACGACCTGGACGACCTCGCCGACCTCGGTGACCTCCGCCGGCTCGACGACGGCCCGCCCTCGAGCATGTTCGAGCGCGACCGCAGCGACGGTTTCCGCGACATCGACGACCAGCTCGACAACCCCAGCTACTCGCCAGAGAACCGCGACATCATCGAGAGCGACTACGAGGCGCTCGGACGCGACCCGGAAACCGGTCGACCGCTGACTCGCGACGAGTTCGAGGAACGCTTCCTCGAGCGGACGCCCGACGGCGACTACCCCTACGACTGGAAGTGGCCAGACCACGACGGCGCCGTGCCCGGCACGCAGGACATCGTGTCGCCCTCCGACGTGCCGCGCATGGACCGGATCGGCGGCGACTCCGGGGCATACTTCACCGACGACGGCGTCGGGATGGGTCAGCGCTCGCTCCCACCGGACCGGTTGAACTTCGACCGCTCGAGCTGGGACATCGATCGCGGGCACCCCGATCTGGCGGACGGCAGCGTGCGGATCGAGCGCTCCGAGGTCGCACCGCACTTCGGACAGGAGGGAGGCGGCGTGCAGTATCGCTTCCTCGACAGTCAAGGCGACCCGTTGAGTCAGGCCGAACTGGCCGCACGCGGCATCATCACCCCATGAGGACGTGCCAGACGGCAGGGGTCCTGGGTCCGACCGAGTTGAGAGGAGCAGCCAAGTGAGCGACGACGACCAGAGCACGGCCGGACCTCGGCTCGACGAGGTCGCGGCCCACCTGCGCGGCCTCGGACTCGCCGAGCACGGGGACTTCTACGTCCGCGGACGACTGCCGGGCAAGCTGCCCTCGAGCGAGCACGTGGCCATCTCGGACCGCGACGGGGTCTTCAAGGTCTGGTACCGCGACCTGGGTTCGCAACGCGTCTACGTCGAGACCACTGACTTCGACGAGGCGCGCGACAGGTTCGTGGCCGAGGCGATCGCGCTCGCTCGGCAGCGCGGCCGACAGCTGCAGGAGGACTGAGCCATGACGGTCAACGAGGTCCGGTCCGGGTTCGAGGCGCTCGGCGGCTCGCCGGAAGCGGTCGCCTGGGGCACGGCGGTCGGAGAGGTGCCCGAGGTGGCGAGCCACCAGTGGGTCGTCCTGGAGGTCGAGAACGGGGATGTGGTCGTCGGTGGCCGCGATCGCGGCCGGTTCGCTGCCTACGGCCGGTTCGCCGACCCGGCCCAGGCCGCGGAGACCCTGGTCGTGCTGCTCCGACGACCGACGCCGCCACCGCTCCCACGCACCGAGGACCAGCTGGCTCGGGCCGCACGGGGGCTGCTGGTGGTCCTGGACGAGGCGGATGGTGCCGGCGGTGCCGGCGGTGCCAACGGGCTGGTCGGCACTGCGGTTCCGGTCGGGGCGGTGCTGGACCACCTGGGCAACGGGAGCGGGCACGTGCTCTACCCGCTGGGCACCCCGATGTCGCAACGGTCGCTGCCCCCGACGGACCTGACCCAGCCGCGTACGGGCTACCTCCTGCTCCGGCCGCTGCCGGACGAGTGCCGGGCCTCGCGGGTCCCGGCCTGGTTCGGACAGCCGGGAGGTGGCTGGATGATCACGCTCGACCGGGTCCTCGACTACTACTGCGACGTGGGCGTGCTGCAGCCGTTCGCGATCGACGAGGTGCCTCACTAGCACGTGAATCACCGGCACCAGGGGCTGTTGAGATTTGCGCAAGCCCGGCGCTAGCCGGGCTTGCGCCCTTCAGGTAGCGAGTCTGGTGGACGCGTGGATCTTCAGCAGGTTGGTCACGGCTGCGGCTAGGTGGAGTTCTGATCTGTTGGCGGGGAGTCCTCGTCGGGCGAAGGTGCGGAGTCCGACTTGGTCTTTGAGGTGGGCGATGACGGTCTCGACGGTGGCGGATCTTCGCTTGTAGGTCGCGGCCCCCTCGACGGTTCGAAGTCGATGTCGCATCGCGTCTTCGGGTGTCGCGTCCGGTGGTGGTGGGCCCACGGTCGGCTCCTGGACCGCCGCGGTCGCTATGGCGTGGTTCTTGCCTGGTGCGATGAGTCGCTCGGGTCCGGGAGCGGTGAGGTTGTCGTGGCTGAAGTAGCCGGCATCGGCCAGGGCGGTCCCGATCGTGGCCCCGATGCTGACCGCGGCGGTGGTCGCGACGTCGAGGGTGGGGACGAAGCAGTGAACGTCGTTGGCGTCTTGGGAGAGGTGGACGGCGAGGATGAGGTGGTCGTCGGTGACGGCGAGTTGGGCGTTGTAGCCCTGGACTGCTCCGCCACCAGAGCCGTGCGTCATCAGGCGGCTGTCGGGGTCGGTGATGTTCACGGTGCGCCCGGTCCCGCCACGCTTGCGTGAGCGACGCTCGAGGCGGTCGCGTTCACGCGCGGCGGTGCCGCGAGTATCAAGCTTGCCGGCCTCTGCCAGGGCCTCAGCTTGGGCCAGGGCCTTGGTCGCGTGAGCGATGACCACGCGGGCATCGCGACGCTGGACAGCTGCTTTGCGGCCACTGATGCCTTCGAGTTCGGCGATCTGACGGGTCGCTCGGTCCAAGCGCGCCTGGTGGTAGCGGGCCTTGTCCACTCCGGCGGGCGGCACGCCCCTGATCATCTCGCCGGCCTCGATGCGTGCGAGGTACTCCTCGCACCGGGTCTGGTCGGCCGCATCAGCGTCGTGGTGCTGGGCATCTTGCCGGTCCAGTTCTTCGAGGGCCTTCTTGATGTTCGCCGCACGACCGGAGTGCTGGGCAAACCCGGGCGGAAGGTCGTCATCGCTACCGGAGCGGGCAGCGGCGGCGTCCTCGTCGGCGTCGGTCGAGGCGGCCTGGGCAACGATGGCTTCGGCGATCTTGTGGGCCTGCTCGCGCACGTGATCAGGCGAACGGTTCGCTCCTCGTGCGGCGTTCGCGGCGATCTTGGTGCCATCGATCGACACGATCCCGACCTTGACCATCCCAGCTGCCGAGCACAGCCGTAGGACCTGGGCGAAGAGGTCAGCAAAGGCGTCTTGATGATCGGCGCGGAACCTCGCGATCGTGGTGTGGTCGGGGGTGTCTTGGCCACACAGGACCCGGAACGCGACGTGATCGACACAGAGTCGCTCGATACGCCGTGAGGACCTGACTCCGGTGGCGTAGGCGTAGAGAAGGAGCCCGAGGAGCATGTCGGGGTCGAAGCCCTGGCGCCCACGACCCCCACGACGAGACCGAGCATGAAAGGCCGTGGTGTCGAGCTGCTCGACGACATCGATGATGAACCAGACCAGATGATCCTCGGGCAACCACTCAGCCATATTCGGTGGGAGCAGGAACTCCTGATCACGCACAACCGGACGATACGAACGAGCCATACCCCATCATTTCGCACCCACCGACGCGATCACCGCACCTGGAGCCGCGTTTTCGCAACAGCCTCCACGTGCCGGTGATTCACGCGTCAAGCCGATCACGGCTCGACCGGACCGACCTCCCAGCCCTCCGGGCTGATCGGGTGCAGGATCGCGTCGGTGCCGCCGTCGACGTACAGGCAGCTACCGACGATGAGCGAGGCGGCGTCGGAGAGCAGGAACGCGATCGGCGCGGCGATCTCCTCGGCGTGGCCGTCGCGACCGATGGCCGTCGGGTAGGAGTCGCCGAGCGGCCCGAAGACGGGGTCGGCGGCCATCTGGGCCGTCATGGCCGTGGCGACCTTGCCGGGGGCCACGGAGTTGAGTCGGATGCCGGCGCCGATCCACTCGGGCTTGACGCCCTCGCGGCGCGCCCACCAGGCCAGGGCGGCCTTGGTGGAGGGGTAGATCATCACCGCTTCCGTTGCGGCTGCTGCGGCGCGGGCGGCATCCTCGTCCTCGCGCAGGCACCAGGTGGCGACCTCGGCGTTCCAGCCGGGCATGCCGGTGATCGAGTTGGAGGCCAGCAGCACCACCGACGACTGTCCGGCTGCGACGAGCTGTGGTCGCAGGCCGCGCACCAGCGCGATCGCCCCGAAGAAGTTCACCGAGGTCACCAGGGCGGGGTCGGTGCCGGTGAAGCCGCCGAGCCCGGCCGCCGGCACGAGCCCGTGGACGACGTCGGTGAGCGCCTGGACGCCCGCCACCGCTTCTGCGCGGCCAGCGGGCGTGGCGAGGTCCGCCCGCACGTCGATCGGGACGTCGGCCTGGTGCCGGTCGACGGTGATCACCCGGTGGCCCTGCTCACGCAGGAGGGTGGTGGTGGCGGCGCCGATGCCGCTGGCCGCGCCGCTGACGACGTACGTGCGTGGGGTCTCGGTCATGCCCGCACACTAGAACACGTTCTAGTGTGCGGGTGTCGGATCGGGCTCACACGTAGCGGAGGGCGCGATCAGCCGGGCTGCCGGCGCCGGTGCGCAGGAGCGTGGACAGCTCGTGCTCCAGCACCGCTCCCACCCGTTGGCAGAACTCCTCGGCCTCGTCGGCGGCGTCCGGGTGCTCGCCCACGATCCGGTCGACGACCCCGAGCCGGTGCAGGTCGATCGCGCGGACCTGCTGCTGGCGGGCCATCTCGGGGGCGTGGTCGAGGTCGCGGTGCACGATCGCGCTCGCACCCTCGGGCGGCAGCGGCGAGAGCCACGCGTGCTGCGCGGCGATGACGCGGTCGGCCGGGAGCAGCGCCAGGGCCCCACCGCCGTTGCCCTCGCCGAGCATGAGGCAGAGCGTCGGCGCGGGCAGCGAGACCAGCTCGGCCAGGCAGCGGGCGATCTCGCCGGCGAGCCCGCCGTTCTCGGCCTCGGGGGAGAGTGCCGCGCCCTGGGTGTCGATGACGGTGACCAGCGGCAGCCCCAGCTCGGAGGCCAGCCGGAAGCCACGTCGCGCCTCGCGCAGCGCCTGTGGACCCATCGGGTGGTCGGCGGTCTGGCCGCGACGGTCCTGGCCGAGGAAGACGCACGGCGCCTGCCCGAACCGCACCAGCGCGATCAGCAGCCCCGGGTCCTGCTCGCCCTGCCCGGTCCCGTTGAGCGGTACGACGTCGCTGGCGGCGTACTTGAGCAGCCGGCGGACACCGGGGCGATCGGGGCGGCGCGATCGGGTGACGGCATCCCAGGTCTCGACGTCGGGGATCGTCTCCTCGGGCGGCGCGGGCAGCGCCGGGACTCCCGAGCGGGGAGCCATCAGGATCGACAGGGCGCGGTCGAGGAGCTCGCTGATCTCCTCCGGCGCGACGACGCCGTCGATGATGCCGTGGGCGTAGAGGTTCTCCGAGGTCTGCACCCCCTCGGGGAACTCCTTGCCGTAGAGGGCGGAGTAGACCCGCGGGCCCAGGAAGCCGACCAGGGCGCCGGGCTCGGCGACGGTGACGTGGCCCAGCGAGCCCCAGGACGCCATCACGCCGCCGGTCGTGGGGTGGCGCAGGTAGACGAGGTAGGGGAGGCCGGCGGCCTTGTGGGCGGCGACGGCCTGGGAGATGCGGACCATCTGCACGAAGGCGGGGGTGCCCTCCTGCATCCGGGTGCCGCCGCTGACGGGTGCGGCGACGAGCGGAAGACCGGCCGCGGTGGCACGTTCGATCCCGGCCACGATCCGGTCGGCGGAGGCCCGGCCGATGGAGCCGGCCAGGAAGCCGAACTCGCCGACCAGCACCCCGACCTGGCGTCCGTGGAGGCTGGCCTCCCCGGTGAGCACCGACTCGTCCTCGCCGGACTTCTCGGCTGCGGCGGCGAGCTCGGCGGCGTACTCCTCACTCAGCCCGGTGCGCACCGGTGGGGTGTCCCAGGAGGTCCAGGAGTCGTCGTCGAGGACCAGCGCGATCAGGTCGCGAGCGGTGAGGCGGGCCATGGTCGCCGAGGCTAGCGGCGTGGGTCGCCCGGCGGGGCGGGAGATCAGGCCTCGGTCGCGCGCCGCGCTGCAAGCACCCGTGCCTCGTGCTCACGGGAGAGGCCGGTGCGCGGGGCGTCGGGGTGGGCTCTCGCCCAGCGGAGCGTGTCGCGGGCGGTCTCGGCGATCGGACGGGTCGTCAGCCCCGCTTCGAGGGCCGGTGCGGCGTCGTGGCTGAGCATCCCGTCGTACTCGGGACGGGGGAGCCAGAGCGGCAGCGCCTCGTCGCCGGCCCAGGGCTCCACTCCCTGCTCGGCCAGGAAGGCGTCGGGGACCCAGGTGAGGGTGGGGATCTCGACCCCCGGGCTGACCCCGCGGGCGACCTCGGCGAGCAGGTCGCCGATCGGTCGGGCCGGGCCGACCGCGTCGAAGACCCCGGTGGTGCGCTGCTCGGCGCATGTCACGAGCCAGGTCGCCAGATCGCGTACGTCGATCACCTGCGCCAGGTCGCTCGGCTCCCCGCCGGCCAGCACCTCATCGCCCGGACCGCCCTCCGCGAGGCGCTCGGGCCAGTAGGTGAAGCGACCGGTCGGGTCACCGGGCCCGACGATCAGCCCCGGTCGGACGATCGTCGACGAGGCGGAGCCCGAGGTCACCGCCTGCTCGCAGCCCACCTTCATGGCGCCGTAGACCTCGGGGCCCGAGGCAGGGTCCTCGTCGGTGGTGATCGCCTCGACGAGCGGGGTCGCGCCCGGGCCGCCGCCCGGGGTGGTGTTGTCGGCGTAGACGTTGATGGTCGAGACGAAGACCCAGTGGGCCTCGGGCCAGGCTGCCACCGCGCCGCGCACCCAGGAGGGGTGGCGCGCCACGTCGACCACGGCGTCGGGCTGGCCGAGGTCTGGCGGTGGATCGCCGGCGGAGCGGTCCCAGGAGACGTGGTGCGCACCGTCCGGCACGGACCCCGAGGCGCCCCGGCAGGCGCAGGTGACGTCGTGCCCGCGGCGTACTGCTTCGGCGGCGACCGCAGCGGAGAGGAACACCGTGCCGCCGAGGACCAGGATCTTCATGGTTCCAACGTCTCCGGTGCGACGGCTGTCGGGCAAGGGAGTTCGCTCTCAGCGCAGGCCTGTGGATGACGCCCGACGTCACTCCGCGATCGTTGGCAGCATCAGGGCATGTCAGTGGCACAGGTGGTCGTGCAGTCGGGTGGTTTCGCCACTCGCGCGGTCCTGGTCGCAGCCACCTCGCGAGCCGAGGTCGAGCGGGCCCTCGCGGCGGGCGAGATCGTCGCCGACGGTCGTGGTCGCTACGCAACGCCGGCCACCGGCGAGGCGATCCGGGCTGCTCACGCTCTCTCCGGCGTGCTCAGCCTGACGAGCGCTGCGCTCCACCACGGGTGGGAGGTGCTGCACGAGCCCGAACGCCCCCACGTCGCGGTGCCGCGACGACGCAAGGTGTCGCCGCGTCGGCGCGAGGGGATCGAGGTGCACTACGTAGACCTCGAGAGCGGGCAGGTGGTCGACGGCATCGCCACGGGTGTGGAGACGACACTGCTGCACTGCTTGACACAGCTGCCGCGCGCCGATGCCCTGGCGGTCGCCGACTCAGCGCTGCGACACGGGGTCTCGCCCGGCACGCTGAAGCGGGTGGCCCGGATCGCCCAGGGACCGGGTTCCAAGCAGGCGCGCTGGGTCGCCGAGCATGCCGACGGCGACGCGGCCAACCCGTTCGAGTCGGCCCTGCGCGAGATCTGCCTCGGCGTGCCGGGCCTACGTGGTGTCACCTCAACGCACCATCTCAACCGGTCGGATCGAGGTGCGTCCGGATCTCGTCGACGACGACCTCGGGGTCGCGATCGAGGCCGACTCGTTCGAGTGGCACGGCGGGCGGGCCGCCCTCTCCAAGGATGCGCGCCGCTACAACCTGCTGGTGGTGGGCGGCTGGCTGGTCCTTCGCTTCAGCTGGGAGGACGTCATGTTCCACCCCGACTACGTACGCGAGGTGCTCGTCGCCGTGGTGGCTCTCGTACAAGGACGGGCAGATCAGCCGTGTCGGAGGTGCGGAGCCGCATGAGGGCGCGGTGCGAGGTGCGCCGGAGCGCAGGTCTGCCCGTCGCTGTACGTGACCCTCAGCCGGGAGCGGTCTCGCCGAGCAGCCAGGCATCCCAGAACGCGTCCAGGTCCTCGCCGCTCTGGGCTTCGAGGTAGGCCAAGAACGTGTCGCGGTCGGTGCTCGTGTTGTCCTGCGCCGCGGGCCAGCCGCGCACCGCGGTGAAGAACACCTGGTCGCCGAGCCGCTCACGCAGCGCGTGCCACATCAGCGCGGGGCCGAAGTAGATGTTGGCCTCGCCGAAGCGGTCCGGGTCGTAGTCGGCCGGCGGGCCGGCGCTCGTGCGCTGCTCGGCCTCGAAGACGCGATACCGGTCCAGGTAGCGGTCGAGCGCGACGCCCTTCTGCTCGGCCTGCCACATGAGCTGGAGGTACATCGCCATGCCCTCGTTCATCCACACGTCGCGCCAGTCCGAGGGCGTGACCTGGTTGCCGTACCACTGGTGGGCGAGCTCGTGGACGATCGTGGCCGGCGCCGTGGCGTAGGTGGTGTCGCCCAGGGTGATCATCGTCTGGGTCTCCATGCCGCTCTCGGAGTCGACGACCAGGATCCCGGCGCTCGCGAAGGGGTAGGGGCCGAGGTACTGCTCGAGCCAGGCCAACGCCTCCGGCGCGGTGGCCAGCCGGTCGCGGAAGCGGTCCTGCTCGGTCGGGGTCCAGTAGGTGATCGGCACGCCACCGGGGCCCTCGTCGTCGGTGCGCTGGTAGTCGCCGAAGGCCAGGGTCACCAGGTAGGAGGCCGCCGGGTCGTCGAGCGCGTACGTCGTGGTGGTCGTCGTGCCGTCGTCGGTGCTGGAGGTCTGCACCCCGTTGGCGATCCCGGTCCACGGCGAGGGGACCGACAGGGTGAAGTCGTAGAACGCCTTGTCGGAGGGCTGGTCGTTGACGGCGTACCAGGTGTAGGCGCCGAAGGGCTCCTGCATCGTCCAGACCTGGTGCTCGGGGTCGATGGTGAAGCCGAGGCCGGACATGTCGCTGCGGGTGGTGGGTGCCGGGACCGGTCGCGGGGTGCCGGCGTAGTCGACGGTGAGCACGTAGCGCTGGTCGGCCACGACGGGCGCGGTGACGACGAGGTCCTTGCCGGTGTGGCGGTGCTCGACGGTCTCGCCGTCGAGGGTGACCTCGGTGACGTCGAGCGGCTCGCCGAGATCGAGCTGGAACGAGTCGTCGCTCTCGGTCGCGCGGAACGTGAGCGTCTGGGACCCGGTGAGGGTGTCGTTGGCGGGGTCCCAGTCGAGGGCGAGGCTGTAGCGCAGGGCGTCGACGCCGGGGTCGCCCACCTCGGGGTAGACGGAGTCCTCGAGAGGGGCGCTGAGCGCCAGGTCGAGGTCCTGCTCCAGGTAGCGCTCGGGGTCCGGGCCCGCGCCTGGCCGAGGGGATGCGGCCGGAGCCTCGATGCCGGGCCGGGAGGGATCGGGTTCGCTCGAGCCGGTGGTGCAGGCCGAGAAGGTCAGAGCGATGACGAGGAGGCCCGCCCCGACCGGGCGGCCGCTCTGGCGACCCGGGTGTCGGCGGGTCACGCGTCGCCGCGCAGGAGCGGCCTGGCGAGCTTGCGGCCGTGGTGGATCCGGGCCTTGATCGTCCCGAGGGGTGCTCCGACCTGCTCGGCGATCTCCTCGTAGGACATGCCGTAGACGTCGCGGAGCAGCAGCGGCTCGACGTACTGCGGGTGCTCGCGCTCGATCGTCTCCATCGCCTCGAGGAGGTCGAGGCGGGTGCCGGCGATGACGCTGGTGGTGCGTGGGTCGGGGCGTTCGGTGAGCGGGCTGTGCTCCTGCGGGTCGGTGGCGGTGGCCTGGTTCTTCATCCGGCGGTAGGTGGTGCGGGCGCAGTTGACCGCCACGACGTGGGTCCACGTCGTGAACCGACCGCGGCCTCCCCAGGAGCCGATCTTGGTGGCGATGTTGAGCAGCGCCTCCTGGCAGGCGTCCTCAGCATCCGGCGAGTAGGGCAGCACCCCTCGGCAGACGTTGAGCGTGCGCGGCCGGATCGCGGTCAGGACGGCCTCCAGCGCCGCGGCGTCTCCGGCCTGGGCGCGGTGGGCGAGATCGTCGATCTCGTCGGGAGTCGTTCCTGTGGTGCTCATGGTGCTCACCCTTGCCCTGATTGGGGTCACTGTGAAACATAATGCAGGGGTGTCCATGCCCCACCGTCTCGGTCGCTACGCCGTGCGCCGACGTATCGGCAGTGGTGGGTTCGCGACCGTCTGGCTGGCCTACGACGAGCAGCTCGATGCTCCGGTGGCGGTCAAGGTGCTGGCCGACAACTGGACCGAGGACCACCAGGTCCGCACCCGCTTCATCGAGGAGGGGCGCTACCTGCGCCGGGTGGAGTCGCCCCACGTCGTGAGTGTCTACGACGCCGGCGAGCTCGACGACGGTCGTCCCTACCTGGTGATGTCCTACGCCGACCAGGGCACGCTCGCCGACCGGCTCGACGTCGCCGGGATGTCGGTTGCCCAGGGGTTGGAGGTCGTGCGCCAGGTGGCGATCGGTCTCCAGGCTCTCCACGACCGGGGCATCCTGCACCGCGACGTGAAGCCGGCCAACGTGCTGTTCCGCACGGTCGACCCCGGCTCCGGCAGCACCGAGCTGCGCGCCATGCTCGGCGACCTCGGGCTCGGCAAGGCGCTCGACGCCTCCTCGCGGCTCACGATGGTCGCCGGCACCCCCTCCTTCGTCGCGCCCGAGCAGGCGCAGGGAGAGTCGCCCGACGCGCGGGCCGACCAGTACTCGCTCGCCGTGCTGACCTTCTTGCTGCTCGGCGGTCGGACGCCGTGGACGCACGCCAGCCTGAGCTCGGCAGCCGACCCCCCGCCGCCACCGCGGATGTCCACCGACGAGCGGGAGTTCCCCGCAGCGGTCGAGGACGTCGTACGCCGTGGGCTGGCGCGCGAGCCCGACGAGCGGTGGCCATCGGTGACGGCGTACGTCGAAGCCCTCACCGCCGCGCTGGGGGACGCCACCGTCGTCGAAGGCCTGGACTCTGCCGGCGAGGGCTGGCTCAGCGCCGACCCCCAGCTCACCCAGCCAGGCGCACGCCCGACGCTGCCGCCGCCGTCGGGGGCGCTGCCCGAACCCGACCTCCCGTCGCCCGGGCGGGCCTGGCCTCGACGAGCAGCCCTGGTGCTGGCCGGTCTGGTGGCCGGGGCGGTGGCGCTGGGAGCCGGCGCCGCGGGCGGCTACGAGCTGCAGGCGCGCTTCGACGAGCCGTCGGACGCGGTGATCGGTGACGACAGTGGCACGGTGCGGGTGACCGTGCCTCCGGCCTGGGACCAGGCGAGGTCGACGGGATCGTGGATGCCGCCCAACGTCGGAGAAGGGCGCGCGCTGCCTGCGCTCTCGGTGGGCACCAGCCGGGACTGGGCCACGACGTCGGGGGAGGCGCAGGGGGTCTTCGTAGGGGTGCTGCCCGGCACGGAGCTCCCCGACCAGGTGCCCCAGCATCCGGAGTGTGCCGCAGCAGCCGACCCGGTCTTCTCGACCTCCGGCGACACCGTCACGGTCGTCTACTCCGACTGCCCCGGGGGGTTGGTCGTCGAGCGCGTGACGCAGGTCAACCGCAGCCAGCTCCTGTGGGTGCAGATCCGCAGCGACGACCGGCCGTCAGCCAACCGCGTGCTCAGCGGGGTCGAGGTCTTCGGGCTCACCTGACCCCCGCAGCGAGCCACCTGGAGGCTGAGCAGCGAGCGCCAGCGAGCCACCTGGAGGCTGAGCAGCGAGCGCCAGCGAGCGTCGACGAAGCCCGGTGAGGTGAGCGCGGTCGCAACTGGGCCCACGGGGCTTCGTCGACGGCTCGTTCCTCGCCTGCTCAGCCTCCGTGCGGGGCTTCGTCGACGGCTCGTTCCTCGCCTGCTCAGCCTCCGGAGCGTCACGGCACGTAGGCACCTTCGACGACTCGGTCGAGCAGCTCGACCATCGCCTCCCGATCGACCTCGCGACCGCTCACCGCGACCGAGAAGTAGGCCGACTCGTCGGCGGGGCCGGTCTCGAACCGCTCGATCGCGACCCGCTGGTAGCCGCCGCTGTCGATGTAGGTCGCCGAGAAGGCGGTGCCGGACTCCTCCTCGATGATGAGGTTCTCGAAGTTGCCGTCGGTCTCGGCGGCGCGCAGCGCAGCGAGGCGTGCAATCACCTCGACGCCGGTCGAGCGGCGATCTCCGGCGAGGATGCTGATCCGCAGGAGATAGGTGTTGGTGGGGTTGGCTGCGACCGAGAAGTTCCACTGGTTGCGTCCGGGGAGCTCCACGCGCTGCCAGCCGTCGGGCACCGGCGCGCGCAGGGCGAAGCCGGCGGCTCGGAACCGTTCCTCGTGCAGCGGCAGGTCACGCGCGAGGGGGGCGGTGTCGGGGTCGGGCTCGATGTCGTAGACGTTGACCGGGAAGCTCGGTCGCGTCGCCGGGACCGCCTCCGGGGTCGCGAACGTGGTCGGCTCCTCGGCGCGCTCCACGCCCGCGGCGTACCCCATCGCGGCGCCGATCGCGGTCAGCACCGCGAGCAGCAGCAGTGCCCTCACGATGCGTCCGGTCATGGCGCGACCCTAGGTCAGGAGGGGCGCGCGCCCGGTGAGGAGGCGTCCGTTAGCGTCGTCCGGGTGAGTGACCTGTTGCTGCGAGACGTGCGCCTCGTCCCGCTCGTGGCCGGGGAGGAGCCGGGCGAGCCTGTCGACGTCCTCGTCCTCGGCGGTGAGGTCGCCCAGGTCGGGCCGGGCCTCGAGGCCCGCACACGCAGTGGATCGGCCGTCGAGGAGATCGACGGCGCCGGTCGCTGGCTGATCCCGGGGCTCTGGGACCAGCACGTCCACCTGGGCCAGTGGGGGCTCTGCCGGGCGCGGCTCGACACGACCACCGTGACGAGCCCGGAGGCCGCGATCGCGCTCGTGGCCGAGCGGGTCGCCGCTGAGCCCGGCAAGCCGATCATCGGCTTCGGCCACCGCCCCGGGGTCTGGGCACGTGAGGTGACCGTCACCGAGCTCGACGCCGTCACCGGGGTCACCCCGGTCATCTTGATCGCGGGCGATGCCCACCACGCCTGGCTCAACAGCGTCGCGCTGGCGGCGCTCGGCCTCGGGCACCGCGACGAGGTGGTGCGCGAGAACGAGTGGTTCGCCGCCTACGAGATCCTCAACAGCCTCACCGGCGACTCCGGGACGTCGCCGGCCGCCTATCGCGACAGCCTCCAGGCTGCGGCCGCGCTCGGCATCGTCGGGCTGGTCGACTTCGAGTTCTCCGGCGGAGCCCCGGAGTGGATCGAGCGCTGGCACGCCGGGTGCGACCTGATCCGGGTGCGGATGGCGACGTATGCCGACGGGCTCGAGGAGGCCATCGCCGCCGGGCTCCGCACGGGCAGTCCGTTGGTCGAGGGCGACGACCGCCTGATCATGGGCCCCCTGAAGATCATCAGCGACGGCTCGCTGAACACCCGGACGGCCTGGTGCTGCGAGCCGTACGCCGACGGCGACCGGCTGGAGCACCCCAGCGGGGCGGCCAACCTGCAGCACCACGAGCTGGTCGCGCTCCAGGCACGCGCCCACATGAGCGGCATCGAGGTCGCAACCCATGCGATCGGTGACGCGGCGGTGACCGCCGCGCTCGACGCCTACGAAGCGACGGGGGCGCGCGGCTCGATCGAGCACGCTCAGCTGATCGCCCGGGCCGACATCGCGCGGCTGGCCACCCTGGACATCAGGGCCAGCGTGCAGCCGGCCCACCTGCTCGACGACCGCGACCTGACCGAGCTGATCTGGCCGGGACGCTCCGAGCGCAGCTTCGCCTTCCGCTGGATGCTCGACGCGGGCGCCAACCTCGTGCTGGGCTCGGATGCCCCGGTCTCGCCCCTCGACCCCTGGTTGGCGATGGCGGCTGCCGTGCACCGCACGGGCGACGACCGCGAGCCCTGGCACGCGGAGCAGGCTCTCACCGCCCGCGAGGCGATGGCGGCCTCGGTGGGCGAGCAGACGCACGTGCGCAGCGGCTCCCGCGGCGACCTGGTGCTCCTCGACCGCGACCCGTTGGCGTCGTACGACACGTCCCAGGAGACTGCCGCCGCCCTCCGGGCAATGCCCGTGGCGCTCACGATCGTCGGCGGCCGGGTCGTCCACCGGGCGCTCTGAGCAGGCACGCCGATCTGATCGGGAACACCCGTCAGAGCAGGTGCCTCAGAGCATGCCGACGACCAGGTCGGCGACCGCGCGCTGCTCGGCGGGATAGGGGTGCAGGCCCATGGCGCGCTTCGGGGCGCCCCTGATCCCGGCGACCCAGGGCTCCTCGGAGCAGATGTCGTGACCCTGGCTGGCCTCGACGAGGTCGACGAACTCGGCCCCACCCTTGACGCCGCCCTTGCGCACGGCGTCGGCCAGGCGCAGGTTGAGGTCGCGGGTGTACTCGTAGTCGCCGACAGCGAGCGGGAGCTTGGCCCGGCAGGTGCCCGTGGCGGGCAGCAGCTGCGGGTAGCCGACGAGCAGCACCCGGGCGTTGGGCGCCTTCTCCGCCACGGCGCGTACGACGCGCTCGACGTTGCTGCGGATCTCACCGAGGTTCTTCTCGATGCGGTCCTGGCCCTTGGGCGTGAGGTTCTTGTCGCGGCACGGCGAGCCCTTGGGATCGAGCTTGGCGACCTCGAGGCAGGTGAAGATCATCTCGGAGAAGTAGCGGAAGTCGTTGGCGCCGATCCCGAGGGTGACCAGGTCGGTCTCCTCGGCCAGCGAGTCGAGCTGTGGCGGGCGCTCGTTGTCGAGGAAGCGCTGCTTGGCGAAGATGCTGGTCGTCGAGGCGCCCGAGCAGCTCACGTCGACGAGCTCGGCGTCGATCCGGGTGGCGACGAGGGCCGGATAGTTCTCGTCGGAGCGCAGGCAGCCGTTGATCTGCTCCTGCTTGGCCAGCGGGAAGAGCGGCGCGGCGGTGTAGGAGTCGCCCATGGCCACGTAGACGAAGCTGTCGGCGTCGGGCTCCGGGGTCTGCGTCGCGGCGACCCCGGTGGCCTCGTCGGGCGGGGTGGAGGTCGCGGCATCGACGACCTGGCAGCCGCTGAGGGCAAGCGCACCCAGCACGGCACCCGTCAGGGCGCGCGCTACAGCGAGGCGTGTCGTCTTCGGCACCGCCCCAGAGTACGAGACGCGTGCACGGTTTACAGCATGTCCCCGATCAGAGCGGCCACGGCGGCCTGCTCCTCGGCGAGCGGGTGGAAGGGGATGGTCCCGTCGGAAGCCATGCTCGCGCCGTTGATCCACGGGTCGTCGGAGCAGACGTCATGCCCCGCGCTCGCGGCGTAGACGTCGACGAAGGCGAGGTCGCGCGAGGCGGCAGCCGCCTCCAGGGCGTCGGAGAGGCTGCGGATGATCGTGACCAGGAGCGGGTAGTCGCCGTCGGCGAACGGCGCGATGTCCGGGCACGTGCCTGTCTCGGGGAGCAGCGCGGGATAGCCGACGACGAGCACCTCGGCGGCCGGGGCTGCGGCGATCACGGCGTCGAGGGCGGCGCCGGTGCTGGCCTCGACCTCGGAGCCGATGGTGTCGATCTGGGCGTTGAGCGCGTCGGTGCAGGCCTCCCCGGTCAGCTCGGTGCCGCCGAAGGACAGACAGCTGCGCAGGATGGTGCTGAAGAGGCCGAAGTCGTTGCCGCCGATCCCGATCGTGACCAGGTCGGTGTCCGCGGTCAGGGCCGGCACCTGCTTGCTGATCACGTCATCGCTGGTGGCGCCGCTGCAGGTGACATCGGTGAGGAAGAGGTCGGCGTTCTCGGCGAGGACGGAGGCGTAGTTGCTCTCGGAGCGGAAGCAGCCGCCGGCCTGGTCGGTCGGGGGGACGCCGGGGGCGGCGGCGTAGGAGTCGCCGAGGGCGACGTACTGGAGGTCGTTCGGGCCGGGCAGCGTCGGCGTCGGGCTCTCCGTGGCGGCGCTCGTGCGGGGGTTGGCGGCTTGGGCGACGTCCTGCGGGGCGTTGCTGCCGGAGCAGCCGGCCAGCGTCAGGGTCAGCGAGAGCGCCAGCACCGTGGTGCCGGTCGGGATTCGCCAGGACCGGGTTCTCATGTCGGCAACGCTACGGGGTGACCCCGAGCGCGATCGTCAGCGCCAGCACCTCGTCGGGGTCCTCCAGCCGCTCGCCGAAGGCCTCGCGCAGCTGACCCATGCGGTAGCGCACGGTCTGCGGGTGCACGAACAAGGCGCCGGCCACCTCGTCGCGGCGCCCCTGGAGGAGCAGCCAGAGGCGCAACGTCTCGGCGAGCTTCTCGACCGTGGCGGGGCGCAGGTCGGCCAGCGGTGCGAGGGCACGGGTGCGCAGGTCGGCCAGCGCGTCCGGGTCGGCGGTGAGCACCAGCTGGGCGAGGTGGACGTCGGTGTCCCCGGTCAGCCCGTGACCTCGTGCGCGCAGCGCCCGCGCGTAGGAGGCGCGTACGTCGAGCCAGGGCCGCGCCGGACCCGCGACGGCGCCGCGATCGGTGAGGATGCGCAGCAGGGTGGCGCGGCGACGTCCGTGCATGTCCGGGACGAGCAGGAGTACGCCGTCGTCGAGCCCCGGCGGGTCGACGGCCTGGAGGGTCTGGGGGGAGAGCGCGGCCAGGACCGGCCGCACCTGTGCTTCGGGGACGAGGAGCGCCGTGAGGGTGGTCGGCGGCTCCCAGTCGGCGCGCTCCGCGGAGGCGGTCACGGTCTCCGTCGGTGATCCGATCAGTAGATGGTGGGCGAGTCGCTCGAGGCGGCGCTGGCGGACCCGGCCCGTCGTCGCGAGCTCGTCACTGTGGCCGGCCACGCTGGCGGCGGAGAGCTGGTCGATGTAGAAGAAGACGAGCTCGGCGAAGCCGGCCAGCGTGTCGGCGTCCAGGCCGGCGTGGACACCACGCGTCGACATCGCGCGCCAGGAGACGCGGGCCCCGATGCGGTAGGCCGAGAGGAGGGCGTCGGTGGAGCGTCCACCGCGAGCTTCGCCGCGGCCGAGCTGGTAGGCACCCTCGGCTGCCGGCGCAGCGGGCGTGCGCGGATCAGCACCCTCGTGGCTGGCGGCGAGGGACAGGAACTCACCGAGAGCGAACTGCACGGCTCCGCGGATGGTCGCGCCCATCGACCCGGTGAAGGCGTCGGCGTAGGCGGGGACCTCCTCGATGATCACCGAGACCACGTCCTCGGCGATCTCGGGGAGCGCGCTGCGGATCTCCGCCACCGCCTCCAGCGGCAACGCCACCGCTTCCTGGGACAAGGAGGCGGGCGTTCGTCCGGACTCTGCCATCGTTTTGTCTCCTACGAACAAAGAGTGCTGCATCATTCACATCAAGTGGTCAGGAGTTTATCTCTCGGGTCAAGCACACTGGTGACATGACCACGACCGCACTCCTGAGCCCGGCCACCGCCACGGCCCGCGTGCCCTTGCGTGACCGCCTCCGCAAGCTCGCCGACGCAGCCGTCACCCCCCTCGAGCTCGACGACGTCCTCGACGTGTTCCACCCGCTGCGCTCCGGCGCCCCGCTGCGCGGCAAGATCGTCGAGATCCGCGCCGAGACCGTCGACTCCGCCACCATCGTCATCAAGCCCGGCAAGGACTGGGCCGGCCACGTGCCCGGCCAGTACGTCCGCGTCGGCGCCGAGGTCGACGGAGTCCGCCTGTGGCGCACCTACTCGCTCACCCACGGCCCGCGGCCCGACGGCTGCATCTCGATCACCGTCAAGGCGATCCCCGACGGCGTGGTGTCCAACCACCTCGTGCGCACGCGCCCGTGCCGGCCAGATGCTCCAGCTCGCCCAGGCCCAGGGCGACTTCGTCCTGCCCGACCCGCTGCCGGCCAAGATCCTGCTCGTGACCGCCGGCTCCGGCATCACGCCGGTGATCGGGATGCTGCGCAACCTCTACTCCCGCGCCACCGCCCCGGTCGTCGACATCACGCTGGTCCACGTCAACGTGAGCGAGTCGAGCGCGATCTTCCGCGACGAGCTCCGCGCCCACGCCGACGCCGGTCACCTCACCCTCATCGAGCGCTACGACGACCGCGACGGTCTCCTGGACGTCGCCCACCCCGAGCGTGGCCTGGCCGCCCTCGTGCCCGACCTCGACGACCGTCTCGCCTACGCCTGCGGACCGGCTGGGCTCCTTGACGCGCTCGAGAAGCCTTCCACGCCGAGCGCGGCCTCGAGCTGACCACCGAGCGCTTCCGTCCGGTCGCCTACGGCGAGACCGGCGAGGGTGGCACGCTCACCTTCGAGCTCCGGCGTCACGCGTCGAGGCCGACGGCGACACCCCGCTCCTCGACGCCGGCGAGTCCGCCGGCGTCCTGATGCCGAGCGGCTGCCGCATCGGCGTCTGCTTCGGCTGCGTGCTCTCGCTCAAGGACGGCGCGGTGCGGGACCTGCGCAACGGCGAGATCACCCGGGCCGTGCCCGGCGAGACCGGCCCCGAGGGCGTCCCGATCCAGACCTGCGTCAGCGCCGCCGCCGGCGACTGCACCATCGCCCACTGACCTTCACCCGCACCCCCGTCGCACCGACGAAAGGCACCCCATGACTGTCATCACCAAGCAGGACGTCAACCCGACCAGCCACCTGACGCCCGAGAACATCGAGCAGCTCGGCCGCGACCTCGACGCCATCCGCCAGAGCATCCTCGATGCCCGCGGCGAGAAGGACGCGGCCTACATCCGCAAGGTCGTCGACGTCCAGCGCAAGCTCGAGCTCGGCTCGCGCGCCGTGCTGCTCGTCAGCATCCTGCCGCCGGCCTGGGTCCTGGGCACGGTCGGCCTCAGCATCGCCAAGATCCTCGAGAACATGGAGATCGGCCACAACGTCATGCACGGCCAGTGGGACTGGATGCGTGACCCCAAGATCCACTCGACCACCTGGGAGTGGGACAACGCCACGCCCTCCGACGCCTGGAAGCACTCGCACAACGAGGTGCACCACGCCTACACCAACATCGTCGGCAAGGACAACGACCTCGGTTACGGCATCATGCGCGTCGACGAGGACCAGCGCTGGTCGCCCTTCCACCTCGGCCAGCCGCTGTGGAACTTCATCAACGCCTGCTTCTTCGAGTACGGCATCGCGGCTTATGACCTCGAGCTCGGCAAGAACCTGTCGATCCCGAAGGAGAAGCGCGGCGAGGCCTTCAAGAAGAACCTGCGCAACACCAAGGCCAAGATCCGCAAGCAGGCCACCAAGGACTACGTCGTCAACCCGCTGCTGGCGCTGCCGACCGGCTCGCTCGTGCCGACGCTGGCGGCCAACTTCACCGCCAACCTGGTCCGCAACCTGTGGACCCACTCGGTCATCATGTGCGGCCACTTCCCCGAGGGCGTCGAGACCTTCGAGAAGAAGTCGATCCCGGAGAACGAGTCGCGCGGCGACTGGTACCTGCGCCAGATGCTCGGCTCGGCCAACATCACCGGCTCCAAGACGATGCACCTGATGACCGGCAACCTGAGCCACCAGATCGAGCACCACCTCTACCCCGACCTGCCGAGCAGCCGGTACGCCGAGATCGCGCCGCAGGTGAAGCAGGTCTTCGAGACCTACGGCCTGACCTACGTCGAGGGCTCGCTGCCCAAGCAGGTCTACAGCGCCTGGCACAAGGTCGTGCGGCTCTCGCTGCCCAACGGCTTCCTGGCCACCACCACGGTCAAGAACGTCCCGCAGCAGGTCGGCCTGCTCTGGACGATGTCGACCAAGGGCAAGAAGGTCCGTCGCGCCGCGCAGGCCCGCCTCGAGCAGACCGCGCGTCGCCAGAAGGTCTCCGCCAACGCCTGACCCGTCCCCCACCGACGGAGGCTGAGCAGTCCGAGCCCCTGGGCGACCGGAGGCTGAGCAGTCCGAGCCCCTGGGCGAGGACGTCGACGAAGCCCCGTGAGCCGAGCACCCGCCGTACCCCGGCGCTGGTGCTCGGCTCGCTGGATTTCGAGGCTCGTCGCCGGCGCTCCCCGCACCTCAACCAGCGTTGTCGGTCAGTCGTCGTGCGGCTGCGCGGCGACCGCACGGCGCAGGCGCCCCTGCTGGGTGCTCATCAAAGTCAGAGCCAGCAGCGTCGCAGCGACCGTGACGCCGAAGGCCGCGGTGGAGCCGCTGAGATCGCCGAGACGCCCGGCGACCGTGGAGCCGAGGGCATAGCCGACGCCGGTCGCTGCGGCCAGCAGGGTCATCGCCGTACCGACCCGGTGGGCCGGCACGACCCGCTCCGCGAGCGAGAAGATCGCGATCATGTAGGGCGCCACGGCCAGGCCGAGGACCAGCACGATGACGGTGACCGCGACCAGACCGTCAGCCAGCAGGAGCGGGAGCGCGAGCACGAGGAGTGCGCCGGCGGCGACCAGGGCACGGCGCTCGTGGCCGATGCGGGCCGGGAGGTAGGCGGTCATGATGCCGGCGACCGCACTGCCCACGCCGAGGGTCGCGTGGACGAGTCCGGCGACGCCGGGCTGTCCGGCTTCGGTGGCGAGCACGGTGGCGCCGGTCTGGGTGCCGCCGAAGAGCATCCCGATGGAGAGCTGGCCCAGGGCCAGGACCCCGAAGGCGATCGTGAACAACCGGCCGCTGCCGATCGTGGTGCGTCCGAGGTGGGCGAGGTGGGCCAACCGGGCGGAGGGATCGAGGGCGAAGGCGGTGCCGAAGATGACGAGCAACGCTGCCGCGAGGAGCAGCGCGCCGCCGGGGGAGACCGCCACGGCGGCGACCCCGACGAGGGCAGGCCCGATGGCGAAGGAGGCCTCGTCGGCAGCGCCCTCGTAGGAGAAGGCGGCGTCGACGAGTCGTCGCTGCTGAGGTCCCTTCTCGCCGCCCTGCACGGCCAGCGGCCGCCAGCGCACGCGCGCCAGCGAGCCCACCTGTGGGAGGGCGAAGCCGGTGACGGCAGCCACCGCGACCACGACCGCGGCGCTGAGGTCGGCCTGCACGCACAGCACCAGGGCGGCGAGGCCCAGCCCGCCGACGATCGACTGCACGAGCACGACCGGACGCTGGCCGATCCGATCGGCGAGGGCGCCTGCGAGGGGCGAGCCGACGGCGTTGGCGATGGCAAGGGCGCCGGCGGTGAGTCCGCCGAGGCCGTAGCTGCCCGAGGCGCTCGAGACGAGCAGGAGGGTGCCGAGCTGGCTCATGGCCAACGGCAGGCGACCGAGGAAGGCGACCAGCACGTAGGCGGGACCGGCGAGCTCGAGGAGCCGGCGATAGCTGCCGAGTGGCGACAGCGCGTGGAGTCCGCCCACCGGTTCTTGAGCAGGCTGGTGAGCAGGCTGGTGGTCGAGGGAAGTCACGGAGGTGCCTTTCGGGTACGTCGAACTCGGCGCGCCGACCCACCTCCAAGACGCGCACAACCCTCTGCAGCGACCATGCTAGAGCGAGGGGAACCCCAACTCCCAATGGTGAAACCAGGGGTGTCCGAGCCGCGGCCCCGCTGTGACCTAGCCTGGGCCGATGGAGTGGACTCGCAGCCCGTTGATGCGTGTGCTCGCCTTCGCCGCGGGCGTCGCGCTCGTGCTTCTCAACCGGGACGAACGCGGAGGCTTCTTCTGGCTCGGGATCGCGGTGATCGTCCTCAACGGCATCGGACTGGCCGCACTCGGTCTGGCTCGAGACCGGCAATCTCGCACGGTCGAGGCAGGGCGAGAACTCGACGAGCCGGTCGAGGTCGACGTCACTATCTCGGAGCTGCGGCACCTGCCCGAGGTAGCGCAGGCGCTCGCCGCAGCGCCCGCGCAGTGGCGCCAGGTGACCTACTTCGACCACCACTTCGACGCGACCGACCTCGCGTGGCTCTCCGAGTACGCGTGGGTGACGACCGAGGACGGTGACTGGACCCTCGGACTCGGAGATGAGGTCAAGCCCTTCGTCGACCTCGACGTCGACGAGGCAGACGACCCCGCGCTCGCGGTGCTCGCAGCAGACCCACGAGTGCTCCGAGCGCGGCACGAGGAGCGCGAGGTCTACCGCGTCGAGACCCGCGAAGCGATGACGAGCGGGGAGTTCGCTGCGCTCGCCATCCGGGCCTTGGTTGCCCACCATCGGCAGGCCTCAGAGCGCCTAGGCTGAGGTGATGAGACCACGGTCGCAGGAGCATGGCGGCCCGATCGGCGTCATCGGGCTGAGAGTGGCGCTCGCGCTCGTGGTCGGTGTAGCCGCGGGACTGCTCGTGGCGGTTGCGCCCGGCGACGAGGCCACGGCGGCGTCGCGGGCCGGGACGTCGGTCAGCGCGAAGGCCTCGCGGTCCGTCGCCACAGCAGGGCGCAAGGTGGTGATCTCCGGCAAGGTGTCCGGCGGGCAGCGGCGACAGGTCGTGCTCGAGACCCAGGTGCCCGGATCGTGGCAGCTGCTGGCCACGGGTCGCACGAAGGCCGACGGCCGCTATCGGCTGCGTCTGCCGACGACGTGGTACCGCCAGCACACCTTGCGTGTGCGAGCCCCCGCCTCGGACGGCAGCCCCGCCGCGACCTCGCGCACGCGCTCGGTGCTGGTGAAGGCGTCGTACCGACTCAAGGGGAAACGCTCCGCCTACAACCTCCCGTATGACAACTATCGATGGAACCCCTGCAAGCCGATCGGATGGCGGTTCAACGCCGGCGGCGGATTCGCGGGATCACTGAAGGTGGTCAAGCGCGCCCTCGTCGAGATCTCGCGCGGCACCGGGTTGGCCTTCGACTACGAGGGCAAGACCTCGAAGGTGCCGGTCCGCGACGACACCAGCGACGTGGCCGATCTGGTCATCGGGTGGACGACCCCGAAGGAGGTGTCGCAGCTCTCGGGTCCGACGGCGGGCTACGGCGGCTCGAGCGGTTCCGGGCCCGACGAACGCCACCTCGAGATCGGTCAGGCGTTCGTGGCGCTCGACCAGACCGAGTCCCTCGCTCCCGCGTACGCCGATCGCGGTCGGGTCTCCTGGGGTCAGGTGATCGTGCACGAGCTCGGTCACGGAGTCGGTCTCAGCCACGTGTCGGCGCCCGAGCAGCTGATGTACAGCTCGGCCACCACGTCCAACTCCCGCTTCGGTCGCGGCGACCTGCGGGGGATGGAGCTGGTGGGTCTGGCGCAGGGTTGCTGGGACCAGGGCGCCCGCTGATCTGGCTGTGATGCCTAGCCGAAGGCCTTCGCGAGGTAGGCGGAGACGTCCTTCTTGGCCTTCTTGAGCACCGAGCCGTGGGTGGCGTTGCGGTAGGTCTCGTAGTCGACGTCGGCGCCGTTGACCTTCAGCTCGTCGGCCAGCAGGTCGGTGAAGAGCGAGATCACCGTGGTGTCAGCGGTGCCCTGGGCGAGCAGGATGGAGCCCTTGTTGACCGTCGTGCCGGGGTCGTTGGCGTCGAGGATCGCGGTGAGCGCCGTGAGGTCGGCCTTCTTCTTGGTCAGCTTGTTGAGCGGCAGCCCGCCGAAGGAGTCGGGACCGGCGAGGTCGCGCAGGCAGGTCGTGTCGAGATCGGGGTAGAGCGCTGCGCCCTTCGCCGTCAGCAGGCCCTGGCCGTCGATGGTCGGGTCGATGATCTCCGCTCCGCGCAGGATCGAGGCGACGGTCGCCGTCGCGCTGCTGGAGGTCTGGGTGTCGAGCAGCCCGACCTGGGCCGACAGGTGCGACGGCGGGGCGATGGCGACCGTGCCGACGACGTCGAGGTCGCGGGAGTACGTCGGGGCGATCGCCGAGGCCCACAGGGCTGCATGGGCGCCCTGGGAGTGGCCGGCGACAACCACGGCGTCGCTCAAGGTCTGGTCGAGCTCGCGGGCGGCGGTGACCGCGTCGAGCACCGCGCGCCCCTGCGACTTGCCGTCGAGATAGGGGTGGTCGCCGGGGGTGCCGAGCCCCTCGTAGTCGGTGCCGACAACGGCGTACCCGGCCTTGATCCAGCTCGCGAGCAGCTTGTCGCGCGGGACGTACACCGCGCCCGGCTCCTCGTCGCGGGTCGGGGCGCAGATGTCAGCGAGACCGGTCGTGCCGTGGGCCCAGGCGACGACGGGCCAGCCGCCCTCGGGCGCGGTCCCGGCGGGGACCGCGACGAACCCCGACGTGCCGACGAGCTCACCGCCGATGCCGCGCTGGGTGTAGAGCAGGTCGGTGTTGGTCGCGTCGGCCAGGACGGTCCCGCCGTCGCCGGGTCGGTCCCAGATCAGCGCGCCGTGCTTGGTCCCGAGGGCGTCCGGCGCCTCGTAGAACGCCTCGCCGTCGGGGGCGTCGGCGGGTTCGAGATCGACCGCGGTGCTGCCGGCCGGCGCAGGCGTCGACGTCGAGCCAGCGGGCTGGGTGTCGGTGTCGGTGGCGTCGGAGCTGCAGCCGGCAAGGGCCAGGCTCAGGCCCAGGACTCCAGCAACGAGCGACGTCGTACGAGCGCGGTGGATCGTGGTCATGCGGTTCCTCCCTCAAGGACCCGCGGACAGCCTCCCTGCTGCGTCGCGGGTGAGAGCGATCTTAGGCCGCCACGGCGCAACGCGCCGCAAAGCATCCTGTGGAGGTTGAGCAGCGAGCGCGGCTGCCGGCCCACCGGAGGTTGAGCAGCGAGCGCTGCTGCGGGCCCCCCGGAGGTTGAGCAGCGAGCGCTAGCGAGCGTCGACGAAACCCGGTGACGTACCCACCCACCGCCACCCACCGCCACCCACCGCCACCCCTGATTACCCACGAATCATCCACAGGGGTTGTGGACAACAAGGTTGTCCACAACCCCGTGGTTGAGCCGGATTCACGGTCCTGGACTGTCGGTGGTCGGTGCTTGAGTGGTCCCATGAGCAGGCACCTCGACGGCACCGGGACGGGTCACCCGATCCTTGGTTTCCTCGACCTGCTCGAAGCCGGCCTCGACGAGATCGCCGGTGCGCCGGCGTGGTCGCTGGACGCCGAGGAGACGACCGCGGTGATCACCCGGATCGAGGCCGACCTGGCCCGGTTGGCCGAGCTCGAGTCCCGGGCGTTGACCCAGGCCAAGACGTTGGACCTGCCCGGACAGATCGGTGCGAAGTCACTCGCCGTCTGGTTGGCACGGACCACCCGCCTCACTCCTGGTGAGGCGAACCGACGGACCAAGCTCACCGAAACCCTCAACCAGCACGACCGGACCAGGGAGGCCGTCGCGAAGGGTGAGGTGTTGCCCGAGCAGGCGCTCGTCATCGGCGCCGCGGTCGCCGAGCTGAGTGACGAGTACGCCGAGCAACGTGGCCCGGCCGAGGAACACCTGCTGGAGAAGGCGGCAGAGTTCGATGCCCACCAGCTGCGTGAGCTCGGCAAACGTTTGGTCGCAGTGATCGACCCAGAGGCCGCTGATGCGTATGAGGCGAAGAAGCTCGAGGAGCAAGAGGCACGGGCCCGGAAGAAGACCGAGTTCCGGATGTGGGACGACGGCAACGGTCTGGCCCATGGGCGGTTCACGTTGCCCGAAGCTCAGGCCGCGATGCTCCGCAAAGCCCTCCACGGACTCGCCTCGGCCAAGCACGTGCGCGCCACCGAGGGTGCCGGCTCGTATGACTATGAGAAGCCGACCCCCCAGAAGATGGGGTGGGCGTTCGTGGAGTACATCGAGAACTACCCCACCGACAAGCTCCCGAACATGGGCGGACTGGCCGCCACCGTGGTCGTGATCGCCGAGGCGGACGTCTTCACCAAGGGTGCCCGTAAGACCGGGACCACCGATGCGGGGGTGAAGGTCTCACCAGGGCTCCTGCTCCGCTGGGCCTGTCAGGCCAAGATCATGCCCGCGGTCCTCGACAAGGACGGCCACGTCCTGGACCTCGGCAGGTCCCACCGCCTGCACACCCCAGCCCAACGGCTCGCGCTCATCGTGGAGCAGAAGACCTGCCAACACCCCACCTGCGACACCCTCGGCGCGTTCTGCCACGTCCACCACACCACCCCCTGGGCCCACGGCGGCGAAACCAACACCCGAGAAGCCGTCCTGCTCTGCCCCTTCCACCACCACCAAGCCCACACCGACAACATCGACTACCCACTCAGGACGTAGGCCGGTTTGTATGCGGCATTCCACCCACAATGACGCACGCACAGACCCTTCGCGATCCTCAGTGCCCGGCCTGCGAAGGGGTTCTCCGCGCGAACCCTTAAAGCCGCGGTACACGGGCAGACTGGCCGGCGGCATTACGGCCGCCGGCTAAGGTGCTACCGTTCACACATCACGATCAGCCCGTTGCCGCAAGGCGCGGGCTGATTTTTTTGGTGAGGATCTTGATGGTCGACTACACGAAGCCGTGGCTGTCCTTAGAGCAGCAGGTCGAGCGGCTTTCGAGCCAGGGAGTCGCCGTGGGCGACCGCGACCATGCGGCTGCCGTCCTGAAAGCGGTGGGCTACTACCGCCTAACAGGCTACCTATACCCGTTTCGCGAGGAGGGGTGGGAGTCCCTCGACATATGGCGCCGATGACGCCATCGCTCCCGAGCCCGCACTTCCGGACGAGTCCTAAGCCAATGCATCCAGTCGCTGCGGGTCACACGATGCAGGGGGTGGCCAATTCCGCCGCTATAGGGCGCCTGGGGCGGCCCCAGGCGATGCCCCGCCACGGGACCTCCGAACGCGTTGCTAGAACTCAACGACGGACCCGCAACGCAATAGCTTCGGAACATCCGCCGGAGTTCCTCGACCAACTACTCTCGGCCACAGCAGCACAGGGCGCTGCTGACGCCGGTTGAATCGGTCGTTCAGTTCTCGTGTCTCGCCGCCCGATGCTCGGGTATTCGCCGAGTCATCATCTGTATCTGCCGAGCGTTGGCAGTCCACCACTCATCACCCAGGGGTCGCTGTCGTAGCCCACGGTGTAAGAGCTGCTGTCGACCAGTGGTCGCCCGCCGGGACATGTCTCGCCAGTCTCGCGATGCAAGTGGTCAGGGACCAGACCATCGCTAGTGCGCCGGTAGTAACCTCCGCACGCAGCACATTGCCCCTGAATGGCGGTCATGCCAACGGCCCTGAAACGGGCGACCGTACGAGGGACGCGCCGTCCAATGCTTCGACATAGCGATGAGGTCCGACGGCGTGGTCACAGCGTGCGGTGGGCGCACCGCTACCCGGGACCCGACGCGTAGTGCCCTGCGGTGAGGGTCGCTTGGGTCGTGTTTGCCGGAGGCTGGACCGCCCCGCATCGGGAGGACTTCCGGGGCTGCTCCAGCTCGTCAGATGCCAACCGCGGCAGTGATCACACTCGTAGCAACGGGTCTCGCGGCGACGGCAGGGAAGTGCATCGATCGCTGCCGCGCGTCGTGTTGAGGATGCTCGGTGGAGCGCACGCTTGGCTTCGAGGTCGTCGCGGAATCGACTCTTCCCGGAGATCGGGCAGCGATTCTTTCGTTTGTTGTGGCTCATGGCTGTTCCTCTCAGGCGTTTGGTTGATGACGTCCACAGTGGCGTACCCAATAAGTGACGTCAACACACATTCAGGTAAAATGAGAGTTCGAAGCGCAGAAAGTTGGGGAACTGTGGCCCGCGCACTATGCTGACGCTGTGCGCGTTGAGGTGGTCCTAGTTCCGGTGTCCGTCCAGTTGGGTGCGACCCTGCGGGTTGTTGGGTTCCGCGATGGCGAGGAGTGGCCTCGGCGTTCGGCCGGGCTCAGCGCCAAGGCAACTGCTTTAGACCTGGTCGGGGAGTTGCCGTCGGCCTACAGGCGTGTCGTGGAGGCTCTGGGCATCCAGCCATCACGAGTGACGTTCTTCGACGGGGCCGGCGATGGCGATGGCCTGGTCACGCTGATCTACTCCATTGCGCTGCCCGCTCCGCTGGCCGACCCCGACGCTCCAGACGCCGGCTTATGGATCCCGCTCCTCGAGTTCGGCGGATCACAAGCTGAAGGCAGCAAGCTCGGGTCGCAACTCCTGCGCCAAGACGACCCGTTCGCGAAGATCGCCGTCGAGTACTGGCGAGAGGAGTTGGAAGAAGAGACCCAGTTGTTCGCGTTCTTGCCCCGCTATTTCACCGCGCGCCAGGCCAGAGATGTCTACAGCGCCTTTTGGGGGTACCAGCAGGACCCCAACAGGTTCTCGACCTGGTCGGGCATCGGCGTAAACAAAAAGAACGGTTCCTACTCCGACTACATCGAAGAGGCCGGCGACCTGAACCGGAGCGACTTGCTCGACGCTCAGGTGGACGCTGTTATGGCCGCAGACGCAACACAGGCATTGGGCAACAGGTTTGCCGCAAGTCTCCTGTGTGACAAGTTTCGCGCCAGCGACCGAGCAGTCGGGCTGTGGCCCAGCAGCAGCGCCGCTGCGTCAACACCCGTCGAAGCGCTGCCAGCGATACAGGTCGCCGCCTCGCTGGTTGCCTACGAACGACCAAGCCGCGGACCGAAGCCAACTTGGTACAAACGCACGGCCGAGCGGCCAACAGACCGGCGCCTCACTGAGATCTACGCGCCGCGGGCTGTATGGATGTTCGATCCACGACCCTGACACGACGAACAGACGACTCCCGTCGAGCAGCGCACTCCTCAGAACCGGGCAAACGCCCAGCGCTTGCAACCCGAAAGTCACGGGCGGCCAGTCTGTTCCCCTCAGGCGGCGAATCTACCCAGCGGAAGGAAGAACGCCCATGTGGTGGCACCTCGCCATAGCGACCGGTTCCGGGCTGCTTGGTGTCTGGTTGGCGATGATCGCTGCGCTCTACGTGGTCGGGCGCAGACACCACGACCGCATGAGTTTCACAGACGTCGTGCGCCTACTTCCTGACGTAATACGGCTGCTACATCGTCTTGCGGCAGACCCAACACTTCCCCGAGGACTTCGCATCCGGCTGGGCCTGGTCATCGGATACCTACTGATGCCCATAGACCTCGTCCCCGACTTCATTCCGATCGTCGGCTACGCCGACGACCTGATCATCGTCGCAGTCGTCTTACGTTCGGTGATCCGTAGCGCCGGGGCAGGCGCGTTGGACCGACATTGGCCCGGAACACCCGACGGCCTCACCGCTCTCAAGCGCATCGCTCGCGCTTGACGAGCAATCTCGGCCCCGTCCCATAGTTCACTCCGACCGTCGCCAAAACGAACAAGAAGCGGAATTGCTCAAGCGCGTCATTCCGCCGCGTTTGAGCGCCCCCATTCGAGTGGCTGAGAGGCGTACGCCGGATAACCCGAGATTGACGTACCCGGACCAGGCCATGTCCGGAAACATCACAGGACGGGTGTTGCGGGACGCAGCGCATCTTGAAGCGCCCCAGGTTCTCGGCCGTTCCTATACGGGGTGCGGCTCTCGGTTGAGGGCAGCGTAGTGGGCTTGCTCGTACTCGACAGGTGGGACGTTGCCCAGGGTCGAGTGGAGCCTGCGGTTGTTGTACCAATCCACCCAGCCGGCGGTGGCGTACTCGACATCAGCGATGGTCTTGTAGGGCCCGTCGTGGAAGACGGTGGTGCGGATGCACTCGGCCTTGTAGAGGCCATTGATGCACTCCATCAGAGCGTTGTCATACGCATCGCCAACTGACCCGATCGAGGGCCGGATCTCCTCGAGCGCGAGGTGCTCGGTCAGCCTCAGCGACGTGTATTGAGACCCGGCATCCGAGTGATGAATGAGCTCACCCGGCTCGGTCGGGTGGCCCTCGCGGCCACGTTGCCACAGCGCCATCCGCAACGGGATCATCACTAGGTCGGTCTGCTTGTTCGTCGCGGCGTGCCAGGCCACGATCCGTTGGGCATAGACATCGACGATGAACGCCACATAGGTGAACCCCGCCCACGTCCTGACGTAGGTGAAGTCGGTGACCCAGGTCCGGTCCGGGGCCGGCGCGGTGAAATCTCGGTCGAGGAGGTCACCGGCGCGGATGCCGTCCTTGGCCGGGATCGTGGTCCGCACTCCCTTGTCGCGGCGCACACCTGACAGGCCAAGAGTGCGCATCGCCCGGTCGACCGAGCCGGCGCTCGCATCAGGCATGACGGTGCGCCGCAGGCAGGCGGTCATCTTGCGGCGCCCGTAGAGTCCCTCAGGGCTTAGCTTGCGCACGATGACGCCGTCGGTGTCGACCTTGGTGGTCCAGGCGATGTCGCGCACCGCATCGACGACCTGGGCATCCGACATCGTCCTGGCCGCGACGACCCGGCCTGCGGTCTTCCAGCTGCGGTAGGTCCGCGCGGCGATCTGGCAGCCCTGCTCACGCAGAACCCGACAGATCGACTCGACCGCGTGGCCCTCGGCTCTCATGGTGTCGATGAAACCCATGATCAGCGGTTGCGGGGGTCGAGTTCCCCGGCGAAGAAAGTCGTTGCCCGGCGCAGAATGTCGACGTCTTCGCGTAGCCGCCGGTTCTCGGCCTTGAGCGCCTTGATCTCAGCCAGCTCTTCGCTCGTGACGCCCTGGCGTACGCCGCCGTCAACGTCGGCCTGGATGACCCAGCGACGCACCGACTCCTTGCCGACCCCGAGCTGCTTGGCCACGACCGCCGCAGCAGCTGTGAGCGAGGAGTACTCCCCGCGATGGTCATTGACCAGCCGTACAGCTCTGGCCTTCAACTCTTCATCGATCTTCTTCGGCATGGCGCTCATCCTCCTGGACTCAAACAGGAGCGGCATCAA
>CAVXGJ010000008.1:0-314858 GCA_963761285.1 uncultured Actinomycetota bacterium | reverse complement strand
GTCAGTTCTTGTTGTGCCCGAGCGACCGGGCGTGCAGGACCTCCTTCCAGTACGACTCGCGCTCCAGCACGTGGCCGTCGTCGGTTCGCATCGACCAGTACTCCAGGAGCGCGAACCTCATGTTCGTGCGGTAGTACTCCTCGCCCTTCTCCTCCACGAGTTCGATTAGGCCCTTGTTGCCCCCGTGGAGGGTCTCGGCGTAGGTCGCCCAGCGCGACCAGATGCCGGTGTCGCCGTACGCCGAGCCGACGTACCGCTGCCCGGTCTCCTGGTCGTGGATGACGTAGACGCCCTTCATGCTCTCCAGGGCGATCCGCCAGTCGGCCCGGCTCTGGCTGACCACCAGCTGGAGGTCCGCGAGGCTGTGGTTGATCCGGTCGTGGCCCGGGAACGGGTCGCCGGCGAACGGCTCCTCGAGGATCGACGAGACCGTCATCGTGGGCAGCACGGACTCCATCTTTCGGCGGATGTTGCGCTGCCCGAGCGCTTGTGGCGGACGTACAGGCGGCGGATGAACGGACCCATCAGGTCCTCGCGCAGGGCCACCGTGTACGACTGCGTGCTGCTCCGGCCCGCGCTCCAGCACCTCCCAGATGCCGCCGAAGAGCCACAGCGTCAGGTCGTGCTTGTCCTGGGCCAGCGAGAAGATGAACTCGCGGTTGAAGTCGTCCTTGACGCTCCGCCAGGAGTTCCACCCCTGCCACCCCTCCGGGTCGTTGGTCAGGACGTCGATCGGGTGCTTGGTCTGGTTCCAGACGGCGAAGTGGACCTTGTACTGCGTCGGGTCGAAGCCCTCGGGGAGCAGCGCGGTCAGCGGGATGGGTTCCATGGCGGGACCCTAACCGGGGGCACTACCCACTCTGCTCGTGAACTAATGAAACTCGATCGACTCCGAGGCGAGCTGTCCAACCCGCGTCATCCGCTGCGGCAGGGGTCCCGTACGGCGGGCGCGAGATCAGGACAGCAAGCGGTCAACGTGCTGGCCGAGACCGCGTCGCCGATCTGCTTCAAGACGGAGGGGGCCTCGGATCGCTGGCATCGTCCATGCCGCGCGATCACCTGGGCGCGTGCGCTCGCTGGCGTAGTAGAGGGTTCCTTCTGCAGAAGGCCTGGTCGAGCGGTGTGGCACCACCAGTTGGATGGTTGGCTGGCTCGCCGGCCTACGTCCGGATGGGGTAGTCGATGCCGTGGGTGTGGGCTTGGTGGTGGTGGAAGGGGCAGAGGAGGACGGCGTCTCGGGTGTTCGTGCCGCCGCCTGTGGACCACGCCTTGGTGTGGTGGACGTGGCAGAACGCGCCGGGGACGTCGCAGGAGGGGTGTTGGCACTGCTTCTGTTCGATGATCAGCGCGATCCGCTGGGGTTCGGTGTGGAAGCGGTGGGATCTGCCGAGGTCGAGGACGTGGCCGGCCTTGTCCAGCACCGCGGGCATGACCTTCGCCTCGCACGCCAGGCGCAGCAGCTGTCCGGGTGAGACGCCGGTGCCGTCCTGGGTGCGACCGGGCTTCTGTGCTGCGCCGGTGTGGTCGTCGGTGAAGACGTCTGCGTCGGCGGTGACGATGATCGTGGCTGCCATCCCGGCCATCTTCGGGAGGCTGGAGAGTGGGTAGCGTTCGATGTACTCGATGAACGCCAACCCCATCTTGTGTGGGGTGGGACGTTCGTGGTCGTAGGCGCCGGCACCTTCGGTCGCGCGGACGTGTTTGGGTGAGGCGAGGGCTTGGAGGGCTTTGCGGAACATCTCGGCCTGGAGCTCGGGCAGGATGAACGACCCGCGGACGGTGCCGTCGCCGTTGTTGGCCATCCGCAGCTCGGCCCGCTTCTTCGCCCGCTCCTCCTGGGCCGCCAACGCTTTGGCTTCGCGTGCCTCGGCACCCTCGGGGTCGATGGTCTCGAACAGCTTGTGACCCATCTCGCGCAGGTCGTAGGCGTCGTGGTCGGCTGCCTCGCCGATCAGGTAGGCCTCAGCCCGCACGGCCTCGGTGGCGAACTCCTCGTCCAGGTTGTCGATCGCGACCCCGATCGCGGCCGCCTGCTCGGCCAACACCTCACCGGCCGCGAGGGCTTGCGGGTCTGGTCGTGGGCAGCCAACGTCTTGGCGAGCTTGGTGTGGCGGCCGGCTTCACCCGAGGTCATCATGGTGACGCGTTGCAGCCACTGCGTCAGACCCTTCGCACCGATCGCTGCGGGTAGGTCGAGGGTCTGGGCCTGGAGCAGGGCGCGGGTCTCGACCTCGGCCAACCGTGACAGGTCTGTGGTGAGTCGGGTGACGACCTGGGTGGTCTCCTCGGCGTTCAGTGACCAGGCCGGGGTGTCCTTGATCTCGTCCAGCCCGTCTTCGAGCAGGTCGAGGAAACGCAGGATCGGGTGACCGGTCCTGGTGTCGTCGAGGTGCCTGCTCATGGGTCTACTCAAGCACCCACCACCGACACTCCAGGACCGAGTTTCCCGCTCAACCATGGGGTTGTGGAGGACTTTCGGGGCTGCTGCGTCTGTGGGCAACTCGTGGGTATGTCACCGGGTTTCGTCGACGCTCGCTGGCGCTCGCTGCTCAACCTCCGGCGGTGGCGCCGCTGCTCAACCTCCGGCGGTGGCGTGCGGCGCTCGCTGCTCAACCTCCGGTGGTGGCGTACGGCGCTCGCTGCTCAACCTCCGGGCTCGCTGGCGCTGGCTGATCGGCCTCCGGAGACGACAACGGCAGGGAGCGGTGCTCCCTGCCACTCCCAATATGTACCGCGACGGGGGGCTTGTGGCAAGACCCCCCTCGTGTCTGACACTTCTCGGCCGAGGGCCCAGGTGGGGCCCGGTCAAGGGAGGAGCGGGGATGGGTGACGCGAGGGTGCCGAAGGCGTTCGAGGTCTACGAGGAGGGGGTGCTGCTGCACGGGACGAAGGCCGACCTCGCGGTCGGTGACCTGCTGATGCCGGGTTTCGAGTCCAACTTCGAGGCTGGGCGCACGATGAACCACATCTACGTGACGGCGACCCTCGACGCCGCGACGTGGGGAGCGGAGATGGCGCAGGGCGAAGGGCGCGGTCGGATCTACGTCGTGGAGGCTCTCGGCGATCTCGAGGACGACCCCAACGTCACCGACAAGAAGTTCCCGGGCAACCCGACGTGCTCCTATCGCAGTCGCGAGCCGGTGAAGGTCGTGGGCGAGCTCGTCGACTGGGTGGGACACACGCCGGAGGCGCTCCAGACGATGCTCGACCTCCTGGCTGACCTCCGGCGACGTGGCGAGGCAGTGATCTACGACTGAGCCTCACCCCTGAGGTGGGGGCGAGCGAGGCCAAGCGCAGGTACGGTCGGACCATGTCGAACACACATTCGAACGACGACCGGCACGCCACCCCCGACGAGAACGCTCCCGACGCCACGATCGGCGCCGCGCCCGGCGACCCTGACGGCGGCAGCACTGTGGAGAAGGACCCGGAGACCTGGGTCACCGGCGACGAGCCGATGACCGGCGCGCAGCGCAGCTACCTCGACACCCTGGCCCGCGAAGCCGGCGAGACCTTGCGCGCCGACCTCACCAAGGCCGAGGCGTCCGAGGAGATCGATCGGCTGCAGTCGGGATCCGACCGGGTCTGAGGTCAGCCCTCGAGGAGACTGCGGGCGCCGGCCAGGTTGGCCGACATCGCTTCGCGCCACTGCTCCAGGCGCCCGGCGATGATGCGCGGCTCCTTGTCGGGCATCGCGTCGATCGTCATGGTGATGCCGTTGAAGCCGGGACCCATTCGTCCCCACTGCCGCAGGATCACCCCGTCGCTCGTCGGGTCGACCTCGAAGGCCCAGCGACAGCTGGTCTCGTCGTTGACGATCACGTCCCACACGAAGCGGCGCAGCGGCTCGACCTCGACGACGGTCGACTCGGTGGTCCACTCACCCATGCCGTCGTTGACGTTGCGTCCGCGGAAGCGTCGCCCGACCGCCGGCGGTGAGTCGGCGTCGCCGTCGACCCACTCGACGTCCTGCAGCTCCGGCGAGAAGCGGCACGGGAAGGTGATGTCGGTGACCACCGCCCACACCGCCTCGGGGGTGGCCGTGAGACGGGCCGACACCTCGGTGGAGGGCAGGTCGCGATAACGCATGCCGCCGAGCCTACGGCGCTCCGGCAGCGTGCGGGGCATAGTGAACCCATGAAGATCGGGGTGGTCGTCGAACCGCAGCGCGACGGGACGGCCGAGTTCGTCCAGCAGCTCGAGCAGCTGGGCGTCGACTCGGTGTGGGCGCCCGAGATCTGGGGGTACGACGCGCTGACCGGCCTGGCCTTCCTGGCCGCCCGCACCAGCACGATCGGGCTGGGGACGTTCGTCGTACAGCTCGGGTCGCGCAGCCCCGCCTTGCTGGCCACCTCCGCCCTGAGCCTGCAGAAGCTGTCGGGCGACCGCTTCCGCCTCGGGGTGGGTGTCTCCGGGCCGGCGGTGATGGAGGGCTGGCACGGCGTGCGCTTCACCAAGCCCGTGCAGACGACCCGCGAGACGATCGAGATCGCCCGGATCATCGCCCGCGGCGACAAGCTCGCCCACGACGGCGAGATCTACCCGCTGCCGCTGCCCGACAGCCGGGGAGCCGCGCTGCGCCCGGCGCTCGACCCGGCGCAGCTGCCCGCGCGCCTGCCGATCTACGTCGCGGCCATGGGTCCGGCCAACCTGCGCCTGACCGGAGAGGTCGCCGACGGGTGGCTCGGCAACGCGTTCATCCCCGAGTCGTCGGAGGTGTTCCTCGACCCGATCCGCGAGGGCGCCCGCAGCGCCGGGCGCGACCTCGACGCGATCGACCTCGTGGTGCCCGTCGCCCTCGAGATCGCCGACGACGAGGAAGCCGGGCGCGCGCTGGCCCGCAAGCATGCCGACGGCTACGCCTTCACGATCGGGGCGATGGGCGCCGGCGGCACGAACTTCTACAACGAGGCCTTCGCCAGGCTGGGTTTCGGCCCCCAGGTCGCCGAGGTCGCGCGCCTCTGGAAGGCCGGTGACCGCGGGGCGGCCGCTGCCGGCGTCCCGCTGGAGCTCGGCGAGCTGACCAACCTCGTCGGCACCCCGCGGCGCATCGCCGCCCGGCTCCCGCACTACCGCGACGCCGGCGTGGGCACGTTGCTCGCCAAGCTGGACGGCCCGTACGACGCCCAGCTGGCGTCGGTGAGCACCCTGCTCGAGCTGGTCGCCTCGGCCTGAACGGCCGCGACCGGCGCTCGACCCGACCTCAGCCCGCACTCGTGGCGAGCCTCAGCCCGACGACTGCCCCAGGGTGCGCATCATCAGCTGGAGATCGTCGTTGAGCCGGTCGTGGGCGGCCTGGTCGAGCCCGAGCGCCTCGGGTGAGAAGGCCGCCAGCACGTGTGTCGTGACCTCGTCGAGGACGGCCCGACCGGCTCGTCGACGCGTGCAGCGCCGACGGCAGGCCCGGCCCGGCCGGAGGGGTGCGCACGACGAGCCCCTTGCCCTCCATCACCCGCACCAGCTGGCCGACCGACTGCGGTGTCGCCAGCACGACGCGAGCCAGGTCGGCCTGGCTGATGCCGGGCTGCTCGACCAGGTGCAGCAGGACGCTGAAGTGGTGGGGGGGCAGGTCGAACGGGGCCAGGGTCGCGGTGAAGACCCGGGCCATCACCTGGGCGGCCCGCACGAGGGTCAGCGCCGTGAACGCCTCCGGGTCCCCTCCACTCCATCCGGGTGAGGAGGTCGTCATCGAACGAGTATAAGGTGCCTGACAGGTATCAATCTCCTTACACCAAGCATCGGAGACCGGCACGATGAACAGACTCAGCAGCGTGGTGCTCCGGCACCGGCTCCTCGTTGCCCTCGCCTGGCTGGCCATCGCGGTCGCGGGCGGCGCCACGGCCTCGACCACCGCCGACCGGCTCTCCTTCGACTTCGCGCTGCCGGGCCAGGCGGCCTACGAGACCAACGAGCAGATCATCGAGCAGTTCGGGGGCAGCGGTGGCCTGACCGATCCGCTGCTGCTGGTCGTCTCCGGCGACGGCGCTGCCGAGCGGGCCGAGGACGTGGCTGGCGCTGCCCGCGACGCGGTCCCGGGCACCCGGACGGTCTCGCCGGGTGATGCGGGCGCCGACGTCCTGGAGGTCGGCGCCAGCACGGCGGTCGTCGTGGTCTACCCGCCGATGGTCGCGGGGCCCGAGCCCTACGCCGCCGCGCTGGCTCCCCTCGAGCAGGTCGCCGAGGGCGCCTCGGCCGACGGGGCCCGGGTGGAGCTCACCGGCTTCTCGCTCCTGGTCGAGGGTGGCGGCGGGGAGCGCAGCATCATCGTGGAGGTGCTGCTGGGTGGTCTCGGGGCGCTGATCGTCCTGGCCCTGGTCTTCGGCTCGCTGCTGGCCGGGCTGCCGCTGCTCGTCGCCGCGGTCTCGATCCTCGGCACGTTCCTGGCGCTCTTCGGCCTCACCTACCTCACCGACGTCTCCGCGGTGGTGCAGTACCTGGTCGCGCTCATCGGCCTCGGCGTCGCGATCGACTACTCCCTGCTCGTCGTGACCCGGTGGCGCGAGGAGACCGCCAAGGGCGCCGGCAACGACGAGGCCGTCACGATCGCGATGGCGACCGCCGGCCGCTCGGTGGTCTTCAGCGGCGTGACGGTGGCGGTGTCCCTGGCGGCGCTGGTGGCGGTGCCGATCCCGTTCCTGCGCAGCATCGGGCTCGGCGGGCTGCTGATCCCGCTGTTCAGCGTCGCCATCTCCCTCACCCTGGTGCCGGCCCTGCTCAGCGCGTTCGGCCCGCGGCTCAACTGGCCGCGCCGCAAGCCGGCCGTCACCCGCAGCACCCTGTGGGCGGCGATCGCGACCGGCGTGCTGCGGCGCCGGTGGCTGACCGTGATCGGCTCGACCGCGGTGCTGCTCGCCCTGGCCTCACCGGTGCTGGGCCTGGCCCTGGGCACCGCGGCGCTGAGCGGTGTGTCGGGCAGCTCGCCGGCCTCGCAGGCGCTCACCGCCGCGGTCGCCGACGGGCTCCCGGTCGGGGTCGCGCGGCCCACCGAGGTCGTCGTCGACGAGGGCGCGCCGACGAGGTCCTCGACCGGCTGCGCGGGACCGACGGGGTCGCCGCGGCGACTGCGCCCGACGGCGCCGGCTGGCGGGCCGAGGGTCAGGCCCTGCTGCAGGTGTGGTCGACGTCCGACCCGGCCACCGACGACGGTCGCGACACGCTCGCGCGGGTGCGCGCGATCGCCGACGAGGCCGGGGCCGCGGTCGGTGGCACGCCGGCCGAGGACGCCGACTTCGTCTCCGCGGTCTACGGCGACGCGGTGTGGGTCGTGCTCGGCGTCGCGGTCGTGACCTTCCTGCTCCTGGCGCGCGCCCTGCGCTCGCTGTGGCTCCCGATCAAGGCGCTGGCGCTCAACGCCATCTCGCTCGCGGCGGCCTACGGCGTCACGGTGCTCGTCTGGCAGGACGGCTTCGGCTCCGACCTGCTCTTCGGCCAGGCCGCGTCGGGGGTGATCACCGTGTGGGTGCCGGTCGCGGCCTTCGCGTTCCTCTTCGGCCTGTCGATGGACTACGAGGTGTTCCTGCTCTCCCGGATGCGCGAGGAGCGCGACCTGCTCGTGGCGCCAGGGGCGGCGGAGACGCTCGACGAGCGCACCGCCACCGACCGCGCGGTCGTCGAGGGGATCGCCAACACCGGGCGGCTGGTGACCTCGGCGGCGCTGATCCTCTTCTTCGCCTTCATCGCGCTCTCCACCGTCCCGTCGGTGGAGGTCAAGGTGCTCGCGACGGTGCTCGCGCTCGGCATCGCCATCGACGCGATCATCGTCCGGGGCCTGCTGGCCCCCGCGCTCGTCGGTGTCCTCGGCGGGGCCAACTGGACCATCCCGGGCCCGCTGGCCCGCGTGCTGCTCCTGCGGAGCGACGCCGCCCACCGCAGGGAGCCTGCCGACGCCGGGAGCTGACGCGCTCTGGATCGATCCAAGCAGCCCTGCCACGCCCCGACCCACTACTGCTGGGTAACGTGCCGCCCAAGCTGACACGAAAGGCGTGCAACCACATGCTGGCTCCAGAAGACGTTGCCCAGGCTCTCGACGAGGCCGGACTGAAGAACGAGAAGGTCCGGGAGTACGTCGCCCACTGGGCGGGGATCACCCAGCCCGCGCGCATCGAGGTCGTCAACACCTCCGACGACGCGCGCCTGGTCGCCGAGTCGCTCGAGGCCGGCGAGCTGATGCCGGCCGGCGAGGGTCTCTACTACTCGCGCTCCTACGTCAAGGACACCGCGCGCTCGGAGGAGCGCACGATCGTCGCGACGCACAACCCCGCGGACAAGGGCGTCTACAACAACTGGCGCGACGCCGAGGAGATGACGGCCAGCCAGCTCGAGCGGATGCGCGGTCAGTCGCAGGGCAAGACGATGTACGTCGTCCCCTACCTGATGGCCCCTCCCGGCTCGCCGCTCGAGGCCTACGCCGCCGGCGTCGAGCTCACCGACAACCGCCCGGTCGTGCTGCACATGATCCGGATGGCCCGCGTCGGCGTGGCCCACGTCGACAACCTCGAGGACCCCAACTCCTTCGTGCGCGCGGTCCACGTGACCGGCGACCTGCCCAACCTCGGCCAGGGCACGCCCGAGGACCAGCGCTACTTCGTCACGGTCGCCGACGACCGCACGATCCTGCACTTCGGCTCGTCGTACGGCGGCAACGCGCTGCTCGGCAAGATCGCCCACGGCCTGCGCCAGGCCTGCTACGACGGCCGCGCGTCGGGGATGTTCCTCGCCGAGCAGTTCATGCTCCTGGGCATCACCGACAAGGAGACCGGCAAGAAGTACCACGTCTGCGGCGGCTTCCCGAGCGCCTCGGGCAAGACCAACCTCGCCATGACGCTGGCGCCCGACGCCATGGGCGACCGCTACCACGTCGACTTCTACGGCGACGACATCGCCTGGCTCTGGGTCGGTGACGACGGCAAGGTCTACGGCATGAACCCCGAGAACGGCGTCTTCGGGGTCGCCAAGGACACCAACGAGCTGACCAACCCGACCGCGCTCGACTCGATCAAGCCCGGCAGCGGCGCGATCTTCACCAACGTCGCCTACAACCCCACGACCCAGGAGGTCTGGTGGGAGGGCAAGACGAAGGACTACCCCTCCGACGTCGAGGGCTGGGAGGACTGGAAGGGCGAGAAGATCTCCGACCGCGAGCCCGGCGACGACTCCCCGTGGGCCCACCCCAACAGCCGCTTCACCACCACGCTGGCCAACGTGCCCAACGTCGCGAGCGACTTCGAGGACCCGGCCGGCGTCCCGATCGACGCGATCATCTTCGGTGGCCGCACCCGCGACCGCGAGCCGCTGGTGCGCGCGATCACCGACCTCGCCGAGGGCGTCTACGACGGCCTGACGCTCGGCGCCGAGGCGACCTTCGCCGCCGACGGTCTCGACGGCCAGCTGCGCTACGACCCGATGTCGATGCGGCCCTTCATGGCCTACGCCGAGGCCGACTACGCCGCGCACTGGATGAAGATCATCGGCGCCGCCACCGAGCAGCCGATCTTCGCCCACGTCAACTGGTTCCAGAAGGGCGAGGACGGCCACTTCCTGTGGCCCGGCTACCGCGAGAACCTCCGCCCGCTGCTGTGGCTCGTGCAGTACAAGGCCGGCGAGGTCACCGGGCAGCAGACCCCGGTCGGCGTCATCCCGACCGAGGACGGAGCTCAACCTCGACGGCCTCGACGTCCCGGCCGAGGACCTCGAGCGGATCCTCGTCCATCGACGTCGAGCGCTGGCGCCAGGAGATGGGCTTCCGCGAGGAGCACCTCCAGCAGTTCGAGGGCCTCCCCGAGGAGATCTGGGAGGCGCACCGCCGCGTCGCGAAGGCGCTCGACGACGCCTGACCGGCTCGTCGTGCACGACGTCCACCCCTGCGGGCGATCCTCCGCGGGGTGGGCAGATCGAGCCCGATCGTGGCTAGCGTCGAGGTCCCAGCACGGCACCGGTCGTGGGCCGCTGCGGGCCACGACAGGAGTCCTCCGTGCTGCACGGATGCATCGGGTCAGCGACCCAGTCGCGCGGCGACTTGCCGCGCCTGCCGTACCAGCTCCATCCGCCTCGGGCTCCCTCGAGCCGGGGGGCCGGGTGGTCGACGTTGCCGCGCGAGTCGGGCACCTGCGCGCCGCGCAGGACCACGCGGCGCACGAGCAGCGGCGCGAGCCGGTCGTAGACGCCGGGCAGGAGGCGGAAGCCGATCACGGCCAGCCAGTTGGCCGGTCCGACGTGGACCAGGCGTCGCGGCCGGTCGATGACCCGCACGCAGGCACGCGCCACGAGGTCGGGGGAGATCACCGGCGGCGGCGCGAAGCCGTCGCGCCCGGCGTACGTCGCCGCCTGCTGGTAGATCGGGGTGTCGATCGCCCCCGGGGCGACGATGGAGACGTGGATGCCGCGCTCGCGTCGGGTCTCCAGCTGGAGCGTGCGCGCCAGGCAGAGCTGGGCCCACTTCGCGGTGCAGTAGGCGCCGAGGGAGGGCACGGCGAGCTCGGCGAGCAACGAGCCCACCACCACGAGGCTGCCGCCGCCCTGCGCGCGGAAGCGAGGCAGCACCGCCGTGGCGAGGTTGACGGTGCCGAGCACGGCGACGTCCTGCACCGCGGCGAAGACGTCGGGCGGCACCTGCTCGATGCTGCCGTAGGCCATCACCTGCGCGGTCGTCACCACGGCGTCCAGACGCCCGTGGGCGGCGACGCATCCGGCCACCACCCGCTCGACGTCGCCCGCGACGCGGATGTCGCCGGCGATGCCGATCGTGCCGGAGCCGAGGTCGGCGGCGACCTGCGCCACCCGCCCCTCGTCGCGCGAGCTCACGACGACGCGCGCTCCGCCCGCGACCAGCTGCTGGGCGGTGACCAGGCCGATCCCGCTCGTGCCCCCGACGACGAGCACCACTCGTCCCGGACTGCGCTCGTGCTGCGTGGTGACCATGGCTGCCACGCTAGTCAGCGGTCACCGCTGCCGAAGCCTCCCGAGGGGTGGGCGGCATGAGTCCCTGGTCGCTGGTCCCGGCGCTGGTCCCGATCCCGGCGCGTGCGTGGGCGATCCCGTCCCCGGCGGTCGTCGTCGTCACGGGTGCGTCGAGCGGCATCGGTCGCGCCGTCTCGTTGCAGCTGGCCGCCCTCGGTCACGACCTCGTCCTGGTCGCACGCACCCAGGAGAAGCTCGACGAGGTGGCGGGCGAGTGCCGTGAGGCCGGCGCCGCCTCGGCGATGGTGGTGCCGACCGACGTGTCCGACGACGCCGCGGTCGCGAGCCTCTTCGAGCGGGTGCTGGCCGTGCACGGTCGCGTCGACGCCGTCGCGCACAGCGCCGGTGAGGTGACCTACGGGCGCACCGAGGAGACGTCGGCCGCGGTCTTCGACCGGGTCCTGGCCAGCAACCTCAGCGGTACGGCGAACGTCGCACGCCACGCCGTACCCCCGATGCGCGCGGCGCGCAGCGGGGTCTTCGTCATCGTCGGCTCGTTGCTCGGCCACATCGCGGTGCCCGAGATGACGCCGTACGTCGTCAGCAAGTGGGGCCTGCGGGCCCTGGCGCGGCAGCTGTCGCTCGAGAACCTCGACGTGCCCGATCTCCACGTCTGCCACGTGGCGCCGGGCAGCGTCGACACCCCCATCTACGAGAAGGCGATCGACTCCGGGGGCACGGTCAACTCGCCTCCGCCGCCCACGATCAGCCCCGAGCGCGCCGCCCGGTCCGTCGTCGCCCAGCTGCGGCGCCCGACGCGCGCGACCCAGACCGCGTGGAGCAACCATGCGGTGATCGGCGCGTTCCGTGCGGCGCCCTGGGCCTACGACCGCCTCGTCGGGCCGGCGTTCCACGCGCTGTCGCGCGGCGGACTGCGGCGCTCCGACTGAGCCCGTAGCCTTGCCGCGGCAGGCAGCGGGCGACACGAGGGGGCGGTGACGGTGGGAGAGCCGACGGGCACCCCGGACGACGGGTCCCCCGACCTGGACCCCCGCGTCCTGCGCACCGTCGCCGACGACCGGATGCGACTCGATCCCACGTCGCGCACGGCGCTGCGCGGCCTCAACCGGGTCAGCCGTCGGTCGGGGCGGCTCTCGCCGCGGCGCTACAACCTGACGGTCAGCCACGAGCACCGCTTCGTGTGGTTCCGCGTGGCCAAGGCCGGCACCCGCACGATCTTCGGGCACCTCGTCGACTGCGGTGTCGAGCTCGACCTCAGTCACGCGATGCGGATCCGCTACCCGGTCGAGCCGTTCGCCGACTACTACAAGTTCGCCTTCGTCCGTGACCCGCTCGATCGCCTGGTCTCGGCGTGGCTCGACAAGGTGGTCGACAACAACTACTACCGCCTCGAGCCCGACGAGCGGCGACGCCTGCAGTCGCTCGAGGCCTTCGTGGAGTGGGTCGCCGGGCACGACCTCTCCGACGTCTCCACCGTCGACCAGCACCTGGTCCTGCAGACCCGGGCCGTCGACCTGACGCAGGTCGATCTCCTCGGCCGGCTGGAGAGCTTCACGACCGACTTCGCCACCGTCTGCCGCCACCTCGGCCTCCCCGACACCGTCGGGCGCAGCCGCAACGTCTCGGCGGTGCGCACCGCGGCACGCGCCTCGTCGGCGCCGCGCGAGGTGCCCGACAGGGTGCCCGACGAGGTGTCCGACGAGGTCCGCGAGCGGGTCCGCGAGCTCTACCGCCTCGACTACCAGATCCTCGGCTACCCGACCGGCTGACCAGCGGTGACGGCCCTGCGGTGACGTCCCTGGGACCGCCGCGGACCGCGCCTCTCATCTGTAGGGGTGAGCGATGTGCGCGCCCCCGCGCCCGTGCACCACGATCTCGGTCCATGGCCGAGCACACACCTGAGGCGACGGAGCCGTCCGCCGTGACCCCCGACGCGCTGTCGGTCCGGGAGCTGCAGATCCTGCAGCGCATCTGCCGGGGTGACTCCAACGAGGAGATCGCTGCCGACCTCTACGTCTCGATCAACACCGTCAAGACCCACATCCGCAGCGCCTACCGACGTCTCGGGATCGGTCGCCGGGTCGACGCCATCCGCTGGGGCGCGAGGCACGGGCTGGTCGGGACGACCGACGAGCTCGAGGTCGGCGACTCCGGGTCCTGACCTGGCGCTGGAGCCGGTGGTAGCCGGCCTGCGCCACGATCCCGACGGCCAGCGACGCCCCGATGGCGAGGTAGGGATGCCCCGCAGCCTCGAGCGAGGGGTAGACCTGCCAGTGGGTGAGGTAGATCCACAGCGACGAGCTGGCCAGCAGTCCCACGGGACGGGCCACGACGACCGGCAGCCGCAGCGGTCGCAGCCACAGCAGCAGCGCCACGGTGCCGACCACGATCAGCTCCCGCTGGCGGTCCCCGAAGTAGCCGTAGAGCCCGGCGTACGCCGCCGCCAGCACCGCGAGGCGCTGAGCGTGCGAGCGCGCCTCGGCCGCGGCCCAGCCGAGGGCCAGGACGAAGAGCACCGACGGCACGGCGTACCGCTCGACGCCCTCGCCCTCCACCCCGACGCTCAGGTAGCGCAGCGCGGTCGTCGCGACCACGACAGCGGCGGCGACGGCGAAGGGTGAGCGACGCTGCCACCGGTCGATCGCGGGCACCGCGAGGAACGCGGCGACCGCGAGGAAGCCCCAGACGATCGCCTCGAGGAACCAGAACTGCCAGTCGAGGGTCCAGCGCAGCCCGCCCTCGCTGCGATAGCTGCGCGCGCCGTTGAGGTAGACCGCCGTCGTCCAGCGGTAGTCGCCGGTGGCGAGGGTGGTGGCTGCGATCCACAGCGACGACGGCACCGCCACCGCGGCGACGGCAGCGACGATCCGACGGCCGCGTGCACGGCGTCCAGGCGTGGGCAGGGTGAACCGGGCGAGGTGGTAGCCGGCGACGGCCAGCAGGAGGTGGGCACCGCCCGGGATCAGGACGAGGTCGACGTGGGTCACCACCACGATCAGGATCGCGAGTGCGCGCAGCACCACCCCGACCTCCAGCGGCGCCGACCAGCGGCCCCACCGGCCGCCGCGGGCGTCCTCGCCGGCGCGAGCGGCGAGCTCGGCGAGCTCGGTGACGGTCAGGGTGGGCCACTCGCGGGGCAGCTGACCGACGGTCGAGCCGAGGCGGGTGGACAGCTCGACGTAGGACAGCGAGTCGCCGCCGAGGCTGACGAAGCTGTCGTCGAGCCCGGCGTCCGGGCGACCGAGCAGGACGGCGTAGAGGTCGCGCAGCGCGGTCGGCGTGACGGCGGGGCGCCCGGCGGCGCCGTCGAGGTCGCTCGGGTGTGCCGCGCGGGCCAGCGCGCGCAGGGCGACGTCGTCGACCTTGCCCGCGCCCGTGCGCGGCAGGCTCTCGAGGCGGTGCACGCGCACCGCCGACGACGGCAGTCCGACGTGGCTGACCAGGTGCTGCTGGACCCGTCCGCCCGTGCGCGACCGGGTGGTGAAGGCGTGCAGCACGTCGTCGTCGGCGACCAGGCGGATCGTCCGGTCGAGCGGGGCCCAGCGCTCCTTCGAGGCGGTCGAGGTCGAGGCGCAGCCCGAACACCTTCGCGACGCGGTCGCGTCGTCCCACGACCTCGACGAGTCCGTCGGGACCGATGCTCGCCAGGTCGCCGGTGAAGAGCTCGGCCACGTCGGCCCCTCGAGCGAGGTCGGCGGGGGTCGTGGCGTACCCCATCATCACGTTGGGCCCCGAGTAGACGAGCTCGCCCACCCCGTCTGGCCCGGGCTCGTGCAACCGGAACGAGCCACCGGCGACCGGGACGCCGACGGCCTCGGGACGGCTCAGCGCCAGGGACGGGGGCAGGAAGGCCATCCGGGCGGTCGCCTCGGTCTGGCCGTACATCACGTAGAGGTCCCACCCGCGGGCCTGTCCGAGCTCGGCCAGGGCGCGGACCCGGTCGGGCTCCAGCCGGCCGCCGGCCTGGGTGACGTAGCGCAGCGACGGCAGGTCGCGCTCGGCGAAGCCGCTCGTGGCGAGCAGGTCGAAGGTGTAGGGCACCCCGGCCAGCCCGGTCACGTGGTGGTCGACGACGAGGTCCCAGAAGGGCTCCTCGGTGACGGAGGCGTCGGTGAGCACGACCGCGGCACCGGCGACCAGGTGGCTGTGGAGCACGGACAGGCCGTAGCAGTAGTGCAGGGGCAACGACGTGATCGCACGATCGGTGGACCGGAGGTCGAGGTAGTCGGCGATCGCCCGGGCGTTGGCGACGAGGTTGTCGCGCGAGAGGCGCACCAGCTTGGGTGAGCCGGTCGATCCGGACGTCGAGAGCAGCAGGGCGAGGTCCCGGTGGGGGGCCGGCGTCGCGGACGCCGACCCCGTCGGCCCAGGGCGGTAGCGCTCGACGATGTCGCGACGCCGTACGTCGGCCCGGTCGCCGCCCTCGAGGAGCACCACCGGCCGGTGCAGGGCCAGGGCGGCGAGGTAGGAGACCACGCTCGGGAGGTCGTTGCCGACCGGCAGCACCAGCAGCCCGGAGCCGGTGAGCTGCGCGGCACGCGCCTCGACCGCTGCCCGGAGCTCGGCGTAGGTGAGGGCGGTGTCGCCGTCCACGAGGGCGAGGTCGCCCGAGGCGCCCCCGAGCAGGTAGTGGTCGGGTGCCGGCAGCAGGTCCGCCCCCGGCCCGGGGACCGGGTCGGAGAGGTGGGTGCTCACGCGCCGACCTGGCCAGGGAAGCCGAGCACCTCGCCGAAGACCTGCAGCAGCACCCGGTCGCCGGTCTGGGGCACCGAGTCGGCCGGGGTGCGGGCGGTGAGGATCTCGGGGTGGTCGTCGACGCGCACCCGCACGGTGGCGTCGTGGCCGAAGAAGCTCACGTCGACGACGGTCGCCGGCACGCCCTCCTGGGGCGCGTCCTGGCGCTCGCCCTCGGTCCCCAGGCGGGTGACCTCGACCTGCTCGGGCCGGATCGCGAGCAGCAGCGGGCCGGCCTCGTGCAGGCCCTTGAGGGGCAGCGGGCCGAGGAGGCTGGACGCCGTACCTCCGCCGTTGGTCGTGCCCGGCACGAGCGCGGCGTGGCCGAGGAACGTCGCGACGGCGGCGTCGACGGGGTCGAGGTAGACGCTCAGGGGGGCGCCGACCTGCAGGAACCGGCCGTCGGCCATCACCGCCACCTGGTCGGCGAGGGAGAGGGCCTCGCCCTGGTCGTGGGTCACGAGCAGGGCCGCGGCGCCGGCGGTCCGTACGGCGCGCACGACGGCCCGGCCGGTCTCCTCGCGCAGGCCGGCGTCGAGGGAGGAGAAGGGCTCGTCGAGGAGCACCAGGGCCGGCCCGGGAGCCAGCGCCCTGGCCAGGGCGACCCGCTGCTGCTGGCCCCCCGAGAGCTCGTGCGGGTAGCGGCTGGCGAGCCCGGCGGGGAGCTCCACGAGGTCGAGCATGGCCGCGACCCGGTCGCGGGCGCCCTGCGTCGCCGAGCCGCGGCGACTGCGGCCGAGGCCGAACGCGATGTTGCCGGCCACGTCGAGGTGCGGGAAGAGCGCGCCCTCCTGGGGCACGTAGCCGATGCTGCGGCGACGCGGCGGGACCGCGCGACCGCCCGGCGTGGACGGGGTCATCAGCTCGCCGGCGAGCCGGACCTCGCCCGCGCCGGCCTCGAGGAACCCCGCGATCGTGCGCAGCAGGGTGGACTTGCCGCAGCCCGACGAGCCGACCACCGCCGTGATGCCGGACGGCACGCGCAGGTCGAGCCCGCGCAGCACCTCGGTGGTGCCGAAGCCGACGCGCAGCCCGGTCACGTCCAGGGCGTTCACCGGCGTGCACCTCCGCCCAGGCTCACGCGGCTGAGCAGGAACGTCGCCGGGACCGAGAGCACGATGAGCGCCAGTGCGTAGGGCGCTGCCCCGCCGTAGGAGACCGAGGAGGCCTTCGACCAGAACTCCACCGACAGGGTCGTCGTGCCGATGGGGGACAGCAGGAGGGTCGCGGTGAGCTCGGTCGAGACCGCCAACGAGACCAGCGCGACCGCCGAACCGAGCCCGGGGGCGATCAGCGGCAGGGTCACCCGGCGGGCAGCCTGCGCCCCGCTGCAGCCCAGGGACCGGGCGACGTCCTCGAGCGCGGGGGGCGCGAGCTCGAGGGTCGAGCGCACGCTCACGACCGCGCGGGGCAGGAAGAGGATGACGTAGCCGGCGACGAGGACCGGCAGGGTCTGGTAGAGCGCCGGGACGGCGCGGATCGAGATCGTCACCAGCGCCAGGCCCACCACGATCCCGGGCATCGCGCTGGCGGTGTAGGTGCTGCGCTCGACCAGGGTGGTCAGCGTGCTGCGGTGCCGCACCGACAACCAGGCCACCGGAAGGGCTGCCAGGCACGCGATGATCCCCGCCACCAGCGCCAGTCCGAGGGTGGTCGACGCCGCGGTCGCGAGGGTGGCGTAGTCGAACCGCGCGGAGGTGCCGCGCACCAGCCACCGGGCCAGGCTGGCGAGGGGTACGCCGAGCGCCAGGACGACCACGGCCAGCAGGGCTCCGCCCGCCAGCGGACGGCGCCGGCCCAGGCGGATCGGCGCGGCCGGGCGGGAGGCGCCGGAGCCGACCTTCGAGCGGCGGCGCCGTCCGCGCAGGAGCAGCTCGAGGCCCAGCAGCAGCAGGCAGAAGCCGACGAGCACGAGGGCGAGGAGGGTGGCGGCGGAACCGGTGAACGACGTGCCGTACTGCTGCAGGATCGCGGTGGTCAGCGTGGGGTAGTTGAGCAGCTGCAGCGCGCCGTACTCGGCCAGCAGGTGGAGCCCGACGAGCAGCGACCCGCCCAGGACCGCGGGGCTGATCGCGGGGAGCACGACGAACGCGAAGGTCTGGGCCGCACCGCGGCCGAGGGAGGAGCTGACCTCCTCCAGGCCCGGGTCGAGGCGGCGCAGGGCGGCGACGGTCGGGAGGTAGACGAGCGGGTAGTAGGAGAGGCTGACGACCAGGACCGCGCCGGCGTAGCTCTGCACCGCCTGGGTCGTCGAGACCCAGCCGTAGCCGTTGACGAACGCGGGCACCGCGAGCGGCGCGCACATCAGCCCGTGCCACCAGCCGCGCCCGCGCAGGTCGGTGCGCTCGACGACCCAGGCCGCACCGACCCCGAGCGCCGCGCTGAGGGCGACCCCGCCCGCCAGGAGGCGGGTGGTGTTCCACAGCAGCTCGCCGATGCGGTCGCGGAACAGGAAGTCGCGAGCCTCGTCGGTGCCGTAGGACGCGCTGGTGACCACGACGTACACGAGGGGGAGCAGGGTGAGCGCCGCGACCGCGATCGCCGACCGCGAGCAGGGGTAGCGGCACCGACGACCCACCCCGGTGACGGAGGGGGTCGGGAGGTGTCGGGGAGGCGGTGCCGGGTCCCACGTCGTCCTGGTGCACCGGCGGCGGGAGGAGGGTCAGAGGAAGCCCGCCTCGGTCATCAGGTCCACCACCGTGGCACCGTCGAGGTCGGAGACGTCGACGTCGGGCGGGTCGAGCTCACTGAGCGGCTCCACCGGGGGCGCCAGGTCGACGGCGGGGTTGAGCGGGTACTCCAGTGCGTAGGAGTCGGCCAGCACCTGCTGACCCGCGGTGCTGGTGAGGTAGGCGATGAACTTCTCGGCGTCCGCCTGGTGCTCGCTGGAGGCGAGGATGCCGGCACCGGAGACGCTCAGGAACGCGCCGGGGTCCTGGTCGCCGAAGAAGTAGAGCTCGGAGTTGTCGCTGACATCGCCGTTCTCGGCCTGGTCGCGGTACCAGTAGTAGTGGTAGATGATCCCGATCTCGGACTGGCCGGAGTCGACGGACTGCAGCACGACGTTGTTGCCGTCGTAGACCGTGCCGTTCTCCTTGATCCCGGCGAGCCAGGCGCGCGTGGCCTCCTCGCCCTCGAGGTCGAGGACGGCCGCGACGATCGCCTGGAAGTCGGCGCCGGTCGGGGAGAAGGAGATCCGCCCGGCCCACTCGGGGTCGGCGAGATCCATGATCGAGTCGGGCAGCTCGTCGGGGTCGACCAGGTCGGTGTTGTAGACCAGGACGGTCGAGCGGGCGACGAAGCCGGTCCAGGCGGCGCTGGCCGGGCGGTACTGCTCGGGGATGTCGGCGGTCAGCTCGGGCGCCAGCGGCTCGAAGAGCCCGGCGCGCTCGACCTGCGCCATCGCGGGGGAGTTCTCGGTGAGGAAGACGTCGGCCGGCGACGCATCGCCCTCGGCGACCAGCTGCGCCGACATCTCCAGGTCGCTGCCGTTGCGCAGCTGGACGTCGATGCCGGTCTGCTCGGTGAAGTCGGCGGCCAGGTCGACGAGGAGCTCCTCGTGCTGGGCGTTGTAGACGACGATCGACGGGCCGTCGTCACCACAGCCGGCGGTGACCAGGGTGGTGGCGAGCGCCAGGGCGAGCAGGAGGCGTGCGCGCTTCATGAGGATCTCCATCAGGGAAGGTCGGGAGATGGTTAGGGTTGCCTCACCGTAGGCTACCGATGCGGGGCTCACCCAGTTGAGGAGCCGTAGGGTCGAGGCCATGGCCGCCTCCCCGCGCACCTCCGCCCTGCTCCGCCGGGTCGGCTCGGCGATCGCCCGCGCCGCCGTCTCGACAGCGACGAAGCCGCGCAGTCGCAGCTCGGCGGGTGGTGGCGCGCCGACGCCGACTCCTGCACCGGCCCGCCCGCGCACGACGTCCCCGGCCTCCCGCGGCAAGGAGCAGGCCTACCGCGGCGACTTCACCGGCCGCGCGACGATCACCTACGCGCCGCGCGCCGACGGCGACGCCGATCCCGGCGAGGTCGTGTGGGCGTGGGTGCCCTACGAGGAGGACCACACCCAGGGCAAGGACCGCCCGGTGCTCGTGATCGGCCTCCTCGAGGGGGACCTGCTCGGGCTGATGCTCACGAGCAAGGACCACGACCGACGTCAGGGCCCCGACGACCACCGGCGCTGGTTCGACCTCGGCTCGGGCGCCTGGGACAAGCAGGGTCGTCCCAGCGAGATCCGCCTCGACCGCGTCCTGCGCCTCGCGCCCTCCGCCGTACGGCGTGAGGGTGCGGCGCTGGAGCGCGAACGCTTCGACCAGGTCGCGGCGGCTGCTCGCGACGCGCTCGGCTGGTAGCCGGAGGCTGAGCAGCGAGCGCCAGCGAGCGTCGACGAAGCCCGGTGAGGGTGGTTGCGGTCGCCACCCGGCTCACGGGGCTTCGTCGATGGCCTCGCCGGGGGCTCGCCCTGCTCAGCCTCCGCGGGGAGCACGGAGGCTGAGCAGCGAGCGCCAGCGAGCGTCGACGAAGCCCGGTGAGGTGGTTGCGGTCTGCACCCGGCTCACGGGGCAACGCCTGTGGCCTCGCCGGGGGCTCGCCCTGCTCAGCCTCCGAGGGGACGCACGGAGGCTGAGCAGCGAGCGCCAGCGAGCGTCGACGAAGCCCGGTGAGGGTTGGTTGCGGTCTGCCACCCGGCTCACGGGGCTTCGTCGATGGCCTCGCCGGGGGCTCGCCCTGCTCAGCCTCCGCGGGGGCGCACCGGAGGCTGAGCAGCGAGCGCCAGCGAGCGTCGACGAAGCCCGGTGAGGGTGGTTGCGGTCGCCACCCGGCTCACGGGGCTTCGTCGACGGGCTCGCCGGGGGCTCGCCCTGCTCAGCCTCCGCGGGGACGCACCGGAGGCTGAGCAGCGAGCGCCAGCGAGCGTCGACGAAGCCCGGTGACCTTTGGTTGCGGTCGCCACCCGGCTCACGGGGCTTCGTCGACGGGCTCGCCGCGGGCTCGCCCTGCTCAGCCTCCGGTGCCGACTGCTCGGTCTCCGGTCCGGCATGCTGGAGGCATGCGATTCAGCGAGCACGAGCTGACGGCCGCCCTGCACGGTGCGGCGAAGTCGGTCCTGCGCGCGCAGCGCACGGTACGACGCGGTGCCGACGTCGACGAGGTGTGGGAGTCGATGGACCGGATGGCGCGGTTCCGGATCCTCGACGGACTCGGCTCGCAGGTCCTTCCCGTGCTGGTCGCCCTCCCCGACGTCGAGGTCGCGCCCGGCACGCGACCGACGTACGACGACGCGGTGGTCGCCGAGGTCGTCGCCGCGCAGCTCGGCGAGAGCGGCGGGCGGCTCAAGCGCGCCGTGCTGCTGAAGGGCCGGGTCGCCCTGGTGCAGATCGCCCTGTCCTCGGTGCCGCCACGGCTCGACCCCGACGCGCTGCTCCACGCCGACCCGGACGAGCAGTAGGGCCGGCCGTGCGCGCGGTGCTGTTCGAGGAGTTCGGTGTGGCCCCCGAGGTGGCCGAGGTGCCCGATCCGACGTGTCCGGCCGACGGCGTGGTCGTCGGCGTCGAGGCGACCGGGCTGTGCCGCAGCGACTGGCACGGCTGGCAGGGCCACGACACCGACATCAGGCTGCCCCACGTGCCGGGGCACGAGCTGGCAGGTCGCGTCGTGGCGGTCGGGTCGGAGGTACGACGGTGGCGCGTGGGCGACCGCGTCACCACGCCGTTCGTGCTGGCCTGTGGCGACTGCCCCTCCTGCGCGCCGCGGTGACGCCCAGGTCTGCGAGCGCCAGCTCCAGCCGGGGTTCACGCTGTGGGGCTCCTACGCCGACTACGTCGCGCTGCCGCGCGCCGACCTCAACCTGGTGCGGGTGCCCGAGGGGGTCGAGGCCGACGTCGCCGCCGGGCTCGGCTGCCGCTTCGCGACGGCGTACCGCGCGGTGGCGCACGTGGCCCGCGTGCAGGCGGGAGAGACGGTGGTCGTGCACGGCTGCGGCGGCGTCGGACTGGCCGCGGTGATGGTGGCGGTCGCACGAGGCGCCCGTGTGCTCGCCGTCGACCCGTCCGCGGTGTCCACCTCGCTGGCCGTCGGCCTGGGGGCGATCGCCGCCGACCCCGACGACCTCGGCGACGACGCCGACGTCTCGCTCGACTGCTACGGCAGCCGGGCCACCCTCGCCGCCTCGATCGCCTGCCTGCGTCCGCGCGGTCGCCACGTGCAGGTCGGCCTGCTCGGCGGCAGCGACGCGAGCCCGGCCGTCGACATGGGCCGCGTGGTCGGCCTCGAGCTCCAGCTGCTCGGCAGCCACGGGATGGCTGCCGGGGACTACCCGGAGCTGCTGGCGCTGGTCGCCGACGGCACCCTCGCGCCGCAGCGGCTGCTCCGCGACCGGATCGGGCTGGCGGACGCCGGATCCCGACTGGCCGCGCTCGGCGGGCCCGGCGCGGGCGTCGGCGGGGTGACCGTCATCCGGCCCGACCTCGGCTGAGCCGGGCTGAGCACAGCCTGAACGTGGCGTGAGAATCCGCCGTCCCACCCCTGGGTGCGGAATGGGGCGCCGCCGCGAGAGGTTCTGCCCCCTATGCGAACCGTCACCGCTTACGCCACCCCGTCCGCCAAGGCCCCGTTCGAGAAGACCACGATCGAGCGCCGCGACCTCGGGGCGCGCGACGTCCTGATCAAGATCCACTTCGCCGGCATCTGCCACTCCGACATCCACACCGGTCGCAACGAGTGGGGCGAGGCCAACTTCCCGTTCGTCCCGGGCCACGAGATCGCCGGCATCGTCGAGGAGGTCGGCTCCGACGTGGAGAAGTACGCCGTCGGCGACCGTGTCGGCGTCGGCTGCATGGTCGACTCGTGTCGCGAGTGCGAGAACTGCAAGGCCGGTGAGGAGCAGTACTGCCTCCAGGGCAACACCGGCACCTACGGCTCGATCGGCGAGGACGGTCGCCCGACCGACGGCGGCTACAGCTCGCACATCGTGGTCGACGAGGCCTTCGTGCTCGGGATCCCCGAGGGCATCGAGCTCAGCGAGGCCGCGCCGCTGCTCTGCGCCGGGATCACGCTGTACTCCCCGCTGAAGCACTGGAAGGCCGGCCCCGGCATGAACGTCGCGGTCGTCGGCATGGGCGGCCTGGGCCACCTGGGCGTCAAGATCGCCCACGCGCTCGGCGCCGAGGTCACCGTGCTGTCGCAGAGCCTGTCGAAGCAGGAGGACGGCGCCCGCTTCGGCGCCGACCACTACTACGCGACCGGCGGCGACGACGCCAAGGCGACCTTCTCCGAGCTCGCCGGGTCGTTCGACCTGATCATCAACACCGTCTCGGCCTCGCTGCCGATGGGCAAGTACCTCTCGCTGCTCAAGCTCGACGGCACCCTCGTGAGCGTCGGCGCCCCCTCCGAGCCGCTCGAGGTGCCGGCGTTCGCCCTCATCGGCGCGCGCCGCAGCTGGGCCGGCTCGGCCATCGGCGGCATCGCCCAGACCCAGGAGATGCTCGACTTCTGCGCCGAGCACCACATCGGCGCCGAGATCGAGCTCATCGACGGCGACGACATCGGCGGACAGATCGACGCCGCCTGGGACCGCGTGGTCGACTCCGACGTGCGCTACCGCTTCGTCATCGACACCTCCTCCTTCGACGCCTGAGAACGGAGCACCTGTGCAGACACGACACCTCGGCAACGACACCACCGGACGCATCGAGGTCGGCGCCATCGGCCTCGGGCTGATGACCTTCGACCAGTCCGGCGCCCAGCCCCGCGAGCAGCTGCTCGACACCGTGCGAGCCGCGCTCGCAGCCGGTGTGACCCTCTTCGACACCGCCGACGCCTACGGCCCCGGCGACGAGCGGGGAGCAGAGGCCCAGGGGGCCAACGAGTCGCTGGTCGCCGGGCTCCTCGACGAGCTCGGGGTGCGCGACCAGGTGTTCCTCGCCACCAAGGGCGGCCACGTGCGCACCGACGGCGGCGGGTGGGCCACCGACAGCTCGGCGTCGCACCTGCATGCCGCCGTCGACGCCAGCCTCGCGCGGCTCGGGGTGGAGCAGATCGCGTTGTGGCAGCACCACCGGCCCGACCCGGACGTGCCCTACGACGACGTGATCGGGACGCTCAAGGAGATCGCCGACTCCGGCAAGGTCGCCCGCGTCGGGTTGTCCAACGCCGACCCCGCGCAGATCCGCGCGGCGCACGCCGTACTGGGCGATGCGCTGGTGAGCGTGCAGAACCAGTTCTCGCCGGCCTTCCGCAGCAGTGCGCCCGGAGATCGAGGTCTGCGAGGAGCTCGGGCTCGTCTTCCTGCCGTGGAGCCCGCTCGGCGGGCTCGGCGATGCCAAGGAGCTGGCCGAGAAGCACCCGGCCTTCGCGAAGGTCGCCGAGGCGCACTCGGTCAGTGCCCAGCAGGTCGCGCTCGCCTGGGAGCTCGCGCAGTCGCCGTGCGTCATCCCGATCCCCGGCGCCAAGCGCCCGTCGTCCATCACCGACTCGGCGGCCGCGGCCGACCTGACGCTGAGCGCCGACGAGCTGGCGGCGCTGGACGCGGACGGCTGACGCCGGGTGGCAGTTTCACCGCTTAGGCGGTGGAACTGCTGCTTCTGTCATGAAGTTTCGTCACACAACCGGGAGTTTCTCCGCTTGAGCGGAGAAACTGCCACCCAGCAGACCCCCCGGGGCCGGCGCTGCCCACCCTCAGCCGTTGAGCCGCGCCGGCAGGACGCCGTACCCCCGCAGGATCCTGGTCGTACGACGCCTCGCCCCGGGCAGGACGCGCAGGTCCGGGAAGGCGTCGAAGATCGAGCGGAGCCCGACCTCGCCCTCCATCCGGGCCAGGGCCGCGCCGAGGCAGTAGTGGCGGCCGGACGAGAACGACACGTGGTCGCCGGCGTTCTCGCGGGTGACGTCGAAGACGTCGGGATCGGTGAAGACCTCGGGGTCGCGGTTGGCGCCGGCGAGCAGGGTGGTGATCAGGGCCCCTGCGGGCACGTCGACGCCGGCGAAGGTGGTGTCGTTGACGACCATCCGGCCGGTGAGCAGGACCGGCGGGTCGAAGCGGAGCACCTCGTCGACCGCGGTGGGCCACAGCCCCGGGTCGGCCTGCAGCCGGCGCAGCTGTGAGGGGTGCTCGTTGAGCAGGGCGATGCCGTTGCCGAGCAGGTTGACCGTCGTCTCGAAGCCGGCGGCGAGCACCAGCCCGGCGGTCGCCTTGAGCTCGGCGTCGGTGAGGCCACCTCCGTCGTCGTCGCGGGCCGTGACGAGCTGGCTGAGCAGGTTGTCGCCGGGGTTGCGGCGCACGGCGTCGAGGTGGTCGGCGAGCCAGGCCTCGAACTCGCCGAGCGCCTGCTCCACCTGGGAGAACGTCGACCAGGTCAGCCCGAGGTCGAGGCTGGGAGCCGCTGCGCTGCCGAACTCGAGCACCCGCTGGTGGTCCTCGGACGGGACGCCGAGGATCTCGGCGATGACGGTCAGCGGCAGCTGTGCGCAGTACTGCTCCACCAGGTCGACCGGTGAGCTCGGGTCGAGCCCGGCCAGCAGCTCGGCGGCGATCTTCTCGGTGCGCCCGCGCAGCCGGTCGACGGCTCGCACGCTGAAGACCCGCGTGACGAGCTTGCGGTAGCGGGTGTGGTCGGGCGGCTCGGTGACGAGCAGCGAGGGCGGCGTCAGCGGTCCCATCGGCGAGCTCTTGAACGCCCACTCGCCCAGGCGGGCGAGGGGTCCGGCGCCGCCGAACTCCACGCCGGCCTTCACGTCGGCGCTGGTGAGCACCTCCTTCACGACCGGCTGCGAGGCGGTGACGTAGGCGAAGCGTGCCCGGTGCAGCGGCCCCGAGGACCTGATCTCGTCGAAGAGGTCGATCGGCGCCTCGTCGCTGGACATGGTGGTCATGATGAGACGGCCGTGCAGGTCGCCCCGCTTGGCAGAGCCGGCGATCGCGGCCCTGGGGAGGGCTTGACCGACCCCCCAGCGCGTGAGCCTCGCGGCGCGCTGCTCGAGACCGGCTCGGACGGTGCTGACACTCATGGTGGCTCCCTGGGGTCTGCGGTCTTCCCAATGTAGGACGTACGGGCGACTCTGGCTCCAGCACCGATGTGCGACGGTGGTCACACTCCGCGCGTGAGGCGTGTGACGGACGTGTTACGTCGGTGAGATGGCGGTGTGCGGTGCGCGCGAATGAGTACCGTGCCCGCAACGCCGAGCAGGCGAAGGAGGGGCGATGACCGATGTGACCGAACGAGGGGCCGGCGAGACGGCCGACGGGGGTGGTGGCGCGCCCTCGCAGAAGGTCGTGCCCGTCTTCTTCCTCTCCGACTCCACCGGCATCAGCGCCGAGACGATGGGCAACGCGCTGCTCATCCAGTTCCCCGACCAGGTCTTCGAGCGCACGGTCATCCCGTTCATCTCGACCGCCGAGGACGCCCAGCGGGTCGTCGAGATCCTCGACGAGGCGATGGACGGGCCGGTCACACCGCTGGCGTTCACCACCGCGGCCGAGGACGGCATCCGCGGCATCCTGGCCACCACCCGCGCCCCGCTGATCGACTTCTTCGACCTCCACATGAGCCGGGTCGAGGCGATCCTCGGCCAGCGCGGTGTGCGCCAGGCCGCCCGCCTGCACGGCGTCGGCGACATCAAGCGCTACAACTCGCGGATGGCGGCGGTGGAGTTCACCATCGAGCACGACGACGGCCAGAGCCTGCGCGCCCTCGACAAGGCCGACGTGATCCTGCTCGCGCCGTCGCGCTGCGGCAAGACGCCGACCAGCATGTACCTCGCCCTCCAGCACGGGCTCTTCGTCGCCAACTACCCCCTCGTCGAGGAGGATCTCGAGTCCTCCGAGCTGCCGCGACCGGTGCGCGACTTCGCGGAGCGGTGCTTCGGCATCACCACCACCGTCGAGCGCCTCAGCCGGGTCCGCAACGAGCGGCGACCGGGATCGGCGTACGCCGAGCCGTCGCAGTGCCGCTGGGAGCTGCGCCGCGCCACCGAGATCTTCGCCGCGCACCGGGTGCCGGTGATCGACTCGTCAGCCAAGTCGGTCGAGGAGATCTCGACCCTCATCCTCCAGACGCTCAAGAAGAACGGCGGCATCCTGAGCCGCGAGCGGAGCAAGGCACGTGTCCAACCGCCGCACGACCTGGGCGCCAGCAGGCTCTCCGACCGGCGTACCGCCTCCACCGAGCAGGAAGAACCGACCTCATGAGCGAGCAGCAGCACACCCCTCCTGCGACGAACGTCCGCTGGTTCTCCGAGATCGGCCTGGCCGACCTCGAGGAGGTCGGCGGCAAGAACTCCTCGCTCGGTGAGATGGTCTCCCACCTCAGCGGGCTCGGCGTTCGCGTGCCGGACGGGTTCGCGACCACGGCTGCGGCCTTCCACCGCTTCATCGGCGACACGGGCCTGGCCGAGCGGATCAGCGGGCTCCTCGACGGCCTCGACACCGACGACGTACGACGCCTGGCGGCCGTCGGCACCGAGATCCGCGGCGCGATCATCGAGGTCGAGTTCCCGGCCGACCTCGAGGCCGACATCCGCGCCGCCTACGACAAGCTGGCCGGCGAGTCGGGTGAGGAGGCGTCGTTCGCCGTACGCTCCTCGGCCACCGCGGAGGACCTCCCGGACGCGTCGTTCGCCGGGCAGCAGGAGACGTTCCTCAACGTGCGCGGCATCGACGCGGTGCTGCTCGCCGTGCGCGAGGTCTTCGCCTCCCTCTACAACGACCGGGCGATCGCCTACCGCGTCCATCACGGCTTCGCCCACGCCGACGTCGGCCTGTCGGCCGGCGTGCAGAAGATGGTGCGCTCCGACATCGGCGCCTCGGGCGTGATGTTCACGATGGACACCGAGTCGGGCTTCGACGACGCGGTCTTCATCACCTCGGCCTTCGGGCTCGGCGAGGGGGTCGTGCAGGGCGCGGTCAACCCCGACGAGTTCTACGTCTACAAGCCGGCCCTGCGCGCCGGGCGCCCGGCGATCCTCAAGCGCGGCGTCGGTGGCAAGGCGACCAAGATGGTCTACACCTCCGACGCCCGGGTGGGTCACACGACCGAGTTCGTGCCCGTCGAGCCGGCCCAGAGCAGGCTGCTGAGCCTGTCCGACGAGGAGGTCACCGAGCTGGCCGAGCACGCGCTGGTCATCGAGGAGCACTACGGGCGACCGATGGACATCGAGTGGGGCCGCGACGGCGTCGACGGCCTCCTCTACGTCCTCCAGGCGCGCCCCGAGACCGTGCAGTCGCGCCAGGGTGGCGCGCAGGAGCGCTTCAAGATCGACAAGGCGGTGACGAAGGGCGTCGACGTGCTGGTCGAGGGCCGCGCGATCGGGCAGAAGATCGGCGCCGGTGCGGTGCGGGTGCTGACCTCGATCGAGCAGATGCACGAGTTCGTGGAGGGCGACGTGCTCGTCGCCGACATGACCGACCCCGACTGGGAGCCGATCATGAAGCGCGCCTCCGCGATCGTCACCAACCGAGGCGGGCGCACCTGCCACGCCGCGATCATCGCCCGCGAGCTCGGCATCCCGGCGGTCGTCGGCACCTCGAGCGCCACCCAGGACCTCGCCGACGGTCGCGAGGTCACGGTCTCCTGCGCCGAGGGTGACACCGGATTCATCTACGAGGGACTGCTCGACTTCTCGGTCGAGGTGACCGAGCTCGGTGACATGCCCGACGTACCGGTCAAGATCATGATGAACGTCGGCACGCCCGAGCAGGCCTTCGCCTTCTCGCGCCTGCCCCACAGGGGCGTCGGGCTGGCGCGGCTGGAGTTCATCATCAACCGCCAGATCGGCATCCACCCGAAGGCGCTGCTCGACCTCGCCGCCGGCGACGACGCCGGGGTCGCGCTGCCGGCCGACCTGGTGAGCGAGATCGAGGAGATCACCGCGGCCTACGACGGCCCGCGCGACTTCTTCGTCAAGCGCGTCGCCGAGGGCATCGCGATGATCGCGGCCGCCTTCGCGCCCGAGCCGGTGATCGTGCGGATGAGCGACTTCAAGTCCAACGAGTACAAGAACCTCGTCGGCGGCGAGCTCTACGAGCCCGACGAGGAGAACCCGATGATCGGCTACCGGGGCGCCTCGCGCTACCTGTCGCCGGACTTCGCGGACTGCTTCGCCATGGAGTGCGAGGCGCTGCGCCACGTGCGCGACGAGATGGGGCTGACCAACGTCAAGGTGATGATCCCGTTCGTGCGCACGCTCAAGGAGGCCGCGGGCGTCATCGACCTGCTCGGTCAGCACGGGCTCGAGCGCGGCGAGAACGACCTCCAGGTCGTGATGATGTGCGAGGTGCCGTCCAACGCCGTGATCGCCGAGGCGTTCCTCGAGCACTTCGACGGCTTCTCGATCGGCTCCAACGACATGACCCAGCTGACCCTCGGCCTCGACCGCGACTCGGCCCTGGTGGCCGAGGGCTTCGACGAGCGCGACCCGGCGGTGCTGCACATGCTCGAGATCGCCATCAAGGCCTGCAAGAAGGCCGGCAAGTACGTCGGCATCTGCGGCCAGGGTCCCTCCGACCACCCCGACCTCGCCGACTGGCTGCTCGAGCAGGGCATCGAGTCGATGTCGCTCAACCCCGACACCGTCGTCGAGACCTGGCTCCGCCTCGCCAAGGCCTCCAAGGCCTGAGGGGCGCTCGGCGTACGCGGGGATGAACAACGGGCGACCACTCGGGCCCACGGCGTCACTCCGGACGCCTGCTCACGTTGAACGGGTGTGACCCCGGACCTGCCCCAGAAGCCCGACGCCGCCCCGACCACCGTCGACGCCGCTCTCGTACGGCGACGCAGCGTGCTGCGCGGTGGTGGCGTGGCGGGCCTGGCGCTGAGCGGCACCGTCGCGACCGGACTCCCTGCGGCCCCCGTCGAGGCCGCCGGCGGCCAGGCGCTACTCCCGCAGGCTCCCGGCCGGCTGGACCTACCCGGTGGCCGAGGAGCTGCTGCCCTTCGGGCACGGCGTGATGTCGGGCGACCCCCTGCCCCACCGCGTCGTGCTGTGGACGCGGATCACGATCCCCGACCCGCGAGCGAACGGCTGGGACTCGACGGTCGTCACCGACCCGCAGGGCTTCACCCGGGTGCGCGTCAACTGGGTCGTGGCCACCGACCGGGCCCTGAAGCACGTCGTCCGCCGCGGCCAGGTGCACACCAGCGCCGAGCGCGACTGGACCGTCAAGGTCGACGCCGACCACCTGCCGTCGGCCACCACGCTCTACTACGCCTTCGAGACCCTCGGCTACCGCTCGCCGATCGGCCGCACGCGCACGGCCCCCGATCCGACGGACTCGGTCACCGAGCTCACGATCGCCCACATCGCCTGCACGTCGTGGTGGCAGGACTGGTTCAACTCCTACGAGCGGATCGGCGAGCGTCGCGACCTCGACCTGGTCACCCACGCCGGCGACCACGTCTACGACAGCTCCGGCGGCCACCCGGCCTCGCGCTTCTGGAAGGGCCAGCAGAAGTGGGACACCGACATCGACAACGCCGACTTCCGCACCGTCGCCGAGTGCCGACGCCGCTACGCGCTCTACTACGCCGACCCGGCGCTGGTGCGCGCCCACCAGGCGGCGCCGTTCGCCATCATGGCCGACCAGCACGACTACGACCCCGGCCTGACCGGTGACGACGTCACGCTGACGACCGAGCAGGCCGGCTCGGTGCTCTTCGAGTGGACGCCGATCCGGCCGCCGATCCCCGACGGCACGGGCCGCTTCCGTCGCTACGCCGGGACCCAACCGCAACATCCCCACGCCGCAGGGCCGCGACGCGCTCTACTCCTACCGCTCGCTGAAGTACGGCCGCGCCGCCGAGGTCATCCTGATCGACGTCCGCCGCTTCGCCGACCAGCCCGGCCAGGCCTCCCAGGTCCTCGGCGACGAGCAGTGGGCCTGGCTCGAGCAGCGCTTGTTGGCCAGCAAGGCGCGCCAGATCCGCCACCGCTACATCGTCAACCAGGTCAACCTCAGCCAGGTGCGCGCGTTCAACACACCGTTCGCGCCGCAGCTCGAGGCGGCGTTCGGCTTCGACTTCAACCCCGACCAGGGCGAGATCTACACGGTCGGCTGGGGCGGACACCCCGAGGAGCGCAACCGGCTCTACGCCTTCCTGCGCGAGCACGAGATCATCGACAACATCGTCATGTCGGGCGACTCCCACGGCTTCTTCGGCTCCGACCTCGTCGAGGACCCGCAGGCTGCCCAGCTACGAGCCGCTGACCGGCGGCGGCCTGCTGCCGCCGGTCGGGGTCGAGATGGTGCCGTCCGCGATGGGTCGTCCCGGCGGCCAGGACGTCATCGCCGAGGAGCTGTACTTCGCCGCCACCAGCGGCTCGCGCGGGGCGGCCTTCACCGACGCCGCGACCTACGACGCGCAGTACCGCCCGCTCGCACTGGCGCCGACGATCGCGCTGGAGCAGGCCGCGATGGTCGCCAACCCCAACCTGCGCTACTTCAACTGGAAGGCGGAGTACGGCCACACGATGGTCTTCCTGCGGCCCGACCGCGGGATCATCGAGTGCTGGCAGGTGCCGCAGCGCGAGCGGTCCGACGGACGCGACGCTGCTCGCGCAGTTCCGCACGATGGTCGGTGCGCCGCACCTGATCGAGAACCCCGGCGCCTCTCCGGCGAAGGGGCCCGACCGGGGCCGGCTGGCGCCGCGGGCGGCCACGGTGCGGGTCGGGCGCCGCTGAGGAGTCACCTCACCTGACGACGAGCTCCTTGGCCTTCGCGTCCCAGACGATCTCGCCGGCATCCTCGTCCAGCGCCCTCATCAACGCGTCGACGACGGCACTGCCCGCGAGCGGCTCGGGCAGCTTGGGTGCTGTGCCGGCGAGCGGGTGGTCGGAGAGGCCGGTGTCGAGGTGCGGTGGCCGCACGTCGAGCACGCGGAAGGCGCGTCGGTTCTCCCGGCGTACGACACCGAGCCAGGCCGAGAGCGCGGCCTTCGACGCGGAGTAGTCGGCCATCTGGTTGGTCGGCAGGTCGGCGAGGATCGCGGACAGCACCGCGGCGACGCCGCTGTCGGACTCGTCCAGGTGGGGCGCCGCGGCGCGCACGAGCGCCATCGGCCCCAGCGTGTTGACGGCGAACAGCTCCTCGGCGACGGCCGCTTCCGTCTCCACCGCGGGACCGAACGCTGGTACGCCGGTGGCGACGACGAGCCCGTCGAGTCCGCCGAGCTGCTCGGCCGCAGTCGCCACGGCAGCCGCGCACGCCTCGACGTCGACGACGTCCAAGGTGATCGGCTCGGTGCCGGCCACCGAGGCGACCTCGCCGAGCCGATCGGCGTCGCGACCCGTGACGACGACGCGCGCTCCTGCGTCGACCAGTGCCCGGGTGATCAGGCCGCCGAGGACGCCCGAGGCGCCGACGACCAGGAAACGTGCTCCGTCGATCTGCATGCGCCCGAGGCTAGGACCGACGCCGCACCAGCGTGCTCACCCCGACGTGACACGCCGAGTCGGCGCCTCTAGGCGCCGACTCACCGAAAAATCCGGGCCGAGTCGGCGCCTGTAGGCGCCGACTCACCCTGAGATCGGGGCCGAGTCGGCGGCTTCGGTGGTGATGAGGACCTCGTGGGTGAGGGTGCGGTGGACCGGGCACTTGTCGGCGATCTTCAGCAGCGCCTCACGCTGGTCGTCGTCGAGGGCCGGGTCGAGGGTGATGACGCGGTGGATCCGGTCGACGTACCCGCTCGTGCTCTCGCACTCCACGCAGTCCTTCGCGTGCACCCGGTCGTGGGTGAGCGTGACCGTGGTGGCACCGAAGTCCCAGCCCTTGCGCCGGGCATAGATCCGCATCGTCATCGACGTGCAGGCGCCCAGCGCCGAGATCATCGTGTCGTAGGGGTTGGGTCCGGAGTCCTCGCCACCGACGGAGGTCGGCTCGTCGAGGCGCCACACGTGACCGGGCACGACGGCGTCGTGGGCGAAGTGGGCCGGGTCGACCTCGGTCACCACCACGGACCCCTCGACCGCCGCGGGTGCGGGGGAGGTCTCGCCGTCCGGGGCCTCGTCCGTCGCGTCCGGAACCTCGGGCAGGTAGCGCTCGGCCCACGCCGCGATCACCGAGGCGGCGAAGCGCGAGTCCGCCGGACGCGTCAGCAGGTGGTCGGCGCCGTCGAGCGCGACGAACGACTTGGGGTGCCGGGCCGCCTCGAAGATCTCGCGCGCCTGGTCGATGCCGACGATCTCGTCGACGGGGGAGTGCAGGACGAGCAGCGCCCGCCGGAGCCCGGCGATGCGCTCGCGCTGGCGCTGGTCGGCGATGTCGTCGAGGAGCTGCTGCCCGATCTTCAGCGTGCGGCCGCCGATCGTGACCTCGAGGTGGCGACCGTCGGGTGAGTCCGCTGCCGGTACGGCGTCGCGCAGCAGGTGCTGGATGTGGTCGGGGCTGGCTGGCGCCCCCACCACCGCGACCCCGCAGACGTGCTCGAGGGAGTCCGCGGCCGCGATCACCGCAGCGCCGCCCAGGGAGTGGCCGACCAGCAGGCTGGGAGCGCCGGGCGCGTCGTCTGCGTCGGAGGCCATCCAGGCGGCCGCCGCCAGGAGGTCGGCGACGTTGCTGGTGAAGGTGGTCTCGGCGAAGTCGCCGTCGGAGGAGCCGAGGCCGGTGAAGTCGAAGCGGAGCACGGCGATGCCGGTCTCCGCCAGTGCCGTCGAGATGCGCGAGGCCGCCTTCGACGTACGGCTGCAGGTGAAGCAGTGGGCGAACAGCGCGGTGGCGCGCGGGGTCCCGGCCGGCAGGTCGAGGGTGCCGACGAGGTCGGCGTCGCTGCCGCCGGGAAACGTCACCTGACGCCGGGCGGGGCGGGTGGGGAGGGTGGCCATGACGCCATCGTGGCCCACCACCGGCCGTCGCGGGCAGGACCTGTCTTACGCGGCGGTGACAAAACGTGCGTCGGGCGGTCCTGGTGGACGGGCTCGCGGCGAGTCGTCAGACTTCGAGCGTGCTCCTGCTCCTGGTACGTCGCGCCTACCGCGCCCTCGGGCCGCGCTACCGCTACGTCCTGGTGGCCGGCGAGGCCTGGGCCTCGGTGGTCGTCGCGGTCGTGACCGTCTTCCTGGCGGCGCGCTTCTACGAGGGGCTCGGCGTGGGTCAGGTGGCGGTCGTCATGGTCGCCGCCGCCGCGCTCACGATCGCCGCGGTCGGCTACGCCGCCTGGCGCGCCGGCGACGCGTTCGCGCAGATCGCCCGGTGGCGGGCCACGGCGCTGCCCACGCCGCGCGAGACCGTGGCCGCCTGGGAGATCGCGACCACGCTGACGCTGCGCCAGTACCGCCGCGACTCGGGCCTGGTCGCCCTGGTCGCCGTCGTGCCGACCTCGGTGCTGGCGGCGGTGACCTGGGACATCGGGTGGGCCGGGCTCGGCGCCATGATCCTGGCTAGCGTGATCCCGGCGCTCTACGCGACGGTCCTGAGCTACTCGGTGGGCGAGGTCCTCACCCGCCCGCTCATCGAGGAGATCGCCGCCGAGCTGCCGGCCGACTTCGAGTTCCGGGCACGCGGGTTGCCGCTGACCAAGCGGCTGCGCATCGCGCTGCCGGCCTACACGACCTGCTCGGGGATCGCCGTCGCCGGCATCGTCGGCGGCGGGGGCGGCTCGCAGCGGCTCGCGCTGGTCGTGGTGGTCGCCCTCGTCATCGGCCTGCTCCTGTCGACCGAGCTCACCACCTTCCTGTCGTCGAGCGTGACCGCGCCGCTCGACGACGTACGACGTGGGCTCGAGCGGGTCCGCGACGGGCGCTACGACGAGCGCGTGCCGGTGCTCAGCAACGACGAGATCGGCGAGCTGGCGCACGACTTCAACCGGATGGCGAGCGGGTTGTCGGAGCGCGAGGAGCTGCGCGAGGCGTTCGGCACCTACGTCGACCGCGACGTGGCCGAGCTGATCCTGAGCGGACAGTTCCCGGCCGAGGGGGTGGAGGTCGACGTCTCCCTGCTGTTCTGCGACGTCCGCGACTTCACGGCGTACGCCGAGAACGCCGCGGCCACCGAGGTGATCGCGACCCTCAACGCGCTCTTCTCCGAGATCGTCCCGATCATCGAGGCCTACGGCGGTCACGTCGACAAGTTCCTCGGCGACGGCCTCCTGGCCGTCTTCGGGGCGCCGGGGCTCCAGCCCGACCACGCCGACCGGGCCGTCGACGCGGCCCGGATGATCGTCGACGCGGTGGCGCTCGGCACCAGCGGTCTCACCGTCGGGGCCGGGGTCAACTCCGGCCGGGTGGTCGCCGGTCCGCTCGGTGGTGCCGGTCGCCTCAACTTCAGCGTGATCGGAGACGCGGTCAACGTCGCGGCCCGCGTCGAGGCGGCGACGCGGCACACCGGTGACGACGTCCTGCTCACCGCCGCGACCCGGGCGATGCTGGTGCGTCCCCAGCAGCTGGTGTCGCGCGGTGCGCTGCCGCTGAAGGGGAAGTCGGAGCCGGTGGAGCTCTACGCACCGGTCGTGGCCCAGGCCGAGGCACAGGCCGCAGGCCGAGGCTCAGTCGGGCAGCCTGTCGTCGCGCTCGGCGACCACCTGAGCCGGAGCGGTCAGCCGCCAGGCCTCGAACGCCAGCTCAGCGAGCTCGTCGCGGTCGACCGCGTCGAGGTGGGCGACCACCCAGCCGTAGGCCCCCATCGTGAACTGCACCTCGAAGACGTCGGGCCGCTCGGCGACCAGGGCGAGCTGCTCGGCCAGGGTCTGCTTCAGCCCGACCGTCCGGGTGTCGGGCCACAGGTAGCCGAAGGTGTGCCCGGCCACCTTCCACGCGACGTAGCGCTGGTGGTCGTGGCGGGTGACCTCCGGCAGCTGGGTGATCAGCTCGACGAAGTCGGCGGGGGCGGACACGGGTCGATCCTCGCCGGACCGGGTCCCTCGACGCCAGGGGCATCGCCGGCTACCGTGCGCCGACCTGCCGGAGGAGTCGTCGTACGACGGTGGACCCGGGCACGATCTCCTGGGCCCGGCGCAGGTCGACGAGAGCGTCGGCGACCCGCCCGAGCCCGGCTCGGGCGATGGCGCGCTGCACGTAGCCGTCGGGGCGCTCCGGTGCGAGCGCGACCGCCCGGTCCAGCACGGCCGCCGCCTCACCCACGCGGCCCTGGGCGGACAGCGAGATGCCGAGCGCGACGAGCGCCTCGTAGCTGTCGGGGACCCGCTCGAGCGCTCCTCGGGCCAGGGCCTCGGCCGGGGCCGCGGCCGACGCCTGGCCCCTGGTGACCGCCTCGGCGAGCACGCGAGCGGCGATCAGTCGGGTGTCGGCGTCCCAGCCCCGCCACCGCGTCGCGTCGTCGAACCGGTCGACTGCTCGCTGCGCCTGTCCCGCGTCGGCGGCGGTCACTCCGCGTTGGAGCTGCACGCTGCCCACCGACGCGGTCGCCACCGCCAGCGCGAGCACCCCACCGACCGCGGCCGCCGGCGCGTGTCGGCGCCCCACCTCGCCCGCCGGCGACGGTACGGCGACGACCACCCCCAGCAGCAGCGCGGCCAGGCACGTCGGGCCGGCGGTCGTGAAGTTGGCGCAGGCGAGCACGACGTAGGCCGCCACCGCCACCGCGGCCGGCCGCGCCTCCGGGTGCTCGGCCAAGGCGGTGACCGCGCGTCGACCGACCACGACCGCCACGAGGACCGAGGCAGCGAGCAGCAGCAGGCCGCCGGCCACGAGCACCTGGAGCACGACCGAGTGGGGCGAGTCGGCGAGGCGCTGCGGGCCGGTGAAGTCGACGAAGTCGGCGTCCTCGTAGCCGAGGAACGCATCGACGTACCGGCTCCCGCCCAGGCCGACCAGCGGGTGGTCGAGCACCAGGTCGAGGGTCAGGCGCCACTGGTGCCACCGGCCCTCGGCGCTGCCCGGGGAGAGCAGCCGGGAGCGGGTGCTCGGCACGAGCAGCGCGACCGCACCGAGCAGCACGACGCTGCCGGCGCCGCCCCACCACGCGGTCGGCACCGCCCGCGCACGCGCCGGGACCACGGCGACCAGCACCCCGAGCGCGGTCAGGACCAGGGCGGCCCGCGACCCGGACATCCCGACCGTGGCGACGGCGGCCGCCAGGGCGACGACGCGGAAGCCGAGCAGCGAGCGACCGCCCGACTCCCGCGGCTGCCCCGACCGACCCGACGGCAGGACCGCGCCGACCAGCACCAGCGCCGCCATCATCGCCACCGATCCCTGGTCCGTGGCGTTGCCGAGCAGGGAGCCGGTGCGCGCCTCGGTGCTCGGGCCGAGCGGCGAGAAGCCGGCGAGGTCGAGCGCGGAGAAGGCCGCCAGCACCAGCGCCATCGCGCCGACCGCCCCGGTGAGCCGGGCGACGGCGCTCGGACCGCGACCGACCACCCGCGCCCCGACCCAGCAGGACCCGGCGTACAGCACGAGCGTGGGCAGGCCCTCGTAGCGCGGCCACCGACCGAGCAGCGAGGCGAGCGGGGTGTCTCCGAGAAGAGCGGCCACGGTGAAGCACCCCGCCCAGGCCAGGCCGACCAGCACCACCGGACGGGGCAGGGCGCCCGCGGGGCGGGCCAGGGCGGCGACGAGGATCGCCACACCCGTGACGAGCAGCTTGGCGAGCACGAAGCGGGCGAAGCCGCCCGGCAGCCAGACCAGCGGCGCCAGCGCCGCGCACCCGAGAGCGACCGTGCCGACGTCCGGTCGGCGGGCCGTGTCTAGTCCCTCCGGGCCATTTGTCGCCGGGTGCGTTCACGAGAGCCGAGTGTGGCACTAGCGTGACGCGAGCGCGCCCACCCCAGGCCGCCACCCCCCACAGGAGATCCCCCCATGATAAACCTCCGCACCGCCCTGCCCGCATGCCTCACCGTCGTCGCGGTCGCCCTCGGCGCAGCCTCCCTGACCGGTGGCGGCGCCGCCGCCTCCGCGCGTACGCCGGCTCCCGCCGCGGCCGCGCCCGCCCTCGACCTGCTGGCCGGCAGCTATCGCGCCGACTTCGGCCGGCTGAGCGTGCAGGGCAAGCCCACCATCGCCAGCAAGCGCGCCCCGGACGTGGCCGGCAAGGCCCGGCTCGGGCGCACGCTGACCGTCTCCCCCGGCACCTGGAAGCCGGCCAAGGTCGAGCTCACCTACCAGTGGTTCGCCGGGTCGAAGCGCATCAAGGGCGCCCGCGCCGAGTCCTACCGGCCGGTCGACGCCGTCGTCGGCTCGGTGCTGAGCGTGCAGGTCACCGCGACGAGGAAGGGCTACCGACCCGGCTCGGCCGGCTCGGAGGCCGGCATGGTGCGCGGCGGCAAGCTCACCGCCTCGACCGACCCGGTCATCAAGGGGGTCGCCGCTGTCGGGCGGACCCTGAAGGCGACGTCCGGAGGCTGGTCGGCGGCCGGCGTCTCCCGCTCCTACTCGTGGACGCGAGGCGGCAAGGAGGTCGGCACCGCGCGGAAGTACGTCGTGCGTGACGCCGATCGCGGCAAGAAGCTGCAGGTCACCGTGACCGCGACGAAGGCGGGTTACCGGGCCGGGTCGGCTGCTGCGTCGACGGCTCGGGTCAGGACGCTGACGCCCGCGCTCACGCGTCACCGTCGGCGTACAGCGCCGCCCCGATGATCCCGGCCTTGTTGAGCAACAGGGCCGGGATGATCGGCGTCTCCACGTCGACCATCGGCAGGAACGACGCCGCGTGCTTGCTGATGCCCCCGCCCACGACGAACATGTCGGGGGAGAAGAGCCGCTCCAGCATCCGGTAGTAGGCCGTGAGTCGCTTGGCCCACTTCTCCATGGAGAGGTCCTCGCTCTCGCGGATGCTGTTGGCCGCCCGCTTCTCGGCCACGTGGCCGTCCAGCTCGAGGTGCCCGAGCTCGGAGTTGGGCACCAGGACGCCGTCGTGGACCAGCGCCGAGCCGATGCCGGTGCCGAGGGTGGTCACGATGACCAGGCCGTTCTGGCCGCGCGCCGCGCCGAACCGCACCTCGGCCAGCCCGGCGGCGTCGGCGTCGTTGAGCACCCGCACCGACCGGCCCGTCGCGCGGGTGAAGAGGGCGTCGGCGTCGGTGCCGATCCAGGCGTCGTCGATGTTGGCGGCGCTCCCGACGACGCCGTGGCGCACGATGCCGGGCACGGTCACCCCGACCGGGCTGCGTGGACCCCTCGGCGTCCTCCAGGCTGCCGAGCAGCTCGACCATGCACCGCGGCCACCGCCTCGGGCGTGGCCGGGTCGGGCGTGGGGATCCGCTCGCGATCGACTCGCGAAGTCGCCCTTGGCGAGGTCGACCGGGGCCGCCTTGATGCCGCTGCCACCGAAGTCGATGCCGATGGGATGGTCGGTGGAGGCCTCCGAGCTGGCTCATCGCGCCATCACATCAGCGGACGACGTCGGCCGCAGCGCGTCCTCCGGCAGCCGACACCCGGGCTGGCAGCATGACGCCATGGATGTCGATCGGCTGCGCGCCGCCTTCCCCGCCCTGACCACCGGCCCGAGTGCCGGGCTGGTCCGCTTCGACGGCCCGGGCGGCTCGCTGGTGCCCCAGGTGGTCGCCGACGCCGTCGCCGGCCGCGATGACAGCCGGGATGTGCCAGCGCGGTGCGCTCACCGCCCCCGAGCAGCTGACCGAGGCCACGACCGCCGACGCGCGCCGGGCGATGGGCGACTTCCTCGGCTCCGACCCGCGCGGCGTCGTCTTCGGGCGCTCGATGACCGCCCTGACCTTCGACCTGGCCCGGATCCTCAGCCGGTCCTGGGGTCCCGGCGACGAGGTCGTCGTGACCCGGCTCGACCACGACGCCAACATCCGGCCGTGGGTGCTGGCTGCCGAGCGGGCCGGCGCCACGGTGCGCTGGCTCGGCTTCGACCCCGACACCGTGCGAGCTCGACGACGTCTCGACGGTGCTGAGCGAGCGCACCCGCCTGGTGGCGGTGACGGCCGCGTCCAACCTCTTCGGCACCCGCCCCGACGTGCCCGCCATCGCCGCCGCCGCCCACGAGGTCGGCGCGCTGGTCCACGTCGACGCGGTGCACCTGGCCGCGCACGACACGGTCGACCGGGTCGCCCTGGGAGCAGACGTGGTGAGCCTGCTCGCCGTACAAGTTCTTCGGCCCGCACCTCGGCGTGCTCGCCGCCGACCCGGCGCTCCTCGAGACGCTGCACCCCGACAAGCTGGCGCCGTCCACCGACGACGTGCCCGAGCGCTTCGAGCTCGGCACCCTGCCCTACGAGCAGCTGGCCGGGGTCACCGCGGCGGTCGACTTCATCGCCTCCTTCGCCAGCCGACGACGTCGCCTCAGTCCTCCGGAGCGTCGCGGCGCGACCGCCTGGTCTCGGCGTTCGGCGAGCTCGCCGCCCACGAGGACGCCCTGCTCGACGCGGCTGCTGGTCGGTCTGGACCGGCTCAGCCGCGCGTGCGGGTGCACGGCACTCCCGCTCGCCGCACCCCGACGCTGCTGCTCCAGGTCGAGGGGGTCGAGCCGCGCGCGGTCTACGAGCACCTCGTCGGCCACGGCGTCATCGCCCCGGCCGGCAGCTTCTACGCGATCGAGGCCTCGCGTCACGCCGGCCTCGGCGACACCGGCGGGGTGCGGGTGGGGCTGTCGCCCTACTACGACCACCGACGACCTCGACCGGCTGATCGCCGGACTCGGTCGCCTCGGTGCCGCTGGGTAGAGCCCGCCCAGGTGCGTCGCGATCGGCCACACTGGGTCCATGACCTCCGAGCACACCGTCGAGACCTGGCTGACCGACATGGACGGCGTCCTGGTGCACGAGGACGTGCCGATCCCCGGCGCCACCGACTTCGTCGACGCGCTCAAGGCCTCGGGGAAGTCGTTCCTCGTGCTCACCAACAACTCGATCTACACCCCGCGCGACCTCCGGGCGCGGCTGCTGGGCAGCGGGATCGACGTGCCCGAGGAGTCGATCTGGACCTCGGCCCTCGCCACCGCGCAGTTCCTCGCCGACCAGCGCCCCCACGGCACCGCCTACGTCGTGGGCGAGGCCGGGCTGACGACCGCCCTGCACGACGTCGGCTACGTGATGACCGACCGCGACCCGGACTACGTCGTGCTCGGCGAGACCCGCACGTACTCCTTCGAGGCCATCACCCGGGCGATCCGGCTCATCGACGACGGCGCCCGCTTCATCGCCACCAACCCCGACCCGAGCGGGCCGAGCCAGCAGGGCAAGCTGCCGGCGACCGGCGCCGTGGCCGCGCTGATCACCACCGCGACGGGGCGCCGGCCCTACTACGTCGGCAAGCCCAACCCGCTGATGATGCGCAGCGCCCTCAACCGCCTCAACGCCCACTCCGAGACGACGGTGATGGTCGGCGACCGGATGGACACCGACATCGTCAGTGGGCTCGAGGCCGGGCTGCGCACCATCCTGGTGCTGACCGGCTCGACGAGTCCCGAGCAGGTCGAGCACTTCCCCTACCGGCCCGACCGAGATCGTCGACTCCGTCGCCGACCTGGTCGCGCGCGTCCGTCCTCGATGCCAGGAGGATCGGGCCGCTGGTCAGCGCAGTCGCTGCGCCAGCGTCAGCGCGAAGTCGCCGGCCGGGTCGGTCCAGATCTGGGTGACCTCGAAGCCGGCGGCGTCCAGCTCGGCGCGGATGCCGTCGGGGCGGAACTTGGTCGAGATCTCGACCCGGATCTCCTCGCCGCTGGCGAGGTCGACCTCGAGGTCGGCGCCCGGGATCGTGACCCGCTGCGGCATCTCGGCGCGCAGGCGCAGGTCCATCCGCTCCATGTGGGGGTCCCAGAACGGGACGTAGGAGAAGGCGTCGAGGTCGAAGTCGGCGCCGAGCTCGCGGTTGAGCACGGCGCAGGGAGTTGAGTGACGAACTGCGGCGGTGACGCCCTGGGAGTCGTTGTAGGCGGCGATCAGCCGGTCGGCTGCTCTTGACCAGGTCGGTGCCGAGCAGCAGCCAGTCGCCGGGCTCGAGGGAGTCGCCGAGGGCGCCGAGGAAGGCGCGCGCGCTCCTCGACGTAGAGGTTGCCGATGGTGCCGCCGAGGAAGGCGACCAGGCGTCGGTCGCCGCCGGGCAGGTGCGCCGAGGTGCAGGGTGAAGTCGCCGACGACGGCCTCGATGGCGACCTCGGGGTAGCGCTGGTCGAGCATGTCGGCGGCCGCGCGCAGCGTCGCCTCGGAGACGTCGACCGGCACGAAGCGGCGCAGCCGGCCGGTGGCGGCGAAGGCGTCGAGCAGGATGCGGGTCTTGTCGCTGGTGCCGCTGCCGAGCTCGACGACGGTGGTGGCGTCGCAGGCCTCGGCGATCTCGGCGCCGTGCAGGTCGAGGATCGCCCGCTCGGCCTCGGTCGGGTAGTACTCCGGCAGCCGGGTGATCTGGTCGAAGAGCCGCGAGCCCTCGTCGTCGTAGAGCCACTTGGGCGGCAGCCGCAGCGGCTGGCCGCCGAGCCCACGGCGTACGTCGTCGACGAGCGAGCCGGACGCCCAGTCGGGGTCGAGCAGGACGGACACGATCGGAGCGGCGCTGGTCATCGGATCTCTCTCGTCGGGGCGCCGCCGTCGGCGAGTCGGACCCCGGAGAGGGCCCACCGAGCGGCGTGCGGGAAGAAGTTGCGGTAGGTGGCGCGGGCGTGGCCGGGCGGCGTCAGGGCGCAGCCGCCGCGCAGCACCATCTGGTTGGACATGAACTTGCCGTTGTACTCGCCGATCGCGCCGGCGGGCGGGTGGAAGCCGGGGTAGGGGTGGTAGGCCGACGACGTCCACTCCCAGCAGTCGCCGTAGACCTGGCGCAGTCGGCTGCCCGCGGGCGCGGGGCCGGCCGCTCGCGGGTGGTACGACGTGGAGTCGGCGAGGTTGCCCCCGCTGCGGGCGGCGTCGGCCTGGCCGTCGGTGACGACGCGCGTGCTCCCACTCGGCCTCGGTGGGCAGGCGCTTGCCGGCCCAGGTGGCGAACGCGTCGGCCTCGTAGAAGCTGACCGTGGCTCACCGGCAGGCCGGGGTTGACCGGCCAGGTGCCGTTGAGGGTGTGCTCGAGCCAGACGCCGTCGTGCTCGCTCCAGTAGAACGGCGCGGTCCAGCCCTGGTCGGCGGCGTTGACCTTCGCCCAGCCGTCGGAGAGCCACAGCTCGTGGCGCCGGTAGCCGCCGTCGGCGATGAACTCGAGCCACTCGCCGTTGGTGACCAGCCGGTCGGCGAGCCGGTAGGGCTCGAGCCACTGGCGGTGGCGGGGCAGCTCGTTGTCGAAGCTGAAGCCGTCGCCCTCGTGGCCGACCTCGACCAGGCCGCCCTCGACGTCGACCCAGCCGAGGTCGTCGGGCTCGCTGGTCGCGCTCGGGGTGCCGGCGTAGGCCGGCTGGAGCGGGTTGCGGGAGAGGACGTGCTTGATGTCCATGAGCAGCAGCTCCTGGTGCTGCTGCTCGTGGTGGAAGCCGAGCTCGAGCGTGGGAGCCAGCTTGTCGAGCGTGCCGCCGTCGAGACCGGCCACCAGGTCGCGCATCCGGTCGTCGACCTGGCTGCGGTAGACCCCGACGTCGTGGGCGCCGGGGCGGGTGATGAAACCGCGGTCGGCGCGGGAGTACCGCGGACCGAGCGTCTCGTAGTAGCTGTTGAAGAGGAACCAGTACGTGTCCTGGAAGGGCGCGAAGTCGCGCTCGTGCTCGGCGAGGACGAAGGTCTCGAAGAACCACGTCACGTGGGCCCGGTGCCACTTGGTGGGCGAGACGTCGGGCATGGACTGGACCGTCTGGTCCTCCGGCGACAGCGGTGCGGCCAGACCTTCGGTGTGGCCCCTCACCTCCGTGAACCGCTCGACGAGGGACGTGGCGTCCCAGGGCGTGTGCGTCATGTGCTCGGCCTGCCTTTCGAAGGGTGCGGGGCCTGTCACGGTGGTGTCGGTCACGGGAAGCGCCACGAAGGACGCTGTCGATCCACCCTGACGCACGACGCCGACGACGTCGTCACCCTGCGGTGCTATGTCACCAACTCGTAAGGCTCTGGTCGGCGCGCGTTCGCTGCTGTTCGCGTGGGCTCCGTCTGCTCCGCGAGACGGCGTCGACGCCGCCGTAACCCGTGGCTCGTCCGGATCGTTGGCCCGGTGGGACCGAGGCGATCCGGCCTCGCCCCGATCCGGAGGAGTCCTCATGATGTCCACCCCGCTCGCCCGCCGCCTGCTCGGCGCCGTCGGTGCCGCCGCCCTCGCGACCGGCGTGCTCGCAGCGCCCCTGGCACCGGTCGAGGCCGCCGGATCCCCGGCCTCGGCCTCCGCGCAGGGCAGGGCGACGGCTCCCGCGAAGGCGAAGCAGAAGCGCCACCGTTCGTGGGCGCCCGCGGGCAGGGCGACGATCACCCCCGGCGTCATGATGTACACCGACGGCGCCCAGTGCACGGCCAACTTCGTGTTCACCGACGCCGTCGGCGGCGTCTACGTCGGCTACGCCGCGCACTGCGCGGGCAAGGGCGAGGCCACCGACACCAACGGGTGCAAGGTGACGTCCCTGCCGCTCGGCACCCGGGTCGACTTCGTCACCAACGGCACCCTCGTCACCAGCGGGTCGACGAAGGGGCGCGGCACCCTCGTCTACTCGTCCTGGCTGGCGATGGACGAGGCCGGCACCACGGACGGCCCGACCTGCGCCTACAACGACTTCGCGCTGGTGAAGGTCGACAAGCGGTCCGTACGTCGCGTCAACCCCTCCGTGCCGTTCTTCGGCGGTCCGACGGGCATCGACACGAACGGCACCCGCGCCGGCGACGTCGTCTACAGCTACGGCAACTCGAGCCTGCGCGCCGGGATCACCGCGCTGTCGCCCAAGCGCGGTCTCGCCCTCGGCGACGCCGCCGCCGACGAGGGGTGGAGCCACGAGGTCTACACCGTGACGCCCGGCATCCCCGGTGACTCGGGCTCCGGCTTCATGAACGGCTCCGGCAAGGCCGTCGGCACCCTGTCGACCGTCGCCATCGCCCCGCTGCCGCTGTCCAACCAGACCGGCGACCTGCTGCGCGAGCTGAGGTTCGCCCAGGCACACTCGGACATCAAGGGCCTGCGACTGACCCGGGGCACCAAGCGGTTCAGCAGCCGCTGAGGCCGGGCACCTCACGGTCCCCGGCACCCCGACCCACCAGAACACGAGGATCGCCATGTCCGCTGCTCCCACCCTGCCCGACCTGACCGGCGACGACCTACGTCGTCACCGGCGCCAACTCCGGGATCGGCCTCGAGGCGGCCAAGAAGCTCGCCGGCGCCGGCGGGCACGTCGTCCTCGCCGTGCGCGACGTCGCCCGCGGCGAGGCCGCAGCCGCGCAGGTCGACGGCTCCACCGAGGTCCGCGAGCTCGACCTCGCCGACCTCGCGTCGGTGCGCGCGTTCGCCGCAGGGCTGGGACGCGTCCGATCACGACCCTGGTCAACAACGCCGGGATCATGATGGTCGCCGAGGGGCGCACGGTCGACGGCTTCGAGCGCCAGATCGGCACCAACCACCTCGGCCACTTCGCGCTCACCAACCTGCTGCTGCCGCAGGTCACCGACCGGGTCGTCACCGTCTCCTCGGGCCTGCACAACGGTCCCCAGGTCGACCTCGACAACCTCGACCTCGAGGGGTCCTACAAGCCGACCCGCGCCTACCAGCAGTCCAAGCTGGCCAACCTGCACTTCACCTCCGAGCTCCAGCGCCGCCTCGAGCGCCGCCGGGTCGGCGGTGCGGGCCCACGCGGCCCACCCCGGCTACTCGGCGACCAACCTGCAGACCCACCACGCCAACCCCCTGATGAACAAGCTGATGTGGGTGGGCAACAAGGTGGTCGCGACCAGCGCGGAGTTCGGCGCGCGCCCGACCGTGCACGCCGTGGTCGCCGACCTGCCCGGCGACAGCTACATCGGACCCACCGGGTTCCAGGGCCTGCGCGGGGAGCCCGGTCCCAACCCGCGCTCGAAGCAGTCGCAGGACGCCGCCGTCGCGGCTCGTCTCTGGGATCTCAGCGAGCAGCGCACCGCGGTCACCTGGCCCCTCTGAACACCCCCGAGCCCGTCCGGAGCCGCTCCGAGGCGGGCTGCTGCGGCTCGCGTTCGTCCCGTGTTCACCCTGAGGTCCTGCATTCGGCGACCGGTCTACACCGGGGGTGCTTCACTGTGCGGGTGAAGCGCTCGATGATCCGGACGGCTGCCGTCGTCCCCCTGGTCCTGGCCTCGGCCACGGCCTCCGCCCACCTCGCCTCGAACGACGCCGGGATGCCGATCGAGCGCACGGCCGGGGCGGCTCCCGGAAGCGGTGTCGACCTCGCGGGGGCCTCGCCCTCGGCCGTGACCGCCGACGACGCGGCAGGACCCTCCGTCAGCGTCGCCACGCCCGCCGTGACCGGTCCGGCGAGCGAGGGTGGCGTCACCACCATCATCGGGACGCGTCCCGCCGCGGGCGAGATCCCGGCGATCGCCCTGGCGGCCTACCAGCGCGCCGAGAGCCTCATCGGCTCGGTCGACCGTCAGTGCCACCTGACGTGGCAGCTGGTCGCGGCCATCGGCCGCGTCGAGTCCGACCACGGCCGGTTCGACGGCTCGTCCCTCGGCGAGGACGGCGTCGCCTCGCCGGCGATCATCGGACCGGTCCTCGACGGCAGCCACGCGACCTCGCTGGTCCGCGACACCGACGCCGGGCTCCTGGACGGCGACGCCCGCTTCGACCGCGCGGTCGGCCCGCTGCAGTTCATCCCGTCCACGTGGGGCTCGGTCGGGGTCGACGGCGACGGCGACGGCACGCGCGACCCGCAGGACATCGACGACGCCGCGCTGGGTGCTGCGGTCTACCTCTGCTCCGGCGAGGAGGACCTCGCCACCCAGCGGGGAGCGCGTGCCGCGGTCTACCGCTACAACCACAGCGACTCCTACGTCGAGGTGGTCCTCGCGATCCGCGACGACTACCTCTCCAGCGCCACCACCTCGACCGGCCTCCCCACCACCACCGTCCAGGCGGGCGCCCTGGTCCCCACGGGTCCGGTCGCCATGGGGCCGCTCCCCACGACGGACGACGACGCGGCCGTCCCCGGTGCGTCACCCGGGCCCGGCCCGCGCGCGGAGGCCGTCATCGAGCAGGGGCCGCGCGGGCACGGTGGCCAGCACGGCCAGCACGGCCAGCACGGCGGCACGGCCGGGCACGGACACGGCGACGAGTGGTCCGAGCCTGCGATGCCGACCGACCCGACGGACCCGACGGAGCCGACGGAGCCGACGGAGCCGACCGACCCGGCCGAGCCGACCGAGCCCCCGGTGCCGAGCGAGCCGACCGACGAGCCGACGCGACGAGCCCACGGATGAGCCCGACGGGCGAGCCGAGCGGCGACCCCGCGGACGAGCCCACTGCACCGAGCGACGAGGCGGTGGAGTTCTGCACGCTCGCCGAGCACGTCGACGACCCCGAGGTCGACGACGACGACTACGACGTGTGCGTGGCCACCTACGACGAGGAGCACGCGGTCGACGAGGAGCCCTCGGAGCAGCCCGACGACCTGCCCACGATCGCGAGCCGCGAGGCTCGCTTCGTCCACCTGCTCGACTGAGCTGACACCCGCGGCCGGGCGCTGCGCCACTACTGCTAGACATAGCCCATGGCCACTACTGCGCTCGGCGGCAACCCCGTCACCACTGTCGGCGATCTCCCCGCGGTCGGCTCTGCCGCCCCCGCCTTCGCCCTGACCGGATCCGACTTCAGCGAGGTGTCACTGGCCTCGGGCACCCGCACCGTGCTCAACATCTTCCCGAGCGTCGACACCGGCGTGTGCGCGGCGAGCGTCAAGAAGTTCAACGAGCTCGCCGCCGGCCTCGACAACACCGTCGTGGTCTGCGTCTCCAACGACCTGCCCTTCGCCCAGGCGCGCTTCTGCGGCGCCGAGGGCATCGAGAACGTGACCGCTGCCTCGGGCTTCAAGTCCAGCTTCGGCCAGGACTACGGCGTCGCGATGGTCGACGGCAAGTTCGAGGGCCTGCTGGCCCGCTCGGTGGTCGTCGTCGACACCGACGGCTCGGTCCTCCACACCGAGCTCGTCCCGGAGATCGCCCAGGAGCCCGACTACGACGCCGCGGTCGCCGCACTCGGCTGAGGTCGCCGGGCCGGATCAGCGGGGCTCGATACGCCGGTCGCTCGTGCCTCAGCTCCCCAGCTAATCGACCACCGAAATCCCTTCGGTCGTCGAGTAGCCGGCTGAGCGACGAAGGAGCGGGCCGACGTATCGAGACGCCGTGAGCCCGCGCGCCGACCTCAGCCGCGCCGGGAGCACTACTCGCTCGTGGCGAGCACACCGACCCTGGTCGCCTCGGTCCGTCCACGCAGGGTGAGGCTGCCGTGGTCGGTCCAGTGGTCGCCCTCGTCGCCGGCGGCCTGCTCGACGGTGGCCCACGACACCAGCACGCACCCGGGTGCGTCCTTGGCCAGGTCGGTCAGTCGCGCGGCGGAGTTCACCGCGTCGCCGATCACGGTGTACTCGAAGCGGCGTGCGTGCCCGACGTTGCCGGCCACGACCTCGCCGGTCGCGACCCCGATCCCGGCGCCGACCTCGGGGACCTCCTCGGCCAGCCGGGTCGCCATCGCTCGGGCGGCCGCGAGCGCCGCGCCGGCGTGGTCGTCGTGCTCGACCGGCGCTCCGAAGATCGCCAGGACGGCGTCTCCGATGAACTTGTTGACCAGTCCGCCGTTGCGGTCGACCTCGTCGACCACGACCCCGAAGAACCGGTTGAGGACGGCGACCACCTCCTGGGCGGTGTGCTCCGCGGTGTAGGCGGTCGACCCGACGAGGTCGATGAAGAGCACCGACGCGGTGGTCGTCTGCCCCCCGAGCTCGATGCCGCTGCCGAGCTCCTCGGCCGCGGCGCGGGCCACGTCCTGCCCGACGTGACGGCCGAACAGGTCGCGCAGGTGCTCGCGCTCACGCAGCCCCTGCACCATCTGGTTGAAGCCCGACTGCAGCTGACCGAGCTCGGTGCCGTCGTAGACCGGCACCGACACGTCCAGGTCGCCCCGCTCGACCTGGAGCAGCGCGTCGCGCACCGAGACGAGGGGTGCCACGACGGACCGGGCGTTCAGGACCGTGATGAACAGGCCGAACAGCAGCACGATGCCGCCGAGTGCGAGGACGAAGATGGCCAGTCGGGTCAGCGAGATGTCGTCCCCGGCGAGGGCGTAGATGGCCGCGATCATCAGCCCGACGAGGGGCAGCGCGGTTCCGAGTCCCCAGAAGATCACCATCCGGTCGCCGGCCCCGACGCCGCGTGGCCGAGCGCTGAGGGGTGCCTCGGCGAGCGCTCGGGCCGCGATCGGGCGCAACGTGAACTGCGCGAAGAGGTAGGCGATCGAGACGACCACGAAGCCGGCGATCCCGACGGTGAGCATGGTGCTCACCGCACGGCCGGGCTGGATCACGATGGACAGTGTGGTGAACACGAGGGTGGCGGCGGCCCACAGCAGGCCCTGCAGCCAGGTCAGCCGCAGCGGCGCGCGCAGGGTGCGGGTGCGGTCGGAGTCGGAGGGCACGCGCTCGTCCAGCACCCAGCGCAGGGTCCGCAGCGTCGTCGTCGTACCGACCGCGGCGCCGACGAGCACGGCGATCCCGACGTAGACGGGCACGGCGATCGCCAGGGAGAGGACCGTGGCCGCGCTGGGGGCGGGCGCAGGGACCACGAAGGCCGACAGGAGGAAGGCCACTCCCGCGCCGACGACGTTGGTGGAGATCAGCAGCCAGGTGAGGATCAGCTGGACGCGGATGCGCAGCGAGCGCGGGCTCTGGTCCACGGAGCCGAGGAGGCGTGACCCGAACGGTCGGCGAGCGACGGACCTCTCGGCCCGAGTCCTCCTCCTCTGCTCGGGTGACGCTGGTGAGTCCACGGCCGAAGGGTACGGCGTCTGCGCCGATGCGTGGTGAGGAAGTAGGAGGGAGCGACACCAATCGAGACGTTGACTCACGCCGAATACAGGGGACGCCGCATACTGTGGTGACGCCTCACGCGACCCGGGGGCGACTGGAACCTGTCGAGACCGTGAGGAGGTGGACCTGTGGCCTCCTCCACCCTGCCCGCGCGCACGGGTCGAGCCACCGGTCCGACCGACTCCGTGACGTCCCCCGAGCGTCCGGAGCCCGCCCCGGAGGCCAAGGCGCCGAGCCCGGCCAAGACCCGGACCCGGTCGGAGTACCGCCCCGACATCGACGGGATCCGCGGCGCCGCCGCGATCATGGTGATGGGGTTCCACGCCCACGTGCCGGGCTTCGAGGGTGCCTACATCGGTCTCGACCTGTTCTTCGTGGTGTCGGGCTACGTCATCACCGGGCTGCTGATGTACGAGTACCAGCGCACCGGCACCATCAAGTGGGGCGCCTTCTACGCACGGCGCGCGCGTCGGCTGATCCCGGCCAAGGCGACGATGCTGATCGGCGTCCTGATCCTGAGCTACCTCGTGGCGACCCCCACCGGGTCGCAGCAGCAGACGGCCAAGTCCGCGGCAGCCGCGGCCGGCTTCGTCTCCAACTTCTTCTTCTGGCAGCAAGACGATGTCGACTACTTCGGCCTCGAGCCCGGCACCGGTGTCCTGCTGCACACGTGGTCGCTGTCGGTCGAGGAGCAGTTCTACCTCGCTCTCCCGTTGGCGATCCTCCTGGCCTTCGTCTTCGCCCGCGTCCTGCGGATGCCCACGGTCGCCAGCCTCCTGCTCACCTCCCTCGCCCTCGCCGGCGCGTCGTTGTGGCTGGCCATCACCTGGGCCAGCAGCAACCCCGACGCCGCCTACTACCTGCCGGTCACCCGCGCGTTCGAGTTCCTGCTGGGAGTGGCGCTGGCGCTGGTCGTCCGCAAGGTCCGACTGGCCGAGGACCTGCGCGAGGTGATGGGTCTCGCCGGTGCGGCGATCATCGCGTTCGTGCTGTGGAAGCCGATGCCGGTCGACGGCTACCCGAGCTACTGGGCGCTCTTCCCGTGCGTCGCTGCGATCCTCCTGGTGTGGGCCGGCGTCGGGGGGCCCGACGGCGATGACCCGGTTCCTCTCGGTCCGCTTCCTCGTCGGGCTCGGGCTCGTCTCCTACGGCTGGTACCTCTGGCACTGGCCGCTCCTGGTGCTCGGGGAGTCGCTCAACCTGGCCCCGCCGCCGCTGTGGGCCCGGGTGGGCCTGGTCCTGCTCGGCCTGTTCATCGCCTACCTCAGCTACCGCTTCATCGAGGGCCTGTTCTACAAGCGCTCCGGAGCGGTGACGAAGTCGAAGACCTGGGGCTCGCGCCGCGTGATCATCAGCGGTGTCGTCGCGATGTCGACGGTCGCGTCGCTGTCGACCGGCGCCCTCGCCCTGGCCAACGACCAGGCCACCACTCCGCGCTGGGAGACGGTCTCCCAGCAGCTCAACGACGTGCCGGAGATGCCGTCGGAGTGCCTCGGCGAGAACGCCTTCATCCCCGACCAGCCCAACCGCTGCGACCTGGTGCCGTTCGACGAGACGCGTCCCACGGTGGTGCTGTGGGGCGACTCGCACGCCTGGATGCTGATCCCCGGGATCGAGGCCGCCGCCGAGGACAAGGACGTCAACCTCGTCGCCTTCGTGATGGGTGCCTGCCCGCCGTTGCTGGCCCCCGACGACGTCCAGCTGGCGTGTGCGCGGAGCAACCAGCTCGCGCTCAAGTTCGTCACGAAGTTCAGCGGCCGCAAGAAGCCGCCGCTGCGGGTCATCCTCAGCGCCAGCTGGCCGACCTACCGCAACGTGATCGACGACGTCACCCTCGACGAGCGGGCCGACGGTCCCGGCAACGACGCCTACATCCGTCGCATCGCCGCGCTCTTCACCGAGGGCACGCCCCGTCTGTTCGAGGAGCTCTCGCTCGTCAACGCCGACATCGACGTCGTCGGCCCCACCCCGTTCATCCCGCGCAACGCGCCGCTGTGCGAGGCGCGGGCCAGGCCCTTCTCCTGCGACGTCGACCGCGACCTCGCCATCGAGGGCGAGGCCGACACGGTCGCCTGGCTCGAGGAGCGGATGGCGAACTTCACCGACAACTCGCGCTACATCGACATCGCCCAGTCGCTCTGCGACGAGGACACCTGCTACGCCGAGGCCGACGGGGTCGTCAACTTCTTCGACGACAACCACATCAGCGCAGCCCTCTCGCGCCAGCTGAAGTCCTACTTCTCGCCGAGCATCCGCGGTCTGACCGACCTCGCGGAGTCCGGCGAGCAGGCACGCCCCGCGGTTCGGTCGACCCCGACGTCTCGGACATCGACACCCAGGCGACCGGCACCACGACGTCCGACGACTTCTTCGCCGGCGACACCGCAGGCGCGTCCGGCTCGACCGGATGACCGCGATCGCCTGATGGCGCATCCCTTCCGAGCGGCCGTGGCCTTCACGGTCGCCCTCGTCGCCCTGAGCGGCCTGGCCTACCTCCTGCAGCAGACGCTCTACGCGCGCCCGCCCGTGGTCGACCTGACCCCGACGGCCCTGGAGCAGCCGCCGCAGCCGGTGCCCGCAGCTCCTACCGTGCCGGCGGACCCCGAGGCGGCGAAGGCGGCGAGCGGGGTTCCGGGCATCGACCAGGGCTGGCTCGACGCCACCTCGCAGGCCAGCGGCGTGCCGGTCACGGCACTGCGCGCCTACGCGCGCGCCGAGCTGATGGCGCCGCGCGGGTGCGGCCTGGGGTGGACGACCCTCGCGGGGATCGGCTGGGTCGAGTCGCAGCACGGCCAGCTCGGCGGGCGCACGCTGCTGGCCGACGGGCACTCCTCCTCGCTCGTCCTCGGGCCCGCCCTCAACGGCGTGGGCGACGTCAAGGCGATCGCGGCCACCCCGGAGTCCCGTCAGTGGCACGGGGACCGACGCTGGGACCACGCGTTCGGCCCGATGCAGTTCATCTCCAGCACGTGGGTCGCCTGGCAGTCCGACGGCGACGGCGACGGCGTGGCCGACCCCAACGACCTCGACGACGCGGCCTTCGCCGCCGCCCGCTACCTGTGCGCCGGCGAGCGCGACCTCACCACCGCCGCCGGGTGGACGGCCGGCGTGCTGAGCTACAACAACGCCCGCAGCTACCTCGACGCGGTGCACGTCGCGGCGACGGCGTACGCCGATCGGACCGGCTGACGCGCTGAGTCGGTGGCCGCTGAGCCGCTGGCACCGGCGCTGCTGGGTGTCGGCCGCCGGCGAATCTCGGGCGCGATCGTGCCTTCGGCTGCACGATCCACCACCGCAGTGCGACGATGGTGCCACCATGACTGCTCGCTCCCTCCCTCCCTTCGTGGTCGCGCTGCTCACTGCGCTGACCCTCGCCCTGTCCACGACGGCGCTGCTCGCCGTCTCCGCCTCACCCGTGCACGCGGTGAAGCCGAAGAACGACCACGCGAAGATGCCCGGTTCGTGCCTGGCGCCCGGCGACCTGATCCCGCAGGACCCGACGGTCTGCCAGCTCTCGACGTTCGAGTCCGACCGGCCCACCGTGCTGCTGTGGGGCGACTCCCACGCCTGGCAGATGATCCCCGCGCTGCGCAAGGCGATCAAGGGTCAGGACCTCAACCTCGTCGCGATCGTGATGGGCGGCTGCCCGCCGATGGACAACGCCCTGGCGCCGAACGAGGCCGCCCCGGCGTGCTTCCGGTCCAACGAGCTGGCCCTGGACTACCTCGACGGCCTCATCGACGCCGGCCAGGGCCACCGGGTGGTGCTGGCCGCGAGCTGGCAGCGCTACCGCCAGGCCATCAAGGACCGCGACAAGACCTACACCGGCCAGATGGCGCGGGCCAGCCGCAAGGGCACGCCGCGCCTGATGCGCACGCTTGCCTCGATGAACGCCGACGTCGACGTCATCGGCCAGGTCGCGACGGTTCCGGACTCGCACAAGTCCTGCCGGGCCGGCAACCTGCCCTACTCGTGCGACCTCGCACGGAGCAAGGCGCTGCCCGACTCGATCGGCACCAAGCGCTACCTCACCAAGACGATGAAGCCGCTCGGCAGCGGCGCCGACCTCATCAACGTCAACGGGTTCTTCTGCGGGGCCAAGGTCTGCCACGGCCTGGTCGGCAGGACCCACACGTGGTGGGACGACCTGCACATCAGCGCCACGATGTCGCGCAAGCTCGGTCGTTTCTACTCCTCCACGATGAAGCGGGCCGACGCCTCCCGACCGGCCGTGCCGGACGGGGACCCGGGCTGCGCTCTGCCGATCCCGATCCTCTGCTGACCCCACGCCACTAGAACCTGTTCTCGTTTTCGGCTTGGATGGGCGGGTGACCCGCTTCTCCGCCGCCGAGATCACCGAGGCCTACGCCGTCCTGCACGCTCGCGTGCAGGGGTACGTCGACACCGGCGACTGGTCCGACTTCGCCCTCAACTTCACCCCGGACGCGGTCTACGTCGAGCACGCGTTCGGCACCTTCCGCGGTCGCGAGGCGATCCGCGAGTGGTCGGTGGCCACGATGACGTCGTTCCCGGGGTCGGTGATGACCGGGTTCCCACTGGCCTGGCAGGTGGTCGACGAGGAGAGCGCGCGCCTGGTCTGCGAGGTGCGCAACCTGATGCCCGACCCCGGCGACGGCTCGGCCCTGGAGCAGTCGAACCTGACGATCATGACCTACGCCGGCGACGGCCTCTTCTCCCGCGAGGAGGACGTCTACAACCCGCTGCGCTTCCTGCGGATGTCGCTCGCCTGGGCGCGGGTCGCCGAGCAGCACGGGCGCCTCGACGACGAGGGACGCGCCTACCTGGCGCAGTACGGCGGCTGAGCGCGGCCGAGACCGACTGAGTCCGGACGGGGCCGCCTTGGTCGTCTGGGATGCTTCGGGCATGAAGATCGCCAAGCGGATCGGGCTCGAGGTCGTCGGCTGGACCCTCCTGGTGGCCGGGATCGCTGCTCTCGTGCTGCCCGGACCCGGGCTGCTGATGATCTTCGCGGCGATGGCGGTGCTGTCCCAGCAGTACGAGTGGGCCGAGCGACGCCTCGCGCCGGTGAAGTACCGCGCCCTCAAGGGCGCCGCCGAGAGCGTCGAGACCGTGCCGCGGATCGTCGCGTCGGTCGTGGGCGTCCTGCTGCTCTTCGCCGCCGGCGCCCTGTGGATCGCTCAGCCGGCGGTGCCGGGCTGGTGGCCGCTCTCCGACGGCTGGTGGCTGCCGGGCGGGGTGGCGACGGCCACGACGCAGATCGGCTCCGGCGTCATCGCTGCGGCGCTGATCGTCTACTCGTTCCGGCGCTTCCACGGCAAGCCCGACGCGGTGCAGGCCCTGGAGCAGCAGATCGACGAGGCCGACCGGGAGTACGACGAGATCACGCTCGACGACTGAGCTCGTCAGGCGGCCCGGGGGGTGCGCAGGCGCGTGACCAGGCGGCGCAGCGGCGGGTCGACGACCGGACCGCGCTGCAGGGGGAGCAGGTGGGTCTTGTTCTCGCGCTCGGCGCAGAGGGTGATGGCGGCGTCGTCGTACTCCGCGGCCAGTCGCTCGGCGCCCGTGAGGTCGTCGCGGTCGACGGCGAGGTTGATCGCCTCGACGTAGGAGGAGTGCAGGGCGTTGAGCTCGTCGATCAGACGCATGTCAGTGCCTTTCGCTGGGGTGTGACTCCAGTGTCCTCCGGTCTTTGGAACGATCCAAGACGACGGCGGTGTGATCTGCGACAGGTTGTAGCCTCGGCCCGGTGGCCGCCTCGTTGAAGTACGCCGTCGTGGAGCGGGAGCGCCGCTTCCTCCTCGCGGCCCTGCCCGATGGCATCACCACGTCCTGGGAGATCGTCGACCGCTACGTGATCGGCACGCGGCTGCGGTTGCGCGAGGTCACCGAGGCCGACGGCACGGTCGTGCGCAAGCTGGGGCACAAGGTGCGCCTCCGGGACGGGCCCGAGGAGATCGCGTGCACGTCGCTCTACCTGGACCTCGGCGAGTGGGCGCTGCTGGTGGCCCTGCCGGCCCGGGTGCTCCGCAAGCGCCGACACCTGGTGCAGCGCGACGGTGTGCGCATCGCCGTCGACGAGCACGAGGACGGCACGCTGCTGGCCGAGATCGACGACGGCGACGGCGAGCCCCTCGCCGTGCCGTCCTGGCTCGACGTCGTCGCCGAGGTCACCCGCGACGAGTCCTTCACGGGCGCTGCGCTGGCACGCTGACGCGCCTGCGTCAGGTGCGGCGCGCGAGGTGGAGGACGAGGTCGCGGGTCACCTCGACCGTGTCGGGGAGCACGGCGCGGATCCGCCGCAGCGCCTGGTCGCGGTCATCCCGCGACAGCACCAGGTAGGCGGAGATGGTCGCGAGGTGGCCGACGTAGTCGTCGGCGCCCATGGTCGAGCGCTCCTCGAGCACGGACTGGCGCACGTCGTCGAAGAGGTCGGTGGTCACCAGCTCGGTGCCCGGCCAGGCGAGGGGGGCGTCGGCCGGGGTGTCGTCGGGGGACGGATAGCCGTCCTCGTCGACGAACGGCGTCCGAGCCTCGCGCACGGCCTCGACGAGGGCGGGGTCGGCCAGGTCGAGCTGGCCCCCGAACGACGCGAAGACGCCGTGGGGCTCGAGCAGGGCCGCGACCCGCTCCCAGCGGCCCTCCGGTCGGGTCCAGTGCAGGGCGGCCGCGACATAGACCAGGTCGTGCCGACGGGTCGCCACGACCTGCTCGAAGGCCGCCTCGACGACCTGCACCGAGGCCGGCACGTGGCGTCGCAGCTCGGCCAGCATGGCGGCGTCAGGATCGGTGGCGGTGACCGTGACGCCGCGGGCGGCGAAGACGCGGGTGGCCTTGCCGGTGCCCGCCCCGATCTCCAGTGCGGTGCGCACGGGCACGCCGGCATAGGTGAGCACCTCGTCGACGAGGGCGTCGGGGTAGCCGGGTCGGTAGCGCTCGTAGGCGCTCGCGACCTCGCCGAAGGTGCGGGAGCGCTCGGTCACGTCGGGTGCCGGTCAGGCGGCGGCGAGCAGCCCGGCGACGACGGCGGCGAGGACCGCCAGCCCGGCGGGCACGGCCATCCCCTGCGCGTCGCCGGCGCGCACGTGGAAGACGCAGGCGCCGATGAAGTAGAGGACGAACCCGATCGCAGCCGCGATCCCGATGCCGGTCACGAACACGCCGACCACCAGGCCGACGGCGCCGACGACCTGGATCGCGGCCAGGATCGGGAACATCGACGGCTGGACGCCGGCGGCCGTCAGCGACTCGACGACCGGCTCCATCCGCGTCAGCTTGCCGGTGGCGGAGACGAGCATGAAGGCGGCGAGGAGGAGGCTGACGACGGTGGCGGCGGTGTCCATGACCTCATGGTGGCACCGCGCTGCCCGGTGCTGCCATAGCGTGGTCCCGTGAACGAACTCTGGCTGCTCGGCGTGCTCGTGGTCGCCGTGATCGTGCTGACGCCGCTCGCCGACGTCGTACGAGTCCCGCAACCGATCCTGCTGACCATCCTCGGCGCGGTGCTGGGTGTGCTGCCGAACGCGGCACCGCTGGCGGTCGAGCCGGAGATCATCCTGCCGCTGGTGCTGCCACCGCTGCTGTTCGCCGCGACCCAGAAGACCACGGCGGCCGAGTTCCGTGAGCACGCCGGGGCCGTCCTGGCGCTGGCGGTCGGTCTGACGATCTCGACCGCGGCGGTCGTCGCCATCGCCGCCCACGGTGCGGGCCTCGACTGGACCTCGGCATGGGTGCTGGGCGCGATCGTCTCGCCGCCCGACCCGGTGGCCGCGACCGCTGTCGCCCGCCGCCTCAAGCTGCCGCACCGGTTGGTGACGATCCTCGAGGGCGAGGGGATGTTCAACGACGCCACGGCCCTGGTCCTCTACAAGGTCACCGTCGCCGCGCTCGTGACCGGCGCGTTCAGCATCGCCGACACGGGCGTCGAGTTCGTCCTGACCGTGGTCGTCGGCATCGCCATGGGCTTCGTGGTGGGCTACGCCGCCAAGCTGGCGCTCGCCGCGCTGGAGGAGGGCTACGCCGAGACCACCGTGACCGTGCTGGTGCCCTTCCTGGGCTACCTCGCCGCCGAGGAGCTCGAGGGGTCCGGCGTGCTCGCCGTGCTGGTGCTCGGCCTGCTCCTGCGCGACGTCGGCCACGAGGCCACCACGTCGCAGGGCTGGCTGCTGGGTCGATCGGTGTGGAACTACGCCGACTTCCTGATCACCAGCCTGATCTTCGCGGTGCTGGGCTACGAGCTGACCACCGTGCTGCGCGACGCCGAGGTCGACTCCGACCTCGTGGTGCTCGCCGTCACCGTCGTGGTGGTGGTCGTGCTCTTCCGCTTCGCCTACATCTTCCCGATCACGTCGCTGTGGCGTGCCCGCGCACGCCGTCGTGACGTGCCGGTGCCCGTCGGGTGGCGCGAGACGACCGTCGTGGCGTGGTCGGGCATGCGGGGGGTGGTCACGGTCGCGACCGCGCTGGCACTGCCGACCTTCCTGGACTCCGGGGAGGCGTTCGGCGATCGCGAGGCCGTGGTCGTGACCGCCCTGCTGTGCGTCCTGGTGACGCTGCTCGCGCAGGGCCTGACCCTCGGCCCGCTCACCAAGCGCCTCGGGGTGGCCGGCGACGTCGACGAGCTCGTCGAGGTGGCCGGTCTCCGCGACGAGGCCACCCGCCGGGCCCTGGCGTTCCTCGACGGCGAGGAGTGCCGCGAGACCTCCTCCCCGGTGCGCCAGGCCGCACGCCTGCAGTACGAGGGCTACCTCGCCTCGCACGAGGCCATCCAGCGCGCGATCCGCACCGACGCCGCCGACCACGAGGACGGCCGGCCCGCTCCCGCCGAGGAGCTGCGCTCCCTGCTGCGACGCGTCACCGACGCCGAGCGCGACCTCGTCCTGGACGCACGTCGTACGGGCGCGGTCAGCTCGGGCTCGGCCGACGAGGTGCTGCGCGAGATCGAGGGGCGGGCGCTGCGGGACTTCGGCTGACCTCGTTGGTGGGCGGTCGAGATGATTCTCGGGGTGCCCAGATCGCACAATTGTGCCGTTGTGACAGGGTTTCAGCAGCGCACCCTGCCACCACTCCACAATTGTGGCGTCTCGACAGGTCCGGCCGCCGACCCACCGCCGCCAGCCCGCCGACCCCGTCGGCCACCGCGCTCGCCCGCCGGCGTCGGTGTCGGTGTCGGCCACTAGGGTCGCTGACGATGACGCTCCACCTCCACCGCGCCTCGCGCACCGACCAGCTCGCCGACGGCCTCGGCGAGCTGCTCGCCACACCGTTGGACGACCCGTTCGCCGACGAGGTCGTGGTGGTGCCCGCCAAGGGTGTCGAGCGCTGGCTCACCCAGCGGCTCTCCCACCGGCTCGGCGTCGGACCGCGCGGCGGCGACGGTGTCTGTGCCGGCGTCCGGTTCCTCAACCCGCGCTCGCTGGTCTCGCTGCTGCTCGACCGTGACCGCGACGACCTGTGGGACCCCGACCGGCTCGTCTGGCCGCTGCTCACGACCATCGACGACTCCCTCGACGAGCCCTGGTGCGCCGACCTGGCGCGCCACCTCGGGCACGGGGCGGACGGCGAGGAGCAGGCGATGCGCCGCGACCGTCGCTACTCCGTCGCGCGCCGCCTGGCCGGACTGTTCTCGTCGTACGCCGTGCAGCGCCCGCAGCTGGTCGCCGACTGGCGCGAGGGACTGATGACCGACGGTGCCGGCGGCCCGCTCGCCGCCGACCTCGTCTGGCAGGCCCACCTGTGGGTCCGACTCCTCGACCGCCTCGACACCGAGCCTCCCGACGTCCGCTGGGCGCGTGCGGTCGGCGCTCCTGGAGCAGGGCGGCGGCGACCTCGACCTGCCCGAACGGCTCTCCCTCTTCGGTCACACCCGACTGCCCGTGACCGAGGTGCGCCTCCTCAGCGCCCTGGCGACCTCGCGCGCGGTGCACCTCTGGCTCCCGCAGCCCTCGCCGGACCTGTGGTCCGCCCTGGGCGCTGCCTCGCCCTGACGGCCCTGACGGTGCCGGCGGCCCGGTGCCTCGCGAGGACGACCCGTCGACGCTGCTGGTCGGGCACCCGCTGCTCGCCTCGTTGGGACGCGACACGCGCGAGCTGCGGCGCACCCTCGCGGTCCCGCTCGTCGACGAGACCGGCCCCCGCGACCCGACGAACCGGTCGCGCCCCCCACCCTGCTCGGTCTGCTCCAGCACGACCTCCGGGTCAACCACGCCCCCACGCCCGAGGAGCGCGCCGGCCGGGCGCACCGCCCGAGCGACCGCAGCCTCCAGGTGCACGCCTGCCACGGATCGGCCCGCCAGGTCGACGTCCTGCGCGAGGTCCTGGTGGGACTGCTCGACGACGACCCCACCCTCGAGCCGCGCGACATCCTCGTCATGTGCCCTGACATCGAGACCTTCGCCCCGCTCATCTCGGCCGGGTTCGGACTGGCCGACGTGGTCTCCGACGGCGACGGCGGTGGACACCCCGCCCACCGGCTGCGGGTGCGGCTCGCCGACCGTGCGCTCACCAGCACCAACCCGCTGCTCGCCGTCGCCGCCTCGATCGTCGAGCTGGCCGGCGGCCGGGTCGCGGCCTCCGACGTCCTCGATCTCGCCGCTCACCCGGCCTGCCGGCTGCGGTTCGCGTTCACCGACGACGACCTCGACCGGATCACCACGTGGGTCGGTCAGGCCGGCATCCGCTGGGGTCTCGACGCCGCGCAGCGCACCCGCTTCAGCATGGGTCGGCTTCGAGCACAACACCTGGCGGGCCGGCCTCGACCGGATCCTGCTCGGCGTCGCGCTGAGCGGCGACGACCACCGCCACCTGGGTCGCGGCCTGCCCGTCGACGACGTCGGCAGCAGCGACATCGACCTGGTCGGGCGCCTCGCTGAGATGCTCGACCGGCTGGGGGACTGCCTCACCGACCTCGGCGCCGCCACCGACGTCGCCTCGTGGATGCGGGTCCTGACCGCCGGGGTGCGCGGACTCACCGACGTCGAGACCGACGCCGCCTGGCAGATTCCCCAGCTCGAGCGCGAGCTGGCCCGCGCCGCCGACTCCTCGGCCGGCGCTGCGGCGGTGCCGCTGCGACTCGCCGACGTCCGCGCGCTCCTCGCCTCGCGGCTCGGGGGACGTCCGACGCGCGCCAACTTCCGCACCGGCACCCTCACGGTCTGCACCATGGTGCCGATGCGCTCGGTGCCGCACCGCGTCGTGTGCCTGGTCGGTCTCGACGACGGCGTCTTCCCCCGTACGACGGTCGTCGACGGCGACGACGTCCTGGCCCGACGCCCCCTCACCGGCGAGCGCGACGCCCGCAGCGAGGACCGCCAGCTCCTCCTCGACGCCCTCCTGGCCGCCACCGACCACGTCGTGATCACCTACACCGGGGCCAACGAGCAGTCCGGAGCCGCCCGGCCGCCCGCGGTGCCGCTCGGCGAGATCCTCGACGCCGCCGACCGCACGATGGCCGAGCCGGTGCGCGACACGATCGTGGTGCACCACCCGCTGCAGCCCTACGACCCGAGGAACCTCACCGACGACGGCCTCGTCGACGAGGGGCGGGCACGACCGTTCAGCTTCGACGCCGACGCGCTCGCCGGCGCTCGCGCCAGCGTGGGCGAGCGCATCGCTCCGCCCCGCCTGCTCGAGGCGCCGCTCGCCGAGCGTCCGCCGAGCGACGTGTCCCTGGCCGACCTCACCGCGTTCTTCACCCACCCCGTGCGCTCCTTCCTGCGCCAACGTCTCGACGTCTCGACGCCGCTCGCCCCCGACGAGCTGAGCGACGCGATCCCGATCGAGCTCGACGCTCTCGAGGTGTGGGGGGTCGGTGACCGGCTGCTGCGCGAGCTGCTGGCCGGGCAGGATGCCGACGCGGTGATGCTGGCCGAGCAGCTGCGCGGCACGCTCCCGCCCGGACAGCTGGCCGGCCTGGCACTGCGCGACGTGGTGGTCGAGTCGCAGAAGCTCCTCGCCCGCACGGCCGACCTCCGGGTCGGGCCCGCCCGAGCCGTCGACGTCGACGTCGACCTCGGTGGCGGTCGCCGGCTCTCCGGCACGGTCACCGGCCTGCACGGACCGAAGCTCGTCAGCGTCGGCTACTCCCGCCTCAAGCCGAGGCAGCGGCTCACCTCCTGGATCAACCTGCTGGCGCTCAGTGCCTCCCACCCCGACCACAGCTGGACCGCCCACGCGGTCGGTCGCGAGAAGGCCGGACCCAAGCGCGCGCTGGCCGGTCCCCTCGACCACCGGGCCGCCGAGTGGCTCGGCCGGTTGGTCGAGCTGCGCGACCGCGGTCTCCGCGAGCCGCTCGCCCTGCCGCTCGCGACCGCGGCGGCCTGGGCCGAGGGACACGTGCGCGAGCTGATGGGCGACGACGTCTCGCCGCTCCACCTCGCCCGGCGGGCCTGGGAGACCGACCCCCACAACACCTTCGGCATCGAGGGCGAGGACGCCGACGCCTACCACCGCCGCGCCTACGGTGACGACGCCCCGCTCGAGATGCTCCTCGAGGCCGGCCTGGCCGAGAACGCGTGGGCGGTCTGGGAACCCATCCTCACCACCGGCGAGAAGGTCGGTCCGCTATGAGCACCCCACGCAGCACCGCTGTCACCCCCTTCGACATCCGCGACCCCCTCCCGGAAGCGGGCAGCACCACGCTGCTCGAGGCCAGTGCCGGCACCGGCAAGACCTGGACCATCGGGGCGCTGGTCACGCGCTACGTCGCCGAAGGCGTGGCCACGCCTCGACGAGATGCTCGTCGTCACCTTCGGTCGCGCGGCCAGCCAGGAGCTGCGCGAGCGGGTGCGAGCCCAGCTCGTGGAGGCCGAGCGTCTGCTGTCCGGTGATCCGGCGGTCTCCGCGGAGGGCTCCGACCTCCTGACCCTGCTGCTCGATGCCGACGACGCCGAGCTCGTCCAGCGCCACACCCGCGTCGCGGAGGCGCTGGCCGGCTTCGACGCCGCCACCATCGCGACCACCCACCAGTTCTGCTCGATGGTGCTCGGGTCCCTGGGCGTGGCCGGCGACACCGACGCCCGGGCACGACTCGTGGAGAACCTCGACGACCTGGTGGGCGAGGTCGTCGACGACCTCTACCTGCGGGCCTTCGCGTTCGCGGACGCCCCGCCGGTGTTCAGCCACACCGAGGCGCGGGCGATCGCGCGGTCGGTCGTCAACGACCCGCAGGCCCACCTCGAGCCGGCCGACGACGACCGTTCGACCCCGCCGGGCCGTCGCGTCGCCTTCGCCCACGCGGTGCGCGACGAGCTCGAGACCCGCAAGCGGCGCCTCGGGATCCTGTCCTACGACGACCTGCTCCAGCAGCTCGCCGACGCCCTCGAGCCCGACCGACTCACCCGCACGCACCCGCATGCGCGAGCGCTGGAGCATCGTGCTGGTCGACGAGTTCCAGGACACCGACCCGGTGCAGTGGCAGGTCCTCGACCGGGCGTTCAGCGGCGTCGCGACGATGGTCCTGATCGGCGACCCCAAGCAGGCGATCTACGCCTTCCGCGGCGGCGACGTCACGACCTACCTCGCAGGCGGCCGCCACCGCCGGGGCCCAGCAGACCCTCGCCATCAACTGGCGCAGCGACGCCGGCCTGCTCGACGCCTTCCAGGAGCTGCTCGTCGGCGCCGAGCTCGGCGACGATCGGATCGTCGTCCACGACGTCGAGGCCCACCACCAGCGAGTCGCGACTGCGTCGGCGCGCCGCACGGCGCGCCGCTGCGGCTGCGGGCCGTGCGCCGCGACACCTTCGGCAAGCGGCCCACCGCCTCGCTGACGGTCGGGTCAGGTGCGTCCCGCACATCGCGCGCGACCTCGCGATCGACGTACGCCGCCTGCTCGCGTCCGGGGCGACCTTCGACGGTCGAGCCGCTCGAGCCGCACGACGTCGCGGTCATCTGCTACCGCCACGCCGACCTCGCAGGCCTCGCAGCAGGCGCTGCTCGAGGTCGGGGTGCCGGCGGTGATCGCCGGCGGCGGCAGCGTGTTCGCCACCGCGGCGGCCGTCGAGTGGCTCGACCCTGCTCGAGGGGCTCGAGCAGCCGCACCGCAGCGCGCGGGTGCGCGCCGCGGCGCTCACCTGCTTCCTCGGCCACACGCGCCGCGCGAGCTCGACGACGGCGGCGAGGAGCTCACCGACGAGGTCGCCGAGACGCTGCGCCACTGGGCCGAGCTCGTCGCGCGCCGCGGCATCGCCGCGGTGCTGGAGGCGGCGTCGGCCGGCGGGCTGCCGGCGCGGGTGCTGCGCGAGGTCGGCGGCGAGCGGCGCCTGACCGACCTGCGCCACATCGGCGAGGCGCTCCACGAGGTCGCCCTCACCGAGCACCTCGGCCTCGTCTCGCTGCTCACGTGGCTGCGCACCCAGGTGCGCGAGGGGCGCGACGGCCGCGGCACCGAGCGCACCCGCCGCCTCGACTCCGACGCGGCTGCCGTGCAGCTGGTGACGATCCACGCGAGCAAGGGCCTGCAGTACCCCGTCGTCTACCTGCCCTCGCTGGCCGACCGGTTCGTCCCCAAGCCCACACGCCCGCTCTTCCACGACGAGCAGGGTCGACGCTGCCTCGACGTCGGCTCCGGGGGCACCGGCTGGGCCGACCACGTCCGCCGCTGGGCCGACGAGGAGGCGGGCGAGTGGCTGCGGCTGCTCTACGTCGCGATCACCCGCGCCCAGTCGCAGGTCGTGTGCTGGTGGGCGCCCGACCAAGAACGCCGTCGCCTCGCCGCTGCACCGGCTGCTGATGCGCCCGGCCGACTCCGGCGAGGTGCCGCAGGCCCCGGCCGTGCCCTCCGACGACGACGTCGTGTCGCTCTTCAGCCGCCTGGGCCGCCCGCGGCGGGCCGGCTCCCGGAGGCGGCGCTCTGCACGCCGAGCCGGACCCGATCCCGAGGCGCCCGGCGGTGGCGCCGCTCGGCGTACGTCGCTTCGGGCGCAGCGTCGACACCACCTGGCGCCGCACGTCCTACTCCGCGCTCACCCACGTCGAGGTCGCCGCGACCGGGCCGGCGGACCCCACCGGCTCGGGGCCGACGAGCGAGCCCGAGCTGACGGCCAAGGACGACGAGACCGACGCCGAGGTGCTCGACCCCGACGCCGGGTCCGCCCGGGACGCGGATGCCGTGGCGCTGGCGCGTGCGCTCGCCGATGGCCGACCTGCCGGTCGGGGCGACGTTCGGCTCCCTGGTCCACGCCGTGCTCGAGCACGCCGACCCCGATGCGCCCGACCTGCGGGCCGAGCTGCTCACGCACATCGACGAGCAGCTGATCTGGTGGCCGGTCGACGTCGACCGCGAGGCGCTCGCCGACGCCCTCGTCGCGGTGTGCGACTCACCGCTCGGCAGCGCGACGCGCGGCGCCGACGGGCGCGAGGCCACCCTGCGCGACGATCGGCCTGCGCGACCGGCTGCGCGAGCTCGACTTCGAGCTGCCGCTCTCCGGCGGCGACCTCGCCGCCGGCCGCCGGCGCCGGTGCCCGACTGGGCGACCTCGCGCCGCTGCTGCGTCGCCACCTGCCCGAGGGGGACCCGGTGCGCGGCTACGCCGAGGCCCTGGAGACGCCCGTGCTCGGGCAGCAGCCGCTGCGTGGCTACCTCACCGGCTCGGTCGACGTCGTGCTGCGCCTCGGCGAGCGCAGCGACCCGCGCTACGTGATCGTCGACTACAAGACCAACTGGCTGGGGCCGCGCGACGAGCCGCTCACGGCCCACGCCTACCGGCCCGCTGCCCTCGACGCCGCGATGGCGCACTCCGACTACCCGCTGCAGGCGCTGCTCTACGCCGCGGTCCTCCACCGGTTCCTGCGCTGGCGCCAGCCCGGCTACGACCCCGAGCGCCACCTCGGCGGCGTCGTCTACCTCTACCTGCGCGGCATGTGCGGCCCCGACACCCCGCGGGTCGACGGCGAGCCGTGCGGCGTCTTCACCTGGCGCCCTCCGGTGGCCCTGCTCGACGACCTGTCCGACCTGCTCGACGGGAAGGTGACGACGATGACCGAGATCTTCGAGCCCGTCGGCGACTTCGACCGCCGCGTGGTCCTCGGCGGCTCCGGCCTGCTCGGGACCTTCAACGAGGCGGGCGTGCTGGAGGCAGCCGACGTCCACGTCGCCTCGCGGCTCGGCGACCTCGCCGGCCTCGACCCCGCAGCGGACGCGCCGGTGCTGCTCGCGGTCGCGCTGGCGGTCCGCGCCGTGCGGGCCGGCTCGGTCTGCGTCGACCTGACGACGGTCGCCGCCCTCGCCCCCGACCTCGCCTGGCCCGAGCCGGTCGCATGGGCGCAGGCGGTCGCCGCCTCGACGCTCGCCCGGCAGGGCGTCGTCCACCTCGAGGGCGACCTCGTCTACCTCGACCGCTACCACCGCCTCGAGACCCAGGTCTGCGCCGACCTGCTCGACCGGGTCCGCGCGGCGCCGCCGGAGGTCGACGAGGCCGCGCTGGCCGCCGCACTTGCCGCGCATCAGCGACGAGCACCTCAGCGACGAGCAGTCGCGCGGCCGTCGTCCGCGCCGTGCGGCAGTCGACCACCGTGCTCACCGGCGGGCCCGGCACCGGCAAGACCACGACGGTGGCGCGGCTGCTGGTGCTGCTGGCCGACCAGGCCGCACGCGCGCGGCGAGCGGCTCTCGATCGCGCTCGCGGCCCCGACCGGCAAGGCCGCCACCCGCCTGCAGGAGGCGGTGGCCGGCGAGCTCGCCGGCCTCGACGCCGGCGACCGTGAGCGAGTGGGCCGCCCGGAGGCGATGACCCTGCACCGCCTGCTCGGCTGGCGCTTCGACAACCAGACGCGGTTCCGCCACGACCGCACCAACCGGCTGAAGTACGACCTCGTGGTCGTCGACGAGACCTCGATGGTCGAGCTGACGATGATGGGGCGCCTGCTCGAGGCGATGCGACCGCAGTCGCGCCTCGTGCTGGTCGGTGACCCCCGCCAGCTCACCTCGGTCGGCGCCGGCGCCGTGCTGTCCGACATCGTCGCCGGCTTCGACGGGCCCGAGGGTCCCGGCGATCCGGGACGCCGGGAGCCCGGTCGTGTCGCTCACGAAGAACTTCCGCTCGACCCGCGACATCCTCGAGCTCTCCGAGGCGCTGCGGGCCGGAGACCCCGACGCGGTGCTCGCCCGGCTGCGGGCGAGCAGCGAGGAGGTCGAGTTCGTCGAGACCGACGACCCCGGACCCGCGCTGCGCGAGGAGGCCCTGACCTCGGCGCTGGCCGTCCGGGCGGCTGCCGAGGCCGGCGACCCGCCGGGCGCCGTCGCCGCGCTCGACCGGCACCGCCTGCTCTGTGCCCACCGCGAGGGACCCCGCGGCGTACGCCACTGGAACAGGCAGGTCGAGCGGTGGGTGACCGAGGAGACCGGCCAGCCCGTCTACGGCGAGTGGTACGTCGGCCGGCCGCTGCTGGTGACCGCCAACGACTACACGCTGGAGATCTACAACGGCGAGACCGGGGCCGCGGTGCGCCTGCCCGACGGACGGCTGCGTGCCTGGATCTCCGGCTCGGAGACCCTGCGCGACTTCGCGCCCGGGCCGGCTCGACGCCGTCGAGACGATGCACGCGATGACCATCCACAAGAGCCAGGGCAGCCAGGCCGAGCGGATCACCGTCCTGCTGCCCGAGGCCGACTCGCGGCTGCTCACGCGCGAGCTCTTCTACACCGCGGTGACCCGGGCCCAGAAGCACGTGACGGTGGTCGGGTCGGAGGCGGCGGTGCGCAGCTGCGGTCGACCACCCCGGCCCAGCGCGCGACCGGCCTGGTCGAGCGCCTGCGAGCCGGCACGCGCGGCCGGCACCGCGGGCTGAGACTCCGGAAACGGCCCGGCAATCAAGAGGCGCTAACCTCGGCCGATGCCCTTCCTGCTGCGCGTCGAGCTGCCCGACGTCCCCGGTTCCCTGGGACGGCTCGCGTCGGCGATCGGTGTCGCCGGCGGCGACATCGAGGCGATCGAGATCGTCGAGAAGCGTCTCGACGGCACCGCACTCGACGACGTGCTGCTCGACATCGAGCCCGGGATCATGCCCGACTCGATCGTCTCGGCCTGCAACCAGCTCGACGGGGTCCGCGTCGTCTGGATCAGCCGCTATGCCTCCGGCGGACTGGTCCTCGACCTGGAGGCGGTCGAGGAGCTCACCTCCGCCCCGAACGAGGCGCTCGACCGGCTGATCGACCTGCTGCCCGCGACCTTCCGCGTCGACTGGGCTGCCCGGGTGCACCGCTCCGACGGCGATCACGCGGGCCACCGGGGCGGCACCGGCCGAGCTGGAGTTCGTGGAGATCGAGCGACCCACCCGCCTCGACCCGCCCGAGGGCTCGACGGACGAGGACACGCTGTACGCCGGCGCCCGGATCGACGGCAACGAGGTCGTGATCGTGGCGCGCCGCGGCGGCCCCGAGTTCCTCGACTCCGAGGTCGCCCGCCTCGGCCACCTCGCCGGACTCGCGGCCTCCATCCACCGCCAGTAGACGGCCCGCCGGCCCAGCGGCCCCGCGCCCTCGGCAAGCAGCCCGCGTCCGTGACGTCACCGCCGGGTGATCGTCGTCACCGCATCCCGGGGGCCTGTTCCTGACGCCGCGCATCTGGGAGGCTCAGCGCCTGTGAGCACCCAAGTCCCCGCCCGCAGCGGCATCGACGGCTTCTTCCAGATCTCCGAGCGCGGTTCGACCGTGGGTCGCGAGGTGCGTGGCGGGGTCGTGACGTTCCTGACGATGGCCTACATCGTCGTGCTCAACCCGCTGATCCTCGGCTACGTCGCCGACTCCGAGGGCAACTACCTCGGCGGTGGCACCGAGCCCAACCTTGCGGCGATCGCCGCGGGCACCGCCCTGGTCGCCGGCGTGCTGACGATCCTGATGGGAGCCGTGGCCAACTTCCCGCTCGCGCTCGCCACCGGACTGGGCCTCAACGCCTTCGTGGCCGTCGCGATCGCGTCGCAGTCGACCTGGGACGACGCGATGGGGCTGGTGGTCCTGGAGGGCATCGCGATCCTGGTGCTCGTGCTCACCGGCTTCCGCACGGCGGTCTTCCACGCCGTGCCGACGCAGCTCAAGGTCGCGATCTCGGTCGGGATCGGGCTGTTCATCGCCTTGATCGGGTTCGTCGACGCGGGCTTCGTCAGCCGGATCCCCGACGCCTACAACACCACCGTGCCGCTCCAGCTCGGCTACGACCGGCACCCTCTCGGGCTGGCCGGTGCTGGTCTTCGCCGGCGGGCTGCTGCTGCTCGTGGCGCTGTGGGTGCGCCGGGTGCGCGGCGCGATCCTGATCGCGATCGTCACCGCGACCGTGGCGGCGCTGGTGCTCGAGGCGGTGCTCGACCTGGGCGCGCGCAGCGAGAACCCGGGCGGCTGGTCGCTGACGGTGCCGACGTTCGACGGGGTCGTCGACCTGCCGGACTTCGGCACGCTGGGGCAGTTCTCGCTGTTCGGAGCCTTCGCCTCGATCGGCGTCGTCGCCGCGCTGCTGCTCGTCTTCTCGCTGATGCTGGCCGACTTCTTCGACACCATGGGCACGATGACCGCGATCGGCGCGGAGGCAGGGCTCAACGACGCCGAGGGCACGCCGCCCAGCATGCAGCGGATCCTCGTCGTCGACTCGGTGGCCGCGATCGCCGGTGGTGCCGGTGGCGTCTCGTCGAACACGTCCTACATCGAGTCCGCCGCCGGGGTGGGCGAGGGCGCCCGCACCGGACTGGCCTCGCTGGTCACCGGCGGGCTGTTCCTGCTCGCGATGTTCTTCACGCCGGTCGTCGCGGCGATCCCGTCGGAGGCGGCCGTGCCGGCGCTGGTGCTGGTCGGCTTCCTGATGATGCAGCAGGTCACCGAGATCGACTGGGCCGACGTCGAGATCGCCCTGCCGGCCTTCCTGACGATCGTGCTGATGCCGTTCACCTACTCGATCTCGGTCGGCATCGGCGCCGGGCTTCGTGGCCTTCGTGCTGATCAAGATCGTCGTCGGCAAGGCCCGCGCCGTGCACCCGCTGCTGTGGGTCGTCTCGGCGCTGTTCGTCGTCTACTTCGCGATCGAGCCGATCACCGACCTGCTCACCTGAGCAGGGGCGGCGGCGAGATCAGCTGACGGCGCGACCCGCAGCGCGGGCAGCGGGGCCGGTCTCAGGTGACGGGCTCGAGCACGAAGAGCGGGATCTGCCGGTCGGTCTTGGCCTGGTAGTCGTCGTAGTCGGGCCAGACCGCCGTCGCGCGCGCCCACCAGGTGGCGCGCTCCTCGCCGGTCACCTCGCGGGCGACGTACTCGCTTCGCCTCGGGGCCGTCCTGCACGTCGACGCGCGGCTCGGCCATGAAGTTGTGGTACCACGCCGGGTGCTCGGGGCGCCGCCCTGCGAGGCGACGGCGGCGTAGGTGCCGTCGTGCTCGACCCGCATCAGCGGGGTCTTGCGGAGCTTGCCGGACTTCGCGCCGCGCGAGGTGAAGACCACGATCGGGACGTCGCGCATGGTGTTGCCCTCCGCGCCGCCGGTGCGCTCGTAGAGCGCGACCTGGTCGCGCACCCACTCGGTCGGGCTGGGCTCGTACTCGCCTTCAAGGGTCATGCCGACCAGAACACCACGTCGTCGCCGACGATTCCAGGGGTCGCACGTCGGGCGCTGTCAGTCGCCGACGACGAGGTTCTCCCCCGTCGACGGTGACGGTGCGTCGCTTGAGGGGCAGCACCTTCGTGAGGGTCTTGAACAGGGTGCCGAGCCCGGGGACCTTGGCGAAGACGCCCTGCGGCCCGACGACCATCCGGCCGGTGCTGACGTCGTACTCGGCCTGGTGCCAGGGGCAGACCAGGCAGCCGTCGGCCGAGATGCTTGCCCTCGGCGAGGTCGGCGCCGAGGTGACGGCACTTGCGGCTGACGGCGAAGTACTCACCGCCGGCGTTGCCGACGGCGGAGCCGGGGACGCCGGTGACGGTGCCGGGGGAGACGGCGGAGATCGGGACGGACTCGGTCATGGTGTGCTCCTCGGCGGACGTGGCGTTCGGTCGCGGCGCGTGGTCGGCGCTAGCCTGCCAGTCATGAGCGCAATCGAGGGTGTGTCCGAGACGTTCGACGCCGAGGCCTGGGACGTCGTCCCCGGCTTCGAGGACCTCACCGACCTGACCTACCACCGGGCCCGGGCCCACGGCACGGTGCGGATCGCCTTCGACCGGCCCGACGTGCTCAACGCCTTCCGGCCGCACACCGTCGACGAGCTGCTGCGCGTGCTCGAGCACGCCCGCATCTCCGCCGACGTCGGGCTGCGTGCTGCTCACCGGCAACGGCCCGAGCGCCAAGAACGGCAAGTGGGCCTTCTGCACCGGCGGCGACCAGCGGATCCGTGGCCGGGCCGGCTACCAGTACGAGACCGACGCGGCCACGACGACGCCGGCGCCCCGCCCAACCCGATCGACGCCGCCAAGCTCGGCCGGCTGCACATCCTGGAGTGCCAGCGGCTGATCCGCTTCATGCCCAAGATCGTGGTCGCGGTCGTGCCCGGGCTGGGCCGCCGGCGGCGGGCACAGCCTGCACGTCGTGTGCGACCTGACGATCGCCAGCGCCGAGGAGGCGCGGTTCAAGCAGACCGACGCCGACGTCGGCTCCTTCGACGGCGGCTTCGGCTCGGCGTACCTCGCCCGCCAGGTCGGCCAGAAGTTCGCCCGCGAGATCTTCTTCCTCGGCGAGGAGTACTCCGCCGAGGACGGCGTGCGGATGGGCGGCGTCAACCGGGCCGTACCGCACGCCGAGCTCGAGGCGACCGCCCTGGAGTGGGGCCGGCTGATCAACGGCAAGTCGCCGACCGCCCAGCGGATGCTGAAGTACTCCTTCAACCTCATCGACGACGGCCTCGTCGGCCAGCAGCTCTTCGCCGGCGAGACGACCCGGCTGGCCTACATGACCGACGAGGCGGCCGAGGGCCGCGACCAGTTCCTCGAGAAGCGCGAGCCGGACTGGTCGCCGTACCCCTGGTACTACTGAGTCGATAGCGTTTGCGCAGGTCAGAGCGATATGAGGACCTGGATTTGGTGGCTCTAGTCCGCAAAAAGTCCGCAAGAATTCTGAGAGCTCCTGTCGCGACACTGTTGACAAGGAGCCGACGTGCTCCACCTGCGGCATCTCTGCCCCAGCGGTCTTGGCCGGCGTGGGACAGCGAGGACGGCTGCTCTCGCGGGCGCCGGACGCGCTGGATCGATCCCTTTCGGCTGTCCGAGCTGGACCGTAGACTGACCTCATGTCGCTGAGTGCGTCGGAGTTCTTCGAGGCGGGGATGTCCCTGCCTCCTTCGGTGCGCGAGGACGTGGCGCTTCGGCTGCTGGAGTCACTCGAGGACGGTGGCCAAGAGTCGGTGGACGAGTCGTGGACGGCAGAGATCGGCTCGCGCGTCGACGAGATCGTCGGCGGCGAGGTGCAGATGGTTCCCGGCGAGGACGTCTTTGCTGAGCTTGCTGATCGACGAGCTGCACGCCAGGGCGCGCGCGACGCATGATCCGCGGCTTCGACTTCCACCCGGAGGCGAGGGCGGAGTTCTTCGCTGATGTCGAGTGGTACGACGAGCGTGAGCTCGGTGTCGGCGCACGTTTCGAGATCGCCGTCCGCGAGGCGATCGATGCTGCGGTCGACTCGCCGGACTCATGGGGCGTCTGGCCGGGCTGGGACCGGGAGCCAGCAGTGCGGTCCAAGCGAGTCAGCGGCTTCCCGTACCGCGTCGTCTACTTCGTCACCGGCGAGCAACTGGCGATCGTTGCGATTGCACACGCCAAGCGGCGACCCGGCTACTGGCGTGAGCGGATCAACCCCTGACGCGTTCATGCGGGCGGCTCAGGACCTCACCTTGAGTCCGGCGTCGGCGGCGCGATCCCCAGCGCTTGGCGCATCAACCCGCTGGCAGCCGCACGCGTCCGGTCCTCGGCCGTGGGCCACAAGTGGCTGTAAGTGTTCAACGTCGTGGTCGCAGCCGCATGCCCGAGCGCGCGCTGCACAGTCACGACGTCACACCCCGCAGCGATGAGACCGGACGCGTAGAAGTGCCGCAGGTCGTGAAGGCGGACGTGGGGGAGCTTCGCCGAGGCACGCGTCGCTCGCCAGCGCCAATGGATGTCGTTGTCGTACATGGGCCGGTCCCCAACGGTGAAGAGCCACGCCTCGGGATTGGGGTCGGGCAGGTAGGTGGCGATGTGGTCGGCAAGAGTCTCGACCAGCTCGACGGGCAGGAAGATGCTCCTTTCGGAGCCGTACTTGGGCAGGCGGGTGACGAAGGTGTTGCCCTCGCGCTGGAGCTGCCGTGACACCTTCAGGAGCCCCCGGACGTGGTCGATGTCCCCGACTTGGACGCCCGCTGCTTCGCCTTTGCGTAGACCGGCGAACGCACACAAGGCGACGTAGGCGCGAAAGCCCTTGCGGGTCGAAACGCGGTCGCTGTCAGCATGCGCAAGCAAGCGGCCAACCTCCTCCACGGTCGGGATCTGCATCGTGGCCTCGGCCTTGCGGCGACGCGGGAGGGTGACGCCGACGCAGGGGTCGACGACGATGACCCGATCGGCGATCGCGGCCCGGAAGACGGATCGCACGATCACGAATCGCGTCTTGATCGTCGTCGGGGCCAATCGGGTCGACATCGTCTTGACCCACGCCTCGATGTGGGAGCGCCGGACGAGCTTGAGCGGCACGTCGGCGAAGGCGACTGAGCGCGTCGCCAGGTCCGCGTTGGTCGTGGTCGAGGGGACCCAGAGCTGGCGTGGAGCCCAGTCCTCGTAGAACTCTCGAAAGGTGATGTTGCCGGCCTTTGGGTCGACGTAGGAGCCATTGAGGAGCGAGGAGCTGATCTCGTCGAGCCAGCGTTGGGCGTCGATCTTGCGATCGAAGTGGCGTGAGTGCTCGTGTCCGGATTCGTCGCGGTAGCGGGCGCGCCAGGACCCGTTGGATCGTTTGGCGATATTGCCGGCCATGACACCTCCTGGACGTCGTCACGAGCCTGGACCGCGTGTAGCGCCGCGCCCGTTCTGCGAGCGGTAGCTGTGGACAAGCGGGGCCAAAGTCAGCGCTGTGGGTCGGTGGGGTCAGGTCTGCGTCCTTGCTCGCTTCGCCAGAGGATCAGGTCGGTACGCCAGTAGCGGACGTGGCGCTGGACTTTGAAGCTGAAGGGTCCGTCGCCGGTGTAGCGCCAGTAGCGCATCGTGGCGACGGGGACACGAAGGAGGGCGGCGGCTTCTTCGATGGTGAGCATCTCGTCGTGCTCGTGGTGGTCGTCGTTGAGGACGGTGGTCATGGGCTTCTCCTGGTGGTGGGTGTGGTGCTGTCGCTTGTCCCACAAGCGCGTGATGGGGCGCGACTGGACAGTGCGGGATCAACTCTCCTCACGGTGCGCACCAAAAAACGCCCCTCCTGGGTGCGCCCGTCCTGGGACGGGCGCAGGACGGGCGAAGCCCTGGTGGTGGTGTTTGTGCAGGTCAGCGAGCGCCCCTCCGAAAGTTCAAAAACTTTCGCGAGATCGTCAATCAGGACGCGAAATGGTGCCCCCGGGGCGGCCGGAGGGTCAGAACCCGATGCTGGGACCCGAGGCCGATGCACGTCGCGCGTAGTCGTGGCCGGTGTCGTAGGCCGGGTAGTGGGCCCGTCTCCTCTTGGTCTCTGGTTGTCGTGGCACCAGTGTGTTGGCGGGGGGCCGGGTGGGTCCGATGGGGCCGTAGCGGTCGATGTCATCGATCGCCTGGAGGCGGGCGTGGGCGACGCCGAGGTCAGCGCGTTCGCGCGAACAGGCCCCTTCCCACATGGTCCGGGCTTGTGCAGGGGTCTCGGCGACGAGGTGGGCGGTGTTGTCGTGGCGCCCACGGGTCATGCCCACATACGCCGACGCTGCGGTCGTGGATTGATCCAGGACCAGGTGCCCGACGGCGGTGGTCTCGCCCTGGGCGCCGTAGACGGTCGTGGCATAGGCGGACTCGACCCAGGCTCGGGCGTACCAGGCTGGCACTTGGCGGGTGATCCCGTGGTCGTTGCGCAAGGTCAGCTCCTGCTCAGCGTCACCGGTCGACAAGGTGCTGGCGGTGGTGGGGTTGATGGCGGTGATGGTCCAGGTCTGGCGGTTGGCCAGAGACAGGTGCCAGTCGTTGCGTCGGGTCGCGACTCGGTCACCGACACCGAGGCGCTCCCCGGCCAGGGTGGTCACCACGGTGTGGTCATCGACCAGACCGGCCTCGACAAGCCGGTCCCGGATGGCGGCGTTGAGTGCGGTGACCTGCTCACGCGTATCGGCCATCAGGGCGAGGTTGGTGTGGCCGGCGCAGGATCGCCTCCGCGGTCTGGTTGGCGAGGGCCTGGGTCCGTTCGGCCTCGCTGGCATGCAGGCGGATGTGCCCGCGTTGCCAGAGGTGGTCGAAGACCGGTCCACCGCGGCGCATGACGACGCTCAGCTCAGCGTAGGCGGGGTCGGCGAAGCGGTGCACCACGTCCAGGCACACCGTGGCCTCGGGTCCGGTGTGTTGGGTGGCGAGGTCGAGGACCCCACCGCGCCCGACAGCGGGGAGCTGGTGACGGTCGCCCATGAACGCCACCCGCACCTGGGCCTCCAGGGCGACATCGAGGAGAGCGCGGGCGGTGTCCTGGTCGAGCATCCCGGCCTCATCGATGACCAGCAGGTCACCACGAGTGAGCCTCGCTGCCGGGTCCGGGGGGACCTGGAAGTCCCGACCCCAGCGGCCATCGCTGTCCCAGCGCCACCCCCACTGGTGCACCAACCACGCCGCTGTGAACGCGGGTGCGTCGATCTCGGCGGCAGCGACCTCGGCCGCTTTCAGGGTCGGTGTCACGACCATCACCTGTCGCCCCTGCGCTGCGAGTGCAGTCTTGGTGGCTGCGAGGGTGGTGGTCTTCCCGGCCCCGGCGGCGCCTTCGATGACCAGCAGGTTCTCGGTGCCAGCCAGGGCAGCGACCGCCTGCATCTGGACGGGGTCGAGTCCTGCTCCCAGGTACTGGTCGAGGACCGCGTCCTCACCCCTCCCACAGGCCAGCATCGCGAGCAGCTCGGTGATCTTGTCCTCGACCCCGATCACCCGCGGCGAGGACAAGGCCCGGATGTGCTCGGGGACGTCGTCACGGTTCAACAACGGCGTGCACGCGGACAGGGCGCGGGCGGTGAGGTCTTCGGCCAACTCGATGCGCACCGCAGCCTCAACGACGAGCCCGGTCGCTGCGATGTATTGCTCGACCTGGCCCCGCATATCGGCTGCGTTCCAGGCCGACCTCTGCGCCCCCAGGCGCGTCAACACGACCTCGACGGCTGCGTCACGATTCAGGATTCCCACACTCGGCGTCGAAACCGACGTGTGCCTGGCCGGTGCTGACCTGGTGCGGTAGCCGAGCTCGTGGAGGTCGTCGTTCCACGCCTCGACCATCGCGGCCCCGTCGGTCGGGATCACTTTGTCGGGTCGTGCTTGGGACCAGGCCCGCCGATCCCAGGTCCGTCGGAGCTTCGGTCCGGGTTCCTGGCCGGGGTGCGCGGCACGCCATTGCGCCTCAAAGGCGTCGACGTTGCGGGCGATCTGCGCCGCCCTCGCGCTGAACCGGCCGGCGTAGGGCGCTAGTTCGTTGATCTCGCCGGTGATCGGGTCGAAGGTGAACCCGTGCGAGGCGAGCGCTGCCCGGAACCCGGGGTCGGTAGCGACCGCTGCGTGCCCGATCCCATTGATCGCCTCCAACGAGTCCCGTGCCCCGACCGAGTGGATTCCGCGCCACCCACCGGCCGCGAAGACGCGGGCGTTGATCTGGAGGTGCAGGTGGCGGTGCGGGTCCCCAGCACGTGAGGTGTGGTGCCGGATCACCGCAGCCTCGACCTGCTCCACGGGCACCTGGACCTGGCGCCCACGCGGGCCGACCCGGGTCGTTGCATGCTCGGCGACCCAGCCGATGATCTGGGCCGCGGCCTGATCCTGCGCCGCATCCAAGCGCGGCCGAGATCTCCGGATGCAACGCCGCGGCCAGCGACCACGTCTTGGGACCGTTGACGGTGACCTCGACGAACCGCAACGCATTCGGATCATCACGCAGTCGCCCCTTGGCCCGGTCGGTGTCGACGTCGTACCCGCCAACCCACCGCTCATAGTCATCGCCATCGAGATCCGCCGCCTGCTGCACGGTGGGGCTTACCGAGTGGCTCACATCGACGACGAAGCGGGACGCGACCCCGGCGCCCTCGCCGAGGTAGTAGTCATCCGCGCGGGAGTGATCGGCCTCAACGTACGAGCGTGCGGCAGCGGCGCTGCCGCGGTAGAACTTCATCCCGCCACGCACCCGACCACCCCGAATCCGGTCTCGGACGCCGCCGCAGTCACTGCCAGCAACGTCCAACAACTACCCTGAAAATGGACTCTGGATCGCCCGTCCACGGGCGACCCAACACGATCCTTCGTAGCATGCGTGCCGACGGTTTGTAAGGCTTGAAGAGTGAGCCGGCGGGTCCTTGTGAGAGAAAGTTGAGTGGCCAGCGACGATCAGCAGGGATCAGCGTTTCGGGTCGTCGTGGTCGTGGCGTCGGCCATCGAGCGCGTACTCATCGAAGGTGAGCCACGTGAGCACGCCGAACATGGACCGACCCGCTTCCTACGATCTGCGGTGGGCAGGAGATGGCAGCGCATCGTCCAGTCGTCGAGGCTGTCCGCGTGCCGTAGACCGCCCCTGTCCCGGTATACCCCTCCAGACCAGGGAAACGGGACGCGGGCACAAATAGGGGGAGCTCACTTGGCACTTCGCCGGATGCCGTTCCGCTTACGGGACGCGCGGAAGGCGGCATAGGAAGACGTTCTAGGATAGCCGCTGGGCGGGTCGCCTGGACGTAGGAACGTCCTCCCTTGGTGCGGTTATCGGACTTGGTGTTCCAACGCACAGAGGAGGACGTTCATGACCAACGCTAACGGGGTCTCCCGGGGTGACCGCAACCGCAACGCGCGACTGGCTCGACTCCGCGAGCTCGTGCCGACGACGAACGCGATCGTCGGGATCGACCTGGCCGATGCACAAGCAGATGGTCGTGGTGTGCGATCACGACTCCCGGGTCCTGGCGCGGCGCACGTTCCGCGTGAAGGCCTGGGACCTCGGCCAGGCCCTCGACTGGGCTGCTGGGCGTGCCGCAGCGAAGGGCTTCGCGGGGTGACGGTGGCGTGCGAGCCGACCGGGCACCGCTGGCGGGTCCTGGGCCAGCTCGCCGGGCAGCGGTCGATGCCGTTCGTGTGCGTCCAGCCGATGCAGACCTCCTGGGCGCGTCGTGCCGAGGACCTGACGTTCGACAAGACCGACGACAAGGACGCGGTGCTGATCGCCCGGTTGACCGCGCAGCTGCGCTGCTATGCCCCGGAGCCGGTCGATGAGACCTGGGGCCGGCTGCGCCACCTCGGCGCGCGCCGCGAGCAGCTCCTGGTCGAGACCGTGGCCCAGATGCAGCAGATCCGCGACCTCCTGGAGTGCGTGTGGCCCGCTGCCCTCGAGGCCGCAGCGCAGCCGTTCCGCTCCCGGACCTGGGTCGCTGCGCTCACCGTGGTCGTCGAGCGCGATGGCGGCGACCTCGACCGCACCCGCCGCCTCGGTGCGGTGCGGTTCGAGAAGGCGGTGCGACGCGAGATCACCAGGCTGGGTGGGAAGAAGCCGATCCTGCGGATCGTGCGCAACCTCTACACCGCGCTGAGCGACGAGGCCGGCGTCATCGCGCACCGACGCGGTGCGTTGGAGCGGGTCGCGCTGCTCGTCGAGGACTGGACCCACACCCAGCACCGGCTCGCCGATACCGAGACCCGGATGGTCGCTGTGCTCGACGAGCTGCAGCTGACCGCACCTGGTCACCTCGATCCCCGGCACTCTCCGCGGTCGGTGCCGCAGCGATCCTGGCCGAGTCCGGCGACCTACGACGCTTCGACTCCGCGCGGGCGTTGGTCAAGCACGCCGGCCTGGCACCGCGGGAGAAGGCCTCGGGGACCTACACCGGTCGCACGAAGCTCACCGGCCAAGGCCGACCCCGGCTGCGTGCCGCGGCCTGGCGGGCGGTGTGGGGTCGGTGAAGACCAACCCCGTCTACGCCGCCCGGTACCGACACCTCACGACCAGGGAGACGAACAAGCTCGCCCCCGTCCAGGCCCAGACCGTGATCGCTGCAGCGATCCTGCGCCACCTGCACGCCATCGTGACCACCGGCATCGCCTGGGACCCCGAGGTCGCCACCCACGGCCACCGCCGCCACCAGAGCCACGCGCCACCGAACCGCTGCCCCCGCTGAGGCGGTGGCTGCCTAAAGACGTCCGGCCCGACCACCAGCACCACGGTCGCGACCGGTCGAGAGGAACGGGTCGGGGCGAGCCCTACGCGGCATCGAGGCATCACCTCGCCGACCATCATGGGCAGCCCCGCCCGTCGTCTGAACAACCCGATTACACGCTGCAGGGACCAACCCCTTCACCGCTATGCAGGGACAGACCACGGGCACGGGCACCGACCCAATTCCTTGACACAGACCGACTTACGCTGATGGTCGGGCGGAGCCCTCCTGGCGGCATGAGCGTGCGCTCTGCCGGATGGTGTTTCATGAGCACCATGTCTCGGGGAAGCACACGCTTGCTGTACCTGGCCCGCCATGCGGAGCCCGATGCACACGAGACTGGACTTACCTCCATCGGTTCCCTACAGGCACAGCACCTGGGCCAGCGTCTCGCACCGCTGTCGGTGGGACACATCACCCATGGGCCGCTCCCGCGCGCGGCCGAGACGGCGCGGGTCGTGGCGGAACAGTTCGAGCAGAGCCTCGCACTGGTGGGGGATGATTGCGCGGGCGACTACGTCCCCCGTCTGCCACGCCGTGAAGAGATTCCGGACGCTTGGGCTGACACCGTCATGTCGTTCTTGGGGGAGGTGCCAGAAGATGCGGCATCCCGTGGCGCGGCTCTAGGGGCAGACGCGATTGACCTGTTGGCTGGTCCCGCTGTCGATGGCCGAGCACCTGTGGACGTCGTCATCACGCACGCGTTTACGATCGGGTGGCTCGTGGCACACGCCTTGTTAGCCCCGACCTGGCGCTGGTTCCCTCCGATGCAGTGTCATGCCGGACTGACCGTGATCAGGTACGAGGTCGGTTCCCCACCGTCCGTCGTTGTCGCCAACGACATGGCGCACCTCCCTGCGGACCTCCAGTGGACCGGGTTCCCCGAACACCTGCGTCTTTGAGGTCCTGACCCGCTCATCGGCAATTGCGCGCGGATCGCGGATCCGGATGTCTCCGTAGATCTGACATCCGTGGTCAGAACATCGCCCCTAGTACCCGCGCGTTCCGTCAAGTTGCTCTCGCACAACGTCGAGGTGCCCGAGATGGCGGGCTGTCTCGTCGATCATGTGCGCCACTATCCAACGGAGATTCACCGGTGAGAACTCAGGCGGCGTGAACTCTTGGATCGCGTCGAAGTCGTGACGCGACACCACCTGACGCGACATTGCACATTCTGTTGTGTACTGCTCTACTAGCGCGTTCAGCGACGACCGCGGGACCTGCCAGCCGCCGGAAGGGTCACGCTCGGTGTGGCCCGCTGCCGCGCTCGGGAAACTGGCGGCGAACCAACCGCGCTCGGTCCAACGCAGGTGCGACAAGACCCCCGCGACCGTCATCTGGGGGGAGGTCGGCAGGAGGGACCGGTGCGCATGTTCGTCGGACAGCCCCTGGACCTTGCGCACCACGGTTGCCCTCTGCCAGTCCAGCCAGCCGGTCAGCACTGCTCGTTCGTCCCCATTGCCGTCTGGGAAGCTCCGCTCCATGGCGTCGATTCTCGTATTCCCTAACGCAAAGCCAGCGCGGGACACGCGCTCATCGGCATTATGCACAGGATCGGGGCTGTCGCTCATGATGCTTGGCCTTCCGTGACGTCGTTCAGGAGTTGGTCGAAGAGCTCTGCTCGGTGGTGTTGACCTTTGGCGATGGCGTCGTCGTGTTGGGCTTGCAGTGTGGGGCGGAACTCGATGCTGGTTTGGAAGAAGCTGCAGGTCTCGCAGATCGCTTCGAAGGCGCAGTCGAGCTCGGCGGGTCTTGCGCAGTAGCCGTTGCCGAGGAGTCGGTGGTGCTCGCGACGTAGCCGGGCCATCTTGGGTCCGATCGCGTCGGCGGGCAGCGGGTCGGTCTTGGCGTAGAGGGCGTCGACCTGGTCGGTGACGGCGAAGTACTCATCGGCCACGGTGCGGTTGGCGATCTTGGCGTAGCGCAGGGTCATGTCCATGCTGCGATGCCCGAGCATCGCGGCGATCGCTTCGAGCGACATGCCGCGGTTGATGGCCTGGGTGGCCAGGGTGTGGCGTAGTTGGTGGGGATGAATGTGGGCCAACCCGGCCGCGGCGCCGGCCTTGTTGATGAGCCGGGTCACGGTGTGGCGGTCCAACGCACGCCCGTTCTCGCGGGGCAACAGCAGCGGGTGGCCGGCGTCGACGTGAGCGGTGCGGTACTCCTCGATCAAGATGACCAGGTGCGGATGCAGCGGCAGGTAGCGGTCCTGGCGGAGCTTGCCGACCGGGACGTGCAGCCAGGGTGCGGCACCGATCTGGACCACGGCGCCAGCGGTGAGTGCGGTGAACTCGCTGACCCGCAGCCCGGTGCGTAGGAGCACCTCGACGGCGACCCGGACCAGTAGCCGGTTGTCGTTGACCGCGGCGCGGAGCAGCTTCGCGGCCGCGGCGTCGTCCAGGGCCTTGGGTAACGGGTGGTCCTGCCTGGGCAGGTCGCCGGGAAACATCGGCACCCGTGACGGCGCCTCCTCCCAGCCCCACTCATCGATACGGACGAAGAACATCCGCAACGTGCCGAGTCGGTGTGCCAGGGTCGCCGTGCTCACCGTGGGCTTGTTCTGCCCAGGACGTGCTGCGAGCCAGGGCTTGTAGTCCTCGATGTGGCGACGAGTGACCTGCGTGATGCTGGTGACCTCGGGGGCGCACTCGCACAGGAAGCCGGCGAAAGCGCGCAAGGCCTGGTCGGTGTTGTTGACGCTGGCCGGGCGCAGCACGCAGGCGATCTGGTCGAGGTAGCGCCGCATCGTGGCCACGATCTCGGGGCGCGCGCTCAGCTGCTCCCAGGTCGGCAGCAGCAGCGGCCCGCTCACCGGGTCCCCCCACCAGTCGCGTTCTGTTGCCCGGCGTAGAGCTGGGCGTCGAGGACCTCGGCGGCCTTGCGGTACTGGGCTGCGAGCCAGTCATCGGCCAGGTGCAGGTAGATCCGGGTCGACTCGATCGAGGCGTGCCCGGCCTGGGCCTGGACGGCCTCGAGTGCCATCCCGGCCTCGCGGAGCCGGGTGAGGCAGGTGTGGCGCAGCTCGTGGCACGTCGCATGGGCCAGCCCGGCACGACCCTTGGCTCCGACGAGTACCTCGTCCAGCCCGCGTACCGACAACCCTCGGCCGCGGGTGGGTCCCTTGAGGACCACGAAGACCCGGTCGGTGGCTGCGTCGGCTGGGCGTTCGATGTCGAGGTAGGTCGCCACCGCGGTGAAGAACCGCGATGAGACCGGGACCAGGCGCTGGTGACCGCCCTTGCCCTCGGCGATGAACACCCGCCGCTCCGCGACCCGCAGGTCTTCGAGCCGTAGCCCAAGGACCTCGCAGCGACGCAGGCCACCGAAGACCATCGCTGCGACCATCGCCCGGTCGCGGTGGGTACGCAACGCACCGACCAGCGCATCAACCTCGCCGGGTGTGAGGATCTGCGGCAACCGCCGGGTCCGCCGCGTCAACGGCACCCCCTGGCTGGGGCGGTTGCGCTCGCGCCTGCTCGGCAGCCCCCTGGGCACCGGGTTGGTCGTGATGTCACCGCGGACCTGGAGGTAGGCGAAGAACCCCGAGATGATCGACAACCGGCGTGCGACCGTGCTGGTCGAGACCCCCACCGCGTCGTCGTCATCGCCGAGCGGCTGCAGCGGCTCGGTGCTGCTACGACCGGTGCGCTGGGCGGTGATGAAGCCCAGCACGTCAGCCGGGACAACCTCGCCCGGCGCTTTGTCCACGACCGAGAAAAACACCCTCAGGTCGTAGGCCGCAGCCAGCACCGTATTGGGCCGACATCGCCCCTCGAGGAACTCCAGATAGTCGTCAACCAGCGGCACCCCGAGTCGGACCACCACCTGCCCCGAGGGCCCACGAGAACGAATCAGACACGGATCGAGCAGCGACATCTCGGGGCCTCCAGCTCCGTCGACAGGCAGCCACAGCGGCTGCTCGAACTGTCCTGCTGGATCACGTGCATAACAAGCATGAGCGGAAGGTTCTACTGTCAGAGGCGGTGGAAAGACGCGGATCCGGACGACGCAGATCACCTGCATAACAAGCAGGAGCGGATGGCACGCCTCGCAGTCGCCACCGCGCCGCGTGGTTGCGGCAGCTACTCCGCTCGCCGCAGCTCGACATCCCGGAGACCGACTTCCAACCTCAGTCGCTCAGCGCTGCTCGCTTGAACTCAGGCTGACTTCTTCTTGGGCTTGGGCTCGGCCTCGCGCAGGATCAGCTCGGGCTCGGCCACGCCGAAGACGACGTCGTGGTTGATGATCACCTTGGCCACGTCGCCGCGCGAAGGCACGTCGTACATGACGTAGAGGAGGACTTCCTCGATGATCGCGCGCAAGCCACGAGCACCGGTGCCACGCTCGAGTGCCTTGTCGGCGATCGCGAGGATGGCGTCCTCGGTGAACTCGAGCTCGACCCCGTCGATGTCGAAGAGCTTCTGGTACTGCTTGACCAGGGCGTTGCGCGGCTCGGTGAGGATCTGGACGAGCGCTTCCTGGTCGAGCTTGGTGACGCTGGCGATCAGCGGGAGTCGGCCGATGAACTCGGGGATCAGGCCGAACTTCGTGAGGTCCTCCGGCCGGACCATGGCGAGCAGGTCCTCGGCGGCGCGCTCCTCGATCCCGCGCACCTCGGCGCTGAAGCCGAGGGTCTTCTTGCCGACGCGCTGCTCGATGATGTGCTCGAGACCGGCGAAGGCACCACCCACCACGAAGAGGATGTTGGTGGTGTCGATCTGGATGAATTCCTGGTGCGGGTGCTTGCGCCCGCCCTGCGGCGGCACCGAGGCGGTGGTGCCCTCGATGATCTTCAGCAGCGCCTGCTGCACGCCTTCACCGGAGACGTCGCGGGTGATCGACGGGTTCTCGGCCTTGCGGGCCACCTTGTCGATCTCGTCGATGTAGATGATGCCGGTCTCGGCCTTCTTGACGTCGTAGTCAGCTGCCTGGATCAGCTTGAGGAGGATGTTCTCGACGTCCTCACCGACATAGCCGGCCTCGGTGAGTGCGGTGGCGTCGGCGATCGCGAAGGGCACGTTGAGCATCCGCGCGAGCGTCTGGGCGAGGTAGGTCTTGCCGCAACCCGTGGGGCCGATGACCAAGATGTTGGACTTGGCGACCTCCACGACCTCGTCCTTGGAGTGCTTGCCCGACACCGGGGCGAGACCGGCCTGGACGCGCTTGTAGTGGTTGTAGACCGCGACCGCCAACGACTTCTTGGCCTGCTCCTGCCCGATGACGTAGGAGTTGAGGAACTCGAAGATCTCCTTGGGCTTGGGGAGCTCGGCGAGCTCGACCTCGGTGCCCTCACTGAGCTCTTCCTCGATGATCTCGTTGCACAGGTCGATGCACTCGTCGCAGATGTAGACGCCGGGCCCGGCGATGAGCTTCTTGACCTGCTTCTGGCTCTTCCCGCAGAAAGAGCACTTGAGCAAGTCGCCTCCGTCACCGATACGTGCCACGGGGGTCCTCCAAAGGATGGTGCGTCAGGGTGCGTTGGGGGTGGTGCTGCTCAAACAAGGCTGCGGAGTCACGCTCCTCGCCGTCAAACTCTTCGACGGTACCCCGTGTCGCCCCCACTGCGGGGGACGAACACGGGGCGACCTTCGTCAGATCAGGCCAGGACCGGCGTCTTCATGCTCTCCAGGACGTGGTCGATCAAGCCGTACTCGAGCGCCTGCGGCGCCGTGAGGATCTTGTCGCGCTCGATGTCGTGGCTGACCTCTTCGATGCTCTTGCCGCTGTGGTCGGAGATCATCTTCTCCAGCAGCTCGCGCATCCGCAGGATCTCGTTGGCCTGGATCTCGATGTCGGAGGTCTGGCCGAAGGTGCCCTCGGTGTAGGGCTGGTGGATCAGGATCCGGCTGTTGGGCAACGCGCGGCGCTTGCCCTTCGTGCCGGCCGCGAGCAGGATCGCGGCGGCGGAGGCTGCCTGACCCATGCAGACGGTCTCGACGTCCGGCTTGATGAACTGGATCGTGTCGTAGATCGCCGTCAACGCGGTGAACGAGCCACCGGGTGAGTTGATGTAGATGCTGATGTCGGAGTCGGGGTTCATCGACTGCAGGCACAGCAGCTGTGCGATGACGGCGTTGGCGACGTCGTCGGAGATCGGGGTGCCGAGGTAGATGATGCGCTCTTCGAAGAGCTTGCCGTAGGGATCGATCCGACGGAAGCCGTAGGACGTGCGCTCTTCCCACTGCGGAATGTAGTAATTCATCTCAGTCAGTCCTTGCTCGTGGAGGAGTTGCGCGCGGGGCGACCCTCGTCGGCGGCGTCGCGGGCGTTCTTGACGACCTGGTCGACCAAGCCGTAGGCCTGGGCCTGCTCGGCGGTGAACCACCGGTCGCGATCGGCATCGGCGATGACCTGCTCGATGTCCTGGCCGGTGTGCTCGGCGATCAGGTCGAGCAGCACCTTCTTGATGTGCAGCGACTGCTGGGCCTGGATCTTGATGTCCGAGGCCGAACCGCCCATGCCCGAGGAAGGCTGGTGCATCATGATCCGCGCGTGCGGCAGGGCGTAACGCTTGCCCTTGGTGCCGGCGCACAGCAGGAACTGGCCCATCGAGGCGGCCAGCCCCATGCCGACGGTCGCGACGTCGTTGGGGATGTAGTTCATCGTGTCGTAGATCGCCATGCCGGCGTCGACGGAGCCGCCGGGGCTGTTGATGTGCAAGAAGATGTCGGCCTCGGGGTCCTCGGCCGAGAGCAACAGCAGCTGGGCGCAGATCGCGTTGGCGTTCTGGTCGCGCACCTCGGAGCCGAGGAACACGATGCGCTCGCGCAGCAGCCGCTGGTAGATGTGGTCGTCGAGGACGTTGAGTCCCCCGCCGGCACCCATCACCGGGAACTGGGGGTCGCTGGGGCTGGAGTTCTGGTTCACGTCGCCGACCCTAGCCCGAAGCACCGACACTTCCACGGGCAAACGCCCCCTGTTCGCCGACAGCGGAAGTCAAGCGAGCAGCAGGGCGCGAGGAACGAGCGCGCTGCGTCAGCGAGACGAGGTTGAGCGAGCCCCGCGAGTGAGGAACGAACTCGCGACGGGCGAGACGAAACCCGGTGCGGCCAGAAGCATCGCCCGCCCGACGGGCGAGACGAGACCCGGCGCGAACAGAAGCGCCGCTGTAAGCCTCACCGGGCTTCGTCGACGGGCTCGTCCCTCGCCCTGCTCAGCCTCCAGGAGGTATGCCCCAGCACGTGACGAACACCCCCACGGATCGTTGTGCAGGTCGTCACACCCCCGCCCCCTCGCATCACCACGATCTTGGAGCACCACATGCGTCTGCGTCCCGCTTCACTCCTCGGCCTCGCCACAGCCGGGGCGCTCTCCGTCGCCGTGCTGGCGCCGCTCCCGGCCCTCGGCGAGGAGGTCGGCACCCCCACCGCCCGCGCCCTCGCCGAGTACGGCGGCGTGCGCAACATCCTCCCGCCCGGCTCCAACGGCACCGCGACCGCGGTCGACGTCCTCCAGCTCGGCGGCAGCACCACCGCGACCCCCACCTCCCCGGAGAACTTCGCCGACCAGCTCGAGCTCTACGACGCCCTCACGGCCCAGGCGCCCGGCTCGATCACCGAGGGAGACCTCGACACGCTCTTCAAGGACGCCTCGTTCACCCCCGAGACCGTCGTCAGCTCGATCGAGCCCCGCCCGGGCGTGCTCATCGAGCGCGACGAGTTCGGCGTTCCCTTCATCACCGGCACCACCTTCGAGGACGTCGAGTACGGCGCCGGGTACGCCGCCGTCGAGGACCGGATGTTCCTGATGGACGTCCTGCGCCACACCGGGCAGGCCCGCCTCGCGGAGTTCATCGGCGACAGCCCCGGTAACGTCGCAATGGACGCCGCCCAGGTGCGTAGTGCCTACTACACGCCGCAGCAGGCCGCCGCCCAGGTCGACATCGCCGCCGAGCGGGCCGGAGCCGAGGGGCCGCGCCTCATCAGCGCGGTCGACTCCTTCATCACCGGCATCAACGCGGCCCAGGACGCGCTGTGCCCGAGCGTCCTGGCCCCCAGCTGCCCGGCCGAGTACGCCGGTCTGCAGAAGCTCCCCGAGGACTGGACCCGCGCCGACGTGGTCTACGTCGCCTCGCTGGTCGGCGGCATCTTCGGCAAGGGCGGCGGCGGCGAGGTCCGCAACGCCGCCTGGCTCCAGGCGCTGACCGAGAAGTTCGGTCGGCGTGAGGCACTGCGCACCTACAACGACCTGCGCGCCGAGAACGACCCCGAGGCCCCGGTGACGACCACCCTCCGCACGCCGTACGGCGACACGAGCGGCCTCGACCCGAGCAAGCCGGGCGTCGCCCTCCCCGACCTCGACGGCCCCACCGCTCCGGGCTCCGGCACCCTGCTCGGCGGCGCCGCCGCCCGGTCCATCACCACCCAGGACGCAGCGGCCCCCACCGCGATCGACCTCCCCGACGGCACCCAGCTCTCCTTCGCCCTCGAGCCGCACGGCATGAGCAACGCGATCCTGGTGACCGGCGAGGAGAGCACGACCGGCAAGCCGCTGGCCGTGATCGGGCCGCAGACCGGGTACTTCGCTCCCCAGCTCCTCGTCGAGCAGTCGCTGAGCGGCCCCGGGATCCAGGCGCGCGGCGTCGCCTTCGCCGGCACCAACCTCTTCGTCCAGCTCGGCCGTGGCGCCGACTACGCGTGGTCGGCCACCAGCGCCGGCAGCGACAACGTCGACACCGTCGTGGAGAAGCTGTGCAACGTCGACGGGTCCAAGCCGAAGGTGACCTCCACGGGCTACCGCGTCGGCAAGTTGTGCCGGCCGATGGAGTCCAACATCCACTCCGAGACGACAACGCCCAACGCGACGGCGCCCGGACCGCCCAAGACCTACGAGTTCCTGGTCCTGCGCACCCGCCACGGCATCGTTCAGCAGCGCACCACCGTCGACGGCGTCCCGGTCGCGATCGTGTCGCAGCGCTCGACCTACGGCCACGAGGTCGACTCGGTGATCGGTTTCGGCCAGCTCAACAACCCTGACTACGTCAGCGACGCGGCGACGTTCCAGAAGGCGTCGAGCAACATCGACTTCACGTTCAACTGGTTCTACGCCGACAACCGCGACATCTCCTACTACTCCTCGGGCCTGTTGCCGCTGCGGTCGAAGAAGGTCGAGCCCGACCTGCCGCACTGGGCGGGCAAGCGCTACGGCTGGAAGGGCTGGCTCGACTTCGCCGGCCACCCGCGGGAGACCAACCCCGAGCGCGGCTACTTCGTGTCGTGGAACAACAAGCAGGCGCCCGGTTTCGCGGCAGCTGACGACACCTGGTCGTACGGGCCGGTCTACCGCTCCCTGGCGCTCGAGGACCGACTCGAAGCAGCAACGGCGGGCAGCCGCCGCATCGACCTGGCCGGCATGACCGCGGTGATGGCCGACGCTGCCACGGTCGACTCCCGAGCGGCGTACACGCTGCCGATGCTGCTCAAGGCCGTGCGGGGCGACAAGTCCGCCGGCGAGGCTCGTGCCCTGCTGAGCGCCTGGGTCCGTGACGGCGCCCACCGTCTCGACCAGGACCGCGACGGCTCCTACGGTCACGAGGCCGCGATCGCCCTGTTCGACACCTGGTGGCAGTCCGGTCGCGCCTCCGTCGCCAAGGACGTGCTGCGCGGACGCCTCGGTGGCCTGGTGCAGCAGCTGCCGAAGGGCATCGACGACCACCCGCGACTCGGCATCGGGTCGGCCTTCAACGGCATCGCCTGGTACGGCTACGTCAACAAGGACCTGCGCAGCGCCTTCGGCGACCCGGTCCGTGGCGCCTACCACCGGGTCTACTGCGGCAACGGCTCGAAGAAGCGCTGCCGCAACGCCATCGCCAACTCACTGCGCAAGGCCACCGAGCGCGTCCTCGCGGCGCAGGGCGTGGCGAAGGTCGGCGAGCTGACCTACGACAAGTCGCAGGACTACATCCGGGCGACCGCTGCCGGCCTCGTCGGCGTACGACCGATCGACTGGCAGAACCGGCCGACGTTCCAGCAGATCATCGACTTCACCGCCCACCGCCCTCGCTGAGCGAGCAGGCGGTTCGCGACGCAGGAGCGAACCGCCGTCGGGAGCGAAGGTTGAGCGAGCCCCGCGACCGACGAAGGAGGTCGCGACGGGCGAGACGAAACCCGGTGCGGACACAAGCAACTCCGAGGCAAGGCCGGCGCGCACCTCACCGGGCTTCGTCGACGGGCTCGCCCAGGGGCTCGCCCTGCTCAGCCTCCGGTGGGCTTCGTCGACGGGCTCGCCCAGGGGCTCGCCCTGCTCAGCCTCCGGTGGGCCGGGTCAGGCCTCCGCCGCCGCCTTGAGCCGAGCGACCGTGGTCGCCATCCCGGCCTCGAGCTCGACGGCGTGCCCGTCGGCTCCACCGAGGAACGCCTTGGCGAAGATGCCGCTGACCCGGGTCAGGCCGGACGGGACCGGACGGCGGTGGGTCACGGTGGTGCCGCCGGCAGCGTTCGGGGCGAGCTCCCAGATCCACCGAGCGCCGCTCGACTTGGTGTCCCAGGCGATGGTGCTCACAGGCTCGAGCACAGCCACGACCGAACGAGTCGGCCAGACCATCGCCTTGCGCTTGTTGACCCCGACGTACTGCTGACCCACCCGCAGCCCGCCGCGCAGGAGCGGGAGCATCTTGACCAGCTCCGGGCTCCAGGACGGCATCCGCGAGAAATCGGTGAGCAGCTCCCAGACCTTCTCCGGCGGTGCAGAGATGTCGGCGCTCGCGGAGAGCTCCCGGTCGGCTGAGTGCGAGGTGGGCTGGTTCATGACGCCATCATGGCGGATCGCTCGCCGCCCTCCCCCGAGCGGTCTCAAGCGAGCCAGGAGCGCAGCGCGGTGAGGACCTCGGGGTGGTTGAGGAGCCCGAAATGGTCGGTCCGCCCGACGTGCAGTCGGTCGGCGCCCGGGAAGAGCTCCTGACCGCGACGATCGGTGCCGTACGCCGATCGCGGCCGGACCAGCAGGTCCCCCACGAAGTGCCCCACGGGGTGGCGCTGACTGCTGCTCAACGTCGCGCAGACCAAGCGGTAGCGGGCGTGCGGCAGCGGCGGGACGTCCTCGGCAAGCCCCACGACGAGGTCGTGCACCCCTACCGAGCGGAAGTCCAGGATCCGGCCGAACGCAGCGGTCTCGGGCAACAACCCCAGCCCGCGGCTGCCGTGACCGATCCCCCATGCGATCGGGGCGCCGAGGTGGGGGGTGCCGAGGGTGACGACGTCGGTCACGAGCGTGTTCCAGTCGGTCCCGGTGCCGGGCGAGGGTTGCGCGCTGACGGCTCCCGCGGCCCGGATCACCAATCCGCCGAGCGAGTGGCCGACCAGGACGATCCGGGTGACCGGCACGGGCCACTCGTCGACGAGGCGGGCCATCAGTGCGGCCAGCGCCACGCCGTTCTCGCGCAGGGACAGGCCACTGTTGGAGCGCAGGTAGACCGGGGTCCAGCCCTCCACCGCGAGCGCCTCGCCGTACGTCGTGCCGGTGCGGTCGCGGTGGCGGCGCCAGTAGGACTCGTTCTCGCACAGCCCGTGCAGGAACACCACGAGCTCGCCGGTGGCCGCCGGGAACGCGGCTGCCAGGTGCGGGCGCTCGGGTATGACGTCGGCACCGTCGCGGCGCACGGCCATCTGGATCGCCAGCTGGGGTCGCTCGCGCAGCAGCCGGTCACCGATGAGCCCATTGACGGCGGAGCTCACGAACCGGCCGCGGGGCGTGGCCTCCAACCGGCTGCCGAGGCCGGCGCCGGCGGCCTTGTCCAAGCCCCTCGCGGCAGTGCGCAGCCCGAGGCCGAGCCCGCCGTACACGGCGCCGGCGATGCCGCGGTGGACCGCCTCGGGCACCGCCACTCCAGGTCCGGCGATACGACGGGTCAGCCCGTGGGCACGATCGGCCCAGGCGAGATGGGTGTCGCGGACGCTGCCGACCACCGCCTCGTCGACGACCTCGGACAGCAAGGACAAGGCGTCGAGCACACTCGGGCCGGTGGAAGTCATGGAGGACAGACTAGCGGCTTCAGTGCACAGATGTTCACTCGACTCCGGGCATCGTGCCACCGGGACGGCCCGTCAATCCTCGATGACCGCGAGCCCGCGGCGCTTCAGGTCAGCCAGGCCGGCACGCATGGCTCGCACCTGCTCGGGCGAATGACCCACCCAGTCGACGAGCTCGCCGATGACCCTGATGGGCTCCCGACTGCGGTAGGAACGCGTCGGGTTCCCCGGGAACTTCTTGTCCGTCACGTTGGGGTCGTCCTCGAGGTCGCCGAGCGGTTCGACCAGGTAGATCCGACCGCGGCCCTCGCCGCTCGCGAGCTCCGCGCCCCACGCGGCGGCGTCCAACGTCTCCGTCACGTAGATGTGGTTCATCATCCGACCCGTTTCGAAGTTCGAGGGGCGCCCGGGCACGAGCAGGTCGCCCACGGCGAGGTCGGCCTTGGTCCCGTGGAGCAGCGCCCCCGACTCGTGCACCTCGAAGGGTCTCAGCTCACCTGCCATCCCTGCCTCCAGGCGTCAGCGCGCGGTCGCTGAGCCGAGATACCCGTAGGTCCAGGGGGTCCGCGGACCAGGAAGGTACTCCGCCCTCACCGGACCGAGGGTCAACGTCGAGGCCGTCACCAGGGCTGGGATGTCGCGGGTCAGGTGGCAACCCCCGGCCACCCGACGTTGCACCGGGTCGAGCCGGTGCTGCCAGCGCGCGACTCCCGCAGACGGAGCGAGGCCGTGCTCGAGGAAGGCGAAGGTGCCGCCGGGGCGGAGGACGCGGCGCACCTCCTGGAGGGCGAGCACCGGGTCGGGGATGGTGCACAGGGTGAACGTGCACAGCACGTGGTCGTACGACGCATCCGCGACGTCGAGCCGCTGGCCGTCCAGCCCGACCCGGTTCACGGGCAGGCTGTGACGTGAGCGGCGGCGCTCGGAGAGCGCCCAGCCACGGTCGGACGGCTCGACCGCATCGAGGCGGGTGACTGCACTCGGCAGGTGGCGCAGGTTGAGCCCGGAACCGAAGCCGAGCTCGAGGACGGTGCCGCTCAGCCCGGCGCAGGCCACGGCTCGGAGCTCGCCGATCTCGCGCCCCTTGAGGGCTCGATCGACCAGACCCGGAACGACGCGCTCTTCCCACCAGCTCACGGGGCCCATCATGCACGAGGCCCGCTGTGAGACGCCGTTGCCGCCGCGAGACACAGCGAGACACAGCGAGGCGCCGGTGGACCCCACCGGCGCCTCGCTGCATCAGAGCTGGGTCAGACTCAGGCCTTGTCGGCCTCGACGGGCTCGGCGGCCTCGTCCTCGACGACGTCCTCGACGTCACCCTCGACGACGTCCTCGGCGGCCGGGGTCTCCGGCTCGTCGGTGACCTCGGGGCCGATGGTGCCGTCGGGGAGGAGCCGCTTCAGCTCGACCGGGGCGCCGGAGGCGTCGGTGACCGTGGCGGACTCCACCAGGATCGCCAGCGCCTTGCCGCGCAGGATCTCCTGCACGAGGTCGGGCACGTGGTTGTGCTCGAACATGTGGTTGGCGAACTCCTGCGGGTCCTGACCGGACTGCTGGGCGCGACGCACGAGGTGCTGCGAGAGCTCGTTCTGGTCGACGCCGATCTCCTCGGCCTTGGCGATCTCGTCCAGCACGAACTGGGCGGCGACCGCGTCACGGACGCGGCGCTCGAGGTCGGCCTCGAACTCCTCGATCGTCTGCTTCTCGTCGTCGAGGTAGGCCTCCATGGTCATGCCGGCCTGGGCGAGCTGCTGCTCGATGCTCTGACGGCGGGCGTTGAGCTCGTCGGTCACGATCGTCTCGGGCAGCGGGATCTCCATCGTCTCGAGCATGCCCTCGAGGACGGCGTCACGCGCAGCGGCGGCCTGCTCGAGGCGCTTGCCGCGACCGAGGCGCTCGCGCACGTCGGCGGTCAGCTCCTCGATGGTGTCGAACTCGGAGGCGAGCTGGGCGAAGTCGTCGTCGAGCTCGGGCAGGTCCTGCTCCTGGACCTGGCTGATGCTGACTGCGACCTCGACCTTGGTGCCGACCAGGTCGCCACCGACGAGCTCGCTCTCGAACGTCGCCTCGCCGCCGGGCTCGAGGCCCATCAGGGCGTCGTCGAGTCCGTCGATCATGCCGCCGCGACCCACGCGGTAGCTCATGCCGGAGACCTCGGCGCCGTCGACGACCTCGCCGTCCTGGCTGGCCTTCAGGTCGAGGACGACGAAGTCGCCATCGGCCGCGGCCCGCTCGACGTCGCGCAGCGTCGCGAAACGCTCGCGCAGGGCCTGGACCTGCTCGGTGACCTCGTCGTCGCTCAGCTCGACGTCGTCGACCTGGGCGGAGAGGGCGGAGTAGTCGGGCAGCGTGATCTCGGGACGCACGTCGACCTCGGCGGTGAACTCCAGGACGCTGTTGTCCTCGAGCTTGGTCACCTCGATCTCGGGCTGCGAGACGGGCGTCAGCGAGTTCTCCTCGAGCGCCTCGACATACTTCTGGGGCAGGACCTCGTTGATGGCCTCGTCGAGGACCGCACCGCGGCCGACCTGACGGTCGATCACCATCGGCGGGACCTTCCCGCGGCGGAAGCCGGGGATGTTGATCTGCTGGGCGATCTTCTTGTAGGCGGCATCAAGGCTCGGCTGGAGCTCCTCGAAAGGCACCTCGACGGTGAGCTTGGCCCGGGTCGGGCTCACGGTCTCGACGGCGCTCTTCACAGGTGTATCTCCTCTTGGTCGGTGATGTGCATGGATGTGCATGGTGGTGCTCGGTATGTGCGGATGACGTGCAGGGTGGGATCAGAAGTCGGGGCGACAGGACTCGAACCTGCGGTCTCCTGCTCCCAAAGCAGGCGCGCTAGCCACTACGCTACGCCCCGCCAAGACGGCTCTCCGAGGTGCCGGAAACCGCTTGGAGCGGATGACGGGAATCGAACCCGCGTGGTCAGTTTGGAAGACTGAGGCTCTACCATTGAGCTACATCCGCGCGCTCCGAATCGCTCTCGGAACCCCTGAATCGTGCCACAGGGAGCCTGTCTCGGCCCAACCGGCACCACTCTCGCCCCCCGGCCGCCCCGACGAGCCCGAGGCTCACGTCCGGTGGACCACCAGCATGGCGCGGTCATCGTCCTTCGAGCCCAGCGACGTCGCCAGCCGTTCGGCGGCTCCGACGAAGGAGCCACGCAGCAGCGACTCGGCCTCACCGAGCATCCGGTCGATGCCCAGGTCGATGTCGCGGTATCGGTTCTCCACCATGCCGTCGGTGTAGAGGAGAACCGCGTCCCCGCGCCCCAGGTGACCGCGGACGCAGTCGAAGCGAGCCCCGCTCGTCAGCCCCAGGACGGGACCTTCGCTGCGCAGCACCGCCCATCGACCGGTGCCCGACGCCCGGTGCACAGCGGGGGGGTGTCCGGCGCTGCGGACCTCGAAGGTCCCGGTGGTGAGGTCGACGCAGAGGTGAATGGCACTGGCGAAGCCCTCCTCCCAGTCCTGGCGCAGGACGTAGGCATTGGCCGCCGGAAGGAAGCCTTCGGGCGGCAGCGCGCCGAGCAGGCCGCCGAACGCCCCCGAGAGCAGCAGGGCGCGCGGGCCCGCCGCCTCCCCCTTGCCCGAGACGTCGACCACCACGATCTGGATCGCGGTGCCGTCGGGCGAGCGGGCGGCGACCACGAAGTCGCCGGCGAACGCCGTCCCGCCGGCCGAGTGCAGGGCCGATTCCACCATCCATCCGGCCGGGAGGTCGGGGATCGTGCCCTGGTTGAGGATCCGGTCACGCAGGTCGACGAACATCGTCTCGCCCCGCAGACCGCCGACCCCGAGCCGCGAGCGCCGGGCACTGGCCAGGATGACGATGAAGCCGATGACGACCTGCACGGCCGCCGCTCCGATCGTGCGACTGGTGAGCTCTGTCTGGGCGAACAACGAGATCACGAGCATCGAGAGGACGAACAAGACGAAGAACGGGAGCGTGCGCGGTCCGAGGAGCAGGCTGCCGACCACGATCGGGATGAGCAGCGTGCTGAAGGGCGTCACCGTGGGGAACGCGATCACCAGCACGGCAACGACGACGGCGAAGGACCCCATCCAGAGCACCAGGCGCAGCTCGATCCCGGTCTGATGGCGACGCAAGCGACCGCCGTCATGGCGTGCGCCAGCGCTGCGGGGGCTCTCCGAGGGAGCAGGCGTCACGGAGCCGGTTGCCTCTCACTGGTGGCGTGCCGCGGTCGTGGTCCGAGGTGGGCCAGAGATCGGCCGGGTCGCCGTGCGGGCCCTCAGACTACGGCGCGGGAGCGGAACGCGGGTTGGCATCGCGGACACCAGAAGGAGTTTCTGCCCTGAAGCACCTCGGTACGTACGGGTCGGGTGCACACCAGGCACGGCTGGCCGTGGCGGCGGTAGACGTAGACCTCGCCGCCGTGGTCGTCCTTGCGCGGCGCACGTCCCATCGCCTCGGGGGTGTGCTCGGGTCGCACGGTGTCGATGCGGCCCGTGCGGACCCCCTCGGCCATCAGCACGACCAGGTCGTCCCACATCGCGAGCCACTGGGCCCGGCGCAGGGTCTTCCCCGGTCGCAGCGGATGCATCCGGTGACGAAAGAGGAGCTCGGCGCGGTAGACGTTGCCGACCCCGGCGAGCACGGACTGATCCATCAGCAGGGCGCCGATGGGTAGCCGGCTGCGCCGGATCCGCTCCCAGGCGCGCGACGGGTCGGCGTCCGCGCGAAGCGGGTCCGGCCCCGCCGCAGCGATGACGGCGGCCCGCTGGGCCGAGGTCCAGAGCTCGCAGGCCGAGGCGCCGCGCAGGTCGGCGTACGCCGTGTCGTGGGAGATCCGTAGCCGCACCTGCCCGACCGGGGCCGGGACCTCGGCGACGCCTGTGTGCACGTCGAACTTCCCGATCAGCCCCAGGTGCACGTGGACGAAGCGCTCGCCGGGGAACTCCACGAACAGCTGCTTGCCCCACGCCTGGGCATCGAGCAGCACCTGGCCGTCGAGGAGCGCGGCGGACGCGGCGAAGCGACCCTGCGGGCTGGAGACGGCGACGGGTCGACCGGCGAAAGCGTCGGTCAGGTGGCCCGCGAGGCGATGAAGGGTGTGACCCTCAGGCATCGGGTCCGAGCCCGACCGCCGACTCCGGCAGCGGCGGGAGGTCCCCGGTGGTCTCGTAGTCGCTGAGCATCGTGATCCGACGTACGTGGCGCTCGTCGCCGCTGAACGGCTCGGCGAGGAAGAGACCGATGAAGCGGGTCATCTCCTCCAGGGAGTGCATCCGACCACCGACGGAGATCACCTGCGCATCGTTGTGCTCGCGGGCGAGCCGTGCGGTGTCGTCGGACCACACGAGAGCGCAGCGGATCCCGGCGACCTTGTTGGCCGCCATCTGCTCACCGTTGCCGGAGCCACCCACCACGACGCCGAGGCTGTCGAGGCCGGCCGCACGATCCGCGGCGACGCCGGCTGCTGCCCGCAGGCAGAAGACCGGGTAGTCGTCGAGGGCGTCGTAGACGAAGGGGCCGTGGTCGACCGGCTCGTAGCCGTTGTCCTTCAGCCACTGGCTCAGGTGGTCCTTCAGCTCGAGGCCGGCATGGTCACTACCCAGGTGCACGCGCATGGCGCCATCCTCTCAGCCGTGGTCCGCGAGAAATGAGGCCACCTGCCGCATCAGCGGCTCGGCGGCGCCGAAGACCTGCTCGTGGCGCCAGAAGCCGTGGAGCTGGCCGAGGTAGCGGGTGGCCACGACCTCGACGCCCAGCTCAGCGAGCAGCCGGGCGAGGTGCTCGCCCTCGTCGCGCAGCGGGTCGTGCTCGGCGGTGGTCACGATCGTGGGCGGCAGGGTTGCCAGCCGGTCCGACAGCAGCGGCGCCAGGTCGGGGTCTGTGGAGTGCCCGGGGTCACCACCGGCGTACTGCTCCCAGTACCAGGCGACCTCGAGGGGGTCGAAGCCTTCGGTCTCGGTGCGGTGGGACGCGAAGCCTGCGGTGGGGTCGAGGAAGGGGTAGATCAGGCCGAGCGCCGAGAAGAGTCCCGGGTGGCGCAGCGCTGCGACCAGGACCAGGTTGGCTCCGGCGCTGTCCCCGTGCCCCAGCAGCGGCCCCTCGAGACCGTGCACCGCCCCCTCCCCCTCGATCCAGGACAGCACCGTGTCGACGTCGTCGGGCGCGGCCGGAAAAGGATGCTCGGGCGCGAGGCGGTAGTCGACGCTGATGACCGCTCGGCCCACCCGGTTGGCCAGCCGCCGCGCGGAGGCGTCGTGCACCGCGATGTCGTTGAAGACGAACCCGCCGCCGTGCAGGTGGACGACCGTCCCCCGCTCCGGATCGTCGGGCAGGTAGATCCGGCACGGGACGCCGTCGGCATCGACGTCCTCCACCGACGCGACGTCCTCGCGTGGCTGGGCTGCCGCGAGCTCGCGCGCCTGCCGACGCGCGGCGGTGATGTCGTAGCCGGGCGTGTGGATCGGCGGCTCGCCGGCGGCATGGTCAAGGGCGGCACGGGCTTCGGGGAACAGCACTGTCAGCGGCTCTCGAGGCTCATGATCGAGAGGGTAGACGACAGGGCCCACCGACGTCGCGGAGCCGGCGCCAGGTTGTGATCTGGTGCCACCTGGTGGCACCGATCTTCGAGTGGTCGAGTCGGCCGCCGATCCTCGAACCCCGCGAGCCGTACGACGACCGTCCCCGAGGCGGGTGCGTACCTCACCGGGCTTCGTCGACGCTCGCTGGCGCTCGCTGCTCAGCCTCCAGAGTGTGGGATCGGCGCTCGCTGCTCAGCCTCCACAGGGCGTGATCAGGAGTTGAAGTCGCCCTGGGTGCGGTCGAGGCCGCGGGTGATGAGGCTCTCGACGGCGTCGGCGGCGGTGTCGACCTGGAAGGGCAGCTCCTTGCGCTCGACCGTCGAGTAGTTCGACAGCACGAAGTCGGCGACCTCCTGTCGTCCGGGCGGGCGTCCGATGCCGGCTCGAACGCGGTAGAAGTCACCGGTGCCGAAGGAGGAGCGCAGCGACTTCAGCCCGTTGTGGCCGTTGTCGCCGCCACCGAGCTTGACGCGCAGGGTGCCGAAGGCGATGTCGAGCTCGTCGTGGATCGCGATGATCCGGTCGGGGTGGACGTTGTAGAAGCTCGCCAGCGCCTTGGTCCCTCCCCCGACCTCGTTCATGTAGGAGCGGGGTCGGGCCAGCACCACGCGGGGCGCCTCGGCCCCGGGCGGGCCGAGGCGTCCTTCGACGACCTCGGCGCGACCGGTCTTGTGGGCGCGCCAGGACGAGCCCAGCCGCCGGGCCAGCTCGTCGGCGACGAGGTAGCCGATGTTGTGCCGGTGTCCGGCGTAGTTCGGTCCGGGGTTGCCGAGACCGACGACCAACCACACCTGCGCCTGCGCCATGCCCGACTCCCCGTCGTGGGTGCTCGCCAATGGTGTCGGGTCAGCCCCCGAGGAACCCGAAGGCTCCGCGGGGAGCTGACCTTCCGGCCCGGCCGAAGCACGGGCCGGGGAGACCAACCGGCCCAGGTACCACCTGAGCCGTGCCCCGATCACTCCGAAGCGGTCTCGGCGGAGCTGTCGTCGTCGCCGGACTCGCTCGCCTCGGCGTCGTCGGACTCCTCGCGCTCGATGCCGGCCTCGGCCTCGGCCGTCTCCAGGTCGGCCTCGAGGGCCTCGGCGCTCTGCTGCTCGGTGATGTTGATGATCAGCGTCTCGGGGTCGAGGAGCAGCGTCGAACCGGCAGGCAGCGTGAGGTCGGAAGCCAGGATCTGGGTGCCGGCCTCGCGACCCTCGACCGAGACCGAGATGTACTCGGGGATGTTGATCGCCTCGGCCTCGACCAGGATCGTCGAGTGGCCGGTGACGACCAGGGTGCCGGGACCGGCTTCGCCCTCGACGTGGACGGGCACCTCGACGGTGACCTTCTCGCCCTTGATGATGGCGACGAAGTCGATGTGCTCGATCGTCCGACGGATCGGGTCGATCTGGACCTGCTTGGTCAGGGCGAGCTGCGGGGTGCCGTCGATGTCGAGCTCGAGGAGCGAGTTGGCCCCGCCGCGCTTGAGCGCCATCATCGTGTCGTGGCCCGGCAGGGTCAGGTGCATCGGGTCGGCACCGTGGCCGTAGACCACAGCAGGCACCTTGTGCTCGCGGCGAATGCGACGCGCGGCGCCCTTGCCGAACTCGGTGCGGGTCTCGGCCTTGAGCTTCTCGGCAGCCATGATGTGTCTCCTCTGAGTAGGTCCCGTGATGTCGGGGTGATGCAGACGTGGGGCCCCGGTGAAAGCACGAACGCCGCGCGACAGCGCGGCGTCCAGGAGAAACTGGTCATCCGGCCCTGTCGATCACGGAGCATGAACTCCCTCGCCGAGGCAACCCGGCGATCCTAGACGCCCTCGGGGCACGGGGCGAATCGGTGCCCCATCGTCGTCCGTCAGCTGCCTGCTCCGGAGACGGTGACCGAGTCCTCCCCGACGAGGACCTTGCCGATCTCGGCGGCCACGAAGCAGTCCGGTGCCGTCTGCTGGGCGATGACCTGGCGCTGGGCGTTGACCTTGAGGGCATCACAGGTGGACAACCGGACACCGTCGTAGCCACCCGCGATCTGCTGGAGGAAGCCGGATGGCGCCTCGCCGGTCCGGAAGGAGTCGAAGAAGGCCGCGCCCTCCTTGCCGGTGACGAAGCGCGGGCCGATCTCCACCCGGACCTCCCCGCGCAGCCGCACGCTGAACGGGCTGGCCTGCACCCAGATCCCGGTGACCCGCTGCACGGGGAACTGCTCGTCGCGCACGCTCTCCCCCGCCAGGGCCCGGCTCGTGGTCGAGGACAGGTCTCCCAACCAGGTCTGCAGCGCCCCGGCGTCCTCGGCCAGGTCGAGGCCCACCCCCGAGAGCACGACGCTGACCTCTTCCCTCCCCTGGGCAGGGAGCGGCGGGACCTGGACGACGTAGCCGGGACACGTGGTGCGGACCCCGGTCGAGGTCGCGCTCGCCCGCTGCTGCTCGATGCTGTCCCAGGCGGCCAGCGGGCAGTCGGCACCCTCGGTGGCAGCCGGGAAGACCTCGAGGAACGGGCCCTCGAGCGGGGTGCTCCCCGCGGAGTAGGTGATCGACAGCTCCACGGTGTCGCTCGCCGGGTCGTAGCGAGCCGACCGGGCGACCGTGAGCCCCAACGGCAGCGGTATGTCGGTGAGCTGGGCCGTGGCGACCTGACCCGCACCCCCTCCGGATCCGCCATCGAGCCCGCCGCCCGGTCCGGAGCCCGGTCGGTCGCCCGTGGTGGCGAAGGCCAGGCCCCCGGCGACCAACAGACCCAGTGCGGCCGCGCCGATGACCCAGCGGCGCCGACCTCGGCGGAGCACCCCGTGTTCGGCACCCGGTGCCGCAGGCCTCGACGGGCCGGGCGGTCCTGCCGGGTCGGGGATCGTCCGGGCTTCGGCCAGCTCGACGCCCGAGTCGAGCGCTCGGGTCGGCGCTCGCGGCGCCCGGCGCACGACGTACGACGGTCTGCCCGGCGTCCTGCCAGCTCTCCGGCAGCGGCTGCAGGGGCAGCGGCGCAGCACCCAGCGCTTCCCGGGGCAGGGCGCGCAGCATCGCGGCGGTCTCGGCCGCGTGGAGTCGCGCGCGGGGATCCTTGGCCAGCATCCGCTCGAGGGCTTCCCACAACGGGTCGGAGACCGGGATGCGTGGCGGCGCCGAGGACACGTGGCGGCTCCCGATGGTGTGGGCGGTGCCGGAACCTGCGAAGGGTGTCCGGCCACCGAGCAGCTCGTAGAGCAGGACGCCCGTGGCGTAGACGTCGGAGGCCGCGCTGAACTGCCCGTGCCGGAAGAGCTCGGGCGGCATGTAGCTCGGGGTGCCCAGCAGTCCGGTCGCCTGCACCGTCGAGTCGTGGGCGAGGCGCGCGATGCTGAAGTCGGACAGCCGGGCCTCCGCCGGGTTCGACACGTCTCCCCCGGAGAGCAGCACGTTGTCGGGTTTCACGTCGCGGTGCAGGCAGCCCGCCCGGTGCGCCGACGCCAGGGCGTCGAGGACCACACAGGCCAGAGGCACGGCAAGATCGGCGGCCACCGGCCCGTGCTCCCGCAGGTGACGGCGCAGGTCGCCACCCTCGACGAGATCCATCACGATCGCGAGCCGTTCGCCCTCGACGACGAGGTCGCGCACCCGCACGATGTTGGGGTGCGTCAGGCTCAGCAGGATCGAGCGTTCCTGGATGAAGCGGGTGACGATGTCGGTGTCGCGCGCGAACTCCGCCCGAAGCACCTTGGCGGCGACGTGCCGGCCCGTCTGGCGGTCGAGGGCGCGCCACACCTCACCCATCGCGCCCACCCCGAGCTTCTCCTCCAGCTCGTAGCGGCTTCCCAGGGCCTGGGTGCGTGAGTGCCTAGGCCCCTCCACGCGCCACCTCCGTCACACCGGTCGTCAACCTGTCCTCAGCTAGACCCGGGCTCGAGCGCGAACCAGAAGAGCCGCGCCTCGCCGTCGGTGTCCGGCGGGCGCACCCCCGGGTCCTGCACCGTCGCGAGCAACGCTACGACGTCCTCGCCGCTCAGGGCGTCGGAGTCGGAGAAGTCGAGCGCCGGCCCGGCCAGTCCGTCGGCAGCAGCGACGCCCAGACCACCCGCAAAGGACGCCAGCACCGCTCCCGCCTCCGTGGACCCGGCGGATGCCACCGCGGCGGCGATCGCCATCACCGCATCGTGGCTGGCGGTGTCGGCCTCGCCCGCCGCGGCGCCGAAGTCGGCGTCACCGAACAGGTCGGTGACGTTCGGGTCGCCGGCAGCGAGTCGCAGGGCTGCGAAGTAGGCCGCCACCGAGTCGGCGGCCGCAGAGCTGGTCATGGTGGTGGTGTCGGAGGCATCCACCCCGGCGCTCGCGAACCGGGACGCGATGGTGCCGGCGTCGGCTTCGAGCGACGCCGCGAAGGTCGGGGTCATCGCCTCCGGCGTCAGCAGGATCGGTAGGTCCTCGACCCGACCGCGCAGGGCGCTGCTGATCTCGGCCTGGGTCGACGCGCTGGCGGCGATCACGACCGAGTCGATGATGCCGTTGGCACGCTCGGCGGTGATCCGGCGGACGAGCTTCTCGACATTGCGACCCCGGTAGGCGAGGCCGTCGGCAGAGCCGAGGCCGTCGGCGCCGACCCCGTCTGCGGTCAGCACGAACGGCTTGTCCAACTTCTGGGTGTCGAGTGCGGACAGCAGGGCGCTCGACACGTCGCCTTCTGTCGGCCCGGTGCGGAAGGCGTTGTCGGGAAGGCCGCTCTGCGTGCGGTAGTAAGGAAGCAGGATCGCGACGTCGGCCGCGGCCGAGGCCTCGAGTGCCCCCTGGACGTGGCTGCCACCGGTGGCCAGGACGATCCCGGCGACGCCGGACTCGACCAGCTGCTCCACGGCGGTGATCGCACCGTTCGGCGTGCCGGAGTCGTCGACGACCTCGAGCTCGACGTCGCCACCGCCGGCTGCCAGGCGGTACTGCGCCACCCGGGCGCCCTGGGCGCCCTCCAACCAGTCCTGCCCCTCCCCCGCGGATGACGTCAGGGAGACCACGACGCCGATGCGCAGCGTCTCGTCGTTGTCGACGGCGCTGTCGATGGCCACCCCGACCGGCGAAGCGGCTGCGCCGGCGGCTGCGGTGCGGGAGTCCTCGTCAGCCGAGCCCGAGCACGCGCCGGCGACCAGCGCGAGGCCCAACAAGCCCGTCGAGAGGCGCGTGGTGGCGCTCATCCACGACCCAGGTGGAAGGAGAAGACGCTGACGTAACGGCTTCCGGCGGGCAGGTCGAGGCCGAAGACCGGCAGCTCCTGCTGCAGCTCGAGCGATCGAGCGAGCTGGGCCTGCTGCAGCAGGGTGTCCTCCATCGCTGCGGAGCGCACGTTGCGGAAGGCGCTGGCGGAGTCGCTGACCCGCACGATCGCCTGGTTGGACAGGCGGGTCTCGCTGGCGCCACCGGCCAGGGCGCCCAGCAGACCGCTGCCGCCGGTGTCCCCGATGTCGGTGAGCACGCGGGCCAGGTCACCGACGAGGCGCTGCTGGGACTCGTCGAGGTTGCCGTTGGCGGTGCGCACCCGGTTGTCGATGAGGTCGACCGCGGCTGCGATGTCCTGGCTCAGCAGACGGGTCACGGTCGCGACCTCGCTGTCGAGCCGGCGACGCTGGGCCTCGATCTCGCGGGCACCGTTCGTGCGCAGGGTGGTGCCGGCCTTGTCCAGGCGCTTGCTCAGCTGCTCGGTGGTGTCCTTGACGGCGTCCTGGGCTTCGAGGCGAGCCGCGTTGGCGGTCGACTGGCCGCCGGCCAGGTCGTCCTGCACCCGGTCCAGCACACCGCGCGCGCTGCCGAACTGCTCGGAGATGTAGTCGTCGAGACCGACCTGCTTGCAGTAGAGACGACGGAACGACCGGTTGAGGGCCGTCAGGTCGTCCTCAGGCACCTCGGCCGCGCTCGGGCACTCGGTCCCGTCGGGCAACGCGTCGGTGCCGACCCCCAGGCTCGAGAGCTCGGCCGCGAGCTCCTTGACCCGGTCCTTCAGGCCGGGCGCATCGGACCCGACGAGCCCGACGACCAGCGACAGCAGGTCGCCCACCGAGACCCGCAAGCCCTGGAGCTGCTGGTTGACCGGGTTGCCGGGGTTGTCGAGGTCGGAGAGATCGGCGACCTCGCGCACCGCACCCAGAGCGGCGTCGGCGCGCTCGGCCACGGAGAGTCCGTTGTACGACGCCGGCACGTCGGCGTCGGCGCCGGCGCAGGTGGCCCCGGTGAGCAGCACGCTGATCTCGTCGCGCGCCTCGGTGGTGGCGGGGGGCGGAACGACCTCCGGCAGTGCGCAGGTCGCAGCAGCCGCAGCCCGGGCCTGGTCACCCACGGAGGCGTAGCCGGCACCGTGGTCGAGGGCGTCGGCGGCGCTCACGGCCCGGTCGTGGATGGCGTTCAGGGTGGCCGGGATGCCGTTGCTCGAACCGGGCTGGAGCACGGCTTGCAGATCGACCAGCCCGCCCTGCAGCTGGAGCAGCTTCTCCAGCAGCGGGTTGACCGAGTCGTCGCCGTCGGCCAGCTCCAGCGCGGTCGCCCGTAGTCCGGCGATCGTGGTGTTGACGTCGTCGACCCCGGAACGCAGGTCGACGAGGCGTTCTGCCTCGAACCGGCCGGCGAGGTCGGTGCCGAGCGTCGAGAGGTCCATGGCCTTCTCACCGATCGACACCTTGGTCTCACCGAGGCGGCAGATCAGGGCGGGCGAACCGGGTGCGCACGTGTAGCCGGGCTCCGTCGAACCGATCGCGGTGCGCAGATCCTCGGCCAGGTCGTCGGCGCACGCCTTCGACGCCGTCCCGATGGCGGTCATCTGGGCTTGCACCCGCAGCAGCTGGGCATAGACGGTGGCGCCGTCGCCGAACACCTTGTCGGAGAAGTCGAAGGAGCACCCGGCGACCTTCACCGGAGGCGGCGTCGGGGTCTTGCCCGGGTCGCCGAGCCGGCTCTGGATCGCCGCCACGGTGCTGGCCAGCTGGCTCAGCGTGGAGGACTGCGTCGACTCGAGCTGGGCGTCGATGTCGGAGTTGAGACTCTCGAGCTCTCCGGCCAGGCCGCGCAGCTCGGTGGTGATCGCCGCCGAGCTGTTGGTCAGGTCGGCGATGGTGCGCTGCCCGATCGTCTGGGCGGAGGTGTCGAGGAGTCGCTCGATGTCGGAAAGACCCTGTGAAGCGACCTCGAGGGCGCCGGTGACCTGGCCGACCAGGGCGATGGTGCGGCCCTCCAGCTGCAGGGTGCTACCGGCGTCGTCGGAGAACGCCGAGGAGAGGAGGTTCTCGACCGAGGTGTCGGTGACCAGGCCGGGCTGCACGTTGACGTCGAAGCTGGGCACCTCGAAGCCCTCGGTCTCCTGCACCAGCCGGAACGTCACGCTGGGGCTGAGCCGCGGCGGGGCGAGCAGGCTGGCCCACTGCACCTGGATCTCGTCGTTCTCGGTGCGGCCGAGCACCCCGTTGGTCACGGTCGACGGATCGGCCCCGGCACCGTCGTCGGTGACGACCCGGGTCAGGCCGCTGTCGCCGAGACCGGCGGTCGCCACGACCGTCAGGGGCGCGCCGACCAGGGCGAACTGGTCGCGTCGCGTCGAACCGACGTCGTAGGTGAGCCGCTGGGGACGCACGGTGGTGTTCTGCACGACCACCTCGACCACGACCCTGCCGCTCTCGCCGACGATCTCGCTCAGGTCGGTGCCCGAGCGATCCCCCAGGCGGTACGACGTCAGGATCCGCACCGGCAGGTCAGCGGCCAGGGCCGCCGGGTCGAACGACTCCTCGGTCGTGGTCAGCTCGGACGACTGGGTCTTGCTGATCGCGGTGCTGTCGATCCCGGAGATGCTCCCGTCGGAGCCCACCTCCACCGAGACCGACTGCAGCACGCGCTGGGGGTCGTCGCCGGCGAGAAGACCAAGGCGTCCGCGCTGGCTCTCGCCGGCGCTCGCAGAGCCTGGCACGGTCGCACCGAAGGCGACCGCGAGCGTCAACAGACCCACCAACCCGCCGGCTCCCCAGCGTCGTTTCGCCGGTCCCTGGTGCTTGTGCCGGGTGGTGGAAGCCATGTGCGTGATCCGATCGGTCCGAGTTCGTGGGGATGCACCGGGGGTACGCAGCACGACTACCCAGGTCGCGCAGAGATTAACCCACGATCGGCGCAGAGATGTCGTGCGGTCCGGGTCTCGTCCCGACGCCGCTGCGCCCCTCACCGCGTCGCACGGACCCCGTCGGTCCCCCGACGCTGCTGCGCCCCTCACCGCGTCTCGACACGCCGGCCACGGCTTCGCAAGCTCAGCCGTGCGGCTTGCTCGACGACCGACGATCGCCAGGACCTCGTTCCTCGGTCCTTGCGATCAGGCGTGCCCGTCGAACATCGAGGTGATGGACCCGTCCTCGAAGACCTCGCGGATCGCGCGAGCCATGAGCGGGGCGATCGACAAGGTGGTGAGCTTGTCGAACTCCTTCTCCGGAGCCAGCGGCAGGGTGTTGGTGATGACGATCTCGGTGGCCGGGGAGTTCTTGAGGCGGTCGACGGCCGGGTCGGAGAGCAGGGCGTGGGTCGCGGCGATGATGACGCCGGCAGCGCCTTCCTCCATGAGGGCATCGGCGGCCTTCACGATGGTGCCGCCGGTGTCGATCATGTCGTCGACCAGGACGCACATGCGGCCCTTGACGTCACCGACCACGCGGTTGGCGACGGTCTCGTTGGGACGGTCGATGCGACGCGACTTGTGGATGAAGGCCAACGGGGCGCCACCCAGACGGGCCGACCAGCGCTCGGCAACCTTGATGCGGCCGGCGTCGGGGGACACGACGGCCAGCGCCTGACCGCCGTACTTGGCCTTGACGTAGTCGGCCAGGACCGGCAGCGCCATCAGGTGGTCGACGGGGCCGTCGAAGAAGCCCTGGATCTGGTCGGCGTGCAGGTCGATGCAGATGAGCCGGTCGGCGCCGGCGGTCTTGAAGAGGTCGGCGATGAGCCGGGCCGAGATCGGCTCGCGACCACGGTGCTTCTTGTCCTGGCGGGCGTAGCCGTAGAACGGCATGACCACGGTGATCCGCTTGGCCGAGGCGCGCTTGAGCGCGTCGACCATGATCAGGTGCTCCATGATCCACTCGTTGATCGGCGCCGTGTGGCTCTGCAGCACGAATGCGTCGCAGCCGCGCACGGACTCCTCGTAGCGGATGTAGATCTCCGAGTTGGCGAACTCGTAGGCCGACGTCGGCACCAGCGGGGTGCCGAGCAGCTCACTGACCTCGGCGGCCAGCGCGGGGTGCGCCCGGCCGGAGAACACCATCAGGTTCTTCTCGGTGGTCTTCTGGATCCCCGTCACTCTTGCTCCTGGTTGTCGCCGAGATGAACGCCGTCAGTCTCCCGCATGAAGGGCGTCCGGCGACACCCCGGGGTCGGCAACGTGAGACACGTCTCCCTACTCCTCGGTCGGCGCCGCGGCCTCGGCGGCCGCAGCCTGCGCGGTGCCCGGTCGCCGGCGGATCGCCCAGCCCATGATCGTGCGCTGAGGTCCGGCGCTGACGGCCAGCGCACCGGCCGGCACATCACGTCGTACGACGGTCCCGGCACCGGTCGCGGCGCCGTCACCGATCTCGACCGGCGCGACGAAGGTGTTGTTGGAGGCAGTGCGGGCGTGCTTGCCGATGACCGTGCGGTGCTTGGCGACGCCGTCGTAGTTGGCGAAGATCGTGCCGGCCCCGATGTTGGTGCCCTCGCCGATGTCGGCGTCCCCGACGTAGGAGAGGTGCGGCACCTTCGCGCCGTCGCCGATCACGGCGTTCTTGGTCTCCACGAACCCGCCGATCTTGCCGCCGACGCCGAGGCGGGTGCCCGGGCGCAGGTAGGAGTAGGGCCCGACGCTGGCCCTGGCTCCGATCACGGCGAGCTCTGCGTGGACCCGGACCACGCGGGCGCCCTCGCCGATCTCGCAGTCCTTGAGGGTGGTGTCGGGGCCGATCACGGCGTCCTCGGCGACCAGGGTCGCGCCGAGGAGCTGGGTGCCGGGAAGGATCGTCACGTCGGGGGCGAGCACGACGTCGGCGTCGATCCAGGTGGTGGCGGGATCCATGACCGTGACGCCCTCGCGCATCCAGCGCGTCACGATCCGGTCGTTGAGCTCGCGACCCAGGGCGGCGAGCTGCACGCGGTCGTTGGCGCCCTCGGTCTGCATGACGTCGTCGATCGGGTACGCGCCGACGGTCAGGCCTGCGTCACGAGCGAACTGCACGGTGTCGGTGAGGTAGTACTCGCCGTTGGCGTTGTCGTTGCCGATCCGCGGCAGGGCCTCGGCCAGGAACTCGGCGTCGAAGGCGAGGATGCCGGAGTTGATCTCGGAGATCTCGCGCTGCTGGACCGAGGCGTCCTTCTCCTCGACGATCGCCAGCACGTCGCCGTCCTCGTCGCGCACGACCCGGCCGTAGCCGTGGGGCTTCGCGACGATCCCGCTGAGGATGCTGACCGCGCACTGCGCCGCCTCGTGCTCGGCGGCGAACGCTCGCAGGGACTCCCCCGTCAGCAGCGGGGTGTCGCCGTAGGCCACCACGATGGTGCCCTGCACGGCGGTGCCCCCACCGTGCTCGACGAGGGCCTCGACGGCCACCCGGACGGCGTGGCCGGTGCCCTGCTGGTCCTGCTGGACCGCCAGCACGGCGTCCGGCAGCAACCCCGCGATGTGGGGTCCCACCTGGTCGCGCTGGTGGCCGACCACGGCGACGACGCGGTCGGGATCCATGGCCTGGACGGCGGCCAGCACGTGGCCGATCATGCTGCGTCCGCCGATCGGGTGCAGCACCTTCATGGTCTTGGACCGCATGCGGGTGCCGCCGCCGGCGGCGAGGACGATGACGGTCAGGTTGTTGCTCACACATGCTCCTGGAGATGGGTGGAGGCGATCGGCTCCTGGTCCGGTGGCCCCCGGCTGCCCTCGGCGAGCCCGGCCACACACCGCCAACTCCCGCGAACGCACACCATACCCACGACGGCGCGTCACGTCAGCGGGGCAACGACTGCCGGTCCCCATGATCGTGGCGCGCTGACGGCGGCTCCGCGTCCGGCGCCGTCGAAAGCGGTGTCAGCCACGTCGCCGAGCCCGGGCACATGGTCGCAACGTGCCGAAGCGGTGGTGGCTGATGGCTCAGAAGTCGACGGCGGTCGGGCCGATGGGAGTCGCGGTCACCACCACGTTGCTGAGGTAGGCGGTGCCGTCGAAGTCCTCGCAGGTGATCACGACCAGCCGACCCGGGACGGCCTGGCTGAAGAGGTCACCCGCCTCTTGCGCCAGGGCGCCCTTGCTGAAGATCTCGACGTCGGTCACCCGGTAGCTGATGCGGCCGTCGGGGGTGCGGACGGCGACCTCGTCGCCGATCGCGAGATTCTCGAGGTCCTGCAACGCCCCTCCCCCGGCGCTGAGGGTGTGTCCGGTGACCAGGGCGCTGCCCTGCTCGGCGCCCGGCTCGGCCCCTGCCGACCACCAGCCGACCTGTTGAGCATTGCTCGGAGGCGTCAAGGTGCCACCGGGAGCGGTGATCGAGAGGATCTCGCTGTCCACACCCAGGGACGGGATCACCAACCGTCGCGACGCGGTCGGCGCTGCTGCCGGCCTCGGCTTCGGCGTGGTGCGCTTCGGAGCCGTGGTCGCGCGACGTGCGGTGTCGAGGTCGAGGGGCGGGATGAACGTCGACCCACCGACGAAGATGGGCGGGGGTGCATCGGGGGCGTCCTCGTCGAGCATCACGTACGCCACGGACGCGGCCATGAGTCCCGTCACTGCACCGAGCGCCGCGATGCGGAAGCGGTGCACGAGGGGGGAGCGCTCGCCGGTGGGAACGCTGCGTCGAGGAAGGCGCATGCCTCCAGTATGCGCCCGCGTCACGAGCCGGCCACTCACCCAGCCAGGTGGCCGTGGTCGACGACCTGGATGCTGCCGTGGACGGCACGTGCGTCATCCGAGGCCAGGAAGGCGATCGTGGCGGCGACGTCGTCGGCGGCCATGAAGCCGCGGGATGCCGAGACCCGCATGATCAAGTCGAAGTCGACACCGTCGGGCACCTCGATCGTGTGCACCTGGGGGGTGTCCATCCCACCGGGACAGATGCAGTTGACCCGGAGCGGCGAGCGCAGGTGCTCCACCGCCAACGCCTTCGTCAGCCCGACCACGCCGTGCTTGGCGGCGGTGTAGGCCGCCGAGTACGCCTCCCCCACCACTCCCGCGACGGACGCGACGTTGACGATGTTGCCGCCGCCGCCCGGCGCCTCCAGCAGGTGCGGGATGGCGGCCTGAGCACAGAAGAAGGCGCCGCCGAGGTTGACGGCGAGGTCCTGGGCCCACTGCTCGTCGGTCACCTCGCTGGTCAGTCGGAAGTCATGACGTCCGGCGTTGTTGACCAGGACGTCGAGCCGCCCGAACTGGTCCACAGCAGCGCCGATCGCCGCGCGGCACGAGGCCGGGTCGGCGACGTCGAGGTGGCCGAAGCGGACCTCCCCGGGCAGGTCGGAGCACGAGGCTGCGACCTCGGCCAGCCGGTCCTGGTCGCGGGCAGCGGCGTGGACCAGCGCACCGCCCGCAGCGAACCGGCGGACGCACGCCGCGCCGAGGCCCGACGAGGCACCGGTGACGAGGACGGCCTTGCCGCTGAACGGGAGGGTCAGGGGAGACATGAGCGCACCCTAGGGGCAACGGCGACCGCGTCAGCTGCTGACGGTGCTGAGGTAGTTGGCGCCGTTGGACGTTGCGGTGCCGGGCACCGGAACGCTGGGCGAGACGAAGACGTTGCCCTGCTTGATCCCGCCCGGGGAAGAAGTGGCGAAGAAGTCGAAGCGCAGCGTCGTCGTGGTGGCTGGCGGGACCTGAGGCTCGGTCTTGGCGAAGGTGAGGATCTGAGAGCCGGCGGTGGGGCCCGCGGTGCGGTCGGTGAGGATGAAGTCGGTGCCCAGGACCGTCGGGTCGACGTCCTGCAGACCGCCCTGCGTCGGCGTCAGCTGCACCGTGACGAGCATGCTGGCGGGCGCCACCGTGCCCTGGTTGCGTATCTGGGTCGTGACCCTGACGTGGCTGGTGGGAATGGTGAACGACGGCTGGCTGGTGACGATCGCGGCAGCCCCGGACGCGGCGAAGGCCGGCGCCGCCGACGCGGCGACGATGAGCGGGGTCGACCAGGCGAGGTGCCCGGCGGTGGTGACGACCTGGCGGCGAGTCACTGCGGCGGGCCGGGTGGGGCGGAGGGTCATCCGGAGCTCCAACTGATCGAGGGATGTCACAGGTGACAACGACTGCCTCCGGTCTCGGGTTACTCCAGCCCCGGGTAAAGCCGGCGGTCGGCGTAACGGGGCTCGCTGGAGGTCGTTGTCCGGGTATGTCGTCGCGCGCCGTCGCCCTCCTGCTGGCCTCCGTGGTGAGCGCCGTGCTGACCTTCGCAGGCCTGGCGATCCCGCTGGCCGGCCCCGTCGCCGGTCTCGACGGTGGCCTCGACAGTGGCCTCGACAGTGGGCTGGGACAGGCCGCCGCCGAGCCCGCGCCGAGCCTGCGGGTGGGCGTCGGTCGCGCCGACATCACCCCGCCGACCGGCTACTTCACGATGGGCAACGTGCGTTCCGATGCCCGGGCGAAGGGCCAGCACACCCGCCTGCAGGCGCGGGCGATCGTGCTGGAGCGCGGCGAGGTGAAGGTGGCCCTGGTGGTGACCGAGCTGTGCTGCGTGGCTGGTGGGCTCCTCACCGAGGCGGCCCGGCTGCTGGAGGGCCGCGGCATCGACGAGGAGTCGATGGTCGTGGCGGGCACCCACACCCACAGCGCGCCGGGGCAGTACTTCCCCTACTCGACGCACAACACCGTCTTCCCCAACGTGCCGACCCCGACCGAGTTCACCGTCCAGTCGGATCCCCAGCTCTACGCCTTCCTCGCCCGCCAGATCGCGACGGCCATCGAGCGCGCCGACGACGACCTCGCACCCGGCGCGGCGGCCTGGGGTCATACCGAGATCCCGGTGGGTCTTACCGAGAACCGCTCGATCGAGGCCCACCTCGCCAACTTCGGCATCGAGCGCGACCTCGGGGAGGGCCGTGCGTCGGAGAGCCCCGAGGGCGCCGCCGGCACGATCGATCCCGACCTCGAGGTGCTGCGCGTCGACAAGCTGGTCGGGGGCGAGCTCGTGCCGGTCGGGCTCTGGACGACGTTCGCCAACCACGGCACCGTGACGCTCGGCAAGCTCGCGGAGAACTACAACGGCGACCACCTCGGCGCAGCGATGCTGGCCACCGAGAGTGCGCTCCAGGCCGCGAGCGACCTGCCCCGCGGCCAGGACCTCGTCGTCGCGTTCTCCAACGCCGACGAAGGCGACACGTCCTCGGCGCTCGACCGCACCGGCCCCGCCGCGGCGGAGTACGTCGGTCGCGTCGAGGCCGCCGCCATCCTGCGCGCCTGGGACGAAGCCGGGGAGCAGCTCGCCACCACCGTCGAGCTCGACCTGCGCTGGACCCGCTTCTGCTTCTGCGGACAGATGACCGTCGGTGGCCGCGTCGACAACAAGGCGGTCCCCGGGTTGCCGCTGCTGACGGGCTCCGACGAGCACCGCGGACAGCTGCACGACAACACCGGCGTGGTGTTCGAGGGCTACCGGCTCCCGGCCTCCACCGGCGGACCGCAGGGCAACAAGATCCCCTTCCAGCCCCAGGGCTCGCAGCTGCCCGCGGGCGCCCCGCTGATGCTCGTGCGGATCGGCAACGGCGCGATCATCTCCAACCCGGGCGAGGTCACCACCGAGGTGGGCGAGCAGATCAAGGACGCCGTGGGCTCGGCCCTGGCCGGCTCGGGCGTGGAGACCGTGGCGATCAGCGGCCTCGCCAACGAGTACCAGGGCTACTTCACCACCCCGGAGGAGTACTCCTGGCAGGCCTACGAGGGTGGTCAGACCAACTTCGGCACCTACAGCGGAAACCTGCTGGTCGAGCAGAGCGGGCTGCTCGCGGCCTCGCTGGCCGAGGGGCGTCCGGCACCGACGGCCCATGGCTTCGACCCGACCAACGGGCTCGAGGCCGACCACACGCCGTACCCCGCCGGGGCCACCCAGGGCAGGGTCGTCGAGCAGCCGACAGCGGTGACCCGGCGCCTGGACCACGCGGTCTTCGCCTGGCGCGGCGGCGCTCGCGGCACCGACCGTCCGCTGGAGCGTGCGTTCGTGAGCATCGAGCGTCAGACCCCCGGCGGCTGGCAGTCCGAGCACGACGACCTCGGCACCACCATCGAGTGGCGGGTAGCAGGCAACGAGCAGGTGCCGCTCGGGCCCGGCTACCTCAAGGAGGCGAACGAGGGCCGCTACAGCGCTCGTTGGGAGGCCCCCCTCGACGCGGCCACCGGTCGCTACCGCTTCGTGGTGACAGCCAAGCAGTACCGGCTTCGCTCGGCTCCCTTCGCGGTCAAGCGCGGCGCCCTGCTGACGGTGGTGCCGGTGCGCTCACCGCGCGGGAAGGCGTCGTTCACGCTGGCCTACCCCGTCGCCGATCCGTACGTCGACCTCACCTGGCGGCCGCAGGTCGCCACCGGGGGCGCCGTGGCCGTCCGGGTCGCGGGCAAGCGGTTCTCGGTGAAGTCGTCGCGGCGCGGAGTCTTCACCGTGGCCGCGGCGAAGGGCGATCGGGTGCGCGTCGTCAGCGGCGCCCGCGGCGACGCCTACGGCAACCGCACCGCTCGTCGTACGAGCTTCCGGGCCGGCTCCGCCGCAACCCCTCGCCCGCGCGAGCCGTACCCGATCCTCTCGCCCTGGTGAGTCCGGCGTGAGGGCTTGAGCACTAACGCGTGAATCACCGGCACCAGCTGCCGGTGATTCACGAGCTAATCGAGTACGACGTCGCACCCGGTTCAGAGCACGTGGCGGGCGCTGGGCCACAGCGCCTCGAGGTCCACCTCGGGAAAGCGTTGGGCTACAGCCTCATAGGCCGCGGCGTAGTGGCGCGCAACGCTGCGTTCGGTGGCCTCCGACAACGGATCGGCATCGCGACGGGTCGCATTGCTGCGATGGGCGATGTCGGGCGGATGGTGATCGATGCCGACCAGGTCGCACAAGGCGCGCGTCGACTCGGCCGTGAACAGTGACTCGTAGAAGCCGAGGTACACCTCGGCGGGGTCGAAGACCTCGTCGATGGACTTCAACGTCTGTTCGTAGCGGGAGCGCGTCGCATACATCGGGCGGTCGTACTCCGCGAGCAACACCTCCTCAGCCGTCGACGGCGACGGGTGACCTGAGCGCTGCAACCGCATCCGGATCTGGGACCAGATCCGCTCCACGGGGTCGCGCATGACGAACACCGCTGCCGTCCGGACCCCACGGAGCGCCATCTGCTCCCGGACCGAGAGCAGGCGGGCTGCCGGCAACAATGCATGGCTCGGGGTGTGGTCGCCCGTGGCGAGCACGGACGTCCCGTCGAGCAGGCCTGCGAAGTAGTCGTAGTAGCGATCTTGATGAGCCACCATTGCTGCTCGATGCAAGACGTCCGGATCGGCCGGCTCGCCGCGTCCGATCGCTTCGAGAGCCTCGCCCGCGAGACCGATCAGTCGTTGACGCAGCCACTTCTCGTCGGGCAGATGGACGATGTCGAGGACGTGGTACTCCTTGCGGAACCCGCCGTCGTACTGCGGCGAAGCACCGAGGTACTCCGACAGCCAGGTGGTGCCGGACTTCTGCGCGCCCAGCCCGAGGACGAAGGTCCCTCTGCTGTCGGCCACGCGAGCGAGTCTAGGCACTGTCACTGCGGACGAACCGAATTGCTCCCCGGGATGGAGTCGAACCATCGTCGCTAGTCCTGATTCAAAGTCAGGCGGGCCCTGCCGGCAGACCAACCGGGGAATGTGCGCCCAACATTACCGGTGGCGTGCCGCGGGCCCACCGGAGGCTGAGCAGGTGAGGAACGAGCCGTCGACGAAGCCCCGTGAGCCGTACGTCGACGTCCCCGACGTGGGTGCGCACCTCGCCGGGCTTCGTCGACGCTCGCTGGCGCTCGCTGCTCAGCCTCCGGGGGTGGTTGCCGGGCTTCGTCGACGCTCGCTGGCGCTCGCTGCTCAGCCTCCGTGCGAGCTTGGACTAGGTTGTCGACGTGGACCTGCCTGTGATGCCACCCGTGCGCCCGATGCTCGCCAAGGCGGTCAAGGGAGTGCCCGATCCGGGCAAGACGGTGGTCGACGACATCGTCGGATTGAGCTTCGAACCGAAGTGGGACGGCTTCCGCTGCTTGGTGTTCAAGGACGGCGACGAGGTCGAGCTGACCAGCCGCAACACCAAGCCGCTGACCCGCTACTTCCCCGAGCTCGTGAGCGCCATGCGCGAGCAGCTCCCCGAGCGCTGCGTGCTCGACGGAGAGGTCTTCGTGGCCATCGGAAAGAGGTTGGAGTTCGAGGTGCTCCAAGAGCGCATCCACCCCGCCGCCTCCCGGGTCGACATGCTCGCCGAGAAGACGCCGGCCAGCTTCGTCGCCTTCGACCTACTTGCCCTCGACGACACCTCCTACCTCGACCGCCCGTTCGTCGAGCGCCGCGCCGCCCTCGAGTCGGCCCTCGGCGGCCTCGGCAACCAGGGCGGCCCCTGCTACCTGACCCGCACCACCCAGGACCCGGCTCTGGCCGAGGAGTGGTTCCACCAGTTCGAGGGGGCCGGGCTCGACGGGGTGATCGCGAAGCCGCTGGGCGGCGCCTATGTGCCCAACGGCCGCACGATGATGAAGATCAAGCACGAGCGCACCGCCGACGTCGTCGTGGCCGGCTACCGGGAGCACAAGACCAGCACCCCCGAACGACCCCTCCTCGGCAGCCTCCTGCTCGGGCTGTACGCCGACGGCAAGCTCCAGCACATCGGCGTCAGCGCCAGCTTCACCGAGGTCCGGCGCGCCGAGCTGATCGAGGAGCTCCGACCCCTGGTCTGCCCGATCGAGGAGCACCCCTGGGGCGAGTGGTCGCAGCCGGCCGCAGCAGCAACCACAGGCGGAGTGATCGCCAACCCCGACCGCGCCCCAGGCACCCAGAGCCGCTGGAGCGCCGGGAAGGACCTGTCCTTCGTGCCGTTGCGGCCCGAGCTGGTGCTCGAGGTCAAGTACGACGCGATGGAAGGCCGGCGCTTCCGGCACACGGCGCATTTCAAGCGCTGGAGACCCGACCGCGAGCCTTCGTCGTGCGGCTACGAGCAGTTGGAGCAACCCGTCAGCTATGACCTCGCTAGTGTCTTGTCCCGAGGAGAGTGACCCATGACCGAAACGCCTGAGACCCCTGCCACCCCCGCCGCCGACTACGTCGTCGTCCTGCTCGTGGAGCAGGAGCTCAACGAGCAAGATGCCGCGCAAGTGCGCTCGCTGCACGAGGCCATCGAGGAGCCGGTGAGCTATCACATCGTGATGCCGCTCGACGACGCCGCCGCCCGCGTGGAGGCCTCCCTCGGCTCGCTGTCCGGCAGCGAGATGCTCGCCGCGACGACGATGCCGGTCAGCGACCTCGACCGCGAGGCGATCGAGGAGCAGGCCCGCACCCGGTCGGAGGACGAGCTGGCCGCGACGGTGGCCGCGCTCGAAGCTGCGGGCGCGACCGTCTCCGGCGCCGACCTCGTCACCGGCTCACCGGTCAGTGAGCTCGCTGCGAAGGTCGCGGCGCTCGGTGGGCGTGAGGCGATCGTGCTGACCAGCCCCCACGTGGTCGCCGAGTTCTTCCACCTCGACTGGACCTCGCAGGCCCGTCGCAAGCTCGGCGTACCCGTGCTCCACCTCCTCGAGCACCAGAACTTCGACGAGCAGGCCGAGGGTCTCTGACACTGTGAAGCTCGCCCTGCGCCGCGGCGCGTCCGCGCGCGCTCCCGACCGTCCCACGGCGTCGTTCGCGGGCGTGTTCGACGGGCGCTTCCTGTGGATCGCCGTGCCCGCACGACCGGGTCGCCTCGCGCTGCGCGACGGAGACACCGGCCAGGTCATCGACCTCCCCGCCGAGGAGGTCACCGACCAGCCCGACTACCTCGGCACCCGCCTCGACCTCGCACCCCTCGGTGGTCGCGCGGCAACCCACGACGTGGTGCTGCTGCCGCCCGGCGACGAGGCCCCCGTCGAGGTGCGGTCCGGCCCGGTCGGCAGCACCGCCGCTCGCCCGAGCGCCGACGGCCTCACCCTGCACACCCTGGTGCGTACGTCGGACGAGACGCTGCGGCTGCGCACGACCGTGCTGCCGCCCGCCGCCGGGCTGCTCGCCGTGCGCAAGCTCGAGCAGGCCGTCGAGCTGACCCTCCACGACGCGGGGCCTGAGCTCGCCGTGCTCGACGACGAGGGCGAGCCGCTCGTGTCCTGGCCGGTCGACGCGGACGGCGTCGCCACCATCGATCGCGAGAGCATCACCGGCCTCGAGCCCGCCACCCGACCCGCGATGACCGGGAGCCCCGGCGCCTGGCGGCCCGTACGCCGTCGCCTCAACGACCTCTCCGACCCGCGCGCCGCAGCGCCCCTCCCCCAGGTCGACCACCCGACCGCCGACCGACCGAGGCTGCGCCTCCCCTGGTCACGCGACGGCCTGCTCCAGGTGCGGGTGTTCCCGCTCGACGCCACCGAGGACCAACCATGAGGATCGGCTTCCTCGTCTTCAACCTCGACGGCATGGGCGGCACGAGCCGCTCGGTGATCACCCAGGCCAACGCCCTTGCCGCGCACCCCGCCGGGCACGACGTACGCCTCCTCAGCGTCACCCGCACCGCTGAGCAGCCGCACTACGACATCGATGCCGCGATCGAGATCGAGCACCTCCTCGACCTGCGCGACCCCGACTGCCCGGCTCTCGACGGGCTCACCGCCTCCGCTGCAGCCGCGGCCCACGCCCGCGAGTCGGCGCTCGTGCCCGCCCGCTGGGACGGCCAGTTCACCGCGCTGTGCGACCTGGCGCTGGAGCGCCGGCTGCCGCGGCTGACCGGCTCGGACGCCCTCGACGTGCTGGTCACCGTGACGCCCGGACTGCTCGCCTGCGGGGTCAGCCTGGCCCCGGACACCGTGGTGCTGGTCCACCAGGAGCACCGCTCGTCGAGCGACCGCACATCCGGCCTCGAACCCCTGCTGGCGCATGCACCGCGCGCCGACGTGGTCGCCCTGCTGACCCCGACGATCGAGGAGTGGCTCCACGACCAGCTCGGCGGGCTCTCGCCGCAGACGGTCGTGATGGGCAACCCGCTCCCCCTCGGCTTCACGCCCCGCTCCAGCCTGGAGTCGCCCGTGATCATGGCGGCGGGACGGCTCGTCCCGGAGAAACAGCTCGTCAAGCTGATCGAGGCCTTCGCCCTGATCGCGGGCGAGCTGCCCGACTGGCGGCTGCGGATCTGCGGCGACGGCCCCAACCGCATCGAGCTCGCCCGTCAGGTGCGCAAGCGCGACCTCTGGGACCGCGTCGAGCTGCCCGGCAGCCTGCCCGACCTGGCGGCTGAATGGCCCAAGGCCTCGATCGCGGCGCTCTCCTCGCGCACCGAGGGGTATCCCCTGGTGCTCCAGGAGGCCATGGCTGCCGGGGTGCCGGCGGTCAGCTTCGATTGCCCGTCCGGGCCGCGCGAGATCATCGACCACGAGGTCAACGGCCTGCTCGTGAGCCCCCAGTCCGTCGCCGGGCTCGCCGCGGCGCTGCTCCGCGTCGCCACCGACCAGGACCTGCGGCGCCGGCTGGGGGCCGCCGCCCTGGCCACATCCCGCGACTGGGAGGCCGGCGCACTGGCCGAGCGCTGGACCCAGGTCTTCTCCGCAGCCGTCGAGCGTCGCGCGGACCGCGGCCGCCTGGCGGCCCGCGCCGAGGCCCCCGATGCAGCGCTCCTGGTCGACCCGAGCCACGACCCGGACGTCCTCGCCGCGCAGGTGGGCGTCACCCCCGCGCGGGCGCGTCACGACACGCTGGCCACCTGCGTCGCCGCCGCCGAAGCGGCGGCGCCCGCCACCGCCGAGGATCCCCAACCCTGGTTGGTGATTCCCGCCCACGAGCGCGCCGAGCCGACGCTCGTCCTCCCGATGACGCGGCGCCGGGAGTTCCTCGACGCCCTCGCCGCGGCGCCGGGACCGACATACCTCTCGCTGCGCGATCCGGCGCTGCACGGCTGGCACGAGCGACGGGGTCCGGTCGCGGCCCTCGCCGCCGACCTGCGGCGCGGCATGACCTCCAGCCTGTACGTCGAGCCCTGGCCGGCGGTCGGTGGTCGGGCCAGCCATCTCGGCGTGGGGTGCAGCGTCGAGGTGCAGTTCTGGGAGAGCTCCCCCACCGGCGACCTCGTCGCACCCCTCGCCAACCCCTACGCCACCCACCTGAGCGCCGCGGCCCGCGCCGGTGCGGTCACCGTCGACCTCGACGGCATCGAGGTGCCGACGCTGCCGGTGATGGCAGCCCCCACCGCCACCGAGTGCCGCTTCCCGGTCGATGCCGTGCTCACCTGGGTCGACGGTGCCGATCCAGACTGGGACGCCGCTCGCCAGGAGCGGCTGGACGGCCTCGCCGGCTCCAGCCCCGACGCCACCCGGCGCGAGGCCAGCGGTCGGGCCCGCTTCATCGATCACGGTGAGCTGCGCTACGCCCTGCGCAGCCTCGACCTGTTCGCGCCGTGGGTGCGACGCATCCACCTCGTCACGGCCGGGCAGCGCCCCGACTGGCTCGACGTCGACCATCCGCGGATCAACCTCGTCGACCACCGCGATCTCCTGCCGGCCGAGGCGCTACCGACATTCAACTCCCACGCGATCGAGTCCGCGCTGCACCGCATCGACGGCCTCGCCGAGCACTTCGTCTACTTCAACGACGACATGATGCTTGCCCGTCCGGTCCGCCCCGAACGCTTCTTCAGCACCGCCGGGCTCACTGCCGTGACCCTCGCACCGGGCACGGTCGGGCTCGGGGACGACGCCGACGCACCCCCGTTCCTCAAGGCCGCCTGGAACAACCGCGAGCTGCTGCGTCGGGAGTTCGGCGCCGTACTGAGCCACCCGACCCCGCACACACCCCAACCTCACCGGGTCTCGGTCCTCCAGGCGATCGAGGCACGCTTCCCCGACGCGATCAGCGCCACGGCGCACGCACCGTTCCGCAGCGACTCCGACGTCTCCCTGACCTCGTCGCTCGCCCAGCACTACGGCTTGCTCACCGGCACCGCCTACCCGGCCCCGGCCGACCTGGCCTACGTCGACATCAGCAACGCCGACCTCGAGCGACGCCTGCAAGCGGTGCGCGACCGGGAGCAGGAGTTCCTCTGCATCGCCGACCACCACGACCACGCGCTGCGCGCCGAGCGCCTCGAGGAGGTGCTCCACGAGTTCTTCGAGGACTACTTCCCGGTGGCCGCGCCGTGGGAGCAGTCAGCCGGCCAGTAGGTCGGCCGGTGGTCAGCGCTTGAGCAGCGAGCGCAGGCGCCCCTTCACACCCCGACGCTCGGGCTGCGCAGCTCCACCCGCAAGGCGCGACTCCAGCTCCTCGATGCGAGCGCGCTGCCGCTCGACACGCTTGGTCTTCTCCTGCAGCCGCCCCTCGAAGTCACGCTTGGTGCGCACGACATGCATCGCGGTCTCGTCGTTGGCGATCGCCGCCGCCACCTCGTAGTACGCCGCGTAGCGCGCCGACAGCTCGTCGAGCTCGGCCATCGCCGCGGCGTCGTACGGGCTCGCGACCAGGCGCATCGAGGCCTTCCACGTCGCCTCGGCCAGCTCGCGCAGGTCGTCGGGCACCGCGAGGCCCTCCCACGAGTCGGAGCTGCGGTTGAGCGAGGTGGTGAGGAAGTCGTCCACCGCGTGCGGAGCGGTGAGGTCACCGGGATCGACCCCGAGCTGCCCGCAGGCGCGGGTCATCGCCGCGCGCCAGTCGCCGATGAGGTCGTAGTAGGGCACGAACGCACGCGGGTTGTCGCGAGTGGCCCGCTCGGTGACGAAGACGGAGTTCATCCACGCCGCCACGTTGGCGATCTCCCGGCGCCGACGCAGCTCGTCGCTCTTGTCGGCCAGGTAGGCCGAGTCGCGGGACCGGACGACCTGGGTGGGGTGGCGCAGCATCGTGAGGCTGGAGAGCTCCGCGCCGGTCGAGGCGGCGACGCGCTGCCACAGCGGGTAGACCCAGTAGGCGCGGGTCTCCTTGACCACCACGACCGACCCGTCGTCATACGACTCGAGCTCGTCGGCGAGCCAGGAACGCAGCTCCTCCTCGCGCTCGGGGGTGACGGTGGCCATCGCCAGCTCGCCGGCGGTGGGCCGGGTGTCGATGGTGCGCACCGGGAGCGGATTGAGCCAGTACTTGTGGAAGTCGGCCACCCACAGCGGCTCGTAGTAGCCGCGCGGGTTGTTGTCGTCGGTCTCGACCTCGGGCTGCGGGATGTGGAAGCCGAAACGCTTGAGGGTGCCGGCCACCGAGCTGGTGCCGCTGCGGCCGGAGCCGGTCACGATGAGGAGCCTGATCACGCCCGTGAGGCTATCCGACGGCTCGGCCGTCACTAAGTCTGCGTTTGCTGCAGCTATGTGTCAGTAAACGCAGACTTAGTGGCGTCTTCCCTCACTCCACCCGGTTGCCGTCGTCGTCCCAGTGCTCGGCGACCTTCTTCGACGGCTGCACCCGCGGCGGCTCACCGGGCATCTTCGGGTGGTCGGGCGGGAAGTTCAGCTCGCCCAGGCCGGCGGCGCACTGCTCGTCCCAGAGGTCGAGCAGCGGCTGGAGGGAGTAGTGGGTGTCATCGATGCCGGCCCAGGGGTCGCCGTCGGCCACCCGGTCGGGCACCGAGAAGAGGTGGTACTCCCCCGGGTCGGTGACCCCGGCGAGCTCCGACCACGTCATCGGCGTCGAGACCGGCGCGCCGAGCAGCGGTCGCAAGGAGTACGCCGACGCGATCGTGCGGTCGCGGCAGTTCTGGTTGAAGTCGACGAAGATCCGCTCCCCTCGCTCCTCCTTCCACCAAGCCGTCGTCACCTGGTCGTCGCGCCGCTCGAGCTCGCGGCCGAACCCGATCGCGGCATGCCGGACCTCAGCGAACTCCCACCGCGGCTCGATGCGCACGTAGACGTGCACGCCGCGGTTGCCGGAGGTCTTCACGTAGCCGACCAGACCGAGCTCGCGCAGCAGCTCGTCGGCGACGCCGGCCACGCGCACCGCGTCGGTGAACGACGTGCCCGGCTGCGGGTCGAGGTCGATGCGCAGCTCGTCGGGGTGGTCGACGTCGTCGCGGCGTACGGGCCAGGGGTGGAAGGTGAGGGTGCCCATGTGGGCGCACCAGACCGGTACGGCGATCTCGGTCGGGCAGATCTCGTCGGCGGGGCGCCCGCTGGGGAAGGTGATCCGCACGGTCTCGAGGTAGTCGGGAGCGCCCCGCGGCACCCGCTTCTGGTAGAACGCGTCGGCGTTCTTGTCCTGGGGCCCGGTCGCCAGCTTCATGCCGGGTCGGACGCCGGAGGTCCACCGCTCCAGCGCGGTGGGCCGCTCGCGCAGCGCCCGCATCAAGCCGTCGTCGACGCTCGCGAAGTACTCCGCGACCATCAGCTTGGTGATCTCGGGCGTGCGTTCGGTGGCCTCGTAGATCACGCGATCGGGGCTCGAGACCCGCACGCTGCGGTCACCGGCCTGGACTTCGGCAGCGGGAGTCTTCGCCATGGCCGTCAACCTACTCGTCTCTGCTCGCACCAGCGCCGGGCGACGGCGTAGGTTGGTCCGCCGTGAGCAGCAACGACTCCCCCGACCGGCCCGGCCTGATCTTCCGCACCCTCGACGCGACCGCGCACGACACCGAGGGCCACGACCGCGACCTCCTCCACGGTTGGGCCGAGGCGCTGTCGCGCGGCTTCCATGACGGCCGGCTCACCGACGAGCACCGCAAGGTCTGGCTGGAGGGCGCGCGCAACGATGCCACGCGCTTCCACGGCTACTGGCCGCAGGACACCGCCGTGGCCTCGCCGAACCTTCCCGTCGCGACCTTCGCGAGCTGGACCGGCGGCGACCTCAACGTCGGGGGCGGCCACACCCTGCCGCTTCACATGATCACCGACGTGACCGTCAGCCCCACCCACCGCCGGCGTGGACTGCTCCGCTCCCTGATGCACCACGACCTCACCGCCGCCGCCGAGCGCGGGCTGGCCCTGGCCGCCCTGACCGTGACCGAGGGCGGGATCTACGGCCGGTTCGGGTTCGGCCCGGCGACCCGCCTGCGCTCGGTGGAGGTCGACGTCAGCTCCCGCTTCGCGCTGCGGGCCTTCGAGGACGACGGGTCCCTCGAGCTCGCCGAGCCGAGCGAGGTGTGGGAGTCGCTCCAGGCGATCCACGCCGAGCGGGTCCGGCATACCCGGGGTGCGCTGGCGTGGCCCGCGTTCTACGAGGCCTTCGCGACCGGACGTTTCGACTGGGATCAGGGTGGCCCCGACCGCAAGGTGCGCTTCGTGCTGCACCTCGACGCCGACGGGAAGCCCGACGGTTTCGCGTCCTGGACCCACAAGGGCAAGCAGGACGGCCGCGCCACCGTCGACGTCGGCGACGTCACTGCCGCCACCCCGGCCGGCTACCTGGCGCTGTGGGACTTCCTCGCCGGCATCGACCTCGCCGAGCGGATCCGCTGGGGTCGAGCGCCCCTCGTCGAACCCCTCGAGTGGGCGCTCGTCGACCCGCGCTGCGTGACGACGACGAAGGTCGACGACCTCTTGTGGCTCCGGGTGCTCGACGTGGCCGTCGCCCTCGAGGCCCGGCCCTGGTATGCCGACGGCACGGTCACGATCGAGGTCGACGACCCGATGGGGCTGACCTCCGGCCGGTGGCGGGTCGAGGTCGTCGACGGCCGGGCGAGCGTCACCCGGACCGACACCGCAGCCGACGTCACCCTCACCGCCGAGACCCTCGGCGCGCTCTACCTCGGCGGGGTCGACACCGCCACCCTGCACGCCGCGGGTCGCCTCGGCGGTGAGCCAGGGGCGATCGCTCGGTGGGCGGCACTGGTCGACGGTGGGCCGGAGCCGCACTGCACCACGGGCTTCTGAGTCCGGGCTCCGGCGCAAGCTACTTCCACCTGTCCCGGGTCCGGGGGGAAGTAGGTCCCTTCCAGCACTGACCAGTCGTACCTAGGTTGGTCGTGAAGGGGGTGCACGTCATGGGACGAGCACAACTGGTCGGGACGACGATCGCGGCGCTCCTGCTGGGAGCGGGGGCTGCTGGTTGCGGTCCCTACCTGCATGCGATCGACGACGGCGTGTACGCCGCCCTGGTCCCGACGAGCGAGCAGTGGGCCGACGAGAGGTCGGCGGAGATGCCGGGCGGCTTCGCCGCTCTCCGCGCGGACGGCGCAGAGCAGGTCCTGCTGCGGGTCGAGGGCGACACGGTGACGTTCGAGGTGGACGGCGAGACCGTCACGAGCCGGACGGTGGCCGAACGTCGAGACATCACGGACAGCGAGGGATCTGGCCCCTTCAAGGCCGAGACCCAAGCACTCCTGCTGGGTGACGAGCCGCTGGTCCTGGGTTCCTTGAGCATCAGCGACCCGGCCCTCTGGTACGCCGGCGGCTACGAGGCCACCGGCGTGGTCGCCATCAAGCCCTGGGATTCCGAGGAGCGCGGGCCGATCGCGCAGTGCACGGCTGCGGACGAGCAATGCTTGCTGCTGCCGGTCGGCGACACGCTGGTCGGCGACCCGATCGGTGACTACACGGACCTGACCGACCCCGACACCGCCGAGAACCCGGTGGCCGGCATCCAGGTGAGCGCTACCGACATCACCTACACGCTCGACACGGGAGATGAGGTGCGCAGCAGTCGTGAGGAGGAGTCCCTCGTCCGGGCCTGCGCCCTCTCGGAGTCGGCGGTGTGGCCGGTGCCGGCCGAGGTCGGTCTCGGCTTCGACGAGCCGGTGCTCGTGGAGACCTCCTGCCCGCTGCCCTCCGGCGAGGCGCCCGCCCTCACCGTGATGGAGCGGAGCGCGCTTCCCGTGCTCGCACCGCTGGCGCCGAAGTGGGGCGGCGAGTGGTGCCGGCCCGGGTCGGACTGCTTGTGGTTCCTCGACGAGGAGGGTGGCGAGGGCTGACCTCGGTCAGAGCAGCGAGTTGGGCTGGAAGGTCGGGCGAGGGTCGGCATCGTCCCTTCCCGCCCGCACGAACTCGAACCCCCCGGTGAGCACGACCTCCCACGTCGGGTCGAACGCGCGGCGTACGTCCTCGGCGCAGGTGGTGTGCAGGGGCGGCGCGTGGAAGGCGTTGCGACCTACCTCCTCGGTAGTACCGACGAAGGCGATCGGACGCCCCAGCGGCCGTCCGCAGCCACCGCAGACGCGCGACAAGGCGCACTGGGTGACCTTGGACTTGGCCAGGACGCCGTCAGGCCAGGCGAAGAGACTCATGAGGCCGAACGCGACCAGCTGCCGAGCTCGAGACGGCGCTGCTGGCGGTCCTCGGCGGCGCGTCGTCCGTGCTCGACGGTGATGTCCTTGCCCGTGGGCGGCTTGTTGTCGCTGGTGAACTTGTTGGGCAGCGACAGCTTGGTGATGTTGCGCAGCACCTGGCCGTACTGACGATGCAACGGTCCGGTCGTGTATGGGATGTCGTACTTCTCGCACAGCGCGCGGACCCGCACCGAGATCTCCGCGTACCGGTTGCTCGGCAGGTCGGGGAAGAGGTGGTGCTCGATCTGGTAGCCGAGGCTGCCGGCCAGGATGTGGGTCAGCTTGCCGGCCTCGAAGTTGGCGGTGCCCAGGATCTGGCGCAGGTACCACTCGGCGCGGGTCTCGTCCTCGAGCTCGTCCTCGGTGAAGTGCAGGGCACCGTCGGGGAAGTGGCCGCAGAAGATGATCAGGTAGGACCACAGGTTGCGGGCGAAGTTGGCGCTCGCGTTGGCCTTCAGGGTGGACTTCCACTGCTTGCCCGACAGCGCCGGGTAGACCACGTAGTCCTTGAGGAACTGGTTGCGGCCCTTCTTCCCGATCTGAGCGAGCTGCCGCTTCATCTCCTTGGGGTCCTTCTTGCCCTTGCGGATCGCCTCGAGGTCGAGGTCGTGGAGCGCGACGCCCCACTGGAAGAGGCTGGCGAGCAGGGCGTTGTAGACCGGCTGGCCGAGGTTGACCGGATGCCACTTCTGCTCGCGCGCCATCCGCAGGACGCCGTAGCCGATGTCGTTGTCGTAGCCCAGCACGTTGGTGAACTGGTGGTGGATGTAGTTGTGGCTGTGCTTCCACTGCTCGGCCGGCTGGGCGGTGTCCCACTCCCAGGTGGAGGAGTGGATCTCCGGGTCGTTCATCCAGTCCCACTGGCCGTGCATGACGTTGTGGCCGATCTCCATGTTCTCGAGGATCTTGGCCAGGCCCAGGCTGATCGCGCTGGCGGCCAGCACGGGGCGGCGCACCTTCGGGTCGAGCGGGGAGCTGACGATCATCCCGATCCGCGCGGCCGCGGCCATCCACCGCTGAGTGGTGATCACCCGGTTGATGTAGGCGGCGTCCTTGTCGCAGCGCGACTCCTCGATCTCGGCGCGGATCGCGTCGAACTCTGCTCCGAGCTGCTCGACCTCCTCGGGCGTGAGGTGGCAGTACTCCTTGACGTCGGCGATTGCCATGTCTCTCCTAGATGTTCAGGACGCAGGGGCCGACCGGGACGGTCACGCAGGTCTGCACCTGTTCGTTGGGCTGGTCGAACTCCGCGCCGTTGCGGAGGTCTCGGACGGTGCCGCTGATCTTGGTCACGGTGCAGGTGTGGCAGATGCCGACCCGGCAGCCGTAGGGCATCCCGACGCCGGCGTTCTCGCCGGCTTCGAGGACGGTGGTCGCGCCGTCGGCGTCGACCTGCTTGCCGGAGTTCTGGAAGGAGATCGAGCCACCCTCACCGCCGTCGCCGCCGAGCACGAGCGAGAAGCGCTCAAGGTGCAGCCGCTCGGAGAGATCGGCAGCCTCCCAGTGCGCCTCCACGGCGTCCAGCATCGGCGCCGGTCCGCAAGCCCACGTCTCGCGTTTGCGCCAGTCGGGAGCCAGGGTGTCCAGGTCGCCGGCACCGAGGTCGAGGATGCCGTCGGTCTCCGAGAACCGCTCGTGCACGACCAGGCTCGGGTGCTTGTCGTGCAGGGCCCGCAGCTCGTCGCGGAAGATCATCCGCTCCGGGGTGGTCGAGGAGTAGTGCACGACGACGTCACCCATCGTGTCGCGACGATCCAGGGTCCGCAGCATCGACATCACCGGGGTGATGCCGCTGCCACCGACGAGGAAGAGCGAGAGCGCCGGCGGCGGGTCGGGCAGCACGAAGTCGCCGTTGGGCGTGGCCAGCCGCACGATCGTGCCGGGCTCGAGGCCGTTGACCAGGTGGTCGGAGAGGAACCCCTCCGGCATCGCGCGCACGGTGATCGCCAGGGTGCGCCCCGACTTCACCGGCGGCGAGCTCACGGAGTACGAGCGCCAGTGGTACTTCCCGCCGACCTGGACGCCGATGCCGACGTACTGACCGGGGCGGTGCTCGTAGTGCCAGCCCCAGCCCGGACGGATGACCAGGGTGGCTGCGTCGTCGGTCTCCCGGACGACCTTCTCCACCCGCCCACGGAGCTCGCGGGAGCTCCAGAGCGGGTTGATCAGCGTCAGGTAGTCGTCGGGGAGCAGCGGCGTGGTGAGCTTGTCGGCTGCCTTCCGCACGCCCTCCCACGAGAGCCCCGCACGCTTTCGTGAGTGCTGGGGCGAGGAGACATCGGTCATAAAGTCAGTGAACAATTGTTTACTGACTTTCGTCAAGGCTCCTCACGGGTGAGGTCGCCCACCTGGCTCACGAAGCGTTCGGCGCGATCTGTCGCACGACCACGGACCGCTCGCAGCCGAGACAGATCGCGGAGACGAGCAGCGCACTCATGAACGCGGCCGCCGCGTTGCTGTCCGCGCCGGGCCCCTGGTTCGACAGCAAGGGAACAGTGACCACCACGAGCACCGCGCCGGCGGCCATCACCCCGGTACGGGCAACGGTGAGCGCCAGGAACGGGGCAATCGGCCCGGGCCACCTCAGGAGGTAGACCATCGACGGCACCGCGGCAGCGATGAGGAAGAGCGTGATGAAGACCAGGTCGTAGTTCACCGGCGCAGTGTAGGGCGACCCGCTCTCGGCCACCCGTCCCCAGGCCCCTGGCAGGCTTCAGGCGTGCCCTTCTTCCGCAAGCGTCGTTCACCCGATCGTTGGGCCGCCACCCGTAGGCTCGAGGGCATGGCCTACGACGTGGAGAAGACCGACGAGCAGTGGCGCGCAGAGCTCTCGCCCGAGGAGTACCAGGTGCTGCGCAAGGCCGGCACCGAGCGCCCCGGCGTCGGCAAGCTGACCGACACCGAGACCAAAGGTGTCTACAAGTGCAAGGCCTGCCAGGCCACCCTCTTCGAGTCCGACACGAAGTTCCACTCCGGCTGTGGCTGGCCGTCGTTCTACCAGCCCGTCACCGACACCATCGAGTACATCGACGACTCCACGATGGGGATGAAGCGCACCGAGGTGCGCTGCGCCGGGTGCGGCTCGCACCTCGGCCACGTCTTCCCCGACGGCTACGGCACCCCCACCGGCGACCGCTACTGCATCAACTCGGTCAGCCTGACGCTCGAGCCCGCCGACGGCACGGGTCCGGTCGTCGGCTGAGGCTCACTCGACGTCGACGAGAGCGCCGCTGACGACGACCACGTTGTCGCCGTACGCCTCGTCGACGTAGGCCTGCAGCGTGCCGTCGTCGTAGGTGACGTCGGCCAGGACGTGGCCCTCCTGATCGGCGTACGAGCCCTGGTAACCCGGGAGCTCGTCGGAGAGACCCTCCGAGATCGTCTCGAGCTCGGCCTGGCTGTACGTCGTCCCCGGCTCCGGCAGCACCGGCGGCTCCAGTCGCATCGGGTCCCAGAGGGCGCCCATGATGGCCTCGGTCACCGCGAAGGACGTCCCGTCCCAGCTGCCCGTGACGGCGTACGTCGCCCAACGGGTCGAGCCCTGCTGCTCGAACGTGCCGCGGTAGTCCTTCCACACCCAGTTGGTGATGGCCGGACCGCTGCACTGCGGCGGGTAGGACTCGGCGATCGCCCCCAGGCAGAGCTCGACGCCATCGCCGGTGTCCATCACGGTGGCGAGGTTGGCCGAGCGGACCTGGCCCGGCGCTGCCGGGATGGCCGTGGGCGGGGTCGGCTTGGCGGCGCCGGCACCGGCGGGGTCGGTGGCGGTCGAGGGTCCGTCGTCGCCGCTGCATCCGGCGAGCGAGACAGCAGCGGTGAGCAGCAGCGCGGGAGCAAGCAATGAGATCTTCATGAGCGTGAGACGTCGACGGTGATCGGTCGGTTCCCGGTCCGCGCCGGTGACTAGGGCAGCCGGTCGACCAGGTCGGCGATCGGCGCCAGCGACCCGGTGTAGAACGGGATCTCCTCGCGCACGTGGCGGCGGGCCCGCGACGCGCGCAGGTCGCGCATCAGGTCGACGATGCGGTGCAGGTCGTCGGCCTCGAAGGCCAGCATCCACTCGTAGTCGCCGAGCCCGAAGGAAGCCACCGTGTTGGCCCGCACGTCCGGGTAGGGCCGTGCCTGCATGCCGTGCTCCTTGAGCATGTCGCGGCGCTCCTCGTCGGGCAGGAGGTACCACTCGTAGGAACGCACGAACGGGTAGACGCACACGTGTCCGCGGGCCGGCTCCTCGTCGAGGAACGCCGGCACGTGGCTCTTGTTGAACTCGGCTGGGCGGTGGAGGGCCATCTGCGACCAGACCGGAGCCAGCCGCGAGCCGAACGACGTACGGCGGAAGCGGTGGTAGGCGCTCTGCAGGTCCTCGGAGCGAGCGGAGTGCCACCAGACCATCACGTCGGCGTCGGCGCGCAAGCCACTGACGTCGTACACCCCGCGCACGACGACGTCCTCGGCGGCGAGGGCGGCGAAGAGCTTCTCGACCTCGGCGCCCTCGGCGGCGCGGTCGGCGTCGGGCCCGAGCACGTCGGCGAGGCGGAAGACCGACCACATCGTGTAGCGGATGGAGTCGTTGATCTCGCGGAGCCGGGAGGCGTTGGTCTGGGAGTCGCTCATGGCTCCATTGTGCCGCCATGACCCAGCTCACCACTCCACCCAGGGTGCCTGCACGTAACCCCCGGACGTATGGCACGTTTAACCATCGTGAGCAGACGTATTCACTCGGGCGTCCTCGCCATAGTCGCCGTCAGCCTGACGCTCGTCGTCGGGCTGCTGGTCACGGTCGTCGCGACCCCCGCGTCGACCACCTCCGCTGTCTCGGGCGCCGCCATCCTGGCCACGACCGGCGACACCCCGCCGACCCTCGGCCTGCGGTTGGCCGCCCAGTCGTTCGCCGCGCGCTCGGTCTCCGCGCGTCCGAGCGCGGCGCGGTCGCAGGACGAAGCACCGGCGCCGACCACCAGCGCCCGGGTGCTGCCGAGCCGCTGCCTCGAGGGCGACGAAGCGCTCCCGGCCCGACCGGGCCCCTGCGTCATCACCTCCTACGGCCGCGACCGGCCGACCGTGATCATCTGGGGCGACTCGCACGCCTGGCAGCAGATCCCGGCGCTCCGGGCCCAGGCCAAGCGGACCCGCACCAACCTGGTCGCCTTCGTGATGGGCGCCTGCCCGCCCATGGACCTGCGCGACAAGGGCTACCGGGGTCTCTGCATCGAGCAGTCGGAGCGTGCCCTCGCCTACATCGCCACCATGATCGAGCGCGAGCGCCGCCTCAAGGTCGTGCTCGGCGGGTTCTGGGAGCTCTACCGCGACTACGCCGCCCGCGGGCGCGCCGGCTGGGCGCCCGACGACGCGCACGACCGGTTCCTTCTCACCCGCGCCCAGCTCTTCGCGGCCGGCGGCGGACGACTCTTCCGCACCCTTGGCCGGTGGGACGTCCCCACCGCCGCCATCGCCCAGGCCCCGTGGGTGAGCGACGCGGCCCCCGACTGCGCGGCCGGCGAGCAGCCCTACTCCTGCGACCTCGCCCGCTCCGCTGCCATCCCCGACGAAGCCGCGACGTCGCAGTGGCTGAAGTCTCAGCTCGCGCGGATCCGGCTCTCGGGCTACATCGACACCGCCCGCTTCCTCTGTGGCGCCGACGTCTGCCGCGCCGCGCTGCGCGGCCAACCGGTCTACCTCGACAACCTGCACCTCGACCCGACCATCACCGGATCCTTCGCCCCGGAGTACCGCGACCTGTTTCGGTGACTGCCACCGCGAGGCTGAGCAGCCGGCGTGGGCGAGCGACGTCGAGCAAGCACGGACTGGTCGACGAAGTCGCGTCCAGCGTGACGAGATCCCGCGAGGTGCCCACAGACCGCAGCCACAGTCACCGGGCTTCGTCGACGCTCGCTGGCGCTCGCTGCTCAGCCTCCGATGATGGTCGCAGCCGCGGCTCGACCCGACGCGATGCACGGCGCGATGCCGACGCCGTCGTACGCCGCCCCGCAGACAGCCAGCCCAGGCACCGTCGCAACGGCGGCCCGGATGCGGGCGACCCGGTCGAGGTGACCCACGGCGTACTGCGGCAGCCCGCCGCCCCACCGCTGCACGTGGGTGTCGATCGGGGTGGCGTGCAGCCCGACGGCGTCGCGCAGGTCGCGCAGGGACGCCGCCACCAGCTCGTCGTCGGTGCGCTGGAGCGCGACCTCGTCGCCGACCCGGCCCAGCGACGTCCGCAGGAGGAGGACGTCGTCGCCGTCGGCGCGCCCGGCCTCCCGCACCCACCCCCACTTGGTGAAGGAGAAGGTGGCGGCCTTGATGGTGCGTCGATCGATCGGCGGCACCAGGAAGCCCGACGCGCCGGAGCCGGCCAGCTCGGGGGCGTCCGCCGCGCGGACCGCCAGCGTGACCACGGCGACCGAGGCGTAGTCGATGGCGGCGAGCTCGGCAGCCGCGACGGGAGCGAGCGCGGTCAGCAGCCGTGCTGACGGGGCGGCCGGCGTGGCGAGCACGACGACGTCCGCGTGCCACGTCTCGGGCCGGGTGGTGGGGCCGGTCAGCACCCGGAAGCCCTGGTCGGTGCGGGTCACCTCACGCACGGTCACACCGGTGCGTACGTCGAGCTCGGCAGCGAGGCGGTCGATCAGGCCGCTCATCCCCCCGGCGAGCCCGGCGAAGACCGGGACCCCCGAGACGGGCGCGGCCGCACCCTGCTCGAGGATCGACCCGCGCTCGGCCAGGGCCACGAGCTGGGGGACGGCCGCCCGCGCCGACAGCTGCCGCGAGTTGCCGGCGTACACGCCTCCGAGCAGCGGTTCGACGATCCGGTCGACGACCTCGTCGCCGAAGTGCGCGGCCACCAGGTCCCCGACGGAAAGGTCCTCACCGGGGGTCACGTGACCGCTGACCTCGTGCTCGGCGCGCTCCATCCCGGCGGCGCTCAACACCCCGGACGCGGCGAGGTCGCCGAGGTCGAGCGGCGCCCCCATCAGCGAGCGCGGCAACGGTCGCAGGGCACCACGTGTCCAGATGCGTGAAGAGGCGGTCGTCGGGTGGATCACCTCCAGCCCGAGAGAAGCAGCCAGCCCGATCGCCTCCGGTCGCCGGTTGAGCATCGACTCGGCCCCGACGTCGACGCGGACTCCCCCGACCTCGGCGCTGCGCAGCTTGCCGCCGGGGCGCTCGGCTGCCTCGAGCACGATCACCTCGTGACCGGCTGCGACCAGGTCGCGCGCGGCGGCCAGACCGGAGATCCCGGCGCCGACGACGATCGCGGTGCGCCGCCGCTCGGCCGTTTCGTCACCCACGCCTCCAGCCTAGGGCGTCACCTGTCGGGAACGGATCCGGTGGCAGCGGCGTCGGAAGCACATGAAGACTTCCACCGAGACCGACTCTCACCCCACCCCGCACCGTTCCGGGAATGCCCGCCGGCTGCTTGCCGCCACGGCCGCCCTGACCCTGCTCGTCCTGGCCGGCGCCTGCTCGGCCGGCAGCGAGGACGCTGCCGGCTCGGGTTCGTCGGCTGACGTCGGTGCACCCGCGCCTGCGGGGGCACCGGCCGAGGCCGAGGAGCTTGCTGACGGCTCGCTCTCCTACGACGACTCAGCTGACGCCAACCTGACGTCGCAGTCCCGAGGCGGTGCGGACACCGGCGGCGAGGCGGCACCCGCCGTCGCCCAGAACGCGCCCGGCGACTCCCGCGCACTGATCAAGACCGGCAACGTGCAGCTGCGCTCGGACGACGTGCCGACCGCGCGCTTCGACGTCGGCAAGGTCCTCGACGCCCACGGTGGCGAGATCGCCGAGGAGAACACCCAGGCCGACGACGAGGGCGACGCCGAGCGGGTGCGGCTCGTGCTGCGGGTCCCGGTGGCGGAGTTCGACGCCACCATGAGCGATCTCAAGGTCGTCGCGGACCTGATCGACGTCACCACCAGCAGCCAGGACGTCAGCACCGAGGTGATCGACAACGACGTCCGCGTCGCGCTGCAGAAGCGCAGCATCGACCGGATCAGCGTGCTCCTCGACAACGCCGCGGACCTGAGTGACATCGTGAACATCGAGCGCGAGCTGTCGCGCCGAGAGGCCGATCTGGGCTCGCTGGAGAAGCGTCAGGCATTCCTCGCCGACCAGACCGCCATGTCGACCATCACCGTCTCGATCGAGCCGCCGCGCAAGCAGGACGACGAGCCCGTCGACGACGACCGCACCGGCTTCCTCGCCGGGCTCGACGGCGGCTGGACCGCCCTCAAGGAGGTCACCACCGGACTGCTGACCGTGGGCGGTGCCGTGCTGCCGTTCGCCCTGGTGCTGCTGGTGCTCGCCGTCCCCGGTCGCCTCGTCGTACGTCGGTTCCGCTCGCGGCCGCAGGCCGTCACGGCCTCGGCGGCTCCCGCGGCTCCCGCCTCCTGACCGTTCTCCACAGGCCGCCTCGTCGCGGGTGGCAGCGCGCCGGGTCCGGACGCATCATCGTGCGGTGTCGACCTTCGACCCCCAACGGCTGGCCGCCCTGCTGACCTGGCAGGACGGCGTCATCGCGCGCCGCCAGCTGTACGAGCTCGGCGCGCGACCCCACGACATCCGACGCCTCCTCCGGCGACGCGAGCTGGTCGTCGTACATCCGGGCACCTACGTCAACCACTCCGGTCCCCTGACCTGGGACCAGCGCGCGTGGGCCGGCGTACTCCACCACGGACCTGGCGCCGCGCTGTGCGACGAGTCAGCCCTGCCCGACCCGAGTCCCCGCGCACCGATCCGGGTGGCGATCGCTCCACACCGCACGGTCGCCCCGGTGCCCGGCGTCCGCGCGCGGCGGATGGCCCAGCTCGACGAGCGCATCCACCCCACGGCGCTCCCACCGCAGGTCCGGATCGAGCATGCTGCCATCGACGTGGCCGCGTCGCGCCGCGACGTGGCCGCATCGTTCCGGGTGCTCGCCGACGTGTGCCAGACCCGACGGACCACGCCGTTGCTCATTGCCGGGCGTCTCGCCGGCCGCCTCCAGGTGCCCGGCCGCACCCTCCTGCTGGAGCTGCTCGGCGACCTCGAGTCCGGCGCGTGCTCGGTTCTCGAGCGGGAGTACCTCCGCCTGGAGCGAGTGCACGGGCTGCCGATCGCGCGCCGACAACGCCGTGACTCACTGCGCGGCAGGACCTACTACCGCGACGTCCCCTACGAGGAGTTCGGCGTCGACGTCGAGCTCGACGGACGTCCCTTTCACGACACGGCCCGCGCGCGTGATGCCGACCTCGAGCGTGACCTGGACACGGTGGTCGATGCCGCGAGCCTCACCGTGCGTCTGGGCTACGGGCAGGTCTTCACCCGCGGGTGCGCCACGATCGCAAAGGTCGCCACGCTGCTGCAGCGGCGCGGCTGGACCGACGAGCCGCTTCGCTGCCCTGACTGCCCCTGATCGAGGATCAGGTCGTGGATCGGTGCCAGTGGGTGGCACCGATTCGCGACCTGCGCAACGGATCGATCGGCTAGCGCGGCTCGAGCGGGTAGCTCTGCACGAACTCGGTGAGCCGGGCGAGCTGGTCGGGATTCGTCGACGGGATGACGCCGTGGCCGAGGTTGAAGATGTGGCCGCGGGCCGCGCGACCGGCCTCGATGATCTCGCCGGCGCGCGCGGTCATCACGTCGGTAGGGGCGAAGACGAGGGTCGGGTCGAGGTTGCCCTGCACGACCCGGTCGCCGACGAGCGGGATGGCCGAGGCGAGCGGCGTACGCCAGTCGACGCCCACCACGTCGGCCCCGGCGTCACCCATCAGACCGAGGAGGTTGGTGGTGCCGACGCCGAAGTGGATCCGCGGGACGCCGAGCGAGCCGACCTGGGCGAGCACGCGCGCGGAGTGCGGCATGACGAAGGCCTCGTAGTCGGCCGGGGTGAGGGCACCGGCCCACGAGTCGAAGAGCTGCACGGCCGAGGCGCCCGCCGCGACCTGGATCTCGAGGTAGGAGGCCGCGATGCCGGCGATCTTGCGCATCAGCGCGTCCCACACGTCGGGCGCGCCGAACATCATGGCCTTGGTCTTCGCGTGCTCCTTGGACGGTCCACCCTCGACGAGGTACGACGCGACCGTGAACGGCGCGCCGGCGAAACCGATCAGCGGCGTGCCGCCCAGCCCGGCGACGAGGCGCTGCACCGACTCGGTGATGAACGGCACGTGCTCGGGGGTGAGGTCGGGAATCGCTTCGACGTCGGCCATCGACGTCACCGGCGAGGCCACGACCGGGCCGATGCCGGGCTTGATGTCCAGGTCGACGCCGACCGCCTTGAGCGGCAGCACGATGTCGGAGAAGAAGATCGCGGCGTCGACGCCGTAGCGGCGTACGGGCTGCATGGTGATCTCGACGACGAGGTCGGGCTCCATGCACGACTCGAGCATTCCGACGCCCTCGCGCAGCTTGAGGTACTCCGGCAGGGAGCGTCCCGCCTGGCGCATGAACCACACCGGAGTGTGGGGCACGGGCTCGCCTCGGGCAGCCTTCAGGAAGGCACTCTGGTCGGGATTCACGATGTCGGCCACTGACCAAGCCTCTCAGGTCCTCCGGCGTGTTCGCATGGCGGATCCGGCGACCCGACCTAGTGTGAGGACATGGTCGTGCGTCATGAAGCGAGCTCGAGACCGGGCTCGATGCCCGTGGAGTTCCGCGACGCTGTCGTCGCGCTGCGTTCCGCATCGCTGCGCCCTGAGGTCTTCTGCGAGGAGATGCCTGCCCCGCAGCGCATCGCACCGTTCGCGGCTGCGCTCTCGGCCGATGTCACCGTCGACGAGACCGACGTCGGCACTGGCCGGCTGATCCTGCTCCACGACCCGGCCGGCAACGACGCCTGGGACGGCACGTTCCGGTGCGTCGCCTACGTCCGGTGCGACATCGAGCTCGACCTCGTCACCGACCCGATGCTGTCGCAGGTCGGCTGGGCCTGGCTGACCGAGGCCCTCGAGGGGCACGGCGCCCAGTACGTCGCCGAGTCGGGCACCGTCACCCGCGTCGCCACCGAGAGCTTCGGCGGGATGCTCGAGGAGACCGGCACCGCTCAGATCGAGATCCGAGCCTCGTGGACCCCCACCGAAGGACCGGACGGCCTCGACATCACGCCCCACGTCGAGGCCTGGGGTGAGCTGCTCTGCACCGCTGCCGGCTTGGAACCGGTGCCCGAAGGGGTGTCGGTCATGCCGAGTCGTCGCGGCCAGCGGGGCACCTACGCATGAGCGACGCAGATCCCACCGCCGTCGCAGCACCCGAGCCCGACGAGCAGGAGGAGGCTCCGCTCGCCGAGCTCCTCACCCTGGCCGACGGGCTGCCCGAGCTCACCGAGACCGAGGCCGGGCTGGCCGAGGTCTGTCGCCGTCTCGCCGCCGGCACCGGACCGGTGGCGATCGACGCCGAACGCGCCTCCGGCTACCGCTACTCCAACCGCGCCTACCTGCTCCAGCTGCGCCGCAACGGCAGCGGCAGCGCTCTGATCGACCCGATCGCGTTCGAGTCGATGGCGCCGCTCCAGGAAGTGCTCGAGGGCACCGAGTGGATCCTGCACGCTGCGACCCAGGACCTTCCCTGCCTCAACGAGATCGGCCTCTACCCCGACGCCCTCTTCGACACCGAGCTCGCCGGGCGGCTGCTGGGCTACCCCCGCGTCGGCCTGGCGACCCTGGTCGAGACGTTGCTGGGGTGGCGGATGAAGAAGGAGCACTCCGCGGCCGACTGGTCGACGCGTCCGCTCCCCCAGTCCTGGCTCGAGTACGCCGCCCTCGACGTCGAGGTGCTCGTCGAGCTCCGCGACCGGCTGGCGGCCGAGCTCGAGGAGACCGGAAAGGCCGAGTGGGCCCGCCAGGAGTTCGACGCGCTGCGCAGCTTCGTCGCGCCCGTGCGGCAGGAAGCCTGGCGCCGTACGTCGGGCGTGCATCGGGTCCGCGGACGCCGAGCGCTCGGCGCCGTACGTGCCCTCTGGGTGGCGCGCGACGAGATCGCCTCCCAGCGCGACGTGACCCCCGGACGGATCATCCCGGACGCCGCCCTGGTCGCGGCCGCGGTCGCCCAGCCGGAGGACCGCAACGCGCTGATGTCCACCAAGGGGTTCCACGGGCGGGGCGCCGAACGCTACTCGAGCCGCTGGATCGAGGCGCTCACCGAAGCCGCTCAGCTCGACGAGGACGACCTGCCGGCGCGTTCACCACGCGGCGACGGACCGCCGGTGCCGCGCGCGTGGGCCGAGAAGGACCCGGTCGCCGGCCGCCGCCTGCAGTGGGCGCGCGATGCGATGGCCGCGCTCTCCGAGCAGCGCCAGGTCCCCACCGAGAACCTGCTCACCCCCGACACCCTGCGCCGGGTGCTGTGGACCCCGCCCGAGACCCGCGACTCCGGCGACCTGCTCGACGCCGTGGTCGACCGGCTCGCCGAGCTTGGTGCGAGGCCGTGGCAGGTGGCGCTGACAGCCCCGATCATCACGACCGCGATCCTCGAGGCCGAGCGCGAGCCCGAACCCGAACCCGCACCGGAAGACGAGCCCGAGCCCGTGGAGACCGAGCAGGTCGAGACCGAGGGTCAGGACGCTGACGGCACCGGCAACGTCGGTGTCCCCACCGGCGACGGGATGTCCGACGGGTCCAGCACGTAGGTCGGGTCGAGGACCGGGCGGGAGATCACGTCGATCTGCGCGGTCACCAGCGGAAGGTCCGGCGGCAGCGTCGAGACGAACAGCCGTTGCACCAGGCGACCGACCGCGGCGTTGAGCTCGGCGTCCTCGGTCTTCAGCGGCAACAGCTCCATGACGTCCACGCTGGCGTTGAAGACACCCGCGTTGGCCGGCTCCTGCAAGGGCTGGAGGAAGGCTGCGGAGCGGGCGACCGAGGTGTTGGCGGGCACCACGTAGCCGGCCTCGGCCACCGGGGCGAAGCCCTCGGCCGAGATCAGGTGCACCAGGAAGTCAGCGGCGCGCTGGACGCTGTCACCCGGGGAGATGCAGACGCCGGTGACGTCGCCGGTGGTCGCCGCACGGCCCACCTTCGGCATCGACATGACGTCGAACGAGAGGTCCGGCACCTCGCGTAGGTCGGGGGTGATCGACCGGTCTCCGGCGAGGACACCGAGGCGGCCGCGCTTGAACCACTCCAGCGGGGTCGCCCGCTTGAGCTGGGTGTCGGTGAGGGTGGTCAGCGGGTTGCGCGCCAGGGCGAGGACCTGCTCCAGGGTCTCCTGGTTGTCGTCGCTGCTGAGGTCGAGGGACTTGGGGTCGTTGTCGTTGTCGAACAGCGTCCCGCCGCCGGAGTACAGGTAGGGCGCAAGGCCCTCCAGGGTCGGGTCGATGGTGAGGCCGCGCGTCTTGAGCCGGGTCCTGGTCGCGAACTCGACCGCCGCCGCGAACTCCTCGAGGTCCCAGCCGCTCAACCCGTCCTCGGGCACGGGGAGGCCACGCAGGCGCATCCGGTCGAACTCGACGAGGTCGGTGTTGACGTACATCACCGTCGGCGAGATGCCGTAGGGCATGCACTGCAGGTCATTGCCGCGCGAGAACGCCTCGATGGTGTCGAGCGGGTAGTTGTCGCCGTAGCTGACGTTGCGATCCTCGAGCAGCGAGAACAACGGGACGTTGCGTTGCTCGTCGATGACGTCGGCCAGCTGACCGCGAGTGACCTGGTAGATGTCGGGGGCCTCGGCGCCCAGCGCGATCGCGGCCATCATGGCGTCGCTGGTCGGCCAGCTGCGCAACGTCACCTCGACGGTGGTCGCCTTGGCGTTGTAGGCCTCGACGACCGCGCGGTAGGCCGCCACCTCGTCGTCGGTGCCGAACACGCCGTAGGACAGCTCGGCGAGCTTCACCGGCGTCGGCGTCGGGGACTGCGAGGTGGGGTCGGGATCGACCGGGGTGTCGGTGGAACAGGCGGGGAGCAGCAGGCTCAGGGCCACCGCGGAACCCAGCAGGACTCCGGCGCGTCGCGTCATCGTCACCTCTCGGGGCCTCTGGGCCAGACATCAGCCAGTCGTTCCGGGAGGGGTCCCGGGGGAATCACCCTACCCAGGAGGGCCTGGTGTCGAGCACGGCGGACCGGGAGCGCCTCACGGCGCGTGGCCGCTCGTAGCGGCTTATTGTGGGACCCGGGGCTGCCGCAGTCCGTCGCGCTCGACGTTGGTGAGTGTAGTACGCCGGTCGCGACGGCGCCTCAGGCAAGACGAGCGTCGAGCTCGAGCTCGGCCGCAGCGCCCAGCTGATCGGCCAGCAGCAGCATCCGCCGCACCTCCAGGTCACTGGGCTCGGCCAGGACGGCTCGGCCGGTGGCGACGACCCGCGCGAAGGCCGCGGCGCGGAGGAGTACGTCGGCGTAGTCGCGGCTCGCGATCCCCAGCAGGACCTCGTCGACCATCGCCCGGAGCTCGGCGGGACCCGGCGGGTCTGCCACCCCGGCCACCACCTCGGCCACCTGGGCGCGCAAGCGTCCGGCGTCGTACTCCCGGGCGACGCGGAGCGGGTCCGCGTGGACCCAGGTGCGCAGCAGGTAGAGCCGCCAGAGGCTTCCGGCCAGCGAGTCAGCCGGCGAACCGGCCCAGACGTCCGCGATCGTCTCGATGCCTTCGGTCTCGGCGAGGTGGAGCAACCGGTCGGCGACGGCGTCGTCGTCGCTGTCGCGGGCACCCCGGACGAACAGCACCGCAGCACGATCCGCCGCCTCGCTCACCAAGGCTGGATCGGACCCACCCTCGAACTCGTCGAAGTAGTCGGCCCAGCGCGCGAGGGGTTTGTGGTGGGGGCGGTCGGTCACGCCTCGACCCTACGCACCCCGCGGCTGCTCCGGAGGCTGAGCAGGGCGAGCCCCTGCGCGCACCGGAGGCTGAGCAGGGCGAGCCCCTGGGCGCACCGGAGGCTGAGCAGGGCGAGCCCCTGGGCGAGCCCGTCGACGAAGCCCCCGCAAGCCGCACACCGACCGTCCCCACCGCCGGCGCCCACCTCACCGGGCTTCGTCGACGCTCGCTAGCGCTCGCTGCTCAGCCTCCGGGGCGCGCGGGCTTCGTCGACGCTCGCTAGCGCTCGCTGCTCAGCCTCCAGGTGGCTCGCTGGGCGCACCGGAGGCTGAGCAGGGCGAGCCCCTGGGCGAGCCCGTCGACGAAGCCCCCGCAAGCCGCACGCCGACCGTCCCCACCGCCGACGCCCACCTCACCGGGCTTCGTCGACGCTCGCTAGCGCTCGCTGCTCAGCCTCCCGGTAGCTCGCTGGCGCGCACCGGAGGCTGAGCAGGGCGAGCCCCTGGGCGAGCCCGTCGACGAAGCCCCCGCCAGCCGCACACCGACCGTCCCCACCGCCGACGCCCACCTCACCGGGCTTCGTCGACGCTCGCTTGCGCTCGCTGCTCAGCCTCCGTGATTGCTCAGCCTCCGGGGCTGTCGAGGGCCTTTCGGATGCGTTGGTCGCTGACGGGGCCGTCGGTGCCGAGCTGTTGGGCCCACAGCGAGACCCGGAACTCCTCCAGCATCCAGCGCACCCGTCGCAGCGCCTCGCTGGGCGGGCGGCCGGGCGGCAACGCTTCGAGTCGGTGGAGGTAGGCCTCCTGGAGCTGGGCGATCTGGTCGTGGAGGAGCCGGTCGCGGTGGATCGCGCCGCCGCCCTCGTCGAGCTTGGCGCGACGCTGCTCGAGCGCCTTCAGGTAGATCGGGAACCGGCGCAGCCGCGCGGCTCCGGCCTCCCCCACGAAGCCGTCGCTGACCAAGCGCGCCAGCTGCGCCTTCATGTCGGTGAGGGCAGGGAGCTGGATCATCTCGGCGCGTCCGCCCAGCGCCTTGTCGGCGGCACGCCACCGCTCGAGGACCGCGATGACGTCGTTGACCGTGGCGCGTACGGCGGCCGCGTGGTCGCGCTCGGCCGCACCGACGAGGGCCTCGAAGGACGCCTCGTCACGCACCTCTGGCCGCGCGTCGACGAGGTCACCGAGGACGGCCAGTCGGCAATCGGCCAGCAGGTCGCCGACGCCGGCGTAGGGCGTGACGACCAGGGCGAGCTTGTCGCGCTGGGTGAGTCCGCCCTCGCGCTCGCTCAGCCCCTCGAGACGCGGGTCGGCGACTGCGTGGGTGAGCAGGCGACGTACGCCGAGCCGGTGCAGGGCCGCAGCCTCCTCCGCGGAGCCGACGACCTCGAGCCCGACCGTGGCGCCCTCGTCGACGAGCGCGGGGTGCGCGGTGACCTCGTGACCGGCGCGGCGCTGGGTGATCGAGGGGTCCAGGGTGCCGAACACCCAGGTGGTCTCGCCGGTGCGAGCCAGGCCCGAGCCGTCGGCGACCTCGGCGAGCGCCTGGGCGAACTGCGGGCGCAGCGGCGCCTTGAGCGCCTCGAGGTCCTTGCCCCGCGCCTGCTCGGCGCCGCCGTCGTCGACGACCCGGTAGGTCGGGCGCAGGTGGGGAGCGACCTTCGACCAGTCCCACGCCTCGCGCGGCACCACCACCCCGGTGGTCGCTCGGCACCAGCGCTCGAGGGCGTCGAGCAGCGGCTCCTGGCCGGCCGGGGTGGCGGCCAGGAAATCGCGTGCCCGGTCGGGCGCCGGCACCAGCGCGACCCGGAGCGGCTTCGCCAGGCTCCGGATCAGCGCCGTGACGAGCTCGTGGCGCAGGCCGGGGACGTTCCAGGAGAAGTCATCGTCGCCGACCTGGTTGAGCGTGGCCACCGGCACGTCGATGGTGAGGCCGTCGTCGTCGGAGCCCGGCTCGAAGTGATAGCTGATGCCGAAGGTCAGGCCCTCGGCAGTGCCCTGCCAGGTCGTCGGGTAGTCGGTCTCGGCCACCGGTGCCGCGGTGTCGTGAGTGAGCATGTCGAGGTCGAAGGTGAGCAGGTCCGGCTGCTGCGCCCGCGCCTTCTTCCACCAGGTGTCGAAGTGCGCGCCGCTGACCACCTCGGCCCCGACGCGAGCATCGTAGAAGTCGAAGAGGGTGTGCTCGTCGACGACGATGTCGCGCCGTCGGGCCCGGTGCTCGAGCTCGGCGGCCTCCTCGAGGAGCGCGAGGTTGCGGGTGAAGAACGCCTGCCGCGTCGACCACTCGCCATACACGAGCGCATGGCGGATGAAGAGCTCCCGGCTGAAGGCCCGGTCGACCTTGCCGAAGGAGATCAGTCGGTCGGCGACCAGCGGGACGCCGTACAGCAGCACGCGTTCGTGGGCCATCACCGAGGCGCGCTTCTTCGACCAGTGCGGCTCGGAGTAGGTGCGCTTGACCAGGTGGGCGCCGATCGTCTCGGCCCACTCGGGCTTGATCGCGGCGTTCTGCCGGGCGAAGAGGCGGCTGGTCTCGACGAGCTCGCCGGCCATGACGAAGGCCGGGGGCTGCTTGGCCAGGCCGCTGCCCGGGAAGAGGGCGAACTTGGCGCCGCGGGCGCCGAGGTACTCGCGCATCGGCCGCCGCCCCTGACCGCCGCGGGCGTCCTTCTCGCGCTCCTCCAGCAGTCCGACGTGGCTGAGCAGCCCGCTCAGCAACGCCTGGTGGATGCCGTCGGCATCGGGCAGGTCGGCGGGTCGGCCGATCTCGAGCTTCATCTCCTTGCAGACCTGCCGCAGCTGGGACTCGAAGTCCTGCCACTCGCGCACCCGCAGGTAGTTGAGGTACTCCTTCTTGCACAGCCGCCGGAACGCACTGCTGCTGAGCTCCTTCTGCTGCTCGCGCAGGTAGCGCCACAGGTTGAGCCAGGTGAGGAAGTCGGAGCCCTCGGCCTTGAAGCGGGCGTGCTGCTGGTCGGCCTGCGCCCGCTGCTCGGTAGGTCGCTCGCGCGGGTCCTGCAACGAGAGCGCGGCGGCGATCACGATCACCTCGCGCACACAGCCGAGCCGCTCGGCCTCGATGATCATCCGCGCCAGACGCGGGTCCATCGGCAGCCGCGCGAGCCGGCGACCGACCTGGGTGAGCTGGGGACCGTCGACCTTCGGCCGGGAGCCGCCCCGGCGGCCGCCGCGACGCGATGGTCCCTGACGTTCTGGCCCTCGATCGCGCCCTGCAGGGGCCACAACGTCCGGGAGCAGCGACGTCGAGACGGCCCCGAGCTCCTCCAGCAGCTGGATGCCGGCCTGCACGTTGCGCTTGTCGGGTGGCTCGACGAAGGGGAAGCGGGCGATGTCGCCGAGGCTCAGCGACGCCATCTGCAGGATGACCGAGGCGAGGTTGGTGCGCAGGATCTCCGGGTCGGTGAACTCCGGACGCCCCTCGAAGTCCTCCTCGGCGTAGAGGCGGATCGCGATCCCGGCCGCGACGCGCCCGCAGCGGCCCGAGCGCTGGTTGGCCGAGGCCTGGCTGATCGGCTCGATGGGCAGCCGCTGCACCTTGGTGCGCACCGAGTAGCGCGAGATGCGCGCGACGCCGGAGTCGACGACGTACCGGATGCCGGGGACGGTCAGCGAGGTCTCGGCGACGTTGGTGGCGAGCACGACGCGGCGCGAGGCGTTGCCCGGCTTGGGCGAGAAGACCCGGTGCTGCTCGGCCGAGGAGAGCCGCGAGTAGAGCGGGACGATCTCGACCCCGCCCCGGCCACCCTTGGCCTCGGCCAGCGGTGCCAGCGCGTCGGCGGTGTCGCGGATCTCGCGCTCGCCCGGCAGGAAGACCAGGATGTCGCCCGGGCCCTCGGCCGAGAGCTCCTTGACCGCCTCGACGATCGCCTCGGTCTGGTCGCGGACCAAGAGGTCCCCGTCCTCATCCTTGTCGCCGGTTCCTGAGGAGGCGAGGGACGAGCCGTCTCGAAGGGCTATGAGCGGTCGGTAGCGCACCTCGACCGGGAAGGTCCGCCCCGAGACCTCGACGATCGGCGCGGGCTTGCCGGAGGCATCGGCGAAGTGCTCGGCGAACCGTTGGACGTCGATGGTCGCCGAGGTGACGATCACCTTGAGGTCGGGGCGCTTCGGCAGGAGCCGCTTGAGGTAGCCGAGCAGGAAGTCGATGTTGAGGCTGCGCTCGTGGGCCTCGTCGATGATGATCGTGTCGTACTTCGAGAGCTGGCGGTCGCGCTGCAGCTCGGCCAGCAGGATGCCGTCGGTCATCAGCTTGACCCGGCCCGAGCGGGTGGTGCGGTCGGTGAAACGCACCTGGTAGCCGACGATGCTGTCGGGCTCCCCGATCCGGGTGCCGAGCTCCTCGGCGATCCGCTCGGCCACCGAGCGGGCAGCGATCCGGCGCGGTTGCGTGTGGCCGATCAGTCCCCCGCTGCGTGCTCCCTCAGGACGCATCCCGCGGCCCAGCTCCAGACAGATCTTCGGCAGCTGGGTCGTCTTGCCCGAGCCGGTCTCGCCGGCCACGATCACGACCTGGTGGTTGCGGATCGCCTCGGCGATGTCGTCGCGCCGCTGGCTGACCGGGAGGTCGGGCGGATAGGTGATCTCGAGGGTGGGGGAAGCCATGGCGTGACCCATTCTGCCGGTCGCGTCGAACTCTTTCGTCGCCCGCCTTGCGCTAGAACACGTTCTAGTTGGACGATCGGCCGATGAGCCCCCAGCAGTACGACGTCATCGTGGTCGGATCCGGCGGCGGCGCCCTCACCGGCGCAGCCCTCGCGGTCAGGGCCGGACTCTCCGTCGCCGTGGTCGAGAAGACCGACCTCCTGGGCGGCACGTCCGCCTACTCCGGCGGCGCCTGCTGGCTCCCGGGCAGCCAGGTGCAGCAGCGCGCCGGCCTGCCCGACTCCACCGAGGGTGCGCGCGACTACCTGACCGCGATCCTCGACGACGTGCACTCTCCCGCGGTGGCGGCCAAGCTCGAGGCCTTCCTCGCCCACGCCCCCGACCTGGTCGCCGAGCTCGAGAGCGACCCGGACCTCGAGTTCGAGTGGCTGCCCTTCCCGGAGTACTACGACGCTCCCGGCCGGGTGCCGATGGGTCGCTCGATCCAGCCGGTGAGCATCAAGCGCGACGCGTTGCCGCCGCCGGTGGCCGCGCTGGTCCGGCCCCCGGTCGAGCTCGACCGGATCGGCGCTCCGGGCCGGCGGACCCTCACCGGTGGCCAGGCGCTCATTGCCCGGCTGGCGCTGATCGTGCTGCGCGAGGGCGGCACGGTGCTGACGCGCCACACCATGACCGAGCTGGTCGTCGAGGACGACGAGGTCGTCGGGGTGCGCTGCGCCACGCCGGACGGCGGCCCCGTCGAGCTGCGTGCCACCCGCGGGGTGCTGATCGCGGCCGGAGGCTTCGAGGGGAACGCCACCCTGCGCGCCGAGCACGACGTACCGGGTGAGGTGGCGTGGAGCATGGCCCCTCGCGGCGCCAACCTCGGCGAGCCGATGGCAGCGGCCGTGGCAATCGGTGCGGCGACCGACTTCAGCGCCCTGGGGTGGTTCTGCCCCGGGCTCGAGCAGCCCGACGGCGGTGGCTCGTTCACCCTCGGCTTCCGCAGTGGCGTGATGCTCGACGCCTCCGCCTCGCGCTACGCCAACGAGTCGTTGCCCTACGACCGGTTCGGCCGGGCGATGGCGGCGGCGGGCGCCGACGAGCCGGTGCGGGTGCCGTCATGGTTCGTCTTCGACTCCCGCGAGGGCGGGCGGCTGCCGGGCATCGCGATGCCCGAGGGCGACCCTGCCGAGCACCTCGCGGCCGGCACCTGGGTGCAGGCCGACACCCTCGCCGGTCTGGCGGAGGCGACCGGGCTCCCCGTTGACGCCCTCGAGGCCACGGTCGAGCGCTTCAACGGCTTCTGCACAAGCGGCGTGGATGAGGACTTCGGTCGTGGCGCCGACGAGTACGACACCTTCTTCACCGGCGGCGAGGGCCCCAACAAGGCCCTCACGCCGGTCGACCAGCCGCCCTACCTCGCGGCGAGGTTCGTGCTGTCCGACCTCGGCACCAAGGGCGGCCTGGTCACCGACGCAGCCGGACGGGTGCTGCGGGCAGACGGCTCACCCATCGCGGGGCTGTACGCCGCCAGCAACTCGACCGCATCGATGTTCGGCCCCGTCTATCCCGGGCCGGGTGCACCGCTCGGCTCGGCGATGGTGTTCGCATCACTGGCCGTGCAGGAGATGCTCGCCCACTGACTCGAGCGCTCGGGTCAGCGCAGGACTGTGTGCGACACCTCAACGGTGAAGCTGTTCACGTCGTACCGGCTGCCGTTGGTGAGCCCGGCCACCCACAGGACGTAGGGCCTGCCGGCGCCGTCGGCGTTGTGGATGTAGCGCTTGACGTTCTTGGCGATCAGGTCTCCGCGGTGCCGTCCGCGGCGTGAGTCGAGCTCGAGACGGTGCTGGTCCTTGCCGGAGGTGTCGCGGTTGTAGACCACGAGGTAGTCCCCGCGCCCCGTCGCGCCGCCTCCGGTGGTCGTCACTCGCAGTCGACTCCAGTTTCCGGTGAAGGACTGCGGGACGTAGGCGCGGTTGAGGGTGATGACGGTGCTGTCGTCTGCGCGGGCGCAGGAAGTCTGGGAGTAGTAGCCCAGGCGTCCCTTGCGGCCCTTCTTCAACTGCGAGCACGATCCGACCCCGGTGTCGACGACCGTCGAGGCAGCGCGGAACGTCTTCGACCACTCCTGGGTGCGCACAGATCGGTGCGACAGGCTGAACGGCACGTGGACGAGGGTGGTGTTGCCGACGAGGTCGGTGGCCTGCAGCTGCCAGGTGTAGGCGCCCGCGGGCAGCAGCGCGCCATCTGCTCGACCATCGAACCTCACGATCTCGCCACCCCCGGCCACCGGACGCGGACCGTAGGACCGCTTGACGACGTCGCCCTCGTCGTTGAGCACCTCGACGATCAGTTCTCGCAGGTCTTCGCTGCCCACTCGCAGCGTTGCGACGTCCCGGTAGCCGTCCTTGACCGGGTAGAGGACCGGTTGATCGAGCCTCGGGTCCATTTTCACGGTGTCGTCCCACTCGAACGTCATGCCGTAGCGACCGCTGCTCAGCTGACCGTAGTCGGGCGACTCGCCGCTCAGGGTCACGTAGAACCGGTGGTCCCCGGCCTTCGTGAAGGCGGGCACCACTTCAGCCAACGAGAGGAAGTCCTGCTCGCCGTCACGGACGACGGGGAGGGTCCCGTCGGCCACCACCACGCCACCGCGCTCCACCGAGTAGGCGGCAGTCAGGTCCAGGTCGCGCGGGAACGTCTGCAGACGCAGCTCGGTCTGCTGGGGGCTGAGCACCGGCGTCCGACCGCTCGGACGCACCCAGAAGAGCTGGGCCCTCCGGACCACGGTCACCTCCGGTGAGGTCGCCAGCACCGTGCAGGCAGCTCCGGGGTCACAGGGTCCGACCAGGACAGGCCCTTTCCGGCCGTCGTCGTTCGGGGCGAAGGTCATGTCCACCTCACCCACGCTGGGGATCGGGACCCTCGTGTCCTCGCCGTACACGGTGAACCACGCGTAGAGCTGCTGGCTGCCGGAGTAGCTGACCTCGAAGGTGTAGTCGCGCACGTCCGGGTTGAAGGACGTCAGGTCCGGCCAGGTCACGCTGATGCTCTCAGCAGCTCGGGCGGGATCGGACAGCGCAAGCACCGCGGGCGGAGCCGACAGCGAGAGAGCGAGGGCGGCGGCGAGCACACGGAGGTTCACAGATCAGGCTTTCCGAGAAGGGCCCCCGGAGCGGGGCGGCTCAGCGTAAGTCACGCCTCCCTTGCCTCTTCAGCAGCCCCGAGCCAACCGACCTTCTCAGGTGGTCGTCCCGCTCTGGGTGTCATCGGCTCCCGCGTCGGGCGCCACGTCTGCATCCGGCGCTGTTCCCGGCGGCAACTGGCCGAAGGGGCCCTGGCCGTCCTGAAGCTGGCCGTCCTGAGCTGGCCGTCCTGGAACTGGCCACGCCCTCCGCGCAGCTGCCCGTCCCGTCCCGGTTGCCCGTCCTGACCGTCCTGCCCCGGGACGAACTGAGTGGTGCCGGGTCCCTGCTGGTCGGTGTCGCCGTCGTCGGACAGCGCGCCGAGCGCGGTGCCGCCCAGCCCGCCCAGCACCAGGGAGGCAACCGCCACCGCGGCCACGGCACGCAGCCCGAGCACCCGACCGCGCAAGCCACTCAGGCCACTCAGGCCCGTGCCGGTCCCGCCCGCGGACTCGCCCGGCGTACCGGACTCTGCGACGAGGGGGGTCGCCGGCGCCGGAGGCGGCGGGGCCGCCGGGGGCGTCAGCGCCCCCGCGTCGGGCTGCTCCGGGGTGGCAGGCGTGCCGCCGGCGATCGGCTGGGTCTCGGGGTTCTCATCCATGCCGACCACCCTCACCGGCGCGGCTGTGCCTGACCTGTGTCGTCGCCGTGCATCGGCTGATGGATCTTGAGGTCATGAGGACCTTGCCAGCGCGCCCACAGGAAACACACAGACAGCCTGGGCACAGTGGGGTCATGACCACCGCCCCTCCTGCCCTGCTACGCCCCGACGGCACCCCGGTGCGCGTCCTCGTCGTCGACGACGAGACCAACATCGCCGAGCTGATCTCGATGGCGTTGCGCTACGAGGGCTGGACCGTCGAGACCGCCCACACCGGCAGCAAGGCGGTCGCCGCCGCCAAGGACCTGCAGCCCGATGCCGTCGTGCTCGACATGATGCTGCCCGACTTCGACGGGCTGGAGGTGCTGCGTCGGATGCGCGCCACCGACGCCACCGTGCCGGTGCTCTTCCTGACCGCTCGCGACGCCATGGAGGACCGGATCGCCGGCCTCACCGCCGGCGGCGACGACTACGTCACCAAGCCGTTCTCCCTCGAGGAGGTCGTTGCTCGACTGCGTGCCCTGATGCGACGCTCGGGCGCCCAGCAGGCCGCCACCTCGTCGGTGCTCACGGTCGGCGACCTCACCCTCGACGAGGACAGCCACGAGGTGGTCCGCGACGGCGAGGAGATCACCTTGACCGCGACCGAGTTCGAGCTGCTGCGCTTCCTGATGCGCAACCCCAAGCGGGTGCTGAGCAAGGCCCAGATCCTCGACCGGGTCTGGAACTACGACTTCGGCGGCCAGGCCAACGTCGTCGAGCTCTACATCTCCTACCTGCGCAAGAAGGTCGATGCCGGGCGGGACCCGATGATCCACACGATGCGGGGCGCCGGCTACGTGCTGAAACCTGCCACGCCGTGAGCCGCTTCGCCTCGCTGACCTCGCGACTGGTGATCACCGCGGTCACCCTGGTGCTCCTCATCTCCGTGCTCATCGGGGCCGCCACCGCCCTCACCGTCCGTTCCTTCCTCGGTGACCAGCTCGACAGGGAGGTCGACGCCTCGTTGCTGCGGGCTCAGCGCGTGGCCGGCAACCCGATCACCGGGCCGGGAGCGGGGCGGCTCGGCGACCCGGAGCTCCCCCGGGCCGGCGGCGGGCTCCGCGCCGACGAGGACCCTGGCCGCGGTCAGTCCGTCGGCACGCTGACCGCGTTCTTTCCTGAGTCCACCGACGACGAGACCGAGCCCAGCGGGGCGGTCCTCACGCAGGGCAGCGGCGGCAACCCGAGCTCGCAGGTCGTCTCCGACGCCGCGCTGGCCCTGATCGACGACCTGCCCGCCGACGGTCGAGCTCGCGAGGTCGACCTGCCCGGGCTCGGCACCTACCGCATCGCCGTCGGCCGGCTGCCGGTCCTCGGCGTCAAGGTCGCCGCCGGGCTGCCCACCAACGACATCGACGACGTCGTGGGGACGCTGGTGACGACGGAGGCCGTGCTGATCGCGCTCGGTGCACTTCTCGCCGCCCTCGCCGGTCGCACCGTCGTACGCCGTCAGCTGCGGCCGCTCAGGGAGGTCGCCGAGACCGCCCATGTCGTGGCCGGCCTGCCACTGGACTCGGGCTCGATCGGCGTCACCGAGCGGGTGCCGGCGCACCTCACCGACGAGCGGACCGAGGTCGGCCGGGTGGGCGCGGCCCTCAACACGCTCCTGGCCCACGTCGAGGGCTCCCTCGATGCCCGCCACGTCAGCGAGCAGCGGGTGCGCCAGTTCGTCGCCGACGCCTCCCACGAGCTGCGGACCCCGCTGACCACGATCGCGGGCTACACCGAGCTGGCCCGACGGCGCCCTGAGGACGCCGCGGCCGGTGCGCTCGCGCTGGCGAAGGTCGAGGAGGAGTCGGCGCGGATGACGGCGCTGGTCGAGGACCTGCTGCTGCTCGCCCGGCTCGACTCCGGTCGCCCGTTGGAGCGCGAGGACGTCGACCTCACCCGACTGCTCGTCGAGGCGGTCTCCGACGCCCGGGTGCTGTCGCCGGAGCACCACTGGCGCCTCGACCTGCCGGAGGACGCCGTGGAGGTGCCCGGCGACGCCCTGCGCCTGCACCAGGTCGTGACCAACCTGCTCACCAACGCCCGCAAGTACACCCCTCCCGGGACGACGGTGACCGTCAGCGTCCGGGCCGACGGCTTCTCGGTGCACGACGACGGGCCCGGCTTCCCGCCCGAGCTGGCCCCGCACGCCTTCGAACGATTCGTGCGCGCTGACGCCGGGCGACACCGCGAGGGCGGGGTCGGGCTCGGACTGGCGCTCGTCCAGGCCATCGTCTCGGCACACGGCGGCACGGTCACCCTGACCAGCGCGCCCGGCGACACCCTCATCGTCGTACGCCTGGGGTGAGTCCGCGAATGGCCTTGCCCCAGGTTGTCTGACAATCTGGGGGCGGCTCGCTACCGTGGGCCTCTGACCCGAGAGGAGCGTGATCCGCATGACCGTCACCGAGTCCGTGAGCACCAACGCCGTCACCGAGTTCGGCCGGGCCGAGGCCCGCACCGCTCACAACTACCACCCCCTGCCGGTCGTGGTCGCCCACGCCGAGGGCGCCTGGATGACCGATGTCGACGGGACCCGCTTCCTCGACCTCCTGGCCGGCTACTCCGCGCTCAACTTCGGCCACTCCCACCCGCACCTCATCGCGACCGCCCACGCCCAGCTCGACAAGCTGACGCTGACCAGCCGCGCGTTCGTGCACGACCAGTTCGCCGACTTCACCGCCAAGCTCGGCGACCTGTGCGGCAAGGACCTCGTGCTGCCGATGAACACCGGTGCCGAGGCCGTCGAGACCGCGATCAAGGTGGCTCGCAAGTGGGGCTACCAGGTCAAGGGCGTGCCCCACGACCAGGCGACGATCATCGTGGCCAGTGGCAACTTCCACGGCCGCACCACCACCATCGTGGGGTTCTCCGACGACGAGGAGGCGCGCGCCGACTTCGGGCCGTTCGCTCCCGGTTTCGTGACCGTGCCCTACGGCGACCTCGCCGCGCTCGAGGCAGCGATCGACGACACCACCGTCGCGGTCCTGATCGAGCCCATCCAGGGCGAGGGTGGCGTCGTGATCCCGCCCGAGGGTTACCTGCGTGGCATCCGCGAGGCCTGCACCCGCAACAACGTGCTCTTCGCCGCCGACGAGATCCAGGCCGGCCTCGGTCGCACGGGCAAGACGTTCGCCTGCGACCACGAGGACGTCGTCCCGGACATCTACGTGCTCGGCAAGGCCCTCGGCGGCGGCGTCGTGCCGGTCTCGGCAATCGTCGCCGACCGCGACGTGCTCGGCGTCCTCAAGCCCGGCCAGCACGGCTCGACCTTCGGTGGCAATGCCCTCGCCTGTGCCGTCGGCACCGCGGTCGTCGACATGCTGGCCACCGGTGAGTTCCAGCAGCGCGCCGCCGACCTCAGCACGATGCTGACCCAGCGGCTCGAGGCGATGATCGGCCACGGCGTCCTCGCCGTCCGGGTGCGCGGCCTGTGGGCCGGTGTCGACATCGACCCGTCGGTGGGCACCGGTCGCGAGGTCTGCGAGCGGCTGATGGCCCGCGGCGTCCTGGCCAAGGACACCCACGGCTCCACGATCCGCCTCGCGCCCCCGCTGGTCATCTCCGAGGAGGACCTCGCCTGGGGCCTCGACCAGCTGGCCGAGGTCGTCTCCGGCGCCTGACCCCACCAGCACCACGCACCACACCGTTGGGGTCGAGTCGGCGACTATAGTCGCCGACTCGGCACAGATTTCGGCTCGAGTCGGCGCCTATAGTCGCCGACTCGGCAGCGGACGGACACACAGGTCAGGGACAGGTCGGGCTGGGCCATCACCCAGCCCGACCCGGCATCGTCGCCTGTATGACGCTGATCGACGCGCGGACCCGCAACTGCGAGAACGGTCCTGACGGGGGCCTCGACGCCGAGCTGGTCGAGACCGATCTCCGTCCGTCCCTGGCCCAGCAGTGGGCGGCGCTCGATCGCCAGCGGGTGGCCTACGTCGTCCTGCTGGGCGGCACCGCCCTGCTCTACCTGTGGGGGCTGGGCGCTTCCGGCTACGCCAACTCGTTCTACTCAGCCGCAGCCCAGGCCGGCTCGGAGTCGTGGAAGGCGTTCTTCTTCGGCGCCTCCGATGCTGCCGGCTCGATCACCGTCGACAAACCACCGCTGTCGGTTTGGCCGATGGCCCTGTCGGTGCGGCTCTTCGGGCTCTCGGGCTGGAGCATCCTCGTGCCGCAGGCGCTCATGGGCGTCGGCACCGTCGCCCTGCTGCACGCCACCGTGCGTCGCGCCACCGGCTCCGGCTGGGCAGGGCTGATCGCCGGGGCGACCCTGGCCGTCACCCCCGTCGCGGTGCTGGTGTTCCGCTTCAACAACCCCGACGCGCTGCTCACCCTGCTCATCATGGCGGCGACGTACGCCGTCGTACGGGCGCTGGAGTCGCCGCGGGCGCTGCGGTGGTTGCTCCTCGGCGGAGCCTTCATCGGGCTCGCCTTTCTCACCAAGACCCTGCAGGCCTTCCTCGTGCTGCCCGCCCTGGCCGTGACCTACGCCGCCTTCGCGGCCGTGCCGTGGCGCACCCGGATCGGGCACCTCCTCGCCGCCTTCGGCGCGATGCTGGCCGCAGCGGGCTGGTGGGTGGCGATCGTCGAGCTGTGGCCGGCGTCGTCGCGGCCCTACATCGGCGGGTCGCAGACCAACGACTTCCTCGAGCTCACCTTCGGCTACAACGGCTTCGGCCGGCTGACCGGCGACGAGGTCGGCTCGGTGGGAGGCGGGAACGGCTGGGGCTCGACCGGGCTGCTGCGTCTCCTCGGCTCCGACAACGGCGGTCAGATCGCGTGGCTCCTCCCGGCCGCCCTGCTCCTCGCCGGCGGCGCCCTGTGGTGCGGGTCACGGATGGTGCGCGCCCTCACCACGCTCCTGCTGGGCTGGCTGGTGGTCACGGCCATCACGTTCAGCTTCATGGCCGGCATCTACCACGCCTACTACACCGTCGCCCTCGCTCCCGCCATCGGCGGCCTGGTGGCGCTCGGCGCGTGGCAGCTGTGGCAACGGCGTGAGTCGATCGTCGCCACGGCCCTCCTGGGGACCGCGGTTGCGTTGACGACCGCGCTGGCCTTCCTGCTCCTCGACCGCACCGCGGACTTCGCGCCCTGGCTGGGCTACGTCGTGGCGACGTTCGGCTTCGCGGCCGCGCTGCTGATCGTCGGCGTCCAGCACCTGCCGCGCCGCCTCGCGACGGTGGTCGCGCTGACCGCGCTGGTGGCCGCCCTGGCCGGGCCGACGGCGTACGCCCTGGAGACCGCGGCGACCACCCACTCGGGTTCCATCCCGACTGCCGGGCCCGACACCGGCGGCCGAGCCGGTGGCGGTGGCGGCGGCGGGGCAGGCGCGGCCGGTGGGGCCGGTGGCGCTGGGGTCGGCGGGCTGCTCGAAGGCAGCTCCTCCACCGACGCCGTGACCGCCCTCCTGCTGGCCGATGCCGACACCTACACCTGGGTGGCTGCCGCCGTCGGCTCCAACTCGGCGGCCGGCTTCCAGCTCGCCACGGGTGAGTCGGTGATGCCGATCGGTGGGTTCAACGGCAGCGATCCGAGCCCGACCCTCACGCAGTTCCAGGAGTACGTCGCGGACGGCCAGATCCACTACTTCATCAGCGGCGGCGGCGGCCTCGGCGGTGGCGGGGGTGGCGGGGGCCGGGGAGGCACCAGCGAGACCACGTCGGAGATCGCGGCATGGGTCGAGGCGACCTTCGTAGCCACCGTCGTCGACGGCGTGACGCTCTACGACCTCAGCTAGCAATGGCAAAAGATCCGCGGGAGTACAGACAGGGTGGTGCCGCACTGCTTACACTGCCGAGCAAGGACCGGAGCTGGCGCAGTCCAGCAGTCCTCGTGATCTTCCCCCCGTTGATCACGGTTCCCCCGCAACATCCCCTGCAATATCCCCCGTAGAACCCGCACGCCCCAGCACCACGGCACCTCCCCCCGGTGTCGAAGCATCACCCCCCGCTCCATCAGCGTCATCGCGCGATCCCCCTCCCCCCACCTTCGAGGACTCCTCGTGTTCACTCCCCCCCTCCCTTTTTCTGCTATTTCCACCGACCCCGCACGTCTTCGGGTCCTGGTCCGCTCGGCGATGGTCTCCTCGGTCGTCGCCTCGCTGGTCGTCATCTCGGCGCCGGCCAACACCGCCTCCGCGGCACCGGTCGCCGCGTCGGCCACGACGTCCGCTCGTGCCGGTGACTTCACCTCCGTGACGGCCCGCCGTTCCGAGCAGGTCGTCGACGCCTACGGCATCGGCATCCACTCCTCCTACTGGGACTCGCCCTACGGCGACACCGCGCGGGTCATCAGGGCGCTCAACGACCTCGGCGTCGAGCACGTGCGCGACGACCTGTGGAACAACACCCCTGAGTCCTACGACGCGATCAATGCCATCTCCCAGGGCGCCGGCGTGAAGTACGACCTGATCATGGGCAACCCGTCGCGCGGACAGGCTCCGGCGCAGTACGTCGACACCGTCGCCCGCAAGCTGCTCGGCTCGGTCGAGGCCATCGAGGGTCCCAACGAGTGGGACAACTTCGGCCCCAGCAACTGGGTCGACGGGCTGCGCAGCTTCCAGGCCGAGCTCTACAAGGCCGCCAAGGCCAACCCCGCCACCCGCCACCTCCCGGTGATCGCGCCCGCCATGGCCTGGCGCGAGAGCATCGACAAGGTCGGCCGCCAGACCGGCGTCGCCGACATCGCCAACAGCCACCTCTACCCCGGCGGGCGCAACCCGAGTGTCGAGATCGACGACTACCTCGCTGCCAGCAAGAACCAGGCCGGCACCGACCTCTCCTACGTGACCGAGGCCGGCTACCACAACGCGGTCAACACGACCGGCGGCCACCACCCGGTCAGCGAGGCCGTCTCCGCGACGTACCTCCCCCGGATGCTCGCCGAGCACGTCCTGGCCGGCACCGACCGCCTCTACACCTACGAGCTGTTCGACGGCGCCTCCGACAGCAGCGCGTCCGACCAGGAAGCCAGCTTCGGCATGCTGCGCGCCGACGGATCCGCCAAGCCGCAGTTCCGCGCGATGAAGAACATGATCTCCCTCCTCAACGACACCGAGGAAGCCTTCACCCCCGGCTCGCTGTCGTACTCGACCTCCGGTGTCGGCAGCGAGCTGCGTCAGCTGCTGACCCAGCGCAGCGACGGCACGTTCGTCCTGCTCCTGTGGCGCGACGTGTCGATCTGGTCGCCGGGGTCGCGGTCCCGCATGGCCGTCGACTCCGACTCGGTCACCGTCTCCCTCCCGCAGCCCCGCAGCTACAAGGTGAACCAGCCCAACTCCGGAGCCGAGCCGCTCACCGTCGGCGCGGCCTCGAGCATCACCATCCCCCTCGGCAGCCAGCTCGTCGCCCTCACCCTCTCCGGCTCGCCGGTCGATGCATCCGAGGTCACCGAGCCCGGTACGACGTCGCCCGCCACGGTGGCCGTCGAGGCCGTGAAGGCGGCCCCCCGCAACCGCGGCGCGCTGGTCAAGTGGAAGCTCGACGGCAAGCGTTCCGACCTCAAGGCCGCGAAGGCCACCTGGCAGGTGCGCGTCTTCCGCGGCAAGAAGCAGGTCCGCACCGTCGTGCGCCCCGCCGGAGCCCGCTCGCTGAAGGTCGCGAAGCTCTCTCCTCGTCACAAGTACCGCTTCACGGTGACGGCTCGCTCTGCGAACGGACCGAACTCCAAGCCGGTGACCAGCCGCTTCGTCAAGCCGCATCGCCGCTGACGGAGCACCTCACGCCTGACATCGGGCGTTCCCACGGATCAGCACCGGGGTGGGTAGCCATGGGGGCTGCGCACCCCGGTGCTCCTGGTGGTCAACGGGCCGGTCAGGCCAGCGTGGCGACCAATGCCGGCAGCGAGGCGACCATGATCGCCAGGAGCTCGTCGCGCGTCACCTCACCGGGTTCCTGCACCCAGCTCAGGACCAGCTCCTCGGCCATCGCCGCCCACCCCCGGACGACCAGGCGGGTGGCGGGGGTGTCGGGGATGATCTGGGCCTGCGCGTCCTCGCGGAAGATGCGGTCGGTCAGCGCCGAGCGAGCCTCGTCGTAGATCGCCCGCATCGTCTCGTTGCCGCCCGCAGCACCCTTCACCAAGGACAAGTAGCCCTCGAAGTTGTCCTCGACGTAGGTCAGGTAGGCCGTCATCGAGACGGTCAGCCGGCGCACCGGATCCCCGTCGACCGGCGGCGCCGTCTGGGCGATCAGGTCGTCAGCAGCCCGCCGGACGACGGCCTCGTGGAAGGCGTGCTTGTTGCCGAAGTAGTGGTAGAGCAGACCCCGGGAGACACCGGCTTCCTCGGCGAAGAGGTCGATCGAGAGCTCGTCGAGCGACCGGGTCGCGAGCATCCGGACGCCGAGGTCCAACAGCTGGTGTCGGCGCTGGTCCGGACTGAGGCGGCTCCGCGGTGCAGGCTTCGGTGTGGTGGCGGTCACGGGGCCCATTCTATTGACATTCATTCAATAAGAGCAATACCGTCGGTCCATGACCTCGATCCGTGTCGACCACCTCGTCATCGGAGCCGGCTTCGCCGGGCTCTGCGCGGCGATCAAGCTGCAGGAAGCCGGCGAGCGCGACTTCGTCGTGATCGAGAGGGGGGGCGAGGTCGGCGGCACCTGGCGCGACAACACCTACCCCGGCGCCGCCTGTGACGTCCCGAGCCAGCTCTACTCGTTCTCCTTCGCGCCCAACCCCGACTGGTCGATGTCGTTCTCCCCCCAGCCGGAGATCCTCGCTTACATCAAGCGGGTCGCCGACGAGTCCGGCACCCTTGATCGCTTCGTCTTCGACACCGCGGTCGAGGACGCCCGGTGGGACGACGGCGCCCAGCGGTGGACCGTACGCACCACCGGGGCGACGTACTCGGCGCGCACCGTCATCAGCGGAGCCGGCGGCCTCTCGGCCCCCAAGCTGCCCGACATCGACGGCATCGAGTCCTTCGGCGGCGAGCTCTTCCACTCCGCCGAGTGGGACCACGACACCGACCTGACCGGCAAGCGGGTCGCCATCATCGGCACCGGCGCCTCCTCGATCCAGATCGTGCCCGCGATCCAGGAGAAGGTCGCCCACCTCGACGTCTACCAGCGCACCGCGCCCTACGTCATCCCGCGCAACGACCGCTCCTACAGCAAGCTCGAGCGACTCGCGCTGGCCAAGGTGCCCGGGCTGCAGAGCCTCTACCGCACCGGGATCTACTGGGCCCGTGAGGGCTACGTGCCCGGCTTCACCCTGGCACCCAAGCTCGCGCTGCCCGCCCAGAAGATGGCGGTCGCCAACATCGGCAAGGGCATCAAGGACCCGGCGCTGCGGGCGAAGGTGACCCCCGACTACCAGATCGGCTGCAAGCGGATCCTGATCTCCAACACCTACTACCCCGCGCTGGCCGCCGACAACTGCGATCTCGTCACCGACTCGATCAGCGAGATCACCCCGAGCGGCATCGTCACCGCCGACGGCACCGCTCGCGACGTCGACGTGCTGATCATCGCCACCGGTTTCCACACCACGGAGCTGCCGATCACCGAGAAGATCACCGGCCGCTCAGGTCGTCCGCTCTCGGAGAAGTGGTCCGAGAGCGGGATGTCGGCCTACAAGGGCACCGCCGTCGCCGACTACCCCAACTTCTTCTTCATCGTCGGCCCCAACACCGGCCTGGGCCACTCGAGCATGGTCTTCATGATCGAGTCGCAGATCAGCTACATCGTCGACGCCGTGCGCACGATGCGTCGCGACGGCTACGGCGCGGTCGAGGTCACCGAGAGCGCCGAGCGGGCCTGGTCGGCCGAGATCCAGCGCCGCATGAAGCGCACCGTCTGGAGCACCGGCGGCTGCGCGAGCTGGTACCTCGACAAGCACGGCAACAACACCACGCTGTGGCCACGCACCACCTTCGCGTTCCGCGGCGAGACCGCATCGTTCGACCCCGGCGCCTACACCGTGTCGGCCTCCGTTCAGTCCAGCGAGCCCAGCCGGCCCAGCCAGCCCGTCTCACCCGTCACGAACACCCGAGAGGCAGCAACCACATGAAGTCCCTCAAGGACAAGGTCGTCGTCATCACCGGCGCCGGCTCCGGCATCGGTCGCGCCCTGGCGCTCAACTTCGCCGAGCGGGGCTCGCTGCTCGCGCTCTCCGACGTCGACGAAGCCGGCCTGGCCGAGACCGTCTCCCTGGTCACCGCGACCGGCGCCCGCAAGGTGCGCAGCGACCGCCTCGACGTCGCCGACCGCGACGCCTTCGCGCGCTACGCCCTCAACGTCGTCCAGGACTTCGGTCGGGTCAACGTGGTCGTCAACAACGCCGGTGTCGCGCTCGCCGGCGACCTGACCGACCTCGAGTACTCCGACATGGACTGGATCGTCGGCATCAACTTCTGGGGCGTCGTGCACGGCACCAAGGAGTTCCTGCCCCACCTCATCGCGAGCGGCGACGGTCACGTCGTCAACATCTCCTCGCTCTTCGGTCTCGTCTCGATGCCGGGGCAGTCGATGTACAACGCCACCAAGTACGCCGTGCGCGGCATGACCGAGGCCTTGCGCGAGGAGATGCTCATCTCCGGCGCTCCCGTCGGAGTCACCTCGGTGCACCCGGGCGGCATCAAGACCGCGATCGCCCGCAACGCCCGCGTCTCCGCCAAGGAGGACCAGTCCGCGACCGCCGACCTCTTCGACAAGAAGCTGGCCCGGATGACGCCGGAGAAGGCCGCCGAGATCATCGTCAAGGGGGTCCGGAAGAACCAGGCCCGGGTGCTCGTCGGTCTCGACGCCCACGTCATCCACCAGCTCGCGAAGTTCAGCGGCTCGCGCTACCAGGACGTCATCGCCAAGGGCTCCAAGCGTTTCCTGCCGGAGAAGGCCACCATCGTCTGACCCCCCCAACCCCCCACCCACACGCTCATTTTGGGTCGAGTCGGCGCCTATAGTCGCCGACTCGACCCAGATTTTCGCCGAGTCGGCGCCTATAGTCGCCGACTCGACGGGAGATGGGGGTCGTGTTGAATGTGGGCATGGAGCTCGGGGACCCCATGCGGGTGGAGATGACCAAGTGGGGTGAGCAGCCGCACTGGTCCTACGACGCGGTCTGGCTGGGGAGTGACGAGCACGGCAGCTGGTACGGCACCCCTGCCGGGACGCTGATGCAACGCCCCGGGGCCTCGTTCGTGTCGACGACCGACCAGGTCGGCCTGGTGCCCACCGCCGAGTCCGGTGGTGGCGGCGGTTGGGTGGCGACGTTCCACGCGCCGGGCTACTTCGTGGCGACGTACGTCGACATGACCTCGGTGCCGGTCTGGGACGGTGCGACCGTGCGGGCGGTCGACCTGGACCTCGACGTCATCCGCACGAGCGAGGGAGACGTGCTCATCGACGACGAGGACGAGTTCGTCGAGCACCAGGTGGCCTTCGGCTACCCGTCGGAGGTCGTGTCGTCTGGCCGAGCGTTCCTGCGCCTGGGTCTTCGAGGCGGTGCTCGAGGAGCGGGCGCCCTTCGACAGGTCGATCTCCGAGGTCTGGCTCGACGTCCTGCGCCGCCTCTGACGGCGCGGCAGGTGCAGCGGTCCGACCAGCCGCGGGCCGGCCAGCCGCGACTCCACGCGCTGGGTGTGCCGCGCGAGCGGTTGGGCGAGGTACTCCCCCAGGATCACGCCGGCGGCCAGCGCCAGGGCGACCGACGCCGCGGTGATCAGCGCGACGAGTCCTTCCGAGGTGTCGCGACGGCTGCCCTCGCCGAGCAGCGCGAGCCCTCGGTAGATCGACACACCCGGCAGCATCGGCACCACGGCCGAGACCACCACGATCAGCGGGGGCACCCGGAAGCGCCCCGCAACGGCGTACCCGATGATTCCGACGAACAGCGCCGCGATCGCCACCGACCAGGTGCGCGCGATGCCGGGCGCCTGGATCGACTGCGAGATCGCCATGGCTGCGCCGGCCATCAGGGCGACCGGCAAGAGGACCCGTTTGGGTGAGTACGACGCGAACGCGAACGCCGCGGCCGCCACCGCCGCTCCTGCAGCGGTCAGCGGCAGGCCCTGGATGCCGGTCTCGCCCAGGGCGACGCTGGGAAAGTCGATCCCGACGGTGTAGGCCAGGCTCAACCCGCCGCTGACCCCGGCGATGATGCCCGCCGTGGCGAGCAGCGCCTCGGTGAGGCGCGCCCCGGCGGTGATGTAGAAGCCGGTCAGGGCGTCCTGGAGGGCGCCCATGAACCCGATCCCGGCCAGCAGCATCACGATGTTGGCGGTGACCACGAGCGAGACGTTGACGTCGTCGGAGATCGCCGCCGCAACCACGGCGACGAGGGATGCCACGCCACCGCCGGCGACCTGCTCGTAGAAGCCGGGGATCCGACGCCGCGCGATCCGCAGCTGGAGCCGGTCGATGAGGGCTGCGGACAGGAACGCCAGGACCGCGACCAACCAGTCGCCGCCCAGCTGGACGCCGATGCCGGCCGACATCAGGCCCCAGCCCCCGGTCACCGCCCAGCGGTGCCGGTCGTGACCGGTCGAGACGATGCGGCGGAGCTCGGCGCGACCCGAGGTGAGGTCGAGGTCTCCGCGGCCGATGTCGCGCACGAGGTGGTCGACCCGGGTGAGGTCCTGGTAGTCGATGACGCGTCGGCGCACCTGACGGGTGGCGAAGATCGGCACCTCGTCGGGGCTGCGCTGATAGCTCATCGAGAGCGAGGTGAACGTGATGTCGACCTCGGCGTCGCGTGCATCGAAGGTGCGGGCCAGGGAGAGCATGGTCGCGGTCACGTCAGCAGCGCCGGCCCCCGACGACAGCAGCAGCTCGCCGACCCGGAGACAGAAGTCCAGGATCAGCGACAGCTCGGAGGTCGGGGGGTGCTGCTGCGGGGCCATGCTGCGATGGTGTCGCACTTCCCTGCCGCTGCCCAACCTAGGCCGGGGCGATCCTCGTCACCCCCGGGGAGGCGGCTGGTGTGCCACGCTTCGCGCGTGCGCATCGACTTCCATGCCTCCCCGGAGCCGACCCTCGGGGTCGAGTGGGAGCTGGCGCTCGTGGACCGCCGTACGCGCGACCTGCGCAACGATGCCGGGCACCTCTTCGCCCGCGCCCGGCCGCGTCTGCCGCACCCCCAGCGCCTGCACCAGGAGCTGTTGCGCAACACCGTCGAGCTCGTCACCGGCGTCTGTCGGGACGTGCCGGAGGCGATGGCCGACCTGCGGGCCACCCTCGACGGGGTCGTGCCCGCCTGCGACGACCTCGACCTCGACCTCTTCGGCGGCGGCACCCACCCGTTCGCCTCCTGGGACGCCCAGCAGCTCAGCGAGGGTCCGCGCTACCAGGAGCTGATCAACCGCACCCAGTGGTGGGGCCGCCAGATGCTCATCTGGGGCCTCCACGTGCACGTGGGCCTCGCCGAACGCTCACGCGTGCTGCCGGTGCTGTCGGGCCTGCTCACCTACTACCCGCACCTCCAGGCGCTCTCGGCCTCCTCGCCCGTCTGGGCGGGAGTCGACACCGGCTACGCCTCCAACCGGGCGCTGATGTTCCAGCAGCTGCCCACTGCCGGGTTGCCGTTCGCGTTCGAGACGTGGGAGGAGTACGAACGCTTCGCCTCCGACCAGCTGACCACCGGCGTCATCGACGAGCTCTCCGAGATCCGTTGGGACGTGCGGCCCGCACCCCACATCGGCACCCTCGAGAACCGCATCTGCGACGGGGTGTCGACGATGGGCGACCTCAGCGCCCTGGTCGCCCTGACCCACTGCCTCGTCGTCGACCTCGACGCCCGCGTCGCCGCCGGCGAGTCCGTCGCCACCCTCCCGCCCTGGCACGTGCAGGAGAACAAGTGGCGATCGGCGCGCTACGGCCTGGACGCGATCGTGATCGTCGACGCCGAGTGCAACGAGCGCCTGGTGACCGACGACCTGGCCGACCTGCTGGTCCGACTCGAGCCGACCGCGGAGCGGCTCGGCTGCGCCGACGAGCTGGCCTCGGTCGCCGACCTGGTCAGCGCGGGCGCGTCCTACCAACGTCAGCGGGCGGTCGCGGCCGCCACGGGCGGTGACCTCGTCGCCGTCGTCGACTCGGTCGTCCGGGAGCTGCGGGCCTCGCTCTAGCTCAGTAGCCGCCCTCCGGCGGCACCATCTCCAGGCGGACGCCGAGGAGCCGGACGGGCCGGTCGCGCTCGATGCGCGCGAGCAGGCCGACGGCCGCCTCGGCCAACACCTCGGGGTCGCCGCTCGGCGTGGGCAGCTTGCGGCTGCGGGTCAGCGTCTGGAAGGACCGGTTGCGCACCTTGATGATCACCCGCATCGCCTCCCTCTCCTCGGCGTGGATGTCGGCGACCACGCGGTGCGTGATCCGGCGCAGCGCTGCAGCGATCTCGGTGTCGTCGTCGAGGTCCTGCTGGAAGGTCTCCTCGCGGCCGTGGGCGCGCGCCACCCACGGAGTGGGATCGACCCGCGTCGCGCCCCGGCCCCGGGCCAGTCGACCCAGCCACTGGCCTGTCGACGGCCCGAACGTCTCCACCAGGAGGTCCTGGTCGGCGCCGGCGAGCTGGGTGACGGTGACCAGCCCGAGCTGGTCCAACCGGGTCTGGGTCTTCGGCCCGACGCCCCAGAGGGCGCGGGTGGCGCGCTCCCCCATCTCGGCGACCCAGGTCTCGTCGGTGATCTGGTAGATGCCACGAGGCTTGCCGAAGTCGGTCGCGATCTTGGCCTGCAGGGTGTTGTTGCCGATCCCGACCGAGCAGTGCAGCCCGGTGGCCGCGAGGACCTCGCCCCGGATCTGCTCCGCGAACGCACGAGGATCGCCGCCCGTCCCACCGGACCGCGGGCCGACGAAAGCCTCGTCCCACCCGAGCACCTGGAGGTCGACGGCGTCCTCGTCCCAGCGCAGCCTGCGCAACGTGTCCATCACCTCGGCCGAGGCCTCGTCGTAGGCCGGCTTGTCGACCGGGAGGAAGACCGCGTCGGGGCAGCGTCGTACGGCGACCCGCAGCGGCATCCCGGAGCCGACCCCGAAGGCCCGCGCCTCGTACGACGCCGTCGAGACGACGCCGCGCTCGGTGGGGTCACCGCGTCCCCCGACCACGACCGGGCGCCCGGCCAGCTCGGGGCGACGGCGTACCTCGACGGCAGCGAGGAACTCGTCGAGGTCGACATGCAGGACCCAGGTGGTCACCTCCCAAGGGTGACACGCCGCGCCGCGGGACCGCCTAGGGTCGAAGAATGCTGCTTCCGTCCTCCACCAGCGTCGGCAACGAGATCTCCGACTCGGCACAGACCATGCTCGACTCGCTCCTGCGGGCGCTCCCGCGGATCGGGGCTGCCCTCGTCGTCCTGGTCGTGCTGTGGGCCCTGGCCCGCGCCGTGCGCTGGCTGCTGCGGCGCTACCTCGGACCGCGACACACGCCGAGCTTCACCACGGTGATGAGCAAGATCGCCGGGTGGGCGGTGCTCACCACCGGGTTCCTGGCAGCCATCACCATCGTCTTCCCCTCCGTCAAGCCGGTCGACCTGCTCGCCGGACTCGGGTTCTTCTCCCTGGCGATCGGCTTCGCGTTCCAGGACATCTTGGAGAACACCCTCTCGGGGGTGCTGATGCTCTTCCGGCAGCCGTTCGCCTCCGGCGACCAGATCGAGGTCCAGGGGCAGACCGGCACCGTGGAGGCGATCACCATCCGGGAGACCCGTCTCAAGACCTTCGACGGCCAGCTGATCCTGATCCCCAACCGCGACGTCTACAAGAGCGCGATCCGGGTGCAGACCCACTTCGAGCAGCGCCGGATGTCGTTCGTGGTGGGCATCGCCTACGAGAACGACCCGGCAGAGGCGGCCGAGGTCATGGTCCAGGCCCTGCGCCGCGTCGAGGGCGTGGCCGCCGAACCCGCCCCGGAGGCACTGATCGAGAGCCTCGGGGTCTCCACCATCGACCTGTCGGCCCGCTTCTGGTGCTCGGCTCGTCAGCACGACGCGCTGCTGGCGCTCCACGAGGCCATCGCCACGGTGAAGACCGCGCTCGACGAGGCCGGCATCGAGATGCCTGCCGACATCGTCGCGCTCCAGGCGACGCCGAGCTTCCGCGCAGCGGTGCAGGGCGACGGCGACGTGACCCCCGGCGGCTCCCTCGCTGCCGCCGGTGGGAGCTGATCACCTCCCGTGCTCGCGCACGTGAGCCAGGGATCGCTGGAGGTCGCCGAGGTCGCGATACCAGGTGCGGACCCCGACGCGGCAGCGCACGCGAGCGACCCGAGTGTCGTACTCGGAGCACTCCGCCCTCGCCTCGGAGTCGGTGGGCGGGAAGAGCTGCTCGCCGTCGGCGTAGGTGATGGTGAAGCCGTTGGCGGCGTCACCGGTCACGTCGACGATCACCGCGCGGTCGCCGGTGGAGGCGCGCGCCGCCGGGTCTGCGCCGGCGAGACCGGCCAGGCCGAGGCTCAGCCCCAGCGTGGCGAGGAGGCAGCCGACAACCAGTCGGAGGGCTTGTTTCATGGAGGTCTCCCGAGTCGATCCTGCGTCGGCGGATCCGACGTACAGGCGACGCTAGGACGACTCGGTGCCCACGCGCGTCCGCCCACGGCCGGCTGTGGAGAAGGTCGTGACGAGGCCGGACTGTGGAGGACTCCTGGGTCTGTTCAGCGCGCCAGCGTGACCGTGATCGTCGAGTTGGTGCACCCCGAGGCGAGCGAGAGCATCGACGACTTCTCGGCCGAGTCGATGCTCAACCGCCAGCGGTGCTTGACCGCCACCCACTCCCGCAGGTAACGGCACTGGGCCTTGGGCGGCAGCCACTCGGCGACGTCGCGATCGCCCTTGGAGCGGTTGAGCGACGCGGTGACCGCGACCAACGACCGGGTGTCACCCAGGTCGTTGGCGAACGACTCGCGCTCGGCCGCACTCCAGGTGCGCGCACCTGAGTCCCAGGCCTCGGCCAGCGGGATCATGTGGTCGATGTCGAGCGCGGAGGCGGAGTACTGCGAGACCGCGTCGTAGTAGGAGTACCAACGGCCGCCGCTCAGCGCGCACCCGGCGCCGACCGTCACCGGGTCGTCGGCCTCGGAGATCAACACCTCGTTGCGGGTCGAGCAGCCGTCGCCGTCGGCGTCGACCCAGTGCTTGAAGAGGCTGCGGTCGTAGCCCGTGCGGACCTCGGAGGACACGCTCAGGTCCGAGATCGCGGTCTGGAGCGGCGCGGAGTACCCGGCGGCGTACGCCGGTGCGCCCACCGCCACGAGCGTGGAGGAGAGCCCGACGCCGAGCACCACGAGAGCGAGCAGACGGCGGCGGATGGCGAGCATGGGTTGACTCCCGGAGGGTGGCTGACGTGGGGCGCACTGAGCGTGCGCCCTCGATCCCATCGGCCACAAGGGATTCGACGCGATGCAAGGGCAAACCCTCGGTCCGCCGGACGGGGAGCCTTGTGATCGCCTTCACAGCACGCAAGGATCACCATGACGAAAGGTGACTCCCTTGGTTACTCCGATCGACCCGACTTCTGCTGCCTTCCTGCTCACCGAGAACCGCAACATGCCGATGCACGTCGGTGGACTGCAGCTCTTCAAGAAGCCGGAGGGCGCCGGGCGCACCTTCGTGCGTGACATGTTCGAGCAGATGCGCGACGGCAACGAGGTCTCGCCCTTGTTCCTCAAGCACCCGCACCGCTCGGTGCGGACCGGCGCCCAGCTGGTGTGGAAGCCCGACGAGCAGTTCGACATCGATCACCACCTGCGCCACAGCGCCCTGCCCAAGCCGGGGCGCGTGCGCGAGCTCCTCGAGCTCAGCTCGCGGCTGCACAGCACCCGGCTGGCCTGGGAGCGCCCCCTCTGGGAGGCCCACGTCATCGAGGGGCTGCGCGACGGCAGGGTCGCCCTCTACACCAAGATCCACCACTCGCTGGTCGACGGGATCTCGGCGATGCGGCTCATGGCCAGCACCCTGAGCACCGACCCCACCGAGCGCAACATGCCGGCCCCCTGGGCCTACCGCGCCCCGACGACGCGCAAGCCCGCGCCGCCCGAGACGAGCCTCGCCGACATCCCGATGACGGCGCTGCGCAGCGCCCTCGGTCTCACCGCCGAGGCCGCCGGCATGCCCGGAGCCCTCGTCAAGACCATCACCAAGAGCCTGCGCAACGAGACCTCGGCGGTCTCCTTGCACGCGCCCCACACGATCCTCAACCAGCCCATCACCGGCTCACGACGCTTCGCCGCCCAGGACTGGCCGGTCGAGCGGCTGCGCGCCATCGGGAAGGCCACCGGCACCACGATCAACGACGTCGTGCTGGCGATGTGTGCCGGCGCGATGCGCGCCTACCTGCTCGAGCTCGACGCGCTCCCCGAAGCCCCCCTCGTGGCGATGGTCCCGGTCGGCCTCAACGCCAAGCAGTCCCACATCGCCTCGGCCGAGGGTGGCAACGCCGTGGGCGCGGTGATGGTGCGCCTCGCCACCGACCTGCACGACCCGGCGCGACGCCTCAGCGCCATCCACCGCTCCATGAAGGACGGCAAGGAGGCGCTCTCGTCGATGACGCCGATGCAGATCCTCGCGATGAGCGCCATCGGCCAGGCGCCGGCGATCCTCACCCCGATGCTGCGCATGAACGGCATCGTCCGGCCGCCCTACAACCTCATCATCAGCAACGTGCCGGGCCCCAAGTCGACGCACTACTGGAACGGTGCCGAGCTCAACGGCCACTACCCGTTGTCGATCCCGATCAACGGGATGGCGCTCAACATCACCTGCACCTCCTACGACGGCAAGATGGGCTTCGGCCTCACCGGCTGCCGACGTACGGTCCCCCACCTGCAGCGGCTGCTGACCCACCTCGACGACGAGGTGAAGGCGTTGGAGAAGGCTGCCGGGATCTGAAGCCGGCGGCTCAGCGCTCGACGAGTCCCCCGCCGTACGTCGCCGCCACGGCCCGCAGCCGCGCGCGGGTGATGTCGGCGACCGTGGCGTAGCCGGCGTTGGCGGCGTTGGACCCGCGCCGCGTCGGCTCGGCGGAGTTGATGCTCAGACAGGTGCGGCTGCCGCCGTCGGCGACGTTGGCGAGCGCGACCGCGTGACCGGTGGTGCCGGAGCCGGCGAAGAAGTCGAGGACCCGGGCGTCGGACGGCATCGTGGTCAGGATGCGCCGGATGAGGCCGGTCGGTTTCGGTGACTCGAAGAGGTGCCCCACCAGGGCCTTGAGCTCGGCGACCGCGGTGTCGGTCGACCCGATCTCGTCGGACAACCAGATCGTGCGCAGCTTCTTGCGCCGCCCCGGCTCGAGCCAGTCCTTCTGGAAGACGTCGACCCGGTCCCCAGCGCGTGACTTCACCCGCCGGCACACGAGGTCGTCGGGGCGGGCATCGACCAGCGGAGCGCTCCAGCGCCACACCGCCGAGGTCGCGTCGCCGAAGACGGGCAGGATCTCGTGGGCGCCGGCGAAGGCCGTCGAGCGCACCTCGCCGGTGTCGGGATCGCCGTGGAGCGGGTAGTGCATGGTCGGCGCCGTGATCGGGTTGAACTTCTTGTTGGTGTTGCGCAGGGGCAGGCGCCGGTAGCGGCGCGGCTCGCCGGGGTCCTCGAGCGGGAAGTCGCGCGGGTCCACCCCGTCGGGGCTCGACGGCTCGAGCACGCAGGTCGCGGCGTCGCGGGCATAGGCCAGGAGGTACTCGTGATTGGTCGCGAACCCGTTGCCCAGCTGGCGTCCCTTGGCGTTGAGGTTGACCACGATCGTCGCGAGCAGGTTGGCCTCGCCGAACACCTCGTCCATCAGGAGCCGCAGGTGGGCGACCTCGTTGTCGTCGATGCTCACGAAGATGGCCCCGGTCTCGGCGAGCACCCGATGGGCCGCCTCCAGGCGCGGGCGCATCATCGCCGTCCACGCCGCGTGCCGGTCGCCACCCGCGGCAGCGCGCACGGTGTCGACATACACGAAGTCGTTGCCGGTGTTGTAGGGCGGATCGAGGTAGATCAGGTCGTACGACGACGCGGGCAGCCCCGCGAGCACGTCGAGGTTGTCGCCCTCGACGAAGCTGTTCCAGACCGGGTCGCGGCGCACTGCCGGCGCACCCGCCCTACTTTCGGCTCCCACCACCGCGCCATCATGGACGACATGGCCCTCGCCCGCGAACGTGAACGCACCATCACGGTGCTCTCGATCGTGGTGACCCTGATCGCGGTGGGTGGCTACATCACGTTCGGCAACAGTCCGGTGAGCATGACGGTGCGCTCCCTCCTGGGGGTCGAGGACCGGCTGCGACCGGCGGTGACGGCCGACGTCAACGGCGCCTACGCCTTCCTCTCCACCCACTCCGACGGCCGACCGGTCGGGTTCAACCCCTGCCGCGAGATCGAGTACGTCGTGAACCCGTCGGGTGCGCCGGACGACTGGGAGTCGCTCGTCGAGACGGCGATCGGCGAGCTGGGTGATGCGACCGGGCTGGGGTTCACCGATGCCGGCACCACCGACGACCGGGCCTTCTCCGAGCGCATCGACCGCTCGGGCGACGCCCTGCCGGTGATCATCGCCTGGGCCGACGACCAGGAGGTCGACGCCCTCGCCGACGACGTGGCCGGGGTCGGCGGACCCACCCAGGTGCGGCTCGGACCGCAGCGCAGCTATGTGAGCGGCTCGGTCGTCATGGACACCGACATCACCGATCGGCTCGACCGCCAGATCGGCGGCACCAACGCCCAGCTCGGGCTGCTGCTCCACGAGCTCGGCCACCTCGTCGGCCTCGACCACGTCGACGACAGCAACGAGCTGATGTTTCCGACGGCGACGAGCATGACGGCGTACGGCCCGGGTGACCTGCAGGGGTTGTCGTTGCTCGGCGCCATCCCGTGTCGTTGAGTCCTGACACGCGTCAATTTTCTGTCGTGCCCGGTGTGACCTCCTCCACTCCTGCTCGTTGAGCAGGCATGCCCACCCGTACCGCGCGCCTGCTCAGCGCCGCCCTGCTGGCCTCTGCTCTGACTGCCGTCGGCGGCGCCGCCACCGCCACGACCACTGCTACCCCCGCCGTCACGACCGCTGCAGCGACCGCTGTCACCGCGTCGAAGCCCGCTGTGCGGGTCACCGACGGCTGCGTGAAGAGCAGGCCCGAGCCGGGTTCGTCGACCAAGATCGACGTCTGCTACTCCACCTTCAGGCCGGTCGGGGCGACCCGCAAGCGCCCGGTGCCGATGATCATGCACAGTCACGGGTGGGGCGGCTCGCGCACCACCGACAAGGCGGCGTTCAAGGCCTTCACCGACGCCGGGTACGGCGTGATCTCCTTCGACCAGCGCGGCTGGGGTGAGACCGGTGGCCACGCCCACGTCGAGAACCCCCGCCTCGAGGGGACCGACGTACGCAAGCTCGTGCAGCACGTCAGCACCCTGCGCTGGGTGCAGCAGGACCGCCCCGGCGACCCGCGCCTCGGCGCGATCGGCGGCTCCTACGGGGGCGGCTACCAGTTCGTCGGCGCGTTCGAGGAGCTGCGGCTCAAGGGTCGGCCCGTCTTCGATGCCCTCGCCCCCGAGATCACCTGGAACGACGTCTCCGACAGCCTGGCGCCCGAGGGCGTCGTCCGCACCGAGTGGGCCGCCGCCCTGAGCGCCGCCTCCGTGCCCGCTGACGCACTGCCGACCCCGGTCTACAAGGCCCTCGTCGAGGGCGCCGTGACCGGCACCTACCCCGACGGCTCGCTCCCCGGCACCGAGGACCTGGTGTCGTTCTTCAAGAAGAACGGCCCGAAGTGGCACGTCGGGCAGGGCCGCCGACTCGCGATCCCGGTGCTGTTCGGCCAGGGCACGACCGACGGGCTCTTCCCCCTCGAGCAGGGCCTGACCAACTGGCGCACCGCGATCACGAAGCGGGCGCGCAAGCAGAGCATCTTCGTGGGCTACAACGGCGGACACGTGCTGCCCGCGGTCTTCCCGCAGGGTGTCAACATCACCTCCGACCCGTGCAGCGCGCGGCTCGCCGGCGGCGACTTCGAGCAGCTCTCGATCCGGTTCTTCGACGAGCAGCTCAAGGGCCACGACCGCGGCCTCGGGGGCTACGGCCGGATCCACCTGGCCACCGCGGACTCCACCTGCCTCACCGTGCGCTCGGTCAAGGCGACCCAGCGCATCGACCTCGGCACCGTCGCGAGCACCACGGCCGCCGGCGCCCCGCTGCCCTACGAGATCGCTGAGGGCCCGCTGACCGTGGCCGGTACGCCGTACCTCACCGGCGCCGTGACGGCTCTGGGCGTGCAGAACCGTGCCTTCTACGGTCTGGCCATCGGCACCTCCCCGCTCGATGCGCGGCTGGTGCAGAACAACGTGCTGCCGCTCTCGGAGACGCTGCCGGTCGCGGGCGTCGAGCGCCGCGTCGACCTGCCGTCGGTCGCGGTGCAGGTGCCGGAGGGCCAGCGCCTCTACCTGCTCGTCTCGCCCATCAGCGACACCTTCGTGGCGATGAGCTCGCGCAGCCCCGGGCTCATCACGATCGACGACACGGTCGTGCATCTCCCGGTGCTCGCGCGTTGAGTTCCTTACTCTGAGGTAGTGCGAACCTTCCCCTCGCTCGTCCTTGCCTGCCTGCCCGTGCTCATCGCACCGGCTGCCTTGGCCGTGCCTTCCCCCTTCCCGCCGACCCAGATCCGTCGGGCGACCCCGCCTCGCGGGTGCGCACCGCCGACGACGTGCCCCAGACCAGTGACGGCGTGGTGGGCGCCATCGCGCGACCGCGATCGACGGCTGCGCGCGGGTCCGGCAACGGCTCGGGCGACGTGGCCCGCGACGTGTCGATCCGCAAGCAGTGGGAGGTGGCCCCCGGCATCATCGCCACCTCGTGGGACCAGACGGACCAACGAGGACCGGTCCGCGCCCACCTGCTGAGCGTCGACTGGAAGCAGAACGGGCTCAGCCTCGACTACGCCAACACCGGCCACGTCGCCCGGACCGCGACCACGAGCAGGATGCTCAAGAGCGACGGTGCGATCGCCGGGGTCAACGGCGACTTCTTCGACATCGGCGACACCGGTGCGCCGCTGGGGATCGGACGCGACCGCCAGCGAGGACTGCTCCACGGCCGGCTCAGCGGCTGGAACTCCGCGTTCTACCTCGGCCGCCGCGGGGTCCCGCAGATCGGCACCCTCGAGGTCGTCACGACGATCAAGCAGCGGCCGGGGGTGGAGATCACCAACGTCAACTCACCGTCGGTGGCGATCGGCGGGATCGGCGTCTACTCGCCCTCGTGGGGCAGGACCTCCGGCTACCGGGTCGTCGACGGGCAGACCCGCGACGTGCGGATGGTGCTGCTGCGCAACGGCGTGGTGATCCGCAACCGGACCAAGCTGACGTCGGGCAAGCTCCTCGAGGGTCGGATGCTCATCGGTCGGGGCCCCGGAGCCGAGGCGCTGCGCCGGCTGAAGAAGGGCTCGCGGGTCTCGTTGGTCTCACGGTTGGCCGACTCCCCCAGAATGGCGATCACCGGCAACCAGTTCCTCATCGACGACGGGGTCGTGAAGGTCGTCGACGACCGCGAGCTCCACCCACGCACCGCCATCGGCATCGACCGCGACACCCACCGGCTGCTGCTGCTCGTCATCGACGGACGACAGGACTTCAGCCGCGGCTACACGATGGTCGAGCTGGCCGAGCTGATGATCGAGCTCGGCGCCGACGAGGCGCTCAACCTCGACGGCGGCGGCTCCTCGACGATGCTGGCCCGCCGGCCCAACGGCAAGGTGAAGATCACCAACTCACCCTCCGACGGCGCCGAGCGGAAGGTCGCCAACGCCATCGGCGTCTACGCCAAGTAACAGCGCTGGCCCGGTTGGCCCGGTTGGCCCGGTTGGCCCGGTTGGCCCGGTTGGCCCGGCTGGCCCGGCTGGCCCGGTTGGCCCAGGCGCCCCACCTGTCACCGCGACCAGGGAACTCCTGACGTTCTCAGGGGGAGCTTTCCCTGAGAACGTCAGGAATCCCCGGATATCCGGGGATTCCTGACGATCCGCGAGGGCAGCTCAGGGCAGGGTCAGGACGTCTCGATCGCGACCAGCGCGACGGTGGTGACGGCGGCCAGGCACTCCGGTAGCGGGTCGACGACCTTGCCGGGCGTGATGAGGTAGCCGGCCTCGCCCTCCTCGACGAAGACGTCCGGAGGCACGTCGCACCCGACCGAGACCACCGCGGCCCAGAGCTGTCCGTCATACGAGCTGTCGGCGGCGGCCCTGATCTCCTCCCCGAAGGCGTCACCGCGGAACTGCGCGGCGAAGGTCTCCAGCTCGGCCGGCTCCTCCACCGACGTCAACATCGGCGAGGTCCGCCCGCCGGCTGCCGTCTCGTGCACCAGCGCGACCACCTCGTAGTCGACCGGCGCCTCGGCGTCGCCGTCGGTCTGGTCGGGCTGGTCGGGATCCGTCGTGGGCGACGGCGCCGACGACGCGGCGGGATCACTCCCGGTGGCGTCCGCGGGCAGCTGGTCGTCGGCGTCCGAGCCGCAGCCGACGAGCAGCGCAGCGGAGAGCACGGTCAGGGCGAGGGTGGTTCCGAGAGTTCGCATGGTGATGGGACGGTACTGCGCGCCGAGCGGTTCCGAGGGCAGCGGTTGGGGTGGGTCGGGCCGGTCAGAACGGCACAATTGTGGAGTTCTGACAGGTTGGCGGCCCTAAAACCTCGTCCAAACGGCACAATTGTGCCGTTTCGACCACCCGTCAGCCCGGGAACTCCTGGTCCTTGCCCAGCACGGTCAACCCGTCCTCGACGAGGAACCCCCGCGCCCGGTCGGCGTCCGCGTCGACACCGATCTGCGCGCCGGGCGGCACGACGACGTTCTTGTCGAGGATCGCGTTGCGCACCACCGCGCCGGCACCCACGATCACACCGTTCATCAGCACCGAGCCATCGATCGTGGCACCCTCCCCGACCCGTACCGCCGGCGACAGGACCGAGCGCTTGACCCGACCGCCGCTGACGACCACACCGGGTGAGAGCACGGCCTCGTCGATCTCCGACTGGTGGCCACCGGAGGCCACGACCTTGGCCGGCGGCTGAGGTCCGTAGGAGGTGTAGATCGGCCAGTCGAAGTTGTAGAGGTTGAAGATCGGCAACGGTGAGACGACGTCCATGTGGGCGGCGTAGTAGGACCCGAGGGTCCCCACGTCACGCCAGTAGCCCTTGTCGCGCTCGGTGGTCCCGGGCACCACGTTGTCCTGGTAGTCGTAGACGGCCGCCTGGTCGCGTCGCACGAACGCCGGCACGATGTCGCCGCCCATGTCGTGCTTGGAGCCCTCGGTCGTCGCGTCGCGGGTGACGGCCTCCACCAGGGCGTCGGCGTCGAAGACGTAGTTGCCCATCGAGGCGAGCACCTCGGAGGGGCTGTCGGGCAGCCCGGCCGGGTTGGTGGGCTTCTCGAGGAAGTCGCGGATGCGGCGCGGGTCGTCGGGCATGACGTCGATGACGCCGAACTGGTCGGCCATCTCGATCGGCTGCCGGATCGCCGCCACCGTGCACGCGGCGCCGCTCTCGACGTGCTGGTCGACCATCTGGGAGAAGTCCATCCGGTAGACGTGGTCGGCCCCGACGACCACCACGATGTCGGGCTTCTCGTCCTTGATGAGGTTGAGGGACTGGAAGATCGCATCGCCCGAGCCGAGGTACCAGTGCTTCCCGACGCGCTGCTGGGCCGGCACCGGCGTGACGTAGTTGCCCAGCATCGACGACATCCGCCAGGTCTGGGTGACGTGCCGGTCGAGGCTGTGCGACTTGTACTGCGTCAGCACGACGACCTGGAGGTAGCCGGAGTTGACGACGTTCGAGAGGGCGAAGTCGATCAGGCGGTAGATGCCGGCGAACGGCACCGCGGGTTTGGCTCGATCGGCGGTAAGCGGCATCAGCCGCTTTCCCTCTCCACCAGCAAGGACAATGGCCAGGACCTTCGGGCGCGCGCTCACCCCGTCAACGTACGCCCTTTGACGGGTCCGCGTCAGCCATCAAGCGCGATCCGCGTTCCGGCGGTAGCCTCATCGGGTGCGAGTCGACGTCCTGAGCAAGGAATACCCACCCGCGGTCTACGGCGGAGCGGGGGTGCATGTCGCCGAGCTGGTGCGAGCCCTTCGCGGACTCGACGGGCTCGATGCCCGGGTCCGCGCATTCGGCGCGGCTCGTGACGAGCCCGGCACCACGGCGTACGCCGACCTGGCCGAGCTCGCAGGAGCCAACCCGGCGCTGGCGACGCTCGGCGTCGACCTGCGGATCGCCGATGCGTGCGGTGGGGCCGACCTCGTGCACTCCCACACCTGGTACGCCAACATGGGCGGCCACCTCGCAGGCCTGCTGCACGGCATCCCCCACGTCGTCACCGCGCACTCCCTCGAGCCGCTGCGCCCGTGGAAGGCCGAGCAGCTCGGCGGCGGGTATGCCGTGTCGTCCTGGGCCGAGCGCACCGCCTACGAGTCCGCGGCTGCGGTGATCGCGGTCTCCGCGGCCATGCGCGACGACGTCCTGGCGTCCTACCCCGCGATCGATCCCGAGCGGGTCCAGGTCGTGCACAACGGCATCGACACCGTCGACTGGGCGCCGCTGCACGCACCCGACCGGGTGCGCGAGCTCGGGGTCGACCCGGACCGGCCCTCGGTCGTGTTCGTCGGTCGGATCACCCGCCAGAAGGGGTTGCCGCTCTTCCTGCGCTCGGTCGCCCAGCTGCCGCCGGAGGTGCAGATCGTGCTCTGCGCCGGCGCCCCCGACACCCCGGAGATCGAAGCCGAGGTCGTGACCCTGGTCGAGGCCCTCGCCGCTACCCGCACCGGCGTCGTGTGGATCCGCGACATGCTCCCCCGACCCGACGTGGTCGCCCTGCTCACCGCGGCGACCGTCTTCGCCTGCCCCTCGATCTACGAGCCGCTCGGCATCGTCAACCTCGAGGCGATGGCGTGCGAGACCGCCGTCGTCGCGACCGCGACCGGCGGCATCCCGGAGGTCGTGGTGCCCGGCTCCACCGGTCTCCTCGTCCCGATCGAGCAGTCCGACGACGGCACCGGCACCCCGCTCGACCCCGAGGGCTACGTGGCCGACTTCGCCAACGCCCTCAACGAGCTGGTCGCCGACCCCGACCGCGCGGCGTCGTACGGTCGGGCCGGGCGCGAGCGAGCGATCGAGTCCTTCGCCTGGACCGCCATCGCGGAGCAGACCCGCGAGGTCTACCGCTTGGCCAGCCGGCTCTGACGCAAGCTGCCGGCTCCGACTGAGGCACTGCGGGGCCCACCGAACGGCAGCACGATCGCGTCGTGCTCGGGCACGAGCACCCGTTCGGCGATGCGGTTGTCCTCGGCACTGACCTCGAGCACCCCGCCCATGACGACCCGGCCCGAGACCACGTGTCCACCGCGCAGCCGGTGAGCCAGCGCGGTGTGCAGGGAATCGAGCGAGCTGGGGGCCAGGAACTCCTGGCACAGGAACCGCAACCAGGCGGCTACCTCGGAGAGGTCCTCCCCGATCAGGTCGACGTCGAGCTCGAGGCTTCGTCCATCCGAAGCGACGACCCACGGGCAGTGAGCGCTGGGTTGCCCGGGCCAGACGCGGCGGATGAGTCCGCGGGAGGAGAAACCGGCGAGGAACTCGATCTCGCTGCCCACAAGGGGTGGATCGAGGTTCATCGACGCCGGCTGTGGGGATGGCTGCGTCACGACCCGTCCGTACCCCGGCGACCAAGCAACTATGCCCGTTTCCACAGATGTGCACGACACCTCCTGACCTGGCCCGACGCAGCTCTAGGCGAGGCGCTTCGCCCGCGCCGGCGCCACGGCCTCGACGCCCGCGAACGGCACCCTCAGCAGCAGCGAGCGCCCCACGCGCAGCTGATAGCTGGTCCGGCCGACCTTCACGATCTTGCCGACGAGCCCGTGGTGCTCACCCGCGAGCGTGACCCGGGCGCGGCTGCCGACGCGCAGGACCACGAGGCGGCGCCCGGAGCGGAGCCGGTCGAGCTCGGCGTCGTAGTTGGGATGCATCTGCGCAGGTCGACCGTGGTGGGTCCAGCTGAAGGCGTGGTCGAGGTGGAAGGTCCGCGAGCACTGCCGACACGCCAGCACCCGCTCGGGTCGTCGGTGGCGCCCGACCGTGTGGCCGGCCGAGCAGCTGCCCAGCCAGGGGGTCTCGAGCGTGGGCGCATCCTCGGAGACGCAGCGCGCGCCGTTGCACCCGATCTCGCGGGCGATCCGACGCCAGGTCTCGTCGTGGCCGTGGCGCGGTCCGGCGAGGGCGTGGGCGATCTCGTGCAGGATCGTGTCGCGCACCTCCTCCTCGGGGTGCAGCAGGGTGAGCGGCGCGCTGAGCCCGATCACGCGCGGGCCGAACCGGCAGATGCCCGCGCGCCGCTTGGCTCCGTCGTACGCCACGGTCCACGACGTCAGTCCGTGGTGCTCGAGAAGGTCCTCGGCCAGCGCGAAGGCATCTCCCAGATCCATGCTCGCCACGCTAGAGGCCCCCACCGACACAGCCTCACCGACACGGCCCCACCGTGTCCCGCCTCACCCGGGACCCAGCACATCACCCGTTCGGGGACTCGCCGATCGAGCAGGATGACGCCATGCCCGAAGGCCACTCGATCCACCGGCTCGCCCGCCGGCACCGGCGTGAGCTGGTAGGGCTACGGGTGCGGGCCTCGAGCCCGCAGGGCCGCTTCGCCGAAGGAGCTGCCCTCATCGACGGGCAGACCCTCGATGCCACGGAGGCGTGGGGCAAGCACCTCTTCCACCGCTACGGCGACCTGTGGCTGCACGTCCACCTCGGGCTCTACGGGAAGTTCCGCGACGGCACGGGCGAGGCCCCCGAACCCGTCGGAGCGCTGCGTCTGCGCCTCCTGGCCCCGGGCCGCTGGCTCGAGCTGCGCGGCCCGACCGCTTGCGAGGTGCTCTCCGACGCCGAACGCGACCTGGTCCTGGCCCGACTCGGCCCCGACCCGCTCCGACCGGGCACCGACCCCTCCCCTGCCTTCGCCCGGATCGCGCGGAGCCGGAGGGCCATCGGCGGGCTGCTGATGGACCAGGCCGTGCTCGCCGGCGTCGGCAACGTCTACCGCGCCGAGATCCTGTTCCGCCACGGGGTGAGCCCGTTCCTCGCAGGTCGCGACCTGCCCGTGGAGGTCTGGCACGCCCTGTGGGAGGACCTCGTCGTCCTGATGCGAGCCGGCGCCCGCTCGGGGCGGATCATCACGACCGAGCCCGACGACCGCGAACGTCCCGCCGGTCGCCCGCGCCGCGTCGATGCCTCCTACGTCTACGGTCGCGCCGGATCTCCGTGCCGGCGTTGCGGGACCGCCGTCGCGAGCGCTGCCATGGAGGCGCGCACGCTCTTCTGGTGCCCGGTCTGTCAGGCCTGACCCAGCGCTTCGACACCGGCCGTCACCAGGCTCTCGATGTCGTTCGCCACGTCGAGGGTGGTGCCGGCCTCGTCGGGCTCGAGCGGCTCGAAGGTCGCGAACTGCGACCCCATCAGCCCGGTCGGCATGAAGTGCTGGCCCCGAGCGGCCTGGCGCTCCCGGATCAGGTCCGGGTCGCCGTGCAGGAGCAGCATCTCGACATCCGGAGCCTGCGCCCGGATGAGGTCGCGGTGGGCCCGGCGCAGCGCCGAGGAGGCCACCACCCCGTCGTGCTCGGCCAACCACGCACCGATCGCGATCAGCCAGGGCTTGCGGTCGGTGTCGTCGAGCGGCACGCCCGAGCGCATCTTCTCGACGTTGGCGCGCGGGTGCAGGTCGTCGCCGTCGCAGAACGGCACGCCGAGGCGCTCGGCCAGGGCAGCGCCCACGGTCGACTTGCCCGAGCCCGACACCCCGCCGACCACGACCCTCATCGTCGTACGCCCGTCTCGTCGTGGTCACCGAGCAGCGTGCGGGTCACGAAGTCGGTCGTGGGCCGCGTGAAGGCGCCCGCGTGGCTGAGCATCGCGTGCTTGCCACCGGGTACGACGACGAGGTCGACGTCGGTGCGCCCGGCGAGGCGGCGGGCCACGGAGCGGGCGCGCTCCAGCGGCGCGATGCGATCGGCGTCGCCGTGCACGATCAGCACCGAGCGTCCTTCGAGGGGCGCATCGTCGGTGGGGTAGAGCCAGGGGTTCAGCGCCACCACCCCGGTGACGACGGGGTCTGCTGCGGCGGCCACCAGCGCGGCTCGGCCGCCCAACGAATGCCCGACGAGCACGACGGGCACGTCGCCGTACGCAGCGTGGAGCTCAGCCAACGCCCAGTCGACGTCACCGGTGGGCTGCTGCTCGCTGTCCCACCCGCGGCGGGAGTTGAGGAGCCGGTGCACCGCCAGCCGTCCGCGGCCCGCTCGGGCTATCGCGCGCGCGATCGGGATCATCCGCAGCACCGAGAGCTGGGTCGATCGCACCGGGGTCGGCACCTGACGCTGGGCGCCGCCGTGCAGGACGAGCACCACGCCGCTCGGCGTGGTGGGGCGGGCGACCGCGACCAGTCGGGCGCCGGTGGGTGAGGTCGTGGAGCGAGAAGGGAGCACGTCCCCATTATCCGGAGGGCTGGTGAGCGGTCAGCCGCGCGAGCGCTCGAAGGCCTCGACGACCTCGCGGCGCACCCGCCCCCGGTCGGAGACCTCGTAGCCGTTGCTCGCCGCCCAGCTCCTGATCTCCGCCGGCGTCGCCGGGGCGGCGGCCAGCGGCGGCGGGGTGCTGAGGGTGGAGACGACCTCCGCGCCGTGGTCGTCCTCCCCCGCCGCGACCGAGGCGGCGGCCAGGAAGCGGTAGGTCCACTCGGCGGCGAGCTTGCGGGTCTCGCAGAAGTGGATCGGCACCTGCGGCCAGCGCACCTGACACTCGGCGAGGCCGTCGAGCACCACCGCCGGCCGCACCCGGTCGAGCTTGAAGATCGCCGAGTAGCGCTCCTCGACCACGACGGCTGCCCGCGGGACGCTGGACAGGTCGGCGAGCTGGTACTTCAGCTTGCCGGAGGTCAGCGACGAGACGAGGTCGACCAGGCTCTTGCGCTCGACCGAGGCGATGAGCACCTCGTCGCGCACCACCCCGTAGTCACCGGCCGAGAGCCCCGCCTTGCGGGTGACGACCTGCTGGTCGGCGAAACTGTAGGCGTAGCGCTCGTGGGAGTCGACGACGATCTCGAGGCCTGCCTGCCCGGTGAGCCCCGACGCGCGAGCGCGCGGCACCGCCACCGCCGGGCGAGCCTGCTTGGCGGTGCGCGCGGTCTGCCAGAAGATCGCCTGCCGGCCACCACGGATCCGGGTCATCACGAGCTGCGACCGGTTCTCCCGGCCCCGGTCGAGCACCAGGTCGATCGAGGCCCCGCGTCGGATGCAGCTGCGCACCGGCACCCGCTCGATCACCTCGGCGTCCTCGGGCCAGGCCTCGACACGATGGCAGTAGACCTTCGTGGTGCGCGGCCAGGTCTCGCGCGACTTCAGCACGATCCCGTCGTCGCCGAGCGGGATCCGCAGCAGGTAGGGCAGCGCTGAGTCGCCGTCGGGGTTGCGGGCGATGACGAAGTCGTCCGGCATGGGGGTCAGTGTGCCAGGACGAAGTCCGGAGTTATCCACAGATTGCTCCGCGGGCCGCTTCCGAGCCCTCGATCCGGGTCAGGCTGGAGGCGTCACCCACGGACTCACTCGGGAGCTCCCATGACCCACCCCCTCCTCCAGCTCAGCCACCCTGACCTCGCCGCCACCGTCGCAGCCCTGCAGCGGGTGAGCGACGACCTCGAGCGGCGCCGACGGGTCACCGAGCGCCAGGTCGACGTGCTCCTCGACGGCGGCTGGTCCGGCGCCGCGGCGCGCTCCTACCTCGAGGGCTGGGAGGAGTGGCGCCTCGGCTGCGACGAGGTCCTGGGCGCGTTGCGGAGCCTGACGGCACTGATCGTCGACGCCGGCGCCGAGGCCGACGGCGCCGACGACTCCGCGCGCACCGCCCTGGTCTCGCTGACCCGCCGGCTCGTGGAGCGCCTCGGATGAGCCACCCGGCGGCGTACGCCGTGGACCTGGACCTGCTCGCGCAGACCATCGAGAGCCTCGTCGCCTGCGAGGAGGAGTGCGACCGGGCGCTGGACGACGTCGTGCGCCAAGTAGGTCGGCTGCACCTGACCTGGGAGGGACAGGCAGCTGCTGCCCAGCTCGAGGCGCAGGCGCGGTGGGAGACCGGCTTCGCGACGATGCGCGAGGGCCTGGCGGCGATGCGTACGGCGGCGAGCACCGCACGCACCAACTACGGCGCGGCGGTGCGCGCCAACCTGGCGATGTGGGAGCGCCTGTGACCCGGCTCGACATCGCCGGGGGCGGCTACCGCGAGGCCTCGGGGCTCCTGCACTTCGCCAACGTGTGGGCGGCCCGGCTCGTCGGCCGGCTCGCCGACGACCTCGTCGACACCGCAGCGATGGCCGGCGACTCCTCGTTCGCCGATCGGTGGGCCGAGGAGTACGACGCCGCGGCCGCCGCGGCGTGCGCCGCCCTCGCCGACGTGGTCGGCGCCCTGGGCACCCTGGGCCGCTACTCGCGTGCCTCGCTGGAGAACCACACCCGCGCCGAGCTCGCCTCCACCCTCGGCGAGGTGCGCCTGGTCGACGGAGTCTCGCTCGGCACCGACGACTGGGTCGACGTGCTCGCCCCGACACCCCCGGGGTCGCTGGGCGGGGACTCCTCGTCGCTGCCCGGCTGGGCCAACATGATCCTCGACCACGTCGAGGGCTTCGTGTGGCCCGACGCCGACCTCGACCGGCTGCGGAGTGCCGCCGCCACCTGGCGCCGCGCCGGCGACGGTCTCGACGAGATCGCCGGCCACCCGCGCCGCGCGATCAACGAGCTCTGGACCGAGTGCTCCCCCGAGGTCCTCCCGGCGACGGCAGCCATCGGCCGCGCGGTGATCGCGATCGGCGACCTCGCCGACCAGTGCCGCGATCTGGGCGCCCTCTGCGAGGGGTACGCCGCCGCAGTCGAGGCCCAGCGCGCGGCGATCCTCGACCTGGTCCGCGACCTGCTCCGCGACGCCGCCCTCATCCAGGCCGCCGGCTTCGCGCTCGGCTTCGTCAGCTTCGGCACCGCCAACGGTGGCGCCGTCGCCGTCAACCTCGCCAAGATCGCGGCCGCCGCGCCCCGCTTCAAGCGGATGCTCGACCTCGTGCGGCGCTACGCCGACGAAGCCGCCCAGGCCCTCTCCGGCACCCGCGTCGCCGCGGCCGGCGTCGGGGCGCGGTTGCGCCCGATGAGCGAGGCGCGGCTGCTGATGACCGCTGAGGTGGGGAAGGCTGGGTCGAGCGGCGGGCGGGCCAGGTCGTTCTTGTGCGGCGCACGAGGGTGGGCGCTGGGGGCGCACACGATCGGGAAGCATGTCGGCAAGTCGGACGACTTCTTGAGGCAGCGGTTGATCGACGAGCCTGGCAAGAAGTTGGTGTCCACCTTCACCGACGAGGCCACCGCGGAGCGCTCCATCCAGACCGTACTGGCGCTGACGGAGCCGGACCCTGGCCCGGTTCCTCGCCAGCCCCAGGCGGTCCACTGCCTTCGAGGCACCCGTCGCCAATCCGGGCCGGATCATGAACCGGGCCGGCGACGTCTTCGAGGGCACGTCGGTGCACCTCTACCTGAAGAAGGACACGCTCCATGCCGGACGGCTACCGCATCATCACCGCCTACGTGAAGCCATGAGGGAGACTGACCGCATGCAGGACTCGGAGCTGAGCAGCAGCTGATGGGCTACTACCACGAGGATTTCGAGACCCTCTGGAGCGGGCTCGAGGAGTACCTCGCCGACGAGCCCGCCGGAGGACAACCGCAGGCTGCTGGTCGAGCTCGACGCCGTCCTGACCGACCCCGCTCTACCGAGGCCGAGCTCGACGCGCTGCTCGACGCGATGGGCAGCTACGTCTACCTGGACGAGACCCCCGGCGGCTACCGCGGCTGGCTGAGGAGATCGCCCGCCGGGTCCGCGTCCACCTCGGCGACTAGCCGCCAGGCGCCGACTCGCCGGACTCGCCGACTTCGGCGAGCCGCTCGTGAAGCCGCTCGCGCACCTCGTCGGGGGTGAGGTCGGCGCGGGAGCGCTGGTCGCGCGCGATGATGACCCCCGTGGCGGCGACACCGGCCACGCCGGCGACACCCAAGCAGCTTCCACACGCTCAGCTTCATCCGCACTCCCGTTCCCCTGATGAGCCCTGGAGGGCCCACGTCGATGACCCCGATGACCCGAGACCGCCTGCCGCTCGATGCTGCGGTCGAGCTGACCCGCACCGGCGACCTCTGGCTGTTCCGTGGCGCTTCCGCCGCCGACCACGCTATCCGGGTGCTGACCAACGCGCCGGTCAACCACGTCGGCATGGCGATCGTCGTCGACGACCTGCCCCCACTGATGTGGCACGCCGAGCTCGGCAAGGGCCTGCTCGACGTCTGGTCGGGCCAGCACCAGCGCGGGGTCCAGCTCCACGACCTGCGCGAGGCGGTGGTGCAGTGGTGCGGCCGCTACGAGCAGCGGGCCTGGTTGCGCCAGCTCTCCCCCGCGGTCACCCGCGAGATGGAGGATGCCGCGCTGCAGAGCGTGGCCCGCCTCGACGGCACCCCGTTCCCTGCCACCGCGGCCCTCGCCGGCCGGTGGGTCAAGGGCCGGGCCCGCCGCCAGGCCGGCGTCGAGATGACCTACTGCGCCGAGGTGGTGGCCTCGACCTACCAGTCCATGGGACTGCTCGACACGAAGAAGCCCACCAACTACTACGACCCCGGCAAGTTCTGGTCCGGCGACGACCTCGATCTCGAGCAGGGCGCCACCCTGGGCAACGAGATCGAGGTCCTCGTCTGACTCATCCCGACCGAGCGGTCAGCTCTGGGCGCGGCCGATCCGCTTCCACCACGGGCGCCGCACGGGGACGTCGGTGGAGTCGGCCGTGGTGGCCGCCTCGTTCTTCGCGATCGCATCGACCCCGACGACGATGCCGTCCTTCCCGTCTACGTTGACGGGAGCGTGCATCACGCCGTCCTTGTCCAGCCGGACCGCCTGGAGGTTCTTCCAGAGATCGGACCCGAATCCATCGTTGGCCATGCCAACTCCTCTCCACCGTCCATCGGTGAGCTCTTGCGAGACTCGCACACCCCGGGTCCACTACGGAAGCACCGCGGTCACGACGAGGTTGTCGACGTAGTGGAAGCCGGTGCTCGTGCGGCGCCGGTCGGCGCAGGTCACCAGGTGCAGGGTGTGAGGCCCGGTGGTGCGCAGCAGCCGCGCCGGCACCCCGGTGCTGCGCGGGAACCGCTGGACCCGACGTACGACGAAGCGTTGCGTCGCGCCGCTCGCGTCGGTCCACCGCACCGCGTCGCCCACCCGCGCCTCACGCAGCCGCCACAACGCCCCCGGACGGTCGCGGCGGTCGGAGACGTGGCCCGAGATGAGGCTCGCCCCGATCAGGTCGGTGGCCGCCGCGGTCGTGGAGAGCCACCCGAGCCGGCCGGTGTCGTTGGGGATCGCCATCGTGCCGGCGTCGAGCCCGACGCTGCTGACCCCGGCCCGGATCCCCAACCGCGGGATCCGCAGCTCGGCGGGCGAAGCCGCCCCGCGCAGCAGGTCGGGTGACTCGGGTGCGACGTAGCGGCGCTCGAGGTAGCGCGGCGTCGTCCGCTCTGCAGGCCGGTCCCAGGCGTCGCCGGCAGCGATCGCGAAGCCCGACGGGATCTCCGGCACGATCGGGGTCACCGGCCGGGTCACCAGTGAGGTCTCGAGCGGGATCCCGGGCCTGGTGGCGACCCGGTCGGTGGCATCGGTCGCGGCCACCGTCTCGGAGTAGGTGAAGCACCCCGGCGCCCGCACCGTGGTCCAGCGGGTGTGGTGGCGCCCGTTGCCGCGCGCCCCGAACTCGCCCTCGTCGACGACCGGCGCGTCCGACCAGTCCAACCCGCGGCACGACGTGCCCCGCTGCGGTGCGAGCGGACCGTGCAGCCGCCACGACACCCGGACCCGGTCACCCGACCACAGTCCTCGCAGCCGCACCGTGTCGCGGATCTTGTCGCCGACCAGCGCGCGCTGGTCGGAGACCACCGTCGTCACCTCGGGCGTACGACGCCGCACCAGCGTCGTCTCGAGCGCCAGGCCCGGAGGGCTGAGCGCCTCGGAGCTGAGGGCGGTGGGGGCGAGCCGCTGGGAGTAGGTGTAGCAACCGGCGCGCGCCAGCCGCGTGGCCGGCGTGCGGTAGGTGCCGTCGCCGCTGATCGCCAGGCTGCCCTGATCTGCCACCTCCGCCGCACCCCAGCGGACCTCGCCGCACGACCCGTCGACAGGACGGCGCGGCCCGTGCAGCGCCCACTCGAGGGTCGCCGCGGTGTCGGCCAGACCGGTGACCTCGACGGAGTCGTGGATCGCGTCGCCGACCTCGGCTCGCTGCCGCGAGGCCTCGGTGATCAGGGCCGGGGTGAAGGGCTCCACCAGCGTGGTCTCCTCGACGATCCCGCAACGAGTGGTCAACGGCACCGTGAAGCGGTCGCCGGGGAAGCGTTCGACCCAGGTGTAGTAGCCCACCGCGGCCACGGTGACGGAGGGGGTGGTGAAGGTGCCGTTGCCGTCGACCTCGAAGCGCACCCGACCGGCGCGGCTGGCGTCGGTGCACGTCGTCGCGGCCGGGGCGCTCGTCATACGGACCGTGCAGGGTGGCGACCACGGTGGCGGCGTAGCCCTCGGGAAGTCCGGTGACCGTGACGACGTCGTGGAGGTCGGCCCCGGGCTTCACCACCGGGTGCGACGTGCGGGTGACCACCTCCGGGCGAGCCTTCTTGATGGTGGTGCGCGCCGTCGCAGATGCTCGCGCCCGGTTGTCCTGCGCGATCCATCCACGCTGGACTCCGAGCGCCCGGGCGGTGGCGCCGCCGTGCGTGCTCCACCCGCGTTCGCGGTAGAGCAGCCCGTCGGAGTCCGGCCCGGACACCCGCGCGCGGATCCGGAACCGACCGGTCTCGGTGGGACGCACCCGCAGCGGCGCACCGCGGCGGGTGGTGCGCACGCCGTCCGGGCAGGTGATCGGGCCACGGCAGGCCAGCCGCACCCGGACGCCCTTGACCGGACGCCCCGCGGCGCTGGTGACCTCGACCCGGTAGGTGCGGCTGCGGCCGAGCCGCATCGGCCCGTCGGAGGTCTTGCGCAGGCTCAGCCGCCACGGACCGTAGGCGCGCGACGCCTCCCGCCACATCGTGCGAGCCAGGCGCATCACCTCACCGCCCGAGCCCGCCGATCGGCGGGCGCACCCGTTCGCCCACCTCGAGGCCGCCGGGGTAGACGACCACCCCGCCCGGACGGGTGCCGTCGTCCATCACCTCGCGCACGATGAGCGCGATCGCGGCGTCGCGTTCGTCGCTGCCGGTCGAGCCGCGCCCGGCCCAGGTCGAGATGACGTAGTTGAGGGCGGCCACCTCACGGTCGCCGACGCCCTGACCGAGCTGGTTGACCAGGTCGCGGGTCGAGACCGACTCGGCCTGCGCCGGCAACCGGGAGTCGTAGAGGTAGTCGATGCAGAAGAACACCCGCCCGTTCGGGTGCCCGATAGGTGCCGATCCAGGTCAGCGCGCTGCCTCGCGGCGTCGCGAAGCGCAGGCAGACGCCGTTGACGAGGTTGGGGTCGATCCTGCGGCAGTCGTCCTTCGCGACCCGCGTCGCCGCCGCAGCCGGGGGCGGCCCACCGGGCGGGGCGACGACGAGGCTGAAGGTGGCGAGCACCAGGACGAGCGCGCAGAGCGTGGCCAGGAGGGGACGGCGGAAGGGACGACGGAGGGAACGCGAAAGGCGTCGGGTGGAGGTCATGCCCCCAACGCTCACCGCTACGACGAGCCGCCAAAACCTCGAATTCCGAGCCTGTGGACAGGAGCGTGGATCGACTGCAGGTTGTGGTCAGGCAGACACGACGGCGAAGCTGATCCCGTGCTGCTCGAGTCTCGCGGTGAGGCGGTCGCCCATCGCCTGAGCGGTCGTCACCTGGCCCAGGACGGCCGGGTTGTCGTCGAAGGCCAGGCTCAGCGCCGCCTCGGCGAGGGCGATGCCGGACACGTCGTAAGGGTCGGGTCCGCGGACCTGGGTGTGAGTGGTGCCGCCCCGGTGCTCGGCGACGAAGTCGACCGTGAACGAGGCCGCCGCCCGGGTCGCATCGTCGGGACCGGTGCCCTGCGGCAGCCGCTTGGCGACGGCGCGACGTACGGGCCCGATCTGGGCGGCACCGAGGCCGACCCCGACACCGGCGAGCGCGCCGACGAGCACCGGCAACCGCTTGATGCCGGCGTAGTGGGAGTAGGTGACCTGAGGACCGAAGTCGGCCAGGGCTGCTCCGGAGCGGGCGATGATCTGCTGGTCGATCGCCGGCAGCGGCAGCAGCCACGAGCCGGTGACCGGGTCGCGGTGCGGGCGACCGGTGACGGCGGTCGACGTACGCCCGACAGGTGGTGCCTCCAGCCGGCCGCGCGCCGCGGCGGCCTCCTTCATCGGCTTGAGTCGCGAGACCGCGTTGAGCATCGATGCGACGGTGCCGCCGCTGACGCCCCCGGTCGCGCGCACGATGCCGCGCAGCGCGATCGGCCCCGCACGGTGCTGGGCGGGCACCTGCCGTACGGCGTGCAGCGCGCCGAGGTCGTGGGGCACGGAGTCGAAGCCGCACGCATGCACGAGCCGCGCCCCGGTGCGGACCGCGGTCGCGTGGTGCAGGGCATACATCCGGTCGACGAACTCGGGCTCGCCCGTCAGGTCCACGTAGTCGGTGCCGCTCTCGGCGCAGGCGCGCACGACAGGCTCGCCGTGCACCAGGTAGGGGCCCGTCGCGTTGACGAGCACCGCGGTCGAGGCGGCGAGGTCGGCCAGGCCCGCGGCATCGGTGAGCTCGACGATCTCGATCGGCAGCTCGGCCAGTCGCGGGTCGAGCTCGGCCGCCGCGTCGCGCGCCTGCTCGAGGCGCTCGCGGGAGCGACCGGCCAGCGCCCAACGCAGGTCGGCGGGACGGTGCGCGGCCAGGTGAGCCGTGGCGAGACGCGCGGTGAAACCGGTGGCGCCGAGCAGGACGAGGTCGTAGGTGCGGGCGGTGCTCATGAGAGCAGCCTCGCAGGGTCGGTGGGCCGGATCAGGCCGGGTGTCGGTTCCACCAGCGGATCGCCGGGGCCCGGTGCCGGGACTCCTGGCGCACCCTGGCCGCAGCCGCAGCCGCCTCAGCTCGTTCGGCAGCGGCGATCGCGTCGCGCGCGGCCAGCTCGGCGGCGGCTCGGGCGCGCTCGCTGCGCTCGAGGCCGACGTGGACGACACCGACGATGCCGGCCACCTGCTCGTTGGTCAGCGTCTTGGGACGCGAGCGCAGCACCCGGACCAGGTCGACGGTCTCGCAGCGCAGCGCGCCGTCCTCCTCGATCCAGGGCGCGGGGTTGTCCGGACCCACGAGGACTCCGTGCACGCTGTCGCGGGGCAGCCCGGGCAGGTAGCCCGCGATGGCCTCGGCGCCGGCGGCGGCCTCACGGATGTCGTCGCCGACAACGATCACGTAGACCCCGGTGGGTCCGATGGCGACGTGGTCGAGGAAGGAGTCGTTGCGACCGGGCCAGGGCATCCGGTGCAGGACGGTCCACTCGAAGGACAGCCGCGCGAGAACCGCTCCGCGGTCGCCGTAGCGTTCGGCGACCTCGCTCGTCGTCTCCACCGTCTTCAACCCTCCTCGGAACGCTGCCCTCACATGGCGCTGTACCCATGTATCGGCGCCGACATGCAACAACTTGAGCGTCCCGAGGTCCTCTCGCTCACATCATTCTCCTGCGCCCCAAACCTGGAGTCACTAGGTTCGGTTCCCGTGACCAAGAACGCCTCTCTCCTCCGGGTGGCCCAGGCCTACGTCGCCGCGCTCGCGGTGGCCGTCCTGTGGCTCGCGCTCGGCCCCACCACCGCCTACGCTCTGGCTCGACGCGCTCATCGCCGACCTGCTGGCGACCCTCGTCATCTTCGGCTTCAGCCGGGTCCACCGGAACTCCAGCTTCTACGACGCCTACTGGAGCGTGGTCCCCCCGCTGCTGCTCTTCTACTGGTGGAGCCAGAGCGACGGCATCGATCCGGTGCGCTTCTGGCTGGTCGCGCTGGTCGTGCTGCTGTGGGCGGTGCGCCTGACCGCCAACTGGGCCTACGCCTGGCCGGGGCTGCACCACGAGGACTGGCGCTACCCGCTGCTGCGCGAGCGCGCCGGACGGTTCGACGTCGTCGCCGACCTGTTCGGGATCCACCTGATCCCGACGATCCAGGTCTTCCTCGGCTGCCTGCCGATGTATGTCGCCGTCACCCGCTCCGGTCGCGACGTCGGCCTCATCGACGTCCTCGCCGTCGTCGTCGGCGTGGGCGCGGTGGCCCTCGAGCTGGTCGCCGACCTGCAGATGCACCGCTTCGTGCGCGACCGCCAGCCGGGCCAGGTCATGGACCGGGGCGTGTGGTCCTGGTCGCGACACCCCAACTACTTCGGCGAGCTGATGTTCTGGGTCTCGCTCGCGCTGTTCGGGATCGCGGCTGCCCCCGGCGACTTCTGGTGGCTCTTCGATCGGCGTCGCGGCGATGCTGGCGATGTTCCTCGGAGCCAGCATCCCGCTGATGGAGGAGCGCAGCCTCGAGCGGCGCCCGCACTACCAGGAGGTGATCGACCGGGTGCCGATGCTGATGCCGCGCCCGCCCCGTCGGGTGCGCGGGTGAGCGAGCCCGAGCCCAGCAAAAACCCAAGAAGCCCAAAGAAGCAGAAGGCCAAGGTCGTCGTCGCGGGCCTCGGCGACAGCGGGCTGCTGTGCGCCGTGCACCTCGCGCGCTCCGCGTGCGGTCGGCGAGGTCGTCGGGGTGTCGGCGAAGCAGTCGCTGGTCAGCGGCCAGGAGCTCGGGGTGCGGTTGGCCCGGCCCGACGACTGGGCGCGCGACTACTGGATCTCCCTCGACCGCTTCCGCGGGCTCGACCGGGTCAAGCGCGTGCATGGCAGCCTCACCGGGCTGGACCTCGACGGACGCACCGTCCTGGTCACCGACCCCGACGGGTTCCTGCACGCCGAGCCGTACGACGTCCTGGTGATCGCGACCGGCGTCACCAACGGCTTCTGGCGCCGCCCGGACCTCCAGTCCCCGGACCAGGTCGGGGCCGACCTGCAGGAAGCACACGAGCGCCTCGCCGCAGCGTCGTCGATCGCCGTCGTGGGCGGCGGGGCGGCGGCGGTGAGCAGTGCGCTCAACCTCGCGCTCGCCTGGCCGGACAGCCGGGTGCACCTCTACTTCCCTGGGCGAGCGGGCCCTCCCCCAGCACCACCATCGCGTCTGGCGGCAGGTGCAGCGCCGCCTCGACGCCGCCGGGGTGACCCTGCACCCGGAGCATCGCGCGGTGGTGCCCGAGGGCTTCGGGTGCGACGCGATCACCGCCGACCCGGTCGCGTGGAGCACCGGGCAGCCGCCGACCCGGGCCGACGCGGTGCTGTGGGCGATCGGTCGGGTGCACCCCAACACCGGGTGGCTGCCGGCCGACCTGCTCGACGAGCACGGCTTCGTCACCGTCGACCCGGAGCTGCGGGTGCCGGGGGCGCCCGGGGTGTGGTCGGTCGGCGACGTGGCCGCCACCGACCCGCTGCGCACCTCGGCCCGCAACCGCGCCGACAAGCTCCTGGCCCGCAACGTCCGTGCGGTGCTGGCCGGCAAGGCGCCGAAGGCCTACCAACCGCCGAAGCGACGCTGGGGCTCGGTGCTGGGAGTGCAGCCCGACGGCCTGGAGGTCTTCGCCGCCAACGGCCGCGCCTTCCGCTTCCCGGCCTGGACCATCAACTCGATCCTCCAGCCGCTGATCGTGCGCCGCGGCATCTACGGCGGCGTCCGTAAACCCAAGTCCAACGCTGGTTGAGGTGCGCGCCGAGCCACACGCTCGTTGAGGTGCGAGCTTGCGAGCCAAGAACCCCCGTAACCGGCCCGCCACCCCTGGTCTGGAAGACACTCCGGAGGTACAGCAGTAGTTCGTGGTCAACGGGTCTGTCAGGCCGGCCAGGTGGACCCAACGAGCGCCGCACCGTGCTCTCAATTCAGGTAAGTTACTTTGGATTTCTTGTAGCGGCCCCCGCATTCTTGGATTGCGTCTTCGAACTCCCGGCGATCCCTTACGCCATCAGCCAAGAAGTCCCAACGCGTGCCATTTTCTATCTTGACCAGCCCGCCTTCCGCTCGATTGAAGGAGTCGCGGACGCGTTCCACATCGGGGTCTGCGTGCCCTGGCCCGATGAGGACCAGCTTTACGGCCTGCATGTAGTACAGCTTGCCTCCCTCATCGATGCGTTCGAGGTTTCTCTTGTTGATATCTTTCCAATTCATGGCGGCTCCCTCCACCTCACAACTGCACACGTGCAACACGCGACGCATCAAAAGAAGTCTCGATCAATTGTTTGCTGCGCATGTGAATACGCCAGGATGCCCCACGTGCCGGCGCCAGCACGTGGGAATCCTGCGACAGCGAGCCCTCAGTCAGTCACCAAGCGGGTGATCGCTGCTCACGCAGGGGCCGGTGACAAGGGGTGCCCGGCACCAGACCATCTGCGTCTTGGCGGTGTGGACGGTCTTACGACGACACGTTCTCGATGTCGCCAGGGCCCCCATACACGTAGGCCTTGTTGGGGTCGACAAGAAACTCTTGGCGCTTGTCGTCGTTGGGGTGCACCTTGTAGCTCTTGCCGGAAGCCGCAACCCTTCCGGCCTTCCCGGGCGCCACCAACGTGTGCATCGCTGACACCAGGTAGATGTTGTCGATGTAGTTGTAGACGTAGAAGTTCACCGCTTTGTCGGTGTTGTTGAAGATGATGGCGCTGCCGATTGCGGCGCCCTCAAGGAGCTTTGGCAGATCGGCCGAGACCTGCTCATAGAACTTGTTGAGATTTCCCTTTACTTCGACGCTAGGCATGTGCTTCTCCCTCAGATTGGTGCCTAGTCTTGCGTGAATTGCTCACGCCGTCCGACGACCGATGCTCTGAATCACCGGCCGACGCGAGACCTGCAACAGATCCCCCTCGGGGATACGCACCGCGATGGGAGCCGAGAAAGTCCGACCACGAGAGATCTGACCTGCCCAACTCACGATCCGGGCGTAAAGAAAACTTACTCCTGCGCGGCCGCCTGTGTAAATAGACGTCAGAACTATTTGGCATTATTCGTCGAACGACCGTTGTCGCTCTTCCCCAGATCACCCAACTTGCGATGCGATACCGGCTCAGCGGTGGCCCCGAAGGCGGTGCGACAGCGACAGCGACAGCCAACGAACGGCCCTGCGAAGCTCAGCGACGCCAACGGCCTACGCGATCACGCGGTCCCCATTACCGTTAGCTAGGCAGACCACCCCAGGTCGAACGACCCATCGGCCCCGAGCCCGTCGAGCCCGTCGAGCAGCGGCTCCTGCACCGAGCGCCGACGCGGCTTCGGCGGCACCACCGTCGCGACCGGCTCGCCGTCGGAGACCAAGCGCAGCGCCTTGCGCAGCGCGGTCAGCACGACGTCCTCATCGAGGTCGTCGCACGACTGCCGGCCGCTGCGGATGCGGACGATCTGGCGGATGATCTCGAGCCGGTCGTGGCCGAAGAGCCCGGCGACCGTCGCCGGTCGGACCCGCTCGAGGTGGAGCAGCTCGAGGAGCCCGGTCAGCAGCACGTCGCGCTCGTCCTCGACCGGCTCCTCGTCGAGGAAGAGACGTCCGCCGACCCGGGCGGACAGGTCGGCAGCGATCCGGTCGACCTCCGCGACGAACCGCGTCACCAGGGTGCGCAACCCGAACGACGCGAACGGCAGCGCCATCATCTCGTGGGTCATCACGACCAGCTCGTCACGTCGGGCGAACTTCCAGAGCGGGTAGGCCGCATTGAGCAGCACCAGCTCGGTGTCGAGGCGTTCGAGGTCTTGCGGGCCGATGACGATCTCGGCGTAGAGCTCGACGCACGGCCGGTCGGTGATGACCCGCACGAAGACCAGGCTGGAGCCGGCCACGATCGAGATGTCGCCGTCGTGGTCGTGCTTGAGGTCGGGCAGCATCGTCGTCAGCGCGGCGTCGACCATGAGCTGGAGGTGCTCGGGACCGTTGGGGATCCCCTCGAGCTCGGTCTCCTCGGTCTCCTCGGGGTCGTCGGCCGGCGTCGGTCCGACCACCGGCGCCGGGGCACCGGCCTCGGGCGCCAGGGCGTCGGCGCGCACGAACGCGGGGTGCGGGACGGCGTACACCTCACGCAGCGTGGCGACGAGCAGGACCGCGACCTCGTCGGCGGAGCGTTGCTCGAAGGTGAGGTGGTAGTTCTCCCAGCCGGGCTCCTCGCCGGGCTCGTCCCACCCCAGGGCGAGCAGGGCTGCGTGGTCATCGGCGCCCAGGAGACACCGGTCGTCCAGGAAGCAGTTGCTCGCCGCCTCGACCTGCACCAGGTCACCGTCGAAGGCGCACACCTGCACGTAGGGGTTGCTGCCGACGGCACCCGGGTCGACCACACCGCTGAACTCGACGAACAACACGTCGTCGTCGTCCATCACCGCGATGTGGTCGGCCAGCCGGCCGCGGAAGGTCAGCCACGCCGCCTCGGTGGCAGCCTCCAGATCCGTGCTCTCGCTCATCCTCACCCCTACCTCTCGTCCCGATGGGAGAGACGTTAGGGGTGACCACCGACAGTGGTCCCGGCCGAGCGCGACGAGCGGCGGCCGCGGGTGATCAGGAACCCGAAGGCGGTCGCGAGCACGTACATCAGCACCGAGTAGACGGCCGCCGGGATGGCGACCTCGGTGCTGTCGAGGACGCTCAGCGCGATGGTGAGCGCGATGGTGGTGTTGTGGATGCCGACCTCCATCGAGCTGGCGATGGCCTGCGGCTCGTCGAGGCGCATCACCCGGGCGCCGACGTAGCCGAGGGTGAGGCTGGCGGCGCAGAAGATCCCGGTGACGAGGCCGACCTGCTGGAGGTAGCCGCCGATGTTGTCGCGCTCCCCCAGCAGGGCACCGACGGCGACGATGACGAGCACCACGATCGAGAAGATCCGCACCGGGCGGTCGGCGCGCGCCGCGAAGCTGCCGAGCGGCTGCGCACGACCATGCCCGACCACGACCGGCACGATGCACGATCGCCATCACCTGCAGCACCTTGCCGACCTGGAGCCCCAGCTCGCCGTCGGCGTCGAAGTAGTCGATCGCGAGGTTGGTGATGAGCGGGATCGTGAAGGCGGCCAGGACCGAGTTGATCGCGGTGAGGCTGACGTTGAGGGCGACGTCGCCGTGGAAGAGGTGGCTGAACAGGTTGGCGGTCGTGCCGCCGGGCGAGGCCGCCAGCAGCATCACCCCGACGGCCAGGAGCGGGTCGAGGTCGAAGGCCACGACCAGGCCGAACGCGATGACCGGCAGCACCAGCACCTGCAGCACCAGCGCGACGGCGACCGCGCGCGGGGTGCGGGCGACCCGCCGGAAGTCGTCGACGGTCAAGGAGAGACCGAGGCCGAACATGATGATCGCCAGCGCGATCGGTAGGCCGATGCTGATCAGCGCCGAGTCGTTCATCGTCTCCCCCTGACGGTGGTCCGCCGTCCGACGGGGCCACAGTCAAGCAGAGTTGCGAGCGCCTTGGGTCAGGTCTGCACCGCGAGCTGGGCCAGGATCCTGGCGCGCGGGTCGTGCGAGAGATCGTCGTACTTCCCAGGGTTCCAGCCGGCGAGGCCGAGCACGGCTCGGGGATGGTGCGCCCAGTGGTAGGGGTGGTCTCGGCGCAGCAGTGCGCCGTTGCTCTGACGCCAGCCCATCCCCGAGAGAGCCTGCGCGACGTCGTCGTACGGTTCGATGACCCCGGCGGCCGCCGCCAGCACGACCAGCCACTCAGCCTCGCGCTGGTTCGGCTTCTTGCCGGGCGTCAGGCGAGCGGCCAGGTGCCGGACCAGCGCGTCGGGATCCTGGCGGAGCCGGGTGCCGAGGGTGGTGGGCAGCAGGCGGCCCTTCGCCTTGCGGACCAGGCCGAGGGTGCGAGCGGTCTGGTGCAGGTCGGCGACCGGCGGCGTGTGCTCTTCCCGGTTGCCCTTGCCCCACAGGTTGCGCACCGGCAACCCGGCGATCAGGGCTGAGACCACGGCCGGCGGCAGGTAGCCCGCGCCGGTGAGCGCCATCCCGTCGCCGACGGTGTCGAGGAGCATCCGCCAGGGGGCGGTGATCGCGGTGGCCGCCTCGGCGTCGAGCGCCACGGGTGCCAGCGCGTCGACGCACCAGTGCGCCACCATGGCGGCACCTCGGTCGTCGAGCCCGGCCACCACCTCGACCAGCGGCGCGGGCAGCAGGTGCGCCGGCGGCAGCTCGGGGGTGGGCACGGCGGCGCGACGTACGAGCTCGTCGGTCCGGGCCAGGTCGAACTTCGACGGATAGAAGCCCTCCGGCAGCCAGTCGAGGACCTGCCGCATCCAGTCCGAGACGGGGGCGCCGGGGCGCTCCAGCGCCTCGAGCACCTCCTCGTAGCCCGGGACCCCGCCGACGTCCTCCGGCGGGCAGGCGCGGGCGCCGTCCAGGCACGTCGCTCGCGGCGAGTCGTCCTCGAGCGGCTTCACTGCCTCGACCGTGATCGTGTGCTCCCACCCGTCGCCGAAGTCGTAGTCGTAGTAGAGCCGGTCGCCCTCCTCGGCGAGCACCTGATCGAGTCGTATGTCGCGCTCGACGATGCCGTCGTCGCCCTCGGACTCGGCGTAGGGCTCCACGAAGGGCAGCCGACCGTGGTCGCGCTCACCGGGACCCATCACGAAGCGGTGCAGGTGCGAGTCGGTCCACCCCATCGCCTCCTGCAGGACGCCGTGCAGCTCGTCGAGGGTGACGTCGCCCGCCACCGCGAGCCGGCGCCAGATGAGCGGCTCCAGGTCGTCGAGGGCGAGCATCACAGTGAACAGCCGGGCCTGCGAGGGCGCCGCCCACGGTTCCGGTGGCGTGCGCTCGGGCAGCTGGCCGAAGGAGGGTGCCGCAGCATGCCCGACGAGGTCCTGCAGGAGCCGCTCGGCGTCGGCCGGTCGCAGCGCTCGGACGTTGTCGGGCAGGCGGGGGTCGCGAGGGCTCACGGTGTCCAGGCTAGTAAGTGGCGCCGCAACACCGGTTCGGCCCCGCACGCGACCAACGATCGAACCCTCGCGCGAGATCACCCGGGCGGGCTATGGACGGGTGGTCAGAACGGGTCATGGCGGGTCCCCCGGGCCGGGTTCACGATGAGATTCATGTGTCTTTGGACCCAGACCCCTAGGAGCACGCCATGCGCATCCTCAGAAGACTCGTCCCGACCCCCTCGATGGTGGTCGCGCTGCTCGCCCTGGTCCTCGTCTCTGCAGGCTCGGCCGTCGCCGGGTCGCTGGTGACGAGCGCCCAGATCAAGGACCACACGATCAAGGTCGTGGACCTCAAGAAGTCGACCGTCAAGGCTCTCAAGGGCAAGAAGGGAGCGACCGGCGCGGCGGGTGAGCAGGGTCCGCAGGGCCCCGAGGGTGCCCAGGGCCCCGAGGGCGACGCCGGCCTCGCCCGGGGCTACGCGATGATCCAGCCCAACGGCACCCTCTACAACCAGCAGGGCACCTTCGCCAACCTCACCATCGTGCACCCGGCCACCGGCGTCTACTGCCTCGGCAACAACGGCAACTCGACCGGGATCGGCAACTACGGACCCGTGATCGCCTCCGCCCACGGCCAGGACTTCACCAAGTACGTCGCCACGGTCAACCTCGAGTACGGCAGCCAGTGCAACCCGCACGGCGGCCATGGCGTGTTCCTGACGAAGCTCGACGGCACTCCTGTCGACGGCTACGTGATGATCGCGCTGCTCTGAGTCCTCGCTCACCCCGCGAGCTCGTCGCCGGTCACGGCGTCGATCAGCCAGAGCGCCTGCTCGCAGCGTCCGCGCGCGGGGGTGGGCAGGATCTTCGCCAGCGCTTGCCACGCGCCACGGTAGGTCGGTGATGCGAAGCGCTCTAGCAATCGCTCGTGCACGAGCTCGTCGAGGAGGAGCTGGGCCACCAGGTGGCGGTGCCGCTCGAGGTCGTCGACGGGGAGCGTGAGGGCGACCTTGAGCGCCTCGGCGACCATCGTCCTCGGCGCGCGCGGCAGCCTCGTGCCGATCGGGTGTCCCAGCAGCAGCGCCCACGAGAACTGCGGGAGGTCGGCGTGCACCGACAGCTCGGGGCGGTGGGCGAAGCCCGGCGCCATGGCCCCTGACCTGGTCCGCGAGGCGATGACAGCGAGCCAGCGGTCGGGCTGCCCGGCGACCTCGCGTGCGATGCGCTGGTCCACCGGGAGAGGCGCCCAGTCGAAGAGTCGGCCGGGTCCGGCGCCGGTGGGCACGACGCGACCCAGCACGTGGGTGCCGGGCTCGTGCTGGCAGGTGAGGCCGAGGTCGAGGAGCTCCATCTCCTCACCACTGACTGCGTCGGCGATGGTCAGGACCTCGCCGTCGGCGACGACCACGCGATAGCCGCCCATCGGAGCCGCGGCCCACTCCGCGACGTACTCGGCCTGCGCCAGCGCGCCCTGCGCCTCGGGCATCGCGATCAGATCGCGCAGCCCGCCGAGGTCGAAGACATCGGCCTGCCGGACCACCCAGTCGCAGCCGAAGATCGTCGAGGCGATCTGCTCGGTGTGGTCGCAGTCCAGGGCGTCGATGTCGATGCCGTGGGGGTAGAGCAGCGGCACCAGGGTCTGCAGCACGCTGCTCGAACGCGTCGGCTGGGCGTAGAGCTCGTGGCGGTGCGCCATTGCGGTGAGGAAACGCGTGACCCACCATCGGGGCGCGTCGTCCCCGAAGGTCGCCAGCGCCGACAACATCGCGCCGTGGTGCGACTCCACGAACATCGGCACGGACCGGTGGCGGGCCAAGGCGGTGGCCCAGTCGCCGCGGAGCTCGGCGGCACTGGCCTCCGCGACGGCGAGCTCGTGATCGAGGGTCATCTGGCTGGCGACCGAGCGGTAGCGGCCGCTGGACGGCCGAGCGGGCGGGATGGACGAGGGGCGCTTCCGAGACCGAGACATGACCCGAGCCTGCGCCGAGAACGGGTCCGTCGCCAGGGGGTCGGAGCGATCTGTGGATAACCGACCCCATCCCCACGGATGTAGGGCGTCCGGGGCTCGGCTGGCTAGGTTCGGCGCCATGTCCGAGCACGACGACAAGCTGTCCCTGGCAGGCTCGGTCTCCCTCGGCACCGGCGTGATGATCGGGGCCGGCATCTTCGCCCTCGTCGGCCAGGTGAGCGAGCTGGCGGGCACCCTGATGCCGCTGGCGTTCCTCGCCGGCGCCGTGGTCGTAGGCTTCAGCGCCTACTCCTACGTGCGCTACTCCGATACCAATCCGTCCTCCGGCGGCATCGCAATGCTGCTCAAGGCGGCGTACGGACCGGGGGTCATCGCCGGCACGTTCTCGTTGTTCATGTACGTCTCGATGGTGGTGGCCCAGAGCCTGCTGGGCCGCACCTTCGGCACCTACGCACTGCGCCCCTTTGGGCTCGAGGACTCCGCAGTCCTGGTGCCCGCGCTCGCCGTGGGCGTCATCGTCGTCGCTGCACTCATCAACCTGGTCGGCACCCAGTGGGTCGAGCGGTCAGCCACGGTGACGGCCGGCCTGAAGATCCTCGGCATCGGTGCTCTGGCCATCGGTGCGATCATCGCGACCGGGCCGTCGTCGATGCTCGACTTCGCAAGCGCCGACAACGGCAGCAGCGACCAGGGAGTGCTCGGCTTCCTCGCCGGGACGACGCTCTGCATCCTGGCCTACAAGGGCTTCACCACCATCACCAACCAGGGCGGTGACATCAGGGACCCGAAGAAGAACCTGGCCCGTTCGATCACCATCTCGATCGTGCTCTGCGCCGTCCTGTACCTGGTGCTGACCGTGGCCGTGGCCGGCAGCCTCAGCGTCGACGAGATCGTCAAGGCCCGCGACTACGCGCTGGCCGCGGCAGCGGAACCCCTCTTCGGGTCCTGGGGCGTGGGGCTCACGATCGCCCTCGCCGTCGTGGCGACCTTCTCCGGCCTGCTGGCCAGCATCTACTCGGTCACCCGGCTCTACGACATGTTGCGCGACATGGGGCAGGCGCCGGGTCTGCCGTCGCGCGTGCCCCACCAGTCGCTGGTGGTGACCGCTGGTCTGGCGATCGTGCTCGCGGCGTTTCTCGACCTGGGTCAGATCGCCTCGATGGGCGCGATCCTCTACCTCGCCATGGACATCGCCATCCACTGGGGCGTGATCCGGCACCTGCGCATCGACATCAAGGCGACTCCCGTTGTCCCGGCGATCGCAATCGCGCTCGATCTCGTGGTGCTCGGTGCCTTCGTCACGATCAAGGCACGCGACGACGTCCTCACGCTGGCGGTGTCATTGAGCGTGGCGGCGATCATCGCCGTCAGCCAGGTCATCGTGACTCGTCGGTCGGACCACAGCGACCAGAACGCCTGACCGCGTCCGTCGGCGAGCGTCGGCGTATCGCCACGGAAACGTCCGCACCGTCGTAACGTCGATGGGCATGACGACCCTCGCCGGCTTCGATCCCGTTCGTCTCGCCGCCGCGTTCTGCTGTGTCGCCCTTGTGGGCACGGGTTGTTCGGCCGAGGACTCCCCCGTCGCGACGCCCACGACCACCGTCACCGAGACGGTCACCGTGACCGCGGACCCGGCAAGCCCGGCTGTCATCGACGACGCCGCTGCCGTTCAGCTCTTCTTCGACGCGGTCGTCGAGGGTGACCGCGTCGCAGCGGAGGCGGTGGCGACCGAGGAGGCGGTCGCCTTCTTCGATCCGTATGACGGCAACGGCGACTACACGCTGAGCGGTCCGGACGAGAACGGCATCTTCTTCATCTCGCCGGGCGCAGCGCCGTACCAGTGTCTGGTGGAGGGCGGCGTGGTGCAGCGCTGTGAGGACGAGCCGCAGGGCGACGACCCACTCACCAACGCCGAGGCGGTCCAAAGGTTCTTCGACGCGATCCTTGACGGCGACCGGGCCGCGGCGGAGGCGGTCGCCGTGGAGGGGGCAGTCGCGTTCTTCGATCCGTATGACGGCAACGGCGACTACACGCTGAGCGGTCCCGACGACAACGGCGTCTTCTTCATCTCGCCGGGCGCAGCGCCCTACCAGTGCGTGGTCGAGGACGGGTTGGTCGTGGAGTGCCTCGACGAGCCGCAGGGCCCCTGAGCCGCAGGCCCTCAGACCCGGATGACCTCGATCAGTCCCAGCTCGACCAAGACGTCGAAGTCGTTGTCCTGGGTCACCACCGGCAGATGGTGCGCTGCGGCAACCGCAGCGATCCACAGGTCGTTGGCACCCATCGACCGGTGCGCCTGCGCAAGGTGGACCCGCAGTCCGGCCCAGTGCGATGCGACGTCGGAGGTGATCGTCAGGGGCTGCAGGCTCGCCGCGGTCTGGAGCGTCGCGAGTCGCCGCTGCCGGCTCGCGGTGTCGGGTGCGGCCAAGACGCCCGCTTCGAGCTCGGCCAGGGTGATGACGCAGACCAAGGACTCCGCAGGAAGGCTGCCCAGGTCGAGGGCACGCCCCGACTCGGCGGCGATGAAAACGCTGGTGTCCATCAGGCCCCGCGTCACGACCACGGCGCGCCGAGGTCGTCGGTCGTCTCCCCGGCGAGCTCACGAAGCTGCACCCGTAGTCCCGGGTCTGCCTGCGTACGCGCGATGCGGTCGACGTCAGCGGCGGTGAAGCAGCGCGGGCGCCGATCTCCCGGTGGGTGCAGCTCGGCGACGGCGACGCCGCGCACCGTGACGGCGAGGACCTCCCCGCCGGCCACGCGGGCCAAGGCGGCTGCGGTGTGGTTGCGCAGCTCCCGGGAGGCGATCGAGTCCATGTAGCCAAACGTAGCACTTTGCGCACACCTCGTCGGCGACGGCTTCACGCCGCCGCAGCCCGCTCGTCGAGGAGCCGACCGAGCCAGGTCGACGCGGGCTCCGCGAGCATGTCTCGCACCTCCTCAAGCAGCGGCAAGTCCTCAGAGGTGACCACCCCGGCAAGAGCCGAGATGACGTAGGGATCGAGCAGGATGGCGTGGAGGTAGGGCCAGCCGTGCCAGGACTCCCGTTCGTAGTCCCAGTCGGCCCAGACTTCGTGCTCGTCGTCCGAGTCGGCGTCGTGAGGGGGCTCGACGAGCAGGTCGGCCATCGCCTCGCGCACCAGACCCATTGCGGCTCGGGCGTATTCGGCCGGCGCAGCGTGCGCGGGGAGCTCAGGCTCGCCGGGGCGCCGCGCGAGCGCCAAGGTGGTGAGCACCAGCGGCACGTCACTCATCACCGTCGTCCAAGCGCGATGCTCGGTGCAGATCGTGCCGTCGGCGACCAGCCCGGAGTCACGTAGCAGGTCGAGCCACTGCGCCGGGTCCGCTGCGACCGCCCGTGCCAGGGCGCGGGGCACCTCGAGCGGGGCGCTCTCGAACATCACCCCGTCACCGGCCGGCACCAGCCGGCCGATCGCAGTGCTTCCCGGCACCAGGTTGATGGCCGACCCGATGTTGGGCGTCACCACCGTCTCGAGGGTCGCCAGGTCGCGCCAGAGCAGGGTCGCGCTGCCGGCGCCGACGTAGGTGAAGCCACCCATGGGAGCCAGCGCCCAGTCGCGGACCCGGTCGGCGCCGGCGATCAGGTCGGCCGAGGCTCCGTCGGCGAGGAACGCCTCGAGTCCGCCGAGCTCGAAGAGGTGCACCTGTCGGTAGACCCAGTCGTGATCGATGGCCTGGGTCCGCTCATGGGCTTCGCTTCCACCGAGGGTGGGCGATCCGGACGGTGGCCTACCGTGCAGGTCGGCCACGGCCCGGAGGGCTCGGCTCAACCGCGTCCGAGGGCCGCAACCCCGCTCTCGCTCTGAGAGGTGATGGAGCGCCTGCCAGAGGATCCAGCGGGACACCGCCCACCGGGGCATGTCGGGGCCCAGCTCGACGATCTGAGCCAGCTGGAACTCACGCGAGGGCCGCCAGAACGGCCTTCCGTCGGGGTCCAAGGGCCGCCGGTGCATCACCTTCAACGCTCCGACAGCGTCGCCCCGGCTCTCGGCTGCATCCGCTTCGAGCATCGCCTCCAGCCAGGGCTCCAGCCCGGCGTACGGGTTGCAGGGCAAGTCTGCGGGCGCATGGGCGCGTGACCGACACTTCTGGTTGCGAGGTTTCCGACGGTTCGACATGACCCGAGCCTGCGCCGCCTCGGCGGCCGTTGCGAGGGGGTCGAAGCGATCTGTGGATAACCCGGGTCAGCGCTCCGGGTGGGTACGCGAACCGGCTCGTTCGCCCACCGTACGGTCGGCGAGGGTGAGCAGATCGTCGCCGGTCAGGCCGGGCCAGCCGTGCACGGCACGACGCCAGGCGCCAGGCACCGCGGCGGCACCCCAACGGGCGCCGAGCAGCCCACCGGCGATGGCGGCGACGGTGTCGGTGTCGTTGCCGATGCGGACGGCGTTGTGCAGCGCGTCCTGGAGGTGGTGGTCTGGTTGGTCGCTCGGGACCGGCGTGCCGGTGATCGCGGCGACGGCGGCCTGGAGGGCGGTGACGGTGAACCCGTTGGGGTTGAACCGTGCCCCGGGGACGGCTCCGTCGACGGCGCTCGCAGCGCGTCGTCGAGCCACCCAGTCCACTGCGCGCGGGCGGCGTCGTCGAGCGAGGTCCAGGCCGGCGCGCACGTCGAGCCGCTCCTCGAGCACCGCGACCCGGATCGCCTCGCACCAGAGCACGCACGAGTCCCCGGCGAGCGGGTCGGCGTGGGTGAGGGCCGCGACCAGGCGCGCCGCCTGGGCGAGAGCGTCGCGGTCGTGCAGGTGGGCGAGGGCGACCGGGGCGGTGCGCATCAGCGCGCCGTTGCCGGCCGAGTGCGGGTGGTCGCGGGCGTAGGCGAGCGCCTCCTGCGCCATCACCTGCCCCGCGTGGCGTCTCCCCCGCATCCAGCCGCCGCCGGGTCGCGCCCAGCACCGAGCTGCGTCTGGATCCCGATGTCGGCCGGGCCGCCGTCGTACCAGCGCAGGAAGCCGTCGGCGATGGCGTCGAGCGCCTCGGGGGTCCGTCAGGTCGGCTCCGGTGGCCGCGACCTCGGCGATCGCCACCGCCATCGAGGTGTCGTCGCTCCACTCCCCCGGCGCGAAGTTGCCCAGTCCGCCGCCGGTCATCTCGGCGAGGACGCCGGGCGCGGGCGGGGTGGCGAACTCGTAGGGCACGCCGAGGGCGTCGCCGGCAGCCGTGGCGAGCAGGACGCCGTGGGCGCGATCGAGGGCAGCAGGGCTGAGAGGCAGGTGAGTCGCGGCGGGCATGCGCCGAGAATAGGTGCGACCGGGGACATCACTCCGTACGTCGTGCGCCGAGCTCCGGTGCGGCGATCATCGCCAGGTCCTGCCACCACGCCAGCCGCGTCGGTCGCCCGTCGTAGTCGTGGCGCTGGTTGGCGCCGCTGGTGCCGGGCAGCACGAACACCTCCGAGCGCGCGATGCCCCAGCCCGCGAGTCCGAGCCCTGGCGCCCGATGACCGAGCGCCTTCGCGGCTTTCGCAGCCGCTCCCTTCGACGTGAAGGCGACGAACGCCGGCTCCCACTGCTCGACCTGCGGCCACGAGCCGATCGATGTCGACCCACCCGCGATCCGTTGCGTGGTCCCAGTGGCCGACGAGATCGGTCAGGCCGAAGCCGTGCTCCACGATCTGCTCGTCCTCATCGGGGCGCAGCTGTCGCGGGGTGAGTCCCGAAAGGTGCAGCGACTGCCAGAAGCTGTTGCCGGGCGAGGCGTAGTAGTGCTCGCGACTCTTGATGCTCTCGGCGCCGGCCAACCCGCAGAACACGATGACCGGGTCGTCGCCGACGATGGCGGGCAGCACCTCCATGCGGGAACTTTCGCACGAAGGCCAAGGCACCCAGCGGGCTGTCCTCTGATGCTGGCTCAGGCAGCGTCCCGGCGACTCAGGGCGGCCAGCTCGAGGCAGCGCGAACGCACCGGCTCCGGCACTGCTCCCGCAAGGACGGCCCATCCCTCGGCGTGCTCGGGTCGGGTGCGGTGCACCTTCGCCGCCTCGAACGTCGCGCGGTCGACCAGCACCGCCTGCACGTGGTTGGCAACTGTCGACGCTGCGTCGGGCGCGACCTCGATCGCCATCAACGCGACGTCGCACACGCCGATGTTGTTGGCCCGCAGCGAGTCCAACCCCTGGTCCTGAAGGTCGAGGAGTCCTGGCGCCTGCGGCATCGAACGCGCTGAGGGTTCGAGGTCGTGCGAGCACGTCTGCCCCCAGCCGTCCCGAGGCACCAGGTCGCTGGTCAGCGGGGTGGCCTCGTTGCGGCTGAAGAACAGTGGGAGCCGCCCCGACCGGCGTCCCTCGTCAAGCACGGGCAGCCACTCCTCCGGGCCATCTGCCCGGGCAACGCCGAGCGCAGTCTCGTCATCGACGTCGATCGGACGAGACTCAAAGAGGTAGCCCGGCTCGACGTCGATCGGCACCACCCTGCCCAGCACTGTGCAGCCCGGCGAGCGATCGTTGAGAGCGCCGATGTCGAGGACCTGGAGCCTGCTGCCATCTCGGAGGTCGCGTACGTCGAGAAACCCGTCACGCCCCGGCCGCAGCCGATAGCCACCGAGCTCGCTTTCCGGCCAAGTGGCGAGCGGACCGCACCGGGCAAGCAGCCCGTCGCCGATCTTGACGTCGAGGAAGTCGGCCAGACCGTCGGCCTCGTAGACGGCGATCTGGCGGGTGATCCAGTCCCCGGAGGCGAGTCGAGTGCCAAACTCGGTGAAGCTCAGCCCCAGAGGGCGGTCGAGGTCGACGTCCGGGTAGCACGCGAGCATCGTGGTGATCACTGCGTTGTCCGTTCGCGGGTCTCGCTCGTGCAGCATCCAGCGGTAGGCCTGGAGAGAAGCCCAACGCGCGAGCGCCCACGATGGGGCGTCGTCGCCCAGGTCGATCAGGTCAGCGAGATGCGGGAGGTGCGGCGTGCCCTGGATGTGAAGGCCTCGGCGAAAGCACTCGGCAGCCAGCACCGGATCTCCGACGGCCTCGGCGTCGACGTAGTCACCGAAGGCGGCGACGTCGGCCGGGGTCATGAGCTCGTCGATCTGAGCGTTGAACTCCGGGCCGCTGAGGTCGAGGCACTCCTCGTTGGCGGGGTGTTGGCGGTCGTGGTGGCGTGGGGGCGTGAGGTGCGGTTGCGCCGTTTCCGAGATGAAGGCATGCCACGAGATTGCTACCGGAGGAGCTCTTCGCGCCAGAGGGTTCAAGGGATCTGTGGATAAGCGGCGTTAGCTGGTCTGCACGACTAGCCGGCCTCGCGCTGAGCTCGCCTTTCCTTCCTGCGCTCCTTCTTTGTCTGTCTCGCTGATGTCCCCACCGCTGCTCGGCTCGACTGGAGGCGGGGTCTGAATCTCCGGGACGAGCTGAGAGACGAACAGGCTGGAGAAGCCGTTCGCGATTCCGGTGATGATCTGCGGCTGGGTGATCATGACTAGCGCGAGGGCGAGGCCGGCAGCGGGTTTGAGGAAGCGTGCCCAGGAGACGCCAGACGACTTGCCCCGGCTCGACCCCGTTGCGCGGGAGGCGGGCGAACGACTCGAGCCCCGCGCTGATCGACTGCGGTCACCGGCTGGCAGCGTCGCAGTCGGCGCCGGCACCGGGGCGGTCGGAGCTCCGGCTGCGAACGGGGCCGGTGTCCTTGCGTCCGCAGGCTCGAGTCGACGCTTCACCTCTTCCGCGAGGCCGGGAAGGACGCTTCGTGGACTGTCGGCGGCAGGCGCAGCAGGTAGCCGGAAAGGTCCCCGACCGAGCAGACGACAACGGCTCCCGCCGTGCCTGACACCTGCGCCTCACCGGTGAGACACAGGACGCCGCGAGTCACGGCGGCGCCAGTCGGCAGCAGCAGCCCCGCCACCGCTCGCGCTGCCTCTTCCACCCCGGCGACCGAAGACGCGCGGCTCCGCCCGGATTGTCGAAGTACTCCCGAGCCGAGAGTGACCGCGCCCGACCAGTTCTTGGAGTCGATGACGAACACGCCAGGCGGCCCCACGGCGACGTGGTCGATATTGGCGCGCGGGCGACCTGGCCAGGCCACGTCGTGCAGCACAGTCCAGTACTGACGAGGCAACGCGTCGAGTGCGGCGGCAGTTGCCCGCTCTCCGTCCGCGCCGCGTTGCCAGAGCTCAGCTGAACGTTCGAGTCTGGCTGCCTTCTCGCGCTGTCGGCGCGCGACTGTTTCTGCCGATTCTCCGGCCATGGGGGATCTCCGAGATGTGGGGGAAGCAGAAGGCTAGAGCGAGATCCGGTCGGTGCGGGCGCGAGAAGCAAGAAGTCGCTGCGGCTTCAGATCCCGAGCCGCCGCGCGACGTCGTCGCCACCCACCCGCCGAATCACCTCGGGGTCGCCAACGACCACGAGCACGTCGGTAGCGCGCGACATCCCGACGTACAGCCGCTCGCGGGCACGGTCGCGCTCACCGTCATCGTTGACGCACAGCACCACCACCGGCCGCTCGAGTCCCTTGCAACCGAGGACGTGGCCGTAGAACACGTCATCGTCGTCCCAGAACGTCTTCCAGTAGCCCTCCTGATCGTGGAAGGTGGTCCGCTCGATCTGCACTGGGTGGCGGTGACCGGTGGTGATCAGACAGATGTTGCCACCCTTCCAGCCCTCGTCCAGCAACAGGTCGATCTGTTCATCGGCTGTCGCGAGCGCGTCGTCGACACTGCTCGCGACGAAGCGCACGGCCGCCCCGTCGCCTCCGCGAGGGACCATGCGACTCGGCGCTAGCGGCCCGAAGGACTCGTAGATCTGTTTGGTATTGCGCAGGAGACTAGCGGAAGGCACGAGGCAGGGACCGGACAAGAGGCCCGGCGCCCGCGTTGCTAGCTGATGTCAGCTGCAGCCGCTGGTGCTTCCGCAGCCCTCACACACGTAGCAGGACCCGGCGGGGCGCATCTTGGTGCCGCAGGTCATGCAGAGCGGGCTGTCGACGGCGGTGCCGGTGAGCTGCTCGAGGAGCTCGGCGGAGGTGTGGGCCTTGCGGGGCTCCACGGTCTCGACAACGACCGCCGTGACCGGGGCGTCGTCGACGCTCGCTTGCGCTCGCTGCTCAGCCACCGGGGTGCCGTCGACGAGCTCGGAGGCGGAGCCGGTCTCCTCGACGATCAGCTCGTAGGAGCCGGTCTCGAGGTGGCGCTGGCGCTCGCCGGCCGAGTAGATGCCCATGGCGGCCCGCTCCTCGAAGGGCAGGTAGTCCAGGGCCAGGCGGCGCCAGACGTAGTCCATCAGGCTCTGGGCCATCCGGACGTCCGGGTCGTCGGTGAGGCCGGCGGGCTCGAAGCGCAGGTTGGTGAACTTCGCGACGTAGGTCTCGAGCGGGACGCCGTACTGCAGGCCGATGGAGACGGCGATCGAGAAGGCATCCATCACGCCGGCCAGGGTCGAGCCCTGCTTGCCGAGCTTGAGGAAGACCTCGCCGAGCTGGCCGTCGTCGTGGGCACCGGAGGTCATGTAGCCCTCGGCGCCGCCGACGGTGAACGACGTGGTGCGCGAGGCGCGCGACTTGGGCAGACGCTTGCGGGTCGGGGCGTAGACGATCTTCTCGATGACCTTGGTCTCGACACCGGCTCCTTCGTCGCCGGGCTCGACCACCTTGGCGTTGGAGTCCTGACCCTTGTTGTCGCCCTTGCCGCTCGAGAGGGGCTGGCCCACCTTGCATGAATCGCGGTAGATGGCGGTCGCCTTCAGACCGAGCTTCCAGCTCTGCAGGTAGACGTCCTCGACCTCCTCGACCGTGGCCGACTCGGGCAGGTTGACCGTCTTGGAGATGGCCCCCGAGAGGAACGGCTGGCAGGCACCCATCATCCGCACGTGGCCCATGGCCTTGAGCGAGCGCGCGCCCATGGCGGTGTCGAAGACCTCGTAGTGCTCGGTGCGCAGACCCGGGGCGTCGATGACGTGACCGTGCTCGGCGATGTGGGCGACGATCGCCTCGACCTGCTCGGGCTGGTAGCCCATCTTCTTCAGCGCACGCGGGATCGTCTGGTTGACGATCTGCATCGAGCCGCCGCCGACGAGCTTCTTGAACTTGACCAGCGAGAAGTCCGGCTCGATGCCGGTGGTGTCGCAGTCCATCATGAAGCCGATGGTCCCGGTCGGGGCGAGCACCGAGGCCTGGGCGTTGCGGAAGCCGTTGGCCTCACCGATCTTCTGCACGTCGGCCCACGCCTGGGTGGCGAGCTTGTGCACCTGGCTGTCGGCGATCGCGAGGGTGCGGATCGTGTCGTTGGCCGCCTGGTGCTTGCGCATGACCCGCTTGTGGGCCTCGGCGTTGCGGGCGTAGCCGGCGTAGGGGCCGACGATCGCGGCGAGCTCGGCCGAGCGCTTGTAGGACTGGCCGGTCATCAGCGAGGTGATGGTCGCGGCCATCGCGCGGCCGCCGTCGGAGTCGTAGCCCAGGCCCATGGCCATCAGCAGCGCGCCGAGGTTGGCGTAGCCGATGCCGAGCTGGCGGTAGTCGCGGGTGGTCTCGGCGATCGGCTCGGTCGGGAAGTCGGCGAAGCAGATCGAGATGTCCATCGCGGTGATGATGAACTCGACGGCCTTGGCGAACAGCGGGGCGTCGAAGGTGTCGTCGTCCTTGAGGAACTTCAGCAGGTTGAGCGAGGCGAGGTTGCACGAGGAGTTGTCGAGCGACATGTACTCGGAGCACGGGTTGGACGCGGTGATGCGGCCCGTCTCGGGGTTGGTGTGCCAGTCGTTGATCGTGTCGTCGTACTGCAGGCCCGGGTCGGCGCAGGCCCAGGCGGCCTCGCTGATCTTGCGGAACAGCTCGCGAGCGTCGACGCGCTCGATCTCCTCGCCGTTCTTGCGACCGCGCAGGGCGAAGTCGGTGCCGTCCTCGACGGCGCGCATGAACTCGTCGGAGACGCGGACCGAGTTGTTGGCGTTCTGGTACTGGACCGAGGTGATGTCGTGGCCGCCGAGGTCCATGTCGAAGCCGGCGTCGCGCAGGGCGCGGATCTTGTCCTCTTCCTTGGCCTTGGTCATCACGAACTCCTCGATGTCGGGGTGATCGACATCGAGCACGACCATCTTCGCCGCGCGGCGCGTGGCGCCACCGGACTTGATGGTGCCGGCCGAGGCGTCGGCGCCGCGCATGAACGAGACCGGGCCCGAGGCGGTGCCACCGGAGGAGAGGAGCTCCTTGGAGGAGCGGATGCGCGAGAGGTTGAGGCCGGCGCCGGAGCCGCCCTTGAAGATGAAGCCCTCCTCCTTGTACCAGTTGAGGATGGAGTCCATCGAGTCGTCGACCGAGAGGATGAAGCAGGCCGAGACCTGCTGCGGCGACGACGTACCGACGTTGAACCAGACCGGGGAGTTGAAGGAGAAGTACTGGTTGACCAGCAGCCAGGTCAGCTCGTGCTCGAAGACCTCGGCGTCGCCGGGGGTGGCGAAGTAGCCGTGGTCGGCGCCGGCCTTGGTGTAGGTCTTCACGATCCGGTCGATGAGCTGCTTCAGGCTCCACTCGCGTACGTCGGTCCCGACCGCGCCGCGGAAGTACTTCGTCGTCACGATCGTCGAGGCGTTGACCGACCACGTGGTGGGGTACTCGACTCCACGCTGCTCGAAGACGGACGCGCCGGTCTTCCAGTTGGTCTGCACGACGTCGCGACGCTCCCAGGTGAGCTCGTCGTAGGGGTGGACCCCAGGGGTGCTGAAGACCCGTTCGAGGGTGAGCCCTCCGCCACCGCTGCTCGTGGTGCTCTCGGTGCCGCTGACGGTCTCGGTCATGGGGGTCTCCTCTGGGTGGTCCCGGTGCTGTGCGCTGGCGCAGATATGAGTCAAGCGGTGGCCGCCGACAGTCGTCGGTCCACCGGTGGTGCGGGTGGTGCAGGTCGTGCTGGGGGGAGAACACGAACGATGGTGCGCCCGGCAGGCAGCTTCCCCACTACCTGCCGGGCGGTCTTTGGGTCAGCCGGTGCTGACGGGGACGCGAGCGACATGCGGGGTTTCGTCGACGCTCGCTGGCGCTCGCTGCTCAACCTCCGACGGGGCGCTCGGAGCCGCGTGCATCTCGGCGATCTCGGCAATGAAGTCGTCGGCGCTCTCGAAGGCGCGATAAACGCTGGCGAAGCGGAGGTAGGCGACCTCGTCGAGGTCGCGCAGCGGACCGAGGATCGCCAGGCCCACCTCGTGGGCAGCGATCTCGGCGGCGCCGGCCAGACGCAGGGCGTCCTCGACGTCCTGACCGAGGCGGGCGAGCTGGTCCTCGGTGACCGGGCGGCCCTTGCAGGCCTTGCGGACCCCCGCAACGGCCTTCTCGCGGGTGAACGGCTCGCTGGCGCCCGAGCGCTTCAGGATCGTCAGCTGCATGAGCTCGACGGTGGTGAAGCGTCGTTCGCAAGCCGAGCACATCCGACGGCGCCGGATCGAGCCGCCGTCGTCGGCGACCCGGGAGTCGAGCACCCGGGTGTCGGTGGCCCGGCAGTAGGGACAGTGCATTGGCGGGCCTCCTTCGCGCGCTGAAGACCGTGGCAGGCTGTGGACGACCGAGGCTCTCCCTGTGGAGAACCTCGAGCTATCTGTTAGCCATCCGCCGCGATCTGTGGACTAGATGTGGATAACTACATCCGTGTAACTACTAGATGTAGTGGTGACCCTACGCCCGGTGTCGTGACGACGCAAGAGCGTCCGGCCACTTGAGTGAGACCGAGAACACAGGCTTCGTAAAGTCGCAGGTCAGCCGCGAGAAGTGCCTCGAACACCGCCTCTCGGAGCGGCGTGTCGCCGTCTTCTTGGCGGGTCGGCGAGAATGTGGGCGTGGCTCAGGGCAAACGTGTCGGCGCGCGGCGCAAGCGCACCTTTCGCCCTGTCCTGCTTGCGCTCGCGCTCGGGGTGACCCTGTCGGTCGTCGCGTGGGCCTACCTGGTCCTCGCCGCCATCGACTTCGGCAAGGAGGCTCGTGGCGGGAACGGCACCGCCTGGTTGCTGCTCGCCGTGGCCTCGCTCGGTGCGGTGGCCTGCCTCTTCCTCGGCCTGATCCTCATCAGTCGGACCGCTCGCGCCCTGGGCATCACCGGCGACCCCGAACGCCACCAGCCCTGATCCAGAGAAAGGAAAGGACCGTCGTGCGGACGCCCTTCGAGATCGACGTCGTCACCGCAACCACCGCCGCGGGACGTCACGAGACCACCTGCTCGTGCTCGTGCGGCTGGCGACTCACGACCGCGGCTGCCACCACGCAGATGGCCACCCGGGTGGCCGAGCGCGCCCAGGCCAACCACTTCGCCGACGCCCACCCCGATCAGCACGACTACGTCTCGCGGGTCGCACGGGCCCCCGCGCACGGCCATGTCGCCACGCTGGGCGGCGCGGTCCGTGAGGGCTTCGCGTGGCGCCGCTCGATCGTGTGCGCCTGCGACTGGGAGATCGCGGTGAGCGGCCAGACGCCGCAGGAGTCGGAGGAACAGGCCCGCACACGCCACCGACGCCACGTCGCCGAGCAGTCCTCGGACGCCCTTGGTCGCGATCACTTCGTGCTGCTCGGCATGGTCGCGATCGCCGTCACCCTGCTGGTCGTGCTGGCCTGGGTGGTCTATCGCGCGAGCACTGGCTGAAAAATGCTGCGAGGGCGGGGACGCCTTCCCACGGCCCCGCCCTCGTGATCGTCAGCCGGGGTCGAGGCGGCTGACGACGTCTTGTGGTGCCCTACTCCGCGGGGACCTGCAGGCGCTGGCCGACGGCCAGGGCGACGGTGTCGAGGGAGTTGAGCTGCTCGATGTGGCGCATCATGTCGCGCACGTCGCCGCCGGCGGTCAGACCGGAGGAGATGTCCCAGAGGGTGTCGCCGGGCCCGACCGTGATCGTCTCGGTGGGCTGCGGCTCCTCCGAGGCGAGCGAGACCCCGGCGAACGCAACGCCGATCGCCAGCAGCACCAGCAGCCCCGTGACGAGCACGACCAGGCGACCGCGGCGGGTGAGCCGGTAGTCGGGGGTGCGGTCGACCTCGAAGTCGAAAGCGAAGTCGGCGATGCGGGTCTCGGTGATGGCGCTCATGGCAAAACTCCTGGGGAAGAGGACGTTCGGTGTGTGCCCCGATGTCTAGTGGCCGGCACCGACAGTGCCGCTGACCACTAGAGCTTCGGAGCAATCCGATCAGACGTTCGATCGAACACATGTACGAGACTAGATCAGGTGTTCGAACGAGCACAACCCCTGGAGCGAACATTTGTTCGACCGCCCACTAGGGTCCCCCGCCTCCCGGCTCAACGCCTCAGCGCACGCCTGCCCTGCGCCGCGAAGACCGCCATCCCGCCGGCGGCGAGGGACGGCGCCATCGAGCTGCCGCGCATCACTGCGCCCCGCCAGGCGGGCACCGTGCGCAGGACCCGGCGGCTGCCCATCAGCCCGACCGCGGCGTCGGCGATCTCCTCCACACTCAACAGTCGGCCTCCCGACGACACCAGCGCCTTCGCCAGCCCGCCCGCATTCATCGCCTCCACCATGGGCGTCGCCACGCCGTCGGGGAGGATCGCGTGCACCCCGACACCCTTCGGCGCCTCGATGGCCACCGACATCGTGGCCGAGACGACCGCGGCCTTCGTCGCGGCGTACACCGACAGCCCGGGCACCGGGCCCAGACCGGAGAGCGAGGCGGTGTTGACGATGTCGCCCCCGCCTCCCCCATCGGCCCCGCCTGCCCCGCCGGCCTCGAAGACCTCGAGCGCGGCCCGCATGCCCCACAGCACCCCGAGCAGGTTGATCTCGACCAGGCCGCGGACCTGCTCGTCGCCGAGCTCGCTCAGCGGGCCGTCCCAGCCCACTCCTGCGTTGTTGAACCAACCGCGGAGCGGGCCGTGGGCCGTCGCCTCGCGTGCCACGGCGCGGTGCGACGCCGGGTCACGGACATCCTGCTCGAGCCCCGCGATCGCGCCGATCTCGGCAGCGGTCGCCGCCACTCCGGCGGCGTCGAGGTCGGTGATGACCACCTGGTGACCGTCGCGGATCAGCCGTTCGGCGATCCCGCGGCCGATCCCCCGCGCCGCTCCGGTGACCACGCAGACACTCTGACTGTTGACCGGGGTTCTTCTCTCGTCGCTCATGGGCGCAGTCTGGCAGGCGAGCGCGACACGCCGTTCGAACACATGTTTGAACTCAGGGGTGATCTTCTGGCACGCTGAGGCCATGGCCTCGACCCCCAAGAACCCGGCTCCTCGTAAGCGCTCGGTCTCCGAGCTCCCCGACGGCCCGCCCGACGCGACCGGGTTGACGCCGCGCCAGCAGCGGGTGCTGACCCACATCAAGGACAGCATCGAGCTGCGTGGCTACCCGCCGAGCATGCGCGAGATCGGTGGCGCGGTCGGGCTGACCAGCACCTCCAGCGTCGCCCACCAGCTCAAGGTGCTGCAGGAGAAGGGCTACATCAAGCGCGACCCCAACCGGCCCCGCGCCCTGGAGGTCTTCCTGCCCGAGGTGATGGCGGCTCGCCGCTCGCTGTCGAGCTCCGACGAGACCTCCTATGACGAGACCGGCATCGGCGACATCGCCCAGACCCCCACCAACGTGCCGCTCATCGGTCGGATCGCCGCGGGTGGCCCGATCCTGGCCGAGGAGACCTTCGAGGACGTCTTCCCGCTGCCGCGCCAGCTCGTCGGCGACGGCCAGCTGTTCCTGCTCCAGGTCAGCGGCGAGTCGATGATCGAGGCCGCCATCTGCGACGGCGACTACGTCGTCATCCGCCAGGAGCAGACCGCCACGAACGGCCAGATCGTGGCGGCGATGATCGACGGCGAAGCCACCGTCAAGACCTTCCAGCGCACCGGCGACCAGGTGTGGCTGCTCCCCCACAACCCGGCCTTCGACCCGATCGACGGCACCCACGCCACCATCCTCGGGGTCGTGACCGCGGTGCTGCGTTCGCTCTGAGGCAGGTCACGAGCGCTCGGCGACGCCGTGGTGAACAACGGGTGACGGATCGACTCCGGCCATGACCTCGACGGGCTCGGGTCGTTGACTCCTGATGTGACGACTTCCACGATCCCGCACCTCGACCGTCGTACCGTCCTGGCCTCCGGCACCGCCGCCGGGCTGGTGGGCGTCGCGGCCGGCGCCACCCTCCCGGCCGGCGCCGGCGCAGCTGCGGCCGGTCCGCGCGCCAAGCGCTACTTCCAGCACGGCATCGCCTCGGGCGACCCGCGCCCGAAGAAGGTGATCCTCTGGACCCGGCTGACGCCCACCCCGGCCAGCACGCCGGGCTCGGGCAAGGGCCCGAAGGTGCAGGTGCGCTGGGAGGTCGCGACCGACGAGGGCTTCCGCAAGATCGCGGCCCGCGGCACCTTCACCACGAGCGCAGCCCGTGACCACACCGTCAAGCTCGACGCCACCGGCCTGAAGCCGGCCACCTGGTACTACTACCGCTTCACCTACCGCGGCGCGCACAGCCAGGTCGGCCGCACCCGCACCGCCCCCCGGCCCCGCTCCAACCCGCGTCACCTGCGCTTCGGCATCGTCTCCTGCGCCAACCTGCAGGCCGGCTGGTTCTCGGCCTACCGCGGCATCGCAGCCCGCGACGACCTGCATGCCGTCGTCCACCTCGGTGACTACCTCTACGAGTACGCCCCCGGCGACTACGGGATGGGGCAGAGCAACGTCGACATCCGCGAGCACGAGCCGCCCCGCGAGATGGTCTCGCTGGCCGACTACCGCCAGCGCCACGCGCAGTACAAGCGCGACACCGACCTGCAGGCCGCACACGCGAAGTTCCCCTGGATCGTGACGTGGGACGACCACGAGGTCACCAACGACCAGTACGACACCGGCGCCGAGAACCACCAGCCCGACGAGGGCGACTACCTGCGCCGACGCGCGCGCGCCCACCGCGCCTACGACGAGTGGATGCCCGTCCAGCTCAACAACACCACCCAGCTCGGCGACGGCGACCGGCTCTACCGGCGCCTGCGCTTCGGCAAGCTGGCCGAGATCAGCATGCTCGATCTGCGCACCTACCGCTCCGAGCAGGCCAGCACCACCTTCCCTGCCCCGGTCCCGACGCCCGACGGCGAGGTCAGCGATCCCGACCGCACCATCACCGGCGCCCGCCAGCTGCGCTGGCTGAAGACGTCGTTGCAGCGACGCAAGGCGCTGTGGAAGGTGATCGGCAACCCGGTGATGATCACCCCCGTCACCTTCGCCCAGCTGCCCGGAGACCTCGTCGGGCCGATCAACGACGTCACCGGGCTGCTGCCCGCCGACGGTCTGCCCTACAACGTCGACCAGTGGGACGGCTACACCGACGACCGGCGTGAGGTCTTCGAGTTCATCAAGGACCACCACGTCGAGAACGCCCTCTTCATCACCGGCGACATCCACTCCGGCTGGGCCTGCGACCTGCCCTACGACGTGGCCACCTACCCGATCAGCGGCTCGGCGGGCGTGGAGTTCGTGTGCAGCTCGGTGACGTCCAACAACCTCAAGGACATCACCGGCACCCCCTCGCGCACCACGAGCATCGCGGTCGAGGAGGGCATCAAGGTCGACAACCCGCACATCAAGTACCTCAACTTCGACGACCACGGGTTCTCCGTGCTCGACCTGACCGCGAAACGAGCCCAGATGGACTGGTTCGTCATCGGCGACCGCGCCGACAAGGCCACGGCGATCACCCACGAGACCAGCTACCGGACCCTCAGCGGGACCAACAGCGTCTTCCGCGTCGCGAAGCCGGTGGTCTGAGATGTGTGGTGACGCCACCTCCCGCCGCAACCCCGACGAGCCCACGCCGTACGACGTCGGGCTGAGCGAGATCGCAGCAGGGCGCCGCACCCTGTTCAAGCTCGGCGGCGCCGGGCTGCTCTTCTCCTCCGCCGCGACGGCGGCCGGCTCCGGGCTGGCCCCGAGCCCAGCAGCAGCCGCCGGTAAGGGCAAGGCCAAGGCCAAAGCGAAGCGCACCAAGAAGCGCGCCTACGTCCTGGTCGTCGACGGCTGCATCCCCGAGGAGATCGACAGCGGGCTGACTCCCAACCTGCACGCCCTGCGCACCGGCGGCTACCGCTACTCGCGGGCCGCGGCGAAGCCGATCATGGAGACGATCCCCAACCACACGATGATGATGACCGGCGTGCGCCCCGACCGCTCGGGAGTGCCGGCCAACTCGATCTACGACCGCGCCGAGAAGGTCATCCGCACGCTCGACCGGCCCTCGGACCTCAAGGCCGACACGATCATCGAGCGGCTCAACCGCAAGGGCCTGCGCACGGGCACGGTGCTGAGCAAGGAGTACCTCTACGGCATCTTCGGCACCCGCGCCACCGACCGCTGGGAGCCGGCGCCGATCATCCCGATCTCCGAGCACGCCCCGGACGAGTTCACGATGGAGGCGGCCCTGGCGATGCTCGACGACCTCGACCCCCACCTGATGTTCATCAACCTCGGCGATGTCGACCGGGTCGGTCACTCCGACTTCACCGGCCCCCTCGGGATCAAGGCCGCGCGCCGCGCCGCGCTGGCCTCCACCGACGCCCAGGTCGGCCGCTTCGTCTCGGCCCTGAAGGACTCCGGCACCTGGGAGCACTCGATGCTCATCGTGCTCGCCGACCACTCGATGGACTGGTCGCGACCCGAGAAGGTCATCACCCTGACCAGCGCTTTCGAGGCCGAGGCCGATCTGGCGGGCAAGTTCGTCATCGCCGACAACGGTGGTGCCGACCTCGTCTACTGGACCGGGCCCGCTGCCGAGCGCGACAAGGCGCTGAAGAAGATGCGGAAGATCGCTCGGGCCACTCCCGGTGTCCTCAACTGCAAGGACCCCGAGTCGCGCTGGATGCGGTGCGGGCCCGAGGCCGGCGACCTGGTGGTCTTCTGCAAGTCGGGCTGGCGCTTCAGCGACCCCGACCCGGTCTCCTCCAACCCGATCCCCGGCAACCACGGTCACCCGGCGACGCGTCCGATCCCGTTCTTCATCTCCGGCGGGCACCCACGCATCCCGCGGCGCAAGGCTTCCTCCGCGATGGCCCACACCCTCGACGTCGCGCCGACCGTGGCCGACTTCTTCGGCATCCGCAAGCAGCCCAAGGGCGGGTACGACGGTCGCTCGCGGCTGTAGACCGACGTGCGACCCAAGCCGATGGCGAGTTAATCGGCTGTTCTTAACGAGTTCACCCCGAGGGCAACCATTTACCGAGATCCGCGCATATTCGATGCCTCACTGGGTATAGCGTGCGCGGGGTGATATTGACCCCTATCAGGCGTGCCTCCGCATTCGCGGCCGCATGTGCTCTCGCTTCGGTGACCGCGTTCTCGGCTGGAATCTCTGCTGACGCTGCCGCTGCCGTATCCGACCCCAAGCCCATCGACACCGCCGGGACCACCCTCAAGCAGGCGGTGACCACGCGCGACACCAGCGCTGCTCAGAGCGCCCTGTCGTCGGTCCGCTCGGTCTTCGCCGACTCCTCGACCACCTCGGCACGCGCAGCCGTGGCCGGTGGCAAGGTCGATGCCTCGATGCCGCTGCGCGAGCTCGCGCTGCGTATCGACTCCCTCAGTGGAGCCGACCGTGAGGAGGCCGCCCGCTACCTGGCACGACCCACCGATGAGGGCGGCGACCCGCAGGGCGGTGGCACGACCATCGAGTACACCGTCGACGAGGCCGCCCCGGCCTGCTCGCCCGACCTGTGCGTGCACTACGTCGCCAGCTCCAAGGATGCCCCGCCGCTGGCCGACCTGAACGACGCCGCGGGCGACGCCGGCCCCAACGGCATCCCGGACTACGTCGACACCGTCCTGCGCGTGATGGTCCTCGTGCACGACACCTACCTCGACGCCGGCTACCGCGAGCCGCGTGCCGACGGCACCCGCGGCGGCGACGACCGCATCGACATCTACCTCGCCGAGATCGGCAGCCTCGGCCTCTACGGCTACTGCGCCCCCGACCAGCCCAACTCGTCGGCCGAGCCGGGCACCTTCGACCGGTGGGCCTACTGCGTCCTCGACGACGACTACGCGGGCTTCGACGACAACACCCAGCTGGAGAACATCGCGGTCACCGCTGCCCACGAGTACTTCCACGCCACCCAGTACGCCTACGACGCCTTCGAGGACCTCTGGTTCCTCGAGGCCACCGCTGCCTGGGCCGAGGACATCGTCTTCGACAGCGTCAACGACAACCTCCAGTACCTGGCGAACAGCCCGTTGACCCAGCCGTACACCCCGATGGACTCCTTCATCGGCCAGACCGGCTTCCACTACGGCACCTGGACCTACTTCCGCTTCCTCACCGAGAAGTACGACACGCTTCAGGGCACGATGCCCAAGCTGATCCTCGACTTCTTCACGATGGCCGACGGGGCTGCCGGCGGTCCGGACCAGTACTCCTACCAGGCGATCAGCACCGTCCTGAGCCAGCACTCCACCACCGCGGAGAAGCAGTTCCTCGACTTCTCGGTCGCCAACCGTCGCCCGCGCGAGACCTACGAGGAGGGCAAGGCGCAGAAGTACCCCACCGGGCCGTTGGCCGGCCGGTCGAAGCTCTCGTCGAAGAAGACCAGCATCGACAAGCTGATCACGATCGACCACCTCACCTCCGCGACCTACCGGATCATCCCGAAGAGCCTGAAGAAGCCGAAGACCAAGCTCAAGCTCACCGTCGACATGGCGTACAAGTTCAAGGGCTCGCGCGCCGCGGTGACCGTCGTGCCGAAGTCGGGCAAGACCAAGGTCTACGAGATCAAGCTGAACAAGAAGGGCGACGGCACCAAGCGCGTGTCGTTCAGCTCCAAGAAGATCAAGCGCGTCGAGGTGACGTTGGCCAACGCCAGCGCTCGCACCAACTGCTACCAGGACGACAACTCGCCCTACTCCTGCTCCGGCATCCCCAAGGATGACGGCCTCAAGCAGAAGCTCAGCGCACGCGTCCTGAAGTGATCGACTGATCCACCCGCCACGGGCCCCTCGAGACGCCGTCTCGGGGGGTTCGTGCTGTCGGCGGGCAAGCCGTGAGGCTCAGCCGGCCGCCAGCCGGGCCAGCGCCTTGCGCACGATCGCCGGGTCGGTGGTGGTCCACATCGGCGGCAGCGAGGCCTTGAGGAACGAGCCGTAGCGGGCCGTCGCGAGCCGCGGGTCGAGTACGGCGACCACCCCGCGGTCGGTGGTGGTGCGGATCAGCCGGCCGGAGCCCTGGGCGAGCAGCAGCGCGGCGTGGGTGGCCGCGACCTGCATGAAGCCGTTGCCGCCGGCCGCGTCGGCGGCCTTCTGCCGCGCGCTCATCAACGGGTCGTCGGGGCGGGGGAACGGGATCCTGTCGATGAGCACCAGCTGGCAGGTCTCCCCCGGCACGTCGAGACCCTGCCAGAGGCTGAGGGTCCCGAAGAGGCAGGTGTGGGGATCGCTGACGAACTGCTTGGCGAGCTCGGGCAGCTGCGCCTCGCCCTGCGCGAGCGTCGTCAGGTGGGGCAGCCGGGTGCGGACCTCCTCGGCCGCGGCCTCGGCGGCGCGCCGGCTCGAGAACAACCCGAGCGTGCGGCCCTCGGCGGCATCGACGAGCTCGACGATCTCGTCGAGCTGGGCCTTGACCAGACCGTCGCGGCCCGGCGGCGGCAGGTGGCGGGCGACGTAGAGGATGCCCTGCTGGGCGTAGTCGAACGGCGAACCGACGTCGAGGCCGACCCACGGCTGGGCGTCCTCGCCGAAGTCGGCGTCGTCGGTGCGCCCGACGCGCTCGGTCGGCTTGAGCCCGACGTTGGTGGCGAGCGAGGAGAAGTCGCCTCCGAGCATCAGCGTCGCCGAGGTCATCACCACGGTCTTGTCGGTCAGGAGCTTGTCGCGCATCGGCCCCCACACCTCGAGCGGAGCGATGGCCAGGCGCGGGGGGATCCGGCTGCGCTCGCCGGTGCCGCCTTCGTTGAGCCACAGCACGTCGGTCGCCGCGCAGGCCGCCATCCGCTCGGCGACCGCGAAGACGTCCTGCACGGTGCCCTTGGCCTGGGTGAGGCCGGGATCGGCCTCCCCGTCCTTGCCCTTGGCGTCGGACGGTTTCGGGTAGGCCGACAGGCAGGCGCGGGCGGCGTCGCGCACCAGCACCAGGGCGTCGGAGAGCTCGGGAGGCAGTCGCTCCATCCGGCCCGGTCGGGCTTCGGCCATCGCATCGCGCAGCGCATCGCCGGCATCGGCGAGGTCGTCGGCCTCGTTGCCCTCGACGTGGCGCACCGACCGGCGCGCGGCCCGCTCGACGTCGGCCGAGGTCAGCTCGTCGGTGGCGGCCTGGGTGACCCGCGCGGTCAGCTCGTGGGCCTCGTCGATCACCACGGCGTCGTACTCGGGGATCATCGGGATGCCCTCGATCGCGTCGATCGCGAGCAGCGAGTGGTTGGTGATGATCAGGTGGGAGCGCTGGGCCTTCTCGCGGGCGACCTCGGCGAAGCACTCCTGGCCGAAGGGGCACTTGGTGGCACCCAGGCAGTCGCGGTGGCCCACGCTGACCTGGCGCCACTCCCGGTCGGTATGGCGGGGCGCGGCGTCGCGCTCCCCCGAGCCCTTGTCGGTGGCTTCCTTCTCGGCCCACGAACGCAGCTCGAGCACCTTCTCGGCCATCGAGCCCTGGGGCACGTCGACCAGCACCCCCTGGTCGTCGGGGACGCCCTCGCGGATGCGGTGCAGACAGGCGTAGTTGGAGCGGCCCTTGAGCACGGCGTAGGAGGTGTCGACGCCCGGCGAGCCCTTGACCGCCTCGACCAGCCGCGGAAGGTCACGCTCGACGAGCTGGTGCTGCAGCGCGAGCGTGGCCGTCGCGACCACGACCCGCTTGTCGTGCACCAGTGCGGGCACGAGGTAGGCCAACGACTTGCCGGTGCCGGTGCCGGCCTGCACCAGCAGGTGCTCCTTCTTCCGGAACGCGTTGCCGACGGCATCGGCCATCGCGACCTGCCCGGAGCGCTCGGCCCCGCCGAGGGCGGCGACAGCCGTGGCCAGCACCGTGTGCACCGCGGAGTCGGCGGTGGTCTCGGGGCTGGGGGCGTCAGGCACCAGAGCACCCTAACGGCGGGGGCCGACGCACGGCACATGGCTGCGGCGTGGCTGTGGACGACCCCCTGCACGGCGCGCCTCGGTGCTGCTAATCGAACTCGGTCAACGTGGCGAAGGACTCCTCGAGCACCGGCGTCAGCGAGACCGTCAGCGGGTAGGCGTCGTAGTAGCTGAACGTGCCCTGGTCCACCAGACAACTGACGGACAACCGCTCGCCAGGCGCGAGCGTGACGATCTTGGATGCACTGACGTTGGCGCGCCAACCCACAGCCTCATCCATCGGCGCAGACGAACCGGCTACGTACCTGTGTTCTCCGGCCTCGAACACCCCCAGACCACAGAACCCGATCTTCGATGCGGGGCCTGCGGGCACCAGCGACGCGTTGACGTCCATGCGGTAGGTCCCGGTCCCTGAGTTCTCGACGAGGAAGGTGTCTGCGTTGCCCCGATCGCCGGCTTCACCGAACGTGTACGTCGTCGTCGCGGGAGCGAGCTGCTCGGCGTCCAGTCCGTCGACCTGGTCGGCGTTGAGCTTGGCTACGCGCTTCTTGGAGTTCACCTTCAGCGGCGGTGAGGACTTCTTCGTCTTGAGGACCAACGCTGGGCCCTTCTTGGTCTGCAGCGTGGTCGCCTTCGACGACTTGTTGGCGGTGCCGAGGGCGACCACCTTGGATCCGGCGGCGTAGGACACCGAGCCGACGGTACCGAGCAGACAGATCGCGAGCAGGGCTGCGCCGAACGCGCGCCAGGTGGACTGAGTCATGACAGATCCTTCGCTGGACGAACAGGACCTTCTCGAGGCTAGAGAAGACTCCGACCACGAGGACCCGGATGCCACATTCTTTACTTCACGGGAGTGCCCGCACCAGCCGTGCACCGTCAGTCGTCGCCCACGGAGACATCGAAGGCCGGCACACCGCCCCGACACTCGGCCCGGAGCTCGGTCTCCTTGCCGTCCTCGTCTCCTCGGCCCTCGAAGTGGATCTCGAGCTCCTCCGGCCCGCGGTTGTTCACCTCGACGGCGTAGCCGTCGGCCGACGGGTTGACCCCCACCAGCGAGATCGCCGATCCCCGGCACTCGGCAGTCACCACCCCGGCTGCTCCCGACCAGGTGCGCTGCTGACTCTTCGACGAGGACGAGGACGAGGACGGTGGGTTCGACGCGCCAGACGGCGCTTGTGTGGGCGTCGCCGCCGGGGTCTTGCTCGGCGACGTTGCCGATGCACTTGGCCCAGCCGTGCTCGAGGGCTGCGGGAGCGGGGTGGGCGCACTCGACGGTGGCGAGCTCGAGTCGGGCGCGGTCGCCGTGGTCGAGGGGGGCGATGTCGAGCCGGGCTGCTGGTCGCGATCCCGACTGCGGTCTCGCGCACCGCTCCGGGTCGGCGTGGCCGGCGACACCTCTGCCGGCCCCACCGCACCGGTCGCGTGGGGCGGCAGCGACGTGCCGCCGGCGATCACGTCGGCGCCGGCGCGCGAGATCACCGTCCAGACCAACCCTGACGCCACCAGCACCACGGCGAGCCAGGCGACGAGGCCGAGCACCACCGGTCGGTAACCACTCAGCATGTCTTCATTCTCCTACCTCGGCCAAGCGTCGTCGCGCGATGGCTAAGGTCGAGACGTGGCGAGCATCCTGCTGGTGGAGGACGATGCGGCGATCCGTGGCGCCGTCCATCGTGGGCTGAGCGAGCGTGGCTTCGCGGTGGCCTCCGTCAGCACCGGGCTGGCCGGGCTCGAGCAGGTGCTCGCGAACCACCCCGACGTGATGCTGCTGGACCTCGGCCTTCCCGACATCGGCGGGCTCACCTTGATCTCCATGGTCCGCGCCGCCAGCCAGGTGCCGATCATCGTGATCACCGCCCAGGACGACGACCCGACGATGATCTCGGCGCTCGACAACGGTGCCGACGACTACGTGGTCAAGCCCTTCGGCACCGACCAGGTCGCCGCCCGCATCCGTGCGGTGCTGCGCCGCGGCGGCCCGGGTCGGGACGTCGAGCCGGTGCCGCCCGTGCGGGTGGGAGAGCTGTCGATCGACGAGCGCACCCGCGAGGCGACTCTGCGCGGCGAGCCCTTGGAGCTGTCCCGCAAGGAGTTCGACCTGCTCTACCTCCTGGCGACGCGGGCCGGCGAGGTCGTGACCAAGAACGAGCTCCTGGCCGAGGTCTGGCAGCAGGCGTACGGCGGCTCGGACCGCACCGTCGACGTACATCTGTCGTGGCTGCGCCGCAAGCTCGGCGAGACGGCCGCGAACCCGTGCTACCTGGTGAGCGTGCGCGGCGTCGGCGTGCGGCTCGTGGACCCGACATGACTCGACCGTGGCGGGCCGGTCGAGGGCCAGGCATGATGCGCCACCGGATCTCCTGGCTGGTCGTGGCAACGACGTCGAGCGTGGTGGTCTCATTCGTGATCCCGCTGTGCCTGTTGGTCCGGACGCTGGCGGAGGACCGGGCCATGGCCACGGCCGATCAGGAGGCTCGCAACGTCGCGATCCTGGTCTCCGGCGTCAGCAACGATGACCAGCTGGCGGAGCTGCTCGCCGGGATCTCGGTCGAGCAGGAGCCGACCACCTCGGTCCTGACCCCCGATGGGGCACAGATCGGCGGCGGCCCGGACATGTCCACTGATCCCGACGTCGCTCGCGCCCTCGACGGCGAAGCCTTCCGGAGCGTCACCGGCGGCAGCGGGAGGGTCCTGCTGCCCGTCATCGTCAACGACGGCACCGCGGTGGTCCGCAGCACCGTCGACGGTGATGAGCTGCGAGCAGGCGTGACGGCGGCGTGGATCGGCATCATCGGTCTGGGGCTGCTCCTCATGACGCTGGCCACCGTCGTCGCCCTGCGACTCGGCAAGCGGATCAGCGACCCCTTGCGAGGTGTCTCCGAGACCGCCCACCGGCTCCGGGAAGGTGACCTCGCGGCACGGGCCCCGGTGGTGGGCACCGCAGAGACCCAGGAGCTGGCTCGCGCCCTCAACGGCTTGGCCGAGCGCACCTCCGAGCTTCTCATCAGCGAACGGGCAGCCGTCGGGGACCTGTCGCACCGCTTGCGGACACCGGTCACGGCGCTCCGCCTGGACGCCGAAGCAGTGAGCGACCCGATGCTTGCGCAGCGACTGGGCGAGCACATCGCCGTCCTCCAGCGGACCATCGATGCCATCGTGCGCGAGGCTCGCCGGCCGGTGCGAACCGACCTCGCGGCCTCCAGCGACCTGGCGGCAGGAGTCACTGCACGGTTGGACTTCTGGCGCCCACTCGCGGAGGACCAGGGCCGCACCTTGAGCACGAGCCTGGCCGCCGGACCGTTGACCGTGTCGTTGGCCGACGACGACCTGCGCGACCTCGTCGACATCTTGATCGACAACGTCTTCGCCCACACCACCGAAGGCACTGCCCTCTCCATCGAGCTGCGCACGGAACCCCATGTCGCCGTCCTCGTCGTCGCCGACGAAGGCCCCGGCTTCCCCGACCGAGCGACGGTCGAGCACCACCGGCCCGGCAGCACCGGTCTCGGGCTCGACATCGCATCGCGTACGGCGACCGCGGCCGGCGGCCGGCTGGAGCGGGACTCCCCGAGCCAGGGCGGTGCGCGGGTGCAGGTGACCTTGCCGGTCGCGGAGGCCTGACTCAGTCGTCCTCGTCGTCATCCTCGTCGTCATCCCCGTGGTCGTCGTCCCCGTCGTCATCCTCGTCGTCATCCCCGTGGTCGTCGTCCTGGTCGTCGTCCTGGTCGTCGTCCTGGTCGTCGTCGTGGTCGTCGCCGCGGTCATCTCCGTGATCGTCGCCGTGATCGCCGGCCTGACCGGTCGAGGCCGCCGGGCTGTCGTGGCGCACAGGCGGCGGGGAAGGAGCCGCGGGGGTCGACGGAGCCGGCGCCTGCACCACCGGCTGCGCAACCGGGGGCACGGACGAGGGCACGGACGAGGGCGTAGGTGGCAGGACGACGGTGCGCACGACGTCGGTGACACAGACCCCCTTCTCCAGCACCGCGGTCGGTGCGCAAGGCGCCCACCGGACCTTGGCTCGGGCTCGTACGTCCTGGCGTCGGGTCGTCGCAGCGGGCGACTGGCTCGCCACCGGTGTTGCGGCAGCGTCCGCGAGCGGCAGCGATGCTGTCGACCTGGTGGCGCTGACCGGCGGACCCACGGCAGCGCGATAGGCGATGGTCGCACCGACCAGGCCTACAGCGAGCGAGGTGGTCGCGATCCCGGCGGTGAGCCAGGCCGTGCGGCGGACGAAGGACAACCTGTGGGGTCGGGGCATGGTCGACACCCTGGCCCCCGGCACCTCAGCCGCACCTCGTGAGAACCTCAATTCGAGGTCAAGAACTTTTTTGACGTGGGCTTGACCCGCTCCTGAGGTGCTCATGGCGTCGGTCCCGTCAGGCTCCGGTCATGACCTACACCTCCAGCACCCGAGACCGTTACCGCCTCGCTGTCGCGGCCACGACGGGCATCGTGGCGGCGAGCTCAGTGGCGGCGACCGGACTGATGGCCGGCAACGCGGCGCGGGCCTTGGCGGTGCAGCAGGATCAGCAGGCGGAGGTGCAGGTCATCTCTGGCGCGGACCAGGAGGCGGACGCCGGCACAGCGGTCGACCCACGACTCTCGACGCAGGTCAAGACGGCCCCGGGTAGGAAGACCAGGAAGGCGACTGGAACCAGGCTCAAGCAGCGCCCGACAGAGACCCGCACGACCACTCGCTACATCACCGGAGCCGCGGCGGCCGGGTCGAGCGCCCCGACCTCCACGCCGAGCGTGAGCGCGCCGTCCCGACCACCGGTCCAGCCGGCCCCGGTCCGGCAACCCGCCCAGCCCGCACCCCAACCCGCACCCCAACCCGCCCCCACCCGCGCCGCAACCGGCCCCGCAACCGGCCCCGCAGCCGGCCCCTTCGAGCGGTTCCTGACGTGTTCACGGAGCCGTCGGCGCGATCGCGCGACGCCGTTCGCTTCGAGGCGCTCGGGTGCCTCGTGCATGTCGGCGTCGAGGAGGCGGCTGAGCTCGACATGGCCCGAGGCCTCACCGAACAGGTCCTGCGCGACGTCGACGACGTCGCCAGCAGATTCCGGACCGACTCGGACCTCAGCCGCGTCAACGCCATGGCCGGCACGTGGGTCGAGGTCGACCCCCTCCTGGTGCGTGCGGTGATGGTCGCCTGCACCGCTGCTGCCGACACCGACGGTCTCGTGCACCCGCTCCTGGGTCAGGCGCTGGTCGAGCTCGGCTACGACCGGGACTTCGGAGCCCTCGTGGCTCTGCCCTCAGGCGGCGTCCTCGAGACGGCCCCGCCCAGTCGGTCGTCATGGCGGGAGATCGACCTCGACCCCGGCGGCGCCCTTCGGATCCCTGCAGGGACCGCCCTGGACCTGGGAGCGACCGGCAAGGCCTGGTGCGCCGACCTGGCTGCCACCGCGCTGCAGGAGCACCTCGACCACGGCGCCGTCGTGAGCGTCGGCGGCGACCTGGCCACGGTCGGCGACGCGGCCTGGCTGGTCGACATCTCCGAGCAGCCCGACGGTCCGCTCGCCCAGCAGGTGGAGCTGCGGGGTGGCGCGCTGGCCACCTCCAGCACCCGGGTCCGCCGTTGGACCCGGGGAGGACACCACCGTCACCACCTGCTCGACCCCCGCACCGGCGAGCCCTCACGGGAGGTCTGGCGCACGGTCACTGTCGCTGCCCCCTCCTGCGTGGCGGCCAACACCGCCAGCACCGCAGCGGTCGTGCTCGGTCACGACGCTCTTGACTGGCTCGCGGCCCGCACCATGCCTGGCCTGGCCGCCCGCCTGGTCGCTCGCGACGGCGAGGTCAGCACCGTCGGCTCGTGGCCCGCATCCGCTCCTGACGGTGCCGGGCGGTGACCGCCACCGGCGCGGTCCTCGACGGCCCGCTTCTGTGGTTCCTCAACCGCGGCACCGGTATCACGCTGATGGTCCTCCTCAGCGCCAGCACGGCCCTGGGCGTCCTGGCCCTGGGCGGGCGCGTCGGCGGCAAGGGCGGCTCCCGGCTACCTCGCTTCGTGTCCCAGAAGCTGCACCGCAACCTCGCACTGCTCTCGATCGTGGCGCTCGTCGTCCACGTCCTCACCGCCGTGGTCGACACCTATGTGGACATCCGCTGGTGGCAAGCGATCGTGCCGTTCGGCGCTACGTACGAGCCCCTCTGGCTGGGCCTGGGCGCGGTCTCGCTCGATCTCGTCCTCGTCGTCGTGATCACGACCATGCTGCGCGGCCGTCTCGGGCAGCGGACCTGGCGCACCGTCCACTACGCCTCCTGGGGCGCTTGGCTGAGCGGGGTCGTCCACGGCATCGGCATCGGCACCGATCTGCGTCAACCGAGCACCTGGGCAACCTGGGCCACCGTGCCGACCCTGGCCTCGATCGGCGTCGTGGCGGCTGCTCTCGGCTATCGCCTCCTCCGTGGTCGGCGCGAGCCGGTCGCACTCTTGCAGCGGAGCACCAGATGACCCTCTCCCCCGTCCAGCCCACCGATGATCTCGACATCCGCCCCGGGCCGGCGCTGCTCGCAGGCCTGGTCGACGGTCCAGGCCTCGCGGCACACCGCCGGCGTCACGGAGCGCTGCTCGACGCGGGTCTCGATCAGCTCACCCGCGTCGTCGGGGCCGCAGAAGTTCGCGGGCGGGGCGGGGCCGCCTTCCCCTTCGCCACCAAGTTGGAGACGGTGGTCGCGCAGGGTCGCGGCATCTCGGGACGACGTCGTCCGGTCGTGGTCGTCAACGCCGCCGAGGGTGAGCCCGCCAGCGCGAAGGACGCCGCGCTGCTGATGGTGTCTCCGCACCTGGTGCTCGACGGCGCGCAGGCAGCGGCGCTGGCCATCGGCGCGCGCGACCTCCACGTGGTCCTTCCTGGAGACCGTCCTCGAGCCCAGCACGCGATGACCCGCGCGATCGCGGAGCGCGGATCCGAGCCCGGCTCCCGCCTGCGATGGCACGTCGTCACGGCCGAGGCCCGCTTCGTGGCGGGGCAGTCCAAAGCCGTCCTCGAGCTGCTGTCAGGACGTCCCGGGCTCCCCGTGACCGCGTGGCAACCCGACGCCGTGGCCGGCCTCAACGGTCGACCCACCCTGCTCTCCAACGCCGAGACCTGGGCCCACGTCGGCCTGCTCGCGCTCCGCGGCCCGGCGGCGTACGACGGTCTGGGCACGACCGACGAGCCGGGCACCACCCTGCTGACCCTCAGCGCTCCGGGGCAACGGCCCCAGGTGCACGAAGTGGCCTTCGGCACCCCGCTGCGGCGCGTGCTGCGCGACGGTCAGGCAGACCACCCGGTGCTCGTCGGCGGCTTCCACGGCACCTGGCTGACTCCCGAGCAGCTGCGGCACGCCCCGATCTCCGTGCCCGGACTGCGCGCCCTCGGCTCGACCCTCGGCGCCGGGGTGGTGCACGCCCCCGGCCCCGGAGGCTGCCCGTTGGAGCTGACTGCGGAGATCGTGGCGCATCTCGCCGCCAGCAGCGCGGGGCGCTGCGGTCCCTGCTTCAACGGGCTGCCGGCGTTGGCCCACGCCGTCCGTGGCCTGGTCGACGGCGACCTGATCGCTCGGCGACGAGCCGAGGAGCTGGTGGGTCTGGTCGAACGGCGCGGCGCCTGCGCGCACCCTGATGGCACCAGCCGACTGGTCCGCTCGGCCCTGGTCGCGCTTGCCGACGAGCTGGCTGCTCATGCCGCCGGATCATGCATCGCAGCTCGAGTGGGTGCGTCATGACCCACCGGATCCGGATCGACTGGCCCGCGTGCGAAGCGCACGGACTGTGCCATGAGCTGCTGCCCGAGATCATCGACCTCGACGAGTGGGGCTACCCGCTCGTCGTCGGCGAAGTCGACGACGTCCGCCTGTCCGAGGCTCGTGCCGCAGCGCGCGCGTGCCCCCGCCTGGCGCTGAGGGTCGAGCGATCATGAAGGCAGTGACCGGCTCGGGCCTGGTGCCTAGCCGTGGAAGCGTGCGACCCGTCCGCGAGCAGTGCTGCCCTCGCCGGCCTGGACGAACTCGCCGCACACGACGATCTTGCCGTCGCTCTGGAGCGCGGCGTCGAGACACGGAGCGGTGATCGCCGAGTCGTCGAAGCACGGATCGATGACGCCCGCCGTACTGAAGCGAGCGAGACGTCGCTGGGACACGCCCGCGACGGCCGCGAAGTCGCCGGTGACGACGATCGCCCCGTCGGGCTGCACCATGACCGAGCGCCCGCGGGCGCCCAGGAACGTGTTGGGGAACCCGGTGTCCAGGCTGCCCGTGGTGTCGAGCCGGGCCAGGTGGGCACGCGTGACGCCGCCGACCGAGGTGAACTCACCCGTCGCCAGGATCTTGCCGTCCGGCTGGAGGGCGACCCGATAGGCGCGCGCGCTGAGGACGGGGTCGACGAAAGCGGTGTCCAGGGCCCCGCTCGGCAGCAGCCGCGCCAGGCGGGTGCGGGTCACCCCACCGACCGCCGCGAAGTCACCGCAGACGACGACCTTGCCGTCCGACTGGAGCACTGCGTCGTAGCACCGAGCGTCCAACGCCGGGTCCTGGAAGGACGAGTCGAGCGCTCCGGCGGCGTCGAAGCGAGCCACGTAGGCCCGCGCGGTGGCGCCGGCGGCGGTGAAGTTGCCGCCGACGAGGACCTTGCCATCACTTTGCACCGCGATCGCGTGAGCGGCCTCGTCGAGCTCGGGGTCGGCGAACCCGGTGTCGAGGGTGCCCGTGCTGGTGATCCGGGCCAGGCGACCGCGCGCGACACCGCCGACCTGGGTGAAGGCTCCCGCCGCGAGGATCTTGCCGTCCGGCTGGATCGCCAGCGCGTAGCAGTCGCCGTTCAGGTCGGGGTCGGCGAAGGTCGTGTCGAGCGTGCCGTCGGCGTTGAGGCGGGCCAGGCGTCGACGGGCCACGCCGCGGGCGCTGGTGAAGTTGCCGCCGACCACGATCTTCCCGTCAGGTTGGACGAGGATCGCCTGCACGCTGGTGAAGCCGCCGTTGGTGAGCTGGCCGTCGGCGAGCGTCGTGTCGATCGTGCCCGGGGTCTTCATCGTGACGACGGCGACGTCCGAGCCGTAGCCGGCGACGTTGATCGTGGCGGTGATCGTCGCGGGCACCGGGCGCGTGGTGGTCGTGAAGTGGAGCTGGAAGAGGCCCGCCGCACCGTCGGTGCCGGTGCGGCTGAACCCAGCGGTGCTCGCACCGAGATCGCTGTAGGTCACCACCGGGTTGGGCACCACCGGCGGATCGGGATCGAGACGGACCGCGACGTAGCCGACGCCGGGACGGCAGTCGCTCCGCGACGACAGCACGACGATCGACGGCAGACCACTGGCGGCGAAGGCAGGTGCCGCGCTCGCGACGACGATCGCCGGAGCGGTCCAGGCAGCACCGGCGAGGACGCTGCGGCGGGTCGTGCTCGGACGGGATGCAGTCATCCTCAAGCCCTTCGGATCCCCCGAGATCCGTGACCCCCATGATCACGCTTCGGGCACCCTAACCCACCGCGGCCCGGCAGGACCCGGCCTCGGAGTCCGTCAGACCGAGTAGGCCGCCAGCTCGCCGGCGAGGTCGGCGTTGACCCGACCCTTGACGATCGTGCCGTCGCCGGTGTGCTCGAGGACGTCGATCTCACCCTCCTGGTGGAGCCGGTTTATCAGGTCGCCGCGCTCGTAGGGCAGCAGTGCGTGGAACTCAACGCCCGGGTGCGGCAGCTCGCTCTCGACGAGCGCGAGGGCCTCGGCGATGCCCGCACCGGTCTTGGAGCTGACCACCACCGAGTGCGGCTCGGCGCGCTGGAGGCGGGCCAGGACCATCGGGTCGGCGAGGTCGGACTTGTTGATGACCACGATCTCGCGCACACCCGCGGCATCGATCTCGGCGAGCACCTCGCGCACGGCGCTGAGCTGGCCCTCGGGGTCGGGGTGCGAGCCGTCGACGACGTGCAGGATCAGGTCGGACTCGGCGACCTCCTCCAGCGTCGAGCGGAACGCCTCGATCAGCTGGTGGGGAAGGTGCCGGACGAACCCGACCGTGTCGCTCATCGTGTAGATGCGGCCGTCGGCGGTGGTGGTGCGCCGCGTGGTCGGGTCGAGGGTCGCGAAGAGCGAGTCATCGACCAGGACGCCGGCGCCCGTGAGCCGGTTGAGCAGCGAGGACTTCCCGGAGTTGGTGTAGCCGGCGATCGCGACCGAGGGGATCTGGTGGCGGTGGCGGTCCTGCCGCTTGGTGTCGCGGGTGCCCTTCATCGCCTTCAGCTCGCGGCGGAGCTTGGCGATCTTGTCGTTGATGCGTCGGCGGTCGGTCTCGATCTTGGTCTCACCGGGACCGCGGCCACCGATGCCTCCACCGTCAGCGCCGACGCGTCCACCGGCCTGTCGTGAGAGGTTGCCACCCCAGCCGCGCAAGCGCTGCTTCATGTAGGAGAGCTGGGCCAGCTCGACCTGGGCCTGGCCCTCGCGGGACTTGGCGTGCTGGGCGAAGATGTCGAGGATCAGCGCGGTGCGGTCGACGACCTTGACCTTGAGCTTGTCCTCGAGGTTGCGCAGCTGGCTGGGTGCGAGCTCGCCGTCGCAGATCACGGTGTCGGCGCCCGTGGCGCGCACGATCTCCTCGATCCCCTCGACCTTGCCGCGACCGACATACGTCGCGGGGTCGGGGGTCTGGCGACGCTGGTAGATCGCTTCGAGCACCTCGGAGCCGGCAGTCTCGGCCAGCAGTGCGAGCTCGGCCATGGAGTTCTCGGCGTCGGCGACGGTGCCGCCGGTCCAGACCCCGACCAGCACGACGCGCTCGAGGCGCAGCTGGCGGTACTCGACCTCGGTGATGTCCTCGAGCTCGGTGCGCAGCCCGGCGACGCGACGCAGCTGGTGGCGCTCGGCGAGCTCCATCGCGCCCGCCGTCGGGACGTCCTCGGGGTCGGGCTCGTCGGCCCAGTCGTCGGCGTAGCCCGAGACGAAGTCGTCGCCCTCGTCACTGGCGTCATCGGTTTCGGGGTCCCACCCGGCCGTCTCGTCGAGCTCGTCGGCCAGAGAGAAGTCGGTGCGGGAGGTGTCGGCTGCGTTCGTCATATGCCTCGATCCTAGGTCCGCAGCAGAAGCCTGACGAATGGCTTTCTGTCGGGCAGCCCGGGTGGCACTCATGGCACGACCCTACGGACCACCCACGGGTGTACGCAGCAACTGCGCCTCCGCACTACTTGCGTCGCCGCAGTTTGTGCGGCATGATCACCTCATGAGTCCCGACCCTCACGCCTTCGACGCCGTCCGCGCTGCCCTCGACGCCGCCACAGGGCTCGAGGCCGCCGAGGCCCTGCCCCACCTGCGCGAGGCCGCCGACCGGTTGACCGAGCTCCTCGACGAGTCGTTGGCCGAGGCGGTCCTCACCGGCAAGGCGTCCCTGCGCTCGGCCGGAGCACGAGCCGGCCTCTCGGAGAACGCCGTCGGTCCGCGTCTGGCCCGCACCCGCACCCTCGGCGGCTATGCCAACGACGGTGGCCGGGTCACTGCGGCCGGCGTCGAGCGAGCCAAGTACGACGTCGAGACCGGCGCGCCCCCACCCGCGGCCAATCCCCCAGCCGCACCCATGCGTTTCAAGCCCAGAAGGAGCACCACATGACCGACCAGACCCTGACCCACGTCTACTTCCTGCTCGACCGTTCCGGTTCGATGCAGTCCATCAAGACCGACACCGAAGGTGGCTTCGCGGCCTTCATCGACGAGCAGCGCTCGGCCCCCGGCAGCTGCCGGGTCACGCTTGCGCAGTTCGACAACTCCTACGAGGAGGTCTACGCCGACGTGGCCGTCGCCGACGTGGCCGCGCTCGACCTGCAGCCGCGGGGCGCGACCGCCCTGCTCGACGCGATGGGGCGTCTGGTCACCGACGCAGGCGCCCGGCTGGCCGACCTCGCCGAGGACGAGCGCCCCGGCACCGTCATCGTCGCGATCATGACCGACGGCCACGAGAACGCCTCGCGGGAGTGGACGCACCCGGCGATCAAGTCCCTCGTCGAGCAGCAGACCGCTCAGTACGGCTGGGAGTTCCTCTACATGGGCGCCGATCAGGACGCCATCGAGGTCGGCGCCGCCCTCGGAGTCCAGCGTGACCACGCGCTGACCTACGGGCGCGGCAAGAGCCGCGAGGCGATGACCCTCAAGGGCGAGAAGGTCCGCCAGATGCGGGCCTCGCGGATGACTGATGCCGCCGCCCAGATGCCGGTCTACACCGAGCAGGAGCGCGCCGACCTCGCCGACTGAGTCTCACGGGCCGGTCGCCGCGTGACCCCGGAGGCGTCGGCGCCGTTGTATCGCTTATGCACGCTTTCCTGCGCACCCCTCTCGCGGCGACCCTCACCCTGGCGATCGGCGCGGTGCTGGTGCCGTTCGCCGGTTCAGCCGCCGCCGACTCCTCGGGCCCCTCGGGACTGCCGGTCGGAGTCCCCGCGGCCGCCACCCGCGCCGAGCCCACACTCCAGGCCCCTCGCGGCTGGCCGTTCGCCCAACGCCTCTCCCGTACGTCGGGCACGGGCCGGCTGCACGGCGGGGCGTCGTACTGGACCGACTTCGTCTACGACGACCGCGGCGCGGCGGTGCCCGGCGGGTTCAGCGTCGACAACATCGCCCGGCTCGCGCCCTACCAGGGCGTCTACACCTACGACGACGAAGCGGCGCACGGCAACGGCGCCGACGTCTTCGTCGCTGCCGTGGGAGCGGACAAGAAGGCCTCCTACTGGCGCGTCGACTGGAACACCCTCGCCGACCCGAGCGTGCCGCTCGCGGTGTGGGGCCTCGACACCGACAACTCGACCAAGACCGGCACCGACACGTGGCCCGGCGGCGCCCGGGTCACCTCCCCGGGCCTCGACTCGGCACTCATCGTGTCGGGCAAGGGTGCGTGGCTGCAGGACCTGACCACCAAGCGCACCCGCAACATCAAGCGCTTCGGCGGGAAGCTGACCATCGACCGCGAGACCCGTTCCTTCGTCGTCAAGGTGCCTCGCCGGATCCTGCCGGTGAGCGGCAAGTGGCGGGTGCGGCTCGTCGCCGGACTCGCCGGCGCGCGCGGTCGAGCCTTCAAGCCGGCCTCGATCTCCGGCCTGCGGGCCGGGGCCTTCCCGCGCGTCTACAACGTCGGCTTCCGCAGCAATCGCCAGGAGCCGCCGATCTACACGAGCGGCAACACCTCGGCGCTGGTCGCCGCGTTCCAGTCCACCGCCGCCGGCACCCCGCCGTTCGACCAGCTCGGCGTCGACGGCCAGGCCCGCTTCGTGACCGGCAACTTCTGGTCCGAGGACCACCAGGCCGACGCACTCTTCGCCGGTGATGTCTCCGAGTTCAGCCGCACGATCTCGTGGCGCGCGCTCAAGCGTGAGAAGTCGACGCCCGAGCCGCTCGTGCGCGGCAACAGCAACCGTTGGTACGCCTCACGTCTCGACCTCGGCCAGGGCGTCATCAAGGACGTCGGCGGCGGCACCGGTGACGGCAAGCCCAACTTCCTCGGCCAGATCCAGCCCTACTCGGTCTACGTGCCGACCACCTACCGCCGCGGCGAGCCCGCTCCGGTGACCTGGACGTTGCACTCGCTGTCGGTCAACCACAACCAGTACGCCGCCTACGACCCGATGATGCTCCAGCGCCTGTGCGAGGACCGCGGGTCCATCTGCGCCGGCACGCTCGGCCACGGCCCCGACGGCTGGTACTTCGACGAGGCCGAGGCCGACTACTGGCAGGTCTGGGGTGCGCTCGATCGCGGCTTCGACCTCGACCCGCGACGCACCGTCGTCGGCGGCTACTCGATGGGTGGCTGGGCCGCCTACAAGCTCGGGCTCTCGCACCCCGACCTGTATGCCGGGGCCTACGCTCTCGCCGGCCCGCCGCAGTGCGGGGTGTCGGTCGATGCCGACCAGCTGGTCAACCCGGCCTTCGGTGAGCGCTGCACCTCCGACGGCACCTCCTACGACCTGGTCGGCAACGCCCTGCACCTGCCCTTCCGGATCGGCCAGGGCCAGCTCGACCAGCTCGTGCCGTTCACCTCCGTCGAGGCTCACGTGCAGCGCTTCGACGACCTCGGGCTGGAGCACCGCTTCGTGCGCTACCCCACCGAGGACCACCTGGTCTTCGCCACCCAGGACCGCTTCGAGACCACCCTCAGCGAGCTCGACACCTCGCGGGCCACCCTCAACCCGCGCGACATCGACTACACCTGGCAGCCTCACCTGACCCGGCGCGACCTGGGCATCGGCGCCACCACCGCCTACTGGGTGAGTGGGCTCGCCGCCCGCGACTCCTCCCCCGGCTCGCTCGCCCGGGTCCAGGCGACCTCGAAGGCGCTGCCCGGTGCCGTCCCCGACGTCGTGCGCACCGGACCGACCCCGGTGGCCTCCCCGCTGCCGGCGATCCGTCAGGACCTGGCCATCGAGGCCGGCGACACCCTCCCCACGAACAAGCGGCTGGAGCTGGACCTCACCAACGTCAAGGCGCTGACCATCAACCTGCGTCGGGCCGGACTCCGCTGCGGCACCGTGGAGATCGTCTCCGACGGCCCTGCGAGCATCACCCTCAAGGGACGCAAGCTCGTCGGCACCTACAACATCTTCTCGGGCAGGACCCAGCTGACCCTCTGCTGACCAGCCTCGAAACCCGCCGACCACGTCCCGACGCCGGGGATACGGCGGGCGCCCAGCTCACGGGGCTTCGTCGACGTCCTCGCCCAGGGGCTCGGACTGCTCAGCCTCCGGTGGTTGAGGTGCGCGGAGCCTCAGCGCGGCTCGGCGGCGAACTGCCCCGGCGTCATCCCGGTCACGGCCCGGAAGTCGCGCGCGAAGTGGGCCTGGTCGGCGTAGCCCAGCTCGGCGGCCACCCGAGCCAGGTCGGGTCTCGAGCCGGTCAGCCGCTGGGCGGCCTCCTGGAGACGACGGCGCTGGATCAGCCACTTGGGGCTCAGACCGATCCGACGTGAGGTGAGCCGCTGGAGGGTCCGTGCGGAGAGCGAGAACTTCTCGCACACCTGCGCGACCCTCAGCACCGACGGCTCCCCCTCGACGTATTCGACGATCGCGTTGACGAGGTGGCCCTCCTCGTCGACGGGCGGCAGACCGCGCAGGGCGGCCTCGAGCAGGTGCACGGCGTCGGCCTGACGCTGGGGGTCGGTGGGGTCCGGCGCCATCACCTCGCGGACCGCGGCAGTCAGTGTCACCCCGTCGAGCGTCGTGACCTCCGCGAGGTCGCGCACCGAGTCGGTGAGGGTCACCGGGCCGTCCAGCAGCAGGGTGCCCGCGGCCGGCTGCAGCATCACCCCGGCGGCCCAGCCGCGACCGCTCAGCTCGGTGGTCGCCAGCCCCGTTGTCGGTCCGACGACGCGGGCGTAGTCGCGGGCGACGACCAGCAGGCACACGGGATACTGCAGCACCCGCTGCACGGTCGTCTGCCCCACGGGCAGGTCCCAGACCGGCAACCAGTGGCGTCGTACGACGTCGGCGAGGTCGGGCGCCGGGGCGAAGCGGTGCACCGGCGGGCTGAACCCGCTTGCGTCGCGCAGGTGCGCATGCTCGACCGGGTCGATGGAGCGGCTCATGTGTCGGATTCCTTCAAGAGTTCCCTGGTCCTACGCGCGAGACTGGCGTCCATGAACCCCACCCTCGAGAGCTATCTTGCCAACGCCGAACGCTTTCACGACGTGGTCGAGGATCCGGCTGCGAACTGGACCGCCCCGAGCCCCTGCTCGGAATGGACGGCCGCCGGTGTGCTCGAGCACGTGATCGCCACCCAGCGAGACTTCCTCGTCCAGCGTGGCGCCGAGGTCGGCCCCACCCCCACCGGCACCCCGGCGGAGATGTGGGCCACCCACGTCGCAACCGTGGCGGCCATCGGCGCCGACGACGACTTCGTCAGCGCGACGTACGACGGCTACTTCGGCCCGACCACGATCGCCGACACCCTGCGCGACTTCTACGGCTTCGACCTGATCGCGCACCGCTGGGACCTCGGGCGGTCCTTCGGCCTCGAGGTCACCTGGAGCGAGGACGAGATGGACCTGCTCGAGAACGCGATGGCCGGCTTCGGGGACGCGATGTACTCCGAGGGCATCTGCCGACCCGCGCTCGACGTCCCCGCCGACGCCCCGCGCCAGTCGCGGATCCTCGGCCGGCTGGGGCGCGCCGCCTGATCGTCGGGGTCAGGGAGCCGAGCAGGCGTTCGGGTCGTCGAAGTGCCCCGGCGTCGACGGGTACGGCTTGCCCGTGGCGTGGTCCTTGAAGTCCGAGGTGTAGGCCAGCGCCAGGTCGTCGTACGCCGAGGTCCCCGGGGTCGTCGCGTCCGACCCCGTCTGCCCGGCGCCGACGCCGTACGCCCACGCCTGCAGGAGCGACTGGACCGCCGGTGAGTGACCGCGCACGTCGGTGAACCCGCCGTAGGCCGCGTTGCAGTGGCTCCACAGGTTGTAGACGCCGTTCCAGTCCATCAGCCGGTCGCCCTCGTGCGGCCCGTTGTCGGACTGGTCGGCCTGCATGGCGTCGCGGTCCCAGCCGCCGTAGGCCCAGTCGACTCCCTGGTGGTGCTGGTTGTCGAGCGGGCTGGCGTTGTCGAGGCTGGTCATGCTCAACCAGCTGCACGGGTCGACGGTGCTCTGCGTCGACTTTCCCCTTCGTCGTTCGTCACGGTCGTGAACGGGGCCGGCGTGAGCGAGCAGGTCGTCCCGGGAGTCGCGGTGCTCCCCCGGGGGCGCCAGTCGATGACGTCGTCGTCCTTGCCGCCGAACAGGTAGTCGACGTACATGTCGTTGGCGCCCCGGTCCGTCCAGGCAGGTCGTCCGGGCAGGCTCGGCGTTCACCCCCGCACAATCGGCGCCCTTGCCGCCCCACAGAGCGTCGTTGCCCCGTCCGCCGAGCACTGCGTCGCCACCGGAGTCCCCGTTGAGCAGGTCGTCGCCGAAGCCTCCGTAGATCGAGTCGTGGCCTGCGCCGCCGCTGATGCGGTCGGCACCACCGCGCGTGATGCCGTCCAGCACCATCGCTGACCCGGCGCCGCTGCCCACGAAGTCCGTTCCGTTGACGTCGTGCAGCTGGTCGACCTCGCGGCTGACCGAACCATTGCGTCGGGAGACGTAGGTGATCTTCGGGGGCTGATTGACCGAGGTGGTCACCGAACGCGCGCCGGTCTCGTAGCGGTTGCGTACGCCGCCACGGTCGCCCAGGATCGCGTCCTCGCCGTCCTCGCCGTAGAGGACGTCGTCGCCGAGCTCGCCGTAGACGTCGTCGTCGCCGGCACCCGCCCAGATCGTGTCTTTGCCGTCCTGGCCGTAGAGGACGTCATCGCCCGGGCCGCCGCGGACGACGTCGTCGCCGTAGGCGCCGGTGACCTCACACGTCGAACTCGCGCCCGCCGGGGTGCAGAACCGGGTGGAGGTCGCTCCCCCGCCGGCCACCCGGACCTTGGCGTCACCTGGACGCAGCGGCCCGTACCGCTGGGTGTAGACCTGCTCGACCACACCGACCAGCACCCGGGCGACCGCACCGTTGTCGGCGACCACGAAGTCGTGGTTGCCGTCGCCCTGGATCGCGTCGCCACCGTCGCGGTAGCCGAGGATGCTCCAGCCACCGGTGAGGTCGTCCTGACCCTCGACGAGGGCTGCACCGTCGGCGCCGGGCTTGACCCACGCCGCGTCCGCCGGCTCCGTGATCAGCTGACCTGCCCCGAGGGGCGCGTCACCACGGATGGTGTCACCGGAGCCCTGGCCTTCGACGTAGTCGTCGTCGCCACCGCCGCTGATGGCGTCGGCGCCGTCCTGACCGAGGATCACGTCCGCACCCGACTGACCGGACAGTGCGTCGCCTGCGGAGTGCAGCGTGTTCGCGCCCGCGGCAACCCGTCCGTTGAGGTCGAGCAGAGTGATTCCGCGGCCCGGGACCAGCGCCGTGCCGGCCGGGGTGGAGCGCTGGGTGCGCCAGTCGCGGCCCGTCTGCAACCGGGTGAGCAGCGCCGTTGTCACCCAGCAGCAGGTCGTCGCCGCTGCCGCCGTAGACGTTGTCGGCGCTGTCCGGCTGACCGATCCCGCCGGCCGAGTTCGAGGCGGTGCTCGTCGAGGATCCACCGACCAGGTCGTCGTCGTCGCTGCCGCCACGCACCAGGTCGCTGCCCTGGCCGCCCTCGCCGTAGTCGTCGCCGGAGTTGCCGTCGACCTGGTCGGCGCCGCTCTGGCCGAGCAGGACGTCGTTGTCGCCGTCACCGCTGATCGTGTCCGCACCCGAGGTGCCGGCGCTCGGGCTGTCGCCCAGGTCGTACGGGGCGATGGCGCGCTGGACCGTGCACCCGGCCGGCCGTGAGCGGACCTGCTCAGCGTGAGACGGGTGAGGGCGCCGTTGTCACCGAGGACCACGTCCTGATCGGGTCCGCCGCTGAGGGTGTCGCCGCCGTCGGGCTGCCCGACCCGCGTCGGCCCGGTACCGCTGGCGGGGGTGTAGGAGCCGCCGACCAGGTCGTCGTCGCCGGCCTGGCCGTTGACGACATCGACACCCGGTCCGCCTTCGCCGTAGTCCTGGCCCTCGCCGAGGTCCACGGTGTCCGCGCCGCGCTGGGCGAAGACCACGTCGGCGGAGTCGCCGCCATCGATCTGGTCGCCGCCCGAGACTCCCGAGCGGGGGCCCGAGCCCTCGTCGAGCAGGTCGACCCCGCGCAGCGTGACGAGGCCGCGGCCGGCCATCACCGGGTGCGCAGGCGCGGTGCGGGAGATCGCGGCGTTGTCGCCGGCGATCACGTCCTGACCCGGGCCACCGGAGAGTACGTCGTCGACGTCCGGGAAGCCGGTCTCCGGGTCGGCGCCGCGCAGCTGCGAGGACCCACCGACGACGTCGTCGTCGTCGCTCTCGCCCCACATGGTGTCGTGGCCGGGGTTGCCTTCAGCACGGTCGTCGCCTGAACCGCCCCAGACGAAGTCGTCCTCCAGACCCCCGTAGAGCGCATCCGCTCCATCTCCGCCGACGATGCGGTCGGTGCCGCCCATCGCCGGGTCGGTGGAGGTGAGGTCGGTCGGGTAGGGAGCAGACGTCGGCACGTCGGACTGGGCGTTGTCACCGATCACCACGTCGTCCTCGGTGCCGCCGAAGAGGTAGTCGTCGCCGTCGGCGCGATCCGCCTTCGACGTGCCGCCGAGCACCACGTCGGCCCCCGCGCCACCGTCGGCCCAGTCGCCGCCGGCGTTGCCCTGAAGACGGTCGGCGCCGGCGTTGCCGCGGAGCGTGTCGGACCCGGCATTGCCGTAGACCCGGTCGTCGCCGTTCTCCCCTGAGGCCTGGTCGGCCCCGCTGCCGGCCAGGATCACGTCGCCGGCGTCGCCGCCGAAGAGGCGGTCGTTGCCCGAGCTGCCGCACAGCCGGTCGGCGGCACCGTAGGTGTAGACCCAGTCCGCACCCCCACCGGCATCGACGTCGTCGACGCCGGAACCGCCCTGGATGAGGTCGGCGGCGTCTGCCGGGTTGTTCGTCTCGGCCGGCGGGTCACTGACGGGGTCGCCGGCCTGCGGGCAGGCGGCGGTGATCTCCCCGCCGGCGCGCACGGCGTCGTCGGTGGAGTCGCCGAAGATCAACGAAGGCCCGCTGGCCCCGTAGATCCGGTCGCTCCCCGTGCCGCCCACGAGCAGCTTGGGCTGGGCTGCGCCGGTCTGCGGCAGCAAGGAGACGCGTCGCGCGGAACCGAGCACGTCGGACACCGGGAAGTCGTCGGACACCGACGCCGGAGCAGCCACGACGTAGTCGTTGCCGGGCCCGCCGTACAGCCGGTCGGTTCCGAGTCCACCGGTGAGGACATCGTCGGCGCCGGCGCCGTAGACCGTGGCGGACTGGGACGCGGCCGAATGGGTGACCACGAAGTCCCGGGCGTTGGACCCGTAGACCGTGTCGGACCCGGCCCCGGTGTCCACCGTGTTCCTGTCGGCCGCGGCGTTGTCGCCCGACCCGTTGCTCTCCTCGCCGATGACGCCCTTGGCGCCGGTGAAGATGGTGTCGTCGGCCGACCCGGACTTGATCCGGTCGCTGCCGGCCCCACCGACGATCGTGGTGCTGCGAGCCCGGTAGCGAGACTCGGCCGGGGTGCCCTTGATGCCGGCGAGGTCGGCCTGCAGGCTGTCGTTGGCGGTGCCCAGGATGTCGTCACCGCCGTTGCCGGACAGGACCGAGCGCCCGAGGCCCGCACTGATCTGGTCGGCCTGATCACCTGCGCCGACCGAGGCGTCGAACAAGCCGGTGACGGAGGTCTCCGGGAAACCGACGGCATCGACGCCGTTCTTCAGAGCCGCCACGTCGACGGCTCCACTCAACGTGGTCGTTCCACCCCCGGCGAGGGTGACGTCCGGCGCCGTCGAGGCGTTTTGGACCACCAGGGAGCCGTCGCCGCTGACCACGTCGTCGCCGTTGCCGACCGTGAGGGAGTCCTTGCCGGGACCACCGGCGACCACGGCCCGACCGACTCCGGCGGCGCCGGAGGGCTGGGAGAGGTCGGTGCGGTCCTGGGTGACGACGATGTCGTCGCCCGAGCCGGTGTCGACGAAAGAGTCGCCCTCGCCGGTGGTCACCTGGTCGGGACCGTCGCCCGTCAGCACGACGGCGTCGAGGGAGAACGGCTCCGCTTGGGTGCCCGCGCCCGGGGCAGCCGCGCCGAGGAAAGACACGTTGACGGAACCGGCGAACCCGCGCCCGTCGAGCACGACCGTGTCGAGATCGTCGGCCGGGAAGGTCTCCTTGATGCCGAGGGCAGCCACGGTGACGGTCGCACCCTCGCCGTCATGCGGTGGCACCTGTCGCACGACCCAGGTCTCGGGCTTCTCCGGGTCGGGGTCCTGAGTCCAGAACGCGTCGCCGCGAGGACCGGCGCCGCCGAACTTCCCGGCAAAGAGGTAGAGGGTGCCGTCACCGGCGCCGCCGAGCCGTGGGGGCGGCGGCTCGCAGTTCGGCTTGAGCGAGAAGTCGAGGAGCTTGATGTTGACCAACGTGAAGTCGAAGCTCACCGAGAACGGACTGACCCCGAGCGTCACGAACACCTTGATGAACAGCGACAGCTCGCCGCCGACGTTGAAGAGACAGATCGGGTTGCGCAGTGCCGCTGTCGCGAACTCCGACAACCGGAACTTCCCGTCGCTGTTGGGGTCGTTCCAGTAGAAGCCGACCGTCAGCTTGATCCCGCCGACGACTCCGACCTCGATGACCACGAGGCTGATCGAGGCCCCGGCCTGCAGGTAGCCCTCGAACTTCACCACCGGGATCGGCGCGCCGTTGGCGTCGGTCGTCTTGAAGTAGAGGCTGTCGAGGACTTGTGCGGCGTTGCCGGTCTCTATGGCGCGGCGGATGCCGTAGGTGTCGAACCCGGCGGCCACCCGCAGGCTCACCGACGCGCCACCTCCGATCACCATGTTCACCGGCGGCGGGGCGTAGATAGGACCGAAGGATCGCTGGAAGTCGAAGCCGAGCTTGAGCTCGCCGGAGTCGAACTCGACGATCGGGACGTCCCCGCCGACGAGAAGCTCGAAGACCCGGGTGGGCTCGTCGAGCAACGGGATCGTGAATCCAGGGGTGCCGGCGCTGAGCGTCGTGGTGGTGCTGTCCTTGATCGCCGGGCTGCTGTTGAGGGTGCTGTTCTTGCCCTTGAGGTCGGCGGTCGCTTGGGCATTGACCGAGGTCTCGTTGTAGGCGCTCTTTGCCGTGCTCGGGTTGGCGTCACCGTTGAGCACCTTCGACTTCACGAGGTTGAACGATCCGACGGTGATCCCGCAGGTAGCGGCCGAGCAGTCGAGGTTCTTCACCAGCTCCCTGACCTGCTTGACCACGTCTAGGAAGGGCCCGATCTTCGGGCCTCCGACGAGGGTGCTGAACGTCTCGGCCAGCGTGGCGATCGTGACCTCGTCGCCCCCAGCAGCGACCGACAGGTCGCTGATCACCGGGATCGGGGTGAAGATGATGTCGAGGATCGGCTCCATCGGCTTGATCGCGTCGAGCACCTGCTGCAGGTAGGGCTTGATCGCCTTGCCGAGGAAGTCGCCGGCGTCGATCGTGACGTCGTTGAAGGCCACCTCCAACCCAGCGGCGTCGGTGGCGTCGTCGTTGTCCCAGCCCCACGCGAGCATGAAATCGGCGGAGATTCCGGGGAGAGCCGACGACGCCGTGGCCCGCAGAGCCCAGTCGATGTCGACGGTCGCCGAAACCGTGACCTCGACCGCGTCCAGCACAGCCGAGGAGGCGATCTCGGACAGGGTGAGCTTGTCGTCGTCCAACCCGTTGAGGTCGATCGAGAACATCCCCCGCAGCTCCTTGGCCGGGTCGTTCTTCTCGACCGTGACGTCGATGATCGCCAGCTGGGCGACGAGGTCGGGCCCACCACCGACGGAGTCGAGGCCGAGCCCAGCGCCGATGCGGAACTCGCCGTCCTGGCTGGTGTCGACGTAGAACCCGTCGGTGCGGTCGAGCACGACGGTCAGGTCGAGGGCCCAACCCACGGTGCCGGTCATGGCCCCACCCGGTGTCTTGAGGGAGAGGCCGGGCAGGCCGAGGTCGACCGGGAGGCTGGCGCTCAGGCAACCGGGACCGGTGCAGCCCTGTGCCTCGTCGGGCGTGCCCTGGCCGAGCGAGAGGGTGAGGCTGACACCGTCGATCTGGGTGGCGGGGGTGCCGTCGGGGCAGCCGTCGACCGGCGCCTCCTCTGTCGCCGGGACGTAGCCCGTGGCGGTCGCGGTGCCGTCGTCGGTGTACGACGTCGCCCCGGCGCCGAGGTCCGCGATCTCCTGCCAGTTCGGTCCTCCGACCGGGTCGGTGAGGCTGCGGATGACCTTGTAGCCCGAGGCGCCGTCGAGCGCCTCCCACGTCACTGTGTTGGTCCGGATGTCACCGGCGGGGCTCAACGCGTCGGAGTTCTCCACCGAGACTGCCTCCGAGGGCACGGTGTCGGTCTCGACGCCGCCGCTGTCGGCGGCAGCCACCACGGCATACCAGTAGGTCTGCAGCGTGTCTGTGTCGTCGGGGCCGACCCGGGACGAGGTGGGCAGGTCGACCGGGCCGAGCGTGGCGTTGCAGGTCAGGGCGGGGACGACCTCACCGGTGGCGACCCCGGGCAGCACCCCCTCGAGCTGGTCGACGAGGAAGTCCTCCACCTCGCCGGCCGTGCTGGGAATGCCGGCACCGCCGAAGGCGGTGTTGATGGCCTGGCGGGTGCTGCCGAGGAAGTCGGCGCCTGCCTGGAGGTCCTTGCCGATCACCGGAAAGCTTGCCGTCGCCCGAGCCGGTGCGCAGCGCCGCCTCGAGGTAGAAGAGGTAGTCCTCCAGGCCCGCGCCCAGCCCGTCGAGCTTGAACGCGGCACCGTTGACGAGGTTCTCGATCTCCGACGGCACGGTCACCTGGGTGCCACTCAGGGTGGCCGCGAGGTCCGGTTGCCCGCCGGACTGGACGACCGGGGCGCTGACGGTGAGCGGGTCGGTGGCCTCGGCGCCGTTGACGACGACCGGGAATTCCCCGCAGAGCACGTCGGCTCCGCAGGAGGGACGGTCGGCGAAGGCGACCTCGAGGCCGGAGAAGAAGTCCCCGAGGGTGGCCGATCCCCCAGACGGGTCGCTGAGCTCGATCCCGAACCCGGCGGTGGCCGTCGTCCCGGCGGCCGCCGGGGCGGGACGGCCGAGGCTCACGTTGACAGGGCCGAGGCGCGCGGCCAGCCGGCTGCCGGAGGCGTCGAGGTCGACGCCGAGTCCGAGCGAGGTGTCGTCGGTGTCGACAGTCATGAAGTCCTGCGGGGCCTGCATCGCGGCTGCTGTCAGAGGCAGCTCGAGCGCGAGGGAGACGGCGCCGTCGGCGGTGACGGTCACCTGTCCGTCGGCGTTCGTGCCGACGAGGTCGCCGAGGCCGGCGTCGAGGGAGAAGGGCACGGTGCTGGCGAACGCGCGTTGCCAGTCGAGGTCCAGGCGCAGCCTGGCCGGGTCGCCGCCGGAGCCCGGCACGAGCTGGAACGCGGCGGTCGCACCCGTGCCCAGCGAGCTGGCGAGCCGGTCGACGGTGTCCTGGAGGTCGGCGGGGGTGAGGGTGGCGATGGTGTGGAAGGCCCCCAGCACCTCGTTCTCGACGGCGTAGCGCGTGCCCGCGCTGGGGTTGGTGGTCAGCTGGGGCACGACCAGCAGGGTGTGGTCGTCGGGGACGTCGGCGATGGTCGCAATGGTCGAACCGACCACGATCCGGCGCCCGATCATCGCCTCGTCGAACGCAACCGCGTCCTGGTCGTCGACCAGCCGGGTCACTGCCGGACTGGTGTCCGGTACGGCAGCGACGGCGGTGTACGTCGTACCGGGCCCGCCGCTTGCGCTGGCGCTGAAGAGGGTCGAGGGCGAGATGCCGAGGAGCGGGATGGTGGTGTCCAGACCGTCCTGGTCCATGCCGATGAGTCGGTCGCCCACCTGCTGCAGGAGCGCCTGGACGCCGGCGAAGAGGGCAGCCGGGTCGTCGGGGTCGAAGTCGAGCGACTGGAGCAGCGCCCCCGCGTCCGGGGCGGTGAAGGACACGTTGGTCGTCGCAGGGTCGGTGATGTCGGGCATCGTGACGCTCAGGCCGGCGCTCGCGGCGCCATTGAAGAAGCTGCCGGCTCCCGGCACGTCGACGGTGATCGAGCCCTGGGCGGAGCCGCCGACATCGATGGTGAAGGCGGAGCCCTGACCCAGTCCTTGGCGACGCACGCTGTCGACGAAGGCCGGGAGCGTCACCAGGCCGCGGTCGACGAGGCCCAGCGACAGCGTGGAACCCGACGCGGGCGGCAGGAGCGAGACCTCACCGGTGAGGCGTACGCCGACGAACCCGGCGTTCGCGGCGATCTCGACCGGGGAGGTGACCGACACCGTCGCGTCGAGCAGCGTGCCTGCCTCCGCGGTGTCGATGAGGAACCGGTCGGCGGTGAGTGGGAGCGACGTGACGATCTGGGTGATGCCGTCGGCCTCGTACTGGTAGGGACAGGGCTGCACACCCGGGCCCGGGTCGCAGTCGGACGTCGAGGCCGGCTGGAGGTCGATCACCAGAGGCAACGAGAGGCTGAGGTCCGGCGAGACGGTCGCGGTGGAGACATTGGCGTTGGCGGTCGCGATGCCGGCGTCGTCGCTCAGCGTGTCGGCGAGCTCGGGGGCGCCGAGCTTCGGATCGGCCAGCTCGACGCTGAAGAGCACGTCGCCGGTCGGGGGCGCCCCGAGCCAGGAGTCGACGGTGACCGAGCCGCCACCTGCTCCGACGGCGGTGATCACGGCGCTCGCACCGGCCACGTTGACCTTGCGACCGACCATGGCGTCGGTGAACTCGACGTCGGCCGACGAGAGGGTGAGGTTGTTGACCAGGCCCGAGCCACTTATCGGTGCGGCGGAGGGGTTGAGCGGAAGGTCAACGGCCTGGCGGCCGACCTGCAGGGTGAAGGACACCTGCTGGTCGCCGCTGTCGTAGCGCGCGCCGGCCGGGACGTTGAGGCTGAAGCCGGTGGGAAGGCCGGTGGCGCCGTCGAGCTGCTCGAGCATGTCCTGCACCGAGGGGAAGCTCGGCAGGCCAGGAGTCTGGTCACCGGACGCGGGGGGTGGGACGGCGTCTTCGAGGAAGGCGGCGATGCCGCCGACCGCATCGATGGCGTCGGCGAGGTCGCCGCGCATCAGCGGGAGGTCTGGCGCCGACGTGACCTGCATGGCGATCACCGACGACACAGCCTGGGCCAGCCCCTGGGCGAGGTCGCGCGGCGTCATCGACAGGAACGGCGCGGCACCCGGGTCGACGGTCGCCTGGATGCCCGGCGACTCGAAGTCAGCGCCCGTCGTGACGCTGACCGTGGCGCCGAGGCTCGGCAGGTCCGCCACCAGGCTGGAGGGACGGGGGTGGGCCAGGAGGGTGGCCTCGGTGGTGCCAGTGCGGCTGGCAGTCACGAGCCCGGAGCCGGCCCCGGGCTGCGCGAGCTCTCCGTCGTCGGGAGCGGCGGTGGTCGGGTCGTCGAAGGCCAGGACGCCGTCGGGGTCGTTGTCGGGGTTGGCCCACGCCGTGGTCGTGGTGCTGCTCAGCGTGTAGTCGCTGTCGCTCCCGGAGACGCTCACGCCCAGCACGCCGATACCGGCGTCGATCACGGCGGCGTCGGGGAGGGTCGCGGTCGTGGTGATCGAAAGCGACGGGTCGGTCAGCACCGCCTGGCTTCCTTGGACGGTCATGGTCAGATGCAGGTCGAGGACCCCCTCGACGCGGATGCCCGTGGTGGTCGACAGCGAGAAGACGCCGTCCGGGTCCTGCAGCGAGAGCTGACCGGTCTGGGTCGTCACGGTGCGTGTCAGGGTCAGCGAAACCACGTCGCCGGCCCCTCCTGCAGCCAGCACCCAGCCGTCGCCGCTCTTGCCGTCGAGGTAGCTTCGCAATGCGTCGAGCGAGGCCTGGTCGTCGGCGTCCTCGATCAAACCACCGGGTCCCAGGAGGTCGAGCAGGGCGTCGGGCAGCCCCACCGAGGCGGCCGGACTCATCGCCAGCGTCGGCAACTCCGACGACAAGGCCGGGGAGGTAGCGGTCGCCGGGATCACCTCGGTCACCAGCCGCGTCAGCAGCGTCGTGACCTTGTCGACGCCGGGTCCGGCCGCCGAGGCCGGTGCCGGCGTCAGCACGGTGCCGATCGAGGTGACGACGACGGCGGCGGCGACCGCCGCCGCCAGGACAGGGCGACTTCTCGAGACGCGCATGGCGAACTCCCGGAGTAGACAACTCCCGGCCGCGGACCTTGAGCCGAGACTCATCGACGCTATGAGGACTTGTCATCTACGGCTATAGCCCGGAATGACCATTGACGCTGGGGTTGCGAGGCCGGGCCGCGTCGCTCGCTCTACTTCGGAGGCATCCGGATGCCGCCGTCGAGGCGGACCGTCTCACCGTTCATGTAGGAGTTGGTCAGGCACTCCATGACCATCGAGGCCAGCTCGTCGGGGCTGCCGAGGCGCTTGGGGAAGAGCACGTTGGAGCCGAGGTTGGCCTTGAAGGCCTCCGAGTCGGGGCCCTCGCCGTAGATCGGGGTGTCGATCAGGCCCGGGGCCACGGTGTTGAGGCGGATGCCGGAGGCCGACAGGTCGCGGGCGATCGGGAGGGTCATCCCGACGACGCCACCCTTCGAGGCGGAGTACGACGCCTGACCGATCTGGCCGTCGAACGCAGCGACGCTGGCCATGTTGACGATGGCTCCACGGCAGCCGTCGGCGTCGGGCTCGTTGGTGCTCATCACCGTGGCGGCCTGACGCAGCATGTCGAAGGTGCCGATGAGGTTGATCTGGATGACCTTGGTGAAGGCCTCCAGCGAGTGCGCCGACTCCAGGGTGCCGTCGCGACCGATGGTGCGCGAGGCCCAGCCGATGCCGGCGGAGTTGACGAGCGCCCGGAGCGGCGCGATGTCGGCCGCAGCCTTGACCGCGCCGGCGATCTGGTCGGTGTTGGTGACGTCGACCTGGGCGAAGACACCCTTGATCTCCTCGGCCAGGGCTTCGCCCTTGTCGGCCTGGAGGTCGGCGACGATCACGGTGCACCCGAGGGCAGCGAGGCGGCGAGCGGCCGCGGCGCCGATGCCCGAGGCACCGCCGGTGACGATGGCAGAAGATCCGTTGAGGTCCATGCCTGGGAGGTTACTGTCCCTCAAAGCGACGTGGTGCCACGGGCCACGATGAGGGCGGGGCCCGCCATCAGCACCCGTCCGTCGTCCAGCCAGGTGATCGTCAGGGTGCCGCCCGGCAGGTCCACCCGGTATGGCGTGCCGCGCTCGGCGCCGTCGGCGGTCGCGGCAGCCACCGCGACGGCGCACGCCCCGGTGCCGCACGACTGCGTCTCGCCGGAGCCCCGCTCGTGGACGCGCATCGCCACGTGGTGCTCGCCACGGCGTACGACGAACTCGACGTTGACGCCGTCCGGGTAGACCGAGGCATCGACGTCTGGCTGGTCGGTGAGCGCACCGGCGTCGGCGAGGTCGTCGACGAAGGCGACCGCATGCGGGTTGCCGGTGTCGACGTGGACCGCCGTCCAGGTGCGTGCTCCTACGCCGACCTGCGAGTCCCCCAGCAACCGCGGCGTACCCATGTCGACGGTGACCTCGCCATCGACCGCCCCGTCGGCGAAGGTGAGCGTCTTGATGCCGTCGCGGGTCTCGATCGGCAGCGGCTGGGTCGGGTCGGCGAGACCGACCTCGGCCAGGTGGCGCCCGAAGACCCGCACGCCGTTGCCACACATCTCGGAGATCGAGCCGTCGGCGTTGCGGTAGTCCATGAACCAGTGCGTCTCACCGCGTACGACGCGCAGCACCCCGTCGCCGCCGATCCCGCCGCGGCGGTCACACAACGCCCGCACCCGCGCGACGTCGAGGTCACCGTGGACGGTGCCGTCGTGGTCGGGCAGCAGCACGAAGTCGTTGTGGGTGCCGTGGCCCTTGAGGAACTCGTACTCCTGCGGGTCAGGCATAGAGACCTCGCTCGTAGTTCTCCGGGCGGTAGTAGACGTCGAGCTCCTCGAGGCTCATCTCGTTGGGCTCGTGCTCCCGGGCAATGACCGCGCGCCGCGGCACCCTTCCCTCCGGGTCCCACGACTCGGGCTGCCACAGCCGCGAGCGCAGGAAGGCCTTCGCGCAGTGGAAGAACAGGTCCTCGATGTCGACGACCACGGCCAGGATCGGGCGGTGCCCCTTGACGATCATCTCGTCGAAGAACGGCGCGTCGGAGACGAGCGTGGCCCGACCGTTGATGCGCAGGGTGTCGCCACGACCGGGGATGAGGAAGTTCAGCCCGACGTGGGGGTTGAGCAGGATGTTGCGGTAGCCGTCGGCGCGCTTGTTGCCCGGTCGCTCGGCCAGGGCGATCGTGCGCTCGTCGATCACGTGGACCAGCTGTCCGGCCGGGTCCCCCTTGGGCGAGGCGTCGCAGCGCCCCGTGTCGTCCGCGGTGGCCAGCACGCAGAAGGGGCTCGCCGCCAGCCACTCCCGGTCGACATCGAGCAGCGCCGGACGGCTCTTGGTGGCGGCCCGCTCCCCCGGCTCGCCGAGCAGGTCGACCAGGGCGTCGAGGTCGGCGATCTCGGTCCAGGCACGGGTGTTCACCCCGCCACGGTACTGCCCGCGCGCCTAGGCTCGCGGCCATGACCGAGACCCCCTTCGCCACCGCCGTCGACAAGGACACCCGCCTGTGCCTGTCGCTGTCGGCCCGCCCCAGCAACCTCGGCACCCGCTTCCACAACCACCTCTACGCCGAGCTCGGCCTCAACTACCTCTACAAGGCAACGACCACCACCGATCTGCCTGCCGCGATCGCCGGGCTGCGGGCGCTCCAGATCCGTGGCTGCGGCATCTCGATGCCGTTCAAGGAAGCCTGCCTCGACCTCGTCGACGTGGTCCATGACTCCGCCGCTGTCATCGCCTCCGCCAACACCATCGTCAACGACGACGGGGTGCTGCACGCCTACAACACCGACTACCAGGCGGTGCGCGACCTGCTCGGCTCCCCCGGGCTCCCCGACGGCGGCCGGGTGGTCGTCACCGGGAGCGGCGGGATGGCCAAGGCGGTGGTCGCCGCCCTGCGGGACGCGGGCCTCACCGACGGTGTCCTGGTGGCCCGCAACGCCAGCACCGGTCCGGCGCTGGCCGAGGCCTACGGCTTCGCGTGGGTCGCCGCGGCCGGCGACCTCGGGCCCGACCCGGGCGCGGCCCTCCTGGTCAACGTCACGCCGGTCGGGATGACCGGAGGCCCCGCCGCGGCGGAGTCGCCCTTCTCGCGTGACCAGGTCGCCTCGGCGCAAGCGGTCCTCGACGTCGTCGCGATGCCGTCGGAGACCCCACTGATCGGTATGGCGCGCGCGCTCGGCAAGCCGGTGGTCACCGGCGCCCAGGTCATCGCCTTGCAAGCCGCGGAGCAGTTCTGGCTCTACACCGGCGTCCGGCCCACCGACGAGCAGGTGGCGCGCGCCTCGGAGTACTCCCGCGCTACTTGAGGCCCGGGTGGCTCTTGACCAGCAGCGGCAGGAGCAGCGTGCGCGGCGTGACCTGGGAGACGGCTGCCGCGACCCGGTTGGCGGTGCCCGGGATGACCACGAGCCGACCCTTGTCGAGGCCCTCGATCGCGATGCGGGCGACCTCGGCCGCCGAGACCCACATGACCTTGGGCAGGGCTTCCTCGGCGTCGGTCTTGGAGAAGCCGGCCGCCTCGCCGAAGCCGGTGTCGACCGGCCCCGGGCAGAGCGTGGTCGCAGTGACGCCGGTGCCCTTGAGCTCGCCGGCCAGGCTCTGGGTGTAGGACAGCACGAACGCCTTGCCCGCGCCGTAGCCGGCCTGGCCGGGCAGAGGTTGGAAGGCCGCGGTCGAGGCGACGTTGAGCACCGCGCCGCGACGGCGCTCGACCATGCCGGGCAGGAAGCGCGAGCACAGGTCGGCGACCGCGACGACGTCGAGCTCGATCATCGCGATCTCGGTCTCGGGGTCGGAGGCCGCGACCGGGCCCAGGGTGGAGTTGCCCGCGTTGTTGACCAGGAGGTCGACGCTCAGCCCGAGCGCAGCGACCCGGCCGGGCAGAGCAGCGCGCGCGGCCCGCGACGTCAGGTCGCAGGCGATCACGTCGGCGCGCACGCCGAGCTCGCGCAGCTCGGTGGCCAACGCCTCCAGCTTCGCGGCCGAGCGGGCCACGAGGGTCACGCCGTGACCGCGTCGGGCGAGGTCGCGGGCGAGCTCGGCGCCGATGCCGGAGGAGGCTCCTGTGACGAGGGCGGTGCGGTCGGCAGCAGGTGCGGGCAGGCTCATGCCGGTGAGCCTAGAGGTCAGCGCGGCCCCAGGACGTCATAGGTCAGGTAGGCGAAGACGCCGCTGCGTGCGACGTCACGCAGGCGCAGGTCGAACGGGCGTGGGAAGAGTGGGCGCCCTGCGCCGAGCGTGACGGGTGCAATGTTGATCAGCACCTCGTCGAGCATCCCCGCCTCGGCGAAGTCGGCGCTCAGAGCGCCACCGCCGACCAGCCACACGTCACGTTCCCCGGCCGCGGCTTCGATCGCCGCACGATGCTCGGCGGGGGTCCCGGCGACGAACGTGATGCCGTCGCCCACGCTCTCGAGCGTGCGGTGGGTGAAGACGAAGGCCGGCTGCGCATAGGGCCACGCCTCACCCGACTCGCGCACCTGCTCGACGATGAAGGCATAGGTCGTCGCGCCCATCACGACGGCGCCGATGCCGGTGATGAAGTCGTCGTAGAGCCCCGGCGACCCGGGGGTGTGGTCGACCTCCTGGCTGAGGAGCCAGTCGAGGGCATCGTGCTCGTCGGCGATGAAGCCGTCGAGCGTCGAGGCGGCGTAGTAGCAGTAGCGGGTCATGCCCTCATGATGGCGCGTCTCCGGGTCGGCACACCTGATCGTTCTTGCTGTTGTCAGGCGTCAGGTGGGACAGCAGCGACACCAGCGACGGCGGCGAGCGCCTGCGCCGACCGGTCGGCGGCGTCGTACGGCACCCAGATGATGCGTGGGTCCTTGCGCCACCACCCCATCTGCTTGCGGGCGTAGCGGCGGGTGGCGAAGACGGTGCGTTGGCGGGCCTCCTCGAGGTCGAGCTCACCGGCGAGCACCATCCGCGCCTCGCGGTAGCCGATCGCGCGCGAGGCGGTGCGGCCCTCGGCCAGGCCTTCGTCGAGGAGGCGGGAGACCTCGTCGACCAGGCCGGCGTCATACATGTGGTGCACCCGCTGCTCGATGCGCGCATCGAGGGTGGGGCGATCGATGTCGACGCCGATCTGGACGGTGCGCGGATCGGCGTACGTCAGCTCGGGGAGGGAGCCCGCGTAGGGCGCGCCGGTGATCTCGATGACCTCGAGGGCGCGGACGACGCGGCGGCCGTTGTCCGGCGACAGGGTGGCGGCGGTGCGCGGGTCGAGGTCGGCCAGACGGCGATGGAGAGCTGCGGAGCCGACCTCGGCCAGCTCGCCTTCGAGGCGGGTGCGCACCTCGGGGTCGGTGGCCTGGAACTCGAACTGGTCGAGGATCGCGCGGATGTAGAGCGCCGAGCCGCCCACGAGCACCGGGGTGGCGCCCCTCCCCCGCAGCTCGGTGATGACCTCGCGGGCCCAGCCCTGGAACGCCGCGACCGTCGCCGGCTCGGTGACGTCCTGGGTGTCGAGCAGGTGGTGCGGGATGCCGCGGCGCTCGGCGAGCGGCAGCTTGGCGGTCCCGATGTCCATGCCGCGATAGACCTGCATCGCATCGGTGTTGACGATCTCGCCGCCGAGGGCCTCGGCCAGATCGAGGGAGAGCGAGGTCTTGCCCGAGGCCGTCGGCCCCACGATGGCAACCGTCACCGGACACCTCACCGAGCCCGAGGGGGTGCCGTCGCTGTGCGTCATGTCGCTAGTGTGGCAAGCGGGTACACCGACTCGGTGCCACCCCACCACACCGATTCCAGGGGGATCACGATGGGCTTTCTCGACAACGCCAAGGACAAGCTGAGCAAGGCTGTGGACGAGCACAGCGACAAGATCGAGGACGGCCTCGACAAGGCCGCCGACTTCGTCGACGACAAGACCGGCGGCAAGCACGGCGACAAGATCAGCTCGGCCACCGACAAGGCCAAGGACGCCCTCGACAAGCTCGACGGCAAGAACGACGACCTGACGTGACAGCGCCCGTCCCCGAGGAGACCAACGCGGCCTACGACGTCGACGAAACGCCGCCGGGTGAGCACGGCTCTGAGCTCCCGGGTGCGGGTGACGACGCCGAGCCGACCGGCGCCTCGCAGGAGGAGAACGCCGAGACCTCGCTGGACCAACCGTCCCAGTGAGCGACGCCACCCAGGACCGCTTCGTCGTCGTCCCGGCCTCCTATGTCTTCCTGATCCGGGACGGCGTGGGAGGACCGGAGGTCCTGCTCCAGCTGCGTCAGAACACCGGCTACATGGACGACCACTGGGCCGCTGCCGCGGCCGGGCACGTCGAGCGCGGTGAGACCTCGATCGAGGCTGCGCAGCGCGAGGCCGCCGAGGAGCTCGGGATCACCGACCTCACGCTGGAGTTCGTCACGACGATGCACCGCACCCGCCACGACCTGGCCATCGACGAACGCGTCGACTTCTTCTTCACCGCCCGCACCTGGACCGGCGAGCCCCGCATCGTCGAACCGGCGAAGTGCGCCGAGCTCCGGTGGGTGCCGCTCGACCGGCTCGACGACCTACCCGGTCGCGTCGTGTCACACGAGCGGGTGGTGCTGGAGGGGCTGGCGCAGCGGCACGATGGCAGGCACGCCGGGCTGCCGGCGTACACGACGTACGGGTTCGACAACGCCAGCGACAGGAAGGTCCACCGATGAACGAGGACAACGACCTCGGGCCCGCGCCCGAGCCGGAGATCGAGCCGAGGGAGCCGAACCCCGGTGGGGTCGACGCCATCACCTACTCCGACGGCGCCGAGGCTGCCGGCGACGAGGTCGACGGCGCGGCTCCGGTGATGCGCGATCTCGACCCGGACGCCAACCCGGCCGTCGAGGACGCCCTGCCCGACGAGATGAAGCAGGGCGAGGACACCAGCACCGAGGCGACCAAGAGCGAAGAGGGCTCCGAGGGCGCCGACGTCGACCCCGAGGAGGAGTCCCCGGCATGAGCGACTCGAAGTCGAACCTCCCCGACTACGACCTCACCGCCTCCGACCAGGACACCAGCGGTGACCTGGGTGTGAGCAGCGAGCGGGAGGGGCCCACGGGCCCTGGCCAGCACGGCACCTCCGGCACCCGCGACGTCAGTCCCCAGGAGCGCGATCCCGGCGCGGACGTGCCTCCCGAGCAGGCTGCCGGCGGGGCCGAGGTCAACCCCGATCCGCCGGTCGCGCCGAAGTCCGGCTACAGCAGCGCGGACCCGCGGTCCGACGAGCATCCCTACGACGGGCAGCCGCGCAACTCCTAGCGGAGGCGGGTGGTGTCGAGCCGGGTCTCGACGGCGGTGCCGTCGGTCGCACGCTCGACCCAGTAGGCGCCCGCCCCGTCCCGTTCGCTGAAGGCGCCGACCATCTCGGTGCCGCGGTAGAGCACGCCCACCCCGTCGTCGGTGGCGTAGCCGGCCGGCAGGGTGCCCTCGGCGATCAGCGACTGGAAGAGCGGGCGCCGCTCGGCCTCGGAGTCGTAGTGCACGCCGTTGGAGTAGGGCAGGAAGCCGAGCCCGTTGGTGATCGGTCGCAGCTGCGGCCCGAACGAGTCGGTGGTGCCGCCGACGTGCCAGCAGATCGAGCCGGCAGAGACGCCGGTGAGCACCACCCCGGCCTCCCACGCCTCACGCATCGCTGCGCCCACATCGTGCAGCTCCCACATCGCCAGCAGTCCCGCAACGCTGCCGCCGAAGACCCAGATGACGTCCTGAGCGAGCAGGTGCTCGGTGATGTCGGCAACGTTGGGCATCGTGAAGAGCTGGAGGTGCGAGCCGGCGAACCCGGCGAGCTGGGCGGCGTCATAGAAGTCGCGGATGCCGCGCGGGTCGTCGCCCCCGGCGGTGCCGAGGTAGCAGACGCGGGGCGCCCGGCCCTCGACGCCGGCAAGCTCCACGGCGTGATGGGTCAGAGGTCCCACCTCGTAGCGGGTGCGGGTGCCGGGGGCGAGACCCCCGGAGGTGGCCAGGATGGTGGGGGCGTCAGCCGGCACGACGACTCCTTGCGTAGACGGACGGGCAGAAGCGGGCGGCAGCGGCTCGCCGATCGCGCAACCACGCGGAAAGCCGCGCTGTCAGTCCCAACTATGCCCGTCCTTGTACGACGACCTGGCTCGTGACTCGCGGTCAGCGACAGCCGGAGGCGTCCGCCAGGGGCGCCGGCACCCCGATGCCGGGCATGCCGAGGGTGACGCCGCTCGCGGTCGGGTCGTTGGTGCGGGCCTCCCAGGCATCGCCGGAGCGGGTGCGCCGCACCGAGACCACACGGTCGGCGACCAGGTGGTGGGGCGCGGCGTGGGTGATCTCGACGGTGACGTTGTCGCCGGGCCGCACCGGCTCGTCGGGGGCGACGAAGTGCACCAGGCGGCTGTCGGGTCCGCGCCCGGAGAGGCGCAGTGTCGCGGCGTCCTTGCGGCCCTCACCCTCGGAGACCATCAGCTCGACGGTGCGACCGACGAGCAGCTGGTTGTCCTCCCAGGCGATCTGGTTGACCAGGTCGACCAGACGGCCGTAGCGATCCTTGACGACCTCGGGGCTGATCTGGTCGGGCAGGTCGGCCGCGGGGGTGCCGGGACGCTTGGAGTACTGGAACGTGTAGGCGTTGGAGAAGCGCGCCTGCCGCACGACGTCGAGGGTGGCAAGGAAGTCGTCCTCGGTCTCGCCGGGGAAGCCGACGATGATGTCGGTGGTGATCGCCGCCTCGGGCATGACGGCGCGGACCCGGTCGATGATGCCGAGGAACTTCGCGCTGCGGTAGGAGCGGCGCATGTCCTTGAGGACCTTGTCGGAGCCGGACTGCAGCGGCATGTGCAGCTGCGGCATCACGTTGGCGGTCTCGGCCATCGCGTCGATGACGTCGTCGGTGAACTCCGCCGGGTGCGGGGAGGTGAAGCGAACCCGCTCCAGCCCCTCGATCGCCCCGCAGGCGCGCAGCAGCTTGGAGAAGGCCTGGCGGTCGCCGAACTCGACGCCGTAGGCGTTGACGTTCTGGCCGAGCAGGGTGACCTCGGAGACGCCGTCGGCGACCAGCGCCTCGATCTCGGCGAGGATCTCGCCGGGGCGACGGTCCTTCTCCTTGCCACGCAGGGCCGGGACGATGCAGAACGTGCAGGTGTTGTTGCAGCCGACCGAGATCGAGACCCAGGCGGCGTACGACGAGTCGCGCTTGGTCGGCAGCGTCGAGGGGAAGACGTCGAGCGACTCGAGGATCTCGACCTGCGCCTCGTCGAGCGCGCGGGCCCGGTCGAGCAGGGCCGGCAGCGAACCGATGTTGTGGGTGCCGAAGACGACGTCGACGTGGGGCGCCTTCGTCGTGATCGTCGCGCGGTCCTTCTGCGCCAGGCACCCGCCGACCGCGATCTGCATGCCGGGGTTGGCAGCCTTGATCGGCCTGAGCTGGGAGAGGTTGCCGTAGAGCTTGTTGTCGGCGTTCTCACGCACCGCGCAGGTGTTGAAGACCACCACGTCGGCGTACCCGCGCTTCTCGCCGGCCGCCGGCTGGTAGGCGACAAGGCCGGCCGTCTCCAGCATGCCGGTGAGCCGCTCGGAGTCGTGGACGTTCATCTGGCACCCGTAGGTCTTGACCTCGTAGGTGCGGGCAGCGGGCCCAGCGGTCTCAGGTGTGGCAGTCATGGCCGCTCAAGGGTACGGCGGCTCTCCTCCCTGAGCCATTCTCGTCCTCCGCAGCGTGGGGCTCCACTACGCTCCTTCCCGCCATGACTACCTCTCGCCGCCTCCGCGTCTCTGCCATCCTGCTGACCTCCGCCGCAGTCCTGCTCGCTCCCCTTGCCTCGGCGTCGTCGACGACGCCGAGCGCCCGCGGCGCCCAGGGCGCCACCGTGGTGCGCTGGTCGGACGGCGACACAGTCGTCACCAACCGCGGCAAGGTCCGGCTCATCGGCATCGACACCCCCGAGGTCGGTGAGTGCGGTGCCAAGAAGGCCACCCGCATCGCCCGCCGGCTGGCGCCCAAGGGCGCGACGATCAAGCTCGTCAACCCCTCGAGCGTCAGCGACCGCGACACCTACGACCGCAAGCTGCGCTACGTGCAGGTCGGCAAGGTCGACGTGGGGCTGCGTCAGATCAAGAAGGGTGCGCAGGCCCGCTACGACGGGCTCGACGGCTACGACAAGCACCCCCGCCAGGCCCGCTACCGCAAGACCGACAAAGCGTCCCTCAACTCGTGCACGAAGAGCGGGCCGAGCCAGGACACGAAGTCCTACCCGCCCGCGAGCACCAACACCTGCCCGAAGAAGGCGCGCATCAAGGGCAACCGCGGCGACAGCGAGTGGATCTACCACCTGCCCGGCCAGGAGTACTACGCCGTCACCAACCCCGAGGAGTGCTTCGCCACCGAGGCCGGCGCGCAGAAGCACGGCTACCGCAAGGCCCGCGCCTGAGCCATCTCACTGCGGATCGACCACCGCCGCACCCGTGGCCGAGACGCGTGCGCTGGTCGGGCCGCCGGGCACGGTGAGCGGGAAGTCGACCGGGGCGTTGAGGGTCACCACCACCTGGTCGTCGTGGACGATGACGTCGAAGCGCAGTCCGGGGAAGTCGCGGTGGGCCCCGACCGCGGCGAGGTAGGCACGAACCCCGGCCTGGGCGCGGTCCCGGGTCAGGACCAGCGAGCGGTCGTCGAGGCCACCGGCGTAGACCTCGGCCCCCTGGGCACCGGCGTCGGCTCCCGAGAGCGCCGCCCCGTCGGCGAGCGTGTCGAGCCCCTGGCGATGGAGAAAGGCCGCGGAGACGTTGACGACGAGGGCGATCGTCATCGCGATCACCAGGGCGAAGCCGATGATGAGTGGGGCCGCGGTGCCGCGCTCATCGCGCGCCCTGGGTGTCGGCCTAGACATCCGGCGCCGTCTCGACGTAGCGCCCGATCGGGACGGTGTGGGTGGAGTCGAGGTGCACCGACGGCTTGTCGCCGCCGAGGAAGTCGGGCATCAGCGGCAGCACCACCCGCGACGACACGCGCACGGTGATCACCGACGTGCCGCTGTGGCAGTTGTCGGGGTACGGCGTGCACGTCACCGCGACCGTCACCGCGACCCCGTCGAGACCCTGGTCTGTCAGCGCCTGGCGCGCCGCGGCATCGGCGGCTCGCTGCCCGGCCCCGTCGTCAGGCGCGAGGGCGTAGGCCCGGCCGGCCGAGCGAGCCGCCGACGAGACCGCGAAGGCTCCCCCTTGCACCTCGAAGAGCGCCACCACGATCCAGAGCAGCGGCACCAGGAGCAGGACCCCCAACCAGACCAGCTCCACGATCGCGCTCCCCCGCTCGTCGCGACGGGTCATGGCAGCTCAGCCACGGCGTGGCCCTCCACGACCAGGTCGATCCCGGGCCCGCCGAGGCCGAGGGCCGGGACTCGGGCTCGCACCACGACCTCGATGGTGGGGAGCCCGCCGACGACGACCCCGCGTACGACGACGTCCTGCGCGAAGCGGCCGGCGATGCCGGCCTCGATCTGGCTACGCGTGCGTGCTTCTCCCGCTCCTGACGAACCACCCTGGGTTGCGGCGTAGCGCGCTCCCTCCGACGCGGCCGCGGCCAGGGTGTTGCGCACGTGCATGACCAGGGCCACCTGGATGATGCCGAGCACCAGCGGCACCAGCACCACGATGACCAGCACGATGTCGACGACGGCCGCCCCTCGGTCGCGGCGGCGGGGAGCACCCACGGCTACTTCACCGAGTTGAGCGAGGCCCTCAGCATCTCGGTCAGCTGGTCCTTGGCCACGACCGTGATCGCGGTGATGAGCCCGACCGACATCAAGGTGACGAGCACCCAGCCGGGCACGTCGCCACGATCGTCGCGTCGGCGGCCCTCAGCTGCTCCGAGCAGCGCCAGGTGGAGTCGTACGAGCAGTGCGAGCGGGATTCCCATGGGGTGTTCCTTTCCGAGATGGATCTACGTCGAGCAGGTCTAGGGGGCGCTCAGGGACAGGCCGATGAGGCCCGGCCAGAACGCGAACAGCACCGTCACCGGGAGGATCAGGAAGACCACCGGCACCATCATCACGACCTCGCGGCGGGCCGCGAGCTCGATGAGGTCGCGGCGCCCGGCCTCGCGGACATCGGCGGCCTGAGCGTGGAGGACGTCGGCGAGCGGCGTGCCGCGCTCCATGGCTATGGCGATGCCCTGGGCGAAGCGTGAGACCAGCGGCAGCCCGGTGGTGGCGGCCATCCGGTCGAAAGCGACGGCGACGGGCTCGCCGGTGCGGATCGCGGCCAGGACCGAGCCCAGGTCGCCCGAGAGCTCGCCCCCGCTGCGACGTACGACGCGGTCGAGCGCCCCGACGGGCGACTCTCCCGCGGCGACAGCGAGTGCCAACAGCTCGGCGATCGTCGGGAACTCCTGGAGGATGCGGCGCTCCCGGGCCTTGACCTGGCTGGAGAGCCAGTTGTCGCGCGCCACCACCCCGATGGCGAAAGCGACACCGCAGAGGACCAGCAGCGCGAGCGGGTTCGCCGGGCCGGACAGCGCACGGAGCGCGCCGGCGGCGGCGACCACGGCGAAGGCGATCACCCCCCACACCACCTGCTCGATCCGGAACTCGTGCACCGAGGAGGTCAGTCCGGCTCGCTGGAGGCGGCGGCGCACGGACGCCGCGCCGCCCAGGACCCGCTCGATGCCGGCGGCCGCGGAGCCCAGCACTGGCCCGAAGACCCCGACGGCGGCGGCCGTCGGCGCCGACGACGTACGCCGACCGGCCAGGGCGCGCTCGCCGACACGGGGCACGTCGCGCACGTAGGGCAGCACCCGCACCGCCAGCTGGGGACGCCGGATGACCGCCAGCCGGTGGCCGATCAGGACCAGCCCGAGACCGAAGCCCGAGCCGAGCAGCGCGCCCCAGATCACGACAGGATCCGTCGTTCGGTGGGCAGTCGCCCGATGCGCATCATCATCCGGTAGGCGCCCACGCAGAGGGCCGCGCCGATCACCAGCACGACGACGCCCGCCGAGGAGCGGTAGCGGCCGATGACGTCGGGCTGCGACGACATCGCGAGGAGCACCAGCCACGGGGCCGCCACCGCGAGTCGGGCGCCGTTGACGGCCCAGGCCTGGCGAGCCTCGAGCTCGGAGCGGGTGCGTTGCTCGTCGCGCAGGTAGCCGGAGAGGTGGCGCAGCAGCCGCCCCAGCTCGCCGCCGCCGACCTCGCGGGCGATGCGCAGCCCTTCAATGACGCGGTCACCAACCGGGTCGGAAAGGGTTGCCTTCAACCGGTCGAGGCAGTCGGAGAACCTGCCGGTGACCTGGTAGTCGAGCGCGAACGCTGCGAAGGCGCCGCGCAGTGGCTCGGGTCCGCGGACCGCCAGCCCGGCCAGCGCATCCGGCAGCGACAACCCGGCGCGGACGGCCGAGGCAAGGTTGTCGATCGCCTCGGGCCAGACCTCGGCGAACTCGCGTTGGCGGCGTCGTGCCCGACCGCTCACGATGGCGAGCGGCAGGTAGGCCCCCATCGCTGCGAAGACCAGAGCAACCGGGGGCGTTGCCGTGATCACCTGCACGACCACCCCGACCACCACAGCCGCGAGCGCGCACAGCGCAAGCAGCCCCGCGACGGACACCTCGGACATGCCGGCGCCCGACAGCAACCGAGCCAGCCGCCCGGGCGTCCTCGGCGACGTAGCGCTTGATCGGCGTGGCAACGCGAAGGCCGACCAGATCAGGAGCAGGCCCACGCCGACCCCGAGTCCGACGACGGCCCCCACCGCGCTACCGCCCCTCGTTGAGCAGCTGGTGCACGTCGATCCCGAGGCGCTCGTAGCGCTCGAGGTGCGGGGGCATGCCCGACATCCGGCTCAGCTCGCGCTCGTGGCGCACGAAGATCGGCTCGGCCTCGATGACGTCGTTCTCCACCCGGCCCGGAACCCCGACGATCTCGTTGACGCGGCGTACGCCGTGCTGGTCAACACCGAGGTGCACCACCAGGTCGACCGACGAGGCGACCGTCGGCACCACGAAGCGCGCCGAGATGTTCTCCCCGGCCAGCAGCGGCAGAGTGCACATCTTCACCAGCGCTTCCCGCGCGGAGTTGGCGTGCAGGGTGCACATCCCGGGCAGACCGGCATTGAGAGCCAGGAGCAGATCGAGACACTCCTCGGCCCTCACCTCGCCGACGATGATGCGCGAGGGCCGCATCCGCAGCGACTCCTTGACGAGGTGGCGCAGCAAGATCTCGTTGTTGCCCTCGAGCCCCGATTGGCGGGTCTGCATCGCGACCCAGTCGGGGTGGTTGAAGCGCAGCTCGAAGACTTCCTCGGCGCTCACCACCCGCTCCCCGCCGGGGATCGCGGCCGCCAGGCAGTTCAACATCGTGGTCTTTCCGGCCTGCGTCGAGCCGGCGACGAGGATGTTCTGACCGGCCCGCACGCTGGCCTCGAGGAACGAGGCCGCCCGCGGGCTCAGGCTGCCCAGGCCGACGAGGTCGCTGAGGCGGGCGGCCTTGAGGACGAACTTGCGGATGTTGACTGCGGTGAAGCCGTGCGAGATCCCGCCGAGCACGACATGGAGCCGGTGGCCCTCGGGCAGCATCGCGTCGACGAACGGGGAGCTGACGTCTAGCCGGCGACCGCTCGACTTGAGCATCCGCTCGACCAGCTCGTTGACCTGAGCCTCGCTCAGCACCAGGTTGGTGAGCTCGTGACGACCCTGGCGGGCCACGAAGACCCGGGAGGGCTCGTTGATCCAGATCTCTTCGACCAGCGGGTCGTCGAGGAACGGCTGCAACGGGCCGAACCCCGCCACCCGGGCGACCAGCTCGCCCACCAGCGCCTCGACGTCGACGACCGGCGCCACCATCCCCGTCAGGCTGCGCTCGTCGTGGGCACGCACCACCCCGTCAGCGATCCGACGTACGACCTCGACGTCACGCTGCGGATCGACGCCTTCGCGCCGGACGAGGTCACGCAGCGCGGAGTCGAGCACCTCGACGACACCGGGGTCGTCGCGCGTCACAGTCATGGGCGGTCCCCGCTTTCCGAGTCAGGTGGCCGTGGTCAGCAATCTAGGTGAGGTCCTACCCCGCCCGGAAGCCCCGCACACCTGACCTGTGGACAACCTCTCTCGGGCGCCGCATCGCGTCTAGGAAACTCGCCGTACTCGTCAGGACGAGCAGGCGTAGGCGTCCCGGCTGACGTCGACGTGGATCTGCGCGTGCCCGGCGTACTCGCGCGCCTCGTCGACCGTTGAGGAGGCGAGGGTCAGCCTGGCCCAGCCGACGATGCGTTGGGGGTGGCTCGGCAGGTCCGGGAACGTGTTGTTGGTCGGCGACCACTCGTCGATGGCGTCGTCGAGGACGGCCCAGCGGCCGGCAGGGTCGTCCCACGAGCCACCCAGCACGTCGGCGTCGACGCAGGCGTTGCCTGAGTCTGACTCGGCCAGACCGGGTTCACCACTGAGCCCTGGCAGCAGCCCCATGCCGGTGCCACCCGTCACGACGCCGTTGCCGGTGGCGTCGCCGTAGTACGGCCCGGACTCGCCGACGATCAGGTTCACGACGCCCTCAGCGGCCTCGCGGGCGGTGTCCAGGTCGCCGGTCCCGGCCCAGGTGTCCAGCTGGGTCTGGATCGCTTCCACCCGGTCCGAGCGGTCGGACCGGTTTGACGTGGGCTCACCCCCTCCGCAGGCGGTGACGAGCAGGACGAGCGGAAGCGACACCACGAGGCTGCGCATCATCGTTCGATCGTAGCCACCTGACGTGTGGGCAACCCCGTCGATCGCGGTACACGACCGGCCCTGTCAGGGGAGAATGCTCCGGTGACCCACACACTTTCCCCCCACGACGTCGAGCTCAACGACGAACCTCTCGACCCTGCCACGATCCTCTCGGGAGACCCCCAGGCCCGCGCGAAGACCTGGGCGATCAGCCAGGACCGCACCACCACGCACTGGACCTGGGAGTGCACCGCGGGCTCGTTCCGCTGGTGGTTCGCCTTCGACGAGACGGTGCACATCGTGGCCGGCTCGGTGCAGGTCGAGGTCGACGGCCAGGAGCCGGTGCGGCTCGGGGTCGGCGACGCCGCCTACTTCGCTGCCGGGCAGTGGAGCACCTGGACCATCGACGACTACGTGCGCAAGCACGCCGTCCTGCGGGTCCCGGTGCCCACGGTCCTGGCGATGCCGGCGCGCGTGCTCGGGCGCCGCAAGTACGCTGCCCGCTAGCAGCCTCAGGAGCGCCCGGGCACCCGGTGCTGCTCGTCGATCACGGCGCCGGCCGCGCGGGTGAGGGTGTGACCGCTGTCCTCAGCGCGCTGGACCAGCAGGTCGTAGGCAGCGGACAGATCGACGCCCTCGACGTAGGCGAGCACGCCCTTGGCCTGCTCGACCAGCTCGCGGGCGTTGAGTGCTGCGTGCAGACGCTGCGAGGCCTCGTCCGCCGACAACGGCAACGAGCACGCGACCGCCAGCGTGGCGATGTCAGCGAACGCCTGGCCGGTGGAGGCTCCGACCGGCGTGGTGGGAGCCGAGGTGCGGAAGACGTTGAGACCACCGAGCGCCGTGCCCCGCCAGCGCAACGGGAAGGCCTCGACGCTCTCGAAGCCGGCGTCGGCGATCGCCTGACCGACGTCCTGCCACCGCTCGACCAGCTGGTCGGCGCCCGAGACCGACAGCGCCTCGCCCGTGGTGAGCACCTCGACACACGGCCCCGACGAGCGCTGGATCTGCAGCAGCTCGAGGTCGGCGACCCGGTGGGACGTCGCGCTGAGCAGCGACAGCTCCCCGGTCGCGTCGCGCACCAGGATCGCGACCGCGTCGGCGCTGAGCACCGTCTCGCAGTCGTTGACGATCCGATGCAGTATGTCGGTCACGTCGGGGTCCCCGACCAGGGCGGAGACTGCCTCCGTGAGAGCCGAGGCGAGCGTAGCTGGGCGTGGCATCAGGAGTCCTTTCGTCCGTCATCGGTGAAGATAAGCGATTGGTCCAGCACCAGGCGGCTGATCTCGGCCACCGACGCCTCGTGGGCGAAGGCGTGCGCGCGCAACACCGCCAGGGCATCGCCGGGACGCAGGCCGAGCTGGGCGACGACCATGCCGGTGGCCTGGGAGATCCGGTCGCGCTCGCTCCACACCGCGTGACCGCTGTCATCGCCGGTCACCCCACCGACGATCGCCGAGCCCAGCACGTCGGCGAGGAAGTCGAGCTCTGCCGCCGGCCGCGCGAGCGCTCGGCTGGGCCGCACGTGCAGGCTGACCACGCCGACGAGCGTGCTCTCGGGCACCATCGGGAACGCGTAGAGCAGCGTGGGCGAGACTGCTGCGGGCATCGCTCGCATCAGCACCGGCCACCGCTCGGCCTGCTCCTCCCACGACTGGCAGACCACCGGTCGTGCGGTGCGGAGCGCCTCGAGCGACGGGCCCTCCCCCAGCGTGTCCTGGACGTCCTCGAACAACGAGACCCAGTCGTCGGTGACGCACAGCATGGTGCGCTCGGAGGTGTCGAACCCGAGCGAGATCGCGCCACCGTCGGCCTGCGCGAAGGTCGTGAACGCGCGACACAGCCTGAGCGCGAACGGCTCGTCAGGCGAGATCCTGGCGAACTCCTTGGTCAGCTCGACGACGAGGGTGGATCGATCTTGCACGGCGTCCACCTTCCGGGAGTCTGGGCCCTCAGACCCTACGCCCGTCGCCTGCCTCCTCCGGCACCACACCGTGAGCGAAGGCCCAGGTCACTGCCTGCGAGCGCCGGGTGACCTCCATCTTGCGATAGGCCGAGCGGATATGGGTCTTGATGGAGTTGATGCTCAAGAACAGCAGCGTCGCGATCTGCTCGTTGGTCCGACCGCTGGCGATCAGCCTGACGATCTCGGTCTCGCGAACCGTCAGTCGGGTCGCGTGCTGTCCTTCGATCGACGGCAACGGCGGACGCACGACGTGCCCCGCGTGGATGCGCTCCAGCGCCTCGACGATCTCCGCGGCAGGCAACGACTTGAGCACGTAGCCGACCGCACCGTGGCCCAGCGCCCGGGCGATCTGCGCCGGGTCGCTGCTCCAGCTGAACGCCACCAGCTTCGCGCCGCACACCGTGGCGAGGTCGGCGGCGTCGAGCATCCGTCGCTCGTCGAAGCCGTCGTGGAGCAGCAAGTCGACCTGAGCGTTGCGGCGCGAGGCAGTGGCGAGATCCACCACCTGCACCCGATCGTCGTACGGCGCCAAGGCCGCGACCAAGCCGGCCACGACGAGCTCGTACTCGTCGATCAGGCCGATCCGCACAGCACTCCCCCGGTCGCCAGGCATCCTGGCAGCCTAGCGCCGCCTGCCTACCGACGAGGCAGGAAGACCCGCAGCACCGAGCCGTCGCTCGGCATCTCGATGCGCGCGCCGAGGGCGGTCAGCACCGCACCGGTGTGCTCCTTGTCCGGCTCGGACGGCGCCGCCATCCGACCGGTGCCGTCGTCGCAGGAGATGTCGACCGTCATGAAGCTCGGGCTCCCCTCGAAGACCAGTCGTACGGCGCCGCGCTGGCGTCGCATGACATCGAGGAGCACCAGGTCGAGCACCTGCTCCACGGGGCCCGGCGTGAAGAGGAGGTCGATGTCGCCCTCCACCGCCGCGGTGAGCACGCGGTGGCTGTCCTCCAACGTGTCGGCCCAGCGCTGGGCCACTTGCTTGGCGAGGTCGTGCAGCGGCACGGCGGCCCCTTCGACCAGCACCCCGCGTCCGGAGACCTCGACCAGCTCGCCGGCCACCTCACCGATCCGGCCGACCGTCGTGAGACAACGCAGGGCCATCTCGCGGGTGTCCTCGGTCAGGTCGGGGTCACCGACGAGCTCCTCGAGGTTGAGCCGCAGCGAGGTCAGCGGCGTGCGCAGCACGTGGGAGGCGAGCAGCCCGAACTCCCGCTCGCGCTCGAGGCGGTCGCGCAGCTGGGCGGCGCTGCTCTCGAGCGCCCGGGCGATCTTGCGGGCCTCGGGGATCCGGGTGGCGGGCAGCTCGAGGTCGAAGCGACCGCGGCCGAGCGCGCCGGCCGCCACCGCCAGCTGGCGGAAAGGACGAGAGAGCCCACGAGCGACGAGGTAGCCGATGGTGCCGGCGACGATGACGAGGAGCGACAACAACCCCAGCATCGAGCCGAGGTCGGAGCCCCAGAAGGTGTTGAGCGGCTTCGAGCTGGCTCGGGTGACCGTCAGCGCGCCGTCGCCGGTGAACACCGTCGCCGACACGCCGTCGGCATCCGTGGCGGAGTCGAAGTCGCGGCCGGCCAGCACGATCGTCGGCTCGTCGCGACGCTCGTAGACCAGCTGCATGCCGGGCACCACGAAGTCGCGCAGACCGACCTCGTCGACGGTGTCTCCCGCAGCGATCTCACGGGCGATCACCTGCCCGATGGAGCGCGCCTGCGAGGTGACCAGGTCACTCTCGCGTTCGCGGATCGCTCCCGTCACGGCATACGAACGGGCGAAGGCACCTCCGAAAACGACCAGGAGGGTGACCAGGACGAACGCTGCGGTCAGACGTTCACGCATGGTCCGCGGGGGCCTCGAGCCGGAAGCCCACTCCACGGACCGCCACGACTCGTTCGCCCACGCCGACGCCCTCGAGCTTCTGGCGCAGTCGTCCGATCGTCACGTCGAGCGTCTTGGTCGAGCCGTACCAGTTCTCGTCCCAGACGTCAGCCATCAGGCGACCGCGGGAGACGACCTTGTCCTTGTTGGCCGTGAGGATGTTGAGGACGTCGAACTCCTTGCCGGTCAACGGCACCTCGGTGTCGCCGGCGTAGACCCGGCGAGCCGCGACGTCGACACGCAGGCCGTCCTCGGACTCCTCAGCAGCGGCACCGCCACCGGCGCCGGTGCGGCGCAGCAGAGCGCGCACCCGGGCCTGGAGCTCGGCCAGCCCGAAAGGTTTGGCGAGGTAGTCGTCGGCACCGTAGTCGAGCCCGACCACACGGTCGAGCTCACCGGCACGCGCCGTCACGATCATGATCGCGCCCTCATAACCCGCTGCGCGGGCCTTCTTGCAGACTTCGAGGCCGTCCATGTCGGGGAGCCCGAGGTCGAGGATGACCATCTCGGTCGAGCCCTCGACGAGCTCGTCGAGCGCCTTCTGACCGTTGTCGACCCAGGTGACGTCATAGCCCTCGCGCTCGAGCGTCCTGACGAGAGGGAACGCAATGTCCTCCTCATCTTCGACGACGAGCACTCGGTGACCCATAGCCAGAGCATAGAGGGTGCCGGGCGCTTGCCGGAGCAAGTACCCAGAAGTGACACAGCGGGGTGTCGGTCAGCCGGCCAGCCGCACCCGTCCAACCCCCCGAAGAGCCGCACTCGCCGAGGCGATGGCAAGGGCAGCGAAGCCCGCCATCGCGGACACCGACGCCCACTTCGCGAGGTTTGCCGGACCGGCCAGCGGCAGGCCCGCGACGGGCACCGTCACCAGGACCCGATCGAGCGTCGGGTTGTCACCCGTGTCCAGCCGGTCGGTCCCGTCGACGACCACCACGCCGGGCTCGGTGTGGCTCACGTGGCGCAGCTCGTCACCGACCGTCAGGACGTCGGTCGAGGCCAGGTCGCTGGCCGGGACCGAGCGGGTGAGCATCAAGGTGCCCACCTGGTACTCGTCCTTCGGCTCGCTGACCACCGTCGTGCCGCAGCCCGAACAAGCTCGGGACCAGCAGCAGGACCCCCAGCCAACCGAGCAACAGGACCGCGATCGCCACGATGACCGGCCCTCGGGCAGGCAGTCGCCGCTTGCGACGAGGCAGGAGCGTCAGCTCCACGGAGACCTCCGAGACGAGTGGCGAGTAGGTGAGGAACGTCGGGAGCCCCACGCCGCCCTTGAACCTGAGAGCAATCTAGGCGGCTCGGTTACACGCCGGAGGTACGCCGATCACACGACTCCCCCACCATTGAGTAACAGCCTCAACCGGCACTTTCGGCGAAGAGGTCGCCGAGCTCTTCGACGCGCTCGAGCACCTCCTCGAACCGCATCTGCTCGAGCCCGAGCGGGTCGTCGGCGCCCTCGCCGACCTCGTCCCACGAGACCGGCGCGGCGGCGTACGGACGTTCGCGGCCGCGCAGCGAGTAGGGCGCGATCGTGGTCTTCGAGCCGGCGTTCTGCGACCAGTCGAGGAAGACCTTGCCGGTGCGACGCGCCTTCGTCATCGTCGCGGTCACCAGCCGTGGGTGCTCCCCCTGGAGCTCCTCGGCGACCTCCTTGGCCAACGCCGTGGACTCCTCGGCCGGCAACCGCGACGGCAGGGTGGCGTAGAGGTGGAGGCCCTTGCTCCCGCTGAGCACGGGCCGCCCGACCAGCCCCCGCTCCGCGAGCTTGTCGCGCACCAGCAGGGCCACCTGGCAGCACTCGTGCAGTCCGGCCGGCTCGCCGGGGTCGAGGTCGATGACGATCCGGTCGGCGTTGCGGGGTCGGCCGTTGCGCCCGACCCGCCACTGGTGCACGTGCAGCTCGAGGGCCGCGAGGTTGGCCAGCCACGTCAACGTGGCGAGGTCGTCGATCACGGGGAAGGTCAAGGTGTCGCCCGAGTCACTCGACGCACGACTGCCGGTGGTCGGGACCGTCACGGTGCGCACCCACGACGGGGTGCCGGCCGGGATGTTCTTCTCGAAGAAGCTCAGGTCCTGCACTCCGTGAGGCCACCGGATCCTGGTCACGGCGCGGTCGCGCAGGTGTGGCAGCAGGGTCGGCGCGACCCGGGCGTAGTAGTCGAGCACCTCGCCCTTCGTGGTGCCGGTCTGCGGGTAGAGCACCTTGGCAAGGTTCTTGATCACCAGGGTGCGGCCCTCGACCTCGACGCGGATCGCCGCTTCGTCGGGCGCCATCAGAGGTCGCCTGCGGCCAGGTCGTGGCGCAGTCCTTGGTACGACGGCTGGCGCAACCGCGTGTGGCCGCGCCCGTGGGTGTCGACATCGACCACCAGCACCGGCTCCAGCCAGCGCGTGCCCGCAGCATCGATCTTCGGGACCTCGTCGTCGAACGGGCTGCTCGTCCGCGCGAGCCCGGCCACTGCCTCGGCGAGCACCGCACCCTGCTTGGCACCGATGCCGCTGCCGACCCGGCCGCGGTAGAGCAGCCCGTCGGGGGCCACCTCGCCCACCAGGAGCGCGGCGAGCCGGTCGCTCGGAGCCCTCCTGGGGCCGCCACCCACCCACCACATAGCTCCCCCGGTGGCGGTGGGCGAACTTCAGCCAGTGGGCACTGCGCTCCCCCGGCGTGTAGCGCGAGTCGAGCCGCTTGCTCACCACGCCCTCCAGGCCCTGGGCGAGCGTCGCCTCGTGGAGCATCTGCCCGTCGTCGTACGACGTCGGCACCTGCCACGCGGAGCCGTCGAGCACCTCGGCGAGCCGGGCGCGGCGCACGGCGAGCGGCTCCCGGGTGAGGTCGACGCCGTCCAGCGCGAGCAGGTCGAAGGCCATGAACGTGACCGGCACCCGCTGCACCAGCCGGGCGACGCTGCTCCGGCTGCGCACGTGCAGCCGCTCCTGCAGGGTGCGGAAGTCGGGCAGCCCGTCGCCGTTGAGCGCGATGATCTCGCCGTCGACCATCGCCTCGCGCGCGCCGAGCGGCGAGTCGGCGACATCGGGCCACGAGGCGGTGACGTCGTTGTCGTTGCGGCTCGTCAGGCGGGTGCCGTCGGGACCCGTGCGAGCCAGGATCCGCATCCCGTCCCACTTCACCTCATGGGCCCACGCGGGCCCGGACGGCAGGTGGGTGCCCTTGGTGGCGAGCATCGGACGCATGGGTACATCCTCACCGATGGATTCTCGGAGTCCCAGCAGTCACACTGGTGCGATGCGTGCGATATGGAAGGGTGCCGTCTCCTTCGGCCTGGTCAGCGTCCCCGTCAAGCTCTACTCCGCGACGGAGAGCCACGACGTCTCCTTCCGCCAGGTGCACGCCAAGGACGGCGGCCGGATCAAGTACCAGCGGGTGTGCGCGATCGACGGCGAGGAAGTCGCCTACGCCGACATCGCCAAGGGCTACGAGACCGAGGACGGCGAGATGGTCATCCTGACCGACGACGACCTCGCCGACCTGCCCTCGACCTCGTCGCGCGAGATCGCGGTCGAGAAGTTCGTGCCGACCGACCAGATCGATCCGATGCTCTTCGAGAAGTCCTACTACCTCGAGCCCGAGAAGGCCGGCGCCAAGCCCTACGCCCTGCTCCGCCAGGCGTTGCTGGACGCCGATCGGATGGCGGTCGTGACCGTGGCGCTGCGCCAGCGCACCAGCGTGGCGGTGCTGCGGGTGCGCGACGACGTGATCGTGATGCAGACGATGATGTGGCCCGACGAGATCCGCACCCCCGACTTCTCGGTCGAGGTCGGCGAGGTGAAGGAGTCGGAGAGCAAGATGGCCACGATGCTTGTCGAGACCCTCGCCGGCGACTTCGAGCCGGGCGAGTTCGAGGACGACTACGCCGGGGCGGTCGAGGCGCTGGTCAAGGCCAAGATCGAGGGCGGCGAGATCAAGCGGACACCGACCTCGACCAAGTCGTCCGGCGAGGTCGTCGACCTGCTCGCCGCGCTCCAGCGCTCGGTCAAGGCCGCCCAGTCGGCGCGAGGCGAGAGCAGTGCCGACGATGACGAAGACGCCGAGGAGCCGAAGAAGAAGGCCCCGGCCAAGAAGACGGCTGCGAAGAAGAAGGCGCCCGCGAAGAAAGCCGCTGCCAAGAAGTCCGCCGCCAAGAAGGCGCCGGCGAAGAAGAAGGCGAGCTGACCTTCAGCCTCCAGCCCTCAGCCCTCAGCCCTCAACCCTGGGCGCGCCGGTGGAGCCGGTGCATGACGGCATCGACCAGCCGCGGTGAGACGAAGCCGAGCACCTCGCCGGCAACGCCCGCCGGCACGTTCCACACGACGGGGCGGTCCTCGAGGGCCCGCACCACGTGCTCGGCCGCACGCTCGGCGCTCATCGCCGGGAGGTCGTCGTACGCCTGCGTGGGGGCGACCATTGCGGTGCGCACCAGGCCGAAGCGCATGTTGGTGAAGCCGACGTTGTCGCCGTACGCCTCACGAGCCGCGACGCGCGACCAGGTGTCGAGGGCGGTCTTGGAAGCCAGGTAGGCCGAGAACTTCGGTGCCTTGAGCTGCACGCCCCACGACAAGATGTTGACGACCTGCCCGAAGCCCTGCTCGCGCATCGCCGGCAGCAGTCCGAGCGTGAGCCGGACCGGGCCGAAGTAGTTGATCGCCATGGTGCGCTCGACGTCGTGGAAGCGGTCATAGCTCAGGTGGAGGGAGCGGCGGATCGAGCGGCCGGCGTTGTTGACCAGGTAGTCGACGGGGCCGTGCTCGTCGAGCACCGTGGCCACGAGCTCGTCGATGGCGTCGAGGTCGGTCAGGTCGCAGACGTAGGTCGCCGCCGCACCGCCATCGGCGACGATGGCGGCACGCACCCGCTCCAGCTCCTCGCCGCGGCGCGCGACGAGCAGCACCGATGCGCCGCGTCCGGCGGCTGCTCGTGCGGTGGCCTCACCGATCCCCGAAGAGGCGCCGGTGACGAGCACGGTGCGCCCGATCAGCGGGCTGGGCGCGCCCGGCCGCAGCAGCCGACGCAACCGTGCGCGTGGGGTCTGCAGGAGCATCAGTCGCTCGGGGTGACCAGCGGCCACGGCCGGGCTTCCTCGAGCTGGGCGGACAGGCTCAGCAGCAGCTCCTCGCCGTCGGTCGGTCCGACGAGCTGCACCCCGACCGGGAGCCCGTCGTCGGCGATGCCGCACGGCACCGAGGCGGCCGGGTTGCCGGCAACGTTCCACAGGGCGGCGTAGGCGATCGCGGGCAGCGCGAGCACCGAGGCGGCGGCACTGCCGCGTCCGTCGAGGATCCCCACGCGGGGCGGCCGGTGGGCGATGCTCGGGGTCAGCAGCACATCGATGGAGTCGAAGATCCGGTTGGCCTTGACCGAGACCTTCTCGCCGGTCCTGATCGCCCACTCGGTGACGCGCGGCGTCACCCACGACCCCAGCCGGTAGGTCTCGCGCGTGCGGCGCTCGAGGCGGTCGTAGTGCTCCACCTGCTGGGCCTCGGTGCGGATGCCGGCGAAGAACTGCGGCACGAAGGCCGCCGTCGGATCGGGGTAGCGGGGATCGATCTCGACGACGTCGTGACCGAGCTCGGTGAGGAGTCGCGCCGTCTCCTCGACCGCGGCGACGTGCAGCGGGTCGGGCTTGACCCCCTTGCTCACGGGCTTGACCGACCAGCCGATCCGCAGCTTGCCGGGGGCCCGCAGCGCCGCCTGCTCGAAGGAGCCGACCGGCCCGGCCCGGAACATGTCGGTGTCCGCGTTGCCGCGAATCACGTCGTAGACGATCGCGGCGTCACGCACGGTGCGAGCCAACGGACCGGTCGTGCCCAGGGACCACCAGAGGTGCTCGTGGGGAGCCGAGGTCACCCGCCCGCGCTGCGGCTTGAGGCCGTAGAGGCCGCACATCGCCGAGGGGATCCGGATCGAGCCGCCGCCGTCGCCACCGATCGCGACCGGCACCATGCCCGAGGCCACCGCCGCAGCCGTGCCGCCGCTGGAGCCTCCGGGCGTGCGAGTGGGATCCCACGGGTTGCGGGTCACGCCGCGCGAGCTGCCCTCGGTGTAGGGCCAGGCGCCGAACTCCGGCATCGTCGTCTTGCCGACGATGACCGCGCCGGCAGCGCGCAGCCGGGCGACGAGCTCGCAGTCGGCCGCGACCGGGGTGGAGTTGCCCTCGCCGCCGAAGGTCGTCACGCACCCCGCGACATCGAGCTCCTCCTTGATGGCGATCGGGACGCCGTGCAAGGGGCCCTTGGCCTGCGTGCTGCGGCCGAGCTCAGCAGCGTCGCGGCGGGCCTGGCCGTCGAGCACCACGGAGAAGGCGTTGAGCCCAGGGTCACGCTCGGCGATCCGGTCGAGAGCCTCGTCGACGACCACCCGGGGGGTCAGGTCGCCCTCCGAGGTCAGCCGGACGATCTCGGACACGCTGGCGCTGCGGAGGTCGGTCACCCGCCGAGCGTATCTGTCAGGCCAGGGACTCGAGCCAGGCGTCGTGGAGGTCGGAGAAGCGACCCTCGCCGCTGCCGATCAGCTCGGCCGGCGATCCGTCCTCGACGATCCGGCCGTGCTCCATCACCAGGACCCGGTCGGCGATCTCCACCGTCGAGAGGCGGTGGGCGATGATGACCGCCGTACGACCGGCGAGGACGGTGCGCAGCGCCTGCTGGACCAACCGCTCGGACGGGACGTCGAGCGAGGACGTCGCCTCGTCGAGGATCAGCACCGCCGGGTCGGCGAGGAACGCGCGCGCGAAGGCGACGAGCTGGCGCTGACCAGCGCTGAGCCGTCCGCCACGGTTGGCGACGTCGGTCTCGTAGCCCTCGGGCAGCGCCATGATGAAGTCGTGGGCGCCGAGCGCCGTGGCGGCCTGCTCGACCTCGGCCTGGGAGGCTCCGGGACGGCCGAAGCGGATGTTGTCGGCGATGGTGCCGGAGAAGAGGTAGTTCTCCTGGGTGACCATCACGACCCGCTCGCGCAGGTCGTCGGCCGTCAGGTCGCGCAGGTCGACGCCGTCGAGGCGCACGGTGCCGGCCGTGGGGTCGTAGAACCGGGTGGCGAGCTTGGCCAGGGTCGTCTTGCCGGCCCCGGTGGTGCCGACGAGGGCGATGGTCTGGCCCGCGGGGATCGAGAGGTCGAGGCCGGGGATGACCGGGCGCCCTTCGGTGTAGCTGAAGGCGAGGCCGTCGAAGTCCAAGGTGCCGTGGGTCTCCTGGAGCCGCACCGGCTCCTCGGGCTCGGGGACGCCGGGCTCCTCGCGCAGCACCCCGGCGAGCTTGTCCAGCGCAGCCGAGGCCGACTGGAAGGTGTTGTAGAACTGCGAGATCTCCATCATCGGCTCGAAGAACTGGCGCAGGTAGAGCAGGAACGCGGCCAGGACGCCGACCGTGACCTCGCCGTTGTAGGCGAGGTAGCCGCCGTAGAGCAGGGTCACCGCGATGGTGATGTTGCCGATCAGCTTGATGCCGGGCATGAAGAGCGCGACGAGGCGGAAGGCGTGGAGGTTGGCGCGGCGGTACTGGTCGTTGACGTCGTCGAAGATCTCCTGGTTGCGGGCTTCGCGACGGAAGGCCTGCACGGCCTGCACCCCGCCCATCGACTCCACGAAGTGGACGATGACGAGTGCGACCTTGTCGCGGGTGTTGCGGTAGCTCGCGGTGGAGGCCTTGCGGAACCAGTTGGTCAGCAGGAAGAGGAACGGACCGCACGCGAGCGCCACGAGGCCGAGCTTGACGTCGAGGAAGAGCAGCAGCCCGGCGGTGCCGACGAGGGTCAGCGCAGCGGTGACGAGCCCGTCGAATCCGGTCTCGAGCATCTCGTAGATGGCGTCGACATCTGAGGTCTGGCGGGAGATGACCCGGCCGGAGGTGTAGTCGTCGTGGAAGGCCGGGCTGAGCACCTGGAAGTGCCGGAAGACCCGGCGGCGCAGCTCGTAGAGGACGTTCTGGCCGAGAAGACCCGAACGCACCAGGAAGAAGTTGCGGGCGATGGCCTGGGTGAGGGCGGCGACCAGGACGATGCCGACGATGATCATCAGCGGGGTCAGGTTGTCATCGGCGCGGATCGGCGGGATGCCGGTGTCGATGCCCTCCTTGACCAGGTAGGGGATCGAGAGGCGCGCGGCGTTCTCGATCAGCACGACGCCGATCAGCAGCCAGATCGCCTTGCGGTAGGGCGCGAGCAGCTCGCGCAGCAGCGCGCCGGAGCCACCGGCGAAGCGGACGGTGCGCTCGCGCTCGGCGGCTTCCTCGACATCGGTCTGCGCGACACCGCGCCAGCTCGGCTGGCGCTGGTCGGGGGCCTGGTCGGTGCTCATGCGATCGCCTCGGACAGCTCGGCGTCGGCCGCGAGCAGCTCGCGGTAGGCAGGGACCGTCGCGAGCAGCTCGCGGTGGTCGCCGACGTGGGTGATGGTGCCTCCCTGGAGCAGGGCGACCCGGTCGGCCAGCAGCACCGTCGAGGCACGGTGGGCCACGACGAGACCGGTCGTCGAGCCGAGCACGCGTTGCAGCGCCTCCTCCACGAGCTTCTCGGTGTGGACGTCGAGAGCCGACAGGGTGTCGTCGAGGACCAGGACCTTGGGGCCGGCCAGGACCGCGCGGGCCAGGGCCAGTCGCTGTCGCTGCCCGCCCGAGAGCGCCATCCCCTGCTCACCGATGCGGGTGTCGAGACCCCACGGGAGATCGCGCACGAAGCCTGCTTGGGCGATGTCGAGGGCCTGGTCGATGTCGGCGTCGCTGGCGTCGGAGCGACCAAGGGTGACGTTCTCCCGGGCGCTCATCGAGAACAGCGTCGGCTCTTCGAAGGCGGTGGCCACCAACGAGCGCAGGTGGCGCAGGTCGAGGTCGCGGACGTCGACCCCGTCGATGCTCACGCTGCCACCGGTGACGTCGTGGAGGCGGGGCACCAGGGAGGTCAGCACCGTCTTGCCCGACCCGGTGGCACCGACCAGGGCGATGGTCTCGCCGGGGGCCAGGTCGAGGCAGACGTCGCGCAGGACCGGCTCGTCGGGAGCATCGGGGAACGCGAAGTCGACGTGGTCGAAGCGCAGGTGACCCTGAGGACTCTCGATCACCTCGCTGCCGCCGACGATCGCCGGGACGGTGTCGTAGATCTCCAGGATCCGGGCTGCGCTGGTCATGGCCTCCTGCGCCATCGCGAGGATGACGCCGAGGGAGGAGACCGGCCAGACCAGAGACAGCAGCAACGTGATGAAGGCGACCAGCTCACCGGGCGTCAGGGCACCGCGGCCCACCCCGATCGCCCCGAGGAGCAGCACGACGGCAACGGCGAGGTTGGGGATGATCTCGAGGAACGTCCAGAACTTCGCGGCCAGGCGCACCTTGACCATGCTGGTCTCGCGCAGCGTGTCGGCGGCGGCTTCGTACTGCTGGGAGACGTGCTCGCCGCGACCGAAGGACTTGATGACGCGGATGCCGACCGCGCCTTCCTCGGCGAGGGTGGCGAGGTCGCCCTGCTCGTCCTGCACCTGCCGCGAGATCACGACATACCGCTTCTCGAAGCGCATCGAGAGCGCGACGATCGGCACCGCAGCGGCGGCGACGACGAGACCGAGCGGCCAGTACATGTTGAGCAGGACGATCGTGACGACCAGCACCTGCACGATGTTGATCAGCAGGAACAGCATGCCGAAGCCGAAGAAGCGACGGATGCCGGCGAGGTCGGTCGTGGCCCGCGACAACAGCTGGCCCGACTGCCACCGGCTGTGGAAGGACATCGGCAGCTGTTGGAGCAGGTCGTAGAGGTCGCGGCGCATGGCCGTCTCGACCCCGAGCACGGCGTTGCTCTGCACCCAGCGACGCCACAGGATGAGCCCGGCCTCGATCACGCCGAGGACCAGGGCGAGGAGCCCGAGCGGCAGCACCGCGCCGATCTCGCCGTTGGTGATCGGCCCGTCGATCAGCGCCTTGGTCACCAGCGGGATGGCGATCGTCAGACCGACGCCGGCCAGCGAGGTCAGCAGCATGATCAGCAGCGCGCCGCGGTGCGGCTTGAGGTAGCCACGCAGCCGCCAGAGGGAGTGCACTCCGGCGGGGGGCTCACCCGTGGGATCGGGTCCGAGATCGGTTGTCATCATCAACGAGATTAGGTCGGCGCCACCGACAACCGCGAATCAATAAGGTACCTCAGGCGAGGAGCAGCGCCTCGAGCGTCGCGACGTGCTCGGCGCTGACGCCGGCGTCGAGCAGGTAGCCGCGTACGTCGGTCGTGGCGACCCACTCGAGGAGCACGGGTCGGCGATCAGCCAGCGCGCGGTCGAGCTCGTCCCGTGTCCACGGCTCCTCGGCTGCCTGCGTCCACTCCCCCACGTCGGCGTCGTAGGACCAGCCATGCCCGCGGTGGCCGGCGGCACCGCGGAACCCCGACTCGTAGTTGGCGACGACCGCCTCCGGAGTGGCCCCGGCGAGCACGAGCAGCATTGAGCCGACCATGCCCGTGCGGTCGCGCCCGCCGGCGCAGTGCAGCAGGACCGGGCCGTCGGACTCGGCGAGGGCGGTGAAGACGCGCGCGATCTTGTCGGGGTAGAGCCGCAGGTTCGCCGCCCAGGAGCGTGGGTGGTCCAGCCACGGACCGCACTCCGCCAGGAACTCGGCGTCGTCGGGGTCCTCGGTCGGCGTGTGGACCACAGCGATGTCGGCTGCGGCGGCGCGGTGCAGCACCGGATGCTGCTCCCTGCGTCCGCGCTCTTTCTCGTTGCGCAGGTCGATGACCGCGGCGAGGCGTGCCGCGCGGGCATCGACCCATCCCTGATCAGTCATCCACTCCGGTGCCGCCGAGCGGAAGACCTTGCCGCTGACGGTCCGGCTGCCAGTGCAGAGCGGGAGCCCGCCCAGATCAGCGAGGTTGCGCGCGCCGTCCCAGGCCGGGGCGTTCCGAGGTGCTTCCATCCGGACGAGGCTACCCAGAAAAGCCAAGAGCAATCCGGCCCGGACCCTGGTTATTCGAACACATGTTCGATATCATCGGAACATGTGGAGGCCCGATGACGACGACCACCAGCAGGAGACCGCGCGCGTGCTGTCCCAGCTGCAGTCGACGACGACGGCGCGTCGCCGGATCGAGGTCGAGGACCTCTTGCTCGTGCTCGACTGGGCCGACCTGCACCAGATGGAGGTGCTTCCCGAGGTCCGCGACCTGCCCGGCGGGGAGCGCACCCAGCGCATTGGTGGCGAAGGCACCCCCAAGGTCCAGGAGCTCGCGTTGTGCGAGCTCGGGATCGCCCGCAGCGTCCACACCCTCGCCGCCCGCGCGATGGTGGCCGACGCCCTCGATCTGCGTCACCGACTGCCGTTGACCTTCGCCCGCGTGGTCGCGGGTGAGACCGAGCTGTGGGTGGCGCGCAAGGTCGCCTCGATGTCGCGTCGGGTCTCCGCCGAGGCAGTCGGCGCGGTCGACTCAGCAGTGGCCGACGCGATCGTCGGTCAGTCCCCCGGGCGAGTGCTCACCATCGCGGAGGCCAAGGTCGTCGAGGCCGACCTGCCGGCCTACGAGAAGCAATGGGCCGAGCAGCGCACCAAGAGGTACGTCGGCCTCGGACGCACCGACGAGCACGGGCTGAAGCACCTCATCGCCCGCATCACCGCCGGCGACGCGGCCTGGATCGACGCCATGCTCGAGCGCATCGCCGACCTTCTCGCCGAGCGCCCCGAGCACTCCGGCCCCACGCCGACCACGCGCGACGAGCTGAGGTCGATCGCGATGGGCTGGCTGGCCCGTCCGGCCGAGCTGCTCGAGCTGCTCCTGGAGCACGGCGACGAAGGCGAGTCGAGGGCCACGGCGTTTCCAGCCGACCTGCTCGACACCCTGCGGGAGACCGACCCGAAGCGGATGCGGCCCACCTCGATCCTCTACGTCCACCTTCACGAGGCTGCGCTCACGGGCTTCGCCTCGGGCGTTGCCCGGGTCGAAGGTCTTGGTCCGATGACCCTCACCGCCCTCCAAGACCTGCTCGCCACCTGCACCGTGGTCGTCAAGCCCGTGATCGACCTCGCGGAGCACGTCTCGACGTGTGCCTACGAGCACCCCGAGGCGATCAAGGAGCGGATCCACCTCCTCCGCCCGGTCGAGGCCTTCCCCCACGCGACCACCGTCAGCCGCAACGTCGACCTCGACCACCCGGTCCCCTACGACCCCGGCGGACCACCCGACCAGACCAACTCACACGACAGCCAGCCGCTGGCGCGCACTCGACATCGAGCCAAGACCCATCTCGCCTACACCTGTACGCCGACCGCTACCGGCGAGATGATCTGGACGACCCCGCACGGTCTCCACCGACTCGTCGACGCTTCCGGCACCACCGTGATCGACCAGTCGCAGGTCGATGCCTGGACGAGCAAGGACGACCTCGACCGAGCCCTCGAGCGACTGCTCCACCGCTGCCGCCGCTCCGCGTGACGATCCTGCGCCCAACGTCGTCCGCGCTACGTCATCCGACCTCGTCGATCAGTGAGAGACAGAACGGATGCCCTGCGGGATCGCTGAAAACCAGGCAGTGCGCCGCGTTCGGCTGATGATCGAATCGCGTCGCCCCGGCACGTTCGACGCGGGTCGCGGCCGTGTCCAGGTCATCGACGAAGAAGTCGATGTGGAGCAACGCCGAATCGTCGGGCCACCGAGGTCTCGCGTAGTCAGCGACCCCCATGAACTCCAAACGGACCCCTTCACAGCGCACGGACGCCCACTCCATGTTGTGCACGAACGTGACTTCGCCCCCGGTGACCTCGGCGTAGAAGGACGCCAAGCTCGCCGGATCCGGACACGCCAACGTGACTGAGCTGAAGCGGATTGCGTTGGGCATGCGGTCACGCTATCCGGCCCCGGACGCCGCATCACGTGCATCACACGCGGGTGCGCGCGCGACACCTCGAAGTCGGACGTACATCACGGGCACTACCGCGTCGGGAGCAGCAGCGTCCGCGACGTCATCGCGACCGTGTCCGCGACAGCGTCGAGGAACCGCTCCTGGAGGAACCCGACGCGGCGCAGCGACCAGATGGTCTGGGCGGTGACCCACGAGAGATCGCGTGCCTTGTCGATGTTCCAGGCGCTGATGACGTGCACGACCGGTCCGGCGTGCTCGTCGATGCCCTGGCCGACCTGGTGAGGAAGGACCGGCGGATCGGCGCCTCGACCTGCGCGAGCACCGCGTTCACGGCCTCGTAGTCGGCGTGCAGGTCGTCGGGCTCCAAGCTGCGGGCGCGGCAGGTCTCGACGACCGCGACCGGGAGATCGTGCTCGATGTGGGTGTTCATCCCCGCGAGGGCGTACTGGATCGGCCACCGTCCGCCGGCACGGGCCTCGAACATGGACGCCACGGCGTGGGCACGGAGCGACCGGCGACGTCCGCGTCGTACGCCTCGAGCCACAGGCAGGCGAACCGCACGTCGAGGTCGGCCATGGTCGCGGGGTCGTCGAAAGACAGCGGCAGGGCCGAGCCGCCGGTGATCACCTGCTCGATCAGCTCGGTGACGTGCAAGTACATCCGGTTGAAGATCGCCACCCCGTCGGACGGCTCGAGCTCGGCGTCGATCGCGCGCATCCGCGCGATCACCTCAGGCACGCTCGTGGGCCGGCTCATGCTGAAAGAGCCTAGGCGAGATCCACGGTGCGGCGAGCAAAATCCGCCGCTCGGTCCCGGTCTCAGACCTAGGCGCTCTTGGACCACACGGGAGTCAGTGGGGTGACCTGCGGCGGACCCGACAACAACGGCTCAACCTCCTTCAGGTAGGCGGCGTAGGCGTCGGTCTCCAGGAATCGCTGCGCAGACTCGGCGCTGTCGTAGACCTGGAAGGCGTTGATCGCGTCGGGATCGGCGTTGTCGAAGCAGTAGAAGTAAGCGAGGTGGCCGGGGTTGCTGTCGATGGCGGGCGCCATGTGCGCCTCCCAGACCTGGCGGGCTTCGTCCCGCCGCCCGGGAAGGGTCTGGTGCCTGATGATCAGTGCGAGCCGGGTCATGCCCCGATGGTGTCACCGCCCACCGCAGTCTTCCAGAGCCTCGCTGACCTCGACGCAAGCGCTGCGACCCTCCGAGCCAGGTGCAACGTCAGGTCTCCTCGCAGCGACACCTGCTCCGGCAGCACCGCCAGGATCCGGTCGAACACGTCTGCCGTACCGATGACGGGAGCTCCAGGTACGCCGAGATGGTCGAGAGGTGGGCCGACGTAGCCGCGTGCCGTGAGCGTGACGAGGACGTTCGAGGACAGACTGCTGGACGTCGTTGAAGTGCGACGAGGCGCTCAGCTCGGTCCCTGGCCACCCGTCCGGTGAGGCCACCGAGTCATCCGGCAAGAAGTCGGCTCGAGCGGCCCGGACAGCATCCTCCAGGCCAGCGTCAGCCAGACGCAGCTGACCGCCGAACGAGGCGAAGACCCCACCCGGCTCGAGCAGTGCGGCGATCCGTGACCACCGACCGGCCGGCTCCGTCCAGTGGAGCGAGGCTGCCGCGAACACGAGGTCGTAGGTCTCGGTGAGCGCAAGCTCTTCGAAGGCCCCTACGACGATCCGGGCGCTCGGCGGGACGTGCTTGGCAAGCTCGGCGAGCATGGCCGCGTCCGGGTCAGTTGCGGTGACCTCGATCCCCCGCCCTGCGAAGAGCCGGGTGGCCTTCCCGGTGCCGGCGCCGATCTCCAAGGCCGTACGGACGGGTCGACCGGCGTAGCCCAGCACGCGATCGGCGAGTTGCTCCGGATAGCCGGGTCGATGCTTCTCGTAGTTCGCTGCCACGGCACCGAAGCTCAGCGCACGATCGCCCATCAACTAGGCCATCACGCTAGGCCAACAACCCCCGCGCCACCCGCAGCGCGACCGACATCCGCGCCAGGTCGGCGTGCTCGTCGGCGCAGATCTCGCGCAGGGTGTCGGCGGCTCGCGAGATGAGGACCTGGTCGGACTCCTCCCAGGCGGCGACCCGTGCCGCTGCGCTCTCCTCGGCATCGGTGGCGGCCAGCACCTGGCCGGTCAGCTGGGCGTGAACACCGTGCAGGTCGTCGCGCAGCGCCGCTCGCGCCATGGTCTGCCAACGGTCGTCGCGCGGGAGCGCGAGGATCCGGGTCACCAGGACTGACAACCCCAGCCGCTCGCCGAGCGTGAAGTGCATCCGGGCGACCTCCAGCGGGTCCAGCTCGTCGCGCTGAGCGATCTCGATGACGTTGAGCATCATGTAGGCCGGGGGGAGCACCGCGACCTCGGAGGCCAGCTCCACGGGCACGTGGTTGGCGATGAGCCGCTCGAGGCGCGCTTCGTAGGCGGCCAGCTCGGTGCCACTCATCAGCTCGGGCAGCGCCGCCATGATGGTCTGCATCGGCGCGGCGAAGAGGTCCACCAGACCCTGCGAGTCCAGTGGAGGGCGCCGGTTGCTGACCAGCCAGCGCGAGCCACGCTCGACCAGGGTGCGCATCTCCACGCGCATCGCGGTCTGCACCCCCGCCGGGATCTGGTTGTCCAGCGCCTGGATCTCGTCGCGCAGGGGCAGCGAGCCGAAGATCTCGCGGGCCACGAAGTTGGCTCGGGTGAGCTCGGCGGCCGAGGCCCCCGTCTCCCCGGCGAGCCGCGGCCAGTACGTCATACCGGCGCCGTTGACGAGGTCGTTGACCACCTGGGTCACGATGATCTCGCGCCGCAGGGGGTGCTCGACGATGCGGGCGTCGAACCCCTCGCGGATCGGGGTCGGGAAGTAGGCCCGCAGGTCGAGGTCCAGGTAGGGATCCTCGGGCAGGTCGGAGGCCAGCAGCTCTGAGGCGAGCACGATCTTGGTCCAGGCCAGCAGGACCGACAGCTCGGGCGTCGTCAGCCCTTCGTTGCGATCGATGCGGCGCGCGACCTGCCGGCTGGACGGCAGCGCCTCGAGGGTCCGGTTGATCACGCCGTCGGACTCGAGCTTCTTCATCCACGACTCGTGCACGTGCAGCAGCGGAGCGGCGTTGGACGCCGCGTTGCCGAGCGCGACGTTCTGCTCATAGTTGTCGCGCAGCACCAGCGCGGCGACCTCGTCGGTCATCTCTGCGAGCACGGCGTTGCGCTGCTTGCCCGTCAGGTCACCAGAAGCCACGACGCGATCGAGGAGCACCTTGATGTTGACCTCGTGGTCAGAGGTGTCCACCCCGGCGGAGTTGTCGATGAAGTCGGTGTTGACCCGACCCCCTCGACGGGCGTACTCGATGCGTCCGAGCTGGGTCATCCCGAGGTTGCCGCCCTCCCCGATGCAGCGCACCCGCAGGTCCTCGCCGTTGACGCGGATCGGGTCGTTGGCCTTGTCGCCTGCATCGGCGTGGGTCTCGGTCTCGGCCTTGACGTAGGTGCCGATCCCGCCGTTCCACAACAGGTCCACGGGAGCCTGGAGGATGGCCTTCATCAGCTCCACCGGGGTCATCGTGGTGACGTCGGACGCGAGCCCGAGCCTCCTGCGGACCCGGTCAGAGATCGTGATCTTCTTGGCCGAGCGGGGGAAGACCCCGCCACCCTCGGAGATCAACGTGCGGTCGTAGTCCTGCCAGCTCGAACGGGGCAGGTCGAAGAGCCGCTGGCGTTCGGCGTACGACGTCGCCGCATCGGGGTCGGGATCGAGGAAGATGTCGCGGTGGTCGAACGCCGCCACGACCCGGGTGTGCTCCGAACAGAGCATCCCGTTGCCGAAGACGTCGCCCGACATGTCGCCGACGCCCACGCAGGTGAAGTCCTCGGTCTGGCAGTCGACGTCCATCTCGCGGAAGTGGCGCTGCACCGAGACCCAGGCTCCACGGGCCGTGATGCCCATCGCCTTGTGGTCGTAGCCCACCGAACCGCCGCTGGCAAAGGCATCACCCAGCCAGAAGCCGTAGTCCTGGGCGACCCCGTTGGCGATGTCGGAGAAGGTCGCGGTGCCCTTGTCGGCAGCGACGACGAGGTAGGAGTCGTCGCCGTCGTGGCGCACCACCCGCGGCGGCGGGATCGTCTCGCCCTCGTCGAGGTTGTCGGTGACATCGAGGAGCGCCGAGATGAACGTCGTGTAGCAGGCGATCCCCTCAGCCATCCAGGCGTCGCGGTCCGACGGGTCGGGCAGCATCTTGGCGAAGAACCCGCCCTTCGCACCGACCGGCACGATCACGGTGTTCTTCACCATCTGCGCCTTGACCAGTCCCAGCACCTCGGTGCGGAAGTCGTCTCGTCGATCCGACCAGCGCAACCCACCGCGGGCGACCGCGCCGAAGCGCAGGTGCACGCCCTCGACGCGAGGTGAGTAGACGAAGATCTCGTACTTCGGGCGCGGCTCTGGCAGGTCGGGGATCGCCGAGGGCTCGAGCTTGAACGAGATGTAGCTCTTCGGCCCGGTCCCGTCGCTGCCGTGCTGGAAGTAGTTGGTGCGCAGGGTGGCGCGGATGTGGGTCAGGTAGGAGCGCAGGATCCGGTCGTGGTCGAGGCTGACCACATCGTCCAACGCCTGGTGCAGGCGTCCTGCGGCCTGCTCCTCGTCGCTCTCGCCCGTCCCGTCGGGATCGAAGCGCGCCTCGAACAGGTCGACCAGCATCCGGGTGATGTCGACGTTGCTGCTCAGCGCCTCCTCGATGTAGTCCAGCGCGAACGGCGAGCCGCCCTGGCGCATGTACTTGGCGTAGGCGCGCAGCACCACCGCCTGGCGCCAGCTGATCCGGGCGCCGAGGACGAGGGCGTTGAAGCCGTCGATCTCGGTGAAGCCGTCCCAGACCGCGCGGACGGCGTCCTGGAAGAGCTCACGTGCCTCGTCGGGAAGGCGACCCGGGTAGCGCAGCCCGAACTCGTAGACGTGGGAGGGGCGATCGAGACCGGTGAGCGTGTAGGGGCGCTCGTCGACGACCTCGACCCCCATCGAGCTCAGCATCGGCAGGATCTGGGAGAGCGAGAGCGGATCGCCGATCCGGTAGAGCTTGAGCCGCGCCTCGCCGAGGCCGGCGTCGACGTCCTGGTAGAGCGAGTGGTCGAGCCCCTCGGTGCCGATGATGCCTTCGAGTCGACCCAGGTCGATCGAGGCTGTGCGGGCGGAGAAGTCCTCCTTGTAGGCCTCTGGGAACGAGTCGAGGTAGCGCCGTCCCAGGATGGCGCCGACCTCCTCGCCGTACTCGGCAATCACCGCGGAGGTGAAGTCATCACGCCACGAGCGCGACGCCTCGGCGAGACGGCGCTCGAGGTCGACGGTGTCGAGCTGAGGGATCGTCGACCCCTTGGGCATGTGCACCACGAAGTGCACCCGCGCCGTGGTCGACTCGTTGATGCGGACGTTGAACTCCACCGAGTCGGCCCCGAGCCGCTCGCGCAGGATCTCCACGAACCGCTCACGCACGCTGGTGTTGTAGCGATCGCGCGGCAGGTAGACGAGCACCGAGACATAGCGACCGTAGGTGTCGGCGCGGCTGAACATCCGCACCGAGCGCCGCTCGCGGGCCTGCATCGCGGCCTCGGCCAACGGCGCCAGCTCCTCGACAGGGGTGTGGAAGAGGTCGTCGCGAGGGTAGGTCTCAAGGGTGTCGAGCAGCGCCTTGCCGGCGTGGCTCAACGGGTCGAACCCACTGCGGGCCAGGACGGCCTGCGCCTTCTCCCGGATCAGCGGGATCCGGGTCAGGGACTCGGTGTAGGCGGCGCTGGAGAACAACCCCAGGAAGCGTCGCTCGCCGCTGACCTGACCGGCGGCGTCGAACGTCTTCACCCCGACGTAGTCGAGGTAGGCCGGACGGTGCACCGTGGCGCGCGAGTTGGCCTTGGCCAGCACCAGCAGGGTCTTCTCGCGGGCCTTGGCCTTGACCGGCTCCGGCAGCCGCCCGAAGGACTCCGAGACCTGCTGGTCGGAGCGCAGGATGCCCAGTCCGCTGCCGGGCACCGCTCGCAGCACGTCTTCCTCGGCCCCGTCGACCTCGACGCGGCTCAGGGAGTACTCGCGATAGCCCAGGAAAGTGAAGTTGCCGTCGGCGAACCACTCGAGGAGCTCGGCCGACTGGCGCAGCTCATCAGCGTCGAGCTGCGGTGGGTCGGTGCGGATCTCCTCGACGATGTCGCTGACCCGCTCGTGCATCTTCGACCAGTCCTCGACGGCCTCGCGCACGTCGCGCAGCACCCGCTGCACGTCCTCGACGACCGCGGCGCAGTCCTCGCCCTCGCCGAGGCGGCCGATCTCGACGTGCATCCACGACTCGCGCACCGAGCCGTCGGCAGGATCGCGAGCCCCGTCGGCGACCGGGGTGACGGTCTGGAGGTCGCCGGCGATGTCGCGCACGACATCGAAGTTGGGGTGGACGACGAGGTGTACGTCGCGCAGCTGACGGGAGAGCTCCATCGTCAGCGAGTCGACCAGGAACGGCATGTCGTCGATGACGACCTCGACCACCGAGTGACCGCCCGCCGACCAGCCGTGCTCGCTCAGCGTCGGCGTGGACAACCGCACCTGCGCCGTCCCCTGAGGCCTGCTCCGGGCAAGCTTGTAGTGCGAGGTCAGCGCGCCGTAGACGTCGGCCTCCGAGCGCTCGGCGAGATCCTCCGGCGCCACGTAGCGGTAGTAGGCGCGCATCAGGTCACCCACCACGTCGTGCGGTGGGCCGCCGCTGCCCTTCCCGTGCTGAGCCAGTTCGGTGGCCTTCGCGAGGAGCTCGGCCTTGTCGGAATCGTGCGTCGTCGTTGACACGTGGCCCACGTTAGGACCCCCCGGTCGTGGCGACAACCAGGACCCGCCGAGGGGCGGGGTCACAGTCTGCTGCGGACCTCCCAGAGCACCGGGTAGTACTGCAGCGGAAGACGGCCGCGCAGGTAGGCCGACCCGCTCGATCCGCCGGTGCCCGACTTGGCGCCGATCATCCGCTCGACCATCACCACGTGGCGCGCCCGCCAGCTCGCAGCAAGCTCGTCATGCTGCAGGAGCGCCTCGGCGAGGGCCCACACCGCGGCGTAGCGCGAGCGATCGTGCGCCGTCGTACGCACCGAGTCGGCGACCTGCTCGTCGTCGTCGGCGGGCAGGCCGTGAGCGCGCAGCACCGCGAGGAACGCATCCCAGAGCGTCGGCTCTTCGAGACGACGGCGCAGCCGGTCCTGCTCGTCCTCGGTGAGGCCGCGGAAGCGCTCGAGGTAGGCCGCATCCTTGGCGCCGCTGACGAACTCGAGCTCACGGAACTGCACGCTCTGGAAACCGCTGGCCGGAGCCAGGCGCTGGCGGAACTCGAGGAAGTCCTGCGGGGTCATCGTCTCCAGCACGTCGACCTGCTGCACCAGGGTGCGCTCGATGACGTGCACGCGGTGGAGCAGGTGCTGGGCCCACCACAACCGCTCGCCGGTGCGGTCCGACAGCATCGCGTCGCGCGCCGCGACCACCTCGTGGAGCAGCTGCTTGAACCACAGCTCGTAGACCTGGTGGATCGTGATGAACAGCAGCTCGTCGTGCGCGGGCGGGTCGGACTCGAGGTGCTGGGAGTCGAGGAGCTGGGACAGGCGCAGGTAGCTGCCGTAGGTCAGCTGCGCGCCCTGCTCGCCGAAGGACACGAAGGATTCGGGGTTCTTGTCGGTCACCCCACCACCCAACCACTTCAGCAGGCATGATGACGCCCATGAAGTTCCGCCACGAGCTGTCCTACGACGCTCCACCCGCCGACGTGTTCGCCATGCTGTCCGACCCCGCGTTCCGCGAGAAGGTCGCCGCAGCCCAGGACGTGGTGTCGTCCGACATCACCCTCACGCCGAACGGCGAGGGCTTCGACCTGGTCAGCAAGCAGGTGCAGAACACCGCCGGGCTGCCCGCCATCGCCAAGAAGATCGCCGGCGACACGACGCAGGCGGTCATCACCGAACACTGGGCCGACGCCCGCGGCGGCTCCCTGGAGATCACCGCTCCCGGCAAGCCCACCTCGGCCAAGGGCACGATCACGCTCCTGGAGGCCGCCACCGGCACCAGCGAGGTCGTCGAGCTCGACGTCAAGGTCAAGGTGCCGCTCATCGGCGGCAAGCTCGAGTCGGTGATGGCCGACCAGATCAAGGCCGGCATCGAGACCGAGCAGACCGTCGGCACCGCCTGGCTGGCAGGAGAGCGCTGATGTCGAAGGCGATCAAGCACGACCTGACCTACGACGCTCCGGTCGAGGCCGTCACCGCGATGCTGGCCGACCCCGCCTTTCGCGAGGAAGTCTGCCGCTACCAGAACTTCACCCGCTACGACGTCTCGATCGAGGTCGACGGCGAGACCAAGAAGGTCGTCATCGACCAGTGGCAGCCGACCCAGGGCATGCCGTCGTTCGCCAAGAAGATCGTCGGCGACGAGACCAACATCGTCCAGGAGGAGCACTGGACGAGCCCCACCCACGGCGACATCACCGTCACCATCCCGGGCAAGCCCGGCACCATGAGCGGCACCGCAGTGGTTGCGGCCGACGGCGCGGGCACCGTCGAGACGGTCGCGTTGACGGTCAAGGTCAACATCCCGCTCGTGGGCGGCAAGCTCGAGGGACTGATCGCCGACCTGCTGCTCAAGGCCCTCAAGGCCGAGAACAAGGTCGGGCGCGACTACCTCTCGCGCTGACGCAGCCAGACCACCAGTCCCAGCGCCACGAAGGGCCCGAACGCGAGCACGAGCGTCAGCGCCTGCTCGATGGGATGCAGCGAGCCGAGGTGAAGAAGTACGACGTCGGCCATGGCTTCATCATGCCGCGTCGGGGGCCGGGACCGCGGGTGAGACTCCTCACCCTCGGCCCCGGAACAGCCGCCGAAGGTTCGAGGTTCAACTACACATGGCTGACCTCTTCGAACCCCTGACCGTGAAGTCCTGGACCCTCGCCAACCGCCTGGTGATGGCTCCACTGACCCGCAACCGTGCCGTGGGCACGGTGCCCGGCGACCTGCAGACCGAGTACTACTCGCAGCGCGCCGGTGCCGGCCTGATCATCACCGAGGGCTCCCAGCCGAGCGCTCGCGGACAGGGCTACCCCAACACCCCCGGGTTCCACTCCCCCGAGCAGCTCGAGGGCTGGCGCCAGGTCGCCGACGCCGTGCACGCCAAGGGCGGGCTGATCGTGGCCCAGCTCATGCACGCCGGCCGTATCGCGCACCCCGACAACACCGGCGGCGAGGAGATCATCGCCCCCAGCGCGATCGCTGCTCCCGGTGAGATGTTCACGTCTGAGGGCGCCAAGCCCCACCCGGTCCCCCGCGCTCTGGAGACCGAGGAGATCCCCGACGCGGTGCAGGAGTTCGTCACGGCCGCCCGCAATGCCATCGACGCCGGCCTCGACGGGGTCGAGATCCACGCCGCCAACGGCTACCTGATCCACCAGTTCCTCGCCCCCGGCAGCAACCACCGCGACGACCAGTACGGCGGATCGCCGGCCAACCGCGCCCGCTTCGCCCTCGAGGTGACCCGAGCCGTGGTCGACGCCATCGGTGCCGACAAGGTCGGCATGCGCATCTCCCCGGCCCACAACATCCAGGGCGCCATGGAGCAGGACGCCGCCGACGTCGAGGCCACCTACACCGGGCTCATGAAGGCGATCGCCCCGCTCGGCCTGGCCTACCTGTCGATCCTCGCCAACCCGCGCCTCGACCTGGTGCAGTCGCTGCGCAAGGAGTTCGGCGGTGTCGTGATCGCCAACGACGGCTTCGGCACCATCACCACCCGCGACGACGCCCAGGCGATCCTCGACGAGGACCTCGCCGACGCGGTGGCCGTGGGTCGCCCCTACATCGCCAACCCCGACCTGCCGACGCGGTGGAGCAAGGGCGCCGAGCTCAACGAGCCCGACGCCGCCACGTTCTACGGCGGCGGCGCCGAGGGCTACACCGACTACCCGTTCCTCACCGCCTGAGCTCAGCCCTGGTGCGGGTGGCGGTGCTCCTTCGGGGGCACGAACGTCTCCTTGATCGACCGCGGCGAGGTCCAGCGCAGCAGGTTGACCGCTGCGCCGGCCTTGTCGTTGGTGCCCGAGGCACGGCCGCCACCGAAGGGCTGCTGGCCCACGACGGCCCCGGTGGGCTTGTCGTTGATGTAGAAGTTGCCGGCCGCGAAGCGCAGCGTCTTGCGGGCCCAGGCGATCGCGGCGCGATCCTGGCTGATGACCGCCCCGGTCAGGGCGTAGGGCGAGATGCTCTCGAGCTGGTGGGTGATCTTCTCGAAGCCTGCCGGTGAGCTGTCGTCGTAGACGTGCACCACCAGGATCGGACCGAAGTACTCCGTGGAGAACATGGCGTCGCTCGGGTCGGTCGCGGTCACGATCGTGGGTCGCACGAAGTAGCCCACCGAGTCGTCGACCTGACCGCCGGCGACGACCTCGAGGCCCTTGGTGCGCCCCGCCTTGGACTTGGCCCGCGCGATGGCCGCCTTGTGCTTGGCGAACGCCCGGTCGTCGATGACCGCGCCCATGAAGTGCGACAGGTCGGTGACGTCACCCATCGAGAGGTTCTCGGTGTCGGCGATCAGCTGGTCCTTGATCTTGGCCCACAGCGACTTCGGCACGTAGGCGCGCGACGCGGCCGAGCACTTCTGACCCTGGTACTCGAAGGCACCGCGGATCATCGCGACGCGCAGCACGTCGGGGTCGGCCGAGGGGTGGGCGAGGATGAAGTCCTTGCCGCCGGTCTCCCCCACGATGCGCGGGTAGGAGCGGTAGCCGGCGATGTTGGTGCCGATCGTCTGCCACAGGTGCTGGAAGGTCGGCGTCGAGCCGGTGAAGTGGATCCCGGCCAGGTCGGGGTGGGTCAAGGCCACCTTGGAGACGTCGAGGCCGTCGCCGGGCAGCATGTTGATGACGCCGGGCGGCATGCCGGCCTCCTCGAGCAGCTCCATCGTCAGGGAGGCAGCCAGCTGCTGGGTCGGCGAGGGCTTCCACAGGACCGTGTTGCCCATCAGCGCCGGCGCCGTCGGCAGGTTGCCGGCGATGGCGGTGAAGTTGAACGGCGTGATCGCGTAGACGAAGCCCTCGAGCGGGCGGTGGTCGGTGCGGTTCCAGATGCCGGGGCTGTTGGCGATCGGCTGGTCGGTGAGGATCTGCTTGGCGTAGTGGACGTTGAAGCGCCAGAAGTCGATGAGCTCACAGGCGGCGTCGATCTCGGCCTGGAAGGCCGTCTTCGACTGCCCGAGCATCGTGGCGGCGTTGATCCGCTGGCGCCAGGGCCCGGCGAGCAGGTCGGCGGCCTTGAGGATGATCGCGCAGCGCTCGTCGAACGGCATCGCCCGCCACTCGGGAGCCGCCCCCGAGGCTGCCTTGATCGCGGCCTCGGCGTCCTTGGTGGTCGAGTTCTTCAGCACCCCGAGCACGTGCTGGTGGTCGTGGGGCTGCACGACCTTGATCTCGGCGCCTCCCCCGTTGCGCTTGCGCCCGTTGATGTGGGCCTTGAAGGTGTGCTGCTTGCCTTCCAGCTTGGCGAGCTCGACGACCAGGTCGGCCCGTTCGGGGCTGTCCGGTGCGTAGGTCAGGTTCGGCTCGTTGATGGGGGCCGGGGGAAAGGTGATCGCGTCCATCCCGGGAGCCTAGTTGAGGACTCCTTCAGGAGAGGAGTGCGTCGATCTCCTGCACGCCGAACCACGCGAGGTCCTCGTCCGGGTCGGCGTCGGCGGGACGCTCGGCCACGTCGGCATGGATCGCGACCAGGTCGCCGACCGCGATCGGCCCGGAGGCGTCGGACACCTCGGCGACGAGCACCACTCGGCGACCCGGCCCGTCGAGCAGCGCGGCGGACTCGTCTGCCGCGCCCATCAGCGCGGCGTACTCGGCCGCCTCGTCGTCGCCGTCGGCCTCGAACGGCTCCGGCTCGGGCGCGATGGTGCCGTTCGCGAGCAGGTCGCGCACGCGGTCGATCGTGGTGGGCAGATAGATCCGGCTCATTCGCGACCCTTGGCGGTCGTGCTCCTCGGCGCCGTGCGCTTGCGCCCGCGCGGAGCGCGCTTGCTCGTCGAGGCGGTGATCAGCTCTTCGAGCGACTCGCTCAAGCAGGTCTTGAAGACGTCGACGTCCGGCAGCAGGTCGCGATCGGCGTTGATGCCGTAGAAGACCTTGCCGTCGTAGGAGGTGACCCCGATCGAGAGCGGGTGCCCGGGCAGCAGCGGCGGCACCGGGTAGGTCGCCAGCATCTGTGCACCCGCGGCGTAGAGCGGCGCCTGAGGGCCGGGCACGTTGGTCACGCACAGCTGGTAGCCGCGACGCAGCTCGTCGGAGGCCACCCGCGACCCGATCGCGTGGAACGTCGTCGGCGCGAAGCCGGCGATCCCGGCCAACCGGTTGGCCGCAACGCTGCGCCCGGTGTCCTTGTGGGCCTGGAAGGAGTACGACACCTGGTGCAGCCGCACCACCGCGCTGGCCTCGCCGACCGGCAGGGTGACGAAGTGGGCCGCGATCTGGCTGCCGAGCGAGGTGGCCTCGAGCTCGTCGTCGATCACCGACACGGGCACCACCGCGCGGATCTCGCGCACCCCGCGCATGGACGGCGCCCGGGTCATCAACCACGCCCGCAGTCCGCCGGTGATGGTGGCCAGGATGACGTCGTTGACGGTGCCGCCGTGGGTCTGGCGCACCTTGCGGTAGTCGGCGAGGTCGGTGGTCAGCGTGATCACGCGACGCTGCTGGGAGAGCGGTCCGAAGACGGCCGAGCCTCGCTCGGGACGTCGTCCGGTCAGCGCGCGGGTGGCCCGGCGGGTGCGGCGACGTACCTCGTCGGCGTTCTGGAGGACGGTGGTCGCCGCGACGCCGACGGTGTCGATCACCGTGGTCGGGTGGCTCACGGAGTCCCTCGCGGCGCCGGCCAGCAGGCCCGGGAGCGACGGCGGCAGGCGCGGCGTCCAGTCGTCGGGCTCGAGCGCCTTCGGCTCCGGCGTCATGTCGAGCAGGAGCTGCCCCAGGTCGACCGTGTGGACGCCGTCGACGAGCGCCTGGTGGGACTTGTAGAGGATCGCCACCCGGTTGTCGCTGAGGCCCTCGACGAAGTAGACCTCCCACAGCGGGTGGGAGCGGTCGAGCGGCCTGGAGACGATGCGCGCGACGAGCTCGAAGAGCTGCTCGTCGGTGCCCGGGCGGGGCAGGGCGGAGCGGCGTACGTGGTAGCCGAGATCGAACGCCTCGTCATCCACCCACACCGGACCGGCCAGCCCGCCTGGCACGGCGACGACGCGTTGCCGGTAGCGCGGGACGAAGGAGATCCGGTCAGAGATGAGGGCGACGAGCCGGTCGTAGTCGAAGCCGGACGTGCCCGGGTCGAAGATCTCGACGGTGGCGTTGTGCCGCGGCGAGGTCGGCTCCTCGGCACGGAGGAAGGCCCGGTCGCGTGGACGCAGTCGCTCGCTCACCATCGGTCCTCCTCTCGGGCCGCCCACCCCAGGGGGGCCCGCTCAACCGCACTTGTTCGTCGTGGGATTCTGACAGAGGGCTGTTCGACGTGCGGCAGCCGTCCAGCAAACAGGAGGAATGACCATGCGCCGATCGATGCGCCACCGCCTCACGGTGGCGACCGTCCTGCTCGCTGTCGCCGCGAGCGTCACAGCCTGCGGGTCGGACGAGACGACCGCCCAGACCACGACGGACGGCACCCCGGACGCGACCTCCACCTCCACCCCGGAGGCAAGCTCCTCCGCGACTCCCGACACCACCCCGGACCCAGCGTCCGACGCCACCACCATCGACATCACCGTGTCCGGGGGCGAGATCACCCCCAGCGGGGAGGCGGTCGAGGTCCCCGTCGGCGAGGAGATCGACCTCGTCGTCACCGCCGACGCCCCGGGCGAGATCCACGTGCACTCCGACCCCGAGGCAGAGTTCGCCTACGAGGGCACCGGGCAGCCGGAAACCTTCACGCTGTCGATCGACCGGCCCGGACAGGTCGAGGTCGAGTCCCACACGCTGGACAAGCTCATCGTCAAGCTCGTCGTCTCGTGACCCCACTGCTCGCCGCGGGCGGCGAACTCACCGCGCACGGCATCGGCGGGCAGAAGGACCTCCCCATCCCGCTCGACCTCGCGGTCGCGGGCGCCGTCGCGGCGCTGGTCATCTCGTTCACCGTGCTCGCGGTCGCCTGGCGCACGCCCCGGTACGACGAGCAGGGTGCCGGCCGCGCGGCTCCCGCCCTGCTGGCCGACCTGGTGGCCTCCGGTGCCTTCCGCGCAGCGCTGCGGATCTTCGGGATGGTCGTGTTCGTGTTCACGATCTTCAGCGCGATCTTCGGCCGCGAGTCGTCGATCAACCCCGTCTTCGGGATCTTCTTCGTCTGGCTCTGGGTCGGCGTCCCCGCGATGTCGATCCTGTTCGGCCCCTTCTGGAAGGCCATCAGCCCGGTCCGGACCATCAACCTGGCGTTCGCCAAGCTGGCCGGCAGCGACCCCGACGAGGGCCTCTACCGCTATCCGGAACGGCTCGGCTACTGGCCCGCAGCTCTCGGGCTGTTCGCGTTCGTCTGGTTCGAGCTGGTCTTCCCGTTCACCTCCGAGCTCGGCCCGCTGCGACTGTGGGGCGCGCTCTACGTCGCCGCGATGCTCGTCGGCGGCGCCCTCTTCGGCAACCGCTTCTACGAGAGCGCCGACCCCTTCGAGGTGTACTCCTCGCTGGCGGGCAAGCTCTCGATCTGGGCCGTCAAGGACGGCCGACTGGTCGTCCGCAGCCCGCTCGCCAACCTGGCCACGGTGCCGGTGCGGCCGGGGCTGATCGCGGTGACCGGCATCCTGTTCGGCAGCACGGGCTTCGACTCCTTCGGCGAGTCGACGCCATGGGTCACCTTCGTCCAGGGCTCTGAGATCGACGGGCAGATCCTCAAGAACCTCGCCCTGCTGGCCTTCTGCCTGGGTGCGATGGGGATCTTCGCCCTGGGCTCGGTGCTGACCGATGTGGGCCACGACCAGCGACGCCGCCGATTGCCCGACGCCTATGCGCACTCCCTCGTGCCGATCATCGCGGGCTACATCATCGCCCACTACCTGACGCTGCTCCTCGAGATCGGCACCCGCACCCTGATCCAGGCCAGCGATCCGCTGAGCAAGGGCTGGGACATCCTCGGCACCGGAAGCTGGAGCGAACCGACCTGGTTGAGCTACCACCCGACGCTGCTGGCCACCATCAAGGTGCTCGCGGTGGTCACCGGACACATCGTGGCTGCGGTGGCGGCGCACGACCGGGCGCTCCGACTGCTGCCGCCTCGCTCGCACCTCACCGGTCAGCTGCCGCTGCTCGCGGCGATGGTCGGCTTCACCGCCGGCGGTCTCTACCTGCTGTTCGCTGCCTGAGCGGCGGCGCCCACCCGTCGACCAGCGCGCCGACGGCACGGGTCAGCGCGGACTCCCCCGACTCCAGGAGGGTGCGCCCGGCGACGAGCGCACGGTCGACCCCGACCTGGTCGTCGGGAAGGAAGTGGAGGGAGTCGAGCGCTGCGAAGCCGGTGATCATCTGCCCGATGTCCTTCTCCGACCAGCCCAGGCTGGGGCGCATCCGGTTGACCACCACCCGCAGCGGGGTCGCCGGCACGACCTCACGGACCTCGACCAACCCCCGCGCGAGCCGGGAGAGCCCGACCGGGTCCGCGGCACCGACGACCACGACCTCGTCGGCCGTCTCGAGCGCGCCGATGGTGAGCTGGTTGCGCGGCGCTCGCCCACCGACCTGACGGGCGGGGTCGTCCTCCAGGCTGAAGCCGGTGTCGACCACGACGTCGCCGCCGCGGCGCGCGAGGCCGATGATCTCCTCGACGACCTCGGGACGGACCTCGGTCCATCGCTCCGGGCGCGGCAGCCCCGTGATCACGGACAGGCAGGGGCCGAGCGCCCGCTGCACCGACACGAAGCGCTCGGCGAGCTGACCCGACACCGCCCAGCGGCCGGCAGCGAGCAGGCCGGACACCTCGTCGAGGACCCCGAGCGCCTGCCCGAGGCTCCCGCCGTAGGGATCGGCGTCCACCAGCACCGTCGGGCGGCGTCGCCGGGCCAGCTCGGCGGCGATCGCGGCAGCGACCAGGCTGCGCCCCGGCGCTCCCGCGGGACCCCAGACCACGATCGCGCGACCGGGTTCCGCCGCCGGCACTCCGGCGGGTGGCTCGCTCGGGGACGGGCGCAACGGCACCGCCTCACGGGTGTCGGCCTGCGCGAGCAGACCCGAGATCGACTCGGGAAGCGTCGCGAGCTCACCGTCGCCCACCACGCTCGGGACCCCGATCGAGCGCAGCCGGGTGCGTGCCTCGTCGAGCCCGAGCTGGGGGGCCACCGCCAGCGCGAGCACGCCGTGGCGCCGCAGGTGGTCGACGGCCGAGAGGTCGAGGCCCGGGGTGTGCGCGGCGAGCACCGCGACCTGGGCCTGCCCTGACGTGGCACTCGCCAGCAGGTCGGGCAGGTCGACGCAGCGCTTGAGGACCACGATGCCGGTGCGCTCCCCCAGCACCCGGAGAGCCTCGGGCTCCCAGGAACCCCCGGAAGCCACCACGAGAACGACGATCATCGGAGGCGGACGATCGTGACCACCGCGTCGCCGAGCGCGTCGAGCCGGCCGTAGAAGGCGCCGACGGCCTCGGTGGGGACCGCCAGCACCACCTGCCGGTCGCCACTCGCCGCGAACGTCTCGTCGGGGCTCGGAGCGGCCACCACCCGCACCTCGCTCAGCGCCGGCACCGCCGGCGCGCCCTTGGCCGAGGCACCGCTCTCGGCGAGGTAGACGTCGACGACGGAGCCCGCGCCGACCGCCGGCGGGATCAGCAGCGGGGCCACCGCGAGGGAGATCTCGGCGGTGTCGTCGGCCTCGACGGCCCCCACCGCCGCCCGGGGCAGCAGCTCCCCGGACCCGAGGGCACGCAGGAGCCAGAGGTCGGCGGGCAGGGAGTCGTCGGCCGCGAAGTAGCGCGTCAGGGCCTCGTCGTCGGCGAAACGCACCCGCTCGGTCACCAGGTCGTCGGGCGCGAGCGACTCCCCCGCAGCCACATCGTCGGCCACGACCCACACCGCGACGGTGTCGTCGGCAGCGGCCAGCACCCGGGCGCCGACGAGGACCGAGGCAGCCACGATGGCCACGCCGATCCACAGCCGCGGATCTCGCCAGCCGGGCGTCGTGGCGCGGATGGCTGAGGGCACCGAGGGGCTCCCGAGAGTGGAGGACACCGACCCATTCTGACCGAGAACGCCGCCGTCGAAACCCTCTCTCCACAGGCGCCTCATCCACAGCCGCCGGGGAGCCGCTCCCGAGACGGCGCCCGACAGTGCGACGATGGGGCCATGTCAGGCACGCCCCGGTTCCTCACCCTCGCTGACGTGGCCGAGGTGCTCAGCACCTCCAGCGCGCAGGTCTACGCCATGGTGCGGCGCGGCGACCTCGAAGCCATCAAGATCGGCGGGCGGGGCCAGTGGCGCGTCGAGGCCACGAAGCTCGAGGACTACATCGCCCGGATGTATGCCGACACCGCGACCTTCGTCGCCGAGCACCCCTACGTCGAGGCCGAGCAGGAGTAGCGTCAGCCGGTCTCGCTGCCGAGCTGCACGATCGTGGAGAGCTCTTCGCCGTTGCGGAGGTAGACGAACTCGACCTTCTCGCCCGGCTGGTGGCTGCGGATGTTGACGATCAGCCCGATCCCGTCGCTGACCCGCAGTCCGTCGACCTCGATCACGACGTCACCGGCAGCCAGCCCGGCGGACTGTGCAGGGGTGTCGGAGCTGACGAGGGAGATCTGCGCGCCCGCCCCGAGCGCATCGTCGCGGGTGCGCACCTCCGCGCCGATCACGGGGTAGCGCGCCTCGCCGGTCTTGAGGATCTGGTCGGCGGTGATCCGCACCTGCTCGACCGGGATCGCGAACCCGACCCCGATGTTGCCGGCCTCGCCGCTGGCGCCGCCGTTGGTCGCGATCGCCGAGTTGACCCCGACCACCTGTCCGCGCAGGTTGACCAGGGGCCCACCGGAGTTGCCCGGGTTGATCGCGGCGTCGGTCTGCACCGCGTTGATGTAGGACGACTGGTCGCCGACGGCGCCCGTGGTGACCGGCCGCCGCAGCGCGCTGACGATCCCGGCCGTCACGGTCGAGGTGAGCCCCAGCGGCGAGCCGAAGGCCACCACCCCGTCTCCCACGCGGAGCCGCTCCGAGCGACCCAGCGCAGCCGGCGGCAGGTCGACCGCATCCGGCACCAGCAGCACCGCGATGTCATAGACCGTGCTGCGTCCGACGAGCTCGGCGTCATAGGCGTTGCCGTCGTAGTCGACGACCTGGATCGGTCCGCCGTCCTCGGCAGCCGAGGCCACGACATGGTTGTTGGTGATGATGTGGCCCTGCTTGTCCAGGACGAAACCGGAGCCGGTGGCTCCGCTGCTCTGACCCTCGAACGACGCGACGATCTGCACGGTGCTCGGCAACAGCGCCTCGGCGACCGCCTGTACGCCGCCGACCTCGACCGGGGGCAGCTCGACGGTCTCGACGTCGTCCAGGCCGCCGGCATACGGACCGGAGGGCTCGTTGTCGGTGAGGCCGTCGTAGGCGGCGCTGCCGCCGAGTCCGCCGGCGAGACCGAGGAGGAGGACGAGTCCCGCGGTGCCGAGGCCGAGGCGCTTGCGCACCGGGCCCGCACTGTGGGTCCCGGGAGCGGGATGACCTGACGGGTGCGGCGGCGAGTAGGGATGCGAGTAGTCGTGCCAGGGGTACGACGGTGCCGGCGGCAGCGGGGCGGACGGCGGCGCCCACGACGGGCCCACCGGGGGCGCGTAGATCGGGTCAACCCGTTCGATGGGCCGGGTCTCGTCGTCGTTCACCTGACCATCATCCCTGGTGCGTGGTTATCAGCGGCCTTGGCGGGTGGGTCGCTGGGGAGTCGTGACCGGGACCTGGGCCGGGGTGGTCACCTGCGAGGCGGGGAGCCGGCGGTCGAGGTTCGGCACGTCGGCCGGCGCCGCGCCCAGCGCGAGCACGCCCATCACGGCCGCTCCGGCGGCGCCTCCGCCGATGGCAGCGAACCCGGCAGCCCGGCGGGTGCGCGAGGGCTGGTCCTCGCTGCGCTGCACAGCGAGGGCGGCAAGGAAGTCTCCCGGCGGCATCCCGAGCAGGGCACCCTTCAAGGCATCGGGGGCCGGTCCGGGCTCGAGGACGGAGCCCGCGAGCCGGGTCTTGATCCAGCCCTCGCGCTCGACCTGGTCGCGGCACTGGTGACATCCGTGCACGTGCGCCCACGCCCGCTCGGCCTCCTCGCTCGACAGCTGTCCGTCGAGCAGGGCGCTGACGCGCGGGCCGAGGTGGCCGCCCAAGGCGCTCATCGGCGCGCCTCCTGCGGCGTGGCCGGACCGGAGTAGCGCTCGCGGCCGGGCGTCGGCGCCCGGTGGGCCAACGCGGTGCGAAGCATCGTGCGTCCGCGGTGGATGCGCGAGCGTACGGTGCCGAGCTTGGCGCCGAGGATGTCGGCGATCTCCTCGTAGGTCAGCCCCTCGACGTCGCACAGCACCACCGCGACGCGGAAGTCGGGCGGGAGCGTGGCCAGGGCCTGCTCGATGTCGTCGTCGAACGTGCGGTCGGCGTAGGCCATCTCGGGCGCCGGCGAGCCGCTCGTCAACCGGTCGGCGCGCTCGTCGGAGAGCGGGTCGAAGCGGATGCGCTGCTTGCGCCGGGCCTGGTCGAGGAACAAGTTGGTGGTGATGCGGTGCAGCCAGCCCTCGAACGTGCCGGGGGTGTAGGTCGACAGCGACCTGAACACCCGCACGAACACCTCCTGGGTGAGGTCCTCGGCGTCGGGACGGTTGCCGGTCAACCGGTAGGCGAGCCGGAAGACCCGGTCGGAGTGGCGCGCGACGATCTCGTCCCACGTGGGGACACCCTGCTGTTCGCCTGCCGCTGTCTCCGCCATCTCCGACTCCCCGACTCCTTCGTTTGCCTGTCACTCGACGCTAGTGGTCCCTGCTGAAGGTTCCCTGTGAGGAGACAACGAACCATCTGTCGACTGTGTTCCCCGACCTCGACGCCTTCAGGCGCTAGGTTTCTGCCATGCCCAGCACGCCGACTGAACCCGTCTCCGCCTCGAGCTGGTCCTACGCCGAGACCTTCCTCGGCGAGGACGACCTGATCGCTGCCGCCCGCGCGCGCGCCGCCGAGGTCGGGGTCGTGCCCATCGGCTCCGGTGCGGGGGCCGCGCTGCAGTTCGTCGCCTCGCTCCTCGAGGCCCGGGCGGTCGTCGAGATCGGCACCGGGACCGGCGTCTCCGGCTTGTGGCTCCTGCGCGGCATGCGCCCCGACGGGGTCCTGACCACCGTCGATGTCGAGGCCGAGCACCAACGTCTGGCCCGCGAGACGTTCACCGACGCCGGCATCGCCACCCAGCGCGTCCGCACGATCGCCGGGGCCGGGCTCGACGTGCTCCCCCGGCTGACCGACGCCCACTACGACATCGTCTTCGCCGATGGCGACAAGACCGAGTACGCCGCCTACCTCACCGAGGCGCTGCGGCTGCTCCGCCCCGGTGGCGTGGTGATCTTCGACAACGCGCTCTGGCACGACCGGGTCGCCGACCCGGCCCAGCGTGACGCCGAGACGTCGGCCATCCGCGACGTCGGTCGGCAGATCCTCGAGCACGACGGCCTGGTGCCGCTGCTGCTGCCCGTCGGCGACGGGCTGCTGCTCGCGAAGAAGGAGTGGCTGCCGGAAGGCTGACGACGAGGAACGAGTCGTCAGCCTTCGATGGTGGTCGAGCAAGCCGCGCGGGTGAGGAACGAACCCGCGACCGGCGTGTCGAGACCCGGTGAGGCGAGAAGCAGCCGCAGGGCTGCCGTCCGAGCATCGGACCTCAGTAGCGAGCCGCAGGCTCGAACCCGTCCCAGCCCTCGGCAACGGCAACGACCTCGGAAGCCTCGATCAGGATCGGCGCACTGCCGATGATCTTCGACCCGGGCGCCTCGGCGGCACCGGCGGCGAAGGTCTCCTGGAAGTCGGCTCGGGCCTCGTCGGTGGTGAAGACGTAGAGCCCCTCGAACCACTCGCCCGGACGGATCCGCCAGGTCTTGAAGCGCAGTCCGCTCATGCCGGTGAACTTCGCGTGCGAGGTGCCGGCGACGTACGACGCCAGCTCGTCCTCGACGCCCTCGGGCGCCTCGGCGAGCGACCAACGCACCGTGAGGGCGCGCATGGTGCTCATGACACACCCGCGAGCGGGTCGGCGTCACCGAGCCAGGTGAGCAGGGCACGAGCGCCGAAGCCGGAGGGGCCTTGGGTCCACTCGAAGCGGTCCTCCGGGACATCGCCGACCGAGGCGATGTCGAGGTGGGCCCACGGCACGTCGGCCGCGAAGTGCTGGAGGAACAGGGCTGCGGTGATCGCGCCCGGTCCGCCGCCGGCGTTGTCGGCGTCGGCGACCTTGGAGGCGATCTTCTCCTCGTAGGCGGCGAAGAGCGGGAAGCGCCAGAACGGCTCCCCGGCCTTCGCGCCGGCAGCGATCAGCGAGTCGGCCAGGGCCTCGTCGTTGGCGAAGATCCCGCCCAGCTCCTGGCCGAGGGCGACCTTGACGGCGCCGGTCAGGGTGGCGATGTCGACGATGACGGTCGGGTCGAGCTCGGCCGCGGCGTACGCGATCGCATCGGCCATGACCAGACGGCCCTCGGCATCGGTGTTGGTGATCTCGCTGGTGCGTCCGCCGTAGTGGCTCAGGACGTCGCCGGGGCGCATCGAGGTGCCGGAGACGGCGTTCTCGGCGGCCGGGACGAGACCGATGACGTTGACGGGGCAACCGACCGCGGCCAGCGCCCCCATCGTCGCGAGCACCACGGCACCGCCGGTCATGTCGCGCTTCATGCTCGCCATGGCCTGGGCCGGCTTGATCGAGATGCCACCGGAGTCGAAGGTGATGCCCTTGCCGACCAGCACGACGGTGGGGGTCTTGCGACCCGAGCGCCCGCCGCGCGCAGCTTTGGTGGGCGTGTAGTCGAGGCGGATCAGCCGGGGCGGCGTCGCCGAGCCCTGGCCGACGCCGATGATCCCGCCGAAACCCCCGGCGAGGAGGGCCTTCTCGTCCCAGATCTTGCAGGTGAGCCCGGTCTCGGCGGCAAGCGTCTGGGCCTGTTCGGCGAGCCAGGCGGGGTTCTTCAGGTTGGAGGGGACGGTGGCGAGCATCCGGGCGCGCCAACCGGCACCACCCAGGGCTACCGCGCGCTCGAGCGCGACCCGGTCCGCGGCTTCGTCGACGACGGCGGCGAGCACGATCTGCTTCGCCGGCACGTGCTCGGGAGCGCCCGAGCGCCAGTCGAAGGCGAAGGAACCGAGCATCGCTCCGGTCACGACGGCCTCGATGCCGTTCGTCGGGGTCAAGGGCAGCGATCGTGGTCGCCACGGCGCCACGTCCGCGCGCCGCACGAGCCAGGGCAGCACCGGCGCGACGTAGGTCGGTCGGGGTCTGCTCCCCCACACCGACGAGCAGCACCAGGCGCAGGTCGGCGTTGTCCGGGCCGCCCAGCGGGATCGGGATCGTGGTCACCTCGCCGGTCTTACCGGTGGCACCGCCTGCCTCGGCCAAGGCCAGCAGGTCGAGCCCGAGGTCGTCGCCGAGCTCGGCGGCGCCGGGTCCGAGGGTGAGCTCGTCACCCGGGAGGACCGGAAGCGCCACGACCTCGACGCCGACGATCGCGTGGGCCGAGAAACGGCTCAGTGCGACGTCAGGCGGCGAGACCTGGCTCGGGAGTGCAGGGCGGGGTGGTGCGGAGGTCACCCGACGACGTTCTTGAGGGCGTCGCCCAGGTTGCCGGCCTCCTCGGCGTTGAGCTCCACCACGAGGCGGCCACCGCCTTCGAGAGGCACGCGCATCACGATGCCTCGGCCTTCCTTGGTGACCTCAAGCGGACCGTCGCCGGTCCGCGGCTTCATCGCCGCCATGCGGCACCCTCTTCCTCGTTGAACTCCAGGGCAGGCCTGCTGCCGCTCATGTGCTGGACCAGTATCCCCTATGACACCCCTCACTCGCACCACCGACTGGCACAAGACGCGCGGAGGAAGGCGCGAAGAGGGGTGGCAGACTCCCCCTCATGAGTGATTCGACTGTTGCCCCGGTCCTGCTCGACGTCGTCTGACGGCGTCGCCACGATCACCCTCAACCGCCCCGATGCGATGAACAGCCTCAACATCGCCACCAAGGAGCTGTTGGTCGAGATCACCCGACAGGTGGCCGACGACCCGGCTGTGCGCTGCGTCGTCCTGACCGGCAACGGGCGCGCGTTCTGCACCGGCCAGGACCTGAAGGAGCACATCGACCTGCTCCACAACGGCGGCAGCGACGCCCTCTTCACCACCGTCGACAAGCACTACAACCCGATCGTCACCGCGATCGCGACGATGGAGAAGCCCGTCGTCGCCGCCATCAACGGCGTGGCCGCCGGAGCCGGGGCGTCGCTGGCCTTCGCCTGCGACTTCCGGGTCGTCGCCGACACCGCCGGCTTCAACACCTCCTTCGCCGGCGTCGCGCTGTCGTGCGACACCGGGGCGAGCTACCACCTGCCGCTGCTGGTCGGTCGTGCGAAGGCGCTGGAGCTCATGTACTTCCCCCGCACCGTCAAGGCTGCGGAGGCCCTCGAGCTCGGGTTGGCGACGACGGTCGTGCCGGCCGACTCCCTCGCCGACGAGGTCGCCGCGCTGGCGCAGCGGTTGGCCACCGGACCGACGGTCGCGCTCGGCTCGATCCGTCGCTCGGTCGTCTACGCCGCCGGGCACACGCTCGAGGAGGCCCTCGAGCTCGAGAGCGCGATGATGACCAAGACCGGCTCCACGCAGGACCACACGGCCGCAGTCGCTGCGTTCGTGGCCAAGCAGCAGCCGACCTTCGAAGGTCGCTGAGCTCGGGTCAGGACGGGAAGGGGTCGGCGCCGGCCCGGCCCCGGACCGCTCGGAAGACCGAGAGCACCTGGTCGGGAGCGACCTTGCGCATCCGGTGGCGCCCCGGGCTGGCGCCGTACTCGACGGTCAGCGCCGCACCCTGGTGGGAGTTGTTGAACCAACCCGTCATCGTGCCGTGGCAGACGCCGCCGCAGTCGAGCGTGGTGGTGGGCAGCTTGAGCTTGCGGGCCACCCGCTTGGCCAGGCGCGGGTTCTTGGTGTCGGTGTCGACGCCGTTGAGCGGCTGGTGGAAGCTCAGGATCGCCGCCGGGTCGACCTCGTCGAGGAAGGCCATCACCGCCTGGGTCTCCGGCTCGGAGGCCGGCTTCGGCCCCGACTCGTAGGACCCGTCGAGGTCGGCCCACTGGTAGGGGAAGTTGCGGTTGAGGTCGACGCCGTTGGCGTTCTTGCGGGTGCCGGCCGCGACCCCGTCGGGGTTGTACGTCGGGACGACCCACAGGTCGAGCGCGACCACCGGCTGCCCGTCGACCAGGGCTCGCAGGATCTGGCTGGGGGCAGCTTCGTTGCCGTGCATGGCCGCGAGCAGTACGACGGTCTTGACGCGCGGCCGCTGGGGCTCGCCGAGGTGGTAGGCCACGATGTCGCGGCCCTGGACCGACGTACCGATCACGGTGCGGGCGAGCACCGCCTTCGGCTTCGCCGAGACGGGGGCGGCGCTGGTCGATGCTGCCGGGGCGAGGCCCGACAGAGCGAGGACCAGGCAGAGCAGGACGGCCACGCGGCGCATCAGACAGCGCTCACGAGGTAGGCGTAGGTGAAGACGAGCACCCCGAGCAGGAGTCCGACGTGGGCCAGGATCGAGAGGCCCGGGCCGTTCGGCCAGTTGTCGACCGCGCCGGGACCGGCGTGCTTGCCGTGCGTCGGCAACCACCGCGACAAGATGAGCAGTCCGGCGAGCACGGTGACCCACCAGCACACCAGGGCGAGCAGCCCGATGAGGGTCGCCGTGCTCTCCCCGAGCCGGTCGCCGACGAGAAGGAACACCACCCAGGAGAGCAGAGCGAGGCCACCGGCAGCGGTGTGAACCGTGACCGGACCCTGGGGGATCTCCAGGCGCGCAGCGCCGGTGCTGGCGCCGAGGCGACGACGGGTCAGGACGACGACGACAGCAGCAAGCACGGTGAGCACGTAGACCACGACCGCGAGCGACACGTGCGGAAGTCTCTCACTCGAGCCTCGGAGTCGTCGGCGGGACGCTCCGATTCAAGTTGGGCCGCGAGACGGTCGAGCAGCGCGTCCACCTCCGACATCCGGTAGCCGCGGAAGGTCACCGCGAAGCGCACCCTCCGCAGGTCCTGGCCCCGCAGCGCCCCGGACGGCACCACGACATCGGGACGGTCGTCGTACTCCTCGAGCATCGGGGCTCCGCGACCAGCCGCCACCAGGGCGATGCCGCCGAGAGCGAGGACGACCAGGACCGTGGTCAGCCAGATCATCGCTTCTGACCGGCCACGACGTGCGCGATCGCCTCGTCGACGTCGTCGGTGAGGACGAAGCGGTCGAGGTCGGCGGCAGAGACCTTGCCCTCGGCCAGCACCGTCTCGCGCAGCCACGACAGCAGCCCCGACCAGTAGGCGACGCCGATCAGGACGATCGGGAACGCCGTGATCTTCTGCGTCTGAGCGAGGGTGAGAGCCTCGAAGAGCTCGTCGAGGGTGCCGAGCCCGCCGGGCAGGACGACGAAGCCCTGGCTGTACTTCACGAACATCGTCTTGCGCGCGAAGAAGTAGCGGAAGTTGATGCCGACGTCGACCCACTCGTTGAGCCCTGCCTCGAAGGGCAGCTCGATGCCGAGGCCGACGCTGACCCCACCGGCTTCGCACGCGCCCTTGTTGGCGGCCTCCATCGCGCCCGGGCCCCCTCCGGTGATGACGGCGAACCCGGCCTCGACCAGACGGCGTCCGACCTCCTCGGCCTGGGCGTAGAACGGGTCGTCGGTGGCCGTGCGCGCGGATCCGAAGACCGCGATCGCCGGCCCGAGCTCGGCCAGTCCCCCGAAGCCCTCGACGAACTCGGCCTGGATCCTGCAGCACGCGCCAGGGATCGGTGTGCAGCCAGCCGCTGTCGCCGCGGGAGTCGAGGAGACGTTGATCGGTGGTCGACGTGGTGTCGACCTGGGCGCGGCGGTTGATCAGCGGGCCCTTCGCCTGGAACTTCACGCGCGTCCCTCCAGCCAGGTGCGCAACCTGTCCTCGCAGTGCAGGATCTCGGCGACGGGCACGAACTCTTCCTGCTTGTGGGCGAGCAGCGGGTCGCCCGGACCGTAGTTGACCGCCGGCACGCCCAGCCCGGTGAAGCGGGCGACGTCGGTCCAGCCGAACTTCGGGTTCACCTCTCCACCGACGGCCTCGATGAAGGCGCTTGGCGGCCGGGCGGTCGAGACCAGGCAGGGCGCCGGGCGCGGTGTCGGTGACGACGAGCTCGAAGCCGTCGAAGACCTCGGTGACGTAGGCGAGCGCCTCGGCCTCGCTGCGGTCGGGGGCGAAGCGGAAGTTGACCTCGACCACGCACTCGTCGGGCAGCACGTTGCCGGCCACTCCCCCGCGGATCGCGACGGCGTTGAGGCCCTCGTGGTACTCCAGACCGTCGATGACCGGGCGCCGCGCCTCGTAGGCGTTGAGCCGGGTCAGGATCTCGCCGGCGCCGTGGATGGCGTTGACGCCCTTCCAGCTGCGAGCGGAGTGCGCGCGCTCACCGACGGCGCGGACGTCGACCCGCAGGGTGCCCTGGCAGCCGGCCTCGACGCCGGCGTTCGACGGCTCCATCAGGATCGCGAAGTCGCCGAGCATCAGGTCGGGCGTCGCTCTGCGAGAGCTTGAGCAGACCGTTGTGCTCGGCGTCGATCTCCTCGGCCTCGTAGAAGATGAAGGTGACGTCGCGCACCGGCTCCGGCAACGGTGGCGGCGAGGCGCAGCATGACGGCGTCTCCGCCCTTCATGTCGCAGGTGCCGAGGCCGTGGAGCAGCCCGGTCGCCTCGTCGAGGCGGCTCGGGAAGTTGTCGTTGACCGGGACGGTGTCGAGGTGGCCGGCGATCACGACCCGCTCGCCACGACCGAGGTCGGTGCGCGCGACGACGGTGTTGCCGTGGCGGGTGACGGCGAGGTGGGCGAGCTGGCTCGAGCGCGGCCTGGACGGCGTCGGCGATCGTCTCCTCGTCGAGGCTGACCGACTCGATGTCGCACAGCTGGCGGGTCAGGGTCACCGCGTCGGAGGTCAGGTCGAGCGGCGAGAGAGCGAGCGTCATGCCTCGTAGTCAATCAGTCCGTCTCGAACACGCAGAACTCGTTCCCCTCGGGGTCGGCCAGCACGGTCCAGTGCTCGGTGTCCCACAGGTGCGTGGCGCCGCGGGCCAGGAAGTCGGCGACCTTGCCCTGCACGTCCCAGTGCACGCGGTTGGGCACCGTGCGCGGCTCGGGCACCGGACCGAAGTCGAGAGTCAGGATGTCGTCGGGCCCGGCGCCGGTGATCGTCCACCAGTCCTCGCCGTCCTCCGGGGTCGGGGCGATCCCGAACACCTCCCCCCACCACCGCGCCGAGCGCCTCGGGGTCGACACAGTCGATGCAGATCCCGTGCAGCCGGTATGCCGGCAGCACGTCGGGCTCGCGGAGGAACGCGCAGAACTCGTTGCCCTCCGGGTCGGCCATCACCGTCCACCCGAACCCGGTCTCCTCGGCCGGCGCCAGGATCGTGGCGCCGAGGGCCGTCAGATCGGCGATGGCGGTCGTGTAGATGTCGAGGTGCAGCCGGTTCTTCACCACGTGGGGGCGGTCGACCTCGTTGATCCAGAGTCGTGTGCCGCGGCGTCGGCCCCTCGAGACGTCGATGCTCGGTCGGACCCACCGGTTCGAGCCCGGTCACCGCCGCCCAGAAGGCGCTCTGCGCCTCCACGTCGAGAGCGTCGAAGCACAGGTCCTGCCAGGTCGCGATCGCCATGATCTCGACCTTACGCGAGCGCCAGAACCCGCACCCACCGGAGGCTGAGCAGCGAGCGCCAGCGAGCGTCGACGAAGCCCCCGCCGGCCGACCGCCCACGTCATCCACAAGCGATGGGAACACACTGTCGATTGTCGGTGGTCGCCACTAGAATCAGGACATGAAGCAAGCCCCCACCGACCCCGAGCTCGCGGCAGTCCGCGACGCCCAGGGAGCGCGCGATGCCGCAGAGGTGGCCCTGCTCCAAACCGTCATCACCTGGACCTGCGCCCACCGCGTCGACAACTCACTCGTCGACGAACTCACCTTCGGCGTCGACGGGATCCTCCTCGGCGGTGTCGGCTGCCCGTTGGTCTCGGAGTTCGACGTCTACGACCTCGCAGTCGGCCTCGGGATGTCCACCGACGCCGGGTGCACCTACGTCGGCAAGGTCCTCGAGCTGCGCTACCGCCTCCCCAAGACCTGGGAGAGGGTGCTGGCCCTCGAGGTGCCGGTGTGGAAAGCGTTCCGCGTCTGCGAATCAACCATGAACCTCAGCTACGAAGCAGCCCGCTACATCGACCAGATGCTCGCCCCCGTCCTGCACTCCTGCACCTTCGCCCAGATCGAGCGCACCGTCGCCCAAGCTGTCGACCTCTACGACCCCGACGAAGCAGAACGCCGCCGCGAGAAGGCCGCTGATGACCGGTCCTTCGACGTCCACCTCGGCACCCGCGGCCCGACCACCGACGGCACCATCGCCATCTCCGGGTCCGTCTCACTCGAAGACGCCCTCGACCTCGAGCAGGCCGTCAAGGACGGCGCCAAGACCTCTCGGCGACCTCGGCTGCGACGAGTCCCTCGACGTCCGCCGCTCGATGGCCGTCGGAGAGATGGCCCGCAACCAACTCGCCCTCAACCTCGAAACCGAAGACGCGACGGGGACGCAGGCACGTGGGTGGCACACCGGTGGTGGGCGTGGGGTCAACCTGTACGCCCACCTCGACCCCGACACCCTGCACGCCACCGTCGACAACGCCGGCGCCGGCTGACGTGCTGATCGACCAGATCAAGGCCTGGTGCCAAGCCGTGGGGAACACGGTCATCATCCGGCCCGTGATCGACCTCAACACCCAGATCTCCACCAACGCCTACACGCCCACCGAGAAGCTCGTCGAACAAGTCCGACTCCGTGACCAGGTCTGCGTCTTCCCCCACTGCCCCCGACGCGCCAGGTGGTGCGACCTCGACCACCGGACCCCCTACGACAAGACCGACCCCACCGCCGGCGGCCCGACCGCGACCCAGAACCTGGCGTTGCTGTGCCGCAGGCACCACCGCGCCAAGACCTTCTCCCCCTGGACCTACAGTCCCCCGAACCCGGGGTCTACGACTGGACCAGCCCCTCCGGACTCCGCTACCGCGTCACCCGCGGACGCCGCCACGGACGCCTCCCCATCACCACCCCCCTCGAAGAACCCTGAACACCAAGCCCCGACACCCCGCCCAACCAGCGGGGACATCGGCACGTCCACACCCACCGGAGGCTGAGCAGCGAGCCCCAGCGAGCCCCACCGGAGGCTGAGCAGCGAGCGCCAGCGAGCGTCGACGAAGCCCCGCGACATACCCACCCGCGTCGGGGACGGTCGGCGTACGGCCGACAGGGGCTTCGTCGACGGGCTCGCCCAGGGGCTCGCCCTGCTCAGCCTCCGGTACGCCACCACGCCGGAGGCTGAGCAGCGAGCGCCAGCGAGCGTCGACGAAGCCCCGCGACGTACCCACCCGCGTCGGGGACGGTCGGCGTCGGCCGACAGGGGCTTCGTCGACGGCCTCGCCCAGGGGCTCGCCCTGCTCAGCCTCCGGTACGCCACAGCCGGAGGCTGAGCAGCGAGCGCCAGCGAGCGTCGACGAAGCCCCGCGACAGTACCCACCCGCGTCGGGGACGGTCCGCGTTCGGCTCGACAGGGGCTTCGTCGACGGGCTCGCCCAGGGGCTCGCCCTGCTCAGCCTCCGATGCCGGAGGCTGAGCAGCGAGCCCCAGCGAGCGTCGACGAAGCCCCGCGAGGTACCCACCCGCGCCGGGGACGGTCCGCGTACGGCCGACAGGGGCTTCGTCGACGGGCTCGCCCAGGGGCTCGCCCTGCTCAGCCTCCGATCCCGCACCGGAGGCTGAGCAGCGAGCCCCAGCGAGCGTCGACGAAGCCCGGCGACGTACCTACCCGCCGTCGGGGACGGTCGGCATTCGGCTCGACCGGGCTTCGTCGACGGGCTCGCCCAGGGGCTCGCCCTGCTCAGCCTCCAGTACGCCGCGCCGGAGGCTGAGCAGCGAGCGCCAGCGAGCGTCGACGAAGCCCCGCAAGGTGCCACCCCGCGTCGGGGACGGTCCGCGTCCGGCTCACCGGGCTTCGTCGACGGGCTCGCCCAGGGGCTCGCCCTGCTCAGCCTCCGGTGAGCGGTGCCGGCCGTCGCACCTCAGGCGCGCGCCACCTCGACCGTCGCGTCCTCGCCGTCGGCCAACGAGACGCTCGTCCCGGCGCCCGCGTCCCCGACGACGTACGCCGTCGCGAGGGTCTCGGTGCAGATCAGCTTCTCGTGGGTGCGCGCCGCGGCCTGCACGACCGCCGAGCCACCGACGGTGAGCGAGATCCGGTCGGAGACGTCGAGGCCGGCGTCGCGGCGGGCCTGCTGGATGCCGCGCACCAGGTCGCGGGCGAGCCCCTCGGCGGCGAGCTCGGGCGTCACGGCCACAGCGAGGACGACGAAGCCCCCGCCGGGCAGCACGCCGGTCACCGAGTCGGCGTCGGCGGAGCCGGCGACCGTGTCGAGGGTGTACTCGCCCTCGACCAGCGCCAGCCCGCCGGAGGTGACCGTGCCGTCGTCGGCCACCGACCAGTCCCCCGACTTCGAGCCCTTGATCGCGACCTGCACGTCCTTGCCCAGGCGCGGACCCGCGGCGCGGGCGTTGACGGTGAGCTTCTGCTCGACGCCGTACGCCGACGCCTCGTCGCTGTCGGCGGCGAGCAGCCGGACCTGCTTGACGTTGACCTCGTCGGCGATCAGCGCGTCGAGTCCATCGGCGGCCAGGGCTGCGGGGTCGGCGACGACGACCGTCAAGGTCGCCAGCGGAAGCCGGTTGCGCAGGCCGGCGGCCTTGCGCAGCGCCGAAGCCGCCGAGCAGACCTCGCGCACCTGGTCCATCGCGGCGACCAGCGCGTCGTCGGCCGGCAGCTCGTCGGGCTGCGGCCAGTCGGCCAGGTGCACCGAGCGCTCGCCGGTCAGGCCGCGCCAGACCTCCTCGGTGGTCAGCGGCAGCAGCGGTGCGGTGACCCGGCACAGCGTCTCCAGCACGACGTACAGCGTGTCGAAGGCGGCCGGCTCCTCGTCGAAGAACCGGTCGCGCGAGCGACGGATGTACCAGTTCGACAGCACGTCGAGGAAGCTGCGCGTGACGTCGCAGGCCTCGGCGACGGCGTAGGAGTCGAGCGCCTCGGTCATCTCCTCGACGTACTGCGCGGCACTTGGCCAGCACGTAGCGGTCGAGCGAGTTCTCCGAGTCGACGCGCGCCTCGGCGCTGTGGCCGGCGGCGTTGGCGTAGAGCTGGAAGAAGTACCAGCTGTTCCACAGCGGGATCATCACCTGGCGCACCGAGTCGCGGATCCCCTGCTCGGTGACGACGAGGTTGCCGCCGCGCAGGATCGGGCTCGACATCAGGAACCAGCGCATCGCGTCGGCGCCGTCGCGGTCGAAGACCTCGGAGACGTCGGGGTAGTTGCGCAGCGACTTCGACATCTTGTTGCCGTCGGAGCCGAGCACGATGCCGTGGCTGATGCAGTTGGCGAAGGCCGGCTTGTCGAAGATCGCGGTGGCCAGGATGTGCAGCGTGTAGAACCAGCCGCGGGTCTGGCCGATGTACTCGACGATGAAGTCGGCCGGGAAGTGCCCCTTCGCCTCGGCAGTGCCGTCGAACCACTCGGCGTTCTCGAACGGGTAGTGCACCTGGGCATAGCTCATCGAGCCCGAGTCGAACCACACGTCGAGGACGTCGGTGACGCGACGCATCATCGACTGCCCCTCCTCCGGCGACCTCGGGTCGTCGGGGTTCGGGCGCACGAGGTCGTCGACGTACGGGCGGTGCAGGTCGGTCTCGCCGGCCTTGTTGGTGCGGCAGCCGGCCGAAGTCGCGCTCGATCTCCTCGAAGGAGCCGTAGACGTCGAGGCGCGGGTAGTTCTCGTCGTCGGACTTCCACACCGGCACCGGGCTGCCCCAGAAGCGGTTGCGGGTGATCGACCAGTCGCGGGCGTTCTCCAGCCACCGGCCGAACTGGCCGTCCTGGATGTGGTCGGGCACCCAGTTGATCTGCTGGTTGAGCTCGAGCATCCGCTCCTTGATCGCGGTGACCTCGACGAACCACGACGAGACGCCCTTGTAGATCAGGGGCTCGCGGCAGCGCCAGCAGTGCGGGTAGGAGTGGTCGTAGGTCTCGCGGCGCAGCAGCACGGTGCCGGGCGTGACCGAGCCGGCCTCGCTCGCCCCGGGTGGCGGCCTTGAGGTGGTCGATGATCGTGCAGGTTGGCGTCGAAGACCTGCATGCCCTCGTAGTCGATCGACCGGGAACGTGAAGCGCCCGTCCTTGCCGACCGGCATGACCGCCTCGATGCCCTCGCGGTCGGTGACGATCTTGTCGTCCTCACCGAAGGCGCCGGCGGTGTGGACCAGCCCGGTGCCGTCGGTGGTGGTGACGAACTCGGCGGCGACGACGCGGAAGGCGTTCTCGTGGCCGAGCGTAGTAGGAGAACGGCGGCGTGTAGGCGAGGCCGACCAGGTCGGCGCCGGTGCCGCGCCAGACGACCTCGGGGTCGCTCGCCCGAGCTCGCGGGCGTACGACGCCAGCCGGGCCTCGGCGAGCACGTAGCGCGGTGCCCGTCGTCGCTCGACCACGACGTAGTCGATGTCGTCGCCGACCATGACCGCGAGGTTGCTCGGCAGCGTCCACGGCGTCGTCGTCCAGACGAGCAGCTTGGCGCCTGGAGCTCGCCGGGCGTGGTGATGTCGTAGCCGACGGTGACCGCCGGGTCCTGGCGGTTCTGGTAGACGTCGTCGTCCATCCGCAGCTCGTGGTTGGACAGCGGCGTCTCGTCGTTCCAGCAGTAGGGCAGCACCCGGAAGCCCTCGTAGACCAGGCCCTTGTCGTGGAGCTGCTTGAAGGCCCACATCACCGACTCCATGTAGTCGGGGTTCATGGTGCGGTAGTCGTTGTCGAAGTCGACCCAGCGCGCCTGGCGGGTGACGTAGTCGCGCCACTCGCCGGTGTACTTCATCACCGACTCGCGGCAGGCCTCGTTGAACTTCTCGATGCCCATCTCGACGATCTCGTCGGTGGTCTTGATGCCGTTGAGGCGCATCGCCTCGAGCTCGGCGGGCAGCCCGTGGGTGTCCCAGCCGAAGCGGCGCTCGACGCGCTTGCCGCGCATCGTCTGGTAGCGCGGGATCAGGTCCTTGACGTAGCCGGTGAGCAGGTGGCCGTAGTGCGGCAGGCCGTTGGCGAACGGCGGGCCGTCGTAGAAGACGAACTCGTTGGCGCCGTCGTCGCCGGCGTCGCGCTGCTCGACGCTGGCCTGGAAGGTGCCGTCGGCCTCCCAGTAGGCCAGCACCCGCTCCTCGATCTCCGGGAAGCGTCGGGCTCGACGGGACGGCACGCTCGAGTCGCGTCGTGGAGACCTTCGGGTAGGTCATCGGTGGCTCTCCTGCGGTCGTCGTCGGGTCGATGCACGACGAGGACGACGCCTTGCGGAGCCGCGGTACCACCTCGCTTGCCGCCCCGTGCGGGACGCGACCGCTCGTTCACGGCTGTGACGGGCCTACCCGTCCGGTTCTACTGGGCCCCTCGGTGCGGACCGTTCTTCCGGAGGCTCGCCGCTGATGACGGCTCGAACGCCTGTGCGCCAACGGTAGCCGCCCGCACGACCGTCTGCTGACCAATCGGTTACGGACCGCTCGTCGACCGGTGGATGCGCCAGCTCTGGCGTCGACGCCATGAGCCGACATGTGCGCAGCCCGACGGCGAACGACCTCGCGCGACGACAGTCGCACCGCCGCGCGGCGAGCGGCGCGGTGCAGCGCTGCGAGCTACCTCGCCACTACCGGATGACGCTTGAGATGAAGTGCGAGGGCCTCGACGCCGAGCAGCTCGCCCGGCGCGGTCGGTGCCGCCGTCGACGCTGTCGCTGCTCGGCCTGGTGCGGCACCTGGCGCAGGGTCGAGCACCACTGGTCCGCCGGGTGCTCGAGGGCGACGCGCGACGCTGCCCGAGCTCTACCGGCACCGCGAGGACCGCGACCTCGACTTCAACGGCGCGGTCGCCGACGCCGCCGTGGTCGCCGGAGGCCTGGGCGACGCTGGCACCGCGAGGTCGCGCCACGCCGAGCGCGTGTCTACGCGCGCCGACTCGACCTCGGACGCCGACTCGGCGCCCGCCGCGAGCGGCGAGGACGCAGTCGAGGCTGCCGCGACATCGTGGTGCACATGTCGAGGAGTACGCCCGCCACGTGCGGCCACGCCGACCTGCTCCGCGAGTGCATCGACGGCCGCACCGGCCAGTAGGCACCGCCTCGCCGCCTAGGCTGTGACCGCCGTGACGACCCACCGCTGCCTGGGGCCACGGCCTCGCCACCCTCGACGCGCGACGGCACCGTCCTCGACGTCTGGTTCCCCGTCGCCCGCGCTCGGCGGCGCGCCGGACGGCGCGAGGCGCCCGGCCGAGCTGACGGCCGCTCGCGGGCACCGACGAGGCCCGCGGCGTACGCCGCGAGGTGCGCCTGGTCGAGATCGCCGACCTCGCAGGCCGCCCCGACCTCCACCGAGGACGTCTGGCTGCGCCTGCACCTGCTGTCGCACGCGCCTGGTCGTGCCCGCACCGATCAATCGCTCGACGGCGTCTTCGGCCTGCTCACCAACGTCGTGTGGACCTCCGCCGGCCCGTGCGCGGTCGAGGGCTTCGAGCCCACCCGGGCCCGGCTGCGCGCCGCCGGCCAGCACGTCACCGTGTTCGGCGTCGACAAGTTCCCGCGGATGGTCGACTACGTCGTGCCGACCGGCGTCCGGATCGCCGACGCCGACCGGGTCCGCCTCGGCGCCCACCTCGCCGAGGGCACCACCGTGATGCACGAGGGCTTCGTCAACTACAACGCCGGCACGCTCGGCGCCTCGATGGTCGAGGGCCGGATCTCCGCCGGCGTCGTGGTCGGCGACGGCTCCGACGTCGGCGGCGGCGCCTCGATCATGGGCACCCTGTCGGGCGGCGGCAAGGAGGTCATCTCGATCGGCGAGCGCTGCCTGCTCGGCGCCAACGCCGGCATCGGGATCTCGCTCGGCGACGACTGCGTCGTCGAGGCCGGCTGCTACGTCACCGCCGGCACCAAGGTCACCGTCGCCGACCTGGACGGCAAGCCGAGGTGGTCAAGGCGCTCGAGCTCTCCGGCGCCGAGCAACGTGCTCTTCCGCCGCAACTCGGTCACCGGCGCGATCGAGGCCGTGCCGTGGAAGAGCGACGGCATCGCGCTCAACGCCGCGCTGCACGCGCAACTGACGCCGCTGTCGCCCGACGGCGCCCACCCGCCGCACTGGTGCAGGCCGGACACTCGCGGCATGAGGACTCGCACGGCGTGGCCGCTCGTCGGCCTGGCCGCTGTCGGCGTCGTGGCCGCGGTCGGCGTACGGCATGCTGCGGCGACGTCGTGCCGCTGCTCCAGCCCGACCAGTGCACCGCCGACGGTCGACGGCCGCACGCGTCACGCTGAGCACCGAGCAGGCCGAGAACGCCGCCCTGATCACCGCGATCTCGGTCCAGCGCGGCATGCCGGCGCGGGCGGCGACGATCGCGCTGGCGACGGCCTACCAGGAGTCGAAGCTCTACAACCTCGAGCCGGCGACCGCGACTCGCTCGGGCTCTTCCAGCAGCGCCCGTCGCAGGGCTGGGGCACCGAGGCGCGAGGTCCTCGACCCGTTCTACGCGACCAACGCGTTCTACGACGCCCTGGACGAAGGTCGACGGCTACGAGACGATGCGGGTCACCGTCGCCGCGCAGGAGGTGCAGCGCTCGGGCTTCCCCGAGGCGTACGCCGACCACGAGGCCGACGCCCGCGTCCTCGCCTCCGCGCTGACCGGCAACTCGCCGCACGCCTTCAGCTGCCGACCTCGACGGCGACGCCGCCGAGGCGACCGCGACCGGCTCACCGACGCCGGCCTGACCGCGCGCGCCGACGTCGTACGCCGCGAGGTCTCCGAGCGTCTTCGGTGACCTCGCCGCTGGGCGGGTTCGCGCCCGGCGGCGTGACGACCGGTCACATGGCGGGCTCGGCCCACTACGAGGGCCGCGCGGTCGACATCTTCGTGCGGCCGATCAGCGCCGCCAACAAGAGCCGCGGCTGGGCGATCGCGCACTACCTCGTCGCCCAGGCCGACCGGCTCGAGATCCAGACCGTCATCTTCGACGACCGGATCTGGACGCCGGCCGGTCGGGCGACGGCTGGCGCGACTACGACCCGCCCGACGAGCTCCGGCGACCGGGCGATCCTCGAGCACCGCGACCACGTGCACGTCGACGTCTTC